>NZ_JANZKY010000002.1 GCF_025770765.1 Propionivibrio soli | reverse complement strand
GGCGTGGCGCGCATCCCCATGAGCGGTGCCATCCGCGGCGTCGTCCCCTTCATGATCGCCCAGACGATCGTCATGTTCCTCCTCGTCGTCTTCCCCCAGATCGTCATGGGTCCGCTCAAGTGGATGAGCTGAGATCGTAAGAACCAACGGCAGGCTTAAAGCCTGCCGTTATCTATACCTGCAGCAAAGACGGGAAAAATTCAGTGAGCGGTGGAGAATGCGCCCACGAAACTGAAGGACGATAAGGACGCCGTCCGCCCTTTTCGTCTCAGCAAAGCACGAGATTGTCGCGGTGAACGAGCTCCGGCTCTTCGGAGTAGCCTAGAACTTTCTCGATATCTTGGCTCGAGTGCCGCGCGATGCGCCGTGAGTCGCTGCTGCCATAATTGGCGAGGCCGCGGGCAATCTCCGTTCCTTCTTCTGAGACGCAAGCGACGGCCGCGCCACGCTCGAATTCTCCCTGGACTTCAATCACGCCAATCGGCAACAGGCTTTTCCCTTCGTGCAGTGCTTTGACCGCGCCACCATCGAGCACAAGCTTTCCACTCAATTGCAGGTGATCCGCAAGCCATTGTTTGCGTGCATTCAAGGGCTGCGTGGCCGAGACTAACAGCGTTCCAATCGATTCCCCCACAGCCAACCGGGGCATCACGTCCGGCTCCCGTCCGCTGGCGATGATCGTGTGGGCACCGCTGTTCGCGGCGCGTTTCGCAGCGATGATCTTGGTGATCATGCCGCCTTTGCCGTACTGTGTTCCTGCGCCACCGGCCATTGCCTCCAGCGCCGGATCGCCAGCACGGCCTTCGCTGACCAAAGTTGCCGTGGGGTCTTTGCGCGGATCGGCAGTGAACAGACCCTGCTGATCCGTCAGGATCACGAGACAGTCGGCGTCGATCAGATTAGCGACGAGAGCGCCCAGCGTGTCGTTATCGCCGAACTTGATTTCGTCGGTAACCACCGTG
The DNA here is from genome assembly GCF_025770765.1 of Propionivibrio soli. Classification (GTDB taxonomy): domain Bacteria; phylum Pseudomonadota; class Gammaproteobacteria; order Burkholderiales; family Rhodocyclaceae; genus Propionivibrio; species Propionivibrio soli. The sequence continues at coordinate 373,961 of NZ_JANZKY010000002.1, read as the reverse complement.
TCGTTCTCGTTGATGATTGGAACGACGCCTAAATCGAGTAACGTTGCCAGGGTTGAGCGGGCATTCAGGTAGCGCTTGCGGTCGGCCAAGTCCTCGTGAGTGAGCAGAATCTGCGCCGTGTGCAATCCGTGGTCGCTAAAGGCGCGTTCATATACTTCGACCAATCCCATCTGCCCTACCGCGGCGCATGCTTGCAATTCGTGGACGGCTTTGGGCCGCGCCTTCCAACCCAGTCGTTGCATTCCGCAAGCGATGGCGCCCGACGAGACGAGTACGACCTGCCGGCCTTGTTCCCTGAGTCGGGCGATTTGCTTCGCCCATTCGTTGATGGCTTCGTGGTCCAGCCCCTCTCCGTTATTAGTGACGAGGGCCGATCCCACCTTGATGACGAATCTCTTTGCCTCTGCAATGCATGTAGTAGTCATCGCTATTCGCTTGTATCTTCTTCGGGGAATTCAGGAAACTGGTCGTCGTTGTCCGGCATCGCTTCTGCGTTGTGTTGTGGCAGCTTATCGAGAGCGTCCTGAAGCGCGTAAATCACGGGGCGGCAGCCGTCGCCGCTGATCGCGCTGATGAGGAAATGCGGCGCGTTCTCGCCCTTGCCGTAAGCGGCAAGAAAAGCATCCACGCGCGTTTTCCTTTCCTCCTCGGGAATCAAATCGAGTTTGTTGAGTATCAGCCAGCGCGGTTTTGCCGCAAGTTCCGGGCTGTACTTCTCCAACTCACGGATGATCGCTTTCGCGTCGCGGACCGGGTCGGCTTCCGGGTCCGGAGGCGCGAGGTCGACGATGTGCAGCAGGATGCGTGTGCGAGCAAGGTGTTTCAGGAACCGTATCCCGAGCCCAGCCCCCTCGGCCGCGCCTTCGATCAGGCCGGGGATGTCGGCGATGACAAAGCTCTTGTTCTCGCTGACGCGGACCACGCCGAGGTTCGGGTGCATCGTCGTAAACGGATAGTCGGCGACCTTTGGTCGTGCTGCGGATACGGCGCGGATGAACGTGCTCTTGCCGGCATTGGGAAGACCAAGCAACCCGACGTCTGCAAGAACGCGCAATTCGAGCTGCAGATCGCGCTCTTCGCCCGGGTCTCCTTTTGTAAACTGCCTGGGTGCGCGGTTGACGCTCGACTTGAAGTGGATATTGCCCAGGCCGCCTCGTCCTCCCTTGGCGAGCGTGACCTTTTTCCCGTCGGTGTTGAGGTCCGCTACGATCTCGGTGCTGTTGACGTCAGTGATGACCGTGCCCACCGGCACGTGGAGGACGATATCCTTGCCGCCCTTGCCGTAACGGTCGCTCGATGCGCCATTCTCGCCGCGTTGCGCGAGGTACTTGCGCGTATAGCGGAACTCGATCAGCGTGTTCAGGTTGCGGTCGGCCACCGCATAAACACTTCCGCCCCGGCCTCCATCGCCGCCATCGGGGCCGCCTTCGGGCTCGTACTTTTCACGCCGGAACGAGGCGACGCCGTTGCCCCCATCGCCGGCCGCGACGTGAATCTTTGCCTCGTCGATGAACTTCATTGCGCTGTCTCGTGGTTTGTCAGGACTAAAAACGAAAAAGCCCTATCGCAAGGATAGGGCTTTCTGCCGCCATGGCGGAGCGGAACCGCAATCTTGCCGTGTCGTAGCCTAGGCTGCCGGGACGATGCTCACGGTGCGGCGCTGCTTCGCGCCTTTCAGCGTGAACTGCACTTGCCCGTCCACGAGAGCGAACAGCGTATGGTCCTTGCCCACGCCGACGTTTTCGCCTGGGTGGAATTCCGTACCGCGCTGGCGAACGATAATGTTGCCGGCCAAAACAGCTTCACCACCGTAACGCTTGACGCCAAGCCGTTTCGATTCCGATTCGCGGCCGTTGCGAGAACTGCCGCCTGCCTTTTTGTGTGCCATGTTTCAGTATCCTTTCCGTTAGGCCGAAATACCGTCGATGCGGATTTCCGTGTAATTCTGACGGTGGCCCTGATGCTTCTGATAGTGCTTGCGACGACGCATCTTGAAGATCTTGACCTTGTCATGACGGCCTTGCGAGAGCACAGTAGCCTTGACAGTCGCGCCGGCAACGAGCGGAGCGCCGATTTGCACGGACTCTCCTTCGCCAACCATCAGCACTTCATCAAGCGTCACTTCTGCGCCAACCTCTGCCGGTATCTGTTCTATTTTCAATTTTTCGCCAGCGACGACACGATACTGCTTGCCACCGGTTTTTATGACCGCGTACATGTTGGACTCCAAAGAACAAGTTAAAGTGAAACGAAGAACCGTGCATTATACGTATTTCCCATTCATAGTCAAAGAGTTCGTCATGGTTAGGATTTGCCGGCGTGCCCTGTATTTTGGTGACGCGGCTCTGAAGAAATGGTGTCAATGGGGCACCGAAGGCATTAGCCGCCGCTGTGTTTCTCCCTTCACTAAAGGCAGAAAACGTGCCGCGGCACCGTGCCCGAACGCATCAACTGTTAATCGTTCGTAGCTTGACTGGCCTGTGGCCGCCCCCTAAGATTCATAAGTTTTTTTGCCGCGGGCACTTTCGTGAAGCTAGAACAGCTCTACAACCTGATTCGCCCTGATATGGCGGCAGTCGATGCCGTTATCCGCAGACGTCTTGATTCCGACGTCGCATTGGTGCGACAGGTGGCCGAGTATATCGTGCAAAGCGGCGGCAAGCGTCTGCGGCCGGCGCTTGTCCTGCTCGTAGCCGGAGCGCTGGGTTACCGGGGGAAAAACCACCATCAGCTAGCGGCGGTGATCGAGTTCATTCACACGGCATCGCTATTGCACGATGACGTAGTCGACGAATCGGAGCTAAGGCGGGGTCGGGAAACGGCAAATGCCCTTTTTGGCAACGCCGCCAGCGTACTTGTCGGCGATTTCCTGTACTCGCGTTCTTTCCAGATGATGGTCGAAGTTGGCGACATGCGCGTCATGCGAGTGTTGTCCGACGCTACAAACATCATCGCCGAGGGCGAAGTCCTCCAACTGATGAACTGCCATGACGCGGACGTCGATGAAGCGCGCTACCTGCAGGTCATTCAATACAAAACGGCCAAGCTGTTCGAGGCGGCGGCGCAGTTGGGCGCCATCGTCGGGAACGGTTCGGGCGAGATCGAAATCGCTATGGCCAAGTACGGGATGCATCTGGGTACGGCCTTTCAATTGATAGACGACGTGCTCGACTATTCCGGAGCCGAAGTCGAGACGGGCAAGCACCTTGGGGACGACTTGGCCGAAGGTAAGCCGACGTTGCCGCTGATTTACGTGATGCAGAACGGTTCTGCGGAGCAGGCGGGTAGCGTGCGGCGAGCGATCGAGAACGGTGGGCGCGATGACTTTCCCGCCGTATTGGCCGCCATTCGTGAGACGGGGGCACTTGACCATACTCGCAGACAAGCGGAGCTGGAGGCAGCGAAGGCATCAGATGCGTTGAACGCCTTACCCGCTTCCCCATATAAAGATTCTTTGCTAGAATTATGCGTCTTCGCTGTTGCTAGGTCCTTCTAGCGCTGTCGTTGCTTCGGTCGGGGCGTAGCTCAGCCTGGTAGAGTACTGCGTTCGGGACGCAGGAGTCGGAGGTTCGAATCCTCTCGCCCCGACCACAAGAACAACGTCGGTTAGGTTCGAAGAGTAGGGAAGGGAACGATGCCAGCCTTTGCGCTGGTTTTTTATTGCCCATCTTCGGCTCGGCTCCTCTTGGAAACCTGTAGGTGCTTCCTCGGCTTGACCAACTTCTCCGCTTCCTGACTGCTTCACGTCTCCGTATCCCAGTTCTGCTATGCTGTGGCGATTACTAGCAAATCGCTGCAGCGATGAAATACCTTATCCTCCTGATCCTGGTTTACGTCGCCGTCAGCTTTGTGCGGCGTGCAGTGAGAGGCGGCCATAAGCAAGAACAAGAAAAGGGTGCGCGGCCGCCAGAGTCGATGGTTAAGTGCTCTTACTGCGGTGTGAACCAGCCGATCAGCGAAAGCCTCTTGGTAGATGGTCGCTACTATTGCTGCGAAAATCATCAGCGCGAAGCTGGTGTGAGGCGTGCTCGCTGACTCGTCATGCCGGGCATCGATATGAGATCTGGCGTGTTTACTGATGCGTACTGGAAGTCACTGCGGTACTTCAACTTGTACCGGTTCTGCATCGCAGGTCTGCTTTTTACGTCGTCCATTCTTCACCCGTCTACGTTCTCCATCTTCACCCCATCGGGCGGCTTACTGCATTTGGCGGTAACGACCCTCTATCTACTCGCGACAACTTTCTCGCTCATTGGGTTGCACTACTACCGTCGTCATTTCAATGTGCAGCTCAGCTTCCACGTGCTCGTGGACATCGCGGTGTTCGTTATATTGAGCCACGTCGGTGGAGGAATCCGGGCGGGGCTCGCTGCCATGCTGCTCGTGACGTTGGCGGGTGCCGGGCTTGTCGGGCAGGGGCGATTGGTGCTTTTTTATGCGGCCACGGCGACCCTCGCCGTGCTCCTCGAACATTCCGTGCGCGCTCTTATCGGCGAAGCGGACATCAGCGATTTCTTCCAGGCCGGATTGCTGAGCGCGGGATTCTTTGGTGTCGCTGGTTCGGCCAGCCTTTTGGCACGACGCGTCGTGGCGAACGAAGAGCTGGCTCGTAGGCGGGGAGTCGCTTTACGCAACCAGACTGTCATTGGACAGCGTGTTATCGAGGGTATGCAAGATGGCGTCCTCGTAATTGGCCGCGACGGCTTGGTTAAGCAGCATAACCCGTGCGCAGAGCAGTTGCTTGGGCTGTCCAATCCTTCGAATCGCAAGCTCGTCTATTGTTCCACGGAGCTTGCCCAAGGATTTTCGGATTGGTGCGAACGTGAAAGCGACGAGCAGGTGTTGGTCCGGGCGCCTGCCAGTGGAATGCATCTGCGCGCGCGGTTCGTGGCGACGGAGAGCTCCGAGCGAGACGTTCTCGTTTTTCTCGAGGACATGAGCCAGGTGCAGGAACAGGCACGGCAACTCAAGCTCGCTGCCCTCGGGCGTCTTACCGCGAATATTGCGCACGAGATACGTAATCCCTTGTCCGCCATCAACCACGCGGGCGAGTTACTGCAAGAAGAAATGAGTGACCCGACGAGCGAGCGATTGCTGCGCATCATCCTTGACAATGCGCGCCGGGTCGAACGCATCGTGAGCGAAGTCCTCGAGTTGGGCCGCCGTGATCGGGCCGTGCTGGAACGGGTCGATTTGCGAGAGGCGTTACCGTCGATCGTCGAAGAGTACGCGCTCAAGGAAACGATATCCTCGGGCATCATCAAGCTGGATATCGAAGGAGAGGGGGCGATCCTTTTCGATCGTTCCCACTTCTATCAGGTGACCTGGAACCTGATTGGGAACGCGTTGCGTCATTCGCGCGGACTCGAGGGAAGTGTGACGGTGAAGGTACGTGACGGCACGCGACACGGGGTCGTCGATATCCATGTGGTCGACGACGGCGAGGGTGTCGACGAAAAGTATGCCGAGCAGATCTTCGAGCCATTCTTTACCACACATAACCGTGGGACGGGCTTGGGCTTGTATATTGCGCGCGAGCTCTGCGAGGCCAACGGTGCACAGTTGGATTTGGTACAGAGCGATGTCGGCCAGGGAGCCGATTTTCGAATTGCCGGGGGGGCGGTCAGTTGACAGGGACGAGCAGGCCAGAGCGCAGGGCGCGGGGAGAACCGGCAAGGGTTCTAGTCGTCGACGACGAAGCGGATATCAGGGAACTGCTTGATCTGACGCTGGCCCGCATGGGGCTGTCGGCGGATTGCGCCGCGACGGTTGCGGAAGCCAAAGTGTTTCTTGCTCGTGAACGCTATGGCTTGTGTCTGACCGATATGCGGCTGCCCGACGGAACCGGGCTCGATATCGTGCGCTTGATTGGAGCGGAGTATGGTGAGACTCCGGTCGCGGTAATCACCGCGTTTGGCAGCGCGGACAATGCCGTGGCTGCGCTCAAGGCCGGCGCATTCGATTACCTTTCAAAACCGGTTGCACTCGATCAACTGCGCACCCTCATCAAGTCGGCGATAAACCTACCTGCTCGCGATTTAGACCTCCGCAATGTGGGGGACAGTCGTGCTCAACTGATCGGCTCTTCCGCCGCTATTACGCACGTGCAGGAGACGATCGAGAAGCTCGCGCGTAGTCAAGCTCCCGTTTACATTTCTGGCGAGTCCGGAAGTGGCAAAGAACTTGCGGCTCGGCTCATTCACTCGCAAAGCTCTCGCTACGCGGCCCCATTCGTTCCCGTCAATTGTGGGGCGATTCCCGAAAACTTGATGGAAAGCGAATTTTTTGGCTACAGAAAAGGCGCTTTCACCGGAGCGGACGCAGATCGGGAAGGCTTCTTCCAGGCGGCTAAAGGAGGAACTTTGTTTCTCGACGAAGTCGCTGATCTGCCTCTTGCGATGCAGGTGAAACTACTGCGGGCGATTCAGGAAAAGAGAGTGCGAAAAGTCGGGTCGGCGACCGAAGAGCCTGTGGACGTTCGCATCGTTTCAGCGACGCATCGCAACCTGAAGGATTGTGTAGATGCAGGAACGTTTCGGCAGGATTTGTATTATCGCCTCAATGTCATCGAACTAAGAATGCCGCCTTTGCGTGAGCGCCAAGAGGATATCCCCCCTCTCGTCGAGTCCATACTTGCCCGCATTTGCGAGGGATCTGCCCCGGTGCTTGCCGAGGAAGCGGAGCGCGCCCTATGCGCGTATTCGTATCCTGGAAACGTCCGCGAACTCGAGAACATACTGGAACGCGCGACCGCCCTTTGCGCGGGGAAACGCATCGAGGTTGACGATCTCCAACTCCTCGCTTCCACCCCAAATGACGAAGGTATTTGCAGAGCGGGAGAGACGCTTGACGATCACATGAATCGCGTCGAGCGTCAAATCATTCTCGACGCTCTGGCGAAGACCGGCTTCAACCGAACGGCTGCTGCCAGGGCTCTCGGAGTCACTTTCCGCTCCTTGCGTTATCGGATCGAGCGCCTAGGTATCGAAGAATGACGGATGCGGCGCCTGCCCGTGAAAAACCCGCGAATTTTCATGATGGGTGGATGGACGGCGCGTGCCGTATTGATTCGCCGAACTTCGACGATCGACCAGCAGGAACACTCGTCTCGCTGGTGGTAATCCACGCAATCAGTCTTCCACCGGGGCAGTTTGGTGGGCGTGGCATCGAGGACCTCTTTACCAATAAGCTCGATCCGACCGAACATCCGTACTTTGCGCAGATCAGCTCAATGAGGGTGTCTGCCCATTTCCTTATTCGGCGGAACGGTGATCTGCTGCAGTTCGTTTCGTGCGACAAACGCGCCTGGCATGCAGGGCGTTCGTCGTGGAGCGGTCGCGACCGGTGCAACGATTTCTCGATTGGCGTTGAGCTAGAGGGCGATGACCAAACGCCTTTCGACGAGGCCCAGTATGATTGCTTGGCAGATCTTCTGCGTGCGTTAAGTGCGGCTTATCCGCTTCGAGACATTGCCGGACACTCTGACGTCGCTCCGGGACGCAAGACCGACCCGGGGCCCTGGTTCGAATGGCAGAGGGTGTCGCTTCCCGGGGCGCACTTGTCCGGTGGAAACAACGCCTCGCGCTAACCGGCGACACCTGCGCATTTCTCTAGGCCTGTCATCCGTCGCAACAAGTGCTTCTGTCTTGCACATGTCGTATGCGGTCGTCATATATGCGTGGCTTGAATACGACAGATTCTATTCAAAAATGACGGACCACAAAAAAACGCTTGCGTCAAGTAGAGGGCGCTACTAGAATTAGTTGCGAATATGGTGGGCAACACAATATGTAGTAGCTAGATTTGCCCTCGAGGCGCGCGCATCGGTTTGAGGTAGCCACAAAGGGCTAGCGATCTCCCGGATGCTAACTGTGATGGACGTACGCGGATTGCACGATCACACGTTGACTGCTCAGTGTCTGACATGGCCGATGTCAAACGGCCCCGGTTTCGCGTCGAATCCCTCCGCCTTTTCTCTCCATTGGTCCCTTTTTTCGCCTTGCGCGATGAGGTTTCGTGCCTCTCGGCAAGGCGGAGGTCATATGCTTCATGCATTGAGAAACACCGTTCAATCGTGTCTCGGAGCCATCTCCTTGGCGATCCCGAGCGTATTTCGGCGGGCAGTCGGATGGGTCGGCAGCCCGCTTAAGTATTCAATCGGCGCCTCTTCGGAGCGCTTATTGAATGATCCGCTTCCACGGATCGTTTTTCTCGCAGTGCTCCAGTTGGACGTATTCCTCGAAATCAATGAAGGAGGTTGACATGGCAACAAGTGCGAAAAAACCAGCGGCGGCTGCAAAGCCCGCCGCAAAAAAAGCGGCACCTAAAGCCGCAGCCGCCAAGCCCGCAGTGAAGAGCGCCGCCCCCAAGGCGACTGCTAAGCCCGCGGCCAAGGCAGCCGCGAAGAAACCTGCAGTAAAGACGGCTGCGAAGGCTCCGGCCAAGCCGGCAGCGAAGAAGCCAGCCGCCAAATCGGTTGCTAAGCCTGCGGCGAAAAAACCCGCCGCCAAGGCTGTAGCGAAGAAGCCGGCAGCGAAACCCGCCGCCAAGGCCGTGGCGAAGAAGCCAGCAGCGAAGCCCGCCGCCAAGGCCGTAGCAAAGAAGCCGGCAGCGAAACCCGCCGCCAAGGCCGTAGCGAAGAAGCCGGCAGCGAAGCCCGCCGCCAAGGCCGTAGCAAAGAAGCCTGCCGCCAAGGCCATAGCGAAGAAGCCCGCAGCGAAGCCCGCCGCCAAGGCCGTAGCGAAGAAACCCGCAGCGAAGCCCGCCGCCAAGGCCGTAGCGAAGAAGCCGGCGGCTAAGCCTGCAGCGAAGGCGGCGGCAAAGCCAGCAGCAAAGCCGGTCGCCAAAAAACCGGTGGAGAAAAAGGCGGCCCCAGCTCCTCAACCGTCCGCCACGGCGGCCGCTGCCCCGTCTACCGCTGCCACGCCCGGCATCAAATCAGCCCTCAACCCCACGGGCGCCTGGCCATTCCCGACCGGGTCACGTCCAAAGTAAGCGAGCATCAGGTCCCGCACCGATTCGAGGCGTAACGGGTGTTACGCCTCGATTTTCTTTTCCTTCTTCCAAGGAATGCTTTACCCCTTACCGAGGGCTACACGCATCCGTGAGACAGCCTCGGAGAGTGTTCCGATGCTGCTCGTATAGGCGAGGCGGACATGCGACTGGGGTGCTTGAGCCCCGAAGTCGAGCCCCGGGGTGAGCGCAACTCCTACTGTTTCGAGCAAGCGGTGAGCAAGTTCCTGGCTATCACGGGCGATGGCGCTGCAGTCGGCGTAGATGTAGAACGCTCCCTCCGGCTTGGCACGAACGATAAAGCCAAGTTTTTCGAGTTCCGGTAACAGGTAATCACGCCGCCGACAAAATTCATGGCGCCGTTGCTCCAGTATCTCGATCGTCTCCGGCCGGAACGCTGCCAGTGCGGCGTGTTGTGCAGGCGTAGATGGTGAGATGAACAGATTCTGGGCGAGCTTTTCCACGTCGCGCGTAAAGCGTTCAGGCACGACGAGCCAGCCGAGGCGCCAGCCGGTCATGTTGAAGTATTTGGAAAAGCTCTGTACGACAAAAATATCATCACCGAATTGAAGCGCGGTCATCGCGTCTCGTTTATAAGTCAGCCCGTGGTAGATCTCGTCGACGATTAGTTGTCCACCCCGCTGGCGAATATATCCAACAATGTCGCGCAACGTTGGGTCATCGAGCAGCGTTCCCGTAGGATTGGCTGGGGATGCGAAAAGGGCGCCAGCGGTCCTGTTGGTCCAATATCGCTTGATGTCGGAAAGCGTCGGTTGATAGTTGTTGTTCGTCTCGACTGGGATGCATACCGGAACACCTTCGAAACTCCTGACGAAGTTGCTGTTGCACGGATAGCCCGGATCGGTGAGCAACCATTCACTCGCCGGTTCCGCGAGGCAGGCAAGCGCAAGCAGCAGGGCCCCTGAGGCGCCCGCCGTAATCGCGATGCGCGAAGCCGGGACAGAAACACCATAGCGGGTTTGATAGAAGGCGGAAATCGATTCCCGTAGTTCCGGAAGCCCTAACGCTGGCGTATAGAAAACACGACCTGATGCAATATGGGCTTGAGCGGCGGCGACGATCGGCGGAGGGGTCGGAAAGTCGGGCTCCCCGACCTCCATGTGGATGATGTCTCGGCCTTGAGATTCGAGGGCCTTGGCCCGCGCGAGCAATTCCATCACATGGAAAGGGGCGATGTTGGCCAAACGGCTTGCGGGGTGGCTATGCATGATGTGAATAGTAACGGTAACGCGGCAGGAATACAGATGGGATTTCTAGTTGAATCGCTTCTGCTCGGGGATTACAGATCGTTTGATTCTCACTGTTGGCGTATTCAACACGGCATTCCAGCCGAGAAAGGAAGAAAGCCGCCCGAGGGCGGCTTTCTTGGCTTGCATGGGCAGAGCCCATTATCTACCGCTTAGGCTTGGAAGCTCTGTTCCAGCAAGTCGCGGATGAGCGCGAGTTTCTTGGGCATCTTGTCGCCCATCTTCTCGAACCATTCCTTGACGCCGGCCAGTTCGGCCTTCCAGACTTCCTTGTCGAGCCTGGTGACCGCTTCGAACTGTTCCTTCGAGAATTCGAGGCCAGCCCAGTTGATGTCCTCGTAGTTGGGCATCCAGCCGAGAGCGGTTTCCTTCGCGCCGACACGGCCAGCGCAGCGATCGATGATCCACTCCAGAACGCGTGCGTTGTCACCGAAGCCAGGCCAAGCAAACTCGCCCTTCTCGTTCATGCGGAACCAGTTCACCATGAAGATCAGCGGGGCCTTGTCGACAGACTTGGACATCTGCAGCCAGTGCTTGTAGTAATCGGCCATGTGGTAACCGCAGAACGGCAACATGGCAAACGGATCGCGACGGACAACGCCCTGGGCGCCAAACGCGGCGGCGGTGGTTTCCGAGCCCAGCGTAGCGGCCGAGTAAACCCCGAAGTCCCAGTTGAAGGACTGGCAGACCAGCGGCACGGTCGAAGCGCGACGGCCACCGAACAGGAACGCCGAGATCGGCACGCCTTCCGGATCTTGCCACTTGGCATCGATGCACGGGCACTGAGACGCCGGTGCCGTGAAGCGGGAGTTCGGGTGAGCGGCCTTGACGCCCTTTTCCTTACCGATTTCAGGCGTCCAGTCGTTGCCTTGCCAATCGATCGCGTGAGCAGGGGCGGGGCCCATGCCTTCCCACCACACATCGCCGTCGTCGGTCAGCGCGACGTTCGTGAAGATGGTGTTCTCGGCGAGCGAGGCCATGGCGTTGAAGTTGGTCTTCTCGTTCGTGCCGGGAGCGACGCCGAAGAAACCGGCTTCCGGATTGATCGCGTAGAAGCGGGTGACGCCGTCCTTGTCGACGCGGGGTTTGATCCACGCGATGTCGTCACCGATCGTCGTGATCTTCCAGCCGTTCATGGCCTTCGGCGGGATCAGCATCGCAAAGTTCGTCTTGCCGCAGGCGGAGGGGAAGGCGGCGCAGACATAGTGTTTTTCACCAGCAGGCGACTCGACGCCCAGGATCAGCATGTGCTCGGCCATCCAGCCGCCGTCGCGCGCCATGTTGGAAGCGATGCGCAGCGCGAGGCACTTCTTGCCCAGCAGCGCGTTGCCGCCGTAGCCCGAACCGTACGACCAGATTTCGCGCGTTTCCGGGTAGTGAACGATGTACTTGGTCGTCGGGTTGCACGGCCACCGCGGATCTTTCTGACCCGGCTCCTTCGGTGCACCGATCGAGTGGACGCAGGGGACGAAATCGCCATTCGTGCCCAGCACCGGGAAAACGGCCTTGCCCATGCGGGTCATGATTCGCATATTGACAACGACATAAGCGGAGTCGCTGATCTCAACGCCGATTTGGGCGATAGGCGAGCCGATCGGACCCATTGAGAACGGGATGACGTACATCGTGCGGCCCTTCATGCAACCCTTGAAGAGACCTGCGAGGGTGGCGCGCATCTTGGCCGGATCTTCCCAGTTGTTGGTGGGGCCGGCGTCTTCCTTCTTCTCGGAGCAGATGTAGGTACGATCTTCGACGCGGGCGACGTCCGATGGATCGGAGAAAGCCAGGAAGGAATTCTTGCGCTTCTTCAGCTTGGTGAAAGTGCCGGCGTCAACGAGTTCTTGGCAAAGCCGGTCGTATTCTTCTTGGGACCCGTCGCACCAGACGACACGTTCCGGCGTCGTCAAAGCCGCGATTTCGGCGACCCACTTCTTGAGCCCTTCGTGCTTGACGTACTCAGGTGCATTAGAGGACACAGTTTGACTCATGGTAATACACTCTCTTCATAGGACGGTTAAAAAACAGGGGTTGCCGGTGGTAACCCGGCATGCAGAAATTCTTATGAATGGTGCGCTCAATGCGGTTGCCTTTCGCACCTCAAATGGCTGCGCCTCGATCGAAAAACAACAACGATCGCAGGGGGCTGGTTACTCGACCAGCTCTCATTCGGCAATGAAGTCATGCTTGTTTTTATCTATGCGGGACTAAGTGCGCACAAAAGTCTAACATAGTTCCCCAACGACGGGCAGGCGTTGGAAGCAGAAGAGAGTTCGCGGTTTGCACGCCGAGCGGAGTTCAAAAAAACGCGTTGCTGGCGTGCCAATGGAGCCTCGAAGGCGGTCGAGGCCCTATGTGCAAGCAGCGCTGTCGTGTTGTTTGACATTTGGGTTTGTTTGATGTTTTTTCTCAAATGCTTATCGTATATGCTTATTTTTATTGATTTTATTTAATTCGGTGATAGACTGCGTGGGAATTTCTTTTGGCATGGCTGTTGAAACTGTCTTTTGCATGAGGCTCCACCGATGATTACCCGGCTCAATGCGTCGATGTTTATTGCATTTTTCGTCGCCTGTTCGGCGCTTGCACCTGTGTCGGCAGCCGAAAAGGAGCGGGTGAAATCCAAGCCGGCAACGCAAAAAATCACGACGGCCAGTGTGAAGAAAAGCGAGCGAAAACCGGTGGTTCGGAGCCGAAAAGAGGTCTTGTCGGTGACCAAAACGTCGGTGCGCCGTGCGCCGGCCAGTGCCGAGTCAACACTGGAAGAGGCGCGCGCGTTGGCCCTGCAATCCGGGGCGGCGCTTGTGATCGAGCAAGGAGGGGTCGAGGCGCTGTTCCAGAAAAACGCGAATGTCGTAGCGCCGATTGCGTCCATTTCGAAGTTGATGACGGCCATGGTCGTCCTGGATGGGGCCCCCGACTTGAAGGCTCCGATTACCATTACTGAAGAGGATATCGACTACCTGCGAGGTAGCCGGTCGCGGCTTCATGTCGGCGCGGTGATGAGCCGCGAGACGGCTCTCCTCCTCGCGCTGATGTCGTCTGAGAACCGGGCGGCTAATGCGCTGGCGCGTCATTACCCAGGCGGCATGTCGGCATTCATCGCTGCAATGAATGCGAAGGCTCTGTCGCTAGGAATGCACGATACTCATTTTGAGGACCCGACCGGGCTAACGAGTAATAACGTTTCGACGGCGACGGATCTTGCAAAAATGGTCGCGGCCGCACATCGCTATCCCCTGATCCGCGAGTTTTCGACCACGGCGGAGGCGACGGTCGATGTCGGTGGGCGTGACCTCGTATACCGCAACACCAATCCGTTGGTAAAAAGTACGTCCTGGGACGTCGGTCTCTCCAAGACCGGCTACATTCACGAGGCCGGCAAATGTCTGGTGATGCAGGCTCGCGTTGCAGACCGGCCGGTTGTCATCGTCTTGCTCGATTCTGCTGGCAAGCTCACTCGCGTGGGGGACGCCAACCGCATCAAGCGCTGGATGGAAAACAACCCGATCACGCGCAAGCTATCGACCCACGCCATCCTATCCCCCGCTGCGTTGCGTAACCCAGGGTAAGTCCAGCGCTTGAGGGCCTCGAGTGCTGTGGCCAGGGCTTTGCGGGAGGCGACTCGACTGGAACGCGAATTGAGTTACCGGGGAGTCGCGGGACGGTAACCAAGGGCCCGTGAGATATCCCCGGTTGTTGCCTTCAGGCTCGGGACCCACTCGGCGTTATGCCGTTCGGTCGGCGCAGAGATCGATAGCGCTGCCACGATCGTTCCTTGTTCGTCACGGATCGGTGAGGCGACGCAACGCAGACCAATCTCGGCTTCCTCATTGTCGTAGGCCAAGTCGTCCTTGCGAACTTTCTCGAGTTCCTTTTCCAGGTCTTCGATGCGCGTCAGGGAGTGTGGAGTCTTTCCGGGCAATCCGGTCCGCTCCGCGTAGCCTCGAATCTCTGCTGCGTTCTGCGATGCGAGGAAAAGTTTGCCCAGGGACGTCAGGTGCAGCGGAGCACGACCGCCCACGAGGTAGACCACGCGCACGAGCGAGCGCCCGCTCGACGTTCTCTCCAGGTATACGATTTCGTCACCGTCGCGAATTCCGAGGTTGATGGCTTCTCCAAGCGCTTCGTGGAGTTGCTGCATGTGCGGAAGGGCGATGGCTCGAATGTCGATTCGCGATTTGACGATGCTGCCTAGTTCCAGCAGACGAATACCCAAGACATACGTACTGCCTTCGTGGCGCTCCACAAGACGCGAATGGGTCATCATCGCCAGGATGCGATGAGCCGTCGAGGGGTGAAGTCCCGTCGCTTGCGAGAGCATTTTCAGCGACGCTGGTTCCGCTGTATCCGCCAGTACGTCGAGTAGCGACATCATGCGCTCGATGACCTGGATTGAACCCTTTTCAGCTTGCTGCTCGGCCATTACCGTGTACCGTAACCTTCCTTTTTATTATCGGGCACCCTACCATAGCGCACGCGCCCGTTGCATATGCCGGGGTATCTTACCATCATGCGGGTCGCCTCGTTAGACAAGCTGCGACCGTTCCCAGTCCATTTTCCCTTCCGCCCATGATCCGTTCACCAGACGTTCCACCCGCCGTTCCCTCTTGGATCGACGGCCGCGCTTACCTGGCCGTCCCTTCTCGTTTTACCGAAGTACGAGAGCGGGGGGGGGGTCAGGTGCTGCGCCGTTCCCCATTGGGGGGAGCACATGAGGCGGCTCGTGCGGTCGAGTCGGCGCAAAAAGCGCTTACGGATTGGGCGGTTGTGGCGATGACGGACCGCATCGCCATGCTCAAGCAGTTAGCCGACTCTTTGGACACGTATGCCGAGCATCTTGCGGGTTTACTCGTCGAAGAAAGCGGCTGGACCGAGGAAGGCGCACGGGCCGACGTGAGCGAGGCGGCTACATGCCTACGGGAAGCGCGGCCCTCGGGGCAAATCGGGGTGGTCGCTATCGGAATCGATTCCTCACCGCTGTTGCACGACTGGTTACCGCAGGTCGTTGGACCTTTGCTAGCTGGTGCGTCGGTTATCGTAAAGCCTGATCCGCGTGCGCCCTCCGTCACTGTTGCGTTCGCCGAACTCACCGCCCGTGCTGGCTTGCCCGCGGGCGTATTTAATGTGTTGCAGGGAGATGCTCAGACTCTCGCCGCACTTCGTGCCCATCCCGGGATCACCGTTGTCACGGCTGCCCAACCCCCTTCAGCGACTAGCGTCGGGGATACGGGAAAAGTCGAGCGGGAGTAGCGCAAGATGCACCGCATTGTTTATCTCGAACGTGATTCCGTCCTCGCTCACGTGCGGCGGCCTTCTTTTGCTCACGAATGGGCTGAATACGGGCGGACATTGGCCCACGAGATTGTGCCTCGATTGGCGAACGCGACGATTGCGATCGTGAACAAAAGCATTCTTGATGCGAAAGCTCTGATGGCGCTTCCCGCTTTGAAAATGATCGCCGTCGCTGCTACGGGTACCAATAACGTTGATTTGGATAGCTGCCGAAAGAAGGGGATCACGGTCAGCAACGTCCGCGGCTATGCGGTTCACACCGTCCCCGAGCACGTCTTTGCGATGCTTCTTGCCTTGTCGCGCAACATTTTCGCTTATCGGGAAGCGGTTGCCGCGGGGCGTTGGCAACGCTCTGACCAATTTTGTTTTTTCGATTATCCGATTCGCGACCTGCACGGAGCAACGCTTGGCATCGTCGGGGGCGGTGCGCTTGGCGAAGGTGTTGTTCGCCTTGCCAATGCCTTTGGTATGCGCGTATTGCTGGCAGAACGCCGAGGTGTGGACGTGATTCGACCCGGCCGCACGGCGTTTCTGAATGTGCTGCGCGAGGCGGATGCCTTAACGCTGCATTGCCCGCTCACTCCGGAAACGCAGGGCCTGATAGGAAGCAGCGAACTGAAAGCCATGAAATGTTCAGCTCTCCTGATCAACACCGCGCGCGGGGGCGTGGTGAACGAGAAGGCTTTGGCACAGGCGTTGCGCGAAGGGTGGATCGCCGGTGCGGGTTTCGACGTGTTGAGTTCCGAACCGCCGCGAACAGGTAATGTGCTGCTTGAACCAGACCTTCTCTCATTGCCCAATTTCCTCGTAACACCGCACGTCGCGTGGGCCAGCGCCGAAGCGATGCAGGTTCTGGCAGACCAGGTCACGCGTAATCTTGAAGCGTTCGCTGAGGGATGCCCGGTGAACGTCGTCTAGCCTCCAGTTACCCGCCTTGAAATAAACCATCGTATCGGGGTGCCTAGTCGTTGGTAGTGCGCGGCGCACTCCAAATCCGTGCGAACTTACGCATTTACCCGTGGGCCCTTCACGTATGATCAACGCGCGACGTGGGTAGCCGCCGTCTCCAGTCCTCATTGGTCCTTGACGCAAGCCGGACCTTTCTTGGGCGGGGAACGAGACTGGCAAGCGAGCCGTTCGTTTTCCCTTTGCGCGTTTAACTTCTTGGGGGGTGGATGTTGAGTGTAGAAACTGCGGCGCGCGGAGAAGGCGCCGTAGGCGCAGCTTACCGCGACCTTTTCGGCCGCCTGCTCAGCGGTGTTGCCTACTGCCGCGTCATCTATGAAGATGGCCTGCCCGTCGACTTCGTCTATCTCGATGCCAACCCGGCCTTTCTGGAACAAATGGGGCTGGCGGATGTGGTAGGGCGGCGCGCTTCAGAAGCCGCGCTCGACTTTTCCTCTTCGGACCATTCCCTGCTTGGTACCTTTGGACGAGTTGCTCGAGATGGTGACCCAGAGCGCTTCGAACACTTTGCCTCCCGCCTCAATAGCTGGTTCTCGGTATCCGTATATAGCCCCGCCCGGGAACACGTTGTTGCCCTCTTCGAAGTGATTACCGAGCGCAAGCAAGCGGAGGCCGCCTCCCGAGCTAGCGAGCAACGGTTGCTGCGTGTTATTGCCGGATCGAATCAAGGATTCTGGGACTGGAACCTGGCAACGAACGTTTTTACCGTCTGCGGGCGTTTCGAGTCGATGCTCGGATATCGGCCCGGTGAAATGGATCTGGCGCCGGAAAACTGGGACCACTATGTCCATCCCGACGATCTCGTTCGGGCGCGTAAGTCGATAGCCAATCACCTGTCGGGTAAGTCGTCGGTGCACGAGGTGGAAATCCGCTGCCGCGCCAAGTCGGGTGAATGGCTTTGGATATTGTCGCACGGGGTTATTGTCGAGCGCGATGCCGACGGCAGACCGACGATGATGTCAGGCGTGCATACGGACATCACCGAGAAGAAGACGACGGAGCTCGCCTTGCGACAAGCCGCAACGGTGTTCGAAAACACGCAAGAGGGCGTCCTCATTAGCGATGCTGGTGGACGGATCCTCATTGTCAATCGTGCCTTCGCGCGTCTGACCGGCTTCGAGAGTCACGAGGCTTTGGGCAGAACTCCTGCATTCCTGGATTCGGGCCGCCACGATGTTGATTTCCGCCGTGAAGTGGGTCGACAGATTCAAGCCAACGGTTGTTGGCAGGGCGAGTTGTGGTGCAGGCGGAAGAATGGGGAAATTTTTCCGCAGTTCACGACGATCAACGCTGTTATGGACGATGGCGGTTGCGTCTGTAACTACGTCGCGGTATTCACTGATACCTCCGCCATCAAGGCCTCGGAAGCTAATCTCGAATACATCGCGCACCACGATTCGCTGACGCGTCTGCCTAACCGGCTATTGCTGTTCTCGCGCATCGAATACCTAATGCGTTCGCCGCGGGAGAGCGGCCAATTCGCGGCCCTGCTGATGGTCGATCTCGATCGGTTCAAGGATGTCAATGATAGCTATGGCCATCTCACGGGTGACCATCTTCTGCAACTCGTTGCGGAACGCCTGAAAGCGAGGTTACGGTCTTCCGATACCCTGGCTCGTCTGGGAGGCGACGAGTTCGCCATCCTGCTCGAAGACATTGAGCGCCCGGACGAGGCCGGGCGGGTCGCGGGGGAGGTGTTGCAGGCGCTCGGTGAGCCTTGGATGCTTCCCAACGATGCGGAGCTACGCGTCGCCGCGAGCATCGGAATCGCCTTGTATCCCGGGTTGGCGGAGAGCGCGGAGGAACTGCTCCAGCAAGCGGATGCTGCCATGTATCGAGCCAAACTCGAAGGACGCGGGAGGTTCCAGTATTTCTCCGACGATCTGACACGCGATGCGCGCGCGCGCCTCGAACTGGAAAATCGCCTAAGGCGCGCGATCGAGCGTGAGGAGTTGGAGATTCATTTCCAGCCCCAAGCGGACGTTCGGAGCGGCCTGACGATAGGGGCCGAGGCTCTTGTCCGGTGGCGTACCCCGCAGGGGGCCCCGATCCCTCCGCTACAGTTCATTCCCACAGCAGAAGAGACGGGGCTGATTCTTGCGCTCGGGCGCTGGGTTCTGCGGGAAACCTGTCGCGCTGGCCGAGCTTGGCTTGATCGAGACCGTCCTCGGCTCACGCTCGCGGTAAATGTCTCCGCGGTGCAGTTGCGTCGGGTGGATTTTGCCGCGGAAGTGCTGCGCATTGTCGCGGAAACCGGTTTCCCTGCGGAGTTACTGGAACTCGAACTGACCGAATCGTCGCTTATGGCGAGCCACGAAGTCGTCACTCCTCAATTGCAGATGTTGCGGGAGAATGGCGTTCGGGTTGCCATCGATGACTTCGGGACGGGGTACTCGTCGCTTGTCTATCTCAAGCGGTTTCCTCTCGACGCTCTGAAGATCGATCGCACATTTATCGAGCACGTCGGGTTGCGCAAGGATGACCAAGAGATCGTCGCGGCGATCGTGCAACTGGGACATACCTTAGGCTTTCGCGTCGTTGCTGAAGGGGTGGAAACGCAGGAGCAACTGCGCTACCTGAAAGAGAAAGGTTGCGACGTTTTTCAGGGCTTTCTTTGCAGCCCAGCCTTGCCGGCGAAGGCGTTCGAAGAACTGCTCTGGGGGCGGTGCTAAATCGCCGACTCTGAACGGAGTCGGAAACTGATCGGCGCGCGGCGGGTCGATAGAATAGCGAAAGCATTTTGTTCGGTCGGCCGAGCCAAATGACATCGCAGTGCTTGCTGTTCCCAGGGGGACACATGAGCGCACATGATCACTCGCACTCGCATCATCACCAGGCCGGGGGCCACGGACATCACCACGCCCCCGGTCGGCGTCTTGCCGCCGCGCTGATCCTGACACTCGGCTTCGCCGGTATTGAGGCGGTAACCGGGTTTCTGTCGGGGTCGCTGGCCTTGCTCGGCGATGCCGGACATATGCTGTCCGACAGTGCCTCGCTAGCGCTGGCAGCGGCCGCCGCCTGGCTTTCGCAGCGTCCCCCTTCGCGCCGCCACACTTATGGTTTAGGGCGGGTGGAAACGCTGGCCGCGCTGGGCAACGTCGTCCTCATGATCTTGGTCGTGGTCGGCATATCGGTAGCCGCGATTCGGCGCATCCTCGAACCCGTCGCGGTCGACGGGGCGACGGTGACCTTGGTCGCGATCATCGGCCTTCTGATCAACGTCGGCGTCGCGTGGCTGCTCATGCATGGTGAGCAAACGATGAATACTCGAGCCGCTTTGCTTCATGTCTTTGGCGATCTACTCGGGTCAGTGGCCGCTCTCATTGCCGGAGCCGTGATCTACTTCACGGGTTGGACGCCGATCGACCCTCTCTTGTCGTTGCTGATTTGCGCGCTCATTCTTGCGTCCAGCCTGCGTTTGCTGCGCGAAGTGCTGCAGGCGCTGCTTGAAGGCGTTCCGGCGCATCTGTCTACTGAACGCATTGGTCGGACCCTGGCGGCCGTTCCCGGCGTGAAATCGGTGCACGACCTCCACATCTGGACCTTGTCGTCGAACCGGGTGGCGCTATCGGCACATATCGTCATCGAGTCGTTCGCACAGTGGCCGACGGCGCTCGCAGAAGCACGGCATGTTCTAGCGCACGAAGACATCGCTCATGTAACCTTGCAACCCGAACTTGCCGCGCAAGCGGTGCAATGGGTATCGCGGGGTGACCGCGAAGTCGAATCGGAAAACAAGAAACAGGGGCCGGGATGAGAGTCGTCGCGCAGCGGGTTGCGTCAGCGTACGTCGAGGTGGGGGGAGAAACGGTTGGTGCGATTGGCCGGGGGCTGTTGCTTCTCGTCGGAGTCGAGGATGACGACGGCGACGACGATATCCGCTGGTTGGCCGCCAAGCTCTCGCGCTTGCGCATCTTTCCCGACGACGTAGGGGTTATGAACCGGAACATCGGCGAAGTCGGAGGGGAAGCCCTCGCTGTAAGCCAATTCACGCTCTATGCGTCGGTGAAAAAGGGAAACCGTCCATCGTGGAGCCGTGCGGCGCGTCCAGAAGTGTCACGGCCGTTGTTCGACCGCTTCGTCCGCCAACTTGAGAGCGAGCTCGGCCGGACGGTTCCGACCGGGGTTTTCGGCGCAGAAATGGCTGTCCATCTGACTAACGATGGACCGGTAACGATCGTCGTCGATTCGCGCAATCCCGAGTGATGCCAAGCGGTCCGGTGGGCGCGCGTTGCTTCGTGCGCGGTCGCTTGCGGTTTGCCTGCCCCTGAGTCGGCGCTATAATGAACGGTCTCTCGTTGCTGTGTTTCGGGGCCACTTTAGGCTATCTGCCGCGAGAGAAAATATTTGCTCTGCCGGGGTTGCGCCCCGCGCCCGAGAATGCGCCCGCGAAAGAAAGCGCTGTGCCGGGGCCGGGACTCTGGTTGGGTTTCCAAAAAGCAGCGGGAGCTTATTCGCGTTGGTCTCGACCTATTCAGTACCGGCACGGCAAATGACCGTTGGCGAGGGGATAGGATTCCACCCGCTTACGCTGCCCCTCTCCTCCCGCATACCGAATATTCGACGCCGACCATTGCGCATGGTCGGCGTTCGCCGTTTTTCCAATCGCTTGTAACCAGGAGTTAATCAAATGCCATTACCTTTTCCGATTCTCACCGCCGAAGAAGCGGCCGAGCTGATTCAGAACGGCCACAACATCGGCTTTAGCGGCTTTACGGCCGCCGGTGCCGCTAAAGCGGTCCCCGCCGCGCTGGCGAAGAAGGCACGTCGCGAACACGAAGCCGGGCGGCCGTTCAAGGTTGGCGTGCTGACCGGCGCTTCGACAGGCAAGTCGCTCGATGGCGCGCTGGCCGAGGCCGAGGCGATCAGCTTCCGTACGCCTTATCAGGGCAATCCCACATTGCGTAAGCAGATCAATGCGGGCAACGTGAAGTTCTTCGACATGCATCTGTCAATGGTTCCGCAGAGCGCCCGCTATGGCGCGCTCGGCAAGATCAACTGGGCGGTCGTCGAAGCTTGCGATTTGACCGCCGGCGGTGGTGTCGTCCTGACGACGTCGGTTGGCGCGTCGAACACTTATATGCGCCTCGCGGACAAGGTCATCATCGAGCTGAACGCCAACCACCCGGCAACCTTGCTCGGCATGCACGACATCTTCGAGCCGCAGGATCCGCCGATGCGCAACGAGCTCCCGATCTTCAGCGTTTCGGATCGGGCCGGTTCGCCGATCTGCGTTATCGATCCGAAGAAGATCGCCGGGGTGGTATTGACGAACCTCGAAGACGAGAGCCGCGGATTTGACGAAGCGACGCCGGTAACCGACAAGATCGGCCAGAACGTTGCCGATTTCCTCGCCGCCGAAATGCGTAGCGGTCGTATCCCGCCGCGATTCCTTCCCTTGCAATCGGGCGTTGGCAACATCGCGAATGCGGTTCTGGCGGCGCTCGGAACGAGCAAGGATATCCCGGCCTTCGAAATGTACACCGAAGTACTGCAGGACTCGGTGGTGCCGTTGATCGAGAACGGCCGTTGCAAGTTCGCATCAACCTGTGCGTTGACCCTGAGCCCGGAAATGATGCGCAAGGTGACGAGCAACATCGATTTCTTCCGCAAGCACATCATTCTGCGCCCGCAGGAAATCTCCAATAACCCCGAAATCGTCCGTCGCCTTGGTATCGTGTCGATGAACACGGCGATCGAGGTCGATATTTCTGGCAACGTGAATTCGACGCACGTGATGGGCAAGACGATGATGAACGGGATCGGCGGTTCGGGCGACTTCACCCGCAACGCCTATCTCTCGATCTTCTCGTGCCCGTCCACGGCGAAGGGCGGCATGATTTCGGCGATCGTCCCGGTGGCTTCGCACATGGACCATAGCGAGCATTCGGTTAACATCATCGTCACCGAGCAGGGCGTGGCAGATCTGCGGGGCAAGGACCCGTACGAGCGCGCGCAGGCGATCATCAACAACTGCGCACACCCGGACTACCGCGAGCAGCTACAGGCTTATCTGAAACTCGTCGAGCCGGGCAGCCATGAGCCAATGTCGTTATCCGCGGGGTACGCGATGCATCGTCAGTTCCTGCGCCATGGCGACATGCGCAACATCAACTGGGACGAATATCGCTAATCCCGTGTTTCAATCCGCTGTTCCGGGCGCCGGTGCTAACTGGCCGTCCCGGATGGCGGTGAAGTGATGGAGAACGGCCGAGGAACGGCCCATTATGGAAATCCCGCGCAAGACTCGCTATCCGGTCCATGGCCGAATTCAGGTGGCATTGGCGGATCGTCGGGTGCTCCTGGGAAGAACGCACGATATTGGAGAGGACGGCATCTGCGTTCTTCTCGACGAGCAACTGCCTGCTGGCGGCACTTTTCCTCTCTGCTTCGAATTGTTCGTCAACGGGCGCAATAACGTCGTAACGGCTACAGGGAAATTGATTTACTGCGTGTTCGCGAGTCACGGAGGCGTACGCCTCGGGTTTCAGTTTCTCAACGACGATGCGAATCGCACGCGAATGATCCGCGCGTTGAGCGCTACCAAACCAGGCGCGCAGAGCGGAGCTAGGTAGTTAGCTTCGCCAAT
The DNA here is from genome assembly GCF_025770765.1 of Propionivibrio soli. Classification (GTDB taxonomy): domain Bacteria; phylum Pseudomonadota; class Gammaproteobacteria; order Burkholderiales; family Rhodocyclaceae; genus Propionivibrio; species Propionivibrio soli. The sequence continues at coordinate 350,834 of NZ_JANZKY010000002.1, read as the reverse complement.
GCGTCTCGGTTCGGCAGAGCCCTTCGCCGAGCCGCGCTGTCATGAACGGCGTATCAATCGCCGAGATAGTCCTCAACAGCCGTCATCGGGCCGTCTTCCCAACCGACCAATTCGGCGCCCAGCCGGTAGGCGTCCGTCAAGCTGTGCTTTACGCAGTACACGACCTGAATTGGCCCCTCCACGACTTCTTTCCCAATCGGGAAGCGGATCAACCATGAACTTCCGCGCAGCAGCGGAAACGGACTGAGAAACGAGATGCCTCCCAAGGAGATGTCCAGCATCGCGATTGTCGAGGCACCTCCGGCAATTGCGTCCACCAATTCCCCTGTAGCGGCGATCGATTTGCGCGGGAACCTGCGCTTCTCGTTCTTTGGTTTTTCCATCGACGGCGCCTTTCTTTGTTATCTCGGCTGGATAGTTGTTTCAGGCTTATTGTGTGCGATACCGCCAATGCCGTCCATAGTATACGAGTTGATTTGGCACCTTACTTCGTCGAGAGCTAAAGCCGCCGATACCGCGAGCCGGTCGTCATGGTGTGTCGGAACGACCCTTGGATTGAGGATGCCGCGGCAAGACAAGCGCTAGGTGCGCTTCGAACCGGATATTTGTCGTAAAGGCGCAAGGAGAGACGACAATCCGTTGTGGTCCAGCTCATGCATCAGTGCCAGCAGCCGGCCCAAATCCCCCGGCGGAAATCCTTCGCGTGCGAACCAGTTCAGATAGTTTCCAGGCAGGTCAGCGAGCAGGCGTCCCTTGTACTTGCCGAACGGCATGGTCCGGGTGACGAGTGCTTCGAGGGCGGCGTTTTCGACGTTCATCAACCCAAGCGATTCAGGTGTCCGACGCGGCGCGGCGCATCTCCGCATCCAGCAAGTCGGTGTCGGTCCCGTAGCAACTTTTGACTTGAATTTCCTCGATATCGAGCTGGCTTTCCGTCGGGCTGTCGCTACCCGTGCTCGTATTGAAACTGCGGGCTTTCCATTTTGCCAGCATCATTTCGTTCTCCGTGAGCCCCACATCCATCCCTTCCGGGACGACGGCCCCATGCTCAATGAGAACCTTGACGACCTCTCTGCGAGCGCCACGGACAGCCATCGCTAATGGCGACATCGGCAATTGATTGTCTTTGGCGTTGACCGTCGCGCCGCGCAGGATCAACTCCCGTGCGATCTCTGCGTAACCGAGAAAACAAGCCATTGCCAAAGGAAGCCCAGGTTCTCCCGCCGCGTCGTTGAGCAGCGTATCCTTGCCGGCGTTGAGCACAGCGATCACGTTGGAAAGCTGGCCGGTCCGGACGGCTTGGACCAAGTCCGAGGATGGTGTCACGAAAATCTCCGGGATAAAGCGTCGCTGCTTTGTCTCAAGTCATCTTCTTCAAAGTTGCACCCCGGACTCTACGCCGAAGAGGGGCGTTCACCGAGGACAAACTTCACGCCGCATGGCTAATGCTATCGCCTCTGCAACCTTGATTCCATCAATTGCTGCCGAAAGGATGCCTCCCGCGTAGCCAGCGCCTTCACCGGCCGGGTAAAGTCCACGCACATTCGTGCTCTGTAAATCCTCGTTGCGACTGAGACGGAGCGGGGAAGAAGTCCGGGTTTCGACCCCGGTAAGGACAGCGTCCGCGAGGGCGAAGCCTCTTATCTGCCGGTCGAACGCCGGGATGGCTTCGCGGATGGCGGCGATCGCGAAATCGGGGAGGGCTGACGAAAGATCTGTCAGACGAACGCCCGGTTGGTACGAAGGCACCACCGTCCCGAGTTGCGTCGATGGCCGCCCGGCCAGGAAGTCGCCGACCAGCTGCCCGGGCGCTTCGTAGTTGCCACCGCCGAGTTCGAAGGCATGGGCCTCGAGCTTCCGCTGGAAGGCAATGCCCGCCAGCGGGTCGTTTTCGCCGCCGAAATCCTCCGGCGTCACGTTGACCACGATGCCGGCGTTGGCGTTGCGCTCCGCACGCGAGTACTGGCTCATGCCGTTGGTGACGACGCAGTTCGGCTCGGAAGTCGCGGCCACGACCTGACCCCCCGGACACATGCAGAAGCTGTAAACCGCGCGTCCGTTGTTGGCGTGATAAACGAGTTTGTAGTCCGCGGCACCAAGCAGAGGATTGCCGGCATTTGCGCCCAATCGTGCACGATCGATCAATGACTGAGGGTGCTCGATGCGGAAACCAATGGCGAACGGTTTCGCCTCCATGAATACGCCGGCCTCGCGGAGCATAATGAAGGTATCGCGGGCGCTATGCCCGAGAGCGAGTACAACGTGTTCGGCAGCAACAACTTCGCCGCCAGCCAACCGAACGCCACGGATACTCCCTTGGTGGATATCGACCCCTGCAACCCGGCTGTGGAAACGGATTTCCCCGCCGAGCGATTCGATCTCGGCGCGCATCCGTTCGACCATGCTGACCAGGCGAAACGTACCGATGTGCGGATGCGCCAGATAAAGGATTTCCTCGGGGGCGCCGGCCTTGACGAATTCGGTGAGCACTTTTCGCCCGAGATGCCGCGGATCCTTGATCTGGCTGTACAGCTTTCCGTCGGAAAAGGTACCCGCTCCGCCTTCGCCGAACTGGACATTGGATTCGGGGTCGAGTTGGTTGTTGCGCCAGAGGCGCCAGGTGTCCTTGGTACGCTCGCGTACCGGCTTGCCGCGTTCGAGAACGATCGGTCGAAAACCCATTTGGGCGAGGACAAGTGCGGCAAAGATTCCGGCCGGTCCGAAACCGACGATCACCGGGCGCGACGCCAGGTGTTCCGGCGCGCAGGTGACGAATTGATACCGGGTGTCTGGCGCCAAGCCGATCTTTTCGTCCTGAAGCCCCGCGAGCACCGCGGACTCGTCATCGACCTCGACGTCGACGGTATAGATGAAGGCCGGTGCGTTTTTCTTGCGCGCGTCATGACTGCGCTTGAATATCGCGACGTTACGGAGTGCGCTCGGCGAAACCCGCAACTGTTCTGCCACTGCCGCCGGAAGTGCTTCAGGTGCGTGCGCGAGCGGAAGGCGCAACTCGCGGATACGGATCACCGGTCGGCTTTCTGCTGTCCGTAGGTCTTGAACTTGGCGAGTACTGTGGCCATCTCCTGCGCGTCGAGCAGGGCCGGTTTACCGAGCAGGGACGCGCGCCAGAATTGTTCGCACAATCCTTCGAGTTCGATGCCGAGAGCCAAGGATTCCGCGATGCTCCGCCCGAAAACGAGCATGCCGTGATTTGCAAGCAGGCAAGCGTTGCGACCAGCGAGCGCCGCCAACGCCGCGTCCGACAGCGACTGGGTGCCGAACGTCGCATAGTCAGCGCAACGCACGCTATCGCCTCCAAAACGGGCGATCATGTAATGAAACGCAGGGATGTTCTGTCGCAGGCAGGCGACGCTGGTGGCAAATGGCGAGTGGGCGTGCAGGATGGCACCGGCTTCCGCGCGCGCCAGGTAGATGTCAAGGTGGAATCGCCATTCCGACGACGGTTGGCGCTTGCCGATGCAACTGCCGTCTGTGCACACGAACACGATGTCGTCGACCGTCAACGTATCGTATGGCATCCCGGTCGGTGTGATGAAGAAGCCTTCGCGCTCTTGGTGAAGCGCGCGCACACTCAGGTTGCCCGCCGTCCCGCGATTGAGGCCGACGCTCTCCATTCGCCGTGCCGTTTCGATCAATTCCTGACGTACATCCATCGCTAGCCTCACATGTTTTCGCGGTAAAGAGTATTCAGCGCTTCGTGAGTGGCCGGGCAGGGACCTCGCTCGGTGATCAACGCCGTGACCAGTTCGGCCGGCGTTACGTCGAAGGCCGGGTTGGCCACGGGCTCGGCGGCTGCCAACTGGCGCACGTTGCTTGGGCTGCCGTCGTTATCAACGCCGTGAATCACACGCAACTCATCGCCATCGCGTTCCTCGATTGGAATGCCTGCTCCGCTCGCGCACGCAAAATCGATCGTCGAACGCGGAGCCGCTACGTAGAACGGAACCCCTGACGCCTTCGCGGCAAGCGCTTTCAGGTACGTGCCGACTTTATTGGCCACATCACCGTTCGCGGCCACCCGGTCCGCGCCGACGATTACCGCGTCCACTTCCTCGCGCGCAATCAACCAGCCCGCCGCGTTATCGGCGATGACCGTGTGAGGAACCCCGTGCTGCGCGAGTTCCCAAGCCGTGAGAAGCCCTTGATTGCGTGGCCGGGTTTCGGATACCCAGACATGAATGTCGATTCCGCCATCGAATGCGGCATAGATCGGGGCCAACGCCGTTCCGTAATCGACGGTGGCGAGCCAGCCCGCATTGCAGTGGGTCATGACATCGAGCCGGCCACTTTTCTCCGCCAGCTCTTGAAGCAGAGCCAAGCCGTGCTCCCCGATCTTCCGACACTGTTCGAAGTCCTCTTCGGCAATCGCCGCCGCTTCGCGCCATGCCGCGTCAGTACGCATGCCGGCGGGAAGGGCGGAGAGCAGCCGCTGCATGCGGTCAAGCGCCCAGCGTAAATTGACCGCTGTGGGTCGAGTGACGGCGAGGGTGGCGATCGCGTCCGCCAACGCTTCGGAATTGTCGCTGTCGGCGAGCGCAAGGGCCACGCCGTAAGCGGCCGTTACTCCGATCAGCGGAGCACCGCGTACCTGCATCGACCGGATGGCGTGCGCGGCGTCGGCAAGCGTTTTCAGTTCCAGCGTGCGGAAGGCGTGCGGCAGGGCGGTTTGATCAATAATGCGGACCGCGCAGTTTTCGACGGGCCAGATGGTGCGCGTAGGGACGGTATTTACTTTCATGGCGGACATTCTATCAGCCGTGCCGGGTCGCTTCCGCGCCTCACAATGGCTTCCGCGCGTTCACCCTGCCGAGAGCGCTCTCCGTTCGGCCTCGATACGGGCCATGAAGCGCTGGATGAGGACCTCATTGGCCGGCGTGAGGGCAAGGAATTTGCAGCCGATGTGCCATAGCGGCTTGCCTGTACGGCCGGTAAGCGAGGCGACGTAACGCACCTCCAAGCGTGCTTGCAGCATCCCCGCTTCGTGCAAGTCGATCCAGCAGTTTTCGAGGACCTCGAGTTGTTCATAGTTGAGCGGCTTCGTCGACCGAACGCCGATGCCGCCGATTGAAATGTCATGCAGAGGCACTACCTCCTCTTGGGGAGATCCGCGGCGGATTCGGCAGAGATAGGGGTTTGCCGTCGGCAATTCGACACGAAAGAGCTCCCGTCGCTGCAGGCGAAGCAAGCTGCGCGGCAAGGGGACAGCGAATACACGTTCCCCGCGCAATGACGTTTCCTCGCCTTTCTTGACCGAGAACTGGATGCGTATGCCTTCGACGTAGGTGGTGAACGTGCTGTGTTCCGCGTTGAGGAAGGCACGGTTGGTTTCGGGACTGCCGCCGATGTCGAAGTAGATCCGTTCGTTCGCCTCCGATACTTCGATAAGTACGGTCAGAAAGCTCTGCCGACCTTCCTGAAAGAGCACCGAAAACCGATGGCCCTGCTTGATCAGCCCACGCAAAAGGAACACGATCTCGCGTCGGTCGGTGATCGTGCAGCGCTCTATTTCCTCTTCGGAATAGTGGTTTTCCATGGCGGTCGTGCGTGGCTCGGTTCCCAGTTTGCCCGCCATACTAATGGCGAAGCGGCTTCCGCGCTAGGGCTGCGGCGGACGTCGGAAGTTCAGTGTCCCTCGCGATGGCTTGGTACCGCTTGCTTCGCGAATTTCCTGCTTCTAGACTCCATTCCTGATTAAACGTTTGTCGCCGGGGAACTGATGACTGCATCGATCGCTGTCGATTCGAAACTGCCGTGGGTAGGAACGACGATCTTTACCGTGATGTCACGGCTCGCCGCCGAAGTCGGTGCGATCAATCTCTCGCAGGGGTTTCCGGATTTCCAGGCCGATGCGGCACTGTTTGATGCGGCGGCCCGGGCGATGCGTGAGGGGCGCAACCAGTACGCGCCGATGACCGGCGTGCCGGAGTTGCGGCGCGCGATTGCCGACAAGGTCGAAGTCCTCTACGGCAAACGCTATGACTCGGACGACGAAATCACAGTCACCGCCGGGGCGACCCAGGCAATCTTCACTGCCATCGCGGCCTTCGTCAGAAGCGGCGATGAGGTCGTGGTCTTTGCCCCGGTGTATGACAGCTACGTGCCTGCGATTGAAGCCGTTGGTGGCAAGGCGGTGTATGCGCATCTCCGCTTCCCGGAGTACCGGCCCGATTGGAACGAAGTACGCGGCCTCATCACGTCGCGCACTCGGATGATTATCGTCAACTCGCCGCATAACCCGACGGGCGGCTCTCTTGACGCGGCGGATCTCGACGCGCTGGCCGATTTGACGTGCAACACCGATATCGTCGTTTTGGCCGACGAGGTCTACGAGCACATTGTCTTCGACGGGGTCCGGCATGCCAGTCTGGCAGCACATCGGGAACTCGCGGCTCGCACGTGCGTCGTCTCCTCGTTTGGCAAGACCTACCACATCACGGGCTGGAAGATTGGCTACCTGCTCGCGGAGGCCGAGCTGATGGCCGAGTTCCGCAAGGTCCATCAGTTCAATGTCTTCTCGGTCAACACGCCGTGCCAATTGGGTATTGCCGAGTACATGCGCGACGCCTCGCGCTACCTGCAGTTGGCCGCCTTTTATCAACGCAAGCGCGACTATTTCCACTCGCTGCTCCGTGGTTCGCGCTTTGAGTTACTGCCCTGCCGGGGAACTTACTTTCAATTGGCGCGTTACGACGCTGTGTCGCCCCTTGCCGATCGCGAATTCGCCGCATGGCTCACACGCGAGATCGGAGTGGCTGCGATCCCGGTGTCGGCCTTCCAGCCCGATGGGCACGACGACCGGGTTGTCCGATTCTGTTTTGCCAAGGAAGAGGCGACGCTAGCGGCCGCTGCCGAGAGGTTGCGCCGCGCGTGAAGAGGCACCGGGGCGGCCGCGGTAACTGCCGCGTCTAGGCGCTTCACCGCACAGGTAGTACAGTTGCATTTCCTCCACTCGCGATAAAGGAGAAACCATGAGTATCCTCCAGGAGTTCAAGCAGTTCGCGATGCGCGGCAACGTCATCGACCTTGCCGTTGGCGTGATCATCGGCGGCGCGTTTGGAAAGATCGTCGATTCGGTCGTGGGCGATCTCATCATGCCCGTCATCGCCTGGATCATGGGCGGGCGACTCGATTTTTCCGGCATGTTCTTCGTGCTCGGCAGTGTGCCGCCGGGAACGGCGATGACGCTCGACGCACTGAAGAAAGCGCAGGTGCCCGTTTTTGCCTATGGCAGCTTCCTCACCATCTTCGTCAACTTCGTCATCCTAGCCTTCATCATTTTCATGATGGTGAAGCAGATGAACCGCCTCAAGCGCTCGGAACCGCCGCCCCCGCCGCCGGCGACTCCCGAAGACATCCTGTTGCTGCGCGAAATCCGCGACAGTCTCAAGAATCCAGCCGAGCAGGGCTGATTCTTTCACTCGTCCGATCTTCGGCTCGTCATGTGGCGAGCCGGTTCTGACGGCATGTGCGTCGTCTATTGCATGTTCGACTGACGGCTGCGGACCGTTGCTCAGCCGAATACAAAGTCCCAAAGCCGGCGGACCGCTTCGATTTCCCGAGTGTGTGCGGCTCGCTCGATGCGTGACTTGCTGATGCCGTCAAGGCGGAAGGCGTGCTGGAGGCGGCGGAAGTCGCGATAGACATCGCGTACCGGGTTCGCAAGCTCAGCGGGAATCAGCCCGAGTTCGGCCGCAATGCCGAGCAGCGCGATGTTGCCCAGGTTTCCGCACAAGCGCGGGTGCGCATGAGCATGTCCGAGAATCAGGTATTGCACGATGAACTCGACGTCGATGAGCCCGCCGGGATCCTGCTTCAGGTCGAAGATCTCCTCGCTGTTTGAGGCATGTGCGTCGAGCATTCGCTGACGCATCGCGAGAACGTCTTCTCTCAACTTTGTGAGGTCGCGCGGCTGACGCAGTATCTCGATGCGCAGCGCTTCGAACTGTGCGCCGAGTTCGACGTCTCCGGCGCAGAACCGCGCCCGGGTCAGCGCTTGGTGCTCCCACGCCCACGCTTTTTGCAGTTCGTATTCGCGGAATGCCTCGAGCGAATTGACGAGCATGCCGGAGTCGCCATTGGGACGCAGACGGAAATCGGTCTCGAAGAGGATGCCGGCCGAGGTCTGGCTCGACATCCACGTACTCATTCGCTGACCCAACCGGGCGTAGAGGGCACCAACGTCGGGTTCCGGATCGTTATGCAGGAAAACGAGGTCGAGGTCAGACCCGTAACCGAGTTCCTTGCCGCCCAGCTTGCCGTAGGCGATGACCGCAAACTTCGGTGGCCGATCCGGGTACGGGTGACGGTCTTTGAGTTTTTCCCAACAAAGGCGCAGCGTGGTTTTGACGACGATGTCAGCAAGTTCGGTGAGGTGATCGGCGAGCCGCTCGACCGTCTGCAGACCCGCGATGTCCTGCGCCAGGAGGCGGAAAACCTGGGCGTGGTGGGCTTCCCGCAGAATATCCATCTCTCGCTCGGTGTCGCCGGCTTGTTCGGCCAGGCGTGCGTCGAGATCCTGACGGAAGCTCTCCCAATCGGTGGCGACTTCGTAGAGGCGCGGATCGAGTACTTCATCCAGGAGAATCGGGTGCCGCGTCAGGTAAGTGGCAGCCCAGGCCGAGCTGCCGATGATTTCAGCGAGTTTGGTCAGGGCTTGCGGATACTGTTGCAGTAGCGCGAGATAGGCACCTCGCCGGCTGATCGTCTCGAAGAAATCGAGTCCGCGTTGCCAGGTGGCGTCGGGTACCGGGGTCGCCGCCGCCGCGGCGATCAAACGCGGCCCGAGCAGGTCTAGACGTTCTCGGATCGGTGCCGCGAGTTGTTGGTATTTGGCGCTCTGGCGGAAGCGATGCAGGCGCTCAAGCATGGCTTTCGGCTGCCGGAAACCGAGGTTGGCCGCGGCTTCGAGCGCGTCGTCACCTTCGTGTTGTTCGTGCCACAGCCCGGCCAGCGGGTGCGTTCCGTTCTCAGGGTCCGAGAAAACCTGTTCGAAATGGCCAGCCACGCGATGACGATGTGCGTCGAGCACCGCGCGCAATTTGCTCCAGTCTGCGAACCCCATGGAGGCGGCGATGATGTGGCGTTCAGCGTCACCGGTCGGCAGCATGTGCGTCTGCGCGTCGGCCACGTACTGCAAGCGGTGTTCAAGGCGACGTAGAAACTCGTAAGCCGCGACCAGTTCGCGTTCGCTTTCTGCCGGCAGGAGGCGCCGCTCAACGAGCAAGCCCAGAACTTTTAGCGTCGGCCGGATTTGCAGTGACGGGTCGCGGCCGCCGCGGATCAGTTGGAACACCTGGGCGATGAATTCGATCTCACGGATGCCGCCCGGGCCGAGCTTGATGTGATCCGCCATATCCTTGCGCGCCACCTCGCGCCGGATCTGGGCGTGCAGATCGCGCATCGCGTTGATGGCGCCGAAGTCCAGGTACTTTCGGAAGATGAACGGGCGTGCGACGTGTTCGAGCATCGTCGTCCATTCGGGTTGGCTGTTGCTGCCTTCGTTCATTACGCGTGCCTTGATCCACGCATAACGCTCCCACTCGCGCCCTTGGGTGATCAGGTAATTCTCAAGTGAGACAATCGAACAGACGAGCGGCCCGGAGTCGCCGTTCGGACGCAAGCGCATATCGACGCGGAAGACTTGCCCGTCCTCGGTGATCTCGTCGAGAGCGGCGATGAGGCGCTTGCCGAGCCGGACGAAAAATTCATACACCTCGATCTTGCGACCGGTTTCCTGGTTTCCTGCCGTTTCGCCGTCCTCCGGGTAGATGAAGATGTAATCGACGTCGGACGAAACGTTGAGTTCACGTCCGCCAAGCTTACCCATGCCGACGACGATCAGACGCTGCGGCTCTCCCTTCTTGTCCAGCGGCTCGCCGAACTGTACGGCCAACTGGCGATGGAGATGGTTAAGGGCAAAATTGGTTGTCACGTCGGCGAGGCAGGTCATCGTCTCGACGACCTCGGCCAACGGTGCCACCCCACAGAGGTCGCGCACGATCAATGCCGCGAGGACGCGCTGACGCAGCTGCCGGAGGATGCGTTTGAGTCCGACTTCATCTTGGGGAGTGCCGTTAACCAGGAATTCGCGCATCAAGCCGGCATCGATGGGCTGGCCGGCATGAGCCTTGAGCCACTCGACAATCTCGGGCCGAGCCGTCAGCAGGTGGAGTAGATAGCGGCTGTGGGATAACGCCGGCTGCCATTCGGCCGGGAAGGCATCGGGGCTGGTTTCGAACCGTTCGTCCATCGTGTATGCAGTGCGCGGGTCAGATTTGTTGGGGCACGCCGTTTGCACGGCCAAAGGCCCGGGAGCGGGCGGCCTCGTTGGCGCCGCCAAAGCGTTTACAATGCGCGTTTATCAGGATTTTCGGAAATTCGCTATTCCAGTGACGTGCATTCATCGTAGGCTAAGTCTTCAGCGGGTCGTTTGTCCATGACGCCGGATGTTCAGCGCGCGCCGGTTGCATTCGTCCGTAGGTCGGCGGTGCGCCGCGTAGCGCGTGCGTTGCTGTGGACGGCTACGGGCATCTACTTCGGGTTCGTCGCGCTTGTCCTGATCCTCCGCTACAGCATCCTCCCGAACATCGAGCATTACCGTTCGGCGATCGAGCGCATGGCGGGCGAGGTCATGCAGCAGACGGTCAGTATCGGGCGTATCGAAGCCAGTTGGGCGGGTATCAATCCCGATCTCACCTTGCTCGATGTCCGCGTGGATGATCGCGAGGGGCGGCCGGCCATTGCCTTTTCGCGAGTCGAGGCCGTCTTGTCGTGGTGGTCCGTTCCTACCGGGCAGTTCCGTTTGCGCCTGCTGCGTATCGAGGAGCCGACGCTGAATATCCGCCGCGATAAGGACGGGCGCTTTTCGGTTGCCGGCATCCCGGTCAGCAACGAAGAGCGGGAGGGCGGCGGCGTCTCGAAGTGGATATTCGCGCAGAAACACATCCGCATTCTCGGTGCGACGGTCGTCTGGGAAGATGACCTGCGCGGTGCGCCGGCGCTCGTACTCGAGGACCTCAACTTCGCGTTGGACAACGAGAGCGGCCATCATCGTTTCGGCCTTACGGCCATGCCTCCGGCGGAATTGGCCTCGCGGATCGACGTGCGTGGCGATTTTCGCGGCACGGATATCGGAGAAATGGAGCTTGGGTCGGGACAGGCCTATGCCGAGATCGGGTACGCGGACCTTGCTGTGTGGCGGCAATGGGTCGACTACCCCTTTGCTCTGCCTTATGGACGCGGGGCTTTGCGTGCCTGGCTGGCGATCGTCCGCGGCGAGTTGCGCGAGATCACGGCTGACGTTTCGCTGGAAGACGTCAATCTGCGCCTGGCGAAAGATCTTCCACCAATAGATCTTGATCGCATGTCGGGGCGGATCGGCGCCCGGTTTTCGGATACTGGTTTTGAAGCCGATGGGCGGCGCGTCGAATTGCGTACCCGGGCGGCCGAAAGCGGAGCCGAAAGGCGAGAAGCGATCGTCATCGAGCCCACCGATTTTCACGTCAAGTGGCAACCGCTGGCCGACGGCAAACGCGTCGCAGGTGCCGCGAATGCGAGCCGGTTGGATCTGGAGGCGCTGGCCCGGTTGGCGGGGTACTTGCCGTTGGACGCCCAGTCGCGCCAACTGTTGAGCGAGTATGCCCCGAGTGGCAGAGTGCGCGATCTCAACGTGAAGTGGGAAGGCGACGCCGATCGTTTGTATACCTACTCGGGGAAAGCCGGGTTCGAACAACTGGAACTGAAAGCGAACGGTTATTTCCCAGGGTTTTCCGGGCTGTCGGGGACGTTGGAGGCAACGGAAAAAGGCGGTACTGCGGTGCTCGACGCCAAGGCGTCAACGCTGGATCTACCGACCGTTTTCCCGGTACCGTTGATTGCTCTCGATACGCTCAAGGCGCAAGCGCGCTGGCGGCTTGAGAGCGGCGAACTGACGGTTGAACTGCCGCACGCCGAGTTCGCTGGGCCTGAAGCGGCAGGATCGGCCCAAGGAACATACCGTACGACCGGCGAAGGCCCCGGGCGTATCGACATGACGGCGGAGCTTACGCGCGGTGATGCGCGAGCCGTGTGGCGGTACATGCCGCACGTGGTCGGTGCGGGTGCGCGCAAGTGGTTGCATGAATCCCTGGTTTCCGGATATGCGCCGGAAGCCCATTTGACGCTCAAGGGCGATCTGCGCGACTTCCCTTTCCTTGACAAACGCAAAGGCGTCTTCCTGGTTACGGTGAAAGCGCGCGACGTTGTCCTGGACTATGCCAAGGGATGGCCGCGTATCGAGGGGATCGAAGGCGATCTGCGCTTTGAAGGCGCCGGGATGGTGGTCGATGCCCACCGGGGAACGATTCTCGGCGCGAAACTTTCGAACACGCGCGCGGAAATCCCCGATTTCGACGCGCCAACCTCCGTTCTCCACATCAAGGGTAAGGCGGATGGGCCGACGGCCGAGTTTCTCAAGTTCGTCGAGCAGAGCCCCGTCGGCGAGCGTATCGATCACTTTACCGAGGACATGCGGGCGTCAGGCAATGGGAGTCTCGATCTGCGCCTATCAATTCCGCTCGACGAAGCAAAACTCGATGATTCGAAGATTGATGGGACTTTCCGCTTCGCCAACAACGAGGTGACGGTCGATCCCGGTTTGCCGGCGATCGGGCAAGTGAACGGCAGCTTGCAGTTCTCCGGTCGCGATCTGCGGATTCCTGACATCAACGCCAATTTCCTCGGCGGTCCGCTCAAGATCCGGGGCGGTACCCAAAAAGATGGCCGCGTGCTGATAACGGCCAATGGCACTGCCGATATCGCGCAGTTGCGTCGCCAGGTTAATTCGCCTTTGCTTGCTAGGCTTTCTGGCGCGACGCCTTACCGCGGGGAGGTCCGCGTCAACAAGCGTAACGCCGACCTCGTCATCGAATCGTCGCTCGTCGGGATCGCATCGACTTTCCCGGAGCCTCTGTCCAAGGCCGCCGAAACGCTGCTGCCGTTGCGTTTCGAAAAGCGCTCGTTGGTAGGCGATGAGAAACCGTCCGCAACGGACTCCGCGGCAGCCGTCGCCCGTGACCAGATTGATGTCGCCCTCGGCGACAAGATGGCGATCCGGCTCAATCGACGCAAGCAAGCCGAAGGGTTCGTCCCGGAACGAGGGGCGATTGCCGTGGGGCGGCCGCTGCAACTGCCGGAAAGCGGGGTTGTTGCGGGTATCACCGTGTCGCGTCTCGATACCGATGCCTGGCGTCGGGCGCTTTCCACGCCATCCGGGAGTGGCAGTGGCGGCGACGAGCGCGGCGGCTTCGGGCTTAATGCCGTCAACCTCAAGGCGAACGAATTCATCGTCTTCGGTCATCAACTGGACGACGTGGATATGACGGCGAGCGCGGTGCGCGGAGGGGATTGGAAAATCCGCCTGAACGCCCGCCAAGCCGCCGGAGACCTGGAATGGGATAGCGCCGGCAATGGCCGAGTCACGGCTCGTTTGCGTCATCTGACGCTCTCCGACTCCGGCGCTTCGCAGGCCACTTCGACGCCGACGACCAACGCCGAACAGACGGAACGCTTGCCGGCGCTTGACATCGTCGCCGACGATTTCGTTCTCGGAAAAAAGCGTTTCGGCCGTCTGGAACTGCAAGCACGTAACGAAGCCCGAATCTGGCGCCTGGACAAGGTCGAGATGACGAACCCGAATGGCCGCCTCACCGGTAGCGGGCAGTGGCAATCAGGAAACGGTACCAGCCGGACGCAACTGGCGTTCCGGATCGAAAGCGACGATGTGGGCAAGCTGCTCGACCGTGTCGGCTATCCAGAGACCGTGCGTTCCGGAAGCGCCCAACTCGAGGGGCGAATCGGCTGGAATGGCGCGCCGACGGACTTCGACTATCCATCGCTGAACGGCGACATCAAGCTCGAGGCGAGCAAGGGCCAGTTCGTCAAGCTTGACCCGGGAGCGGCCGGAAAATTGCTTGGTTTGATCAGCCTGCAGGGGCTACCGCGCCGGATATCCCTGGACTTCAAGGACGTATTCAGTGAAGGGCTGGCTTTCGATAGCATCACGAGTAAGGTGGCCGTGCGCAGCGGTGTTATGCGAACGGAGCGATTGCAGATCGACAGCACGTCGGCCCGTGTAGTCATGCGTGGCGAAGTGGATCTGCAGCGCGAGACACAACACCTTAACGTGAACGTGCAGCCGGAACTCGGTGGGACGGCGGCACTCGGGGTCGCCCTCGTCAACCCGGTCGCTGGCGTGGCTACGCTGCTTGCCCACAAGATTCTGCAAAACCCGCTCAATCATATGTTCGGTTACGAGTACCTCGTTACCGGTACGTGGGATGACCCGAAAGTCGAACGCGTTGCGCGCACCGAGCCGACGTTGTTGCCTCGCCTGCCGACGATTCCCAATACTTCTGGAAACAGCGATGAATCCTCAGCCAAGTGATTTCGAACATCCCCTCGCCAACGCTCGCGTGGCCGCGGTGCAGATGGTGTCGACGCCGCGCGTCGAGGAAAACCTCGCCACGGCGGCCGCGCTGATTGCAGACGCAGCCACCCATGGCGCCCGTCTGGTCGTGTTGCCCGAATACTTCCCGATCATGGGGATGCGCGACTCGGACAAGGTGCGCGTGCGTGAACAAGAAGGGACTGGTCCGATCCAGGACTTTCTGTCCAACGCGGCACGCGAGCACGGGATCTGGTTAATCGGCGGGTCGATGCCTCTGGTCAGTCGTGATCCTGGAAAGGTTCTCAACACGACCCTAGTGTTCAACCCAGACGGCCGGCGTGTAGCGCGTTACGACAAGATCCATCTGTTCGGCTTCCAGAAGGGAACCGAACGCTACAACGAGAGCGCCACGATCGAACCCGGCTCCTCGCCGGTGGTGATCGACACGCCGTTTGCCCGCGTTGGCCTTTCGATCTGCTACGACGTGCGCTTCCCGGAGCTTTATCGCGCCTTGGGTGTCGTAGACCTTGTCGTCGTTCCTGCCGCCTTCACCGAAGTCACCGGACGATCGCATTGGGAAATCCTGCTGCGCGCCCGGGCGATCGAGAACCAGTGTTATGTCCTCGCCAGCGCACAAGGCGGCAAGCACGAGAACGGCCGGGAAACGCACGGCAATAGTATGTTGATCGATCCTTGGGGCGAGGTTGTGGATCGCTTGCCGAAGGGGGCTGGGGTGGTGATCGGCGAGATCGACCATGCCCGCATCGCCGAAGTGCGCGCTAGCCTGCCGGCACTCGCGCATCGCGTCATGTAGCCGGTCAGCGCAACCACGAGGAGGATTTCCTCGCCTCCCGCCTCCTTCCCGTTAGCCAATACCTGGATATCCAGATACCGGAAATACAATGGACACCAAATCGCAATCCCTGCTTCTACAGGCCAAGAAAACGCTCCTGACGCCCTACGGTCTCGACGTGGCCGATCTCAATAAAGTGTTCGGAACGATCATGGCTCATGATGTCGATTATGCCGACCTCTATTTTCAGTACAGCCGTTCCGAGGCCTGGAGCCTTGAGGAGGGCATCGTCAAGTCGGGCAGTTTCAATATTGACGAAGGTGTCGGAGTGCGCGCTATCTCGGGGGAGAAAACGGCGTTCGCCTACTCGGACGATATCAGCCGACCGGCGCTCGCCGATGCCGCTTCCGCGGTGCGCGCGATCGCCGCCGCGGGGCAGCGCCGACGCACTCGCGCGAAAGCGCTGCAGCAACGGAAAGGCCATGCACTCTACGTTCCGAACGATCCACTCGCGTCGCTCGATGCGACGGCGAAAGTGAAAGTCCTCGAGCGGCTCGAGAGCTATGCGCGGGCCGAGGACTCGCGAGTGACACAGGTGATGGCGCATATTTCGGGCGAGTATGAAGTCGTTCTCGTCGCGGGTAGCGATGGTCGTCTGGCGGCGGACGTTCGGCCTCTCGTACGGATTTCGATCACCGTCATAGTGGAGAGCGAAGGTGGTTTGCGCGAGCAGGGATCGGCGGGGGGCGGCGGGCGAACCGATTACAGCTATTTCACCGACGACATCCTGCGTCAGTACGCCAAGGAGGCCGTGCACCAAGCGGTGACCAACCTGGCGGCCAAGCCTGCGCCGGCAGGTACGATGACGGTCGTGCTCGGGCCGGGATGGCCCGGCATACTCCTGCATGAAGCGGTCGGCCACGGGCTTGAAGGCGATTTCAATCGCAAGGGCAGTTCAACTTTTGCAGGGCGCGTCGGCCAGCGCGTGGCGGCGCGAGGTGTGACGGTCGTGGACGACGGCACGATCGCGCATCGGCGCGGCTCGCTGAATATCGATGACGAAGGCAACCCGACGCAGCGGACCGTTCTGATCGAGGACGGCGTTCTGCGCGGGTACATGCAGGACAGCTTGAATGCCCGGCTGATGGGGGTTGCGCCCACGGGCAATGCGCGGCGCGAATCGTTCGCCCACTTACCCTTGCCGCGTATGACGAATACAACGATGCTGGCCGGCGACAAGAGCCCGGACGAAATCATACGGTCCGTCAAGAAAGGCATCTACGCGGTGAACTTCGGCGGCGGCCAGGTGGACATAACGAACGGCAAATTCGTGTTCTCGATGTCCGAGGCGTACATGATCGAGAACGGCAAGCTCACCTATCCGGTCAAGGGGGCCACCTTGATCGGCAGCGGTCCCGAGGCGATGACGCGCGTTTCGATGATCGGCGACGATGTGCGCCTCGATCCGGGTGTCGGAACCTGTGGCAAGGATGGTCAGAGTGTTCCTGTCGGCGTCGGTCAGCCGACCTTACGCATCGACGGTCTTACCGTGGGGGGCACGGCGTAGGGCGGGGCCATGCCTGGCCCGAGCCTTACATCGGCGATACGCCGACGAGCCACCGATGTGCGAAGCCGACGAATAGACCCCACGCGGTCAAGCCGACCAACACGACGGCGGCATTGCGGCCCACGCTCACTGCCGGATAGGTAACTCCTGCGCGGCGATCCCGCGCCCGGGACACCGTGTAGTCCGCGACGGACCAGATGAGGAATGCGCCAAACAGGATGATGTCGGCAGTGCGCCCGTTGGCGAGCAGGTGTGCCAGTGACCACAGAACGACGCCGGCAAGCATGGGATGGCCGAGCGCCCGCTTGATGCTGTTGCCGGGAACGTACGCCGCGACGAGCATGATGAATGCGAAAACCATGATCAAGAGCGCAAAGTGCCGCGTCCATAGCGGCGGATACCATAGGTCGATCGGGGCGGACCGCGTCTGGCCGTAGCCCCATACAATGAGCGCCAGGCCGGCGATAGAAAGCACGCTGTAGATCCCTTTCCATGGGCCTTCTCCGCGCCTGGCGAGCTGTCGGTCGCGCCACTCGCCTGCCACCATGCGCACGGAATGTGTTCCTAGAAAGACCAACAAACCGAGGATCAGCACAGTCATGGTTTTCTCCAAGTAAGTGCCAGTGCGGCGACCCAAGTTGCTTCGGGCCGGAAACTCCTGGCACGGATACTCTTATCTCCGCTCAGTGTAGCCTGCCAGAGGGAGGCGATAGCGACCCGGCGCTCCGCTCGGCCGAACCACCGCTATCAGGCGAATCGATGAACTTCCACGGTTTCGTCTGGCACAAAGAGGTGGCGTGAAGGGTGACGTACGTATGGATAGGTTTCAAGTAGAATCGATTTCTTTGTCCAAGCCGATTGATAAGAGTTCCGGAAGGATTATGACGTTGCTAAACAAGCCGAATACCGACGACGTTCGCATCAAGGAGATCAAGGAAGTCGTACCTCCCGTGCATGTGTTTCGCGAGTTTCCGGCGAGTCCGCAAGCCGCGCAGACGACATTCAACGCACGGCAGGCGATACACCGGATTCTTCATGGTGCCGACGACCGGTTGCTTGTAGTCATCGGGCCGTGCTCGATTCACGACGTGGATGTCGCGCTGGATTATGCAAAGCGCCTGCGAGAGGAAACGGCGCGATTCGAGAAGGATCTTCTGCTCGTCATGCGGGTCTATTTCGAGAAGCCGCGTACGACTGTCGGATGGAAAGGGCTGATCAACGATCCGCGCCTGGACAGCAGCTATCGCATCAACGAAGGGCTGCGGCTGGCGCGTGGCTTGTTGCTTGAGATCAACGAAATCGGCTTGCCGTGCGCGACCGAGTTCCTCGATACGATCACCCCGCAATACACGGCGGACCTTATCGCCTGGGGAGCGATCGGCGCTCGGACGACGGAGTCGCAGGTCCACCGCGAGTTGGCTTCCGGCTTGTCCTGTCCCGTCGGGTTCAAGAACGGCACAGACGGCAACGTACGGATTGCGATCGACGCGATCCGCGCGGCGCAGTCTCCGCACCACTTCCTTTCCGTTACCAAAGCCGGCCATTCGGCGATCGTGTCCACGGCGGGCAACGAGGATTGTCACGTGATCCTGCGTGGCGGGCGCGGACCCAACTATGATGCCGCACACGTCGCCGCGGCGGCACGCGAGATTGCGGACGCGGCGCTCGCGGCGCGCCTGATGATCGATCTTTCGCATGCCAACAGCAGCAAGGAATTCAAACGTCAAATCGAAGTCGCTCGTGATGTCTCGGCTCAGCTCACGGCAGGCGAAGACCGCATCGTCGGTGTGATGGTGGAATCGCACCTCGTCGAAGGACGGCAGAATCTGGTGCCCGGAAAACCGCTTGAGTATGGCAAGAGCATCACCGACGCTTGCCTGGGCTGGGAAGATTCGCTGACCGTCCTCGAAATCCTCGCCGAGGGCGTTCGGGCGCGGCGACTTACGAGAGCCGAGCAGTAAGCGAGTCGCTTTCGTTCTTGCCGGTCGGCGGTTGTGGCGGTGGTTGAGCCGCGAGCCAGCGATGTTCCTGCCGTTACCGCCTGACCGTGTCCTGAAAGGGCTCCTTTGGTGCTCTGTGTTTCGAGTTGTGCATTGGGAGGCGACGCGGTGCCGTCTCCCCTCCGTCGATCACGATTTCGCTTCGTTGCGACGTGGCTTCCATAAGACATCACCGCCGCCACCCGCGGTGTTCAATGTGCGTCCGAGAACGAAGAGCAGGTCCGACAGTCGGTTGAGATATTTGCGCACATGCTCTGAAACAGCCTCCTCGTTCGCCAGCCGGATCACCTGCCGCTCGACTCGCCGACAGATCGCGCGCGACATGTGGGCCAGCGCCGCGGCGCGCGTACCTCCCGGCAGGATGAACTCCTTGAGCGGCGTCAATTGGTCGTTGAAGTGATTAACCCGCTCCTCGATACGCTGGATATGCGCCTCGAGGATGGCCGTTGCGCCCGGGATACAAAGCTCGCCACCCAAATCGAAAAGGTCGTGCTGAATCTCGGTCAACGCATCTCGAACATCGTCCGGGATACTTTCGGCAAGCACGACGCCAAGGCTTGAATTCAGCTCATCGACCTCGCCGATCGCCTCGATACGGGAGCAATCCTTGGCTACGCGCGAGCCGTCGCCGAGTCCAGTGGTGCCGGCATCGCCGGTGCGTGTGACGATCTTGGATAGACGATTTCCCATGCGTGAATTCCTGACAAAATAACCGGCGAGCGGACGATTATATCGGAAGGAAGGTCGCCCGCCGGATAGGGTCCAGGTGGAGCCCGCAACTATCAGCCGGACGGAAAATGGCATTCGACAAGTCGTTGCTGTCACACCTCGACGATGAGGAGTGCAAGAAGATCAAACGCCTCATCGAAAAGGGCGTCACGATCCCGGCACAGCGGCGCGTGTTGACCCAACTTCAGGAAGCCCTCGCTGCAGGCGTTTCCGACGTACGCGCCATCGCGCGCATCATTTCGCAGGATCCGGGCATTGTTGCGATGCTCTTCAAGATCGTGCAGAGCGCTGTATTCAAGCGCTTCCAGCCCTTTGTGTCGCTGGAACATATCGTTCAGGCCGTCGGGTTGCACCAGACGGGGAATCTGGTACGTGCCATTGCGCTTTCCTCGGCGTTGCCGCCGAAGCAAAACCGCAAGGCGTTCGAGGCCTTCTGGGTACGTTCGCAGGCAATATCGGAACTCGCGATGCTGATCGCCGAGGAGCGTGTCGCCGTATGTAATATCTTTCCCGATCAGGCATGCCTTGCTGGCATTTTTCACGACTGCGGCGTGCCGGTGTTGATGCAGCGGTTCTCCACGTACTGCAAGGATATGCGCCTTGAAGAACCCGGTCGCTGGATTGACCTCGCGGAAGAGGACGCAAGGTTCAATGCCGACCATTGCGTGGTGGGCTATCTGGTGGGCAAGCACTGGCGACTTCCCGATTTCATTTGCGATGCGATCCGCTACCACCACGACATTGCCGGCATCGGGCACCATGCGGCGCGTACCATGGTGGCGATTCTCCAGTTAGCGATCCGCTTCTACTACATCGACCAGCATATGGACACCCCGGACTGGACCGGTGTGCAGGAGGACGTGCTGGACGAGTTAGGGCTAGGGGAAGATACCTTGCCGGAGCTCACCGATATCGTACTTGACCGTTACCACAACGCTGCGCCGGCAGCCGCTGGCGTCTGATTCGCCGGGCAAGCAGCCGGCATAACCGTAAAACAAACATGGTATCCTCCTCTTCCGGGGAGAGTCAGCATAATGTCGATCATGATAGACGCCTGCGTTGCCCAGCATCAGGGGGATCGCAAGGAACAGCAGGACCGCGTCGCCTTGATGCCTCATCCCAGAGGCGGTGGCGTTGCTCTGGCGGTGGTCGCCGACGGTATGGGGGGGCACGAAGGGGGGGCGCTTGCTGCAGAGCAGGTCATCCACACGGCGCGTACTTGTCTTGGACAATTTTCGGCGCGCACTGAGTCGCCGCACGAAATGCTCCAGTCCAGCCTGACCGAGGCGCATATCCTCATCAAGGCATCGCGCTTTATCAATGAAAAGGACCCGCACAGCACGGCGGTCATGCTGCTCCTGCAGCCGGGGCGGGTCACCTGGGCGCACTGTGGCGATAGCCGGCTTTATCATTTCCGGGGTGATCAGCTACTCTCGCGTACGGCCGACCACTCTTACGTCGAGCAACTCGTCGCAAAAAAGAAGATCACCCCCGAGCAGGCGCTGGTGCATCCCAACCGCAATATCCTGCTGACGTCGCTCGGCGGTGTCGACGCGCCGCGCATCGATTTTGCGGAAGCCGAAGAGCTACGCGCAGGCGACGCTTTTCTGCTGTGTTCTGACGGACTTTGGGCCTACTTCGATGCCTCCGAGCTAGCCGCCATCATCGCGGCGTCGTCGGCCAGGGAAGCGTCGGAGATACTGATTGAGCGCGCGCGGACGCGCGCTCAAGGCGAGGGCGATAACCTTTCGCTGGCGATCCTGAAGTTCGTCGACGTGCCGGAGAAAAAAGCGCATCCCGCTGTTGCGCGTTAGGGTACTGACTCTCAGCAGCCACCTGGCTGAAGCGTTTTTTTCGTTGAGTCAGCTTACACGAATGTCGCCTCAACCCCGGGCGTTCTCGCGGGTGACCCCTCGCCTACGCAGGCTTCCGCCCGAGTCCGCCGAGAAGAGCCGCGACGACTCGCCGCGGTTTGTGCGGATGCTCCAGGTGTGCCATCACTTGCGCTTTTTCCGCATCCACCGGTGACGCCACCGGATGCGGCTCAGGGCTTTCGTACGGTTTATTGAAATCGAAGCCGTCTGGCGCGATGTGGCTGGCACGGCCGCTACCGGTACTCTTGCTTCCCGGCACACGTTCCCGTCGAGGCTTCGCGGCGACGGCCACCGAAACTGGGGCGCTGGGCGGGCGGCGATGATGGCCGCGACGGCCGCTTGGCGGGTATTCGTAGTCGTACTCGGGTTCAAAACCCGGAATCGCCACCTGCTCAATCGGCTTCTTGATCAGCTTCTCGATTTCGACCAGGTAGGGGATCTCGGCCGCTGAAACCAGCGAAATCGCCGTCCCGTGTTTTCCGGCGCGACCCGTTCGGCCAATACGGTGAATGTAGTCTTCGGGCGTATGCGGAAGCTCGAAGTTGATCACGTGCGGCAGGTCGTCGATGTCTAGACCGCGCGCAGCGACGTCGGTCGCGACGAGGACGAGCACGCTGCCGTCTTTGAATGCCTCCAACGCCTTCAAGCGGTCGAGTTGGCTCTTGTCGCCATGAATCGAGTCCGCTGCGACCCCTGCTCGCTGCAGTTCGCGTGCCAAGCGGTTTGTTTCGATCTTCGTGCGCGTGAAGACCAACACTTGGTTGAACTCGGATGATTTGAGCAGGCGGACAAGCAGCGCTTTCTTGGCGTCCGCAGAGACTGGATGCACACGGTGAGTGATCGTCTCGGACACCGTGTTGCGTTTCGCGACCTCGATCAGCACGGGCGACTGGAGCATGCGATCGGCCAGACGCTTGATTTCGTCCGAAAAAGTAGCTGAGAACAGGAGGCTCTGCCGCTGCTTTGGGAGCAAGTTGATGATGCGGGTGACATCGGGCATGAACCCCATGTCGAGCATGCGGTCGGCTTCGTCAAGTACCAGCGCCTGCACGCTGCCGAAGTTGAGGCACTTTTGCTCGACGAGGTCGAGCAGCCGGCCCGGTGTGGCGACCAACACTTCGACGCCCAGGCGGATTTCATCGATTTGCGGTTTGATGTCGACGCCGCCGTAAGCGCAAAGCGAACGGATGGGAACGTACTTGCTGTAGGCCTTGACCGATTCGTACACCTGGATCGCAAGTTCGCGCGTCGGCGCGAGCATCAAGACGCGTACCGGGTGCCGCGCCGGCGACGGGCTGGGGCTCGCCAGCGGCAGAATGCGCTGAAGCAGGGGCAAGGTGAAGGCAGCGGTCTTCCCGGTGCCGGTCTGAGCACCGCCCATTAAATCCTGGCCGGCGAGAACGATGGGAATGGCTTGCGCCTGAATCGGGGTGGGTTCCAGGTAGCCCTGGTCGGAAACAGCTCGGAGCAGCTCGGGGGCGAGCCCGAGTTCATCAAAACGCATCGGCGTCGCCTGCAAATAAATTGTGAATCAATGGCATAGAGGGCGAATTATACACGCTATGTGGGAGGCGTAGCGGAAGGAGGTGTTTGGGAAAGGGCTGACGCGCCGCTTAAGCCGGTCAACCGCCGATGCAGGAAGCAAAGACCACCGGCTCAATGCGGGATGCGTCCACTGAGTGCGGATTCCGCCGCGACATCGAATAGGGCAATTCCTGAAACGGCGCGTGCATTTCCCGCTCCCAACTGCTTGTCCAGGGCCGCTGGAGCCAGCGCCACCGCAAATCCCCAGTCGGGGTTGAACAACAGCACGGTTCCCCATGGCGGTCCTTGCCAGCAACGGCAGCCGCAGAGGCGATCGCCGTCCAATGAGAACTCGATCCAGACTCCGTCTTTTTCGGACTTCCCGCTACCTTGCCAATTGGGCGCCGCGGTGCGGGCGGCGCCGAGATATTGCACTAGCGTGCCGCCGCGCTCGAGGACTTCCGCATCCGTCCGCTCTCCCGGCCCAGCAGCCCCAACCGCTCTTGTGCGCTCCGGGAAGAGCGGCGAAAGGTCCAGCGGGCGATTACGCATCGCCGCCGTTTGCAGTTCAAAGCAGGCATCAAGGAAAGGCTTCCGCTCCGCTGCCGACACTTGGGCATCGTCCAGTGCGGTGTTGATTCGCTTGATCAATGCCGGTATCAGGCTCATCAAGCGTGTGCGTTCTTCCGCGGTCGCCTTCGGTTCGATGCTCCAGAGCAGTTCTCGAATTGACAGATCGTTGTCTTTCCAGCGCTGGCCCGATCGGCCGCCCTCCAGATAGGCGCGCCGCATCGCGCGTAGCCAGTGTGTCGAGAGGAACTCCCGGACGGCGTCGGGCATGGGTCGCACGAGCAGGCGGTCAAGCCAGTCCTGCGCGAACGCCTCTGCGGCCAGAGGCGCCTCGTGTGCGACGACAAGCTGCGCATAGGGTTTTGCCGCGGCCCGCACCGAGTGGTCACGCTCGGCGATGAAAGACGTTAGCTCATCAAGGCGTACGGTGATGTCGACGCTTCCGCCGGCGGTATCTTGGCGGACGTTCTCAACGAGCGTCGCCAAGCGCTGGCAAACCGGGTGCTCAGGTGCGGCGTCTTTCCCCAGCCCGATAGCGGCGCGCGCGAGGCCATTGATCAGTCGCCGTAAAGGATGTCCCGTGTCCGTAAACAGGGCGGGATCGGCGATCGATGCCTTGAGCAGAACTGGCTGAAGGCGGCCGATGATCTGCTTTATTGCACCCGGCAGGTCCGGATGGGCAAAGATCGCTTCGAACACCAGCGCCAGCGTATCTACGGCAATCGCGGCCGGGCGCCCCAAAGGCAGATCGAGATCCTTGGCCTTGATCGCCTTTGGCGGCTCGCCGGGCGCCTCTGGTGTCGGTTTGCCGGCTGTCTTTTGCTGCTCAAGGTGCGCCAGACGTTGGCCGATGTGACTGAGCATCACGGCGGCCGACGCGTTCATCAGCGGATTGTCCGAACGCCGCGATGACGGCGCGAGGAAGCTGTCATCGAGAATGAAGTCAGCACCCAGCACCTCCCGACCGCTCGTTCCCTGCAGAACGTTTTGGCGCAACGCGGCCAGCGGATCGTCGGGCAAGGCGGCGCGGTTGACTGTGGCATGGGAACCGGTCGGCGGCTGTGCGAAAGGGCTTTCTACCGTGCCGAAACGTTCTGCGGCAACGCTCGCCGACGTGGGTGAAGTCGGGGTTCCCGGGCGTTGCACGATACGGGCTTGCGCCGGCTCGACGCTCCGCTGCTCAAGCATCGTATTGAGATCGGCGTAGAGATCGGGAAGGCGCAGCTGCAACCATTCTTCGATCCGCGCGAGGATCTCGAGATTCCTTTCCAGACCGTAGCCGGTATTTTTGCATAGCACCCAGAGCCCGGTATTGATCGGTTCCAGTCCCACCGGGGTATGCGCTGCGTCCAGCCCCGGTCGCTGCAACAGGTTCATATACCGAAGCTGTACCCGCCAGCAGTCGATCCTCTCGTTGTCCTTGAGACGATTGATCAGGTCGCCGATGCGGATTTCGAGTTCCAGATCATCGTTGCCCACGAGTGAGATGCGCGACGCGGTGAGCCCGGCCGTCTCGCCGAACTTCCCCTGGCGTGCCGTCGACGCGAGTTCGTCGTGCGCTTCTTCGATCTCAGTGGCGAATGCCTTGATCGCATGAGCAGGCGCGGCACCGGAGTCGCGCAGGATCTCCACGAGCCGGTCGCGAAAGAAATCGCGGCTGTCGCGCAGGATGAAAAAGGCCTCATCGGCACCGGAATCGGCGTTCGGGCCATTGACGCGCTCGGACATGCTTTCCCCTCTATGCGAACTTCGCGCCGGCCAAGCCCCTTGGACCGGTGCAGGGATCTATTGCGCGGTCGCCTTCTCGACGTAGATTCACTTCTCGGCGGCTTTCTTGACGGCCTTCGCTGTTGCCGAATCGTCCGAGGCAGTTTTCTTCTTGGCACCCGGAGGGCCAACGGGCGGCAATTGCGGCTCTACCGTTTCCAGCTTGTTGTCGCGCATGTAGGCATCCATGTCGCGCCAGCCTTCGTAGATTGACGATTTCGGTAACCATGAATAAATGGCGTAGCAGTCCTCGATGGCGCGTCCGGATTGTCTGCAGGCTCCACCGACAGCGCGCCCGTCCGCCTCAGCGCGAGCTGCCTTCTCGGCCGGGTTTTCGAGTCCAAGCTGCTGTTGGATGGCATCGCAGCCGGCCAACCCGACGAGCACAACGGCGACGGTCAGGAGCGTTCGCGAAACGCGCGGCTGATGTGGCACGGTCACCCCTGATCTTGGTTTGTAATGGATCGCATTTTACTCGCAAAACCATGCCCGCCAACGGCTGCCTGCCGGGCTCGCCGAGCGGAACCGAAGGCAATGAGCCAACCTTCTTCGTCCGGAGAAGCGGCATCCGGTGAAAAAGAATCGTCCTATAATTCCCGCTTTGTCGTCAGTCAAGGAGCAGCAATGCAATTCCCACGAATCGCGGTGGCCATGCTGAGCGTGGCCCTCGCGGCCCCGGCGATCGCGGCCCGCGCCCCGGCCAAAGCGCCGCAGGCAAGTGCCGCGCCGGCCGAGCCGGCGAACCTCGAGTTGTCGCATCAACTGGATGAAGGCAGCGCAGCGCGTCTGGAGCCGTTGATCGACCGCTTCAACAGCCAGCAAAAAGACGTCAAAGTCACCCTCGTGCGGCGTGTCGAAGGAACGCCGCCGAAGCAGCTCAACCTCGTCACTCCGGAGGAGTACTCCCGCTTTGTGGCGAACAAGGCAAAGTTCAAGCCGCTCTACGAAGTGATGCGCGAAGCGAAGCAGCCGCTGGATGCGAACAAGCTTTCCCGTGAACTCCGCTACGGACTTTCCGATGCCAAGGGGCAACTCTTCGCATTGCCTCTCGCGTACTCGACTCCCGTCCTGTATATCAACAAGGCGGCGTTTCGCAAGGCGGGCCTGAACCCCGATACGCCACCCAGAAGTTGGGCCGAGACTCAAGAGGTCGCCGGTAAACTTGCCGACTCCGGCATGCGTTGTCCCTTCACCACCTCGTGGCCGGCATGGGTGTTCATCGACAACATGAGTTCGCGTAATGGCGCGGACGTGAGCGACGCCAAAGGAAACCTGAACTTCAACGGGCTCGTGCAGATCAAGCACATCGCCATGATGGCGACCTGGTACAAGAGCAAGTATTTCGCCTATTTCGGCCCGCGGGACGAAGCGGATCACCGGTTTGCCAAGGGCGAATGCGGCATGTTGACCAGCTCTTCGTCGCTGTTCCGCTCCCTCGCCGAGGACAAGTCGCTCGACGTCGGCGTCGCGCCGCTGCCGTATCACGACGATGTTCCCAACGCGCCGCAAAATACCTTGGCCGATGGCGCATCCCTGTGGGTTGCTGGCGGAATGAAGCCGGCGGAAACCAAAGGGGTCGCGAAGTTCGTCAACTACCTGCTCGGGCCGGAAGTGCAGATTCAGCTGACGCTTGCCGGCGGCTTCCTGCCAATGACCCCGGTCGCGCGCGCCGCAGCGAACACCAAGGTTCTGGAAGCTGATCTTGCCAGCCTGCAGGTGGCCTACTCCCAGCTTCAGGGCAAAGGTACGGCGCCGACGGTACGTGTCTCCCAATTGGGCCCGGTACGTACGATCGTGGAGGAAGAACTCGAAACCGTCTGGGCCAACAAAAAGCCCGCGAAGGAGGCGCTCGACACGGCTGTGCAGCGTGGCAACGCGGTTCTCCATGCTTCTTCGGGCATCAAAACACTCGCTAAAGGCAAGGGTGACTGATGGCTACGCCGACGCTCAATTGGCCGTTGCCTCGTGCTGTCGCACATCGTTGCGGCGGCGCGCTGACTCCCGAGAATTCGCTTGCTGGATTGCGCGTCGCCGCGGCCCTCGGTTTTCGGGCCGTCGAGTTCGACGTCATGCTGTCCGCCGACGGAACGCCGTGGGTAATCCACGACGAAACGTTGGAACGGACGACGACGGGCTCTGGCCGCGTATGCGAAACATCCGACGAAGTCTTGCGCCGTATCGATATCGGCAGCCGGTTGCACAAGGCTTTCGCAGGTGAACCGATGGCGACGTTCGAGGCGATGACTTTGCGTTGCCACGAGCTTGGTTTGCAAGCGAACGTCGAAATCAAGCCGGCCGAAGGCCACGAAGTGGAGACCGGGGACGTCGTGGCGCGCCGCATCCTTTCGCTCTGGGAAGGGCGGCCGCTGCCGCTCGTGTCGTCGTTTTCGTTCGCGGCGTTGCAGGCGGCGCGCAAAGTTGCCCCGTCGTTGCCGCTCGGTTTTCTTTATTCAAAGGCGCCTGCTGACTGGCTGCAACGGTTCGACGATCTCGCCGGGTACAGTCTCCATTGTGCGAAGGACGTGGATGATGCGGTGTTGGCCCAAGCGAAGGCGCGCAAGATACCGGTCTTGTGTTACACGGTGAACGATCCGCGACAAGCGCAATTCCTGTTCGATCGGGACGTGACGGCCGTGTTCAGCGACCGCCTCGACGTGATGGCCGACTATCGCTAAATCGGAGGCAGCGCAGGCAAGCCATCAGAAGCCGCACGGCGACCGAGTGAAAAACCCGCTACGGCGGGTTTTTTTGTTACCCCTCCGGCGAGAGGCCGCCATGTTGTCAGGGCGGGGGTCCGGCTAGTCTCTCTCGCCTCAGAGGGTGGGGGATAGGTGGTAAAATCGAACCCTTTTTGAAACCGCACCAGCAGGGACAATGCCGATGAATAGCGCCGAAATCCGCGAGAAGTTCCTCAAGTTCTTCGAATCCAAGGGCCATCAGATCGTGGCGTCGAGTTCGCTCGTTCCGCATGACGACCCGACCCTGCTGTTCACGAACGCCGGGATGAACCAGTTCAAGGACGTCTTCCTCGGCTTCGACAAGCGGCCCTACAGCCGGGCCACCACTGCCCAAAAATGCGTCCGCGCGGGCGGCAAGCACAACGACCTCGAGAACGTCGGCTATACGGCACGTCACCACACGTTTTTCGAAATGCTGGGTAATTTTTCGTTCGGTGACTACTTCAAGCTCGACGCCATCAAGTACGCGTGGGAACTGCTGACCGAGGTGTACAAGTTGCCGTCGGATCGGCTTTGGGTAACGGTTTATGCCGAGGACGACGAGGCGTACGACATCTGGCACAAGGTAATCGGCATGCCGGCTGACCGCATTGTGCGCATTGGCGACAACAAGGGCGCGCGCTATGCCTCTGACAACTTTTGGATGATGGGCGACACGGGCCCCTGTGGGCCATGCACCGAAATCTTCTATGACCACGGCGAGCACGTTCCGGGCGGTCCTCCCGGATCGCCCGACGAGGACGGCGACCGCTACATCGAGATCTGGAACAACGTTTTCATGCAGTTCAATCGCGACGAAAACGGCACCATGCATCCGCTTCCCAAGCCTTCGGTCGATACTGGCATGGGACTCGAGCGCATCACCGCGGTCCTGCAGCATGTGAACAGCAACTACGATATCGACCTGCTGCAGAATCTCGTGAAGGCCGCGGCACGCGAGACGAACTCGGCCGACATGAGCAGCCCCTCTCTGCGCGTGTTGGCCGATCACATCCGCGCCTGCTCGTTCCTGATCGCGGACGGCGTCATCCCGGGCAACGAGGGTCGCGGCTACGTTCTCCGCCGCATCATCCGGCGCGCTATTCGTCACGGTTATAAGTTAGGTGCGCGAGCGGCGTTCTTTCACCGCATGGTGCCGGACCTCGTGACAGAAATGGGAAGCGCTTATCCCGAGATTGTCAGCGGGCAGAACCGTGTGGTCGAGACGCTGAAGCAGGAAGAAGACCGCTTCTTTGCCACGATCGAACACGGGATGGCGATTCTTGAGGGGGAACTCGCCGCGATGCGCGGAAAAGGGGTTTTCAATGGAGAGACGGCTTTCCGGTTGCACGACACGTACGGCTTCCCGCTCGACTTGACGGCAGATATCTGCCGTGAGCGCGGAGTGACCGTCGACACGGCAGGTTTCGAGGTGGCGATGAATCGCCAAAAGGAACAAGCCCGAGCGGCTGGCAAGTTCAAGATGTCGGCGGCGCTGGAGTATGAGGGGCCGGCGACGACGTTCCACGGTTACGAGAAACTGGAATACAAGGGCAAGGTGCTGGCGCTCTACAAGGAGGGTTCGCAGGTTCAGCAACTCGCCGAGGGCGACCAGGGCGTCGTCGTGCTCGACGAGACGCCGTTTTACGCCGAATCGGGTGGCCAAGTCGGCGACCGCGGGGTGCTGCAATCGGCGCAAGGCATTTTCGAAGTCGACGATACGCAGAAGATTCAAGCAACGGTGTTCGGTCACCAGGGTGTACTCAAGACCGGGACGCTGAAGGTCGGTGACGCGGTGACGGCGAAGGTGGACGTCGTGGCGCGCAAACGGACGATGCGCAATCACTCGGCAACGCACTTGATGCACAAGGCATTGCGCGAGGTGTTGGGTGATCACGTGCAGCAGAAGGGGTCGCAGGTCGACCCGGACAAGACCCGCTTCGACTTTGTGCACAATCAACCGCTCTCCGACGAGGAAATCCGGCGTGTCGAGAAGATCGTCAACGCGGAGATCCTGGACAACGTCGATTGCGTCCATCGGGTAATGCCGATTGCCGAGGCACAAAAACTCGGTGCTGTAATGCTCTTCGGGGAAAAGTACGGCGAGGAGGTTCGCGTGATCGACATCGGCTCGTCGCGCGAGTTGTGCGGCGGTACACACGTGCGTCGCACGGGAGACATCGGCCTGTTCACGATCGTCGCCGAGGGCGGCGTGGCGGCTGGCGTTCGCCGTGTCGAGGCGATCACCGGCGATGTCGCCGTGGCGTATATGCAGGGCATGGAGACGGCGCTCGGCGGAGTTGCGGGCACGCTGAAGGTTCAGCCGAGCGACGTGCATGCCCGGGTTTACTCGATTCTCGATCAGGTTCGGCAACTTGAGCGTGAAATTGCCCTTCTCAAGAGCAAGCAGGTTGCGTCGCAAGGCGACAGCCTGATCGACAAGGCGGAGGCAGCTAAAGGCGCCAAGGTCCTCGCGGCAACGCTGGAGGATGCCGACGTCAACGCACTGCGCGCCACGATGGACAAGCTGCGCGATCGGCTCAAGAGCGCCGTCGTCGTGCTTGCCTCGGTGGGTGGCGGCAAGGTGACCCTGATCGCGGGCGTTACGCCTGACCTCACGTCGAAGGTGAAGGCCGGTGAACTCGTCAATATGGTCGCCCAGCAAGTCGGTGGCAAAGGCGGCGGACGACCGGATATGGCGCAGGCGGGCGGTACTGAACCGGAGAAGTTGCCCGAGGCGCTGGCTTCGGTTCGCGCCTGGGTCGAACAGCGTCTCTGAGACCAAGGCTGGACGACAAGAAAAACCGCCCTTCGGGGCGGTTTTTCTTTGCCTGAATAAGACGAACGAACTCGGCTGGTGTGTTCTTCGGAAACAGCCGAGACTTGGCGGCGCGCCGTGTTTGGGTCATTGTTAACGCTTTTGCAGGAAAGCCAGCTTCACATGTCTCGATGCACCGATTGCGGCGCCTCCGGCGACGAGCATTTCAATCCGATCCTGCGCGGCGATAGCGGCGCCCTAAAGCGCGCGCTCTACAAGTCAATGGGGCATAGCGACGCCCAATTGCGCAAGCCGCTCATCGCTATCGTCAACACCTACACCGATGCTACGCCGGGACACTTCAATCTGAACGCCGTGGCCGAGCGAGTCGTCCAGGGTGTGACGGCCGCAGGCGGCCACGCCATGTCGTTCGGGACCATCGCCCCATGCGACGGGATTGCCGAAGGGCACCTCGGCATGCGCTACGCCTTGGCGTCACGCGATGTGATTGCGGCGTCGATCGAGGTCATGATGCGTGCACATCGCTTCGACGGCATGGTGCTGCTCGGCTCGTGCGACAAGATCGTTCCGGCGCAATTGATGGCTGCTGCCCGGCTCGACATGCCGGCGATCTTCGTCAATGGCGGGCCCATGGCGCCGGCCGAGTACAAGGGCAAGCATTGGGACGGCAACATCGTCGTCGAGGCGATCGGCTGGAAGCAGCGTGGCGAAATCGACATGGCCGAGTTCCGGCGCATCGAGGACCTTGCGGAGCCCGGGCCGGGCTCGTGCACGATGTACGGCACTGCCAACACGATGTGCGCGCTGGCCGAAGCGCTCGGCATGAGCTTGCCTGGCTCCGCGATGGTTCCGGCCGTCGGTTCCGGCCGTCTCGCTGTCGCGGAGGCCAGCGGTCGGCAAGCCGTCGAGCTCGTCCGACAGGGCATCGGCGCACGCCGTATCCTGACGCCCGCGGCGTTCCATAATGCCATCTGCCTATTACTTGCGACTGGGGGCTCGACCAACGCCGTCATGCACCTGCAAGCCATTCATGAGGAAGCCGGCCTCGGCCCCTTGCCGCTCTCCGAGTTCGATCGCCTGAGCCGGATTGTTCCGTTGCTCGCGGCTCTGTACCCGGCGTCCGAGTACGACATGATCGACTTCTTCGAGGCTGGTGGCCCCGCGCCTGTAGAGAAGTCGTTGGCCCCGCTCATGGAAGGCAGCGCACTCACGGTAACCGGCAGAACAAAGGGAGAGGAGTGGCGGGACTGCCCAGTCACGCCACGGCCTGAGGTTATTCGTACGCTCGATAACCCGGTAAGCCCGGAGGCCGGGCTGGCCGTCCTGCACGGCAATCTCGCGCCGCTCGGCAGTATCGTGAAGCCGGCGGCCGTGCCTCCAAACCTGTTCCGGTTCCAAGGGCCGGCCCGGGTTTTTGATTCGGAAGACGCTGCAGTGGCCGCGATCCTCGGTGGCGAGGTCGCGGCAGGTTCAGCGCTCGTGCTGCGCTATGAGGGACCGAAAGGCGGACCCGGCATGCCCGAAATGTTCCGACCCATGAAGGTTCTCGAAGGCATGAGCTTGTCGTCGTCATGTGCTCTGATTACCGATGGCCGTTTCTCGGGTTCGAACCGCGGTCTGTTCGTCGGTCACATATCACCCGAGGCCTATGAGGGCAGTGCGCTGGCACTAATCGAGGATGGTGACGAGATCCTGATCGATATCCCGCAGCGCCTGCTCGAACTTCGCGTGGAGGCAAGCCGGCTGGAGACCCGACGCGCTGCCTGGAAACCCGTCGAGAAATCGTTCCCGCGCGGCTTCCTTAATCTCTATCGCGAGCGTGCCGCATCGGCGGCCGAGGGAGCCATGGTGCGCTGAGCGGCGCGTGTTGAGGAGAGGCGGGCCGTTCTACATTCCGCCTTAAAGCAAAAAAACACCGAGATCGGATTGGAAATCATGACAATCGACGGAAAAGGCTATTGGGTGCTGCGCCACGAAAGCCAGCTCTTCACTATTCTTGAAGACTCGCCGGAGACCGTTTTCCCCTGCGGCCGAGCCGAAGATATCGGCAACCCCGGAAACGCGGTACGCGTCGGCGAGTGGCGCGGGCTGCCTTGCTTCGCAGCGGACGTCGACCGCTTGCCAGACGGTATACGCGGCGAATTGACACAACTGCGTCCCCTGTTCGGCTTGGCTGGCGCCGAGGCTTTTTCGATCGCCGGCCGTGCCACGCTGTTGCTCGATTGGCAGAAGAACCATCGCTATTGCGGCCGTTGCGCCACACCAACCCGGCCGCGTACCACGGAATACGCGATGGAATGCCCTGCGTGCGGACTCCTGGCGTACCCGCGGATATCGCCGGCCGTGATGGTCCTGGTGCGCCGCGGTGACTACTTCCTGCTCGCGCGCAGCCCGCATTTCCGGCCTGGCATGTTTAGTGCGCTGGCCGGTTTCGTCGAGGCGGGCGAGACGCTTGAGCAGTGCGCGGCTCGCGAAGTTCATGAGGAAGTCGGTCTCGCGATCACCAACCTGCGCTACTTCCAGAGTCAGCCCTGGCCGTTCCCTGACTCGCTGATGATCGCGTTTTTTGCCGATTACGCTGGTGGCTCGATCACGCCGCAGCCGGGTGAAATCGAAGCGGCTGATTGGTTCCGGATAGACGAACTGCCGCCGTTGCCCGATCAGGTGAGCATAGCGCGCAGGCTGATCGATGCCGCCTGCGCGGAATGGCGTGCGGCCAAATCGCGTTGATGTGCGCAGGCTACACGTTGCTTGCTGCGTCGCGTCGGCTACTTGACGCGGGGCGGCGCAGACGCGGGTAGGCCATTGCCGCAAGACCAGCGATCAGCAGACCGAGGCTTTCGGGTTCGGGCACGTTGTTGTCGGGGACATCTCCTGTGAACG
Organism: Propionivibrio soli; assembly: GCF_025770765.1. Lineage (GTDB taxonomy): Bacteria > Pseudomonadota > Gammaproteobacteria > Burkholderiales > Rhodocyclaceae > Propionivibrio > Propionivibrio soli. Next base: position 317,182 of record NZ_JANZKY010000002.1, on the reverse strand, counting down.
GCTGAAGATGAATTTCGCCGTGCTGCTGCAACGAGGCGACGACGACGGTTCCTTCGATGTTGTTTTCATTGCGGAGCGCTGCGCTGATTCCGAGGACCGCTCCCCCGAACTCGCTTTCGAGAGCAATATTCGCCGCGTTATAGAAATTCCAGATTGCATATTTTCCGATCGTCCGAGCGCTTCCGCCAAGGAAGTTGGCATGGATGTCATAAGCCGCGTTGTCGGAATTGAAAATCAACGTTGTGGCGCCATTCAGATTGAATTCGAACTCGTTCAACGTAAACAATAGCGTGTCGATCAGTGTGAGATCGAAGACGGCTAAACCGTTCGCGTCCGCCACGGCGTTGAATACCGCGCGACCTCCGTTGATCGTTACGTTGCTTCCCGTACTTGCAAGCTGGCTGAGCTGCTGAGAGAGTCCATTCAATTGCACTTGCAGGAACGATGAGTCGAGAGCGCCCGCGGCATTCTGTTGCGCGGCCACCGCAGTGCTACCGGTGAGGTGTCCGCCATTGAAGTTGCTGTTGCTTGCCGTTCCGCCGACGTAGGCGGCACCGTTGAAATTCACGTTGCTGGCATTTCCCAAGATGACCGCCGATCCGCTGTTGACGTTTGTATTGGTCAAATTGCCTCCGGTGACGATACCGAGTCCGTTAACGTTCAGGCTCGAAGCATTGCCACCCACGGTGACGCCGGAGTAGCCCGAGGCGGGCGTGTCCGCGGGGTGTTGAACGTAATCTCCGCCGGTCAGATTGCCACGGACGTAGGTGCGTCCGTCGACATGCGAAGACGAAACGGAATCCCCAAAAACAACCAAATTGAACTGATTGAGCGCTTCTTGGGCGGTGATGGGCGCGGCGTGGGCGGAGCCCAAGGTGAGGGCGGCTAAAGCCAATACGGAGGTATGAAGGATCGATTTCATAGGGCGTCAAACGGGCAGAAAAGTAATGTGACGCCCCCAGAAGCAATACTCAGGCCACGGCTCCGAAACCCAATACCGCTCTGGTGAGGGGGTTATTAGTGGCAACCAGCCGTGGCCGGTTTGACAGGACTTTGTAAAGTTTTTTGACTAATTCGAGTCGCCCTCATATACGGCGCTTTGCAGTCGTTGCGCGGCCGGTATGGAGAGGTGTTCAGGAAACCAGCGGCTTCGCCAAGAATAGGTCACAGCCGTTGGCGAGGAGTCCTTTGCCTTCGGCTGCTTACCGCGTGTTCTATCTCCTCGACGGTGATACGGCGAGCGGCGCCCTATGCCCGGTTGCCGGTGAAGAGAATCAGGGCGATCAATTTCATGGGGACGTCGCCGATATTCTCTATTGCATGCGAGTTCTGGTCTTCGACGAGTGCCAGATCGCCGGGGCCGATGCTGAGCACGTCGTCATTGTCCCGATAGCGACCGGTTCCTTGCAGAATGTAATAGGCTTCGGCCTCGCCTTCGTGCCGGTGAGGGCCAATGGAAGCGCCCGGCGGAATCGTCACTTCGGCGAAGAGTCTTCCCTTTCCGAGCATTTCCTCGCCAGCCAGCAGGTGCCGCATGGTGACGGTGCCATTACCCCCGCGCATGTTGTTTTGCTGCTGGGTTTTCAAGTCGTCGTAGTGCCTGAAGATCATGTTGTCTCCCTAGTCGATTTCTATATTCCTCGGCGTTTTGCCACAAGCGAGCCTGGGTGATAATACAGAATTCAACACTCGGAGGTGCAACATGCGGATGATGAAGATCGGCAAGTCGGGCATCGAAACATCGGTTGTGGGCATTGGTGCCTGGGCGATTGGTGGCGACAGCATGTGGGGCGCCAGTGACGACGCCGAGTCGATCCGGACGATACATCGGGCGCGCGAACTCGGGGTTACGCTGCTCGACACGGCGCCGGCGTACGGGCTCGGCCATAGCGAGGAAGTGGTCGGCAAGGCCATCGCCGGACGGCGCAGCGATTATGTGCTGTCGACCAAGTGCGGCATTCGCTGGGATATTAAGGAAGGTGCCTTGCTGATGGAGCGCGACGGCGTTCGGATCCTGCGCAACACGCGGCCGTCGAGCCTAGCCGAAGAAGTTGAAATCAGCTTACGCCGCCTGAAAACCGATTACATCGACATCTACATCGTACATTGGCAGGAACTACCCGAGTTTCCCTGCCCGATCGCCGACACGATGGGTTTCCTGATGGACTTGAAGCGGCAGGGGAAGATTCGCGCCATCGGAGCTTCCAACCTCAGCCGCGAGCAGTTCATCGAATACACCCGTGCCGGGCAACTCGACCTCATCCAGGAGAAATTCAGCCTCCTGGATCGTCGGCTCGGCGACACCTTCTTCGATCTTTGCGATGAGCATGGCGTCACTTTTCAGGCCTACTCGCCGCTTGAACGCGGCATCCTGAGCGGCAAGGTCCGGACGGCGGCGGACGTTGGACCTGGTGTGGCGAGAACGCGGATCAAGTGGTTCCTGCCCGAGAACCTGCCGACGATCAATGCGCTGATGGAAAAATGGGCGCCGCTATGTACCAAGTACGGATGCACGATGACGCAACTCGTGATCGCTTGGACTGCCGCGCAGGGGAACGGCCGCAACGTCAACGTCCTCTGCGGGGCACGCAAGATCTACCAGATCGAAGACAACGCCAAGGGGGGCGATTTGGTGCTTGAGCCGTCGGATATCGAGGCGATGCGCAAAGACGCCGCTGCCGTTTCCTGAAATGCTGGTGGAGCGGTTCCAGGCGGGCCGCTCCTCGCCACTCGCGCTGGGTAGCTTCTCGGCGGCCGAGCGTCGCCTACAACCGTCGAATCTTCTCCAGCAGCGCCGTCGTCGATTTCTGGTGAATGAAGGGAATCGAGACGGTCCGGCCTCCCCAGCGCTGTACTTCGCCGTTCCCGACGATCTTCTCGACGGGCCAATCGCCGCCTTTCACCAGCACGTCGGGACGGCATTCGAGGATGCGCTGCAGCGGCGTATCTTCGTCGAACCATGTGACGAGCGAAGCGCACTCCAGTGCCGCCATGACGGCCAGACGATCCGCGAGCGTATTCACCGGCCGGTCGTCGCCCTTGCCCAAACGCTTTACGGACGCGTCGGTATTCAATGCGACGACCATCGATGCGCCGAGCGCCCGTGCTTGCCCCAAAAGCGTCACGTGTCCCCGGTGCAGGATATCGAAGCAGCCGTTGGTAAATACGAGCGGCCTTGGCAACGCGGCGAGTCGCGCGACGAGGTCGCCGGGTGCGACGATCTTGTTCTCGAACGTTGGGGACGGGTAACTCGTAGACATAGCCTGCGCTGGGGTTTGATCGAGGGCCGATTCTAACACCCACCCCGCTTGTTATTCCGGGGCGGCTGGGGCACACTTGTCCGGTCTGCATGACTGACGCGATTAAGGGGAGGCGACACCCCGAGGGAGTGCGGATACGGGCTATGCCCGGAGAAGCCGCGCGTCTGGGCGCTTATCTGCCGGTTGGCGGCGGGCGCCTGCAAATGCGTGGCGGCTTGTTGCGACCGGTTGCTTTGTCCTTGGAGGTCGCCATGCAACAAGCCGCAATCAAATTATCCCAATCGTTTCCGAAACCTCGTGGTTCTTCCTCTGCCTCTCTGGCGCAGACCGATCCGCAACTCGCGACACTGCTCGCTCAGGAAGAAGAGCGCCAGCGCTTAAAGGTGCGTTTGATCGCGTCAGAGAACTACGTCTCGAGCGCGGTTCGCGAGGCCGGTTCCTCGATCATCACCAATCAGTATTCCGAAGGGTATCCGGGGGCGCGTTACTACGAGGGGCAGCAGATCGTCGATCAGGTAGAGCGACTGGCAATCGAGCGGGCAAAACAACTCTTTGGGGCCGAACATGCCAATGTGCAGCCCCATTCGGGGTCGCCAGCGAACCTTGCCGTTTACCTCGCCTTCCTGAAACCCGGCGATACCGTGCTTGGCATGCAACTCTCCCATGGCGGACACCTGACACACGGGTCGAAAGCCTCGATCACCGGAAAGTACTGGAACATTGTCTCTTACGGACTCGATCCGCAGACCAAGCGGCTCGACTACGATCAGATCCGGCGCCTCGCGCGCGAACATAATCCGAAGCTCGTCATTGCGGGGCACTCGGCGTATCCCCGTCAGCTCGACTTCGCTGCTTTCCGTTCGATTGCCGACGAGGTGGGCGCGATCCTACTCGTCGACATGGCGCACTTCGCGGGGCTGGTGGCTGGCGGCGCCCACCCGTCGCCTGTTCCATATGCCGACGTTGTGACGACGACCACGCACAAATCATTGCGCGGCCCGCGTGGCGCAATGATTCTCTGTCGTGCGGAACATGCGGCAAAAATCGACAAGGCGGTCTTCCCCGGGTTGCAGGGGGGGCCGCACAACGCGATCACGGCCGCGATTGCGACCACCTTGCAGGAAGCGTTGCAGCCCGAGTTTGCGGCCTATGCGGCCCAGTGCGTGGCGAATGCGCGGGCGCTGGCGGCGGGATTGATCGACCGCGGCTTCGAGCTTGTAACGGGCGGTACCGACAACCATCTGGTTCTTGTCGATCTGCGCAACAAGGGGATTGGCGGCAAACCGGTAGCCGCGGCGCTTGACCGCGCCGGGTTGGTAACCAACTACAACGCAGTGCCGTGGGATGACCACCCACCCCAAAACCCGTCCGGCTTGCGTCTCGGTTCCCCGTCGATGACCACCCGCGGCTTTCGCGAAGCGGAATTTCGTAAGGTGTCCGAATGGATCGGCCGCGTCGTCGATTCGGGGCTGGATGATGAAGTCATCGCGGAGGTTGCGAGCGAAACGCGGGCGCTCTGCGCCGTGTTACCGATGCCCTGACGGAAAAGGGTCGGGTTCCCGGGGGCGGGGCGCGACCCTTTCAGTTACCAGTAGAAGATCAGCGACACGGCACCGTAACGGCGCTGCCGGCTGCTTCCATACTCGCTCAGCTGGCTGCCTTCGTTGCCACCGACGATCAGGCGTAGCGACCAGTCGCGGACGTCGTTCCAGGTTCCCTCGGCCTGCCAGGAACGACTGTGGTCATAGGCGTTGACGCGAGTGAAGACGCTCAAGTCGAGCCCTTTTTTCTGGAAGGCGTCATCCCACGCGACGCGCGCAAACCACATGTCGCGTACCAGCAGATCGCGGCGGTAACCCACTCCCGCCATGAGCTCACCCAGATGCGCGGCCGCGGCACTTCTTTCCGGTCCCCGTAATGTACTCCGCCAGGAGGCCCAGGCGTCGCGCGACAACGCGTCTCCAGCGTGATGCCGCTCTAGAGTGAGCGAGATTCCTGATTCGGCGGTCCACGTCGCGCCGAACGCCGCGCGGGTGTAACGCTGTTCGCCACTCGACAGTCCAGCCATGGCTTGCCTGACTTCCGGCAGGCTTTCGCGTTTGGCTACACTCGCTTCGAAAGCGAAAACCAAAGCGTCGCCGACAAGGAGCGTGGCGTTGGTTCCGGTCTCAAGTCGCGAACCGCGCATGAGCAGCGGGACGTCGAGCGAGAACCTCTCATCCACCCGCGGCGACCAGCGGAACAAAAACGCTTCTTCGCGATTCGTCCGTTCCAGTCCAAGCGCGAAGTCGCCATCGTCCGGGGTGTCGCGATGGGAAAGGCGCGGGACCCAGGAAAACGATAAAGATTGGCCTGCGGTCACCCATTGCGCGCGGGTTGCCACGGTACCGAGGCGGTTCTGCCGAAGCGTCGCCGGGTTCTGTGAAGTCGTGCTGACGACAGCCCCCCCACGAAAATAATCGGTGGGGTTATAGCCGGTGGCTACGCCTAGACGCTGGTTGATGCGGCCAACGTCGACGAACAATTCGGTACGTCCGCCCGCTGCGCCGTCACTCGTGTCGTTCTTGCCGCCACTGTCGTTATTCCAGGTGAGATACGCCTCGCGCAGCATGTGGTGCGTCTCGCGCCATGAATCGTTCAGCCCGCGCGCGCTTTCGAGACGGTCTGAAACGCTGGCGCGCCACTGCGATGAAAGCCGCCAGTCGCGCCGGTAGTCGAGCGCGACGCGTGCCTGGCGATCCGGCGCGGGTTCCGAGGCAGAACGGTCCGCGTTGCGCCAGGTATATCCCTGTAGCCAGGCCTCAAGGCTTGTCTGGTCGCTACTCCTTGTTTCTGCAGGTACTGGCGACGATGGCACCGGTTCAATCGAGAGATCGAGGGGGTTGATCGCCGCCGCCACCGCTGTGCCACTGAGTTGATACGCCGCGAGTGAGGCCAAGGTTGCCACGCCGCCCAGAAAACGACGTCCGCCCCAGAGTCGTGGCGCGCGATACACGGCCTAATCCCCCGTGAAGCGGGCAAGGTAGTCGCGCTGCAGCCATGCTTCCGGTACGTCGCGGTAGCGATAGTTTGAATTGCGCATGATCGTGACCCACTGGTTGTTGAGTCCGTCCACAATGATTGTTTCGGTCGGGCGCACGGTACCCAGTTCTTCTTCGAAGCGCCGGAACCACGCGGTTTTCAGCAGCCGCCCTTGATCCGTGTAATAGGCCGCCTTGATCGGCTGCTTGTTTACCGGGTCGACCCAATAATCGACGAGCGGATAGGCGACGTCGTCTCGGGTCGCGCGCAACCTCAGAACCACGGAGTGCCGCTCCCGCTTCTCGCCGTCGCTGATTGTTTCTTCTCCCATCCACTCCGCGTCGAAGTCGCGCGAGAGATTCGTGGTCATGACATCGCCGTTCGACGCCTGCCCGAGTAGCCTTTGTTGTGGCGAGATGCGGACACTGGCGCGGTTTGCCGGATCGTAGAACCAGAGGTCGACGCCGTTGCGTAACATCAACTTTCCGGCGTCTCGGGCGGGTGCGGCGAAGCGCACCAGATTCCGGTATTGACCGGAATTCGGGTTGGGGCGGGAATAGACGATCAGGGACGACGACGCATTGAGCCGGCCATTGCGGTATTCATTGAGCAATACGTCGACCGCAAAGCTCCCCTCGGGATTTCGTACGGCGTCGGTGGCGGCGATCAGCGCCTGCGCTTCCCCTTTGCGTGCGGGATTCGGAGAGCGCGGCGGCAGGTCGTCGGCTCCGTAAGCAAAGCCGGCAAACAGCGTGCAGGAAACCAATACGAAAGCGCGCCGGAAGACTGTGGCAAAAGGTATATCACGCATGGCGCAGCGCCTCCACGATTTCCATGCGGGCCGCGCGCCGGGATGGAAGCCATGCGGACACACAGGCCAGACCGATCGTAACGGCAACCGTGAGCAAAAGCAGGCGGGAGTCACCAAAAACGTCGACCCCAAGCGCGACGGGGGCGGTTCTTCCCGGTGGCGTCCACGTTACCCCGACGCGGTTTATCCAGGTGGCGAGCGCGACGGCTGCGAGAGAACCGGCGATCGAGCCGACCAGCCCAAGCAGGGCTCCCTCGGTAACGAAAATGGCTCGAATGTGGCGTCGCTCAAAACCGAGCGCGCGTAACGTGCCGATCTCTCCCACACGCTCGCTGACTGCCATATTTACGGCGTTGGCGACCGAGAACAAGGCGACGATACTCATGAGCAGGGCGATGAAGCGGAAGATGGCGCCGAACATGCCGATGATCTGGTCGAACGTCGGGTTGATGACGTGGAAGTCGAGCACTTCGAGAGGGGCTCCGTTGCGTGCAACGATCTCTTGAATACGGGTACGGGCGGGTTCCAGGTCGCCGGCGTGCTTGAGTTGAACGACGATCGATGAAACGGCCGGCGTAGCGGCGCCGAATACCATTTTCTGTGCCAGCGGCAGTGGCAGCCCGATGAGTACATTGTCGAGTTCGCGCACACCTTGCCTTTCCGCGGCCAGCACATCCATGCGCACGACATTGGGGGCACCGCTGGGCGAAGCGGCAAGCAGTTCGATGCCTACCCGGCCGTTGTGTTTTTCAGGCGCCGTTGGCGACGCGGTTTTTTCGGCCAGCGCGGCGACATCGGTGGGCAAGGGCGCTGCGTCGGCAATCGTTTCCGGAGGCATTTGGGCGCAATCGGTGAGAGCCAGCGCAGGGCACAGCCCGAGAAGTTGCGCCAATCCGCGCCCGATAACGCCGCCGTTCGGGTCGTCGGGGAGGAGAGGCGATGCGGTCGGCGCCTGCCCCAGGCGAAGGCCGTCCCAGGCCAGCATCGTTTTCTGATCGGCGGGAACGACGCCTTGTCCCGAGAAGGCGCTGGACATGCCGGCATCAAAGTTCCCGGCCACCCCTTGTACATGGAGGATCGGAGTGACGACGGCCAGGCGAGGTGCCAGGTACTCGTCATTGCGGAGCTGATCGACAAGGGCCTCATAGTTGTAAATCGCAAAACGGCCGGGATTCGCCCGCCCGAATTCGAGGTGGCCTTTCTGCTGGATTTGCAGGTGTCCGGCCGCACGGATCGTCTCCGTGTAGAGGCCGCGGATCGTCGAGACGACTTGCCCTCCGAAGAGGATGATCGCGAAACTGCCGACCCCGATCGCCGCAAGGGTGAGCAGCGAACGCCGACGATTACGCAGAATGTTGCGCCACGCAAGATTGAGGGAGTTCATGCGTTTCCTCCCCGCGTATCGATGGCCGTTACCCTCCCGTCGACGAGATGGACGCGCAAATCGGCTTCCGCGATTAACTGCGGATCGTGTGAAGAGAAAACGAACGTGGCGCCCGTCGCGCTCTGAATGCGCCGCATCAGGTCGATCAGCCCGCGGCCGGTGGCCTGATCGAGGTTGGCTGTCGGCTCATCGGCAAGGACGAGCGCGGGCCGTTTGGCCAGCGCCCGAGCGACCGCGACGCGTTGACGCTGCCCACCGGAGAGCGCGGAGGGGAGCCGGTCCTCCAGGCCTTCCAGTCCTACCTCGATCAAGGCCGAGCGCGCCATATCGCGCCGACGGGGCGCGTTGTCCTCGAGCAGACGTAAAGGATATTCGACGTTTTCGATCGCCGTGAGTACGGGGATCAGATTGAAATTCTGGAACACGAAACCGACATGGCGGGCCCGGAAACGTGTCCGCTGCGTGTCGCCCAGCGCGGCCACGGCTTGGCCATCGACGTCTACGCTGCCTGCATCGGGCGCGTCGATGCAACCAAGCAGGTTGAGCAACGTGCTTTTGCCGCTCCCCGACGGGCCGCCGATGACCGAGAACACGCCGCGGGGAAGATCGAGATCGATTCCGCATAACGCCGGGACATCCACCTCTCCGAGTCGGTAGTGTTTATGAATACCGCGTAACTGCGCGGCGGGTGTTGCTGTGGCTGAAACCATTGTCTGTCTCCTGTGGAGCGTTTGGCCGGTGCCCTTCAGCGCAGAGCTGATGGAAAGAGATCGCGTTTTCGAAATGCCACCGGCGTTAGTTAGCATTTGAAGCCGTCGATGTATCGCTCATTTGTCGATGCGCGTGGGACTTGTATCGTTTCTTGTCGTCGACGAGCTCGATACATTGGGATACAAATCGCGCGGCGCTCCCGCTTGGCAACCCTGTGCGAAACGCGTGTAATGCTGCCCAAGAAGGTGCGTGGCATGCCCGCCGCCAAGACGATTGGGAGGCTTGCGAACAGATGGAGGAACGGCTCGACCACATTCTTGTGGTGGACGACGACCGCGGCATCCGGGAACTGGTTGGCGACTATCTCGAACGCAATGGTTTCCGCGTATCGCTCGCCCGCGACGGAAAGCAGATGCGCGAGACGCTGGCCGAGGGGGTTCCAGTGGATCTCATCGTGCTTGACCTCATGCTGCCCGGCGAAGACGGATTGACTCTGTTCAGGGATTTGAGAACGCGACGTCGGGATGCCGTCCCGGTACTCATGCTGACGGCGCGCTCGGATGACGTGGACCGCATCATCGGGCTCGAGCTGGGGGCTGACGATTACCTCACCAAGCCGTTTGTCCCCCGGGAACTCGTGGCACGGGTCCGCGCGGTGCTTAGGCGCACGCGCATGCTCCCACCGGGCGCTATGGTGGAGGCGCCGGCACGCGTCGCGCATTTCGGCGCATGGCGCCTCGACTTGGCTCAGCGCAATCTCGTTGATGCCGACAACGTCGTGACGCCCCTCGGCAGCGCGGAGTATGCATTGCTTCGGCTATTCCTCGATCATCCGCAACGCGTTCTCAGCCGCGACCAGTTGCTGGCACAACTGGTTCGCAGAGAGTCGGATGTATTTGACCGATCGATCGATTTGCGCGTTAGCCGCCTTCGCCGGCGTCTCGCCGACGACGCGCGCGATCCCCAGTACATTCGCACGGTACGCAACGAGGGCTACGTCTTCGCGCAGACCGTGCGCTACGAGGGGTAGCCATGTTCCAGTCGTTATCCGCACGTGTCTTTGCCATCCTGGCCATCGGCTTGGTGGTCGTTCAGGTTGGCAGCTTCGGGGCCTTTCTTGCTTTTCGCGGCAATGAAAGCCGCCTGCAGATGGAGCGGTTCATGGGGGCTGACGTGGCCTTCGTGTTCGAGTTCATGCGTTCCTTGCCGCCTGAGGAGCGAATCGCATGGCTGCCCCGGTTGGACCGCGGCTATTACACTTTCTCCCTTCTGGACCGGAAATCCGCTCCAGGGGCGACCGTTGGCTTCGAAGAAGATCGACGTGTCGCCGGCCTCCTGAGATTGCTCGAGCAGCACCTTCCCGCCGACGTAAAGCCCGTTTTCCTGCATCCTCAGGCTGCCGAAGTGACGGCCAACGCGTCGAAACTTCAGCGGCTTCTATTGCCGCTTTATTGCATGACGTGGTCGATGTGCCGCGACCTCGATGAAACGTACGTGCAGATCCTGCTCCCGCTGGACGTACAGCAAACGATGGTTTTGCATCTGGTCGACCCGTTTGCCCGACCGAGCGGCGGCACGCTCGCACTCTACCTACTCGCCGTCCTCGTCGCCGTGACTCCCTTTGTGTGGTGGGCGGTACGTCTCACGATGCGGCGAATCACGATCATGCTCGACGCCCTCGAACGTTTCGGTCGTAACATTGCCTCGCCGCCGCTGCCGGAAACCGGGCTCATAGAACTCAAACGTGCGGCCGCCGTATTCAACGGGATGCGCGAGCGCATTCTGCGTCAACTCGACGAGCGCACGCAGATCCTGGCGGCTATTTCACATGACCTTCAAACGCCGTTGACCCGACTCCGCTTGCGGGCAGAAGCGATCGAGTGCGACTCGCATCGCGAGCGTATGGTGGCCGATGTCGATCTCATGGCCGGTCTTGTGAGAGAAGGGCTGGATTATGCGCGCAGTGCTCATCCCTCTGAGCCGCACAGTGCGATCGAAGTCAATCACTGGCTCGAAGGAATGGTCGACGACGCGACAGATGCCGGAGGGGACTGCACACTGTCGGGAACGGCTCAGCAGCCTTATCGGGGTGCTCTGAGAGCGCTCACTCGCGCAACGCAAAACCTCGTCGACAATGCGCTGAAGTTCGGTGGGAGCGCTCGGATCGAGATTGAAGATTCAGCAGAACGCCTCGTGATTCGCGTTCTCGACGAAGGGCCGGGGATTGCGCAGGACTTGCTGGAAAAAGTGTTCGACCCGTTCTTTCGTGCGGAGACCTCCCGCAATCGGGAAACCGGCGGGAGCGGGCTCGGCCTCACCATTGCGCGCAACTTGATTCGAGCCCACGGCGGTGATATTCGGCTGACCAACCGTACGGAAGGCGGGCTTTGCGCGGCCATTGAGTTGCCGCGACGGACCTCGCGATCGGAACGCGTGAACTGAGCCCACAACCGCCTCTGAAATCCGCTTCGTTGTCTCCCGCCAGACGGACTCACGCCGCGCATCTGCCGTTGGGCAGGGTACGGCGGCGGGACCGCTTTCTTTCGCCTACTACTAGCGGTAGGTGTTCTCGCTAGCGCGCTTCAACGGGCGGTGGCTGCGTCTTGTTGCCGGAATTCTTGGATTGCGCAACGTCGAGTTCGCGTGCAGCGGCCGGGCTGATGATCTCGAACAGGTTAACCACTTTCCTTACGCCCGAGGTCGTCCGTGCAACGTTGATTGCCGCATCGGCTTCAGCCTGCGTGACCAAGCCCAGCAGGTAAGCTACGCCGGCCTCGGTCACTACTTTGACGTGCACCGGGTTGAATCTTCCGGTATCGACCGAACGGCTCTTGATCTTCGATGTAATGAACGAGTCGTTGCTCCGGTTGGAGAACGATGAAACCGGGCCGACCGTCGCTTCGTTCATCACGTGCTGCACGTTTGGAATGGTGCCGGTGAGGCTTTCTACGTCCGCTTTCGCTTGTTCGGTCGGGACTTCGCCAGTGATGAGGACTCTCCGATTGAAACTCGTGAAATTGAGATGGGCCTTGTCTCCGAATTTCTCACTGGCGCGGGAAGCAGCCTTCCATTCGATGGTTTCGTCATCGGTTTGCACGCCGAGCGTGCGCCGGTCGAAGGTGGCCAGAACCCCTGTTGTTACACCCGCCGCAACGACCGGGAAACACCCCTGAAGGGCGGGAATAATGGTGGCGCCGACGATAAGCGTGGCGATCAGTTGTTTTTTCATTCTTCAACTCCGAGTAGCAGGCAGTCGATGCCGTCGCAGAGGCAATGCACGGTAAGCGCATGAACCTCCTGGATGCGTGCCGTGCGGTCCGACGGCACGCAGATGTGGATGTCGGTGTCGAGCAGAAGTTCGCCGATCTCGCCGCCACCTTTCCCGGTTAACGCGACAACCCGTAGATCGTTGTCATGCGCCGCGTGAACCGCTTCGACGACGTTTTCCGAATTGCCCGATGTCGAGATGGCGAGCAGGACATCGCCCGGCTGCCCGAGGGCGCGCACCTGTTTGTCGAAAACGAGCTTGTAGCCGTAGTCGTTCGACACGGCGGTCATGATCGAGCTATCGGTGGTCAGCGCAATGGCGGCCAGCCCCTGGCGTTCCATTTCGAAGCGGCCGACCAGTTCGGCGGCAAAATGCTGCGCGTCGGCGGCGGATCCTCCATTGCCACATGCAAGAATCTTGCCGTTGCCGACTAGGCAGGCAACCATCAATTCGGCGGCTTGCGCAATCGGAGCGGCGAGCATCTCAATAGCCGCGAGCTTGGTTTGAGCGCTGTCCGTGAAGTGCTGTCCGATACGGGAAATCAGATCCATGATTGGAGTATGGGGAGCTTTGAACGGGCCTAAGTCTATCATTAGAGAATCAGATAGATTTCAAACTCGAGGCGGCGCCAAGGATCTGGGCCTTCCCGGAGCTGCGAAACCCGGGCATCCAATCTTTCGCCAGCATCGAGCGCAGCTGCTACGGCACGATTCTCGACGCGCGGTACGTAGCCGAGTTTGTGCCCATTCCAGTCGACCCGCACGGCATGGCGATCGTGACGGTTGCCCGGTTCCCGCACCAGTACCAGCCTGTCCCCAACCTTGATTTCCTGTTGGAGCTGTTCCAAAGCATAGTATTGACTGCCGGCGAGCGGTGAGCTTTGTACTAGCAGCTTGACCGATTCGCCGTACACGGGAGCGGCCAGCGAGGCAGCGAAGAGCCAAACGAAAAAGAAACTAATCCGCAGCAAAGGCATCGCGCACCCAGTCAATGGTTTCTCCGTCGAGCAAAACGCAATCGAAACGGCAGTCGGCGTTCGTCTTTCCTTGTGTGACGAGAAAATGTTGCGCGGCGAGGACCACTCTACGCTGCTTGGTTTGAGTAATGCTCGCCGCGGCGCCACCAAAAGATACGTTGCGGCGCAGGCGAACCTCGACGAAGACAATTGTCTTGCCTTCCTGGCAGACAATGTCCAACTCGCCACCCCGGCAATGCACATTGCGGGCGAGGATCTTCAATCCTCGTTGAGCGAGGAATCGCGCGGCTTGTTCTTCCGCTTGTCGGCCGGCCGATGCGGTAGCCGACCTGGCCGTGTTGGAATTGGTCATCGTGGTATCTTTGTTGCCCATTGTTTGCGTCTTCGCCATGACACACGAATCTGCCACATTATATGTAGTGCCCACTCCGCTCGGGAATCTTGGCGACATGACGCTGCGTGCCATCGAGGTCTTGCGGTCGGTCCCCTGGGTGGCCGCTGAAGACACCCGGCATACGGCCCCGCTGCTCAAGCACTACGGTGTTTCCGCCCGCCTCATGGCAGCGCATCAGCATAACGAGGAGGCCGCCGCACATCAGATCATCGACAGGCTGCATGCTGGAGAATCCGTTGCCTTCGTATCCGACGCGGGGACGCCGGCCGTTTCAGATCCCGGCGCCCGCGTGGTGGCTCGTGTACGAGAGGCCGGCTTTCGTGTCATTCCCCTGCCGGGCGCCTGCGCGGCCGTGACGGCGCTGTCTGCCTCGGGCCTCGTCGATCCGCACTTCCTTTTCTACGGGTTTCTGCCTGCCAAAGCCAAGCAGCGCGAGGCGGAGCTTCAGTTGCTCGCAGCGTTTCCTTACACGCTCGTCTTTTATGAAGCTCCGCATCGCATCCTGGAAACTGTCGCCGCCCTGGCGACAGTGCTCGGCGGCGACCGTACTGTCGTGCTTGCACGGGAACTGACAAAACTCTTCGAGACGATTCACAGCGTTTCTTTGAAGGACGCTGTGCGATGGCTGGAAGATGATCCGAACCGGCAACGAGGGGAATTCGTTCTTCTCGTCTCCGGGCCTGGCCCCAACGATGACGATGATGACGGCCTGCGTGTTCTTGGGCTGTTGCTTGACGAAGGCCTGCCGGTCAAGCAGGCGGCGAAGCTTGCGCATGCGATCACCGGGGCAGGAAAGAACGCGATGTACGAGGCTGCGCTGGAACTGAAGAAACGGACGGAATAAACGACGGGGCTGCGCTTTCGCCGCGCCACGTGGTGTGGTCGAGAAAACGAGCGGCAAGTGCAGGGCTTCATACGTTTTAGGCCCTACGGGAGTAGCGTTGGTGTGACGAAACGATCGGAAAGAAAAAGCGCGCGTAGATCGCGCGCTTTTCGTCGGGACTAGAGATACCGAGGCGCTTATTCGGTGTCGCGCCCCGACAGCATCAGGGTAGCTTAATCTGCCTTCGTCCGACGACGTAGTCCAAGAGCGCCCAGACCAAGCGCCGTTAGCAGCAGGCTTCCTGGCTCAGGAACGCCTTGCGGGCCGCAATTGACTTGGCATTGGCTCGGATCTGCGTAGTGGGGGAGATAGAACGGATCGATGCTCAGAACGTTCTGGCCGGATGGCATGTCGTAAAGGTCCAGTCCCAGACCGGGTGCGCTGCTGCCGATCAGTCCTGGGTATTGCGTTTCGACATGGAAGGTCATCGTGGTGCCGACGAGTACCTGGAGCAGTTTCTCGAATTTCTTCACGCCATCGTCCCAAATGCGGAACAATGCTTGATCGTAGCCGCCCGCATCGTTGACCGAGCCGGTAAACGTGATATCGCCAAAGAAGTAGACGCCGGCCGTGTCATACTCGGCGCCGCCCGTGTTGGTGATTGAAGGGCTGAGCATCGCGTTGGCCGAGCCCGCAAGTCCGAGGCATAGCGCGGTGGCGACTCCGCCGATTATTTTACGCAAGCTTTTTGCGGATTGTCCCCTCTGTTCTGTCCTGTTCTGTTTCATTGATTTTCTCCAATTTACGAAGGCCAGTTCCTCCATTGCGGTGGTAAGCGAAAATCGAGCCACTCGCCTGAATCGGTTGTATGGCCAGGGGTTGGAGGGTCTCGGTGACTTTCTATCAATGGGTTGTTGTAAAAACCCCCGACATGACTATGGTCATAGCAAACGCCGCCCCCTAAGAGTGTTCTAGCCATGTCCCGGAATGTGGGCGGTGGCCGTATGCACCGCCTAAATCTGCTTGGCGAACGCTGAACGCGGAGGGGCTCGTCCGTTTTCCTTGGTGTGTTCATTTGTAAGCGACGGCGTTCGTCGGGAGAAGTGGAATAACACGGCCATTTGAGCAGGGTTTTCAATGCCGACGAACTGTTCGTTCGGCTCGGGAATGTGAGCTTTGCTTTAGAATTCCGCATTCCTGACCCGGTGGTGATTTATGCGCCTGACCATTACCCGTCCCGATGATTGGCATCTGCATCTGCGTGATGGAGAAGCCTTGGCCGCTGTGCTGCCGCATAGCGCGCGCCAGTTCGCTCGCGCGATCGTTATGCCGAACCTGCGGCCGCCCGTGACGACAGTCGCCTTGGCGGCTGCTTATCGCGCCAGAATTCTCGCGGCATTACCGCCCGATGCTTCGTTCGAGCCCCTCATGACCCTGTATTTGACGGACGTGACTACGGCGGACGAGATTCGGCGGGCGGCCGATAGCGGTTTCGTGAAAGCCGTAAAACTCTACCCGGCTGGAGCGACGACGAACTCCACCGCCGGGGTCACCGATCTCGCGCGCTGCGCCCTGGCGCTTGCGGAGATGGAAAAATGCGGATTACCACTGCTCGTACACGGTGAAGTCACCGATCCCGGAATCGATATCTTTGATCGCGAGTCCGTTTTCATCGAACGCGTGTTGCGTCCGCTGCTGAACCGCTATCCCGGATTACGTGTGGTGTTTGAACACGTTACAACTCGCGATGCCGTGGAGTTTGTTGCCGAGTCAGGGGCGAATATAGCGGCGACGATCACCGCGCATCATTTGCTCTATAACCGTAACGCCCTGCTCGTCGGCGGTGTGCGCCCGCACTATTACTGTCTGCCGGTGCTCAAGCGCGAAACGCACAGGCTGGCACTGGTGCGGGCGGCCACGTCGGATAGCGGAAAGTTCTTTCTTGGAACCGATTCTGCACCGCATGCCCGACACACTAAGGAAGCTGCCTGCGGTTGCGCCGGCTGCTATACGGCTCATGCGGCCCTTGAACTCTATGCCGAGGCGTTCGCAGCGGCTCAAGCCCTGGACAAACTGGAGGCGTTTGCCAGTTTCAACGGCCCGGACTTCTACGGTCTGCCGCGGAACGCCGCGAAAGTGACGTTGCAGCAAGAGGAGTGGACTGTACCGGAAGAGCTTCCTTATGCCGGAGGGGAGGGGCTTGTGCCCTTGCGTGCCGGTGAACGGCTACACTGGAAACAGGTCGACTGAGAATGGTCCGATAGGCCGAGGGGGTGCCGTGTTGCTGAAGCGTTTCTTGCCATTGTTTGCTCTGCCATTTCTGGTGGGATGTTCCGACGAGCGAGCGACATTCGAGATCCAGGGCAGCGCGCATGCGCTCAGCCTGATCCGAGTCGTTTCCTGGCCATGGGACAAGACGGCCAAATTCTCGGTGGTGGCGGCGCGGATGCCTGATTGCATGCGACGTCATGCGATGTCGGAGGTTGATGCTAGGGCCAAGGTTGAAGTGTTCTCTCCCGGCAACAACGCGTGGATTCTCCGTCAGGCAGGGCGAATGTTCGTCGTCGAAACGAGAACCTGCGAAGGCTTCGCCCCGCTGGAAGGTGTTCCGGAGGGTGGTCTCGGTCGCTTGATGGGGACGTTCGAGATGACCGATGGCAAACTCGTTTTCAACCGAGCGGCAGCCCCGTCTGAGGCGCCGAATCCGGCGCCGACCAACTGAGCCCGTGCAATCGCCCGTATAATCCAGGCCGGGAAGTCGGCCAGGCAATCGCTGGGCAAGGGCGCAAGCCCAAGCCGAGAGGAAAGTCCGGGCTTCGCAGAGCAGGATGCCGGCTAACGGCCGGGCACCGTAAGGTGACGGAAAGTGCAACAGAGAGTAGACCGCCGATGGCCGCAAGGACTTCGTCGCCGCAAGGCCAAGAAGTTCTTCATGTGGGGCAGGGAAACCGGCTCCGCCGGCTCAGGCAAGGGTGAAACGGCGAGGTAAGAGCTCACCGCGGACGTGGTAACACGGACGGCACGGTAAACCCCATCCGAAGCAAGGCCAAATAGGGAAGCATAGGCGTGGCTCGCGCTGCTTCCGGGTAGGCTGCTTGAGTGCACCGGTAACGGTGCGCCTAGAGGAATGGTTGCCCTCGACAGAACCCGGCTTATCGGCCGACTTCCCCCTTCATTCCGTGGATTCCCTGGAGCGAGAAGGGTGCGCTTTCCTCCGTTGACCCGGCTCAAATTGCGGTTTTCAAGGTCTAACGGTACCCCTTCGGCATGTCGTGCTTCTCTTTCCGTGTCTATTTCGCGGTCGCCACTCTTCTCTGATCACAAACCACTTTAAGTTGTGTTTTTTCCTTCTTGTTTATTAAGGAAAAATTTCTTACGCTTCTGCATGCAAAAGCGACGGTAAGTCTTTGTTGCGATTGAAAAAACATCACGAAAACCGCTTGCGTTAGCCGATTCTTTGCCTTAAAGTGGGAGTTAGTGGCGAAAAGTGGGAAATCGGGGATTTCCAGTTCGCCAGCAGGAGAGGGTGCGGTTCGATGTTCCAAGGTGCGGCAGCGTTGAGTCTCGACGTCAAAGGTCGGCTGGCCATTCCGGCTCGCCACCGGGAGGCGCTCGTCGCCGCGTCGGATGGCCAGTTGGTGCTTACCGCGCATCCCCATCGCTGCCTTCTGCTCTATCCGGCACCGGCCTGGGAACCGATTCGAGACAAGGTGCTCGCGGCGTCCAGCCTCAATCCCCAGTCGGCCGCGATCAAGCGGCTGCTTGTTGGTAACGCCAGGGACGAGGCAATGGATTCGGCCGGGCGTTTGCTCGTCGCCCCGGAGTTGCGCCAATTCGCTCAACTCGATAAGCAGGTTTGGCTCGTCGGGCAGGGAAGCCACTTTGAAATCTGGTCCGACATCGGCTGGCAGAAACAGCAGGAAATCTTCTTCGCCATGGGCGATCAAGCGCTGCCGCCCGACCTTGAGGACCTGGCGCTGTGACCGCTCTTTTGCCGCACCGCACGGTGCTGCTGAAGGAGGCGGTCGAGGCGTTGCGAATCAATCCCTCCGGCATCTACGTCGACGGCACTTTTGGCCGCGGTGGCCACGCGCGCGCCGTTTTGAGTGCGTTAGGTCGGGACGGGCGCCTCGTCGCCCTTGATCGCGATCCGGAAGCCCTGGCGGCGGCACGCGCCATCGACGATAAGCGGCTGAAAGTCGTTCACGCCAACTTCGGTCAGTTGGCGCACGTTCTGCGCGAACTTGGCCTGGCTGCCGTGAACGGCGTGCTGCTCGATATCGGGGTCTCGTCGCCGCAGCTCGACAAGGGCGAGCGCGGTTTCAGCTTCCGATTCGATGCGCCGCTCGACATGCGGATGGACACCACGCAGGGAGAAACGGCCGCCGAGTTTCTGGCACGCGCCGAGGTGAAGGAAATAACGGAGGTAATAAAAAACTATGGCGAAGAACGGTTTGCTTTCCAGATTGCAAAGAAGATTGTGGCTGCTCGGGGCGAGCGGCCTCTTGCAACCACGGGGCAGCTCGCCGCGCTCGTACGCGAGGCCGTGCGGACCCGCGAGCCCGGCCAGGATCCGGCGACGCGTACGTTTCAGGCTTTACGGATTCACGTCAATCAAGAACTCGAGCAACTTGCGCTAGTTCTTCCGCAGGCAACCGACGCACTGACTGACGGCGGAAGGCTCGTGGTCATCAGTTTTCATTCGCTGGAAGATCGCATCGTCAAGCGCTATATGCGCGAGGCGGCGTCGCCTGACACGCTGCCGAAGAATCTTCCTCTGCGTTCCGTTGATCTACCGACGCCAAAACTGCGGCTGGTTGGCAAGCCGGTCAAGGCGACGCCCGAGGAGATCGTTGCCAATCCACGGGCGCGCAGCGCTGTCATGCGTGTCGCCGAAAGAGTCGGCGGGGGGCGTGCCTGAAATGGTCCGCTTCAACCTTCTGCTCCTTATCGCCGTTGTCGTTTGCGCGCTGGGCGTTGTTACGTCGCAGCACAAAGCACGTCGTTTGTTCCAGGCGTTGGAGCATGAGCAGGAACGGGCGCGCCAACTCGATGTCGAGTACGGGCAATTGCAACTCGAGTTGTCGACGTGGGCGACTTCGCCGCGCATCGAGAAAATCGCGCGCGAGAAACTCAAGATGCGTACGCCGGAACCGGGCAAGACGCTGACGATTCCGGCGGCGGGAGTGACCCAATGATCAATTTCAAGGGAGCGCGCGCGCACAAATTCGCCGAGAGCCCGCTTTTGAAGTTGCGCTTGCCCGCCTGGCGGTCGCGCATGATCGGCATGTTGATCCTCGGCGGCTTCGCCATTCTGATCGGGCGTTCGTTCTACCTGCAGGTCTTGCACAACGAATTCCTCCAGGAAAAGGGCGAGTCGCGTTATCGCCGGGATCTTGAGATTTCCGCGTCGCGCGGACGAATCGCGGATCGGCACGGCGATGTGCTGGCGATTTCGACTCCGATGAAATCGGTTTGGGCAATTCCCGCGGAGGCGCGGCTAACACCCGAACAGACCAAGCAGCTCGCCGCTCTGCTTGAAATGGACGCTAAGGAACTGGCGCGGCGCTTGGCCAGCGACAAGTCCTTCGTTTTCCTGCAGCGGCAGTTGCCTCCGGAAATCGGTGACAAGGTGGCGGCGCTCAAACTGCCCGGTATCGGTCAGGACCGCGAATACCGCCGCTACTATCCGGCGGGCGAGATGACGGCGCACATGGTCGGCTTCACCGGAGTCGACGACAAGGGACTGGAAGGCGTGGAACTCG
Organism: Propionivibrio soli; assembly: GCF_025770765.1. Classification (GTDB taxonomy): domain Bacteria; phylum Pseudomonadota; class Gammaproteobacteria; order Burkholderiales; family Rhodocyclaceae; genus Propionivibrio; species Propionivibrio soli. Next base: position 296,769 of record NZ_JANZKY010000002.1, on the reverse strand, counting down.
CTTTTCAGAGCCAGTTGCTTGGACACCCCGGGAGCCGCAGCGTGATCAAGGATCGCCGCGGCCAGATCGTCGAGGACGTGGGATCTATCAAACCGCCGCAGGACGGCAAGGACATTCGTCTGGCGCTTGATTCGAAGATTCAGTACCTCGCCTATACGCATCTGAAGCAGGCAGTTGCCGACAACAAGGCTAAGGCAGGCGGCGCGGTCGTCATTGATGTGAAGACCGGCGAAATCCTGGCTCTCGCCAACTGGCCGACGTACAACCCGAACAACCGCGAACGGTTGTCTGGAGCGCAACTGCGAAACCGGGCAGTGACCGACACGTTTGAACCCGGCTCGACGCTCAAGCCGTTCTCGGTCGCCCTGGCGCTCGAAGACGGCAAGGTTCGCTTTGACTCGATCATCGACTGCGCGCCGGGGCGCCTCACCATCGGGACGGCGACAATTTCGGATGCCCACCCACATGGGCCGCTCACCGTCGCGCAGGTCATCCAAAAGTCCTCCAACGTCGGGGCTGCGAAAATCGCCGCCACGCTTACGCCGCAACAGATGTGGGAAATGTTCGATGCGGTGGGTTTCGGCCAAATATCACGGCTCGGATTTCCCGGCGAAGTTGGCGGCCGGGTAAGGCCTTGGAAGAGTTGGCGGCCGATCGAGCAAGCCACGATGTCGTACGGGCACGGGATATCCGTGTCGCTGCTCCAACTCGCCCGCGCTTATACCGTGTTCGCCCGCGAAGGCGACCTGATTCCTCTGTCGCTGACCCGCGTTGACGCCACTCCGCCATCCACGCCGGTGTTCAGTCAGCAGACGGCCCGCGAGATGCGAGCCATGCTCGAAATGGCGGTGCAGCCGGGAGGTACGGCCCCGCGCGCCCAGATTCCCGGCTATCGCGTCGCTGGCAAGACGGGAACGGCCTATAAGTTGGAGGGTGGGCAGTACGCGAAGAAGTATGTCGCTTCCTTCGTTGGCTTTGCACCAGCGTCGGATCCGCGCTTGGTCGTTGCGATCATGATCGACGAGCCGGGCGGCCTGCAGCACTACGGCGGCGACGTTGCCGGTCCCACGTTCGCCAGCCTGATGGGCGGTGCGTTGCGCACGCTGGGCATACCACCCGATACGCCGTTCCCTACGCCCAAGAACTTGACAGTCGCTCGGGCTGAAAGGGAGGCGCTGTGAGTTTGCGCCCCGTGTCTGTTGATTCCACCGTTTCGGCCATTTTGCAGGAGTTCGCGCTGCGCGGCGTCCAGCCGGCGGGGGTCGCTGACGACAGCCGCCAGGTAAGGCGCGGCGACTTGTTCATTGCTTATCCTGGAGACTTGGCCGACGGTCGTCGTTATATTCCGGATGCACTCACCCGTGGAGCCTGTGCCGTACTTTGGGAGCCGGGTGGCGACTTTGCGTGGAATCCGGAATGGCAGGTCGCCAACGTGTCGACAAACGGTCTTCGGCAACTCTGCGGACCGCTCGCTCACACCGTGTTTGGCCGGCCGAGCGAGCGCTTGTCGCTGATCGCCGTGACGGGGACCAACGGAAAAACGACCATTACTCAATGGACCGGGCGCACGCATCCGCGGCCGTGTGCGGTGGTCGGAACGCTCGGCGCCGGTTTTCCGGACGGCATGACAGCAACCGGGCTCACAACACCCGAGGCGACGACGCTTACCCGTTATCTTTCCGAATTCGCTGCAGCGGGCGCACAGGCATGCGCGCTTGAGGCGTCGTCGATCGGCATCGAAGAGGGGCGTCTGGACGGGGCGCGTATCGATACCGCCGTCTTTACCAACCTCACGCGAGACCACCTCGATTACCACGGCTCGATGGAGGACTACGCGCGCGCCAAGGAGCGCCTGTTTACGTGGCCTCGGCTTCGCCTTGCCGTCATCAATCTGGATGATCCGTTCGGTCGCGAACTCATGCAACGGACGACGGCCACGCGTGTTTTGCCTTATACGATTTCCGACGATCCGGTTGAGCATACCGGCGCGGTGTGTGCGGAGAACGTTCAGGAGACGGTAAACGGATTGCGGTTCGGGCTTTCGACGCCGAATGGCCGTGCGATTGTCGAGACGGGATTGCTCGGCCGTTACAACGTGTCCAACCTGCTTGCGGTCGCCGCCGTATTGGTCGACGCCGGGCTGAGTGCGTCGCAAATCGCCGACCGCTTTGCCGCTCTGTCGTCACCCCCGGGGCGTTTGGAAAAGATCGGGGGCGATGGAGAGCCGCTGGTGGTCGTTGATTACGCGCACACGCCGGATGCCTTGGAGAGCGCGCTCAAGGCGCTGCGCCCCGTGGCGGCGGTGCGAGGCGGACGGCTGGTCGTTGCTTTCGGTTGCGGAGGCGATCGCGATCATGGGAAACGTCCCTTGATGGGCGAAATCGCTACTCGCCTGGCAGACACCGTAGTCCTCACTAGCGACAACCCGCGTAGCGAGCAGCCGCAGGCGATCATCGACGAAATTCGCCAAGCCGCGCCGACGGCCGAGGTCGAAGCGGATCGGGCCGTTGCCATACGACGCACGATCATTTCGGCGCACCCGCTCGACGTGGTTCTGCTCGCAGGCAAAGGGCACGAACCCTATCAAGAAATATCCGGCGTACGACGGCCATTCTCAGACTTGACAGAAGCCGCCGCTGCCCTAGCCGCCCGTAGAGAGGGGGCACAATGACCATAAGAATGACATTGCAGGAAGCAGCCTCGGGCCTGGCAGGGCGGTTGATCAGCAATTCACCGGCCGCCGTGGAGTTCGTCGGCGTATCGACTGACAGTCGAAAAATCGCCCCCAGCGAGCTCTTCTTCGCGCTGCGCGGAGAAACGTTCGACGGGCACGAATTCGTTGACGTGGCGAAGACGCGCGGTGCCGCAGCGGCCGTTGTAGATACAGCGGCCGCCAGCCGTCTCGCGGGCCTTGGATTGCCATTGCTCGTGGTTGACGACACGCGATTGGCACTCGGTTCTCTGGCCGCTTTGTGGCGGCAGCGCTTCTCCATCCCGATCATCGCCGTTACCGGCAGCAACGGCAAAACCACCAGTAAGGAGATGATCGCCAGCATCATGAAGGCGGCGTTCGGCGACACCATCCTTGCGACCCAGGGCAATCTCAACAACGACATCGGTTTACCTTTGACGTTGATGCAACTCGACACCGCGCACCACGCGGCGATTATCGAGATGGGAATGAACCACCCGGGCGAGATCGCCTACCTCGCGCGCATTGCCCGGCCGACCGTTGCCCTGGTGACCAACGCGCAACGCGCGCACCTGGCCGGGATGGGAACGATCGAAACAATTGCTTCCGAGAAGGGCAGTGTTTTCAAATGCCTCGACGAGCAGGGGGTGGCGGTCTTCAATGCCGACGATCAATGGGCCGCGCTTTGGCGCGTGCAAAGCGTCAATCGCCGGGTGATGTCGTTCGCCTTCGAGCGGCCCGCGGAAGTCAATGGACGCTATCGCTCTCACGGCCTCGATAACCGCCTGACGATCATCCGGCAGGGCAAGGAGATCGAAGTTTCATTGGCATTGCCGGGGGCTCATAACGCGCGCAATGCGCTCGGCTCAGCTACCGCGGCGCTTGCCGCGGGCGCTTCGCTCGACAACGTGCGCGAAGGGCTTGCCGCCTTCCGCGGCGTCAAGGGGCGCCTGCAACGGCGCGTCGGCCTCAATGGCTCGATGGTGCTCGACGACACGTATAACGCTAATCCCGACTCGGTGCGTGCAGGCATCGACGTGCTGGCGGCTACTGTGGGCAGGAAGATTCTGGTCCTCGGCGATATGGGCGAGATCGGTGACATGACGGGCCAGTTTCACGATGAAATTGGCGGATACGCCAAGAGCCAGGGTATCGACATGCTGCTCGCCTTCGGGGAATCCAGCGCGCTGGCGGCGCATAACTTTGGCGCCGGTGGGCGGCACTTCAAGAAGATCGAAGAACTCATTGAAGCGGCAACGGCCGAGCTCGCCGCGGAAACGACGGTCCTCGTCAAAGGATCGCGCTTCATGCGCATGGAGCGTGTCGCTGATGCTCTCGCCGCGCCGGCGGCGGGGGGAGAAAAATAATGTTATTGACGCTCGCACAATGGTTGGCGCAGGACATACGCGGTTTCAACGTTTTCAACTACATCACGTTGCGTACGGTGCTTGCCGCGATGACGGCGCTGATCATTTCGTTCATGGCTGGCCCACGCGTGATCCGCTGGCTGGCGGAGAAGAAGATCGGGCAGGCCGTGCGCACGGAAGGACCGCAGACGCACCTCGTCAAATCGGGAACACCGACGATGGGTGGCGCGCTGATCCTGATCGCCATCGGCATCACCACCCTGCTTTGGGGCGACCTCACTAACCGCTACGTCTGGGTCGTGCTCATCGTCACCCTCGGTTTCGGAGCGATCGGCTGGTATGACGATTGGCGTAAGGTCGTTTACCGCGATCCCAAGGGCCTCGCCAGCCGCTGGAAATTCTTCTGGCAGTCGGTGCTCGGCCTGACGGTCGCTGTCTATCTCTCCATCTCGGCAACCGTGCCGGCCCAACTCGAGCTTATTGTGCCGTTCTTTAAGACCGTGGCGTATCCGCTCGGTGCGATTGGCTTCATCATCCTGACTTACATCGTCATCGTCGGGACCAGTAACGCCGTCAACCTGACGGACGGGTTGGATGGGCTGGCCATCATGCCGACCGTGATGATCGCCGGCGCATTGGCCATCTTTTCCTACGTCGCCGGTAGCGCGGTGTTTTCCAAATACCTGCTTCTGCCATATATCGCTGGTGCCGGAGAACTGGCCGTTTTTCTCGGCGCCATGGCCGGCGCAGGCCTTGGCTTTCTGTGGTTCAACGCCTATCCCGCCGAAGTCTTTATGGGCGACGTGGGCGCGCTCGCGCTCGGCGCGGCGCTCGGAACGGTTGCGGTGATCGTCCGTCAGGAGATCGTTCTCGCCGTCATGGGGGGCGTGTTCGTTGCCGAGACGTTGTCGGTCGCCGCGCAGGTGCTCTATTTCCGGTTCACCGGCGGCAAGCGGATCTTCCGCATGGCGCCGTTGCACCACCACTACGAACTCGGCGGATGGAAGGAAACCCAGGTTGTCGTCCGCTTCTGGATCATCACCATCATGTTGGTGCTGGTCGGCCTCTCCACCTTGAAGTTGCGCTGATATGGAACTCGCAGGAAAGCGCGTACTCGTCGTCGGTCTCGGGGAAAGCGGTCTCGCCATGGCACGCTGGGTGGCGCGCCAAGGCGCCGCTGTGCGTGTCGTCGACAGCCGCGAACGCCCGCCTAACGTCGACGCGCTGCATAAAGCGGTGCCGAACGCCGAACTGGTGGCCGGACCGTTTGTCAAGGCGAGTTTCGAAAGTGTCGACCTCATCGCCGTTTCACCCGGTGTGCCGGTACAGACGCCGGCGCTGCAGGCAGCAGCGGCACGCGGCGTTCCGGTGGTTTCGGAGGTCGAGCTGTTTGCTTGGGCGATCCGCGTACTGACTCCTCAGGCAAAGGTCATCGCGATTACCGGCAGCAACGGCAAGACGACGACTACGGCTCTGGCCGCGCATCTGCTCAACTCCGCGGGAATGCCGGCGATTGCCTGCGGCAACATCTCGCCGTCGGTTCTTGACGCATTGATGAGCGTCGTCGACGGCGAAGCTCAGGCTCCGGCCGTTTGGGTTCTTGAGCTTTCGAGTTTTCAACTCGAAACGACGTACACGCTGAGCGCGGACGCCGCGACGGTGCTTAACATCAGCGAAGACCACCTCGACCGCTATGCCGGCATGCCTGAGTACGCGGCGGCCAAGGAACGCGTGTTTCAAGGGCATGGGACGCTGGTCATCAATCGGGACGATGCCTATAACGCAGGCTTTGCCGCACGAGCGGGCTCTGGCCGGCGCCTAGTGAGCTTCGGTTTGCAAGCAGCGCCTGGAATGGGTGATTACGGTATCGAGAGCGGCTGGATCACGCGCGGTACCGAGCGCTTGATCGCGCTTGACTCCATGAAACTCGTGGGTCTGCACAACGCGGCCAACGCCATGGCCGCGCTGGCGCTGTGCGAAGCCGTTGGTGCGATGCCGCGCACCATGTTGCCGGGGCTTGCCGAATTCGCCGGCTTGCCGCACCGCGTTGAACTCGTCGCGGAAATCGATGGCGTTTCGTATTACGACGACTCGAAAGGAACGAACGTCGGTTCGACCTTGGCGGCCGTGCAAGGCATGGGCCGCAAGGTGGCGATTATCCTCGGGGGCGAGGGCAAGGAGCAGGATTTCTCGCCGCTGAAGCCCGCATTGGCCGAGTACGCACGGGCCGTCGCGCTGATCGGCCGCGATGCGGGGATTATCGGCTCGGCCATCACCGGTTGGGGGGCGCCGATGGAGCGCTGCTCCGACATGGAGTCGGCGGTCCGCTGGTGTGCCGCACAAGCGTTACCGGGCGACGCCGTACTGCTGTCCCCGGCGTGTGCGAGCTTCGATATGTTCCGCAACTACGCGCATCGCGCGCAGGTGTTCGTTGAAGCCGTGCGGTCACTGCAAAGGAGCAAGCGCTGATGGTGCCGGCGATCGACGCTCCGCGGCGGATGCCTGCCGAAGTGGACTTGGCGCTCCTGTGGAGCAGCCTGATCCTGCTCATGATCGGCCTGATCATGGTCTATTCCGCTTCGGTGGCGATCGCCGAGGGTGGGCGCATGACTGGCAACCAGCCGGCCTACTTCCTCGTTCGGCACGGCGTCTTCCTCGCTGTAGGACTCGTCGCCGCCGCCGTTGCATTCCAAGTGCCCCTGTCGGCGTGGCAGAAGGCGGCGCCATGGCTTTTTGTCGCTGGTTTCGTACTGCTCGCCATTGTTCTGATCCCGGGCATCGGCCGCGAGGTCAATGGCGCGCGTCGCTGGATCACGCTCGGTTTCGTGAACCCGCAGCCGTCGGAACTCATGAAACTGTTCGCTGTGCTCTATGCCGCCGATTACACGGTGCGCAAGATGCCGCACATGCACGATCTGAAGAAAGCCTTCCTGCCGATGGCCGGAGCAATGGTCGCCGTCGGTGTGCTGTTGCTCAAGGAACCCGACTTCGGGGCTTTCGTTGTGATTACCTCGATCGCGATCGGTATCCTCTTCCTCGGTGGCATGCGGGCGCGGCTGTTCGCGATCCTGATTGTTGTGCTCGTCGTCGCATTCGCTGTGCTGATTATCGTCTCCCCGTACCGGCGCGACCGCATCTTCGGTTTTATGGATCCATGGTCGGACGCGTTCGGGCGCGGCTATCAGCTTTCCCATGCGCTGATCGCATTCGGTCGGGGCGAGCTGTTTGGCGTCGGTCTCGGCGCGAGCGTCGAGAAGCTCTTCTACCTGCCCGAGGCGCACACCGATTTCCTACTCGCGGTGATCGCCGAGGAACTCGGTTTTTCGGGAGTGATCCTCGTCGTCGTCCTCTTCGGGCTCCTGATCCAGCGTGCCTTCGCGATCGGCCGGCAAGCGGTGGCGCTCGAGCGCGTGTACCCATCACTCGTTGCTCAAGGGGTTGGCATCTGGATCGGTATCCAGAGCTTCATCAACATGGGTGTCAACATGGGGCTCTTGCCCACGAAGGGCCTGACGTTGCCATTGATGAGCTATGGCGGGGCCGGCATTGTCGCTAACTGCGTCGCCCTTGCCATTCTCCTGCGTGTCGATTGGGAGAACCGGCAATTGATGCGGGGAGCCAAGCTGTGAGAGCGGTGAGCGCTGTGCTGCGAAGCTATGATGCCGGCCAGTCATGGGGGAATAACCGTGGCTAAGACGCTTCTCGTCATGGCGGGGGGAACCGGGGGGCACGTCTTCCCGGGGCTTGCCGTGGCCGACCTGTTGCGCAGTCGTGGTTGGCGCGTGGTCTGGATGGGCAATCCGGATGGTATGGAAGCCAAGCTTGTTCCATCCCGCGGCTACGAGATGTCCTGGGTGCGTTTCGGTGCGCTCCGCGGCAAGGGCCTGCTGCGCAAGCTGCTGCTCCCTTATGCACTGCTTGCCGGTTTCTGGCAGGCGTTGCGTGAGATACGACATATCCAACCGGACGTGGTGCTTGGTATGGGCGGCTACATCACTTTTCCGGGGGGAATGATGGCCGTTCTGCTCGGGCGGCCGCTGGTGGTCCACGAACAGAACTCGATCGCCGGTTTGGCGAATCGGGTGCTCGCCATGGTGGCCTCGCGCGTTGTCGCGGGTTTTCCCGACGTGTTGTCGAAGAGCCGCTGGGTCGGCAACCCGGTGCGGCCTGAAATCGCGCAGATGCGATTACCTGCCGAGCGCTATGGCGACCGGGAGGCTGAGGGCGATGAGCCCTTGCATCTGCTCGTACTCGGCGGCAGCCTCGGCGCGGCCGCCATCAACGACATCGTGCCCAAGGGGCTGAGTCTCATTCCAGAGGAAATCCGGCCACGGGTAGTGCACCAGGCGGGAGCCCGCCACCTCGAGACGCTGAAGGAGAACTACGCGGCCGCTGGCGTGCGCGCCAATTGCGTGGCGTTTATCGACGATATGGCGGGGGCTTACGAGTGGGCCGATCTTGTGTTGTGCCGAGCCGGCGCCTTAACCGTCGCGGAGATCGCAGCCGCTGGGGTGGCCAGCACCTTGGTTCCCTTTCCGCACGCCGTGGATGACCACCAGACGTCGAATGCCAAGTTCCTCGTCTCCGCGGGCGGTGCGTTTCTGTTGCCGCAGAACGAAATGACGCCGGAGTCGGTGAGCCTGATCCGCAACTACACCCGTGGCCAATTATTGCAGATGGCGGAAAAGGCGCGCGCGCTTGCCAAGCCAGACGCAGTGGCCGAAGTGGCCCAGGTATGCGAGGAGCTTGCGCGATGAACGCCGATAGCGCGATCAACCGCTGGCCAGAAGGCGCGCTGTCGCCGATACAACCTTTTTCTTTGCGCCTCGGAGCGCAGATCGAGTTTTGAGATGAAGCACAAAGTCAAAAACATCCATTTCGTCGGCATCGGCGGCTCCGGTATGAGCGGTATCGCAGAAGTGCTGGCAAACCTCGGCTTCGGCGTGAGCGGTTCTGATTTGGCCGACAACGCGACGACGCGTCGTCTTGCTGGCCTTGGCATCCGCATCGCGACCGGGCATGCAGCGCTCAATGTAGGAAATGCCGACGCGGTTGTCGTGTCGACGGCGGTCAAGGAAGACAACCCGGAAGTCATTGCCGCGCGCGAACGCAAGCTTCCAATCGTCCCGCGCGCACAAATGCTGGCCGAGTTGATGCGCCTCAAGCACGGCATCGCTATCGCCGGTACGCATGGAAAGACCACCACGACCAGCCTCGTCGCCTCAATTCTTGCCGAGGGCGGGCTTGATCCGACGTTCGTTATAGGCGGCCGACTCAATGCGGCCGGAGCAAACGCGCGTTTGGGGTCCGGAGACTTTATCGTGGCAGAGGCCGATGAGTCGGACGCCTCCTTTCTCTTTCTCTCGCCGGTGGTCTCGGTAGTCACGAACATTGACGCCGACCATATGGAGACTTACGGACACGATTTCGGCCGGCTCAAACAAGCCTTCGTCGACTTCCTCCAGCGCTTGCCGTTCTACGGCGTCGCAGTTCTCTGTGCTGACGATCCCAACGTTGCGGCCATCATGCCGCAGGTGACGAAACAGATCGTGAGCTACGGCTTGTCGCCGACGGCCAACGTTCGTGCCGAGAACGTGGTGGCCCACGACGGCCAAATGACATTCGACTGTGTGCGCGTCAACGGTGCGGTCACGCGCTTCCCGGTGACCGTCAATCTTCCCGGTATGCATAACGTGCTCAACTCGCTGGCGGCTATCGCGGTTGCCAGCGAGGTCGGTATTTCGGACGAGGCAATCGTCAAGGCGCTCGGTGAGTTCCGGGGCGTTGGCCGCCGATTCCAGCGCTACGGTGAAGTCGCCGTTCCGGGTGGCGGGCATTTCACGCTGATCGACGACTACGGCCATCACCCGGCTGAAATGCGCGCCACCATCGCGGCCGCACGCGGTGCTTTCCCGGGACGACGGTTGCTGCTCGCATTCCAGCCTCATCGCTATACGCGTACACGCGACTGTTTCGAGGACTTCGTTTCCGTCTTGAGTTCGGTCGACGCGCTGGTGCTTGCGGAAGTCTACGCGGCCGGTGAGACGCCCATTGTTGCGGCCGATGGACGGACGCTGGCGCGCGCGCTACGTGTCGCGGGGAAAGTGGAACCCGTGTTTGTCGAGGACATTGCAGGTATGCCGGAAGCCGTTCTTGGCGTTGCGCGTGACGGCGACGTGGTGATCACGATGGGTGCCGGGTCGATCGGTGGCGTCCCCGGCAAGCTGGCTGGAAATTGAGGGATTGCCGACAGGTACGGTGGATGGAAAAAGGGTACGGACGGGCGAATGAGGAATCAGGGCAAAGCGATGAACGTTAAGGATTTCGGAAGAGTGGCAGTTCTGCTTGGAGGTCGTTCCACCGAGCGCGAAGTATCGCTCAATAGTGGTGGTCGCGTGCTGGCGGCGCTGCAGAGGCAGGGCGTGGACGCGCACGCCTTCGATCCGGCTGAGCGAAAACTCGACGAACTGACCGCATTCGATCGCGTGTTCATCGCGTTGCATGGTCGGTACGGCGAAGACGGGACCATCCAGGGGGCGCTCGAACTCATGGGCATTCCGTACACCGGGAGCGGCGTCATGGCCTCTGCCGTCGGCATGGACAAATGGCGTACCAAGCTCTTGTGGAATGCAGTCGGCATCGATGTCCCAGCGTTCGCGATGCTCAACGCGAACAGTGATTTCGCCGCCATCGAAGGCCAACTCGGCTTGCCGCTCTTCGTGAAGCCGGCATGCGAAGGGTCGTCGATCGGCGTTTCCAAGGTGCGGTTGCCGGGCGAACTTTCCAAAGCGTATGTCGAAGCCGCGAATTACGACCGAGCCGTCATTGCCGAGCAAGGGATTCTCGGTGGCGAATACACCGTCGGCATTCTTGGCGACGAGGCGTTGCCGATTGTCAAGATCGAGCCGGCGACCGATTTCTACGATTACGAAGCGAAGTACTTGCGCGACGACACCACCTATCGCTGCCCTTGCGGTCTCCCGGAGTCCCGTGAGCTCGAACTGCGCGCGACGGCGCTTGAGGCATTTCGCGTACTTGGATGCCGTGGCTGGGGGCGCGTCGATTTCTTGATGGACGGCGCCGGCCACGCCTACTTCCTGGAGGTCAACACCGCGCCGGGAATGACCGATCACTCGCTCGTGCCGATGGCGGCGCGGGCAGCCGGTATTTCGTATGACGAGCTCGTCGTGCGCATCTTGGCGCTCGCCTCCCTGGGATGATCAATGTGGAACAAGCCGCAACTGATGACCGCCGTTGCCGACCTGCTCTTTGTAGCAGGCGCGGCGGGTCTGCTTGTGGCCGCGGTGCTCTGGGGCGCACGTCTGCCGTGGTTTCCGGTACGCGACATTGTTGTGATGCACGAATTGCGGGAAGTGCGTCGCAGCGAGCTGGAGGATGCGTTGGCCGGACGGCTGCGCGGCAACTTTTTCAGCGTCAATCTGGATGCGGTGCGCCAATCGCTGGAGGAGTTGCCGTGGATTCGCCACGCAGAGGTCCGGCGGCAATGGCCTTCGCGCATCGAGATTACGCTGGAGGAACACGTGCCGGTCGCGCACTGGGGGCAGAACGGCGGGCAATTGGTGAATTCGCACGGCGAGGTGTTTGCCGCAACGATGAGCACGCCGGAAGAGAAACCGATGCCGACTCTGACCGGGCCGGCCGATCTGGCGCCCGAATTGTTGGGTTACCTGCGCGAGGCCGAAGAGATGCTGAAACCGACCGGCCGCTCACCGCAGCACCTCGTGTTGTCACCCCGGCTAGCGCTGCAAATCCGGTTGGACGACGGCATGGTTGTGGAACTGGGGCGCGAGCAGACGAAGGCGCCCGTTCACCAGCGGCTAGAGCGCTTTGTCGAGCATTACGCGAGCTTGTTGACCATCGCCCGGCAAAAGCCAACCACGGTCGACATGCGCTATCCGAACGGCTTTGCATTGCGTCTGGCGGCTGCGGCGGCCACTGAGAACAAAGGGAAACCATGAGCAGGGACAACAAGGAAATCATCGTCGGCCTCGATATCGGAACGACCAAGATCGTCGCGCTGGTCGCCGAAATCACGCCCGAGGGCCGCTTGAACATCATCGGCATGGGGTCGCAAGACTCGCGGGGCCTGAAGAAAGGCGTTGTCGTCAATATCGAAGACACGGTGGCGACGATCTCCCGCGTTCTGCAGGAAGTCGAGCTGATGGCCGACTGCAAGGTCAAGGATGTCTATACCGGCATCGCGGGCAGCCATATCAAGAGTTTCAACTCGAATGGCATGGTAGCCATCAAGGAAAAGGAAGTCACTCCGATGGACGTCGAGCGGGTCATCGAGACGGCGCGCGCCATGCCGATCCCCGCCGACCAGGAGATTCTGCACATCCTGACGCAGGAATTCATCATCGACGATCAGGACGGCATCCGCGAGCCGATCGGGATGAGCGGCTTCCGCCTGGAGGTGAAGGTGCACATCGTCACCGGTGCCGTTTCCGCGGCACAGAACATCGTCAAGTGTGTGCGTCGCTGTGGCCTTGAGGTGAACGATCTCGTTCTGCAACCGCTCGCGTCGAGCTACGCGGTGCTCTCCGAGGATGAAAAGGATCTCGGCATCTGCCTCGTGGACATTGGCGGAGGTACGACGGATATCGCGGTGTGGACGCAAGGGGCCATCCGCCATACGTCGGTGATTCCGATCGCCGGCGACCAGATCACCAACGACATCGCCATGGCATTACGTACACCGACACGCGAGGCGGAGGAAATCAAGCGCAACTACGGCTGTGCGCTTTCCGAGCTCGCCGATCCCGAGGACGTGCTCGATGTCGCCGGCGTCGATGATCGTCCGTCGCGCAAGTTGTCGCGTCGAGCATTGGCCGACGTGATCCAGCCGCGCGTCGAGGAATTGTTCGAGCTTGTGCAGGCCGAGTTGCGCCGGTCCGGCTTCGAGGAGGTGCTCTCGTCCGGCATCGTGCTCACCGGCGGTTCGGCAGTCATGCCGGGCATGATCGAACTCGGCGAAGAAGTCTTTCACATGCCCGTGCGTCTGGGTATTCCGCGTTATCAGGGAGCACTGGCCGACGTTATTCAGACGCCGCGGTTCGCTACGTCGTATGGGCTGCTGCTCGAAGCGCAAACGCAGCGCAAGCGCGGACTCAAGGTACGCGAGACACGCGATATGAAGCAGGTCTTCGGACGTATGAGGGCCTGGTTCGAAAAGAACTTCTGACCAGTTTTTGATTTTTTGAGTTTTTTGCGAAGGAGAGAGCCATGTTTGAAATCATCGAGAAGGAAGACGTTGGCGCCGAATCCGACACCGTGATCAAGGTCATCGGGGTCGGCGGTGCGGGCGGCAACGCCGTGGATCACATGATCCAGGATGGCGTCATGGGGGTGGAGTTCATTGCCGCCAATACTGATGCACAAGCGCTCAAGCGCAGCGTTGCGCACAAAAAGATTCGCCTGGGCCGCACGGGCCTCGGCGCCGGGGCCAAGCCCGAGATGGGACGTTCCGCAGCGATCGAAGAACGCGACCAGATTGCCGAGGCGCTCAAGGGCGCGCACATGGTGTTTATTACCGCCGGCATGGGCGGTGGTACCGGAACCGGCGCCGGCCCGATCGTCGCTGAAGTTGCACGCGAGCTCGGCGTATTGACGGTCGCTGTTGTCACCAAGCCGTTTGCCTTCGAAGGCAAACGTCTGAAAGTCGCGGAAGAGGGGATCGCCGAACTCCAGAAGAACGTGGACTCGCTGATCGTCATTCTGAACGACAAGTTGATGGATGTGCTCGGCGACGACGTCTCGATGGACGAAGCCTTCAAGGCGGCCGACAACGTTCTGCGCAACGCTGTCGGCGGTATCGCCGAAATCATCAACTTCCCGGGTCTGGTCAACGTCGACTTCGAAGACGTGCGCACGGTAATGGGGGAAATGGGCATGGCCATGATGGGCTCGGCGAACGCCTCCGGCGTGGACCGCGCGCGCATTGCGGCCGAGCAGGCGGTCGCTTCGCCGTTGCTGGAAGGCATCAATCTCTCCGGCGCCAAGGGCGTCCTGGTCAACATCACCGCAACCCGCAGCCTCAAGATGAAGGAAGTCAATGAGGTGATGAGCACGGTGCGCGAGTTCGCGGCCGAAGACGCACATATCATCTTCGGTGCGGTCTACGACGAATCGATGGGCGAGGAAATCCGCGTTACCGTCGTTGCCACCGGCCTCGGGCAGGCACAAGCCAAGCGGCAGAGTTTTGAGGTGATCAACACACCGGTGATGCAGGGTACGGGAACCGACGGCGTCTTCGCCAACGGGTCGGCGATCGACTATAGCCAGCTCGACGTGCCGGCTGTCGTGCGCAAGGGGCGCAGCTCGACGGTGGAAGCGCTCGCCAACAGTGGCGTCGATCGTTACGACATCCCCGCTTTCCTGAGGAAGCAGGCCGACTGACGTAGATTTACTCTCTTCGCAAAGGGATCGGCGGATTGCAGCCTGCGGAGCATGTCACCGCTGTGTTACAATTCGCCGATTTCCCAACTTTTTCAGTGACATGCTGAGACAGCGCAGCCTCAAATCCCTCATCCGCGCCTCGGGCGTAGGCCTTCATTCGGGCATCAAGGTCAACATGGCCTTGCGGCCGGCCGCTCCGGATACGGGAATCGTGTTTCGCCGCATCGATCTCGATCCGGTCGTTGATCTCCCGGCCTCTGCGCTTATGGTTGGCGACACGCGCATGTGCTCGTGTCTCGAACGTGACGGTGCCAAGGTGGGCACCATCGAACATTTGATGTCGGCTTTCGCCGGACTGGGCATCGACAACGCTTACGTCGATCTGGACGCGCCGGAACTACCGATACTCGACGGGTCGGCGTCGCCTTTTGTTTTCCTGATTCAATCGGCAGGCATCGAGGAACAGCCGGCGGCCAAGAAGTTTATTCGTGTCAAGCGCCCGATCGAAGTCCGCGAGGCGGACCGTACGGGCGACAAATGGGCTCGTTTTGAACCCCATGATGGCTTCAAGCTTACATTCTCGATCGTCTTTAATCATCCCGCGATCGACCGCACCGGGCAGGAAGTGACCGTCGATTTCGCCCAGCATTCCTACGTGCGGGAAGTTGCGCGCGCCCGCACGTTCGGTTTCATGCAAGAGGTCGAATGGCTGCGCGAGAACGGCCTTGCACAAGGTGGTGGCCTGGATAATGCGGTGGTTCTCGACGAATTCCGGGTGCTCAACTCCGATGGCCTTCGTTACAGCGACGAATTCGTCAAGCACAAGGTGCTTGACGCCATCGGCGACCTCTACCTGCTCGGCTCCCCGCTGCTGGCTGCTTTTACCGCTCATAAATCCGGCCACGCCTTGAATAATCTACTCGCACGCGAACTCCTCGCCAACCCGGATGCATGGGAGTACGTGACTTTCGCTGATCAGGCCGCGGCTCCGCAAGCCGTGACCCGTTGGCTGGCTCAGCCGGCCATCTGAGGACTGCGACATGTGGGTGCTCCGGCTGCTCGGAGTCCTTGTTGCGATTGCCGTCGGAAGCGGCGTTGCCCTGTTTTTTGTTACCCGTGATGTGCGCTATCTGCGATTTACCTGGCGGCTTTTCCGTTACGCCGTCATTGTCGCCTTGGTGGTCTTTGGCCTGCTGATTCTCGAGCGGGTTGCCGTCATTCCCGTCTAGCAGAACGCTCGAGCAACGTCTCTATCGCTGACCGCAGCGAGGAGTTCGGCAGCGAGTCGCGCAACGTCGTTAGTTCGCCGCTGGCACGCGAGCTAAGCGGCTTCAATGTGGAAGTGCTTGATTGCTCTCGGTAATCGCGAGCTTGCACTTTGACTTGGACGTCGTTACACTCGATCCCCCGGTTAAGAAAAATGTCGACCAAGGTCGGCGCCAACTGGCGCAACTTGGCAGCAACCGCGCCGCTGGCGGCGTGAATGACCAACGTTCCGGACTTTAAATTGACCAACCGGCTCGACTGAGCCAGGTGTGGCGGCGCCACTTGCTGATAGAGGCGCGCCAGTTTGATCAGCAGTCGCGCGTGGGTGAGCACCTTTCCGGCGCCATCGGCTGCTTCGAGGTAGTTTTCGAGGGATTTTTGCATCGGGAACTTCGAGGAGAAGCAACGTGCATATTATTCTCGTCTCCAATCACCTAGCAACCGCGAAAACGGTGAATGTGTCGCCGCGCCTTGCATTGGCCTTGGCCGGTGCCGTGCTTGCGCTCTGTGTGGCGCTGGCCTTCGCCTTGTCGTGGATCGGCATGCGCCTTAATCTGCCGATTGCAGCCGAATTAGCGGCGACGGCCCAAGAGTCGCAGAACCGCAAGACCGAAGCCTACGTCCGCGACAACATTTCCGCGATGGCCGTGAAGCTGGGCGAAATGCAGGCTCAAGTCATGCGGCTTGACTCTCTCGGCGACCGGATTTCCAAGCTTTCCGGCGTCAATGCGTCCAAGGACGAAAGTGCGGGCAAAGGGCCCGTTGGTGCGTCTGGCGGTCCGCTCGTCCTTTCGCTGCAGCCACTTGGTGTCGATGAACTGAAACGCGAGATCGACCGGCTCGCGGAGGTCGTTGAGGACCGCAACGATCACCTGACCGCCCTCGAATCCCAGTTGATGGAACGGCGGATCAAGAGCGTCTTGCTGCCGACGTTGGCGCCGATCAAGGCCGATCACATCGGCTCCACGTTTGGCCGTCGCATCGACCCCATCGCCGGGGTAGGGGCGATGCACGAGGGCATTGATTTCGTCGCCGACGTTGGAACGCCGGTCACTGCCTCCGCAGGCGGTGTGATCATTACTGCGGAATACCATCCGCAATATGGAAACATGATCGAGGTCGATCACGGAAATGAGTTCACCTCTCGCTATGCCCATTTGTCGAAGATTGGTGTCAAGCTCGGACAGATCGTCAAGCGCGGACAGCAGATCGCGTTTAGTGGCAATACGGGGCGCTCCACCGGCCCTCATTTGCATTTCGAAGTTCGGTTCAAGGGCGTGGCACAAAATCCAGCACGGTTCCTGCAGCAGGACACGCAGTTTGCCCTCTACAATCCAGAACCATCATCTTCGAAGAACGGGCAAACGCGCAGCGTTGCGTCGGGGCCCCGTGTCTCCGCTTCCTTCAAGCCGACGCGCTGACCGAATCCATTCCCAGGCAAGCCAATCGCCGCTCCGACTTTCCGTGGAGTGGCGGTGGTAGAATGCCTTCTTTTTACGCGCTCCAATACCGTCAGAATGATTTCGGGCATCCTCAAGAAGATTTTTGGCAGCCGCAATGATCGGCTGATCAAACAGTACTCGTCCACCGTCCGCCAGATCAATGCGCTGGAGCCGGCCATCAGCGCGCTTTCGGACGATGAGCTGCGCGGAAAGACGGCGGAGTTCAAGGCGCGTGTAGCCAGCGGCGAAACGCTCGACGCGTTATTGCCGGAGGCGTTCGCGGTCGTACGCGAGGCGGGAAAGCGTGCGCTGGGGATGCGGCATTTCGACGTGCAGTTGATCGGTGGCATGGTCCTGCACAACGGCAAGATTGCCGAAATGCGTACAGGCGAGGGCAAGACGCTCGTCGCCACGTTACCGGCGTACCTGAATGCGCTGGCAGGCAACGGTGTCCATATCGTGACCGTCAACGACTACCTGGCGAGCCGTGACGCAGAGTGGATGGGGCGCCTGCACCGATTCCTTGGTCTCACGGTCGGTGTCAACCTCACGCAGATGGAACACGCGGCGAAGCAGGAAGCGTACGCGGCGGATATCACCTACGGAACCAACAACGAGTTTGGTTTCGACTACTTGCGTGACAACATGGTGTATAGCGCGTCGGAGCGCGTCCAGCGCAAGCTTGCTTACGCCATCGTCGACGAAGTGGACTCCATCCTTATCGACGAGGCGCGCACGCCGCTGATCATTTCGGGTCAGGCGGAAGATCGCACTGATCTGTATGTGCGCATGGACAAGGTCGCACCAATGCTGACCCGTTGCCAGGAGGAAAATGGTCCCGGCGATTACTGGGTCGACGAAAAGGGCCATCAAGTACTGCTGACCGAAGCAGGTCATGAGCACGCCGAGCAAGTCCTGACCCAGGTTGGGCTGCTGCCCGAAGGCCGCAGTCTCTACGACGCGTCGAACATCGTTCTGATCCACCACCTCTACGCCGCCTTGCGCGCCCACACGTTGTTCTTGCGCGACCAGCAGTACGTCGTGCAGAACGGTGAAGTGATCATCGTCGATGAATTCACGGGCCGCTTGATGGCCGGGCGCCGCTGGTCGGACGGACTGCACCAGGCCGTTGAGGCCAAGGAGGGCGTGCAGATTCAGAATGAAAACCAGACGCTGGCCTCGATCACCTTCCAGAACTATTTCCGCATGTACGGCAAACTCGCTGGCATGACGGGAACGGCCGATACCGAGGCCTATGAGTTCCAGCAGATCTACGGTCTGGAGACTGTCGTCATCCCGACGAATTTGCCGATGATCCGTGTCGACAACAACGACCAGATCTTCCGCACGGCGAAAGAGAAGCACGAAGCGATCATCGCCGACATTCGCGATTGCCGGGACCGCGGGCAACCGGTCCTTGTCGGTACGACGTCGATCGAGAATTCGGAACTGCTGTCCGACCTGCTCAACCGCGAGAAACTTCCGCACCAGGTGCTGAATGCGAAACAGCACGCGCGGGAAGCGGAAATCGTCATGCAGGCCGGCCGTCCGGGCGTGATCACCATTGCCACGAACATGGCGGGCCGTGGTACCGACATCGTCCTTGGCGGCAGCATCGAGAAGCAGATCGCGGCCATCCGCGACGACGAATCGATCGAGGCGGCCGACAAAGAAGCGCGTATCGCCGCTTTGCGTGCCGAATGGCAGCTGTTGCACAATCAGGTGGTCGCGGCCGGCGGTCTGCATATCATCGGCTCCGAGCGGCATGAGTCGCGTCGTATCGACAACCAGCTGCGGGGCCGTTCCGGCCGCCAAGGGGACCCAGGGTCGTCGCGTTTCTATCTTTCGCTGGAAGACCCGCTATTGCGTATCTTTGCTGGCGACCGGCTGAAGGCGATCATGGAACGCCTGAAGATGCCCGAGGGAGAGGCGATCGAGCATCCTCTCGTTTCGCGTTCGCTGGAATCTGCGCAGCGCAAGGTCGAGGGCCGCAACTTCGACATCCGTAAGCAGCTGCTGGAATACGACGACGTCGCCAATGACCAGCGCAAAGTCATCTATGCGCAGCGCAATGAACTGCTTGAGAGCGACGACATCTCCGAGACCGTCACCGCGATGCGCCACGGTGTTCTGACCGACATTTTCCGCAAGTACGTACCGGCGGATAGTGTCGAAGAGCAATGGGAGCTTTCTCCCCTCGAGAAAGAGCTGGCGACCGAACTGCTCCTGTCGTTGCCGATCGTCGAGTGGTTCAAGAACGAGCCGACGCTGGGCGATGAGGCCATCCTGCAGCGCATCATCGAGCACGCCGACAAGGCGTACACTGAAAAGGTCGAACTCGTCGGCGCCGAGCCGTTCCACCAGTTCGAGCGCAATGTAATGCTGCAGAGCGTGGATACCCATTGGCGCGAACATCTGGCCGCGCTTGACCATTTGCGTCAAGGTATTCACCTTCGTGGGTACGCGCAGAAGAATCCGAAGCAGGAATACAAGCGCGAGGCGTTCGAACTGTTCGAACTGCTGCTCGACGCGGTGCGTACCGACGTCAATCGTCTGCTGATGACGGTGCAGATCCGTGCCGAAGAAGTACAGGAAACGCCACCGCCCGCCGAAATGCAGAATGTGCAATACCAACACACGGATTACGACACGGCGTTGGCGGGACCATCTGACGAGGCGGCGGCTGGAGTGTCGCCGATCCACGCGGGACCAAAGATTGGCCGGAATGATCCGTGCCCGTGCGGTTCGGGCAAGAAATACAAACAGTGCCACGGAAAATTGAGCTGAAGCGGAGGAAGACCGCGGCTGGATAACGCGAATAGGGCGGCGGTTTGCTCGGCGTTTCCAGCGACGTATCTCGGTGATCTGTTTATCCCAGACAATCTTGCGTATCAACAGAGGTCAAGCACATGCCGGTCAACTACGCCACGCCCGCCCCTGAAGCGTTGTTTCCCGTTCCTGGTGTTCGTCTCGGGCTTGCCGAGGCCGGGATTCGCAAGGCGGACCGACGCGACCTGACGCTGCTGGCGCTCGACCCCGGATGCACGGTCGCTGGCGTGTTTACGCAGAACCGCTTCTGCGCGGCCCCCGTCCATCTTTGCCACCGCCACCTTGACTCCGGCAGCGAGATTCGCGCGCTGGTCATCAATACCGGCATTGCCAACGCCGGAACCGGCGAGCCCGGCCTGCGTGCTGCGGAGAAAACGTGCGCGGCACTTGGCCAGCTGCTTGGTATCCAGCCCGAGCAAGTGCTGCCGTTTTCGACCGGCGTGATTCTCGAACCGCTGCCGATTGATCGCCTCGTGGCCGGGCTTCCCCGCTGCGTCGGTGATCTCAAGGCCGACAACTGGCATGCGGCGGCGCACGGCATCATGACTACCGACACCGTCGCCAAGGCCGCTTCTCGGCGCGTCGAAATCAACGGCAAGACGGTGAGCATCACCGGCATGTCCAAGGGCGCCGGCATGATCAAGCCGAATATGGCGACCATGCTCGGTTTTGTCGCCACTGACGCCGGGATCGCGGAGCCGTTGCTCCGCCAACTGGTACGCGAAGCTGCCGACGAATCGTTCAACTGCATCACCGTTGATGGTGATACCTCGACGAACGATTCCTTTATCCTCATCGCCACCGGGCAGTCCGGCGTAGCTTTCGCCGACGAAAACGCTCCCGGTTACGCGGCTCTGCGCGCGGCCGTCATCGCCGTTGCGCTCGAACTCGCCCAAGCTATTATCCGCGATGCTGAAGGCGCCACGAAGTTCATCACGATCGCCGTCGAGGGCGGGAAAAACCGAGACGAGTGCAAACGCGTCGGCTACGCCGTCGGTCACTCCCCGCTCGTCAAAACCGCCTTCTTCGCGTCCGACCCCAACCTAGGGCGCATTCTCGCCGCCATCGGCTACGCCGACATCCCGGCGCTTAACGTCGACGCCGTACGCGTCTGGCTCGGAAGCGAAGGCGAGGAAGTGCTCGTCGCCGAAAAAGGCGGTCGCGCCGAAACCTACCGCGAAGAGGATGGGGCGCGGATCATGAAATCGGCGGAGATCGGGGTGCGCATCGATCTTGGGCGGGGCAGTGTAAGCGCCAAGGTTTATAGCTGCGACTTTTCGTACGACTACGTGAAGATCAATGCGGATTATCGGAGCTGACGTTTTTTGTCATGAAGCGCCGTAAATCGACACATATCCGTCCCGGACCTAGCGGTGAAGCTTGGTCCCGCCGAGAGCTCTCGTCTGGCACGATCCTTGAATAAAGATAACCAACGGGTTTTCCGTTGCTTACTCAAGAGGGGTTCATCATGATGAAGAAAGTGCAAAGAGGCTTTACGTTGATCGAACTGATGATCGTGGTCGCGATCATCGGCATCCTGGCTGCTGTGGCCTTGCCAGCGTATCAGGACTATACAGTGCGCGCGAAAGTGTCCGAGGTGATCCTGGCGGCGGATATGTGCAAGACGGCCATTGTCGAGGCATCACAGACCGGTTTGGCTTCGACGCCAGCAGCGAACGGATTTAGTTGTGAAAGCCAGTCTGCTGTCTCTAAATATGTCGCATCCGTGACAACGACCGCAGCCGGTGTTATTACGGTTACGGCTCAGAACATTACGCCCGCCGTCAATGCCCACACCATCACACTCACGCCTTACACGGACGCTGGCAACGCAACGGCAGCTGTTGCGGCTAACTACGTAACGGGGACCAATGTCCCGGTCCGCTCTTGGGTCTGCGCTGGCGATATTCCTGCCCAGTACCGTCCCGCTAGCTGCAAGTAATCCTATTTGATGCGCTAAAGTCAGGGGAGCCGCCTTCGGGCGGCTCTTCTTTTTCACAAAGAGGTTTCAGGCGTGATACGCCGCGTACAAATTCGATTTCTAGTCGATGCGCGCTGTTAATCTTTCAAGAGCGTGTGCCATTGCGCTTGCGGTTCTTGCTAGTGGGGCTTGGCTCGTCCCCAATCACTATCAGCCGTGGCTTTCGGCATGGAACGACGGTGAAGTCATCGTTTGCTTGTTGGGACTCGCGTTGGTTCTGGCCCGAGGAAAGTGCAGCGTGTCGAGGACAGCCGTCGCTATTGCGGGCATTTGCTGCGCCACCATACTGATCCAACTTGCCACGGGGACGATCCTGTTTCTTGGTGACGCCGTTATGGCGGTTATGTATGTTTGCTTCTGGCTGGCTGCAGTCCATGTGGGGCGCGCCATGGTGACGTCGCCAGACGGGGATGGTTTGCTTTCGGCTCTTGCGGCCGGATGGTGCCTTGCAGCGCTCGTGTCGGTCGGCATAGCAATGGCGCAATGGACTCAGTCCTTGGCGTTGAACATTTACGGAGCGGATCTGTTGCCCGGAACACGCCCTTTTGGAAACGTGGCGCAACCAAATCATCTCTGCACACTGTGTTACATAGGGTTATGCGGTCTGCTTTTCTTGTATGAGAGCCGAAAGGTAGGCGAACCCGTCCTTTACCTCGGTACTTTTATCCTTTTGCTAGGCATGGTGGCTGCGCAGTCACGTACGGGGTGGGCCCAGATTGGGTTACTTGTCGCTTGGTTGAGTATCGCCCGCAGAAAATCCCGCCTACGCATAGGGAAACGGGTCTTGTGCTTCATCGGTGTGGCCTTTTCGTTGGGCGTATTACTATGGCCCGCTTTCGGGAACTTGCTTTTGTTGGGAGTCGAACGTTCGGTCGAAGATCAATTTCAGGAAGGGGTGCGTTTTCGTCTGTGGTGGGTAATGCTGGGCGCCCTTGGAAAAGCGCCGCTATTTGGGTATGGATGGCAGCAAATTGGGGCGGCGCAACTGCGTGTCGCGCTTGATAACGCGCCACTTGGCGCGTTATTTGACCACAGTCACAACTTCTTCCTGGATATTCTTCTATGGAACGGAGTGCTTGCCGGAGGCCTCATTGTAGCGTTGGTCACCGCGTGGGGTTTCCGGCACCTTCGGCTATGCGGGGATCCTTACTCTGCATGTTTCTTGGCCGTGGTTGGCGGCATTTTTTCGCATGGAATGCTGGAGTACCCGCTCGCATACGCGTATTTCCTTATCCCAATCGGACTTTCCATGGGCATTGTGGAAGCCAACGGGGAGCCGAAGAGACGCGAACTCGTCATGAACAGAAAAGTGGCGTTCTCATTCGCGGCTATATTGATCGCCCTATTTTTATGGGTTGCTAACGAATACATTAGCGTCGAGGAACGGTATCGCGATTTGCGCTTCGAAATGGCGCGAATCGGCATTCACCTCCAGAGGGCTCCTTGGCAGGAAGGAAAACTGCTAACGCAACTCGAATCCTTAATGCGTTACTACCGCACAGAAGCCACTACGGACACAGCACCGGACAAGTTGGAATGGATGAGGAAAGTCGCAACACGTTATCCCTACCCTCCGATCTTGTTGCGATTTGCGTTAGCGGCCGGGTTGAGCGGGCAGACAGAAACCGCCGCGCACACGTTGCAGCTTATTTGCCATATTCATCTACCTGCACGTTGCAAGGAGGCACGCGAGAGTTGGTTTGCCCTCCAAGAACGTTATCCGCAATTGAGCCGCGTTGAACCACCGGATTTCGGTGGGACCTCGGTAACGTTGTCGCCGTTTTCCGAAGCTCGGTGAGGAGAGGGACTAGGGGCTACTCACGGCAATCTTGCCGGCAACGATTTTTCTCACATCTCCATCAAGACACGATTTCGCTGCATGCTCGCGTCCAGAGACCTTTCGGCGGCTGGCACTGTTCCTATCGGCTACGCATCTTGGATTTTCCCACAGGCATTAAGCAGAAATACCTAAGTAGTCAACCTAAGTAGTCAACGAACCCTTGCTGAAGCCGTGCCGAGCCAGCCCTGAATTCAATCCCCTGCTTGGTTACCGCCCGTCAGCACTTCGTCGCGCAATGCGACGTCGAACTGCTTGTTAAGAGGCCGTTTTTTCGAACAGTGCTAGCCAGCGCGGCGGAAAATCCCATTAGTAAGCCACCGTTATCAGAGGCCTTATAAATCATAACCTCGCAACTTCTCCACATCTGGAATAGCGATCCTTCTCCCAGCCACCTCGATTAGCCCTTCTTCCGAAAGCTGGTGGAGGATGCGCGAGAAGTGTTCTTGGGTGAGGTTGAGGCGGGAGGCGATGACGCCTTTGCTGGTGGGGAGCGTTACCGCGAGCGAGCGGGTGCCGCTGTCGGGGTTCTCGCGCAGGAGGTAGCCGATAATGCGTTGGCGGCCGGAGTGCAGCGAGTATGACTCCACGTCGGTGACGAGGTGGTGAAGGCGCATTGAGAGGCTGGCGAGCATTTTGCGGGCAAGTTTCGGGTCGCGCTCGAGTTCGCCGAGGATGGCCGCTTTACCGATGTGCAGCAGGCGGGCGTCCGCGAGCGCTTGCGCATAGACCATGTACGGTTTGTCCATGAACATCGCTGCTTCGCCGAAGGTGTGGCCGGGGCCAACAATGTCAATGACCTTTTCGGTGCCTTGCGGCGATGTGAAGGCGAGCTTGATCTGACCGTCGACGACGAGGTGAAATCCGGTCGACGGGTCGCCCTTGTGAAAGAGGACTTCGCCGCGCGCCGCTTTCACTTCGCGGGTGCCGTGTGCCACGCGAGCAATTTCGTCCGGGGCGAGGCTGCTGAAAAGGGCGACGTGCGAGAGTTCGGTGCCGATGTCGATCGTGGAGTTTTCCGTCATGTCGAAACGCTGAGGATCGTCTAGGGATGAGGCCCCATCGTCGCATCTGACCTTCGCCCGGGCAAGGGGCAGTCGCTGTCGTTGAGTTCCGTGCTAAGCGGGCACTCGCTTTCTAAGGCAACCTGGCTGCAAATGTGCTCCTGAATCTACCCCAATAAACCTTGTCGTAACGAGCCTCAAGGGGCGACGATACGGAACCCTCGGTCAGTCTGAAGATAGGCTGTCCGCCGACCCCGAGCGCTTGTCCGCTAGACCTCCTCTAGGAGGCACCTTCTCCTTGTTTCCTCCGTGGAGAGAGCGACCGGTCCGGCGTCTATCGCCGAGCCTTGGAGACGCCACTGTGGGCGCCCGCAAACCCGGCGCAGGTCGAACAGTCACGTAGTTCGTTTTTAACCCGCCAAGCGGGAAGCCTGTGTTGGCCTACGCCAGCACGCCGTTCTGATAATCGTTGATCGCCTGCTCGATTTCTTCGCGGGTGTTCATCACGAACGGACCGTATTGCACGACCGGTTCGTTGAGCGGGCGGGCGGCGAGCAGCAGGAAGGCGGCGGGACCATCTTCGCTGGCCGCGACCTGCAGGCGGTTACCTTTGCCGAGAAGACCGGCCTCGTGCGCTGCGAGCGAGCGATTCTCGCCAGCGTCTTCGATTGCCACGCGACCGTCGTAAACATAGATAAAAGCGTTGTGTCCGTCGGGAAGCTCATGTTCAAAACGTGAGCCGGCAGGCAATTCCACATGCAGGAACAACGGATCGGTGCTGATGCCGGTGATTGGTCCGGTCGTGGCGCCAGTGTCTAAGCGCAATATTCCGGCAACGACACGCGCCGTTCCGCCGCTGTCGAGTTCGACCGTGGGAATCTCCTCGGGTGCGATGTCGCGGTACGACGCCGGTTTCATCTTCTCGCGCGCTGGCAGATTGATCCAGAGCTGAAAGCCATGCAAACGCCCGCTCTGCTGTTGCGGCATTTCGGAGTGGATGATGCCGCGGCCGGCCGTCATCCACTGCGCGCCGCCGCTTTTCAGCTCGCCGCGATGCCCGAGATGGTCCTCATGCAGCATATGGCCTTCGAGCATATACGTCACGGTCTCAAAGCCGCGATGCGGGTGACTGGGAAAGCCGGCGATGTAGTCCTCCGCGTTCTCGGACGAAAACTCGTCGAGCATGAGAAAGGGGTCGAGACGCAGTCCCGGGGCTTGCCCGAGGCTGCGACGCAGCTTGACCCCCGCGCCGTCTGAGGTTGGTGCGGCGCGGATGATTTGCTGCAGGCGGCGTGTCGTCATGGCGTCCTCGCGGGGCAAAGAGGCTCAGGCCGCCAACTGAGCAAGACGTTCCCGGGCATTGGCCAGAGCCACCTGTTTCCCTGCCTCGCCCATATTCAGTCCTTCCGCATAGACGAACTCGACGTCGGTGATGCCGATGAACGCGAGGAAGTCGCGCACGTACCCGGTCTGCGTGTCGCGCGGGGTTCCTGCATAGAGCCCGCCGCGCGCGGCGAAAACGTAGGCTTTCTTGCCAGTGAGCAGACCGACCGGACCTTCGGCGGTGTAGCGGAATGTGACCCCCGCGCGGGCAATATGGTCGAAGTAGGCCTTGAGCGTGGAAGGGATGCCGAAGTTGTACATCGGTAAACCGATCACCAGCGTATCGGCCGACTTCAGTTCCTCGATGAGCGCGTCGGATTCGGCCACGATAGCCTCTTGGCGGGGCGTACGCTCCTCCGGCTTGGCGAGAAACGACAGGAAGCGCTCGGCATCGAGGTGAGGCAGCGGGGCGGCGGCGAGGTCGCGGGAAACCACGTGTGCATCAGGATGGCGGCGCCGCCATTCGGCAACGAAGGCATCCGCGAGCTGGCTCGATTGTCCGCCGGTGGAGAAGAGGCTGGTGTTCAGTTGAAGCAAGGTTTTCATGGCACATCTCCTTGGGTGAGAGGGTATGGCCGTATTAAACGATTTGTTGATACGATAGAAAAGTAGAGAATATTGTTTGATATGGTCGAAAAATTAGATAACAAAACAATGGCGACGGAATCCGATGGGCTGGAATCCGCCCCGCAAAGTGCGCCGCACATCACGCTGGAACAATGGCGGGCCCTGATCGCCGTTGTCGACGCGGGCGGTTACGCGCAGGCGGCCGAGGCCCTCTTCAAGAGCCAGTCGGCCGTTACGTACGCCGTGCAGAAGATCGAGGCCTTGCTTGACGTGAAGCTGTTCTCGATCGAAGGGCGCAAGGCCGTGCTGACGCGGGAAGGGCAAATGCTCTATCGGCGAGCGCGTGCGTTGGTTGCCGAGGCCGGCGAACTGGAACGTGCGGCGCGGGCTCTGTCAGCGGGCTGGGAGGCCGAGATCCACGTCGTCGCTGAAATCCTCTTTCCTCCATGGCTGCTGATCGGCTGCCTTGGCCGCTTTGGCGCAGAAAGCCCGCACACGCGGGTCGAGGTCATCGAATCCGTCCTTGGCGGCACATCGGAGGCCCTGTTGCAGGGGCAGGTCGACTTGGCGATCTCGCCGCGGATTCCGCCGGGCTTCTTCGGCGAGCTTTTGATGACGCTGCCGCTGTTCGCCGTCGCACATCGCGATCACGCGCTGCATCAGTTGGGACGGGAGGTGACGGTCCGCGATTTGCGCGTGCACCGCCATATCGTCGTGCGGGACACCGGGGGCCGACGCGACCGGAAGACGGGCACTGTCGACGTTGATCAACGCTGGACGGTCAGCCAGCTCTCCACCTCCATCGAGGCCGTCGCTTCGGGGCACGGTTTCGCCTGGCTACCCCGCGAGCACATACGCAGCGAACTCGAAAGCGGTCTCCTCAAACCGCTACCGTTGCGCGACGAGAAGGAGCGTCTTGTCCCGCTGTATCTGATCGTTGCCGCGCCCGACCTTGCCGGGCCGGGCGTGCGCCGTCTCGCCGAGATTGTGCGCGAAACGACGGCGGGCGCGTGCCAGAAGCGCGCGCCGGAAACTTCCAAGGTCTAAGCGTCCGGAACCTGCGCCGCTGTTCGGACTCGAAACCGAGCGGGAAGCCCGAGGGTTTCTCGGGCCTGGGAGCGGAACGTCTTGCCAAGCAGGGCTCCGTTCTTGCCGTCCGCGTACGCAGTGTCGCCGTGGAACTCCATTAAAGCGACCGCTTTCCCCGG
Organism: Propionivibrio soli; assembly: GCF_025770765.1. GTDB lineage: Bacteria > Pseudomonadota > Gammaproteobacteria > Burkholderiales > Rhodocyclaceae > Propionivibrio > Propionivibrio soli. The sequence goes on along the minus strand of NZ_JANZKY010000002.1, from coordinate 268,774 downwards.
CTTGCCGGGCATCCTTCTTCAGCGAGAGCCATGCCAAACCAGGATTTGTCGCGCCTCACGATAGACCGTACGCCGAGCGCTGCGCCCCGGCGGTATGGCGGCCGCAAACGCTGGTTATGGATCGGCGCCCTCATCCTTGTAGGCGCTGCGGGGCTCGGATGGGCGAAGTTCAACGGCGCCAAACCCGTCGAAACGGTTGCGGTGACGACCGCCTATCCGTATCAAGCGGCGACGCAACTCAACGCGGCGGGCTATGTGGTCGCTCAGCGCAAGGCCTCAGTGGCGTCGAAGGCCACGGGGCGGCTGGAGTGGCTCGGCGTGGCGGAAGGCAGCCAGGTGAAGGCCGGGCAGGTGATCGCGCGTTTGGAGAATCGCGACGCACAGGCGCAAGTTGAGCAGGCCAACGCGAGCGTTAATGCCGCAAAGGCCGAGCTCATGGACGCCGAGCAGGCACTGACGCGGGCGCGTGATCTTGCCCGGCAGAAATTCATCTCCGTATCGGCACTCGATACGGCACAGGCGCGTTTCGACAAGGCCAAGGCGGGCGTCGGCGTGGCGCAGGCGAACCGTCGTGCGGCGCAGGTGGCCGCCGACCAGACGCAAATCCGCGCGCCGTTCGACGGCGTCGTGCTGACCAAGACGGCCAACGTCGGGGATGTCATTACGCCGTTCTCGTCGGCGTTGGAAAGCAAAGGCGCCGTAGTGACAATGGCCGACATGGAGACGCTGGAGGTCGAGGCCGATGTGTCCGAAGCCAACGTCGCCAAAATCCGCGTCGGCCAGCCGTGCGAAATCCAGCTCGACGCCTTCCCTGAAAAACGGCTGCGCGGTGTCGTCAGCCGCACCGTGCCCACGGTCGATCGCGCCAAGGCTACGGTGCTCGTCAAGGTGCGCTTCGTCGATCGCGACCGTGCGGTACTGCCCGAGATGAGCGCCAAGGTCGCCTTCCTCGAAAAAGAGATTCCGGCCGCCGAACGCCGCTCCCTGACTGCCGTGCATCGGGATGCGCTCGCTGAACGGGATGGAAAGGCTGTGGTTTTCGCCGTCGCCGATGGGCGAGCGCGCATGATTCCCGTTCAAACGGGTCAGAAGATCAACGACCTCGTCGCCCTGCAAGCCGAGACGGCGTTGCATGCGGGCGAAAAGGTGGTTGCGCGCCCTGCGGATAACCTGCGCGACGGCGACAAGGTCAGTGTCGCGGCCAAGCCGTGATGAATCAGCCGAGCGAGGTCGATGCGACGGTCGGCGACGTGGCGGACGTGCCGCCACTGGTTTCGTTGCGCCGCATTGTCAAGAGCTATCGACGCGGCCAGCAGACAGTTCCCGTGCTGGCGGGGATCAGCTTCGATATCGCCGCGGGCGAGTTCCTGGCGTTGATGGGGCCTTCCGGTTCGGGCAAGAGCACGTTGCTCAACCTCATCGCCGGCATCGATCGTCCGGACTCCGGGGAACTGATCGTCGCGGGCGAAGACATCGGCGGGCTGAGCGAAGCGGAACTCGCCGACTGGCGGGCGCAACATGTCGGTTTCATCTTTCAGTTCTACAACCTGATGCCGGTGCTTTCAGCGGTGGAGAACGTCGCTCTGCCGCTGCTGCTGAAGGACATGCCACGGACTGAGCGGCGCGAGCGGGCCGAGCTTGCGCTGGAGATGGTCGGCTTGGCCGACCGCATGGCGCATGTTCCTTCCGAACTTTCAGGTGGGCAGCAGCAACGGGTGGCCATCGCGCGGGCGCTTATTACCGACCCGACGGTGATCGTCGCAGACGAGCCGACCGGCGACCTCGACCGGGAGTCGGCGAACGAGATCCTCAATTTGATGCAGCGCCTGAACGACGAGATCGGCAAGGCGATCATCATGGTCACGCACGATAGCCGCGCCGCGGCGTACGCCCACGCCATCATGCACCTTGAAAAGGGCGAATTGTCGGCGCGCGAACAGGTGCGCTGAGAACGATGATCCTCGCGCTGGTCTTCCGCAACGCCTTCCGCCACAAGCTGCGCACAGCGCTGACCGTCGTCGGGCTGACCGTCGCCGTGCTCGCCTTCGGCCTGCTGTCGACCGTGATCGAAGCGTGGTACGCCGGCGCGGAGGGTGCATCGAACGCGCGGCTGATCGTGCGCAACTCGATTTCACTCGTGTTCCCGCTACCGCTCACGTACGAACAGAAAATCCATCAGATCGATGGCGTGAAGGCGGTGTCGCTCGCCAACTGGTTCGGCGGCATCTACAAGGACCCGAAGAATTTCTTCGTTCAGTTCGCCATCGACCCGTCGACCTACCTCGACCTCTACCCCGAATTCGTCCTCAGCGACGTGGACCGCCGCGACTTCCTGCGCGACCGCAAGGGCGTGATGGTCGGCGAGAAACTCGCGGCGACCTATGGTTTCAAACGCGGCGATACGGTAACGCTCAAGGGAACGATCTATCCGGGCGAATGGGACTTCGTCGTGCGCGCAATCTACACGGGGCGCGATGCCCGCACCGATGTGGCACAAATGCTGTTCCATTGGGATTATCTCAACGAGACGATGAAGGTCCGCGTACCCCGGCGCGGGAATCAGGTGGGCGTGTATATCGTCGAGGTCGGCGATCCTGCGCGGGCTGCTGAAGTGAGCCGCGCGATCGACGCCGAGTTCAGGAACAGCAATGCCGAAACGCTGACCGAGACGGAGAAGGCTTTCCAACTCGGCTTCGTGTCGATGACGGAAGCGATCGTGGTCGCGATCCGAGTCGTCTCGTATCTCGTCATCTTCATTATCCTCGCGGTCATGGCCAACACGATGGCGATGACCGCGCGCGAGCGCACGGCCGAATACGCCACGTTGAAAGCACTGGGTTTTGGACCGGCGTTCGTGATGGCTTTGATCTACGGCGAGTCGCTGGCCATCGCCGGCATTGGCGGGGCTGTAGGTATCGCGCTTACGTTCCCGGTTGCCGACGCCTTCGCCAAGGCAATGGGAACGCTCTTTCCAGTCTTCGTCGTTTCGAAAGCGACGCTCTGTTGGCAGATCGCCTGCGCGGCAGCTGTCGGCTTGGTGGCCGCCGCGCTGCCCGCGTTCAATGCCTCGAGGGTGAAGATCGTCGACGGTTTACGCAGCATCGGGTGACTGACGGCATGCGTCTACCGATCGCTTACTCCCTGCGCAATCTCTGGACGCGCAAGCTGACGACGGCGCTTACGGCCGGCGGTCTGGCGCTTGTCGTTTTCGTCTTCGCCGCCGTACTGATGCTCGACGAAGGTCTGCGCCGGACGCTCGTTGAAACTGGCTCACCCGAGAACGTGGTCGTGACCCGCCGTGCGTCGGGGACGGAGGTTCAAAGCGCGATGGAACGCGCGCAGGCGGCGATCGTCGAGAGCCTGCCACAAATCGCGCTCGGTGCCGATGGTGAGCGCCAGGTGTCGAAGGAAACCGTCGTCTTGATCTCGCTCAACAAGCGGCAGGTTGGCGCCGCGCCGCAAAAGCCGTCGAACGTCGTCATTCGCGGCGTGTCGCCAATGGGGCTCGCTTTGCGGCCGCAGATACAAGTCGTGAACGGACGCCTGTTCCGGCCCGGCAGCAATGAGATCGTTGCCGGCCGCGCGATCGCCGAGCGTTTCGCCAATGCCGGCCTCGGCGAGTCGTTGCGCTTCGGCGGGCGCGAGTGGGTCATCGTCGGCCTCTTCGACGCGAACAAGTCAGGATTCGACTCCGAAATCTGGGGTGACGTCGACCAGTTGATGCAGGCGTTCCGCCGGCCCGTGTATTCGGCGCTCGTTTTCCGGCTCAGCGATTCGGCGGCCTTCGACGCGGTCAAGGGGGCCATCGAGAGCGACCAGCGCCTGACGCTGGAGGCGAAGCGCGAGACGCAGTTCTATGCCGACCAGTCGCAAGCGCTGTCGACCTTCATACGCATTCTCGGGCTTTCGCTCTCGGTGATCTTCTCGATCGGTGCCGTGATCGGCGCCATGATCACCATGTACGCCGCCGTGTCGAACCGTACCGGCGAGATAGGGACGCTGCGTGCGCTGGGTTTTCGCAAGGGCAGCGTGCTGGCGGCTTTTCTGCTCGAATCGCTCTTCCTGTCGCTGCTTGGTGGCGCGATCGGGCTTGGCCTCGCGTCCACCATGCAACTCCTGACGATTTCGACGATGAATTGGCAGTCGTTCTCCGAACTGGCCTTCTCGTTCACGCTGACGCCCGGTATCGTGGGAAAGAGCCTCGCCTTTGCGCTGGCGATGGGGTTGGTAGGCGGTGTCCTTCCGGCCGCTCGCGCGGCGCGGATGAACATTGTCGATGCGCTGCGCGCCGCCTGAGAGCGACGCGCGTTTGTCGCTCCGAGGGCGTCCGATCTGCCGGTCAGCCGACCGAGCCGAATACTTCGTTCAGTTGCTGCGACACCCGGATAAAGGTCGTGCGTTTCGAAAGCTCCTTGAGGCGCCGGGCGCCGACGTAAGTGCAGGCGGAGCGCACGCCGCCGAGAATGTCTTGCAGCGTGTTCTCGACCGGGCCGCGGCATTCAAGAAGCACCTCCTTGCCCTCTGATGCGCGATAATCGGCTACGCCGCCGGCATATTTGTTCATCGCCTCGCGCGAACTCATGCCGTAGAAGCGCATCTTGCGCACGCCGTTCTCCTCAACTACATCCATGCCGCACTCGTCGTGACCGGCGAGCATGCCGCCGAGCATCACGAAGTCGGCACCGGCGCCGAACGCCTTGGCCAGATCGCCTGGCGACGTGCAGCCGCCGTCGGCACAGATCAGGCCGTGCAGGCCGTGGGCCGCGTCGGCGCATTCGATGATTGCCGACAGTTGCGGATAGCCGACTCCCGACATGCGCCGCGTTGTGCACACGGAGCCCGGACCGATGCCGACCTTGACGATATCGACGCCGTCCAGGATCAACTGCTCGGTCATCTCGCCGGTAACGACGTTGCCCGCCATGATGGTGAGTTCAGGATGCGCCGTGCGCAGCTTGACGATGAAGTTGATGAAGGCTTTCGTGTAGCCGTTGGCCACGTCTACGCACACGTTCTGGATTGTGCCGCGCGCCCCTTTCATGACGCGCGAAAATTTCTCGTAGTCCGGTGCCGTGATTCCCATCGAGTAGAACATGGGCGGCGATTCAGGCTGCTCGGCAAAGAAGTCGAGCAGCTCCTGGTCGCCGTAGTGCTTGTGCAGCGCCACCGACAGCTGATGCTTGGCGAGCGCCCGTGCCATCTGGAAGGTACCGGTGGCGTCCATATTGGCGGCGATGATCGGTATGCCGTGGTACTTGCGTTTCGAGTGCAGGAAGACGAATTCCCGCGAGATGTCGACTTCCGAACGCGACGTCAACGTCGAGCGTTTTGGACGCAGCAGAACGTCCTTGAAATCGAGCTTCATGTCTTGTTCAATGCGCATTGCATTCTCCTTGAATATGCCAGGATAATGTATATCCTGAAAAGTCCCCGGGCCGATACAATTCTGATGGCCCCGTGTCCAGCGTGTTACGACCTGGCGCTCTACGCTGCCGGCCTTACCGATTTCGATTTACGGGCCCCGATTTACGAACCGCTCCGATTTATAAACCGCGATTTATAGACCGTTATTTCAGCCCGATGGGCCCAAGTACCAATAACCGCGACGCCCTGAGCGTCGCAATGGCCGCACAGTTGCCGCGCAATTGCCATTTAGTCTTGCCTTGGGGCGCGCAATCGAGGGCGGCCCGGGAATTTACCTTTTCTTTGCCGCGTCCGCTACCGCGGGGTGGCGTTCGAGTGTTAACATTGGGCCTTCCCCATGCGTATCGAACAAATCCGCCAAAGCCTGCGCGATCATGGTGCCAAGCCGTGTCATGAGCAGCGCGTCCTGCGCGCGTGGGTGCATGCCCGATCGCTCGACGAGGGCACGCGACGGCAGCGCTCCGAAGACTTCCTGCCGCTCGGTGTGCGCGGTGTTCTCCCAGCGGTGGCCTCCGAACTCGAGCGCATGGCGCAAGTGTACTCGGAACACCCGGGGCAGGACGGTTCGGCGCGATTGCTGGTCCGTTTGGCTGACGGGCAGACTGTCGAGAGCGTCCTGCTGCCGCGCGACGGCGTCTGTGTGTCGACACAGGTCGGCTGTGCGGTCGGCTGCGCCTTCTGCATGACCGGCCGGGAAGGGCTCCGGCGCCAATTGGGCAGCGCCGAAATCGTCGCCCAGGTGGTGCTTGCGCGTCATCGCCGCAAGGTTGGCAAAGTGGTTTTCATGGGCATGGGTGAACCGGCGCACAACATGGGCAATGTGCTCGAAGCCATCGATCTGCTCGGTACGGAGGGTGCGATCGGGCACAAGAACCTCGTGTTTTCGACTGTCGGCGACCGTCGCGTGTTCGATCGGCTGATGCAAGGCCGCGTGAAACCGGCGCTGGCTATTTCGCTGCATACAACGAACAGCGAATTGCGTGCCCGGCTGCTGCCCCGTGCGCCGCACGTGCCGCCCGAAGAACTCATCGAGCACGGCGAACGCTATGCGCGGACGACGGGATACCCGATCCAATACCAGTGGACCTTGCTCGAAGGGGTGAACGACAACGAGGCCGACGTCGACCGAGCGGCCGAGTTGCTCGCCGGCAAGTACGCGATGATGAACTTCATTCCCTTCAACACCGTGGATGGGCTGGGGTTCAAGCGTCCGGCGTGGGAGCGTGCGGTCGACTTGGCGCGCCGGTTGCGCGAGCGCGGCATCGTGGCGAGCCTGCGTGATTCCGCCGGACAAGATATCGACGGCGGTTGCGGCCAGTTGCGCGCACGAACGTTGGCGATACCGCTGGAAAAGGTGGCCCCAGCGCAATTCCGGGCCGCCAACGCGGAAAACGCCCGGCCAGAGGGGCGACAAGGTGGCGCGAATGGCTGAGGCGGGCCAAGGCCCCGCGCGCGACGAATTCGACCTAGAACGCTTCATTTCGGCCCAGCGTACGGTGTATGGCGAAGCCTTGGCTGAGCTGGCGGCCGGCCGCAAGCGCACCCACTGGATCTGGTTCATCTTTCCGCAACTCGATGGCTTGGGGCGCAGTTCCACGGCCCGCTACTACGCGATAAAGGGTTTGGAGGAAGCAAGCGCCTACCTGGCGCATCCCGTTCTCGGGGCTCGTCTTGTTGAATGTACCCAATGCGTCAATGCCGTAAGCGGGCGAAGCGCGCTTGAAATCTTTGGCGAACCGGATGATTTGAAATTCTGCTCGTCGGTGACGCTGTTCGAAGCCGCCGCCGGGTTAGGTACCGCTGCGGCCCGGCCGTTCGCGGATGCCATCGAGAAGTACTACTCCGGACAGCGCGACCGCCTGACGCTGAGCTTGCTCGGCACCAAATAACGCACGGTTTGTTGCCAGAACCCGTTGGGGTTCCTTTTTTGCCTGGCTAGTCGACCGGCATTCGAGCGCCCGCGGTCTTTCCTGCCCTATCTTGATAGGGCGCCGACCGGCGCTGGCTCGGGCCAGCCTCCGCCCAGCGCCTTGAACATGTCGGCGAGCGCCGATTTGCGTTGGCGTTCGCTATCGATACGCGCCAGTTCCGAGGAGAGCAGGTTGCGCTCGACGTCGAGTACTTCGATGCGGCTTGAAACGCCGGCGTCGAAGCGTAACTGCGCCTGGGCAAGCGCCTTTTCCAGGGCCGCGGTGCGGGCCGTTTCCGCCGTCAGGGTTTCGCGAGCCGCGCTTTGCGCTGCCAGCGCGTCGCGCACGTCCTTGAAGGCGCTCGCCACGGCGTTGCGATAGCGTGCAAGGGCTTGATCGCGCCGCGCCTCGGTGATGAAGACCCCGGCCCGGATGCGACCGGCGTTCCAGATCGGCTGTGTGATGGCGGCGGCGAACTGGAAGACCTGGGCCGGTCCACTGAAGAGATCGGAAAACTGCGTGCTTTCGCTGCCGAGGAAGGCGGTCAGTCCGATCGACGGGAAGAACTGCGCGCGGGCGCTGCCGATACGGGCATTGGCGGCGATCAGCGCTTCCTCCGCTTCGCGCAGATCGGGGCGGCGCAGGAGCAGTTCGGACGGGAGCCCGGCGGGAATCACGACGTCCCTGACAGGCGCTGGTGTGCCGCGTTCCATCGCTCCGCTCATCACCTCGCGCGGCGATCGGCCGAGCAGTACCGACAACGCGCTCTCGGCACGGTCCTGCGTTTGCATCAAGCTGGCAAGCTGCGACCGGGTCGCCTCGCGCTCGGCTACGGCCTGGTGCAATTCGTATTCCGAAAGCGTTCCGGCCTCCACGCGCCGGGTAAAGAGATTCAGCGTTTCGCCGCGCGAAGTCAGCGTACGGCGGGCCACTTCGACTTGGGCGTCGGCGGCGAGGAGGGCGAAGTATTGCTGGGCGACTTGTGCTACAAGCGACAGGCGCACCGCTTCGCGGGCCGATTCGGCCGCAAAGATGTCGGCACGCGCCGCCTCGCTTGCACGCCGGTACTTGCCCCACAAATCGATCTCGTAGCTGACGTCCAAGGTTGCGCTGTAGTAGTTCTGCATGCGCGGCGTCGCTCCCGCCGGCATGGTGCCGCGCTGCGTATTGCGAGTGCGACTGCCGGAGAAGTTGGCGGAAACGTCCGGGTAGAGGTTGGCGTCGGTCTGGCTGGCGATTGCTCGCGCTTCCAGAACCCGCGCGGTGGCGATCGCCGCGTCGGCGTTGTTGCTCAACGCCTCGTCGACCAAACGTTCGAGCACGGGATCACCATACACTGACCACCAGCGCTCACCGGTTTCCGACACCGGCCGGGCAACATCGGCGTCGGCCGCCGGTGTCGAGCGCCATTGCGCTGGCAGGTCGATGTCTGGACGCTGGTAATCAGGGCCAATGGCGCAACCGGCCAACGCGAGTGCGGTGAGAACGGCCACCGAAAGGCTTTTAGTTCGGTCACCGGGGTGGCTTGAGCAGGGGAGCTTACGCATCTTCGTCTCCGACGTATTCGTCGCGTTGCGCCCGTTTGACCAGGCGCTCGTGCGTCTTGGCATGGGTTTCCCTCACTTCTTCGAACATATCGGCGGTGCTGCGTTTTTCGCTCAGCCGCCGGTCGGTAATCACCCGATAGAAGAGCGGCACGAAGAACACCGCGAGGAACGTCGCGGCGAGCATGCCGCCCATGACGCCGGTACCGACGGCGCGCCGTGCGCCAGCACCCGCACCGTGCGAGAAGGCAAGCGGAACGACGCCGAGAATGAACGCCAGCGAGGTCATCAGGATCGGTCGGAAGCGCAGCCGGGCCGCCTCGATCGCGGCGGCGGCGGCGCTCATGCCTTCGCCGTTCTTGTAGACCGCGTATTCGACGATCAGAATGGCGTTCTTGGCGGCAAGGCCGAGCAGGGTGACGAGACCGATCTGAAAGTACACGTCGTTGTCCATGTTGCGCAGCCATACCGCCGCGAGAGCACCGAAGGTGCCGAAGGGTAACGCGAGCAGGACGGCCAGCGGCAACGACCAGCGTTCGTACTGTGCGGCCAGGATCAGGAAAACCATGATGGCCCCAAGGATCAGCGCGTAGCTCGACGAGCCGCTCGATTTTTTCTCCTGGAACGAGGCGCCGCCCCAGTCGTAACTGAAATCCGGCGGCAACGATTCGCGCGCAATGCGTTCGACCTGAGTGATGACCTGTCCGGACGACATGCCGGGAGCGCCGTTGCCGATGATCTTCACGGACGGCAGGTTGTTGAAGCGCTCCAGTGTTTCCGGGCCGGTCGTCTGCTTAACCTGTGCCAGCGCCGAGAGCGGCACCATCTGCCCGCGCTCGGAGCGCACGTAGATGCCGCCGATGTCGCTGGGGTTGTTGCGGAAACTCTGCTCCGCCGACATCAGCACCTGCCAAGTGCGGCCGAACTTGTTGAAGTCGTTCACGTAGTAGGTGCCGAGCGTCGCCGCCAGCGTGTCGAACAAGCCGTCGATCGGCACGCCGAGCGTCTTGGCCTTTTCGCGGTCGACATCGACGTCAAGTTGCGGCACGTTGGAGCGCCAGAGCGACGACACCATGCCGAACGTTTTATCCTGGTGCAGCTTGCCGATGAATTGCTGACTCACTTCGCCGAGGCGCTTGGCGTCGCCTTCGCCGCGATTCTGCAGGTACAGTTCGAATCCGCCGGAATTGCCCAGACCGAAGATGGCCGGCGGGCCGAAAGCCAGGACGAGCGCCTCCTTGATGTGCGCCGTCTTCATGAACAGCTCGCCGACCAAGGCGTTCGCGGGCACCTCGCGCTCGTCCCAATGCTTGAGCGTCACAAAGAAGGTGGCCGCATTGTTTTTGAAGCTGCCGCCGATGAAGTCGAAACCGGTGAATACGATCGTCCGCGCGACGTTCGGGTTGCTGCGGATGATTTCGTCCACCTGCTGCACGATGCGGTCGGTACGTTCGAGCGATGCGCCGTCGGGCAGGTAAACGGCACTGATGTAGTAGCCCTGGTCCTCATCCGGAACAAGGCTGCCCGGCGTGAGTTTCCATAGACCCGCCGTGATCACCACCATCCCGGCGAAGAGCAGGAGCCCCAGTGCGCCGCGCCGGATCAGCCAGGCGACGCCTCCGGTATAACGGCCGGTGATACGTGTGAAACCGCGGTTGAAGGCATCGAAGAAGCGGTTGCTCGCCTTGTGCTCGTGGCGCAGGATAAGCACGCACAGCGACGGAGTGAGCGTCAGGGCGACGATGCCGGAGATGACGACCGCGATGGCGATTGTCACCGCGAACTGACGGTAGAGTTCGCCGGAGAGTCCGCCGAGGAAGGCGATCGGCACGAACACCGCGCACAGCACGAGGACGATGGCGATCACCGGCCCGGTGACTTCGCGCATCGCCTGGATCGCGGCCGCCTTCGCCGGCAGGCCTTCTTCGTGCATGATCCGTTCGACGTTCTCGAGGACGACGATGGCATCGTCCACGACGATGCCGATCGCCAACACCATGCCGAACAGCGTCAGCGTGTTGATCGAATACCCGAGCATCAGCAGGCCGGCGAAGGTGCCAATCAGCGAGACGGGCACGGCCAGCGTTGGGATCAGCGTCGCCCGCCAGTTCTGCAGGAAGAGGTAGACGACGAGGAAGACGAGGACCATCGCCTCGCCAAGCGTCTTGACCACCTCGCGGATCGACACCTGCACGAAGTCCGTCGTATCGTACGGGACCGTGTAGGTCAGCCCATCCGGGAAGCGGCCGGAAAGTTCCTGCAACGTGCTCTTCACCGCCTGTGCCGTATCGAGCGCGTTCGCACCTGGTTTCAGAAAGATGCCGACGAGCGTTGCGGGCTGGCCGTTCTGCCGGCCGATGAAGTCGTAGTCTTTCGACCCCAATTCGACACGAGCAACGTCCTTTAATCGCAGGACCGAGCCGTCGTCGCCGGCGCGCACGACGATGTTCTCGAACTCGGCTACGTCGGCGAGCCGCCCCTTAGTGTTGATGGTCAGTGCGAGTTCCTGGCCTTTGGCCGTCGGCGGCTGACCGATACGCCCTACCGCGTATTGTGCGTTCTGCTCGTTGATCGCACGCACCACGTCCGAGGTGGCCAACCGCAGTTGCGCGAGCCGGTCGGGCTGCAGCCAGATGCGCATTGCATAGTCCTTGGCGCCGAAGATCTGCACGTTCGTTGTACCCGGAACGCGCTTCAGCACATCGAGGACGTTCAGCGTCACGAAGTTGCTCGTGTACAGATCGTCGTAGCGGCCGTCCGGCGAGGTGAACGCCAGCACCTGCAGGAACGAGCTCGAGTTCTTCTCGACCTGAATGCCCTGCCGGCGCACTTCCTGCGGCAAGCGGGCTTCCGCCTGCTTGACACGGTTGTTGACGTTGATCACCGCCTGGTCGATATCGGTGCCGATGTCGAAGGTGACGTTGATTTCGACACGGCCGTTCGAGGCGGAGGTCGAACTCATGTAGATCATGCCTTCGACGCCGTTGATCTGCGTCTCGAGCGGTGCCGCCACGGTTTTTTCGAGCACGTCCGCGGAGGCGCCGGGGTAGGTGGCGGCAACGAGTACTTGCGGCGGCGCGATCTCCGGGTACTGAGCGATCGGCAGCGTGCGCATCGAGGCCAGGCCGGCGATGATGATGAAGATCGAAATCACCATCGCGAAGATCGGCCGGTCGATGAAGAAGCGGGAAAACATCGATCAGCCCCCCTTGCTTGCGTTGGCGGGGGCGGGGGCACCTTGGGCTGCGCCGGGTGCGGCGTTCGCTGCGCTGACCTGCACCGGAGCGCCAGGGCCGAGTTTCAGAACGCCATCGACGATTACCTGCTCGCCCGGGGTGAGCCCTTGGCTCACGACAATGTCACCGTCGCGCCAATCGCCGGTCTGCACGGGGCGCATCTCAGCCTTGTTCTCTTTGCCGACGACATAGACGAACTTGCCTTGTGGCCCTTCCATAACAGCACGTTGCGGGATGCGGAAGACGCCGGAACGCACGGCGCCGGATAGCTGGACGCGGACGAACTGCCCGGGTTGCAATAGCCCGTCGGCGTTTGCCACTTCGGCCCGCGCCTCGCTGGTTCCCGTCTCGCGTGAAACGCGCAGATCGGTGAAGTCGGTATAGCCGGTCTTGCTGTACGTCGTTCCGTCGGCGAGCTTGAGCGTCACCTTGAAGCGGCCGTCCTTGGGCCACTGCAGCCGGTTGGCTTCGACGTCCTGACGCAGCCGCAGGCGTTCATTGTCCGGGATGCCGAAGATGATTTGCATCGGATCGGATTGCGTCACGGTGGTTAACAGCACATCTGGCCCCGATACCAGAGAACCTTCGGATTTCAAAGCCCGGCTGGCGATGCCGCTGATCGGTGATTCGACGCGGGTCCAGTCCAGATTGAGCCGCGCCTCGCGCAGCCGGGCCTTTGCGGCCAGCAGATCAGCACCCGCGATGGCTTCCGCCGACACCGCATCGTCATAGTCCTTGCGGCTGACCGCTTTGGCTTCGATCAGCGGGGCGAGCCGGGCGGCATCGCGCGCGGCCTGCGCCCGGCGCGCTTCGGCGGCGGCGACGTCCGCTTCGGCGCGTGCAACAGCCGTCTGGTAGGGCACGGGGTCGATCGTGAACAGCGACTGCCCGGCTTTCACCTTGCTGCCTTCGACGTAGTTGCGCTTGACGATCAGTCCGGTGACGCGGGCTCGGACCTCGACTTCCCGCGAACCGAGCGTTTGCGCAGTGTAATCAAGGGTAATCGGCAGCGCTTCCGGTTGCACGGTAATTGCGGACACGGGGGCGGGACCGCCGCCCATTCCGGCCTGTTGGGCCTGAGGTTTGCTGCAGGCCGAGAGGACGAGAGCCACTGCGATGAGTCCGGCCAACGGCCAGACGCGCATGCCGACGGCTTTTCGGGCACCCGGCCGGAGATATGAACCAAAGCCAAAACCAGCCTGCGGTGACGGAAGTCTGTACATCGTCATGGAATTCTCCGGAGCATTGCCTGCGCGAGGCAGGGCGGACAGCGGGGGCAAGGGATGTTCCCGAACGGTATGTAGACATCGGGATCAGTGAAGGTTCCTCGTAATGACAGCGAAACGTCGTATCAGCGATCAGGCGTAAGACCTTGGTAGATGAAGGGGCTTGCGCCTTCGATCGACCCCGGTACCTATGCCGGAGGGCTAAGGCGGGTCATCGGGCGAAATGTCGACGGGGCTTCGCATGTAGCTGCCCTTGTGGCAGCGGTATACTGATCTGCTGACAATTCCAATGGAGAAACCCATGGCTGCACCCCAAGATACCATCAGCATGGCGGTGTTCTGCGACTTCGAGAACGTTGCTCTTGGCGTGCGCGATGCCAATTACGAGAAGTTCGATATCAAGCCGGTGCTCGAACGCTTGTTGCTCAAGGGCAGCATCGTGTTGAAGAAAGCCTATTGCGACTGGGATCGCTACAAGAACTTCAAGGCGACGATGCACGAGGCGAACTTCGAATTGATCGAAATTCCCCACGTACGGCAGTCGGGCAAGAATTCCGCAGATATCCGGATGGTGGTCGACGCGCTCGACCTCTGCTACACGAAGTCGCACGTCAACGCGTTCGTCATCATCAGCGGGGACTCCGACTTTTCCCCGCTCGTCTCCAAGCTGCGTGAGAACGCGAAGTATGTAATCGGCGTCGGCGTCAAGCAGTCGACCTCGGACCTGCTGATTGCCAATTGCGACGAGTTCATTTTCTACGACGACCTCGTACGCGAGATGCATCGGGCGGCGCGCCGCGACTCAAAGGCCAGCCAGCCGGTCACGAAACGGAGTCCGGAGGAGGATAAACGGCGCAAGGAGGAGAACGAAGCGCGCAAGAGCCAGGCGGTCGACCTGGCCGTGGAGACCTTCGAGGCGCTGGTCGTTGAGCGCGGCGATAGCGGCAAGATCTGGGCATCGATGCTCAAGGAGGCGATCAAGCGGCGCAAGCCGGATTTCAACGAGGGGTACTACGGCTTCCGCAGCTTCGGTAATTTGCTTGAAGAGGCGCAAGCGCGCGGCTTGCTCGAGATTGGCCGTGATGAAAAATCCGGAGCGTTCGTCAGCCGCGGTGCGGGTCAGGCGCGTGCCGAGAGCTCTGGCCAAACCCCCGAGCTCGTTTCAGTCGAAGCAGCGGCCGCAGAGACGGCGCCCACCGAACCGCAAACAGCGGAACCGGGACTCCCGGCGCCTGAGGGCGAATCTGTGTCGAGCAACGAGCCGACGATGCCAGCGGTTCCCAAACGTCGCGGCGGCCGCCGGGCGCCGCGCAAGGAAAGCGCGAGGGCGGGCAAGGAGAATGGAACCGCCGTGCCGCAATCGGCCAAAGAAATCATAACGGCTGGCGAAGCGAGAGCGTCTGCCGTGGAACCGACCGTTGGCGAACCGCGAGTCGAAACAGCGAGTGTGCCTGTAACGTCCGCAGTGTCCGCGGCGACCATAGCGATGCCGAGCGAGAACGATGCCCCCGCGCCAGCCAGCGATGCTCCGCCATCTGCGGCGACGGAAAAAACTCCACCCAAGCGAGCCGCTTCACGTAGTCGCCGGCCGCGCAAACCGAAGGCAACGACGCCCGAAACTCCTGCCTAGCGGAGTCCCGCGATCGCCATCGTAGAGGAGTAGGAGCGGGTTTTCTTGCCGTGCGCCCGATGTGAGCGACCGTCGGTGATCTGTAAACGAAAAAGGGCGCGGAGAAGACCCCCGCGCCCCCGAGAAAGAGGTCTGGATCAGGACGGCAAGTAGCGAACGCGCAGGACGCCGCTGATCGCCGTCAAACGATCAATGACCGCTTGCGGAACCTCGCTGTCGACATCAACGAGCGTGAAAGCGAAATCGCCGCGCGACTTGTTGACCATGTTCGGGATGTTCAGGCCCGCTTCGGCGAGCGCGGTCGAAATTTGCCCGAGCATGTTCGGCACGTTGGCATTCGCAATGGCCAGCCGGTACTTTGATTCGCGCGGCATGCTGATATTCGGGTAGTTCACCGAGTTGAGAATGTTGCCGTTCTCAAGGTAGTCCGTGACCTGTTCGGCGACCATCACTGCGCAGTTTTCCTCCGCTTCCTCCGTGGAGGCACCGAGGTGCGGCAAAGCCACGAAGCGCGGATGTTGCCGCAGCAGGTTGCTCGGAAAGTCGCAGACGTAGGCATGCAGCCGGTTTTCATTCAGACCATCGAGCACGGCCTGTTCGTTCACGATCCCGTCGCGTGCAAAGTTGAGCAGGATGGCGCCCTTCTTCATCAGTTTGACGCGATCGGCGTTGATCAGGTTCTTCGTCGCTGGCAGCAGGGGAACGTGCAGGCTGACGAAGTCGGCTCGTTTGACAAGTTCATCGACGCTGAGCGCCTTCTTCACCTGCGAGGGCAGGCGCCACGCGGCGTCTACGGTGATTTCCGGGTCGAAACCGATGACATTCATGCCGAGGTTGATTGCTGCATCGGCAAGCATCGAACCAATGGCACCGAGGCCGACGATACCGAGCGTACTGCCCCGCAGTTCGTGGCCGACGAAATGCTTCTTGCCCGCTTCCACCTGCTTGTGCAGCGACTCGTCGTCGCCGCGCAGGCTCTCGACGAAGTTCAGGGCGGCGGCGATATTGCGCGTGCCCATCAGCATGCCCGCGATGACCAATTCCTTG
Organism: Propionivibrio soli; assembly: GCF_025770765.1. Lineage (GTDB taxonomy): Bacteria > Pseudomonadota > Gammaproteobacteria > Burkholderiales > Rhodocyclaceae > Propionivibrio > Propionivibrio soli. Next base: position 252,757 of record NZ_JANZKY010000002.1, on the reverse strand, counting down.
ACGGCATTTGCATTGGCGCCCGGCGTATTGAATACAACGACGCCGCGTTGGCTCATCGCCGGAACCGGGATATTGTTGGTGCCCGCGCCGGCACGGCCGATGGCCAGTACGCTGGCCGGGATCGGCATGTCGTGCATCACCTGCGAGCGGACCAGAATCGCGTCGGGATGGGTCGCGTCGTTGCTTACGGCGTAGGTGGCGGGCAGGTGGGCCAGGCCTTTTTTGGAGATCGCGTTTAGCGTCTGGATCTTACGCGTCATGCTGTTTCCTCGGGTCGGTGTCATGGGGGGCTGGAGAACAAAACGCGCGCGCCGGAGGTCTCCGGCGCGCGCGTTGTCGTCTCGACGGGTCAGCCGTGTTGTTTCTCGAAGTCCTTCATCAGCTCAACCAACGCTTGCACGCCTTCGATCGGCATCGCGTTGTAGATCGAGGCTCGCATGCCGCCTACCGAACGGTGACCCTTGAGCTGCACCAGCCCGCGGGCTTTCGCGGCCTTGAGGAATTCCTCGTCAAGCGACGCGTCTTTCAACGTGAACGGAATATTCATCAGCGAGCGGTTTTCACGCGCTACCGGGGACTGGAAGAAGCTAGAGGAATCCAACACGTCGTAGAGCAGGTTGGCCTTGGCGCGGTTGATCTTCTCCATCTCGACGAGACCGCCCTTCGCCTTGAGCCACTTGAATACGAGCCCGGCCATGTAGATCGCGTAGGTTGGCGGCGTGTTGTACATCGAGTCGTTTTCGGCCTGCGTCTTGAAATCGAAAACCGTCGGCGTGCACTTCTGCGCCTTGCCGAGCAAATCTTCGCGCACGATGACGATCGTCAGGCCGGCCGGGCCGACGTTCTTCTGCGCGCCGAAGTAGATCAATCCGAACTTCGAGACGTCGATCGGACGCGACAGTACGTTGGAGGACATGTCGCACACCAACGGCACGTTGCCGGTTTCCGGTGTCCAGAAAAACTCGACGCCGCCGATCGTCTCGTTGGCTGTGTAGTGCACGTAGGCGGCGTTCGGGTCGAGCTTCCAGGTCGATTGAGCCGGTGCGTACGTGAAGTTCTTATCTTCCGAAGACGCGGCTACGTTGACGTTGCCGTACTTCTTCGCTTCCTTGATTGCTTTTTTCGACCATTCGCCGGTGTTGATGTAATCCGCCGACGTCTTGTCGCCGTACAGGTTCATCGGCACGATGGCAAATTCAGCCGCGGCGCCACCTTGCATGAAGAGCACCTTGTAGTTCGCCGGGATGCCCATCAGTTCGCGCAGGTCGGCTTCGGCTTCGGCGTGTATGCCCATGTACTCTTTGCCGCGGTGCGACATCTCCATGACGGAAATCCCGCAACCATGCCAGTTCACCAGTTCGTCGCGAGCTTGTTCGAGAACGGCCAGCGGAAGGGCGGCCGGTCCTGCGCTGAAATTGAAGATCCGATCCATGGAACGTAGTCCTTTCTTGATGTTGGAGAATTTCTGTGCGGGGACGAGGGCGGTGATCTCGTGGTCCCTAAGCCGTGGGAATCACCAATTCTAGCGAAATTGCACGCTTAAAGGGCAAAGCCGGAAACCGACCGCCGTGCCTGGTGCCCTGTGCCGGGGACGGGCGCCCATGCTCGCGGGCTGCGCGCAAAAGGTGGGGGCGGACTTGCGGCCGCCCGCAGGACTCAGACAATCTCGATGTTGTCGATGAGGCGAGGGGTGCCGAGTCGACTGGCGGCGAGCACCACGAGTTCGCTGTCGTTCGTACCCGGTAGCTGCAGATCCGCTTGGCGACGGATGGCGACGTAATCGGTCTTCCAGCCATGGCCGTCGAGCTCTTGTCGACCGGCCTGCTCGAGCTTCGTGAAGTCGCGCTCGCCAGCGAGCACGGCGTTACGAATTCCGACGAGGATGCGGTGCAAGCGCGGCGCTTCGGCACGCTCCGCGGCTGTCAGATAGCCGTTGCGCGACGAAAGAGCGAGGCCGTCCTCGGCCCGAACGGTTTCACCGCCGACAATCTCGATGGGAAGGGCGAGTTGGCGCGTCATGTTGCGCAGGACCATAAGTTGTTGATAGTCCTTCTTGCCGAAGACGGCGACCTGCGGCTGGACGACATTGAAGAGCTTGAGCACCACGGTGGCGACGCCGCGAAAATGCCCGGGTCTGAACTTGCCTTCCAGCTGGTTCTGGATTTCGGGCGGATCGACCTGGTATTGCTGCGGTTCGGGGTAGAAATCTTTCACGGTAGGAGCAAACAGAACGTCCACACCCGCGGCGGTCAGTTTCTCGCAATCGGCCTCGAAGGTCCTCGGATATTTTTCGAAATCCTCGTTCGGTCCGAATTGCAGTGGGTTGACGAAAATGCTCGCGACTACGGTGTCGCCTAGTTTGCGGGCCTGCGTCATGAGGGCGATGTGGCCGGCATGCAGGTTCCCCATGGTCGGCACGAAGACTATGCGGCCGCTGTTACGTAGCGCGGTCCGGGTGTCGTTGATGGTGGCGTGGATTCTCATGGCGTATGAATGAGCTGATTATGTGGGGCCGTCCCTGTGTGAGGCGCGAGAGGCTCCGGTGAAAGCCGTTCGGTGGAAAGTGTGACCTGCGGTGTCGTTGGCGTCGGTTTCGCTTGTCGTTCGGCGATGATTCAAGTCAGCCGTCGCCGCCAGGTCACAGCGGTCAGTAGCAATGCTCTGGTCCGGGGAAACTGCCGTCCTTGACGGCCGCCACGTACGCCGCCAAGGCCTCGGCGATCGATGTTTGCCCGGCCATGAAGTTGCGTACGAAGCGCGCCTTCCGTCCTGCCGATACATCGAGCATGTCGTGCAGGACGAGCACCTGGCCGGAACACTGCACGCCGGCCCCGATGCCGATGGTCGGAATCGACAGTTGTCGGGTGGTCTCTTCGGCTACGGTCGACGGCATGGCCTCGAGCACGATCAACGTTGCGCCTGCCTCCTGCTGTGCAATGGCTCCCGCGATAACGCGTTTGGCCGACTCCTCATCCTTGCCCTGCACGCGATAGCCGCCGAGCTGATGTACCGACTGCGGCGTCAGCCCGACGTGGGCACAGACGGGGATGCCGCGCGATGTCAGGAAGCGCGTGGTTTGGGCCATCTCGACGCCGCCTTCGAGCTTGACCATTTGCGCGCCGGCACGCATCAGCGTTACGGCGTTACGGAAGGCCGACTCGGGGCTCTCCTGGTAGCTTCCGAATGGCATGTCGGCGATGATCTGCGGCCGGCGGCAGCCACGAACGACCGTGCGCGTATGGTAGGCAATCTCGTCAACGGTGACCGGCAGTGTCGAATCATGACCTTGCACGACCATGCCGAGCGAATCGCCGACGAGCAATGATTCAACGCCCGCTTTCTCGCAGAGCTGCGCGAAGCTCGCGTCGTAGCACGTCAGCATGGCGATCTTTTCGCCGCTGGCGCGCAGCTTGGCAAGATCGACGTGCGTCAGCCGGCGGGTTTCGATATGACTGGACATATTCTTATTCACCTCTGTTGAAGTATTCGCGGTGACTGCGCATGCCTTCGATGCGCTGCACCAAAAGTTGGAAATCGTCTTCGTTGTCGACGAAGTTGAGATTCTCCGAATTGACCACCATGACGGGCGCAGCGTCATAGGTGTGGAAGAAGCGCGTGTAGCTCTCACCGAGCAGCGTCAGGTAATCGTCGCTGATCTTGCGCTCGGCCTCGACGCCCCGCTTGCGCACGCGCGCAATGAGCGTTTCCGGCTTGGCTTGCAAGTAAATCACGAGATCCGGCGTGGCCGCCGCATGCGCCGAGACTCGGTCGTAAATCTGCCGATAGAGCCGATATTCGTCATCGCTCAAAGTCAGGCGGGCGAACAGCGGATCCTTGTCTAGCAGGTAGTCGCAGATTACCGTGCGCGGGAAGAGGTCTGGCTGAGAAAGGTCGCGCAGCTGGTCGAGCCGTTGAAAGAGAAAGAAAAGCTGCGTTTGCATCGCGTAGCGTGCCTGGTCGGTATAGAAGCGCTGCAGGAAGGGGTTGGTTTCCGGCTGTTCGAGCAGGAGTTCGGCGTCGAGATGCTCACCGAGGCGGCGAGCAAGGCTTGTCTTGCCGACACCGATCGGGCCTTCGACGACGATATGGCGCGCGGAGGATAAGGACGTACGATTTGGCATATCGAACGGTATGGCGTACTAGGAAACCAGATGACCGGCCGCTTGTTCGCCGCTGCGGGCAACGCGCTCAAGGCTCTCAAGCACCGCGGCGCTTGCTTTTTCCATTTGCTCGATCGCAGAACTCCCTGCCGCGGTATCGCCGGCATGATAGGCGTCGACCGCTGCTCGGCCTTGACGATGAAACTCGGTGTGCGGCGCCTCGATGGCACGGAATCCGTCGAGCTGCGAATACTGTTCGCGGCCTTCACCCTCGTAGTACCACTTGCCGAGACGGCATTCGGTGGCTTCCGCGAAATGGCTGTGCGTGCGCTCCGAGGCGCCGGTGAGTACGTGATAAACGTCGAGCTTGTAGAGCAGATGATCGATCTTCACGAGTTCGACGAAGCTGCGCAGCGACGTAGCCGCGATCGTTGTTCCCATGCCACGCGTGAGTGTGGCGATTTGGCCGATCGCCGACGCGGCGTGGTCGCCGTGGACCTTGAAGGACGCCGACTGTTTGTCGAGGTCACCAATGCACGTATGGGCGGAAGCCGTTTCCGCCTGGATGCCCGTGACCAATTTCGAGATGTCGGCCGTCGCATGGGTTGTACGGTCGGCCAGCTTGCGCACCTCGTCGGCGACGACGGCGAAGCCGCGGCCGGATTCGCCGGCCCGGGCGGCTTCGATCGCGGCGTTGAGTGCGAGCAGGTTGGTCTGGTTCGCGATGTCCTTGATCAGGTCGACGATGCCGCCGATTTGCTGTGCGCTGTTCTGCAGGTTGACCACGTTGTCCATCACCTGACGCGAGTTCGTCGCCAGATGTTCGAGTTCGCTTGTTACGCGTTCCACCGACGAGCGGCTGTCGTCAGCGAGCGAACCGGCCTGCGCGGAATCGCGCCGCCGCTCCTGAAGATGCTCCGCCAATCCGGCAAGCGCGGCTTGGGACGAGGATAGAGAATCTCGATAGGAGTGAAATGCGGTGGCTAAACGCTCAAGCCCCGTCAGGCGATTCGTGGCGAGGGTTTTTTCCTCGACGTGGCGTGCGCTCTCTGCCTCGGCGGTTGCCAATTGTGTGCGCAATGTTTCGTTGCGCCGCTCCAAATCGGCCACACGTTGTTCAAGCTCCAGAAGCCGTTTGCGATTGGTGAACATGGCTACTCCCATCGTCAGAGGTCGGGGATGTGGGTCAGCAAACACGCAATATACCTGAGCCGGGGGATGGGCGTGTCCGACGTGCAGGTGTCCTGGTGCATGCTTTCATGGGACAAGTTTTTCGATACGCTGTCGACTGACGGCAGGCTGCCAGGCGGCTGCTTTTCCTCGGCCCGGAATGCGGCACTCCGGGGCAATTTCCAGCAACGGCGCGATGACGAAAGCGCGCAGGTGCATGCGCGGGTGCGGTAATCGCAGGAAGGCACTATCGATCAGTCGATCGTCGTAAAGCAAGAGGTCAAGGTCGAGCGTGCGGGGCGCGTGATAGAAGTCCCGGCGTCGCCCGAAGGCAGCTTCTATTTCGAAGAGCGCCGTCAGAAGTTCCTGTGGCGACAGGCGGGTGTGCAAGGCCGCGACCGCGTTGATGAAATCGGGCTGGCCGTGAATCCCTACCGGCGCAGTGCGATATAGGGAAGACGCCTTGAGCAGACGCGATTCCGGGAGCTTTTCAAGGGCTTGGATCGCGGCCCGGATCTGTACGACCGGATCGGCAAGGTTGGCCCCCAGGGCCACATACGCCAGATGCATCGGCCGTGCTACTCCGGTATCGCCTGGGCGGAGCTTGCTGGAGCTCGCCGTTTACGGCGACGGCGCTTGCGGGTTTCGTCGGGTTTTGGCGGCAGCAGCAAGGTGGCCCGGGTTTCGGCGTCGCCATTCAGGAAGTTGGTCCACCACTCGCCGAGTTCGGCCTCGACCTCGCCGGAAGCGACGCGCAGAAGCAGGAAGTCGTAACCGGCCTTGAAACGTGGTTGCTCGAGAACGCCGTACGGGCGTTTCCCGGAACGCTGCTCGAAGCGCGGCTGGAGAGCCCAGATGTCCTTGATGTCGCCGGCGATACGACGTGTGATCGCGAGCTTTTCCGACTGCACCTCGAGCACCTCGTCCATGGCCAGGAAGAGAGCCGGGATCGCGCGCTCGCCGGCGGCCTTGATCGCCTCCCACTTGGCGAGCACCTCATGCCAGAGCAGCGTCGCGAATAGAAACCCGGGCGACGTCGGCTTGCCTTCACGTACGCGGCGGTCCGTGTTTTCCAGCGAAAGCATGACGAAGCGCTCGCCAAGCGGCTGTTCCAGGATAACGTCGAGCAACGGCAGCAGCCCGTGATGCAAACCTTCCTCGCGGAGCTGCTGCACGCATTTGACGGCACTGCCCGAGGTGAGGAGCTTGAGCATCTCGTCGAAGAGGCGCGACGCGGGAACATTCTCGATCAATGTCGCCAGTTCGCGGATCGGCCGCCGCGCTTCTGGGTCGATTGTGAGCCCGAGCTTGGCGGCAAGACGAACGGCGCGCAGCATGCGCACCGGGTCTTCGCGATAGCGCATCTTCGGGTCGCCGATCATGCGCAACGTTTTTTGCTGCAGGTCGGCTACGCCATGGTGATAGTCGACGATCGTCTCGGTGGCCGGGTCGAAATATAGCGCGTTTACCGTGAAGTCGCGCCGTGCAGCGTCGTCCTGCTCGCTGCCGAAAACGTTGTCGCGCAAGACCCGGCCATGCGCGTCGGTGTGTGCCCGCCCGGGCTGGCCTTCGTCGCCATGCGGGCCGCGGAACGTGGTGACCTCAACCGTCTCGCTGCCCATCAATACGTGCACGATCTGGAAACGGCGGCCTATGATGCGTGATCGGCGAAAACACTGCCGCACTTGTTCGGGCGTCGCGTTGGTGGCGACGTCGTAGTCCTTCGGCGCGATGCCGGCGAGCAGATCGCGCACGGCGCCACCCACGACGTAGGCCTTGTAACCATGCTGCTGCAACGTTTCGACCGTGCGCCGGCTGCCGGAGCTCAGTTGGTCGCGGCGAATGCCGTGCTTGCTGGGGCTGATGACGGCTCGGTCGCCGGCGGCGCCCGAAGTCTTGCGTCCAAAGACGCGGGAAATGAGTTTGCGGATCATCGCGGATTTCTTTTGGTGCTGCTGTTGTGTTGCGATTGGAAAGGCGGCTTGTCGTTGCCAATGGCCGCAGTTGAGCTGCGCATGGGATCAGGTGTTCAGCGCAAGGATCGGCCAACCGGCCTTCTCGGCGTGCGCGCGCAAGGTCGCGTCAGGATCGACGGCGACGGGATCGGTGACGCGTGCCAGTAGTGGCAGGTCGTTGAGCGAGTCGCTGTAGAACCAGCTGCGGCCAAAGTTGCTCCACCAGAGGCCGAGTGACTCGAGCCAGGCTTCGACACGAGCGATTTTTCCTTCGCGGAATGAGGGAGTTCCCCGCGTTTTTCCCGTGAATTGCCCATTTTCCTGCGCGGGAATCGTGGCAATCAAGTGGGCAATGCCAAATTCGGCTGCGACCGGCTGTGTAACGAAACTGTTGGTCGCCGTGACGATGACGCAGGTGTCGCCATTCTTCTGGTGGTTTCGAACCAATTGCCGCGCTCGTTCGCCAATCAACGGTTTGATGCGATTATTTACGAACTCCATGCGCCAGGCGTCGAGTTGCGCGCGTGGATGGCGGGACAGCGGATGCAATTGGAAATCCAAAAACTCATCGATATCGAGGGTTCCTGCTTTGTATTGCTCGTAAAACGCCTCGTTCTTTGCCGCATGCACCTCCGGGTCGAGTACGCCCTTGTCGATCAGGAACTGTGCCCACTCGAAGTCGCTGTCGCCAGCGATCAGCGTGTTGTCGAGGTCAAATAAAGCGAGATGCATGGAAGTCTTCCGAAGAATGGCTAGGACGCTGCGTTCTGTAGCACTTCGCGCAGCAAAGGCAGTGTGATCGCCCGTTTCTGTTCGAGTGAGTATCGATCGAGCGCCACGACGAGCGCCGACAGGCTACGCATATCTCGCGGTGCGCGTGCGAGAAGATAATCAAGAGCGTCCGCCGGCAACCGCAGCCCCCGGGCCGAGGCCTGCGTCCCCAGGGCGTCGCGTTTCTCCTCATCGGTCAGGGGTTGCAGCCGGTAGATCAGCGATGAACCCAGGCGAGTGCGCAAATCCTCGCGCAGAGCGAGTTGCTGCGGTGGCTGATCGGCGGCGGTCAGCAATCGGCCGCCGTTGGCGCGGATGCGATTGAAAACGTTGAACAAAGCGATCTGGCCGGCATCATCGAGCGTTTGGACGTTGTCCACAGCGAGAAATTGCTCTTCATCGGCAACACAAATCAGTCCAGGATCGATTGCCGCGTCGCAATAGCGAGCCCCGCTCGCACGCAGCAGGTGCGTCTTGCCGGAACCCGGTTCGCCCCACAGCAATAGCGCCGGCTCGCGGTTGTCGTCGCCTAGCCAGGCGGCGAGTCCGGTGATTGCTTCGCCGTTGCCGCCACAGACGAAATTGTCGAGTGTCGGCGGGGTTTCCGGCAATAAATCGAGAATCAGTTGGCGCATTGGAAAAGTGCCGCGGGGCGCGGCGCGGAGCACGCGAAGCGCCTGTTTCGGATAAAATTCCGACCTTTGCGAACGAAGTCGGCGATTTTACCACTTCGACGACTGGCCCAACCTCGCACAATCTTTCGCGGATGATCGACACGATGACCGAGCAATCGAAGCAAGCCCTTTCCTACAGCGACGCCGGGGTGGATATCAGCGCGGGCGATGAACTTGTCGAGCGCATCAAGCCCTTTGCCAAGAGAACGGTGCGCGAAGGCGTGCTGAGCGGCCTCGGCGGATTTGGGGCACTGTTCGAAGTGCCGAAACGCTACAAGGAGCCCGTTCTGGTTTCCGGTACCGATGGCGTCGGCACGAAGCTCAAGCTGGCATTCGATCTGCAACGCCACGACACGGTGGGTATAGACCTGGTCGCCATGAGCGTCAATGATGTCCTCGTCCAAGGCGCCGAACCTTTGTTTTTCCTCGACTATTTTGCCTGTGGCAAGCTCAACGTCGATACGGCGGCGAGCGTCGTCAAAGGGATCGCGAAGGGCTGCGAATACGCCGGATGCGCTCTGATCGGCGGCGAAACAGCCGAAATGCCGGGGATGTATCCGGAAGGTGAGTACGACCTCGCTGGCTTCGCCGTGGGCGCGGTGGAGAAGTCGAAGATCATCACCGGCGAAACGATCGTTCCGGGTGACGTGGTTATCGGCTTGCCGTCGTCGGGAGCCCATTCGAACGGGTATTCGCTTGTGCGCAAGATCCTCGCCCGCGCCAAACCGGATATGAATGCGGAGTTCGATGCTGGCCGTACGCTGGCTGACGCGGTAATGGAGCCGACGCGCATTTATGTGAAACCCATGCTCGCCCTGATGACGGTGCTGCCCGTCAAAGGCATGGCGCACATCACAGGTGGCGGTCTCACCGAAAACGTGCCGCGCGTCTTGCCGTCGAACGTGAAGGCCGTCATCGAGCAGGGGACTTGGGTCCGTCCGAAGCTTTTCCAGTGGCTGCAAGCAGAGGGCAACGTGGCCGAGGCGGAAATGCACCGCGTTTTCAATTGCGGCATTGGTATGGTTGTCATCGTTGCACGCGAAAACGCGGGGCAAGCGATCAAACATCTGCAAGCGGCCGGAGAAAAGGCGATCGAGATTGGCTGCATCGAAGCGCGGAGCGGTGATGAACCGCAGACGATCGTTATCTGAGCGCAACTCCGATTAGGTTCGCGAGGCGGCGTGCCCCCCGTGCGACCGCTCTTTGCCTAAATCTCGTAGTCGATGACTTTCCCGTCTGTGCGGCGTCGACCGCGCCGTTGTCGGGTATCAAGAAACACCGCCTGCTTCGCTTGGCGACGATCCTGTCGCCGCCGTTCTTCCATGACCGGTTGGGGCGTGATCGTCAATCGCGCCGGGCGTTCGGCCAGCTCGGCGCGCGTTTTCCCGTTCAATGCTGAACGGCTAGGCGCAGCCTCGAGTTGTTGCTCGACCGTCGAGTACAAAGCGCTGTTCGTACCGTTGGACGACTCAACAGGTTCGGGGCGCCTCTCTTGCGTGTACGACTTCAGGTCGCTGGCGCCGAGATAGCGTGGTGGGACTGCGGGAGGGAGCTTCACTCGAATTCCTTTGGAACATCCGCACTGTTAACGACTTTGTGTACGGCATTTCGTTCCAATACCTTGAGCACGAGAGGACCGCCGTTGGAAAACGGTGAGAGGGCTTGAGCCATGCAGCCACGAAACTGTTCGTGGCCGGCGCGGCGCTCTTGGTTCCAAACGCACATGCAACGATTGTCCTGGCGTTTTCCCTTTCAGCGCCTATAGTGGAAGTGCACCGTGACCTGCGGCGAATCCGGTGAGTAAGCGCGGTACCAGCCGTTTTCTGGAGACTTCATGATCGTTTGTTGTAAATGCTCTTTAAAACTGATCGTGTAGCACCATTGCGGTGAATAGCCGATTACTCCGGCCGGATGTGCTGGGGTTGAAGTCTCAAAAGCCCATGCCCAAACGCATGGGCTTTTTTGTTGACCCGTCGCCGGATCACTCAACCGCGTTGAAGACGGGAGCGACCCGCCGGATTACGCGGCTGGCAAGTTCGGGCGCGAGGCAGTCGAAGACTTCGGGGCGCAGGGTATTGTTGAGCCAGGTGAGCTGGCGCTTGGCGAGTTGGCGCGTGGCAAAGATGCCCCGAACGCGCATTTCCCCACGGGGGGCCAGGCCTTCGATCACTTCCCAAACCTGCCGGTAGCCGACGCACCGCATCGAGGGGCGTCCAGCGTCCAAACGGTACTTGGTCCGCAGCGTTTCGACTTCCGCCTCGAGTCCGGCTTGCAGCATCGCGTCGAAGCGCCGTGCGATCCGCTCGTGAAGAATGGATCGCTCGCTCGGCGCCAACCCGATCGAAACGAAGTCGAAGGGTGGCGTCTCGCTTCGATTTTCTGCAATCAACGTAGACAAAGGGCGGCCGGTTAGTCGGAAGACTTCAAGGGCGCGCTGGATGCGCTGCGCATCAGTGGGGTGCAGCCGGGCGGCGGTTTCCGGGTCGACTTGCGCGAGTTCGGAATGCACGTTCGGCCAGCCTTGTTCGGCGGCTTGCCGATCTATGGCTGCGCGGGTTGCCGTGTCGGCTTCAGGAAGCTCCGCGAGGCCTTCGAGCAAGGCCTTGAAGTACAACATCGTTCCGCCGACGAGCAGAGGAACGCGGCCGCGAGCGGTAATCTCGGTCATCGCCCGCAACGCGTCGAGCCGGAAACGCTCGGCCGAATAGGTTTCCTCTGGCGTAATTACGTCGATCAGGTGATGCGGAAACTCGGAGAGGGTGACGGCGTCGGGTTTTGCCGTGCCGACGTTCATGTCGCGAAAAACCTGCGCGGAATCCACGCTAACAAGTTCAACAGGGAAACGACGGGCAAGTTCGAGGGCAACGGCCGTTTTTCCGCTTGCTGTGGGCCCCATGAGCAGGATGGCGACGGGCTTTTTCATTGGCGGGCTGGTCAAACGAAACTCAGACGAAACTCAGCGGCCGCGCAGGAAGAGGCGATCCAGATCGCTCATCGAAAGCTGTGTCCAAGTGGGCCGGCCGTGGTTGCATTGGTCGGCACGTTCGGTTTCTTCCATTTGTCGCAGCAGCGCGTTCATCTCCGGGATTGAGAGCAGTCTTTTGGCTCGAACAGCCCCGTGACACGCCATCGTGGCCAGGAGCTCGTTGCGCCGCATCGCGAGCAGTTGGCTAACACCATGCTCCCTCAGTTCGGCGAGCAGTGCACGTACCAGCGCGGCGGGATCTGCGGCCTGTAGCAACGCCGGGACCGCACGTACGGCAAGCTGTGTCGGACCGGCGGCCGTGACTTCGAAGCCGAGGTCAGCGAGCGTGGAGGCGAATTCCTCGACCGCAGCCATTTCGATGGCGTTCGCGGCGAAAACCGCTGGCACGAGGAGCGCCTGGGTGGCGACCCGATGCGCGTCGAGCGCCGACTTGAGCCGTTCGTACAGAATCCGCTCATGCGCCGCATGCATGTCGACGAGCACCAGCCCGTGGGCGTTTTGCGCCAGGATATAGACGCCATGAAGCTGCGCGAGCGCGTAACCGAGCGGCGCCGAGTCGGGTGTATCGGCCGTTGGAAGGACAGCGGCATTCTGAGTCCCTGGGTTGTCATCGCGAGCCTTTTCGGCGAAGGCGAAATACGCGGCGGTAGGCTCGCCGACGCGAAGCGATCCTTGCGTCGGTGTCCACAGCGGGCGCCCCTCGGCGGATTTTCCAGGCCGCGGACCATCGCTGCGTGACGGCCACCGGTCGTCGGATGCAGCGCGAACCGTTGCAAGCGGGGCTCTTGTGGGCGGCGCTTCGTTGTTACCAACAGGCACCGGAACAGCGGTCCCGACGTTAGACAAGGGACTGGATAATGTGCGTTGTACCGCATGGAAGACGAACTGATGCACGGCACGGCCGTCGCGAAAACGCACCTCCGTCTTTGCCGGATGCACATTGACGTCCACCGTCGACGGGTCGATCTCGAGAAAGACGCAATACGCCGGATAGCGACTGCCGTGCAGCATGTCCTGATACGCTTCGCGCAATGCGTGGCCAAGCAGCTTGTCCCGAACGAAACGCCCGTTTACGTAGCAGTACTGAGCATCGTTGCGTGCCCGCGAATGGGCCGGCAACGCACAGTGCCCAGACAAACGTAGCAAAAAGCCATTTTCCCCAGTCACCTCTGCCTGTACCGCGCGCGACTCGGCCAGAAAGTCCTCGCCGAGAATTGCGCCGGCTCGTCCGCGAGCATCGTTTTTCGGCAGATGCAGCCCTACACGCCCATTATGTGCGAGGGTGAAGGCGATCGATGGATGGGCCAGGGCGATTCGTTTGACGATTTCGCTGCAGTGCGCAAATTCGGTCGCTTCGGACTTGAGAAATTTCCGACGCGCGGGGGTGTTGTAGTAAAGATCGCGCATCTCGACGACGGTGCCGCCGGCGAGGGCAGCGGGTTCCGGAGACGCCGCAGAACCGGAGGCAGCCGCTTCGCCGGCGAGACGCCAGGCGTGGCTTGATCCAAGTTGCCGGCTCGTGAGCGTTACGCGCGCCACGGCGGCGATCGAAGCTAGCGCTTCGCCACGGAAACCAAGCGTCGCTACCCGTTCCAGGTCGGTCAGTGTGGCGATTTTCGACGTCGCATGCCGCGTCAGTGCAAGTGCAAGTTCGTCCCCGGCGATGCCATGTCCGTCGTCGGAAACGCGGATCAGTTTGACTCCGCCTTCTTCGAGCTGAATCTGGATTACCGTGCTCCCTGCATCGATTGCGTTTTCGAGCAGTTCCTTGAGTACCGAAGCGGGGCGCTCGACGACTTCGCCTGCCGCAATCTGGCTGATCAGGAGGTCGGGCAGGAGGCGGATGGTGGCGTTTTCTAGCATCTGCCGATTATACCGGCCGTGAGCCAGAACCAACGGAGGTGGGACGGGTCTCCACCTACTTACATGTCGGTCTATACGGGCTCCACATCAGCTTCCGACCCTTGATTCACGGTATGAGCCCGCAGGCATGTCGATTGCCTCGCTGGTTGTTTGCTTGGCTCCTTGTCGCCTTCCGGTAGAATCGCCCATTTGTACCCCTTCCCCGCCGATTCCATGGAAATCATCGCCACCTTTATCGACATCGTCCTTCATCTCGACAAGCATCTGGCGCTTCTCGTGCAGCAATACGGGGTTTGGATCTATGCGATCCTCTTCGCCATCATCTTCAGCGAGACGGGTTTCGTCGTGACGCCGTTCCTGCCAGGGGATTCCCTTCTCTTTGTTGCCGGGGCGCTAGCGGCTCTTGGTGGCATGGATATCACGATTCTTTTGGCAACGCTTGCGGCGGCCGCGACCCTCGGCAACATGCTGAACTACCAGATCGGGCGTTTTCTCGGGCCGAAGGTTTTTCATTGGGAAGGTTCGCGCCTATTCAACAAGGAAGCGTTGCAGAAGACGCACGCCTTCTATGAAAAACACGGGGGAAAGACGCTTGTCATATCCCGCTTCCTCCCCTTGTTTCGTACCTTTGCACCCTTCGTCGCCGGCATCGGGGCGATGAGCTATCCCCGCTTCACCTTCTTCAACCTGATCGGCGCCACCGCCTGGGTATTCTCGCTGACGCTGGCTGGTTACTTTTTCGGCAACCTGCCTTGGGTACAAAGCAACTTGACGGCAGTTATCCTGGGCATCATCGCGGTCTCCATGGTCCCGGTCGTCGTAGGGTGGCTGCAGCAGCGTCGCGCAAGGGCGTGATTCGCCCTACGAAGCGCGCCGTTTTTTATCCATCAACTGCAGGATCATCGGTGTCAGGATGAGCTGCATGGCCAGATCGAGTTTGCCGCCCGGGCAGACGATGATATTCGGCCGCGACATGAACGAGTCATGCAGCATGCTGAGCAGGTAAGGGAAATCGATTCCCTTCGGGTTGTCGAAGCGAATCACCATGAAGCTCTCGTCGAGGGTCGGGATGTCCTTGGCAATCAGCGGGTTTGACGTATCCACAGTCGGCACGCGCTGGAAATTGACGTGCGTGCGCGAAAACTGCGGGCAGATGTAATGAACATAGTCCGGCATGCGGCGCAGGATCGTGTCCATCACCGCCTCGCTGGAATAGCCGCGTAGCGCCCGATCCCGGTGGATTTTCTGGATCCACTCGAGGTTGATGATCGGCACGACGCCGACGCGCAGGTCCGCATGCGCCGCGACGTCAACCTTATCGGTCTTTAATGCACCGTGCAGCCCTTCGTAGAACAGGGCGTCGGTGTGTTCAGGCAGGTCTTCCCAAGGCGTGAAAGTTCCAGGTTCGCCTCCGAAGCGGGCCGCTTCAACTTCGTCGTGAATATAGTGGCGGCGCTGGCCGCGTCCGGATTCTCCGTATTGCCGGAACAGGTTCTCGAGTTCCTCAAGCAGATTGGCTTCCGGACCGAAATGACTGAAATGGCTGGTATTCAGCTCTTCCATCTTGGCGCGCATCGTCGCACGATCGTAGCGATGGAAGCTGTCGCCCTCGATCATCTCGACGTTCAGTTGTTCGCGCCGAAAGATGTGTTGAAACGCCCGCGTGATCGACGTTGTGCCGGCACCTGAGGAGCCGGTCACGGCGATGATAGGGTGTTTGATCGACATCGGTTTCTCCTGGTCCGAGGCTCGGACTCGCTAGGCGAACTCGTCGGAACGGAACAGCGAACGCGTGCCGAACAGGGGCGAACGGAAAGGCTTGTCCTCGCCGTTCAAATATTCCTTGTGGTAGCGGCTGATACGTTCGATTTCTGCCCGGGAACCGAGGATCAGCGGTACCTTCTGCCGTAGGTCCGTCGGCACGACGTCGAGAACGCGCTCGTAACCGGTCGTCGCCATACCACCCGCCTGCTCGATAATCATCGCGATCGGGTTGGCTTTATGCAACAGAGGCAAGTGGCCGAGCATCGAGGGATCGCGCGTATTGCGCGGGCAAATGAAAACGCCGCCGCGCATGAGGATACGGTGCACGTCAGCGACCATGGCCGCGGCCCAGCGCATGTTGAACTCTTTTCCCCGAACCCCTGCCGGACCGTCGAGGCATTCCTCGACATAGCGGCGCACCGGTGGCTCCCAGAAGCGGCTCTTGGAAGCGTTGATCGAGAAAATCTGCGTTTCTTCGGGTACGTGCAAATTGGGGTGAGTGAGGAGAAACTCGCCGATTTCCCGATCAAGGGTGAAACCATGCGTGCCCGTACCGACCGTAAGAATGAGCATGGTCGACGAACCGTAAAGCGCGTACCCCGCGGCCATTTGCTGGGAACCCGGCTGCAGGAACTCGTCTTCGGAGGCTTCGCGTTCACGATCGGGGCAGCGGAGCACCGAGAAGATACTGCCGTCCGTCAGGTTGACGTCGGTATTCGCAGAACCATCAAGCGGATCAAAAACGAGCAGGTATTTGCCGCGCCGACCGTTGGCCGGAATCGCGTAAATCTCATCCATGCCGCTCGACGACATGGCGGCGACGTGGCCGCCCCATTCGCAGTGCTGGAGGATGGTCTCGTTGGACTCGGCGAACATCGTGCGCTGCGCGTCCTGCCGACGGTCCGCCGCATTGCTCGACGAGTCTGCCGCCAGCGCGCCACGCGCGACAGCGACAGCCACCGCCTTGCACGAGCGCACCACGTCGCTGATCAACATGGAAAAATCGCCGGCCAGTTCTGGGTTGCGGCGCTGTTCCTCAACCATGAACTTGTTAACGTTGGTGCGTCCGAATAACATGATGGGATTCCGGGATGGCTGTTGGGACGTTCCGTTGAGCGGACTCTGGTTGTGTGCTAGAAGAACGAAAGCTTAAGGAAAAGCTTTAGATTGCGGGCCGGTCCTTTTTGAAAAAATAACCAATGAGAAACGCGACCATTCGTCAACTCCAGATATTCTCGGTCGCCGCGCTGCACCTATCGTTCGCTCGCGCGGCCGAGCAACTGCATTTGACACATGCTGCCATTTCTCTGCAAATCAAACAACTGGAAGAGGTGTCAGGGGCGGCGCTGTTCGATCGCATCGGCAAACGCCTCTATCTGACCGAGGCCGGCCACATCCTGCTCGATCATGCTCGGCAGATCCTTCAGTCGCTCAAAGATGCCGACGATTCCTTGATGGCCCTAAAAGGACTCAAAGGGGGACGTATTTCCGTAGCGGTCACGAGCACGGCTGAATACTTTGCGCCCGGTTTATTGGCCGAGTTCCGCAAGGTGCAACCTGACGTGAACGTACGCCTGCTGGTCGACAATCGCGACGCCGTCAGCCGGCTGTTGCTGGCGAATGAGGCCGATATGGCGATCATGGGGCGGCCGCCGGCGGACATGGAGGCGGAACATGTGGGTTTTGCACCACATCCTCTCGTTATGGTGGCGGCGGCAGGGCATCCGCTATCCAAGCGCTCCCGTCTGTTGGCGGCGGATCTTGCCGATGAAACGATGATTGTGCGCGAAGTCGGATCCGGGACGCGCTCGGCGATGGAGGGTTTCTTCCGCGAGTACGCAATCGAGCCGCAGGTGGCGATGGAGATGGGGAGCAACGAGGCGATCAAGCAGGCGGTTGTTGCGGGGCTCGGTATCAGCTTTCTCTCCCGCCATACGCTCGGCCTCGAACTCGCTACCGGGCGGCTCGCCGTGCTCAAGGTCGAAGGGACGCCGGTTATGCGTCGCTGGAATCTCGTCCGGCACAAAAGCAAGCGCCTGACTCCCGCGCTTGGCGTTTTCTGGGATTTTGTCCTCGGCTCGGCGCCGGAGTATCTCAAGCGATTCGAGTGACTCTCTGCGCGTTCACAGTAGCTTGCGCCGCCATCCGGGATACAAGCGGTCGGCGTCGCCCGGGAACGATTCGAAGGCGCGGGCAAGCTCTTGATACTCCTGCGCCCACTGCAAAAGGTCTGCACCGGCTTTCCAGCATTCGTATGCCTGCCGCAGTGACCGGGCGCCGGCGGCCGGCGAGTCGAGATGACCGTAGCAGCCGCCACCCGCGGTGTTGATGACGTTGCCGTGTCCCAAAGCGGTAAGGAAAGCGGGTAGGCGAATGGCGTTCATTCCCCCCGAGATGATCGGTGCCGTCGGTTTCATGCCGTGCCATTTCTGGTAATAAATCGGGCCCTGGCATTCGTCGCGTTCGATCATAAAAGCGCTCAGCCGGTCTTCGTCGCCGCCTTCCATTTTGCCGTGACCCATCGTTCCCACATGAATGCCCGAAACACCCTGCAAACGGCTCATCTTGGCCAGGACGAATGCGCTATAGCCGCGTTTCGATTTTGGTGATGTCACGGCACCGTGGCCTGCACGGTGATAATGCAGAAACTGGTTCGGGTACTGTCGGCGTGCCGTTGTCACCATGCCCGGGCCGCCGACAAATCCGTCGACGAGAAAGGCCAACTTGTCGGCGTCGGGGCCGAAGGTTTCGAGCGCGAAATCCGCACGGGCGCACATCTCGTAATGGTCGTCGGCCGTGATGTTCATCGAGAAGAGCTTGGCTTCGCCGGTTTCGTCTTCGGCACGCTTGAGCGCGTCGTAGACGAGCGGCAGCGTTGTGCGGATCGGCGCGAAGAGCTGGTTGCCCTGCGGCTCATCGTTCTTGATGAAGTCTCCGCCCAGCCAGAATTGGTAGGCGGCTTCGGCGAACGGTTCCGGGCGCAGGCCGAGTTTCGGCTTCACAATGGCGCCGACGATGTAGCCGCCGTCTGCAACAGGCCGTCCGAGTATCCGCCAGAAATCGGCGATCCCCTTTGCCGGTCCGTCGAACATCTGGATGACGCGCTCCGGGACGTAGAAGTCGACCATCCGCGCATACTCGATGTCCGACATGCCCTGGTTGTTGCCGACGACGAGCGTCAGGAAGGAGACCAGCATAAAGCGCCCATCGGTCATGTTGCGGTCGAACAATTCGAGCGGAAAGGCAATACGCAGATCCTCGCTCGCCTCGTCGGCGTGATAAACGATGGCATCGATGCCACGTGTGAAGTCGTCGGTTGTGAAGACGTCGACGTTGGTTCCCGTCGACGATTCGGCGGCAAAGTGCGCCGCCGCCGCAAGATAAGCGATACCGTTCCGTGGGCGCATCGTGTACGCCACCAGGATGTGCTTGCCGTCCCGAATCAAGTCTTCTTCCCTCAATTCGAGATTCGTATAACGTTTCGATTGGTCCACGGGACCTCCCTGTTCTTGTCGTTGAGCCTTGCTTGGGCACGGGGCACCGAGCAAAAGGTGAGCAATGACGCCCTTGATCAACCCGACTCGCTGTCGATTCCTGGCTCGCCGTCTTACGACACCCGCCGGACCGGCCGGTTCTCGGAATCCCGGGGCGTCAAATGGAGAGTCCCCCGAGCTGCCTGCAGAAAGCCGTTTCAAGTCAGTTTAGGGGCTGCGTTCCGTAATTAATAGTTAACGTTGGTTCGAGTAACGGTAAGTGATTGTTGCGGCAGAACCCATGTTCCTTGGGGGTGAAAATAGGGCTCCAAACGCCAATGAAACCGGAGCTTAGGGGTGGGTTATGATGCGGCCATGATGAATTGGCGCTTTCCGTTGGTCCTCATGCTTTCCTCAACCCTCTTCGCGTCGGCTTGCGCCACGCGCGTCGGTTCCGGCGGGCAAAAGGAGACGCGTTTCGAGCCGCGTTATCTCGCCAAAACCGAGGTCGACCGGGTGATCGATTCGGTGCGCGCCGACGTTATGAGTGGTCTGCGCCGGGTGGCGGAGAAACTTTACAAACGCAATCCCAGAGAATGGAAGAAGGCTGGCCATTCGACCATGGAAGCGGCTCTTGAACGGCTGTTTGCGGGCAGCGTCGATTTCCCTGAACTGGAAGGGCGCCGCGAAGGTGCGGCTGTCCTCTTTGCCTTCAGTCCGAATTACCACGGTGACCGTGTCCTTGGTGTCATCGCTGGGCTGCGCGGCATGATCCAGTCTGCATTCGAGAACAAGGAGGATTTTTACGTCCTCGACGCGCTCGACGAACAGAAGCTTTACAATTGCGCACGTAACATCGAGATTGCGATCTGGAAGATGTCCTCGAGCCGAGCGAGTAGCGGGGAACCTCTCCTGCTTTCCAACGAACTCGATCCGAACAACCCCAATATCAGCTTCGAGCGCGAATTCGGCCGCATGATCGGCCTGCTGGACTTTTTGTCCGGCGTAGTCGCCGATCAGCATGGACGGTCCGTAACGCGCTTCACACAAAGCTTGGCGACGGCGCTGTTCCTGCCTGTCAGCGCTTTGGGAATCCGATGAAATCAATCGTAATCGTCATATCCGGGCGGGGCAGCAACATGGAATCGTTGCTCAAAGCTACCGCTGCCGGGGAGTTGCCTGTCCGTATTTCCGCTGTGCTATCCAATCGCCCCGATGCGGTTGGCCTCCGCACGGCCGCTGCGTACGGCGTGCCGACACAGGTTGTCGATCACACGGAGTACGCGTCGCGGGAAGCGTTCGATGCGGCGATGGCGGAGACGATCGACGGGCTTGGCCCGGACTTCGTGGTGCTTGCGGGATTCATGCGCATACTCAGCGATGCCTTTGTGCAGCATTTCCAGGGACGGCTCATCAACATTCATCCGTCCTTGTTACCCTCCTTCACAGGACTTCACACGCATCGACGTGCCTTGCAGGAAGGCGCCCGCATCCATGGTTGCACCGTGCATTTCGTGACGCCGTCCCTCGACCACGGTCCCATCATCGTGCAGGCCGCCGTGCCCGTGCTCGACGGGGACGATGAAGTCAGCCTAGCCGCGCGTGTTCTTGCTCAGGAACACTGCGTCTATCCGCTCGCGATCCGTTGGTTGGCTGAAGGTCGCGTGCGGCTCGTTGAAGGACGGGTTTTCCTGGATACGCCGCAGGATGGCGCCGCTGTTTTGGTTTCTCCGCCGGCGCAGGTGGCGCCTTAAGGGGGGCCATGCCCTTAGCGTTGCTTCTCGCCTTCGCCGCGTCGATCGGCTTGCACGCCCTCGTCTTGTTCGGAGCCGATATCAAGCTGTCGGCCAAACCGGAAAACCCGCCGATTCTCGCCGAGTTAAGACCGGCGCCGATGGCTCAACCCGCGCCACCGCCTGTCAGCGAGAAGAAACCCAGCAATCCGCGAAAAGCGCCGGCCAAGGCGCCACGTCGGGCCGAAAGCGAAGTGTCGAGCGGTCCGAGAGTGATGAGCGTCCCGGAGGCTGGGCCTGAAGTCGTTGCTCCCATCGAATCACCTGTGGCCTTCGTGCCCGGTGAGCCGAAGCCTCCACCTGAGCCTCAGAGCGTGATTAGTAGCCCGCCGGGGCCAGAAAAACCGACGGCCATCGCCGAACGGAATTTGCCGCCGCGCGGGCAGATTAGTTTCCGAGTCGACCGCGGCGACTCGAACTTCGAGATCGGTTCTGCCCGTCAGGAATGGGAAATCGTCGAAGGGCGTTACCGACTGGTCTCCGTAATGGAGACGACGGGACTCATACGATTGTTCAAATCGGTGCGTTCAGAGATGGAAAGTCTCGGTGAGATGGTTCCTGAGGGCTTCCGTCCGGATGTGTTCATCACAACGCTCAACGGTCGGGACGGAAAAGGAAAGGCGTTTTTCGACTGGAACAACATGAGAATCCGTGTTGGCGGCCGAGGCGAGCAGGCGCTGGTGGACGGAGCGCAGGATTTGCTTTCTTTCGGGTACCAACTGGGCTTTGTTCCGCGTATTGAGGCCGGAGCCACGCTCTGGTTGGCAACGGGAAAACGGTTTGCACTCTATCGTCTGGAAGTCGCCGGTGATGAAGAGATAGAGACCCCGGCTGGCACGATGCGGACCTTACACCTCAGGGCGACGGCGGGCGATCAGCTCAACGAAGTGTGGCTGGCTTACGATTACGTTCTGCTGCCGGTTAAAATCCGTCATGTCGATAAAGAGGGCGACAGCTATGTCCTGGTCGCCACCGAACTCAAATTAGGCGAATAACAATGCGCTTTACTCCGGTTTTGTTCCGGCATGCAGAAATGCTCGTCTCCGAACTCTTGCGCTCCTCATTCCCGGCGGATGCGGTCGTTTCGCGGTACTTTCGCGATCACCGCGAGTTGGGGCATGCCGATCGCGGCGTGATTGCGGAGGCGGTTTACTCGGTGCTTCGCCATAGGCGCTCGCTGATCGCGCGCTGTTTCGACGAGACAAGCGCCCGCCGCCTGCTGCTCGCCGACCTCGCGTGTGTGCAAGGCCTGAACCGTCGCGAACTCGAGCCGCTGCTGACACAGCCCGATGGAAAGTGGCTGGCCGAAGCGAAGGCGCTGAAATTAGAAGACCAGAGCCCTGCTGTACGTGCCGAAATGCCTGATTGGCTTTACGACGCGCTGCTAACGCAGTTTGAACCGGGGGAACTGGAGAAACTGGCGAAGGCACTGAATCAGCCGGCACCGCTTGATTTGCGGGTCAATCCGATCAAAGCAGACCGCGAGGACGTGTTTGCCAAACTTCTGGCAAGCGGTGTTGCGGCAGAAGCTTGCCGGTATTCGCCGCTGGGCATCCGTCTCTCCGGCAAGCCGTCGCTCGCGCGCCATCCATTGTTTCTTGACGGCTCGGTGGAGGTGCAGGATGAAGGAAGCCAGCTTCTTGGTTTTCTGCTGCAACCGAAGCGTGGTGAGATGGTGGCGGACTTTTGCGCCGGTGCCGGGGGAAAAACACTACTCCTCGGCGCGCTCATGCGTTCGCAGGGCCGCCTGTATGCGTTTGACGTAGCCGAAAAACGATTGGCCAAGTTGAAGCCGCGTTTGGCGCGTTCGGGACTGTCCAACGTGCACCCGGCGCGTATCGAATCCGAGAACGACGTGAAGATCAAGCGCCTGGCGGGCAAGCTCGATCGCGTTCTGGTCGACGCGCCATGCTCCGGTTTGGGTACGCTACGCCGGAATCCCGATCTCAAATGGCGCCAGACTCCGGAAAGCGTCGCCGAGCTCGTCGTGAAGCAAGGTGCCATTCTCGAGGCGGCGTCAGGGATGGTGAAGAAGGGCGGCCGACTGGTTTATGCCACATGCAGCCTGCTTCGTGCAGAGAACGACGATATCGTCTCGGCATTTCTCGATCGTCACGCCGATTTTGCCGTGCTGCCCGCTGCGGACGTGCTCAGTAAACAGGGAATACACCTGGACGGTGTCGGCGAGCGAATGCAGCTGCTTCCGCATCTGCACCAAACCGACGGGTTCTTTGCTGTCGCGATGGAACGGCAATGAACGAAAGACGGGTTTTCGCGCTCATCCATCAAATCTGGGGAGATATTCGGTACCCTGAGTTCTATTGGGTATTGGCTGCCTTGGCCCTGATTCTCGTCGTCTCGTGGGGAGTTTCGTTTCGACTGCGCAAGCGCGGCAGCGCGAGTGACAAAAGCGCCTGGGGAACGTTGCGAGCCTTCGGTGCCGGAGGATTGAAGCGCGTTGCCTTCCCCTTGATGGCGTTCGGTCTGGTTCTCCTCCTGCGCGTTGTTCTTGTATCCCTCGGCTGGCCGCATATCAGCGTGCTCTATTTGGCGGGCGCATTGCTCGCGTCATGGGCGTTGATCCGCTTTTTGGTTTACGTCCTGCGCTGCATTTTTTCCCGAGGCGGCTTTCTCACCAGCTTCGAGCGCGTCATCACGTTCCTTATCTGGGGAGCGGTGGTCCTCGACGTGACAGGACTGCTCGACCCGGCGCTCGAAACGCTTGAACTCGTGACTTTCCATGTGGGCAAGCAACGGCTCGATCTCTGGATGGTTCTGCATGGGACGGTCGTGGTCTGCGTTACGTTGCTTGTTGCTCTTTGGGTCGCTAGCTTGATCGAAAACCGCCTGATGGCGGCGCGTCACATGGACGGCAATGTGCGCGAGGTGCTGGCGCGTTTGGCGAAAGCGTTGTTGTCGATCGTCGCTTTGCTTCTCAGCCTGTCGCTAGTCGGAATCGACGTGACTACGCTGTCGGTTTTCAGCGGCGCCTTCGCCGTGGGCCTGGGCTTTGGGTTGCAGAAGATCGCCAGCAACTACGTTAGCGGCTTCATCATCCTGCTGGACCGGTCGATTAGGCTCGGGAATCTGGTAGTGCTGGAGGACAACACGACCGGTACGGTAACCCAGATCACGACCCGGTACACCGTGGTCCGCACGCTGACCGGAACAGAGGTCATCATCCCGAACGAGTACCTGGTCAGCAATATGGTGCGCAACCTCTCGTTCACCGATACGCGGGTACGCGTTCCAATTGCTATTCAGGTGAGTTACGACACCGACGTCGACCAAGCCATGGGGCTGATGATGGAAGCCGCGAAGAGGCATCCGCGTGTGCTTGCCGATCCCGCCCCCGGTGCCGCTCTGATCGGCTTTGGTGACAGCGGCCTCAACCTCGAACTCGGGTTCTGGGTTAACGATCCGGAGGCCGGAACCGGCAATGTTCGCTCCGACGTCAGCCTGGAAATCCTCAAGGCTTTCCGGGCGAACGGCATCGAGATTCCCTATCCGCAGCGTGACCTTCGGTTGCGGTCTTTGCCTCCCACCTATCCTTCCGTCCCGGCGAACACGGTACCGCTGGAAAGCAAATAAAAAAATCCCGCGCCGGTCTGGCACGGGATTAAAAGTCCCATCATTGCGATGGGTCAGGGAGGGTCAACCGTTTTCAGCAGTACGCTGAAGCATTGGACGTAGTGTAAGTGGCCTGACCACTTCTGTCTGTTGCGCTTCTTCGAACTTTCCGTGACCGTGTGTAACAGAAAAGAAACGCGCTGCAAGGAAAGAAGAGGAACCTTTCGTCACCTTTATTGGGCAAGGAAGGGCGGGCGTCTAAAACGTTGATACTCTAGTGTGGGAGGTGCAGAGGACGGGGAGGGGGTGAAGAAGGGGGCGGAGCCGGTTTCTAGTGGTGTCTGTCGCGGTGCTTTTCTCGCCAACAGCGAAGAGCAAACCAGACCAAAGAACAAGGGCCGGCGATAAGAAGGGCCTTGACGATGTCCATGTGTCCGGAAGTCAGCAAATCCCATGCGACAATCCCAACGAAAATGCCGACCCCCTCGGCAACAGGGAAAGTGGTATGGGGTGGGGTCATCGTTGTCAAACCTTTGATTCCCCGTGGGCAACGACGAGTCGCTGTCGCGTCTGACCGTGCTTTACCATGCAAAATCTTCCGTCAAAATTCTGTCATGAAGTCTCGCGATAATAGCCACGAGGCTTGGTGGCGTCTTTAGTCGCTTCGTCAGCTTTCGGTGACGCTCTGTAACAGAGGCCAGCTCAAAGTGAAGCGGGCACCACCCAGTGGCGAATCATCGGCGGCGACGGTACCGCCATGCTGTTCGAGGACCAGCCGAACAATCGCCAACCCCAGGCCATATCCTCCGGTGCCTCTGTCGCGAGACCGGTCCAGCCGCGTGAATGCAAAGAACACGCGTTGCCGTTCATCCGGCGGAATGCCAATGCCGTCGTCGTCGACATAAATCCGCACGCGATCGTCGACCACTTCAGCACTGACGACAATCTTCGACTTGGCGTACTTGAACGCGTTGCGCAAGAGGTTGGTAATTGCATACGGCATGCTCTTGAGGTCAAACTCGGCCCGCTGTCCCGGAGGCAGCCGGCTATTGTCTACGCTCAGTTCAAGCTTGCCGCTGAGGATGCGCATGGATTCAACCTCGTCCTCAAGCCAGGGAGCCAACTCCACCGAACTTAAATGAGGCTGCGGCTGCTCGCGCTCGAAGCGCGAGTAGGTAAGGCTTGAATCGATTAGGTTGTCCAACTCGCCGAGATCGTCGGACATCATTTTCCACAGTCTTTCCTGCTCGGCCGGCTCATCGGCAGCGGTCAGCATCTCGAGCGCGAACCGCATGCGTGCGATTGGCGTACGGAGTTCGTGCGAGATCGCGCTCGACAGTTCTTTTTGCGTCGCGATCAGGCGCTGAATTCGCTCGGCCATGCCATTCATCGTCTCAGTCAACGTCTCGAACGCGGCCGAACGGGCTTGCGGGGCACGGGCTTCGAAATGGCCTTCGCCAAGCGCTCGCGCCGTCTTCCGCAGTGCTTCAAGATCCCGCCATACCGGACGCACCCAGAACCAAACCGCGATGGCGAAGCAGAGCCCGATGAGGCTCCACGTCAAGAGACGTATACGTAATTCAAGGGGTAGGGCACGCGGTCGATCAGGGTTGGCTGACGGCGACAGGGGGCCGACGACGAGTACTTGCGAAGTCTGCTTCAGGCGTTGGTAAAGAATGTCGCCTTCCGAATCGATCGCCAGTTCTCCCGAATCAAGCTTCTCCGCCTGCTTGGGTGGAAGTTTTAGGGTCCAACGGTCGACGATATTAAGCCGGTAGGCGAACTTGACGTCGAGGGCCTTGATCGTGTCTGGCCATTCGGTTCTCGGGTGGCGAAAAAGCTCGTCCTCGATGAGAACGATTGTGCCGCGCATGAAACGACCGGTGTAGTCGTCCGTAATTCCTTTGACGGCCGTCGAGATGACAAAGTCGGCAAAGATCGCAATGGCGACGAACGATCCCATCACCAACAGGTAGAAACTCAGGAACAACCGCGACAAGCTGTAGCCGCCGCGCCAGGGTTCCGGTTTGTAGCGACCGAGTATCGATAACAGCCGGCTATTGTGTTGAGTGTTACCAGTCATGCTTGCTGAAAAGGTAGCCTTTCCCTCGCACCGTTTTGATTCGTGTCGGATTCTCGGGATCGTCCCCGAGCTTGCGCCGTAACCGCGAGATGCGGGCGTCGATCGAGCGGTCGAGCCCGTCGAAACCAATGCCGCGCAATTGCTGCAAAAGATCATCGCGCGACAGTACCGACCCCGCATGGCACGCGAGCAGCCACAAGAGATCAAACTCGGCTGTCGTAAGGTCTACGGATTCGTTTCCGAGCATGGCGCTGCGTGTCGCTTGGCTGATGCGGAAACTGCCGAACTCGAGTTCTTGTGTTTCCCCGGGTACCTCGTCGCTGTCCACACCGGATGTTCCCGGCGCACGGCGCAGGAGGGCCTTGATGCGGGCAAGCAGGAGGCGCGGTTGCACCGGTTTGGCGATATAGTCGTCGGCACCCAGTTCGAGCCCGAGAATCTGGTCCAGATCCTCGTCGCGCGCCGTCAACATCAGGATGACGCCCTTGTATTTGTCGCGTACGGCGCGGCAGACCTCGAATCCATCCTTGCCTGGAAGCATGATGTCGAGGATGACCAGGTCCGGATCCTCTTTCAGTATCCTTGTTTCCGCAATGTCGCCGCGGATTTCCGTAGCTACCTCAAAATCGTTCTTGCGCAGATATACCGCCGTCAGGTCGGCAAGACGCTCGTCGTCTTCGACGAGAAGAATTCGTGTTTTCATGGAGACAGTATCAGCGGGTTGGTTGCGCTGGGTGCGCGCGAGAAGGACTATACCCGATGCGCAACGGGTCGGCGAGATGGTCTGTTCTTCCGCAGGGCTCCACTCATCTCGACCTTCATGGCTCGTAGACCACGCGGTATGGCGAGCGGTCGATGCAGCGGGACAAGCCGCTTATCGGTCGCGATCACGTTTGTTCCGGCACCGTGTCACAATAATAGCCCAACACCATCACCGCCTTGCCTTGGCTGCACACACAAGGTACAACCGACCTTATGACGATGACGCGTCTTTCAGCTCGTAGTGTTTTCGCCCTGTTGGCGATCGTTTCCGCCGGCCTCTTGGGCGGCGGGTTAGTGATTGGGGAAATCGCCCGCCTTCAACCTTGCCATTTGTGCAACTTTCAGCGCTTGATCTACATGTTGCTGGCGTTCTTTTCGGTGTGTGGTGTTGTGTGGCCCGGCGCGCGGCGATTCTGGGCGACCCTGCTCGTGCTCACCGCCGCCGGTGGCCTTGCGGCGGCGATTCAGCAGAGCTGGATGCAATACGCCCCGCAAGAGGCGATCGAATGCGGCTTTGGCGACCCGACGCTCCTGGAGCAAGTGGTGAACTGGTTGGGAACGCAATGGCCGGCCATGTTCATGGTGACGGGTTTTTGCACGGATAAAGACTGGGTTTTCCTTGGTTTGTCCCTAGCCAACTGGTCGGGCATTTGTTTCCTGGCACTGCTCGGCGTTGCTCTCTGGCAATTGATTCGACGCATCTAGTTACGCTAAAGGACGATGGAAAGCCGGGCAAGCGCCGGCTTTCCATTGCGCTCTTCGGCGGGGAACACTACTTGATTCTGTTCCTCAGGTTGTCGATGAAGGCGCGTAGAGCTTTCCCGGCAACCTCGATCCAGTTCCCTTCCATTCCCGTTTGGTAGTTATCGGCCGCTTTTATCGAAACGCTTTGTTTTTCGACGCCTTGCGGTGAACGAATCGAGACCTGCGCCGAAATTTCCGTGCTAAGCGTGATCGCCGCGAACCCAGGGTTCGTCCTCGACCAGAACCTGTCGATATCGGCATCGACCAAGTAGGTCTCGGCCGTCACCTGGTCTTGCTGATCAAGAACTCGGAATCCGCTTTCTGCGAAGGCTTGGCGGATCGCACGCGCGGTCAGCGTTTCCACACTGTCGCCTTCTTTTAGCAGAATATCGCCAAGGGCCATACCAGAAGTATCGCGCTAGCGACTGATCGCCCGGGGGCGGATCTGATCGTTCTGTTCTTCGCTCGGGGCCCAGCGAAGGGATCTTGGGTGATGGTTTCACCTCGAAAACGTTTATCCCGCGGCGGTTTGACGAGGAACGTCTTTCCATTCGATTGAGATACGCTTTGTTCGGGCGGGATTGAAACTTCGAGAGCACTGTGGCTGGTGGCCGCATCAGGTTAGCAACGCAGCGCGAATCACAATAGCAAATTTCCCGTGCTATTTCGTCTCCGCACCTCTCGGTAAAAAATAATGCTTATCAGTCTGTTACGCGATTACTGCCCCACTGTATCGGGTGCCAAACGAGTATAATCTCGCGCCGGCCACTGGGACGCGACAACTATTCCGTACACCAACGCGACATTCCCGGCCGTTTGAGGGTCTGTTCTTGTAGTGGTGGACGGTTTTATTCGCTAGGCAATCGGCGCGGGTACTTTATTGAAGACGAATCATGCCTCAAGCATCGCTCCGATTCAGCGATGGTCTTTCTGTGAACCGGACGGAGTGGCGGGCGGTGCATCAGTTGACCTCGGCTTTGTGGAGCCGATGCTCCGGCGCCGTTTGAGTCCTCTTGCTCGCGTCACGCTATGTGCTGCGCACGATTGCGTACAGGACGTCGAACAGTTCCGCTTCGTCTATGCTTCACGCCACGGTGAGATTGCGCGGACGACCTCCATGCTGGAGTCGCTCGCGGACAAAGAGTCGCTGTCACCAACCGTATTTGGACTGTCGGTGCTCAATGCGGTGACCGGCTTGTTCTCCATCCTGCTTAAGAACACCGAGCCGGCGACAGCTATCTCTGCAGGTTGCGCCAGCTTTGGTTACGGCCTCATGGAGGCGAGCCTGCAGTTAGCGAGTTACCCCGAGCAACCCGTCCTTTACGTGTATTCGGACGAGCTGGTTCCTGCGGTCTATGGGGATTGCAACCCCCCGGAAAGCCGGATCCACGCGGTCGCGTTGCTTTTGGATACGTCTGCTACGACGCGGATCTCGTGCGATACAACCGACAGCCCTGTGCCCGAAAGCAGCGAGATTCAATCCTATGCTTTCCTGCGCGCCCTCCAGCAAGGCGCGTCGGAGTGGTGCGGCGCGGGACGGCAGTGGTCTTGGTCACGAAGCGGCGATTCGAAGGACGGAACGTGCTGAAGCGCATGAATTATCTCTGGCGTCTGGCAGCCACCGGAGGATGCTTCGCCGTTTTCGGGGTAGGTGGATTTCTGCTCTGGACGCTCGTTTTTCCGGTCGTTCGAGCCTTGCCTGGAAAGACCCGGGCCGAACGGGTGCGATGGGTCATTCACAAGTCCTTCGCCGCGTTCATGTGGCTGATGGAGTCCGTCGGCATCATGCGCTTCGACGTCTCCGGCCGTGAGCGATTGGCGAATTGCCGCAACGTGCTAGTGCTTGCCAATCATCCGACCCTGATCGACGTCGTGGCAATGATTTCCCTGATGCCCGACGCCAGCTGCGTCGTCAAACACGCCTTATGGAAGAACCCGCTGCTGGGCGGTGTTGTGCGCGGCGCCGGATACATCAGTAATTCGGATTCCGACCGACTGGTCGAGGAGTGCGCGCGCGACCTGCATCGGGGCAAGCCGCTGATCATTTTCCCCGAGGGAACCCGCTCCCGGCCTGGACAGCCCCTCGCCTTCCAGCGTGGAGCGGCCTATATCGCCCTGCAGAGCAGAATTCCTATCCTGCCCGTGCTGATTGATTGTCGCCCGAGTACATTGACCAAGCGCGAGCGCTGGTATCAGATACCGCCGAGTCGTTTTCATCTACGCATTCGCGTACTCGAGCCGACGAGCGCGGAACAATGGGTGCCTACGGGGGAACCGCGCACGATTGCGGCCCGGAAACTGACACGGGCCCTGGAACGTTTTTTCACTTCGGAACTGATGGCATGGACGCACTAAAACTCGAACTAAAAAAGCTGATCATTGAGGCGCTCGACCTGGAGGACACGAAGCCGGAAGATATCGGCGACGATATTGCCCTGTTCGGAGAGGACGGCCTTGGCCTGGACTCGATTGATGCCCTCGAGTTGGGGATCGCCTTACGCAAGAAATACCAGTTGCAGCTGGAAGCCAATGACGCCGGAAACCGGGAGCATTTCCGGTCGGTTAACGCACTCGCCGAACTGGTAAGCAGCAGGGCGTAGTCGTGTTATTGAAATTACTGAAAACAGAAAGAAAGTTGTGGGGGGACGTATGAGCGACGAACAAATTCTCGAGAGACTGAAGGCCATTCTTTTCGACGCCTTCGAGATCAGCCCCGAGCGGGTTGTCCCGCAAGCCAAGCTTTTCGACGAGTTGGATCTGGACAGCATCGATGCCGTCGATCTGGCCATCAAGCTCCAGGAGATGACGGGTAAGCGGATCAAGCCCGAGGACTTCAAGACGGTGCGCAGCGTCGACGACGTGGTGAGTACCGTCAAACAACTGATGGCCGCATAGTTTGACCTCGGTGGAGAACCGAGGCGTGGTGCGCCGTATACCGTGGCAAGCGCTGCTTTGGATCGTATATCCACTGGCGATACTGTTCGGCCTGCGCGTAACCGAGCCCCGATATGTGGCCGCCGTTCTCATCGGCGTTCTCATCTTGCGGCGATGGCGAAATGCCGCCGCATTCTTGTCCGGGATGCGAATCGTAGACCGGCTGATTCTTGCCGGGCTTGCAGCACTTGCCGCAACGGTCGTCCTTACTAATAGCGAGTTGCTCTTGCGCTTGTATCCCGCCGCCGTGAATGTCGGCATGCTGGTGCTCTTTGGCTTGTCTTTGATCCGGCCGCCGTCGATGGTGGAACGCTTTGCGCGGCTGGCCGAACCCGACCTGCCGGAAGCGGCCATTGTTTATACGCGCCGGGTAACGGTAGTGTGGTGTGTCTTTTTCGTTGGCAATGGGGGCGCGGCGGCCTATACAGCGCTCCTTGCCAGCCGCGAAACATGGGCTTGGTATAACGGTTTTCTCGCCTACTTGTTGATGGGAGTCTTGTTCGCAGGAGAGTGGGCCTTTCGACACCTTTTCGTCACAGGGAACCGGAGATGAGCATACCGGCGGCGCCTTTCCTTTCCCTGCACCGGCTGCTCACTGCTGCTCGCGCGGATGACACCGTTGTCTGCTATGGCGACGATCACCGAATCGTTTGGAGCGAGTTTCGCCGCCGGGTCGGCGCATCCGCGGCGGCCTTGCGCTCCCGCACTGAAGCACGGTGGGTTCTTTCCGCAGCCAACGCCTATCAATTTGCACTCGGCTTCTTCTCTCTGCTGGCCGCCGGAAAGCAAGTCGTCATCCCGCACAATACGCAACCCGGGACACTGGAGGCATTGGCCGACGCGTATGACGCCCGTTGGGAACAAAGTAAACCGACAGCGGATGCAGCGGTGTTCTTGTCTGAAATTGATCTCGATGAAGCGGTGATCGACCTCTTCACTTCGGGGAGTACCGGCCAACCCAAACGCATACGCAAAACGCTGGCTCACCTTGAAGCCGAAGTCGAGGTGCTCGAACGCGTCTGGGGTGAGCGACTCGGTGGGGCGCCGGTGATCGCGACGGTTCCGTGCCATCACATTTACGGTTTGTTGTTCCGTGTACTTTGGCCCTTGGCGTCCGGTCGGCCATTCGACGCACACACCTGTGCGCAACCCGATGAAATCGAGGAACGACTGCGGTTCATCGGGCCGGCGACATTGGTCTCCAGCCCGGCGCATCTTGTCCGCCTGCCGGAGCTCGTCTCGCTGTCACGATTCCGTTATCGATTGACGACGATCTTCTCCTCTGGCGGCGCTTTGCCGACGGAGTCCTCACGGTCATACGCCAAAGAACTTGGCCAGTCCCCGCTGGAAATTTTTGGAAGTACGGAAACAGGTGGGATTGCTTGGCGATGCCAAGGGGAGGCTGAGAGCGATGGTTGGGCTCCTTTCCCCGGTATTGAGGTCCGGCGAGCACAAAACGGCGCCTTGTCGCTGCGATCACCCTATCTTCCGGATGATAGTTACTGGCAGATGGACGATGCGATTGATTGGTTGCCCGGTGGCCGTTTCCGATTGCTCGGGCGTTTGGACCGCGTCGTGAAGATCGAGGAGAAGCGGCTTTCGCTTCCTGACATGGAATCCAGGCTCGCCGAGCATCCGTGGGTGACTGCGGCGGCCGTGGTTCCTGTTATGGGACACCGGCAGGTGCTGGGTGTCGTTGTCGAAGTCAACGGAGAGGGGCGGGAGGCCATGGCTCACCACGGGAAGCGATACGTGGTCAGCCTACTGCGCGATTGTCTCGCTCAGTACTTCGAGCCAGTCCTATTGCCGCGGCGGTGGCGTTTTCCCGAACGGATGCCGGTTGATGAGCGGGGCAAGACGTCCCAGTCGATACTTGCGGCGCTTTTCGTGTCCGCCGCGAAGGAAGCGTTTTCGCCTCTTGTTGAGCGCGTCCAACGGGAAACAGGGAGCGAGGCACGCGTGAGGATCGCGATGCTGATTCCGCCCAGCTTGGAACATTTCGCGGGGCATTTTCCCGGCATGCCGATATTGCCGGGGGTGGTGCAGGTTGATTGGGCAATCCGGTTTTGCCGCGAGTACCTCGGTGTCTCAGGAGACTTTCTCTCGCTTGAGAACGTGAAATTCACCGCACTTATTCTGCCGGGCGCGCTTGTCGAGCTGTCGCTCGACTGGAATGCCGCAAACGGCCGTTTGGAGTTCGCCTATACGGGCGGCGAGCGGGCCTATTCGAAAGGCCGCGTTGTCTTTGGTGGGCATGCATGACGTTCCGGCCCTGCCTACTGATCCCGATCTATAACCATGGAAGCGTGATCCGGGCCACCGTCGAACGACTCCTCGTTTATGGGGTTCCCATTTTCGTCGTCGATGACGGCAGCGACGAGGCGACGCAAATCGGGCTTTCCTCGCTTGCCAAAGACCTTGCGCAGGTACGCCTGTTTCGCTTGCCGGAAAATGGCGGCAAGGGTGCGGCCGTCATGTACGGCCTTCGAATCGCGTGCGCGGAGGGATTCACGCACGCCTTGCAGATCGATGCCGACGGCCAACACGACGCCACAGACGTGCCTCGCTTCCTTGCCGCGGGAGCCGCCCATCCGTCCGACGTGATCTGCGGCCGCCCCGTGTATGACGCTTCCATTCCGAAGGGACGCCTGTACGGGCGCTACGTGACGCATTTCTGGGTTGGAGTGGAAACCTTACGTTTGTGCGTGAGCGATGCGATGTGTGGCTTTCGGCTGTATCCGCTCGCTGCGACGTGCAAGCTGATCGACCGCGTGTCGATCCCGACCCGTATGGAGTTCGACATTGAGATCCTCGTGCGACTCGCCTGGGCCGGAGTGCCGAGCCGCGATATACCTACCCGGGTCATTTACCCGCCTGGCGGAATCTCTCACTTCGACATGCTGGCGGACAACCTTCGCATCTCTTGGATGCATACGCGCCTCACACTCGGTATGTTGGTTCGCCTGCCGTTGTTCATTTGGCGTCGGGTGGCTGGATCCCGCCGGGGCGGTGAGCATTGGTCACGCCTCTCCGAACGCGGCTGCGCAGTCGGCCTACGTAGCGTTTTCGCTTGCTATCGTTTGCTTGGCGCGCGCGCTGCACGCTGTCTGCTCTACCCGGTGGTCGCCTATTTTTTTCTCACCGGAACAAAAGCGCGTCATGCGTCGCTTGATTACCTGCGCCGCGTATACCACCGTCTCGGAAGGAGCGAGCCGACGTGGGGCGATTGCTTTGCCCACATGATGGCGTTCGGCCAATCGGCGCTCGACAAAATTGCCGTCTGGTCGGGGCGTTCGGCATCCATCCCGGTCGAGTTCCCCAGACGCGCGCAACTCGAAGCGATGGCCGCCGCCGGCAAAGGCGCTGTCCTGATTGGCTCGCATCTGGGCAATCTAGAAATGACCCGCGCTCTCGCCGTACGGGAGCGCCGCGTTCCGGTCAACGCCGTTGTCTATACCCACCATGCCAGGCGTTTCAACGAGGTATTGCGCCAAGCCAACGCCGATTTCAGCGTCAACCTTGTGGAGGTCGCCGACCTCGGGCCTGAAACCGCGATCATGCTCAAAGACAAGGTTGATCGCGGCGAGTTTGTCGTTATCGTCGGGGACCGCACGCCGGCTGCCGCCGGTGGGGCGAGCCGTGTGGCCCACGTCAATTTTCTCGGCGAGACGGCGCCTTTCGCACAAGGACCGTTCATTCTTGCCAGCCTGCTCGACTGTCCGGTTTTTCTATTCTTTTGCTTGCGCAGCAAGGATGGCTTCCACGCCTACCTCGAACATTTTGCCGAGCGGATCGAGCTTCCCAGAGCGGCCCGTGCCGAGCGTTTGCGGCACTACATGGAAAAGTACGCCGAACGGCTCGAGCACTACTGCCTAATGGCGCCTGAACAGTGGTTCAATTTCTTCGACTTTTGGGCCCGGCCCGACAACAGAAAGCCTTGACATGGATACGGCGACTGAAAATCACCGCGGGCAACGAACGATAACGGTCGGCGAGGGGCGACTGCGTATCGAGGACGTCCTCGGTGTTGCTCGGGGCACCGCTTCCCTCAGTCTGTCCAAAAGCGGTGCGTTTCGCGATCGGATCGTCCGTGGCGCGAGTTTCCTTGCCGAACTGCTCGCCAACGATGGCGTCGTCTATGGCGTCACCACCGGCTATGGCGACTCATGTACCGTCGCGATTCCACCGGAACTCGTGGCCGAACTGCCGCTTCACTTGACCCGTTACCACGGTTGCGGTCTCGGCGAATACCTCGACGACGAGGCGACGCTTGCCGTCCT
Organism: Propionivibrio soli; assembly: GCF_025770765.1. GTDB lineage: Bacteria > Pseudomonadota > Gammaproteobacteria > Burkholderiales > Rhodocyclaceae > Propionivibrio > Propionivibrio soli. Next base: position 217,835 of record NZ_JANZKY010000002.1, on the reverse strand, counting down.
CGTGTGCCGGTTGAATTCGCTGGCCCAGGGATACTCGGGCGTCCGGTACGAACTGCTCGAACAGCTTGCGGCGCTAATCCGGCATCGCGTGCTGCCGTTCATCCCGGCAGAAGGGTCGATTGGGGCGAGTGGTGACCTGACTCCGCTCTCGTATGTTGCAGCGGCGCTCATCGGTGAGCGTGAGGTCCGTTTTTCTGGTCGGCGGCGAGAAGCCAGCGTCGTTCTCGACGAACTTGGTTTGCGGCCGCTTCGCCTAGCGCCCAAGGAAGGTCTGGCGATCATGAACGGCACGGCCGTGATGACTGCGCTGGCTTGCATCGCATGGAAGCGCGCGGACTACCTGACGCAACTCTGCTGCCGTTTGACGGCGTTGTCGTCGATCGCTCTGCGCGGAAATCGAGGTCACTTCGATCCGCGACTGTTTGCCGCCAAGCCCCATGCCGGGCAGAACGAGGCGGCAGCGTGGATTTTTGCCGATCTCCATGCGGACGAAGCCGAAACGATCCGGCTGCAGGATCGCTACTCGATCCGCTGCGCACCGCATGTGATTGGCGTCGCGCGTGACGCGCTCGGCTGGATGCGACGCGATATCGAGAACGAACTGAACAGCGCGAACGACAACCCATTGATCGACAGCGAAAACGGGCTTGTCCTCCACGGCGGCCACTTCTACGGCGGGCATATCGCCTTCGCCATGGACGCATTGAAGAACGCGGTCGCCAATCTGGCTGACCTGATGGATCGGCAGCTCGCCTTGCTCGTCGACAGCAAGTTTAACCACGGATTGCCGCAAAATCTGTCGGGCAGCACGGGAACGCGTGCCGCGATCAATCACGGGTTTAAGGCGGTGCAGATCGGCGCTTCGGCCTGGACCGCAGAAGCGTTGAAGCTCACCATGCCGGCGAGCGTTTTCTCGCGTTCGACGGAATGCCACAACCAGGACAAGGTGAGCATGGGCACGATCGCGGCACGCGACTGCCTGCGGGTCTTGCAGCTTACCGAGCAGGTTGCGGCGGCGCTCGTGCAGGCTTCCGTACAGGCCGTACAACTGCGCATTGGAAGCGAGGGCGGGGTCAGTAAGACTTTGATGCCGCAGATCGAGGACTTCATCGCCGAAACTCGAGCGGCTGTTCCTTTCCTCGATGAGGACCGGCCCTTGGAGTTCGAGCTACGCCGAATGTGCGAATGGATCAAGGAGGGGAAGTGGGTGTTGTATGAAAACGACTAGGCTCTCGGCTTGCATCGAGGTCGAGGTTCCGTTTCACGACGTGGATGCGATGAACGTGGCGTGGCATGGCCATTACGTCAAATATTTCGAACTCGCGCGTTGTGCGATTCTGCGGACATTCGACTATGACTACCCGCAAATGCAGGCATCGGGATACCTGTGGCCGATCGTTGAATGCCATTTGAAGTATGTGCGCCCGGCGCTGTATGGGCAGCGGTTACGGGTTGAGGCCGAATTGCTCGAGTTCGAGAATCGCCTCAAGATCGGCTACACGATTCGCGACGTAGCCAGCGGAGAACGCATGACGAAGGGCTATACCGTGCAGGTGGCGGTCGACGCGCAGACGCGGGAATTGCTCTTCGTTTCGCCGGCCGTCGTTTTCGAGAAACTCGATAAGATGGGCGTTCAATGAAGCGTAACGTTGTCGTTCTTGCCACAATCATCTTTGTTCTAGCCGGAATACCAGGTGCACGAGCCACTGAGGGGCTGTTGAAGGAGATCAGTGCTCAAGCCAGCCGTTATCCGGTGGTACGCGCCGAGTTTACGCAGACAAAACAGATGGCGGCGATGAAGAAACCGCTCGTCATTTCGGGCCGGTTCGTCTACGCGCAGCCACAGGGGGTGCTGTGGCAGATCGAGCGGCCATACCGGATGACTTACGTCCTCGCCGAAGAGCACATTGCTGAAATCGGTGAAGACGGCGTGAGGCGTGAGCGCGGCGTGCGCGACGTTCCTGGCCTGGCACAGGTAGGTAGGGTTTTCCGCGCCATGCTCGGTGCCAACACGGCACCGCTGCAGGAGTACTTCGATCTATCGGCTCAGGGTGATAGTGCAAAATGGTCCCTGCGGCTGACGCCCAGGCAGGCTCAGATTGCGCAGTTTCTCTCCTCGATGCAGATCAGCGGTGGGCGATTTATTGAAACGGTCGAATTGGCGGAGGCCGGGGGGGACAGCACGCGAATCCAGTTCCGCCAGTCAGCGGCCGCAGAAACCTTGACGGTCGATGAATTACGCCTGTTCACGGGCAACGGTTCCGGGGACAGAAAGCCGTGACGCAAACGCGTCTGCGTGCCGCCGCCTGGCTGATCCTGGCCCTCGGCGTCGGTCTTGCCGCTGTCGCGCAATGGTCGGCCGGAATTCGCTTGCAAACAAACCTGCTGGCCCTGTTGCCGGTGACCGAGCGTAATCCGGTGGCCGAGACGGCGTTGACCCAGCTCACCGACGCGGTGGGCAATCGGGCCGTGTTTATGGTTGGAGCTTCATCACCGCAGCGTAGCGGGGAGGCTGCGCGTGCATTTGCCGGGCAACTGAGAGCAAAACAGACATTCAAGCAGGTGATGGCGGAAATTCCACCGATTGCGCCGAAGCAGCTTCTAGGCATTTATCTCCGGCATCGCTTTACCTTGCTCAGCGAGGAGGACAGAGCGCGCCTGCGTGGCGGCGATGCGGAACTCGAGCAGCGACTGCAACGCAAGCTTTATTCTCCGTTTCGCGTCGGCGTAGCTACAACGGTTGCCGACGACCCGTTCGGCTTTCTCGACTCCTGGCTTTCTCGCGTGCCGTTGGGTAGCGGAAAACTGGAGTGGGACAACGGGATGCTCGTTTCGAGGGGAGACGGAAGAACGTGGGTCCTGGTGACAGGAGAACTCCCTGGCTCGGCGTACGACGGAGACATTCAGATCGGTGTGATGACCGCTGTCGCGGAGGCGGAAAAGAGCTTGCGGCAGGCGTTTCCGGATGCCGAGGTATTACGCACTGGCGCGGTCTTCTACGCTGCCGATGCGAGAGAAAGCGCCAAGCGAGAGGTGGACCTGATCGGCGCCGGCTCCCTGATCGGCATGCTTGTCCTGCTGTACCTCGTCTTCCGCTCGATCCGGCCGCTTGTCCTCGGTTTGGTTTCAGTGGGATTTGGCGTGGCGACTGCCGCTGTGGTTACGTTGGCGGCTTTCAGAGAGCTTCATTTGATCACGCTGGTGTTCGGCGCCAGCCTGATCGGCGAGGCCATCGACTACTCGGTGCAGTACTTCGCCGCACGGCTCGGCTCCGGTGCCGGTTGGGATGCGGCCGCCGGGCTTCGGCGGATTCTTCCAGGGTTGTCGCTGGCATTGGCAACCAGCCTGCTCGGCTATGCCGCGTTGATGCTGGCGCCGTTTCCGGCGCTTTCGCAAATCGCCTTATTCGCCTTCAGTGGGCTGGGTGCCGCGTGGCTGACCGTGGTCTTGTTGCTGCCAGCCTTCTTGCAATCCGCGGACAAGCGGGATGGAGCACGCGCCGCCGCATTTCCTCGACGCCTATTGCAACGCTGGACGAGGACGGCGACCAAACGTACCGTGTGGCTGATCGCGGCTGCGCTGCTCGCCGTTTCTGCACCGGGTTGGCTCAGATTACAAGGCAATGACGACATCCGCCTGTTGGTCTCTCGACCAGCGGAGCTGTCCGCTCAGGAGGAAAGAATCCGCGAACTGACGGGGCTCGGCGGGGGCGGGCAATTCTTCCTTGTTGAGGGAGAAATGCCTGAGGCCGTGCTTGCTGCCGAGGAGCGGCTCGCACCGATGTTGCAGACCTTAATCAAGGAACAAGCGCTCGTGCGTTTCGTCGCCACTTCCGCGTTCGTCCCGTCCGCGGCGCGGCAAAGCGAAAACCGGGGCTTGTGGCAGACCGCCGTGTTTTCCGACGAAGGGCATGTAGCGCAATTGATGAGCGACGCCGGGGTGCGCGATGACGTCATCGGTGAATTCTTCCATGCCTTCCGTGCTTCGGCGGGAACGGTCATGACGATCGGCGACTGGCTGGCGTCGCCCATTGCCCTCCCGTTCAAGCACTTGTGGCTGGGGGCTACCGATCATGGCACCGCGTCGATCGTCCAACTCGATGGGGTTCGCGACGTCGCACGAGTGGCTGAAGCGGCGGCAGGTATTCCTGGCGTCACGTTTGTCGACAAAGCGGGCAGCGTGACCCAATTGTTCGGCGCTTATCGACAGTGGGGCGGACTCTGGCTCACAGCCGCGCTGTGTCTCGTTTTTTTCGTGCTGTGGCCACGTTATGGCATTCGCGGCGCAGCCGGTGTGCTGATGCCGACGGTTCTTGCCATGGCGGCGACGTTAGGGGTGCTCGGCTATGTGGGTTCGCCGCTTACGCTCTTCAACGTGATGGGGCTGATGCTGGTTTTGGGCGTGGGCGTCAATTATGCGATCTTCTTGCGCGAGGGCGGTGTGGATTCCGGCGCAGCCCTAGCAGGCGTCCTTTTGTCTGCCGGAACCACCTTGCTTTCCTTTGGGCTGCTTGCCTTCAGCTCCATGCCGGCACTCTCGGGATTCGGCATGACGCTTCTGCTTGGCATTGCCTTGGCTACGCTGCTTGCCCCGATCTCGCTGGTGATTGGGAACAATAGAGGGCGACATGGGTAGAGTGGGTGTGGTGATGCCGCTGCTGATCACCGTGGCATTGTCTCTGGGCGGGTGCGCAGAGAGCGGCTCCTCCTGCCCGCGGTTGCCGGGTGGCGGCCGTTACTGTCTGCAAGGCACGTCGTTGGTCGAGCGATTCGAAGTGCAACAGCGAGTCACGGTAACGTTCGACGGCAAACCGCAGTCGATGATCGCGACCGTGGAGGTTGATGCGAGTCAGATGCGCTTCGCGGCGCTGACGCCGTTCGGGCAAAAACTCGTACAGGCAAGCTATGACAACCGTAATGTCAGCGCCGAGCAGATTCCGGACAAACGCCTTGATCCCGCGCTGCTGCTCGCGGTTTTCCAGATCGCGTTGTGGCCGGAATCTGCCGTACGTTCCGGCCTGAGCGAGAACCTGTCGTTGGTAGAAGCGGAACGGGAGCGTCGCGTCGCCTTTGCCGACAAGACACTGGTTGACGTTCGCTATACTGTCGGCCGCACAACGGTCGGAGAACTAGACATTGCTTTGCCGCAAGCTGGTGTTGAATTGCATATCGCTCCATTCGATGACTTGGAGTTGAAATGAGCGACCGTTTCTTTCTGCCCGCTTTAGGTATCGTCAACGCGCTGGGGTCCGGAGCGGTGGAAGTGGCTGAACGGCTCTTTGCGGGCGATACGTCGGGCCTCGTGGTCGAAGATGGTTGGCTTCCTGATCGTGTGGCGAGGGTAGGGATGGTTCGAGGTGAACTGCCGGATTTGCCCGATACCCTTGCGCTGTTTTCGTGCCGTACCAATCGCCTCTTGATGCAGACCGCGGATCAGATCAAAGCCGAGATCGAGGCGGTGATCGAGCGCTGTGGGCGTCACCGCGTCGGCATCGTTCTTGGTACCAGCACATCGGGTATTGCCGAAGGCGAAGTTGCGGTGGCTGCTCGGCGAGGCGGAGGCGAATTGCCATCGGCGTATCGATACACGCAGCAGGAACTCGGGACGCCGGCGGCTTTCTTGTCGGCGTACCTCGGCATCACCGGCCCGGCCTACGTGGTATCTACAGCGTGTACCTCCAGTGCCAAAGCTTTCGTTTCGGCCCGCAACCTGCTGCGTCACGGGCTCTGCGACGCGGTCCTCGTCGGCGGCGCCGACTCCTTGTGCAAATTGACGGTCAATGGTTTTGCGGCGCTGGAGTCGACCTCGATCGGAATCTGCAACCCGATGAGTAGAAACCGCAATGGCATCAACATCGGCGAAGGTGCCGCGCTGTTTTTGATGACCCGGGATTACGCGGATATCGAGTTCATCGGAGCGGGAGAAAGTAGCGACGCACACCACATGTCGGCACCTCATCCAGAAGGTGTCGGGGCGGAGACGGCCATGCGCGCGGCGCTGGCAGACGCCAGGCTGGACCCGGCAGACGTCGACTACCTGAACATGCACGCTACCGCGACCGTGAAGAACGATGAAATGGAAGCCAAAGCGATGCACCGCGTTTTCGGAGGCGACGTGCCGGCCAGTGGTACCAAGCCGATGACCGGGCACCTGCTCGGCGCTGCCGGAGCCACAGAACTTGCCTTCTGCTGGCTAGCCCTGCAGGCCGATCGGCTTCCGCCTCATGTATGGGATGGCGAGGTGGACCCGGGTCTGCCGAGCTTCATGCCTGTTGGCCAGGGTGGGACCTTTCGCCGGCAATCACGGCGCCTATGCATGAGTAACTCGTTTGCGTTCGGCGGCAGCAATGCGACGCTGTTGATTGGCGATCGACGCTAGAGGGCCTATGGCGACCGATTTTCCAGTCATTGAAGAACTGATTCCGCACCGGGGCAGCCTCCTGCTGCTCGATCGAGTTGTCGACTTTGCTGGAGCGACAGTGATGGCCGAGTACACGCCGCGAAGCGATGCTTGGTACGTCGATGCGGACGGCAATATGCCAGCGTGGATCGGCCTGGAACTCATGGCACAGGCGATCGCCGCCCATGTCGCGCTAGAGAAGCGCCTCTCCGGTCTGCCGCCAAAAATGGGAGCGCTTCTCGGTACCCGAAGTTATAGGTCGTCGGCGGCAGCGTTTGTAGCTGGGTCACCCCTGACGTTACGTGCCACTCAGATCATGTGCGACCCAGGGGGACTTGCCGCGTACGAATGCACCATCGAATCAGGTGGCATAACCCTGGCCGAGGCCGTCCTCAAGGCCTATGAACCCGAGGATTTCGAGACTTTCATGCGGAGTAACAAACAATGAAGCAACGCCGGGTTTTGATCACGGGATCAAGTCGAGGACTCGGACGCGCGATTGCCCTGCGTCTCGGGCGCGACGGCTTCGCCGTCACCGTACATTGCCGTCAGGCGTTGGCGGAAGCAGAGAGAGTCGCGCAAGAGATTACTGCCGCAGGCGGCTTGGCGTCTGTACTGACCTTCGATGTGAGAGATCGGGCCGAGTCGCGCCGATTGCTGGAGAGCGATATTGAGAAGCATGGGGCCTATTACGGCGTCGTATGCAATGCGGGCATAACGCGAGACAATGCCTTCCCGGCCCTTTCGGGGGAGGACTGGGACGACGTGGTCGATACGAGCCTTGACGGTTTTTTCAACGTTGTGCACCCTCTGACCATGCCTCTCGTGCGGCTCAAGCAAGGTGGGCGGATCGTCACTGTCGCGTCGGTGTCCGGAGTCGCTGGCAACCGCGGGCAGGTCAACTACAGTGCAGCCAAGGCGGGGCTCATCGGGGCGACGAAAGCACTCGCTGTCGAACTGGCAAGTCGCGACATTACGGTGAACTGCGTCGCTCCCGGGTTGATCGAGACAGACATGACAAACGACCTGCCGATAGACGATATGGCGCGCGTGATTCCGATGCGTCGTATCGGCCGCGCGGAGGAAGTGGCTGCGGCGGTTTCGTTTCTGATGTCCGACGATGCGTCGTACATCACGCGACAGGTGCTCGGAGTCAATGGGGGAATGATTTGATGAAGCGCGTCGTTGTGACCGGCATGGCCGGGATTACAGCTTTGGGTGATAACTGGGAAGCGATTGAAGGCAACCTACAAGCGCGTCGCAGCGGTGTTCGACGCATGCCGGAGTGGGATTACTTCGAAATGCTGAATACGCGCTTGGGGGCTCCGGTCGACGACTTCCAGACTCCGGCCCACTATCCGCGCAAGATGGTACGTTCGATGGGACGCGTGTCGCTGATGGCCGTTCGGGCCAGCGAGATGGCGCTCGGTGATGCGGGCCTGCTCGACGATCCATCGATTCGTGATGGCCGGATGGGCATCGCCTACGGGTCGTCGTCCGGAAGCATAGAGCCTGTGCGTACTTTCGGGCACATGCTCGAATCGGGCTCGATGCAGGGTGTTACGTCGACAAGCTATATCCAGATGATGCCGCATACGACCGCGGTGAATGTAGGACTCTACTTTGGCCTCAAGGGCCGTGTCATACCGACCTCGAGCGCATGCACATCGGGAAGCCAGGGGATCGGCTACGCTTACGAGTCAATCCGGTTCGGGCGACAGGCGATGATGCTGGCCGGTGGGGCCGAGGAACTGTCGGCGCCGAGCGCTGCGGTGTTTGACACCTTGTTTGCCACGAGCTGTCGTAATGACTCGCCGCACACCACACCCAGGCCGTTCGATCGCGATCGCGACGGACTCGTGGTTGGAGAAGGGGCGGCGACGCTTGTGCTCGAGGAATATGAACATGCGAGGGCGCGCGGCGCGACGATCTATGCGGAAATCGTTGGTTTTGCCAGCAATTCGGACGGCGTACATGTTACCCAGCCGGAAAGCGCCACGATGGCGATTGTCATGCGCCAGGCACTCAATGACGCGAGTATCGATGCCGCGGCGATCGGCTATGTGAGTGCTCACGGCACAGCGACGGACCGTGGCGATATCGCGGAAAGCCAGGCGACGGCGAGCGTTCTCGGCGAAGGCAAACCGATCAGTTCAATGAAAAGCTACCTCGGCCATACGCTCGGTGCGTGCGGCGCGATCGAGGCATGGTGGGCCATCGAGATGATGCGCCGAGCGTTCTTTGCGCCGACGATCAACTTGCAGAACGTCGATTCGGCGTGTGCGACGCTCGACTACCTCGCCGAAGGCCGGTCCATCGATACCGAGTTTGTGATGAGCAACAATTTTGCGTTCGGCGGTTTGAATACGTCGCTCGTGTTCAAGCGCGTCTAGAAACAATTAGCTTGTCTTGTGCGCAGTACGGCAAGCCCGCTTTGCCGTTTCGCGTGCCGGTGAATGTTTATTTTATGGGGAGAAAAAAATGAAGTTCGTAAGCTGGTTTTTGTTCGCCTTCGTCCTCACCTTCTCAGGTGGTGCTTCCGCGGCTAGAGCTCCGGAACCCATCGTGAACTATGTCGACGTTCCCATCACCACCGGAAGCGGCAAGGTACTGACGACAGACGAGGTTAAGCAGGGAATCCGCGCCGTCGCCGAACGACGGAAATGGGTGGTGACCGAGCAGCCCGATGGGAAAATGATTGCGTCGTTGAGTTGGAACCGCGACAGACACTCGATGTTTGTTGAAATTGCCTACAAGCCGCAGAGTTACTCCCTCACGTATCGTGACAGCATCAACCTGAACTACGCCACCGTCGATGGCCAGCCTTCGATTCATCCTCGCTACAACGGTTATGTCAATGAGATGAAAGAGGCGATCCGAATAGAATTTATGAGAATGTAACGCGCCTATTGATCAGAAGGACAGATGAAACAATGCGGCGAGTCGTCATTACGGGCATGGGGATCGTCTCCTGTATTGGAAACGATCTAGACGCCGTCACGACCGCATTGCAGTTCGGAAAGTCCGGTATCGTCCGAGTCCCGGAATACGTTGAACTCGGTCTGTGCAGCCATGTCGCCGGCATTCCGGATGTTGGCGGAGAACCGGCCCCGGACCGCAAAGTGCGGCGGTTCATGGGCGACGCGTCTCTCTATGCTTACCATGCTGCCCGAAAAGCGCTGGACGATGCCCAGCTTACGTTGCTCGACGTGTCGCACCCGCGTACAGGCCTTGTCGTTGGATCAGGAGTCGGCTCCCCCTACGAACACCTCACCGCCCTTGATAAGTTGCGTGAGGGCGGGCTTGGCAAAGTGCTTCCGTACATCGTCCCGCGGGTGATGGGGAGCACCACCTCCGCTTGCCTGTCGACGGCCTTCGGAATCCAGGGCGTCAGCTATTCAATAACCTCGGCCTGTTCCACAGGGGCTCATTGCATTGGGCAAGGTGCCGAGCTGATCGCATTTGGCAAGCAGGATGTAATGATCGTCGGCGGCGCGGAAGAGGTACGCTGGACCTCGACAGCGCTGTTCGATGCGATGGGCGCGTTGTCGACGGCATATAACGACGCGTCCGCATCACGCCCGTTTGATGCCGACCGTGATGGTTTCGTCATCGCGGGTGGTGCTGGGGTGCTCGTTCTAGAGGAACTTGACCATGCCGTCGCACGGAAAGCGCGCATCTATGCCGAAATCGCGGGTTATGGTGCCTCTTGCGATGGTGCCGATATGGTGACCCCGTCTGCAGAAGGTGCTGCGCGGGCGATGCATTTGGCGTGGTCTGAAGCCGGCGGCAGGATCGACTACATCAACGCCCATGCAACGTCGACACCGGCCGGGGATACCAGCGAGCTTCAAGCTATTCGCCAGACTTTTGACGGGGACATCCCCTACATTTCGTCGACCAAAGGTTTGACTGGGCACCCGATCGCTGCTTCGGGTGCGCACGAAGCGATTTACTGCGTGCTCATGCTCGATCGCGGCTTTCTGGCCGGTTGCTCCAACATAGAGAAACCGGATGATGCCTGCGCCGGCCTGCCCCTCCTGTATCAGTCTGTCGATCGAAAGGCCGATTCGATCATGTCGAACAGCTTGGGGTTCGGGGGCACCAACGCGAGCCTCGTATTTCGGCGGTTACCCGCCTGACAACAGCAGAGTTTCGAAAGGAGAAGAAAATGAATAGACGTCCGCTATCCGTTCTGGCTGTCTTGATGACTGTGTTAGCCGTGAGCGCTGGTCCGGTGGCAGCGCGAGATGAACAAGCCATGTGGCCTTTGCAAGACGCGCTTAACGTGCCGGAGGCCAAGGAGAAACTCAATCCGGACATCAAACTCTACTTCGGAAATCAGAAGCATTCGGCCGTCGTGAAAGACTTCGGTGAGTGGAAAACGAACAAGAAAACGAACGCCTTCGGAAAATCGGATAAGGAAGCGTGCGAATGGGTCTTCCTGAGTGCCGTACTTGAGTTGCAGGAGCGTGCAGTCAAGGAGGGTGGCAACGCCATCATCGACATCAAGAGCAACTACAAAAACAACGAGCGGAGCAGCGAGATCGAGTACATGTGCGGTAGCGGCGCCGTGGTCTCGGGTGTCGCCCTCAAAGGACGCGTCGTTACGCTCGGCAAGTAACGATCGCGAGGGATGCGCCTTTAGCGACGACTCCTCACAGGGTCGTTCCTGCGGTCGTTTTTGCTTCCACCGCCGGAAGTGGGGATTTTTTCGAGTCCCCCGCCGGTTCCACGATAGTGCTTTGCCCTTTCAGCCAGCGCGCCAAGTCCTCGCCGAGGGTGTCCGCACAGCGTTCCAGGACAGCACATGATCCCTTGAATCCCGCGGCGATTCCTCCCATCGATTATCGCGTCGCTTTGAACGTTGAAACCTCTGCACCATCGCGATATAGCTTGGCCGTAAGGGTCACCTGTTTCCGGTGGCCCATAAATGCGTTTCCGGCGGAAAGAGCGTTGAGAATCTGCAAGCGGATGGCGCGAGGTGCGCCAGGCAGGTCCTTGGTGCTTTTGCGCTCTATCTGAATACCGGCAGCTTCGGCAGCCCGCTCAAACGCCGCGCCCTGATAGGCCGGGAGATTACACTCAGTACGGACGTTGTCCGCAATCACGTCGGGGGCCGCGTAAGGAGCTTCTCCCTTGAATGCCACGGAAACGCGCTCGCCGGCATATGCATCGGTAATGTCCGAGAAGTACTGGAGGCTACGTTCGGTGTCGGCCCTCTCTTAACGCAAACGTGTCAGTTGCTCGCGTAGTTTTTCCGCCGTCGCCGTGAAGTCGGCGAGCCGCTTCTTTTCCTGTTCGACGACCTGAGCCGGAGCGCGGGCGACAAAGCTTTCGTTGCTGAGCTTCGCCTTGGCTTTTGTAACCTCGCCTTCCAAACGCGCGATCTCCTTTGTCAGACGCTCGGTTTCCGCGGCCACGTCAATCTCGATCTTGAGCATCAGGCGCATTTCGCCGACGACCGCAACCGGCGCGTTGGCGTCTTCCGGCATGCGGTCGACGATTTGCACCTCCGAAAGCTTTGCCAGCGCCTTCAAATACGGCGCGCACCGCTCGAGAACCTCGGCGTTGCCGGTCGCGATGAGGGGAACCTTCTGCGCCGGCGAAATGCCCATTTCCCCACGCAGATTACGGCACGCGTAGGCCAAATCCTTGAGCTGCTGCACCTTGATTTCGCTGGCTTCGTTGAATTTCAGCGGATCCGCCTTGGGGTAGGCCGAAAGCATCACCGAGGCAGCGGCTTTCTTGTGTGCCAGCGGAGCCACTGCTTGCCACAGTTCTTCCGTGATGAACGGAATCAAGGGGTGCGCGAGGCGCAGCACGGTTTCCAGAACGCGCAGCAAAGTGCGCCGCGTGGCGCGTGCCGCATTGGCATCGCCCGATTGGATCTGAACCTTGGCGAGTTCCAGATACCAGTCGCAGAACTCGTCCCAGACGAATTCATAAATGGCGCGGGCCAGCAGGTCGAAGCGGTAGTCGGCGAAATGCTGCGCGACTTCGGCTTCGGTGCGTTGCAGCTTGCTGACGATCCAGCGGTCGGCGAACGAGAAGTGCAGGCCGTCGGGACTCATCTCGGGCACAGCTTGCGGATCGATGCCGCAATCCTGGCCTTCGGTGTTCATCAGCACGAAGCGCGTGGCGTTCCACAGCTTGTTGCAAAAGTTGCGATAGCCTTCGCAGCGGTGCAGGTCGAACTTGATGTCGCGGCCGGGGCTGGCGAGCGAGAGGAAGGTGAAACGCAGCGCGTCGGTGCCGAAGGACGGAATGCCTTCCGGGAACTCCTTGCGCGTGCGCTTCTCGATCTGCTCGGCCTGCTTCGGGTTCATCAGGCCGGTGGTGCGCTTCTTGACCAAGTCCTCGATGCCGATGCCGTCGATCAGGTCGATCGGGTCGAGCACGTTGCCCTTGGACTTGCTCATCTTCTGGCCTTCCGCGTCGCGGATCAGACCGTGCACGTAGACGTGCTTGAACGGAATCTTGCCGGTGATGTGCTTGGTCATCATGACCATGCGTGCCACCCAGAAGAAGATGATATCGAAACCGGTCACGAGTACCGTCGACGGCAGGTAGAGATCGAGCGCCGGGTTCGACTTTTCCGGCCACTCGGGTGTCCAGTCGAGCGTCGAGAACGGCCACAGGGCCGAGGAATACCAGGTGTCAAGCACGTCGGGGTCGCGCGTGAGCGTGCCGCTGATGCCCTTGGCGGCCGCCTGCGCCTTGGCTTCTGCCTCGTTGTGGGCGACGTAGACATTGCCTTGCTCGTCGTACCACGCCGGTATCTGGTGGCCCCACCACAACTGGCGCGAGATGCACCAGTCCTGGATGTTGTTGAGCCACTGGTTGTAGGTGTTCACCCAGTTTTCCGGGACGAACTTGATCTCCCCCGAGGCGACGCATTCGAGCGCCTTGCCGACGATGCTGGTGCCATCTGCACCAGGCTTCGACATGGCGACGAACCATTGGTCGGTGAGCATCGGCTCGATGACGACGCCGGTGCGGTCGCCACGTGGTACCTTAAGTTTATGCTTGTCGGTCTTGACCAAAATGCCGAGCGCTTCGAGGTCGGCGACAACGGCCTTGCGCGCGTCGAAGCGGTCCATGCCGCGAAACTTCTCGGGCGCGTTCTCGTTGATCTTGGCGTCGAGCGTGAGAATGGAAATGATCGGCAGCTTGTGCCGCTGGCTGACCGCATAGTCGTTGAAATCGTGCGCCGGCGTGACCTTGACGCAGCCCGTGCCGAATTCGAGATCGACGTAGGCGTCGGCGATGATCGGGATTTCGCGGTCGGTGAGCGGTAGCTTCACCATCTTGCCGATCAGGTGTTTGTAGCGCTCATCCTCCGGGTGCACCATCACGGCGGTGTCGCCGAGCATCGTTTCCGGGCGGGTGGTGGCGACTGTCAGTTCGCCAGAGCCATCAGCCAGCGGGTAACGGATGTGCCACATGAAGCCATCTTCTTCTTCCTGCACCACTTCCAGGTCGGAGACCGCCGTGTGCAATACCGGATCCCAGTTCACCAGCCGCTTGCCGCGGTAGATGAGACCTTCGTTGTAGAGGCGGACGAAGGTCTCAGTGACGATCTTGGACAGGCCGGCGTCCATCGTGAAACGCTCACGCGACCAATCCGGCGACGTGCCGAGGCGACGCATCTGGCGGGTGATGGTGTTGCCGGAGTACTCCTTCCATTCCCAGACTTTTTCCAGGAACCTCTCGCGACCAAGGTCGTGGCGCGAAATGCCTTGCGCATCGAGCTGGCGTTCGACGACGATCTGCGTGGCGATACCCGCGTGGTCTGTACCCGGCTGCCACAGCGTGTTGTCGCCGCGCATACGGTGGTAGCGCGTGAGCGCGTCCATGATGGCCTGATTGAAGCCGTGCCCCATGTGCAGGGTGCCGGTGACGTTCGGCGGCGGTAACAGAATGCAGAAAGCGTTGGGCTTATCGGCGTCGAGCCCAGCGGCGAAATAGCCTTTGTTCTCCCACTCGGGGTACCAGCGACGCTCGATGTCGGCCGGTTCAAAGCTCTTGGCGAGTTCCATAGAATGCGGGCAAAGCGAATGAGGAAAACCAGGAATTATACCGGATGGGCCTGCCCGCCCTTTCGCCCGGTCAGGTTATTACTTGCCGAAATCGGGATCTTCGAAGGGGAGGCGAAGCTGCTTGCGCCGAGCGGCGAAATCGCGCAGCGCTGTTTCCATCGTGGACGCAATCCCGGCTCGCAGATCCTGGCCGGCGGTGATCAGCGTCGCCTCGATCAAAGTCGGCAATTCGGCGGCCAGTTGGCGACCGACCGCCTCGGCCATCTCGGTGGCCAGCAACGCCACACGCTCGTCGTCGAGTACCGACTCGTCGCGCACGGGCCCCCCTGTTTCCTCGGACACCACCTCGGTCAACACGGGGATATCGTCCTCTTCACGGCCTGGAAGCGTGACGGGGGCTTCCTGTGACACAGCGCGTGCGATGAAATTGCGGCGCCGACGAGTCCCACCGCCGTTATCGCTAGGCGTCCCGCTGGCTGAGGAAAACGCTCTTGCGCGGTCGAAACCGTCGCCGTTGGCCATCAATGCTTCTCCGTCAAATCGAAGTACCTGATCTCGTATCCGCGATCCCGATAAAACTTTACTCGTTCGCGGCCGGCGAGCCGGTCGGCCTCTTCACGACCGACGACCTCGATCAGGCTCGTAAAGCGCAAAAACCCGGGCGGAACATGCGGGGCCAGATTGAACAGACGCTCACTGTGCGGTATGGCTTCGATCGAATCCGCGATAACGATGGGAGTTTCGCCGGCAAGCGGCGAGTCGCCTCTGACGTGCGGAACGAATCCGCCGGGAGGATACATCCACAGGTGGCGATCCAGTGCGCCCGCGACCTCGGCCTCGGGGGCATAGACGAGCAGCGTCTTGCGTTGCGCGTACGCGCGGCTAATGAGAGCAGCGGTCGCGCCGATCCGGTCGGCCGCGTTGTGATAGAAGAATATTTGCGTCAATTTGATCGCTTAACCGAGCTTGCCGGCGCGCTTCAAAAGATAATGGGCGAGCAAGGGGACGGGCCGTCCGGTGGCCCCTTTGTCGGCTCCCGATTTCCATGCCGTGCCGGCGATGTCCAGGTGTGCCCAAGCGAATTTTTTCGCGAAACGGGAAAGGAAACAGGCCGCTGAAACGCTCCCCGCCGCACGACCGCCGATATTCGCCATATCGGCGAAATTGCTCTTCAGCAGATCCTGATAATCATCCCAAAGCGGCATCGGCCATGCGCGGTCGAGCGCTTCGTCGCCCGCGTGAGCAAGCTCGCGAGAGAGTCCTTCGTCGTTGGCGAAAAGCCCCGTGGCCACATGTCCGAGGGCGATGACACAGGCACCAGTTAGCGTGGCTACGTCGATCACTGTTCCCGGCGTGAAACGTTCCGCATAGGTCAGGGCGTCGCAGAGGATAAGGCGGCCCTCGGCATCCGTGTTCAGGACCTCGATCGTTTGCCCGGACATCGAAGTGACGATGTCGCCTGGCTTGCATGCCGTGCCGCTCGGCATGTTTTCGGTCGTTGGTACGATGGCGACTAGATCGAGGGGCAACTTCATTTCTGCGACGGTCTGCAAGGTTCCCAACACAGCTGCAGCCCCGCACATGTCGAATTTCATCTCGTCCATGTCCGCCCCGGGTTTGAGCGAGATGCCGCCCGAGTCGAACGTAATGCCCTTACCAACGAGTACGACCGGCTTGTTCCGGGCCCCTTTGTCCGTGTTTTCTGTGCCAGCACCTTTGTAATGAAGGACGATCAATTTTGGCGGCTGAGCGGAGCCCTTGGCCACGGAGAGGAACGAGTTCATGCCGAGCGTTTCCATCTCGGTGCGGTCCAGAATCTGGCACTCAAGTCCGTGCTCAACCGCCATCTGCTGCGCGGTTTCCGCAAGATAGCTCGGTGTACAGACGTTTCCCGGGAGATTGCCAAGCCGGCGGGCGAGTTCCACGCCGCTGGCGATGGCTTTCCCTTGCCGTAAAGCTTCCTCGGCGACGGCGAGCTCGCTTCGGCGTTCAATGGTAAGTGTCAGTTTGCGCAAGCGCCGGGCTTCACCCTTCTTGCTCTTGAATTCGTCAAACCGGTAAACGGTTTCCTCGGCCGCCATGGCGGCCTGACGTATGCGCCATGGAACGCTACGCTTCTTGATCGCTAATTCAGTCAAAAACAGCGTTGCCTCGGATGCGCCGGTGTCGTTCAATGTCTTGATGGCCGTACGGATTGCGGCGCCATACTCCTTGTCTCGGAAGTCCTTCTCTTTACCAAGCCCTACGAGCAGTACGCGATCGCACAACATGGATGGGACGTTATGCAGCAACAGTGTGGATCCGGCTTTGCCGTCCATATCGCCCCGGCGTATGACATCGGAAAGATAATGCCCGGAAACGTTATCGACGAGCTCAGCGGCTAGGCTCAACTTGCGGGGTTCGAAAACGCCGACGACAACGCACGCGGTACGTTGCTTTTCCGGGCTTCCGCTTTTTATGCTAAATTCCACGGGCGACTCCTTCCGCTGCTTGATCGCGCGGCAAACTTTGATTATCTCTGCAGTTTTTCGTTAAAGTCAAAAAATGATCTTCGATCGTGCCATTCGGCGCGAGTTCACGCAGTCGGCGGCCGGCGTTTTCATTGCCCTTTTCGCGATCCTGCTGACTACGCAATTGATCCGCTTTCTCGGCGAAGCCGCGCAGGGCTCGATCGCTCCTGAGGCCGTCGTCGCGCTTCTCGGTTTTTCGGCGTTGCATTACATTCCGACCCTGCTTTCACTATCGGCATTCATCGCGATTCTTCTGGCGCTATCGCGAAGCTATCGTGATTCGGAAATGGTTGTCTGGTTCTCGTCCGGCGTTTCCCTGGCAGCGTGGATTCGTCCCGTGCTGGTTTTCATTCTTCCATTGGTTGTCGCTATCGGCGCTTTGTCGCTTGTCGTTTCACCTTGGGCGTTGACGAAAAGTGCGGAATACCGTGGCAACCTCGATACCCGCCGTGACGCAGGTCAGGCAACGCCAGGCGCTTTTCAGGAGTCTTCCTCGGGAGACCGAGTCATATTCGTCGAGGCAGTGGCCGATGACGAAAGTTACGTAAAAAACGTATTTGTGACGTCCGTACAGAATCAGCGCCTTGGGGTGACCATGGCCGCAAGAGGACGTCAGGAGATTGCGACCAATGGTGATCGCTTCCTCGTACTTGAGAATGGCCGCCGCTATGAAGTTGAGCCGGGAACTCCTGAATTCCGGGTTCTCGAATATGCTCGTTACGCTATCCGCATTGAAACCAAGGAGGCGCGCGGAATCGAAAAAACGCCGCGGAACACACCAACGCAGGAACTACTGGAGAACGATCAGCCCAGGTATCGGGCGGAACTGCTTTCACGCCTCAGCGTCCCGATTTCGGCCGTGATACTGGCCTTACTCGCTGTCCCGCTTTCATTCGTCAATCCGAGAGCCGGACGTTCGGCCAACATGTTGCTGGCTCTTTTTTCGTACCTCGTTTACAGCAACCTGCTGACGATTAGTCAGGCTTGGGTGGCAAGCGGCCGCATTTCATTTATTGCCGGTCTGGTTACCGTCCATCTATTGATGTTGTGTTTGCTGCCATTGTTGTTCTACCGGCGCATTGCCATCCTCTCCTTCGCGCGATTTTTCCGATGAAGATCTACCGTCGTTATCTAGCTCGGGAAGTCGCGGCTGGAATTGCCCTTGTTCTCGCCGGCTTCCTTGCCCTGTTCGGCTTTTTCGACATGATTAACGAGGTCAAAAGTGTCGGTGAAGGGGCGTATCAGTTGCATCACGCGCTGGCCTTCGTACTGTTGCGCATGCCCGGCCGGGTATACGAACTGATGCCTGTTGCGGTGCTCATCGGGACACTATATGCCCTCTCTACGCTGGCCCGGCATTCAGAGATTACCGTTCTTCGTGCGTCAGGGATGTCCACGAGCGACTTGCTTGCCGGGCTATTCCAAGTAGCGCTCGTGTTTGCGTTGCTTACGTTCTTTATTGGGGAAGCGGTGGCGCCGCCAGCTGAGCGCGCTGCTCAGCAGTTGAAGCTGCGCCAAAAAGGAAGGACCGTCGGCCAGGATCTGAATAGTGGACTGTGGGTCAAGGACGAGAGGAGCTTTATCAACGTCCAGGTCGTTTTGCCGGATACCCGCCTGCGCGGGATTCGAATTTACGATTTCGACCAGACAGCCCAATTGCGCTCGGTCACCGATGCGGCGGAAGGCGTTTATGTGTCCCCGGCGAGTTGGCGGTTAACAGGCGTTGTTCGCACGGTGCTGCACGGAGATCGTGCGGAAGTGATTCGGCTCCCGGACATGGATTGGAAATCGGCTCTGAACCCCGACATTCTGGCCGTATTGATGGTGTCTCCGGAGCGAATGTCGTTGCTCCATCTTTCCTCTTATATCAAACATCTTTCCGAAAACAGCCAGAAGACGCAACGCTACGACATCGCGCTATGGAAGAAGATTATCTACCCGTTGGCGGCGTTGGTGATGGTTGCTCTTGCCTTGCCGTTCGGCTACACCCATAACCGCGTGAGCGGTGTTAGCTTCAAGATATTCTCGGGGGTGATGATCGGCGTATTCTTCCACATGCTGAACGGGCTTTTCTCCAACCTCGGTGCGATCAACAGCTGGTCCCCGTTTGTCAGCGCCGTGGCGCCCTCTGCGCTTTTCATGCTCGCGGCAGTCACTATGATCTGGTGGGCTGAACGACGCTGACAGATCGATCCAAATGGTGCTTCAGCGGTCAGCATCGAGCGGGTTTGTGATCACTGCGCCGATTTAGTGGCTATGCTATTTTTGCTCAGTGCGCGGTACGCGAGGCACATAGAGCAGCCGGGTGTGTGCGAGCCGATCATGCAGGTACTGCCCGTCACGATCGATAATCGCCCACAAAAAACCGGCTCCACACGTTAAGAAACTCAGCCAGGCATAGAGATAACGCAGGGCGGCTCGCGTCGGCTTTATGGGAACTCCACGGCTGTCGCTTAAGCGAAGCCCCCAGGTTTTCATTGCCAGTGTTTGCCTTCCGCTGCTCCAGAACCAACCGAAGTAAACAAATAGAACGAGAAAAAGATGCAACCAGAGCACGGGACCGGCCGCGATACGTCGAGTCAGGATGCCGATTAAGACGTGAGGAGCCACCACGGCCACACCGACCACAGCACAGAGCAGGAGTGACTCATATCCGAGCGCACCAACGCGCCGCCAGAATCCTGGTCGTTGCGGTTGTTGTTCCCGCAGTGCAGAGAAGCTCACTTCGCCGCAGCGGGTTCAGCGGAAGGGTGGATTGCCGGAGAAGGTGACGACGCGGTATCAGACGTCGCTGTTGTGACCGGCGGCGCCAATTGTGGCGCGGCGGCGGGCGGGTTCCCCGCGGGAGATCCGGTAGGCCGGGGAGCGGTAGCCGCCATGGCGGGAGTTCGGCCGGGTTTCGGCACTGGTTTGCTTTCCGCCTGTGCGGCTTGCTGCTTGAGCTTTTCCTTTTCCTCTGCGGGAAGATTCAAGTATTCCTCCCACTTTTGCTTGAGTTCCCGCTTTTTCTCTTCAGATAAACGGCTTGCAGAGATAAATTTCTCCCGGGCTTCTTGTCTTTGCTCGGAAGTCAGCTTGCCCCATTCCTGCATCTGGACTTGAATCCGGCGCTGCTCTTCAGGTGACATGGTGGCAAAGCGCGCCGCAATGCCCAGCCATTTCTTTTGGCGGTAATACTCTAACGAATCCCAGTCGTCACTGAGGGGAGCGAGAATGATCTTCTGCTGAACGGAAAGCTCGCTCCAACTCGGCTGTGGAGGAGTCGCAATGAGCGTGGGGCTGGACGTTGCCGCCCAACCGAGGGTGGTTAAAACGCAGCCGAATATTACTCCGGCGAGGTGCGCTTTAGCCATGCGTCGAAGCCCCGGTCCGTAAACGCGGCGACCGGCAAATCATTGCTCAGCAACGCGCTGTCGATATCCCCAAGCTCAGCTACCCGCTGATCTGCCACCCATGCCGTGGAAAGGGCGACCCCAAGGAGCAACGCGAATGCCGCCAAAACCTGCGTCAGGCGCAAGTTGTCGAATCGATGTTGAATGAACGTACCCACCGCAACGAGCGCTGATTGGTGGACGGCCACCTTCTGGCATGCGAGAGCACGTTCCCTTGCCGTTTTAAGGCGGTGAGCCGTTGCCGGATGGATATCTTGCAGGCCGCTGTTCAACTGCTGCCTGATCCTCTGCCCGAATTCGAGTTCGTTCATAACGTGATGCCTTTTGCCTTCAATGCCGCTGCCAGCGTGTGTGTGGCACGCGAGCAGTGCGTCTTTACGCTGCCTTCTGAGCAGCCCATTGCGGACGCGGTTTCCGCAACGTCCATGTCCTCCCAATAACGCATCAGGAACGCTTCACGTTGACGCGGGGGGAGCGATTTTATCTCGTTTTCAATGATTAACAGGATTTGTGACTGTTGCAGTTCTCCGTCTGGCGTGTTGTGTGCCGTGGACGCCATTTCCGCCTCGATGGTTTCCAACGGATCATGATCCTCGTCGTCGTCCGGTGAGAACGAAGACAACAACGTTGTCCAGAGGGACCGGACTTTCGTCCGCCGGTAATGGTCGCGGATGGTGTTTTGAATGATCCGCTGGAACAGCATCGGGAATTCCTCGGCCGGCCGATCGCCGTACTTCTCGGCGAGCTTCATCATGGAGTCCTGCACGATGTCGAGCGCCGACTCCTCGTTGCGTACCGCGAACATCGCTTGTTTGAAAGCGCGTCGTTCCGACGAGGCGAGAAAATCCGACAATTCCCTTTGGCTGGCCAGAGTTGCGATCCTTGGTCTTGTTGGGTGGGCCGACACCCTCAAAAGTCGGCCGGTATCGGTGGAAGCCTTGACCTATCGCGGTGCAGGCTTTAACGTTACTGGCTTTTTCGAGAATTTTGCAGCGAAATACGGGGGTGGTCCATGATGACCGGTGCGGAGATTGTAATCAGGTGCCTGCAGGAAGAAAAGGTTGAATACGTATTCGGGTACCCGGGGGGATCGGTCTTACATATTTACGACGAATTGTTCAAGCAGGACAAAATCAAGCATGTTCTAGTCAGGCATGAACAGGCGGCCGTGCACGCGGCGGATGCGATGTCCCGCTCGTCGAACAAAGTCGGTGTGGCGTTGGTGACCTCTGGGCCGGGCGCGACGAACGCCGTGACCGGGATCGCGACCGCCTATATGGACTCCATTCCGTTGGTCGTCATTTCCGGGCAGGTGCCGACCTCGTATATCGGTCAGGATGCGTTTCAGGAGTGCGATACTGTCGGTATTACCCGCCCGTGCGTGAAGCACAACTTCCTCATCAAAGACGTCCGCGATATCGCGGACACCATGAAGAAGGCGTTCTATATTGCCAATAGTGGCCGTCCAGGGCCTGTCGTCGTCGATATTCCGAAAGATGTCACGGCGGCGAAGTGCGAGTTTGCCTACCCGCAGGAAATCCACATGCGGTCGTACAACCCCGTCGTACGTGGGCATTCGGGCCAAATCAAAAAAGCGGTTCAACTTTTACTGAAGGCAAAGCGACCGGTCATCTATACGGGAGGCGGGGTGGTGCTTTCGGATGCTGCGCCCGAACTAACAGCTTTGGTTCGCCGCTTGGGTTTCCCGATCACCAACACACTGATGGGGCTTGGCGGCTACCCAGCGAGCGACCCGAAATTCCTCGGTATGCTCGGTATGCACGGGACCGTAGAGGCCAACCTAGCCATGCAGCATTGCGACGTGCTTCTGGCGATCGGAACGCGTTTCGACGACCGCGTTATCGGCAACCCGGAGAACTTCAGTTCGGTGCCGCGCAAGATCATTCATGTCGATATTGATCCTTCGTCGATCTCCAAACGGGTTCGCGTTGACGTGCCGATTGTAGGGAACGTTCGCGATGTGCTCGAGGAAATGCTCAAACTGCTCGAAGACAACCAGCCTAAAGCGGATATATCGGCTTGGTGGCAGGAAATCGAGGGGTGGCGCAGCAAGCAGTGCCTTAAGTACCGGAGCAGCGACGAAATCATGCCGCAATACGTGATCGAGAAGCTATGGGAGGTCACTCGCGGCGAAGCGATTGTCGCAACTGATGTCGGCCAACATCAGATGTGGTCGGCGCAGTACTACAAGTTCGATACGCCGAGGCGTTGGTTGACCTCTGGGGGCTTGGGAACGATGGGTGTTGGTCTCCCGTACGCGATCGGTGCTTCCTTGGCCAACCCGGATCGGGCTGTTGCCTGCGTCACCGGGGACGGCTCGATTCAGATGTGTATTCAGGAGCTCTCGACGGCGAAGCAATTCGGGCTACCGATCAAGATCATCAACCTGAACAACCGCTATCTAGGAATGGTGCGGCAGTGGCAAGAGATGTTCTACAGCCGGCGGTATTCGCAAACCTACATGGATTCGCTGCCTGATTTCGTAAAACTAGCCGAGGCATACGGCCACGTCGGCATCCGCGTCGAGAAGTCGGAGGACGTGGAACCAGCCTTGCGCAAGGCCTTCGTAGAGCACAAGGATGACTTGGTTTTCCTCGACATACGCACTTGCCGTGAGGCCAATGTCTTCCCGATGGTCGCAGCAGGCAAAGGGTTGTCCGAAATGATACTGGCGGACGAAGATCTGTAAGGGGGCGCGATGCGACACATCATATCGATTTTGTTGGAAAACGAAGCCGGCGCTCTTTCGCGCGTGGCGGGGTTGTTCTCGGCGCGTGGCTACAACATCGAAACCCTTACGGTGGCGCCAACCGAAGATCCCTCGTTGTCGCGACTAACGATCGTCACGAGCGGCAGTGACGAGGTGATCGAGCAGATCACCAAACAGCTGAACAAATTGATCGACGTCGTCAAAGTCGTCGACCTTTCCGAAGCGGCGCATCTCGAGCGGGAGTTGATGCTGATCAAGGTTCGCGCGTCAGGCAAGGACCGCGAAGAAATGAAGCGCATGGCGGACATTTTCCGCGGGAACATTATCGACGTGACGGAAACCACCTACGTCATCGAATTGACTGGCAGCGGATCCAAGCTCGACTCGTTCATCCAGGCGATCAACCGCGACTTGATCCTCGAAACCGTGCGCACGGGCGTCAGCGGAATCGGACGCGGCGACAGAATCCTAAAAGTTTGACCGGCTGTTTTTCTAAAGCCTATTTTCCATGAAAGGGACACCATGAAAGTTTATTACGACAAGGACGCCGACCTCTCTCTGATAAAGGGTAAGAAGGTCACGATCGTGGGATACGGCTCCCAAGGCCATGCGCATGCGCAAAACCTGAGCGATTCTGGCGTCAAGGTAACAGTCGGCTTGCGCAAGGGTGGTGCTTCGTGGACGAAGGCGGAAAAGGCGGGCCTCAAGGTCGAGGAAGTGGCCAAGGCCGTGAAGGGCGCCGATGTCGTCATGATGCTGCTGCCGGATGAAAGCATCCCGGGCGTGTACTACAGCGACGTCGAACCGAATATCAAGAAAGGGGCGGCCCTCGCGTTTGCCCACGGCTTCAATGTTCATTACAACCAGGTGGTGCCGCGCGCCGACTTGGATGTCATTATGATCGCGCCCAAAGGGCCGGGCCACACCGTGCGCTCGGAATACCTCAAAGGAGGTGGAGTTCCATCGCTGATCGCGGTCCATCAAGACGTTTCGAAGAAGGCCAAGGACATCGCTCTGTCGTATGCAGCGGCTAACGGCGGCACGAAGGGTGGCGTGATCGAGACGAATTTCCGTGAAGAAACGGAAACCGACCTTTTCGGCGAGCAGACTGTGCTGTGCGGCGGCGCCGTCGAGTTGGTGAAGGCGGGCTTCGAAACGCTGGTCGAGGCGGGCTATGCACCTGAAATGGCCTATTTTGAGTGCCTGCACGAACTCAAGCTGATCGTTGACCTGATGTACGAAGGCGGCATCGCGAACATGAACTATTCGATCTCGAACAACGCCGAATACGGTGAGTACGTGACCGGCCCTGAAGTGATCAACGACGAGTCGCGGCGCGCAATGCGCGAGGCCCTGAAGCGTATCCAGAATGGCGACTACGCCAAGGCGTTTATTCAGGAAGGTAAAACGAACTATCCCTCGATGACGGCCCGCCGCCGTTTGATGGCTGCTCACCCGATCGAGATCGTCGGCGGCAAGCTGCGCGATATGATGCCGTGGATCAAGAAGAACAAACTTGTTGACCAGACCAAGAACTGACGGCATCTGAATCAAGGGGCGAGGAAGGCCGGCAAAGCGGCCCTCCTCGCCCCTGTCTTTTCCTCAAACCATTACCGATGGCAGGCTGCGCATGAACTATCCTCACCCGATTATTGCCAAGGAAGGCTGGCCTTTCATCGCCGCAACCTTGATCCTGGCGTTGCTGTTGTCCTCCATGGGCGCTTGGTCGATACCCTTCTGGATACTCTTCGTCTTTTGCGTCCAGTTTTTCCGCGACCCGGGACGGGTCGTTGCCGGAGGGCCGGACAGCGTTTTGGCTCCGGCGGACGGGCGTATTGTCGTCGTGGAGGAAAGCGAGGATCCCTACCTCGGCCGTCGTGCGCTCAAGGTCAGCGTTTTTATGAACGTGTTCAACGTGCATTCCAACCGGTCCCCGATCGAATGCACCGTACAGCAAAAATGGTACAAGCCGGGAAGCTTTCTCAACGCGGCACTGGCCAAAGCATCGCTGGAAAATGAGCGATGCGCCTTGCATTTAAGGACGACGCGAGGACACGACCTTACTTGCGTGCAGATCGCGGGGCTCGTCGCTCGTCGTATTCTCAATTACGTGGAACCGGGGACAGCCCTGGCAGCCGGCCAGCGTTACGGGTTCATCCGTTTCGGCTCCCGCGTCGACGTGTATATGCCGCTGGGCAGCAAGGTCAAGGTTGTGATCGGCGACAAGGTTTCGGCGACCAGTACGGTTCTTGCCGAACTACCCGAGTAAGCACCCGGGCAGTTCGGCCTGCCGTAATTCAATTCCGTGGCCGTGCGGTCCGGCGCACAAATCCGATCGCGGCGACGAAAAAGACCAGGGACAAGGCGATCTCCGAAATGGCCAGCCATCGTGCTTGCCCTTGCTCAGTGGTGGCGCGGACGATGCCTTCCGTCACATAGGCAAGGATGAGCATCGAGGACCACTGATAGGTGTATCGCTTGCCGTGGAGGATGCCGAAGAGCGGTGCCAGTAATGGCAGGCATTTGAGAACCAGCCACGAGCCGCCGGGCTGGACGGGCGCGAGACGGGCTTCCCAGGCAAAACAGAGAAAGGTCAGTGCAATTAGGCAGCCGGATGCGGTCAGACAATAGGTGCGCGCTGTCATCGTGCGTAGTGAAGGCGAATCAGGCCAAAAACGCAGGTTATCATAGTGGCATGACCGACCTGCTTTCGCTGTTCATCCCGTTCGTTACGAGGATCGTTCGCCGCTTCATCGAGGAGGATTTTGCGCAGATTAGCGCGAGCCTCGCATTTACTACTCTGCTGTCCATCGTGCCTTTGGTCGCGGTGGTTTTTGCGATCATGTCGGTAATGCCCGCGTTTCTTGGCATGGTGGGGCAGTTCGATCAGTTTCTCGTACGCAACTTCTTGCCGGAACGTAGCGCCGGAATGATCGTTCAATATGTACTCGAGTTTTCCCACAACGCTGGGAACGTCACCGTGGTGGGGCTGCTC
The DNA here is from genome assembly GCF_025770765.1 of Propionivibrio soli. Lineage (GTDB taxonomy): Bacteria > Pseudomonadota > Gammaproteobacteria > Burkholderiales > Rhodocyclaceae > Propionivibrio > Propionivibrio soli. The sequence goes on along the minus strand of NZ_JANZKY010000002.1, from coordinate 191,766 downwards.
TTCCTCGTGGCTACCGTGTATGCCTTGCTGCGCACCATCGAGCGCGCCTTCAATCACGTGTGGGGTGTCTCACAGAACCGCCGCTGGTGGCGACGCTTACGGGTATATGGGGCCGTTCTCGCCTTGTGGCCGATCGCTGTGGCTGGCGTGATCGCCGCCGTATCCGTCGCGGTGACGACATCACTCGGCCTGATCGACGAGCCGCCCTGGCTGCGTGGCTTGCTATTGAGACTGACTGGCGTGGCGGTCACGGCACTCTTTTTCGCCGGGCTGTACGTCGCGGTCCCGAACAAGCGGGTAAAACTTCGCGATGGGCTGTGGGCGGGCCTTTTCGCGGCACTCGGCTTCCTCGTGATGCAAAAGGGATTCGGGTTGTACCTCTCGAATTTTCCCTCGTATACGCTCATTTACGGTGCGTTCGCAACTATTCCGATTTTCCTCGTTTGGCTATACCTTTCTTGGGCGGTGATTCTTGTAGGCGCCCTGATTGCCGCGACTCTGCACGAATTCCACAAGAACGAGTGAGCGCCGTGCTTAGACGCTAAGCGGAGCGGGTTCGATCGACAGTACTTCCACGAAGCTATTTTGTTCGTGGATTTCGGCGCCAGTGATCTCGCGTATCTCGATATTGTCCTTTTCGATCACGAGGACGATTTTTCCCGGGGCGTCATCCAGCATGTGGGCCGGGACCACAATGCGCTCAATCGGACAGAGCACGCGGACCTGAGGTAGGAGGAGGACCGGCACTTTTTTTCGCCCAGACGTCCCGGGCAGAGCCAAGATCGCAGGCACGGCACGCGTGGAGAGGATCTGCAGCCCGATTTCAAGGTGTTCCTGATTCTCGGAAACCGCCCAGCGCACGATGCAGATTTGCCAGTGATCGCTAGACTCGGTGCGCATGGCGACAACGTCGCCGACGCCTATCGGCCCCGTCTCTCCAGATACGTGCATCGCGGCATAGCCGTCGGGCGACTCGTTGATGATCATCCACGTTGAGACGTCTGCAGCTGATGGGCTTTGTGGTTGTAGCAAACGGCAAAGGTTGGGCAGTCCGGGGCAAAGTACAGCACGGTAGCTTTGTCGGCGGCGAGGGAAGCGGCGTTTTGCCGGTTCGCCCCAATAGGCGATAAGGCGCCGCAGAACCCCGCGTCCTGCTCGACTTCCCGCATATTCGGGCAGGGCAATCTGCTCTGGGGATGTTCCGGCGTCCAGTTCGGCGAGCTTTTGCTTCGTCAGAGCAACGAGCTTGCTAGAAGAAAAATAGTGTGCATTGGTGCCTTGAGGAGCGCTCTTTCGCGAACAGGCGATTGCCGGGCAGTCTTGGTTACGGTCGATCCAGAAAGCGGCTGGCCCATTCGTTGGGCTATCTAGCGGCTCGATTTCGTTAGCGTATCGGTCCAGGTAGGCTGTGACAAAACCGACTTCCGCCGCAGTGAACGACGCTGGCTGGGCACAAGCGAGAAGCACGGCCGAATAATAGGTCGACTTGACGTGTGCTGCTGCCGACTCGTCAAGTTGTTCCGCGAGAATGGCTTCGTGCATTTTATGCAGGCACCGCCAAATACCTAGCGCGGCCGGAGTAGCGGCAAGATTGCTGACCAAAAGGTGCCAGTGCAGGGCCTGCAATCTACGCTGCAGCGATACAAGAGCGAGAGGGGCTGGGTGGATTGATGATGATGCTTTTCCATTTCTTTCTTCTGAATCGAGCGAGTCTCCACACCCAAACGCCGCCGTAATATCAAGGATGCGGCGTACCATTTGCCGGGTCTTGCGACTGATCGGCAACGAGATTTCGGTAAGGACTGGAAGCAGCTCATCGAACGCACGCCGCAAGCGCTTGAAAGCACGATGTTGAATCTCTTCAGGCAAAATCGCGATCGGAGCACCACGCTGTGCACGCACATGGTCATGCAGTAGTGCCAGTTCCTCGGAAGGGCTTGTTGGCGGCGCTGTGAGCCAAAGGAGAATGGCTTCAACCGGCCCTTCGGGAAATGTGTTTATGCCGCCATGCTGTTCGTCTACAGCCGAGTCGCTCATTGCGCCCTCCCTCCGATGTGGTTGATGCGATGGTTTTTTGTTGTTTGGTCGCTCGTTGTACTACGTTGAATCATTGTACGGTCGAACGCTTCCGGAAGGCAGCCGACACGCTCAGTATTCATTAGCCGCTTGTTTTTTCGCGGCTTCTTGTTATAATCACGCCCTTTTTGTGAGTTCGGAATAAATCCTATGGTTGTTATTCGTCTCGCCCGTGGTGGCGCGAAAAAGCGTCCCTTCTACAGCGTCGTTGTTGCCGACTCCCGGACCCGTCGTGACGGCCGCTTCATCGAACGTATCGGTTTCTACAATCCGATCGCGACCGAGAAGGAAGAAGGGCTGCGCATCGCTTCGGACCGCCTGAACTACTGGCAACAACAAGGCGCCCAAGTCTCGCTGACCGTGGCCCGTCTGGTGAAGCAGCTCGGCGCTCCGGTTGCAGCCTGATCAGAACCCGTGTGTGTCCGCCGAGGATATTGTCGTCCTTGGCAAGATAGTCGAACCGTATGGCTTGCGTGGCGCGGTAAAGATCCATCCGTTTGCGGACGACGCGTCAGGTTGGGCAAAACTTCGTCAATGGTATCTCGGCGAAGATCCGGATGCTCCCGCATCCTGGCGGTGCAAGCGGCTGCGAAGCTGTAAGGTACATGCCGACATGCTCGTCGCGCAGTTCGAAGATGTCACGAACCGGACGGCGGCCGAGGCGATTGATGGCCTTTTGGTTGGGGTTCCAAAGGCGGAATTGCCGCCTGCGGGGAAAGATGAGTATTACTGGGCCGACCTGATTGGCCTGGAAGTGCGAAATTCTCGCGACGAATCGCTCGGGCGGGTCGTTGGTTTGATCGAAACGGCAGCCAATGACGTCCTGCGAGTGGCTGACGGAAGTGAAAAGGAGCGATTGCTGCCTTTCGTTGCCGCCATCGTTCGCGATGTGGATATTGCCAATCGCCGCATCTTGGTTGATTGGGAAGCTGATTGGTAAGGGCGATCGGCGTGGCGCAATGCGAAGCAGAGGCGCTGAGGGGAGCGCGGTTGACGGCGGATGTCGTCACGTTGTTTCCCGAGATGTTTGCCGCGCTCTCCCAGTCTGGAGTAACCCGGCGAGCTTTGGACCGCGGGTTGTGGTCCTTGCAGTTGTGGAATCCGCGGGATTTCACGGAGGATATTCACCGGACGGTCGATGATCGACCCTATGGTGGTGGTCCTGGGATGGTGATGATGCCCGGCCCATTGGAAGCCGCGATCGAAGCGGCTAAAAGCCGTCAACGAGTGGCGGGGATGGGAGCCAGCCGGGTGGTTTGTCTCTCGCCACAAGGCAAGCGTTTGACGCACGAGCGCGTAATGCGGTTCGTTGATACCGCGAGTGAGCAAGGTTTGATCTTGCTTTGTGGGAGGTACGAGGGAATCGACGAGCGCTTGATCGAACGTTGCGTCGACGAAGAGATATCGATCGGGGATTTTGTCCTTTCTGGGGGCGAGATTCCAGCTATGGCGCTGCTTGATGCTGTCGTCAGGCAACTGCCGGGGGTCCTAAACGATTCGGACTCTGCGGCACAGGATTCGTTTGTGGAGGGCTTGCTTGATTGCCCCCACTACACGCGGCCCGAAGAGTACAAAGGGTTGCGGGTGCCCGAGGTTTTGTTGTCAGGGCATCACGAAGGGATACGTCGTTGGCGTCTGCAGAAGGCGCTGGGGCGTACGTGGCAGAGGCGCCCTGATTTACTAGAAGGGCGGTCTATGTCGAAAGAGGAAACGCAACTCCTGGCGCTGTTTCAGGAGCAATGCGGTCAGGAAATCAAAAAGGAGTTCAACAATGAATCTGATAGCGCAACTTGAGCAAGAAGAAATCGCCCGCCTGGGCAAGACCATCCCGGATTTCGCTCCGGGGGATACGGTGGTTGTGCAGGTGAAGGTTAAGGAAGGCACGCGGGAGCGTCTGCAGGCGTACGAAGGCGTCGTCATCGCCAAGCGTAACCGCGGCCTCAATTCGAGTTTTATCGTCCGCAAGATTTCGTCGGGTGAAGGCGTGGAGCGTACGTTCCAGACCTATTCTCCGCTCGTTGCGGCCATTGAGGTGAAGCGCCGGGGAGATGTTCGTCGCGCCAAGCTGTACTACCTCCGCGAGCGTTCCGGGAAGTCTGCACGGATCAAGGAAAAGCTCGCACACAAGCATAAGGCGGCAGCGAACGCCTAAAGTAAGCGCACTCCAGCGTCAAAAAAAGCGGAGCCACGGCTCCGCTTTTTCATGCCCCACGTTTGATTGGTCAGCGGAGCGGTGCGTTGACGTTTTCTATCAGTGCGTAGGCGGAATGGTTGTGAATCGACTCGAAATTCTCTGATTCGACGACGTAGGAATGAATGCGCTGCTCGGCGTTTAGCCGGGCCGCAACGTCCCGTACCATGTCCTCGACAAACTTCGGGTTATCGTAGGCGCGTTCCGTAACATATTTTTCGTCGGGCCGTTTGAGCAGGCCATAGAGCTCGCACGAGGCTTCTGCTTCCACCATTTCCACGACTTCTTCAATCCAGACGCGTTTTCGGAGTCGCGCCGTTACGGTCACGTGCGACCGTTGGTTGTGCGCTCCGTGCTCCGATATCTTCTTGGAGCAGGGGCACAGGCTGGTGACGGGAACGACCACCTTCAGCGTCGAAGCAATTTCTCCGTGGCAGATTTCGCCGGTCAGAGTTACGTCGTAATCCATCAAGCTTTGCACCCCAGACACAGGGGCGGCCTTGTTCATGAAGTACGGGAAGCTCATCTCGATGTGACCAGTTTCTGCTTCAAGCTTGTGCACCATGTCGCGAAGCATCATCGGGAAGTTCTCAACCGAAATCTCGCGTTCCTGGCTATTGAGTATTTCCACGAACCGCGACATGTGGGTGCCCTTGAAATTGTGAGGCAGTCCGACATACATATTGAAGACGGCGATCGTATGCTGGATACCACCCGAGCGGTCTAGGACCTTAACGGGGTGGCGGATCGACTTGATCCCCACCCGGTTGATGGCGATGCGTCGAGTGTCCGTAAGGTTTTGGACGTCCGCCATGGCGGCGGGGACGTTGGGCGCGTGTGGAGCGTTCATGAGTAATCCAGTAGTTCATGCAGCAGCACGCGGAAATTGCCGCCGCTGTCTTCAAGCGCTAGACGAAGTATCCCGGCCTAGCGCACGTACATGACGGATGATTCCGTCCTTATCGAGCCCCACCTCGGCGAGCAAGCGCATTTGGTCTCCGTGGTCCACGAAGCGGTCGGGAAGACCGATGCGCGAGAACCGCACGCTCACTCCAGCCTCTTCCAATACGCGCGCTACTTCCGCACCAGCGCCGCCGATCAGGGCGTTCTCTTCGACGCTTACAAGCACTGAATGTTCCGCTGCGAGCTGGAGTATCAACTCCCGGTCGACCGGCTTGACAAAACGCATGTTGGCAACAGTCGCATTCAACTCTTCAGCCGCCTGCAACGCTGGCGTCAGCATGCTACCGAAGGCGAGTAGCGCGATGCTTTCGCCGTGGCGGCGAATCTCGCCCTTGCCCACGGCAAGACCGACCAGCTCTGGCTCGATCCGAACGCCGGGACCGGAGCCGCGTGGATAGCGGACGGCACTGGGGCCATCGATCCGATAAGCCGTGGTCAGCATCTTCCGGCATTCGTTCTCGTCGGAGGGGGTCATGACCACCATGTTCGGAATGCACGTCAGGTACGAAAGGTCGAACGCACCGTGGTGCGTCGGTCCGTCTGCGCCAACGAGGCCACCACGGTCCAGTGCAAAGACGACAGGCAGCTTCTGCAGGGCAACGTCGTGGAGAAGCTGGTCATACCCGCGTTGCAGGAACGTTGAATAAATGGCGAGTACCGGCCGCAGCCCTTCGCAGGCAATCCCGGCGGCAAATGTAACCGCATGTTGTTCTGCGATGCCCACGTCGAAGTAGCGCTCGGGGTAGAGTTCGGCAAACCGCATCATCCCCGAGCCTTCACCCATCGCTGGCGTTATGGCCATCAGGTTGGGATCTTCCGCCGCCATGTCGCACAGCCAATCGCCGAAGACTTTTGTGTAGGTTGCTTTGCCGGAGGTCTTGCTGCCGTCAATCCCAACCTCTGGCTCGAACTTCGATACGCCGTGATAGAGAATGGGGTCGGCCTCGGCAAGCTTGTAGCCTTGGCCCTTGCGCGTGATGACGTGCAGGAAACGGGGGCCCTTCAGCTTCTGCATGTTTTGCAGCGTGGGAATCAAAGAATCGAGGTCATGGCCATCGATCGGACCGATATAGTTGAAGCCAAGCTCTTCAAACAAAGTGCCGGGCGTCAACATGCCTTTGACATGCTCTTCGATACGGTTGGCGAACTCGAGAAGGGAAGGCGAAACCCCCAGCACTTTCTCTCCAGCTTTGCGTGCAGCGTTGAACGCGCTTCCCGAAAAGAGGCGGGCCAAATACTTATTGAGCGCCCCGACGGGATGAGAAATCGACATGTCGTTGTCGTTGAGAATGACGAGCATGTCGGCATCGGCAACGCCGGCGTTGTTTAGAGCTTCGAAGGCCTGTCCGGCTGACATGGCGCCGTCACCAATGATGGCTACCGTACGCCGCGTCTCCCCTTTCTGTTTGGCGGCGAGCGCCATGCCGAGTGCCGCGGAGATCGATGTCGATGAGTGGCCGACGCCAAAAGTGTCGTAAGCGCTCTCGCAGCGCTTGGGGAAGCCCGACACGCCTCCGTGAGTACGCAGCTTCGCCATTCCCTCTCGCCGTCCGGTGAGCACTTTGTGCGCGTAGGTTTGGTGGCCGACGTCCCACACCAGACGGTCTTCGGGCGTGTCGAACACGTAATGGAGGGCAATCGTCAGTTCGACCGTGCCAAGATTCGACGAGAGATGCCCGCCCGTTCTCGATACCGAATCGACGAGGAAACTGCGCAGTTCGGTGGCCAATTGCGGGAGTTGCTTGCGGTCCAGAGCACGCAACTCGGCTGGGTTGTTGACGGTGTCGAGCAATGGGTAGGATGTCATTGTTGTGCTGTCTCGAAATCGGGCCGGCGAGATCCGCCGGATTTCGCCGCTAGAACTTGCGGTGAGTGATGAAGTCAGTAAGGCTGATCAGGCGTTCTGCGCGACTGCCAAAAGCACCGAGCGCTTGTAGAGCCTGAGTGTGCAAACCCTCAGCGAGTTCCCGCGCGCCCTCAACACCAAGTAGAGCGACATAGGTCGGCTTGTCTGCGGCGGCATCCTTGCCTGCTGTTTTGCCTAGAGTAGCCGTGCTTGCAGTGCAGTCGAGGATGTCGTCCACCACCTGGAAGAGCAGCCCGGCACGCTTGGCGAAGCGATCCAGCGCGGCCAATTGGTCTTCTGGCAACGCCTTGCCGCAGAGCGCACCTAACATGATTGCTGCCCGAATCAGTGCCCCGGTCTTGAGGGCATGCATAAGTTCGAGCTCGGGCTGATTCAACGCATGGCCGACGGAGGCAAGATCAATCGCCTGCCCACCAGCCATCCCGCAGGAACCGCTCGCATGCGCCAATTGGCGGACCATCTCAAGCTGGCGCGCGGGATCGCCAAGGGCCTCGCGCGACAACAGTTCGAACGCCAGCGACTGCAGACTATCGCCGACCAGCAGCGCCGTCGGCTCGTCGTATTCGACGTGGCACGTCGGCCGTCCGCGCCGCAATACGTCGTCGTCCATACAAGGAAGGTCGTCGTGAACGAGTGAATAGGCGTGAATCAGTTCGACCGCACTAGCGACGATCTCCAACCGTTCGGCGGAGCTATCCGTGAGTTCCCCTGCGGCAAAGGCGAGGAGCGGCCGCACCCGCTTGCCACCGTTCAATGTGGCGTAACGCATGGCTTGGTGGAGGCGGGCCGGGATGGCTTCCTCGGGCGGGAGAAAACGCGACAATGCCGATTCCATCCGGTGCTGGACGGCTCGCATCCATTCCTGAAAATCCCCGGAGGCACCGATTAGCGGAGCGTTTTGCTTGTCGCTCACTGGCCGTCTCCCAGCGCCGTATCGAAATCCCGCAGGGTGCCGTTTTCCAGTATCTGAATCTGCCGCTCCGCATCGCTCAATTGTCTCTGGCAATGCTGCAGCAATTCACTGCCGCGCTTGTAGGCGGCGATCGATTCTTCAAGTGACAACTGACCGCTTTCCATTTTCTGGACGATCTGCTCGAGTTCCACAACCGCCGTCTCAAACTTCATCGCGTTCGCGGCATTCCCCTCGGGCGTAGGCAGTTCGTCAGCGGAAGGTGGTACGGATTGATTTCGATCCATGAACAATACTTTGATCAAACGATGAAAAATAGCTCAACGGCAGCGCTCGGTCAATTGAAAGGAACTAGAATGCCTGTGTCGCGCAATACTTGGCTAGCTCGCGGCGCCTCGGCTTCGCGCTGTTCGTTACTCCAATTCTCGAAAAAATCCCATGCAGTCGCTTTGGATGATCGCGGCGAGCTTCTCTTTCGCCTTGATGGGCGTGTTCGTGAAGCTCGCTTCGGCCATGTTTTCAGCACCCGAAATCGTCTTTTATCGCAGCCTAGTTTCCGTCCTGATCGTACTCGGATTGATGCGGACACGAAACGTTCGGGTTCCGACACCGCATTGGAGGTTCCAGCTTGTCCGTAGCGCGGCGGGCTTCGTATCGTTACTGTGCTATTTCTATTCCGTGTCGATGTTGCCGCTTGCTCTTGCTGCGACGCTGAACTACACATCGCCTCTGTTCCTGGCGCTTTTCCTGGCCTTGTTCGGGAAAATGAATCTGAAGGGGCCGATGATCGGTTCGCTCGTTCTGGGATTCTTGGGCGTCGTGTTGGCCTTGCGGCCAACATTTCATGGCGACCAGGTTATCGGTGGGGTCGTTGGCCTTGCGAGCGGAGTCCTCGCGGGACTGGCTTATTACAATGTCAAAGAACTTGGCGAGCGCGGAGAAGTAGAGGAACGCACAGTCTTCTATTTTGCGCTGTTGTCGACAGTCTGCAGCGGGACATGGATGGCCTTCTCAAACCTGCATCCGATCGACGGTCGCGGTGGCCTGTTGCTGCTTGGTGTTGCATTTTTCGGCACAGCTGGCCAGCTGGCCATGACTCGCGCTTACAAACGGGGGAATGTCCTGGTTTCGGCAAGTCTCGCTTACTCAACCGTGATTTTTGCGAGCCTTTTCGGTATGCTGTTTTGGCAGGACACGCTGTCAGCCGCTACTTGGGCGGCCGTCGCCCTTATTGTCGCGAGTGGCCTCGTAGCCACCTGGTTTTCGCGCGCGAACCCGGCCGAACAGGACTGAGCCCCGAGGCTCCAACACCAGAGGAGACAAAAATGATCGTCATTCAACACAAGCCCGGACGCGTCGAAGTGAACGTCTATGGCGAGTTCACTCTGGCTGACTACAAGGAATTCGAAGACATGGTTAACTACAAGGTCCGCTTTGAAGGGCCGGTCGACCTGATCTTCGATTTGCGCGAGATGGCGGATTTCACGCTCGACGTTGCGTGGGAAGACATCGTCTTTGCCCGTGCGCACCCCAACGATTTCAATCGCATTGCCGTTTTGACGCATAGTCAGTGGGTGGCCTGGAGTGCTTGGCTTCCACGGATTTTTGTCAAGGCGGAAATGCGAGTGTTCGAGGATGAGGCCGAAGCATGCACGTGGCTGGACGGCGAAAGCGAAGCCGCATGAGCTTCACGACGCTTGTAACGTGTGCGGAAGTTGCCAGCCACGAGGGCGACCCGGACTGGCATATCTTCGATTGCCGGCATCAACTCTCCGATGTGGGGTATGGGGAGAGGGTCTATGCCCAAGGCCATTTGCCGGGCGCATTCTTCATGCACCTCGACCGCGATCTTTCGGGGCCGATGAATGGGCACAATGGGCGTCATCCCCTGCCGGACCCCCGCGCCCTTGCCGATAAGCTTGGGAAAGCTGGCGTATCGGACAGAACGCAGATCGTGGCGTACGACGATGACGGTGCTATGGTGGCTGGCCGCTTGTGGTGGTTATCGCGTTGGCTCGGGCACGATCGGGTCGCGGTGCTCGACGGAGGAATTCAACAGTGGGTCCGAGAAGGCCGCCCGCTGATCGTCGAAGTTCCACGGGCCTCCGCGACATCGCTCGAGGTTACTTTGCGTTCCGAATGGGTCGTTGGCGTTGATGAGGTTGAGGCAAACATCGGCAAGGACGATTTCCTCGTCGTCGATGCGCGCGGGCCGGACCGCTTCCGCGGCGAGAATGAGACGATCGACCCCGTGGGCGGCCACATCCCCGGGGCGCGAAACCGGTTTTTCCGGGACAATCTGGACAGCGAGGGCCGTTTCCGGCCGGCGGCGCAGTTACGCGAAAACTTCTCGCGCCTTTTGGATCGGTTCGCGCCGGAACGCGCCGTGATGCAGTGCGGCTCGGGGGTGACAGCCTGCCATAACCTCTTGGCGATGGAGATCGCGGGCCTCCGCGGAGCGCGGCTCTATGCCGGATCGTGGAGCGAATGGTGTAGCGATCCGTCCCGGCCGGTGGAACGTTGATTCCCTGGGATTGAGGGCAGAAAGACCACCTAACGGAAGCCCGAGGCGGTCTTCTTGTAGTTCGGTAGGGTTGCCTGTCTGACTTACGCCGCGTTCATCGATTCCAGGGCGCCGGAGAGAGCTCGCTCAAAGATTTGCTCTTCGTGCACGATGGCCGCGTTTCCATCACGAATTTGCCGCGCTAACGCATCGGGAGTAATTGAGATTGCTTTCGACGAGCGGTGATTGCTGAACAACAGAATTCCCCGTTGTGGGCTGATCCATGTGAGTCGTTCGCGGTGGCTGGCTCCCTGATCATCGCGGAACTCCACCCAGTCGCCACGGCAAAGGTCGCCTACTTGGCGGAAGATTTCCCGGTCGTCCGCGCGCCATATCGGGCTGGCGCCGACGAGGACGACTTCCTTCACCTCTACTCCGTCGCCGACGCTACTCGTTACCAGTAGATCGCCTTCCTGTGAGGGCTTCGGCGTTTCTTCACTCGCTATGGCCGGAACTGCCGCCGCTTGCTGAGATACTGCTGACAGATCGCCTTTCAGTGCTGCTGAATGGAATTTCACTAGGGCGTCAAAAAAAGCGGCGCGAGCGGACTGCTCAACACCGGCCCGATCCAAGCCTCTGTTCAACTCCGCGAGCATTTTCGGCAGCAGACTGACCAACTTGAAACGGTCGTCAGGCGACTTCTTGGGTTCAATACTCCACGCCAAGTCGCTCATCACCGCATTGGCTGTGTTCCAAGCAGAGTCGTTTTCGTCGAGCGCGACGGCTTGCAAGACTCTTGTCCAGTGGCTACCGAGGAAATCGACTACGGCGAGCGGTAACGAACGGCTGCCTCGGAAGGCGCGGACGGCACTCTGCGCACGCTCCATTGCCGCTGCTTCGCGTTCGCGCTGCAGTACCACATTGGCAGCGGGCAGGGCGGCCTTGTCTTCCTCCTTTTCGCGTTCGGCGACAAAAGCTTCCAGTTCTGCAAGCGCACGTCCGAATACCTCTACGTCACTCTCGAACTCAACCTGGATCCGCTCCACGAGGTCGGCGAGTTTGCGATAAAACGGATCAGTCTCATCAACGCCGTCGCCCCAGCGGACCGATATACCCGAAATGCTGCTCAGAAACCGCCGAGTCGGGTGCTGCCGATCGGAGAAGAAGGCGGGGTCAAGCATCGCGACCTTGAGCACCGGAATCTGCAAACGGCTGATCAAGGCTTTGGTCGCGACCGGAACATGTGGGTCGTCCAGTATGAAGTCGAAGAGCATGGCAACGATATCGATCGTCACCGCCTCCAACGCGCCAACTTGTCGTGCGTTTTCGGATTCTCGAACCTGACGGACTTGATTGACGAGTGCGTTCCCCGCGCCGACCGCCGGAACAGCGTGCTGCAGTTCGTTAAGCGAGGACAAAAGGAGACTGTTGACCGTCGCCTGGTCAATGGCGATCGCACCACCAAATCCGCCGGCTTGGGTGGTTCCGGGCGTTCCGGAGACATGCGCCGCAGATAACGGGTTGGCAGCCATCTGCGCCATGCGGGCTTGCGCAAGACGCTGGAGCGCATCCAGGACTCCCTCTCCTGATAAAGACGTCGGAGCCATCGTCGTTGAGCCTGCCTGCGAACTAGCCGCTGGCGTCGATGTAGGAGCATTCGCTTCCCCGGCGCTCCGCCGATACGTCCTCTTCAGGTCAGGAAGAATCCCGCGTTCGACGAGGTAAGCGTTGATCCGTCGATAGACTGGCGGAAGCGATGCATGCAGATGACGCTCCAGTCGCCGGAGCAGGATCAGCCGACTCTCCGCGTCGGCGCCGAACGCACCGCAAGCGTCGGAAATGGCTCGGCAAACAATGGACGGTGCGAGCGGATTCCTGTTGTCGCCGATTTCATCAACACCAAGCAGTGCAGCGACGCGTCGATTCAACGTATAAAGCTCTTCGTCGCACGATTCGGATAGCTGTGCCGAGAATTCGCGGATGACGATATGCTCGGAAAGGTCCTCGTCCGCGACGAGTTGCAGCCCTTCGAAATCAGGAATCTCGAACGGGCCGTCACGCCCGGTTTCTCTCGCAGCATCCTGATTCTGGCAACGTTCGGCTTCCGCAGACAGTTCACGTCTGAACGTCTCGACGAGATGCGGCCAGTTCTTTTCAACATCGGCTCGAAGATCGAGATAGCGTGTTTGCAGCAACCGGTCGCGGGTTGAATCCGCGAGAACGAAAAGCTCTTCGGCGATTGGCGTGGCAACGCTGCGCAGCCAGTCACACAAGTCTTCTACAAGTTGGTCGCGGCATTCTCCGAGGAGTCGGAGCCCGGGGCTTCTCGCCCGGCCTGGTGTGTTGAGCGAGACGACGCGATTGCTGGCGAGCAAGGACGATTCGTTCATGATGAAATCTCCGCCGCAAGTCGAGTGAAGCACGATACGGGGATGCAAAACCGCAGAGCGCCGTCTCCGCTGGAGGCGCTGTCGGTTGTTTTACGGTGGAGGAAATGAGCCACGAATTGCCCCGCTTTCTGGTAACCCCGCTGCCATGGCCTCAACGGACTGTCGAAGCGGTAGACCGGTGGTTTTGCGTCCCCGTCTTTCGGCGGGTTAGCCCTGTTTCAGAGACCTGCACATTCCATAGTACTGGTCGCGGTTATCGTACCACTGAATACGGCGGATTAGCTGCTCGCTACCGAGATGAAACGCCGGCAAGATGTCAACGGAATGGTATCGGAAAACTTAAGGAAATCAAGAATAATCGCTCGTCAGCCGGAATAGAGCCCAAAGCACGTGTTCGCGAACGAGAGGCGATGGGTGGGCGCTTCTTGAACGGAGTGCAGCCAGGGCGGTTGGCGAAGCAGGGCCGTTTCCAAGCGCGACGGCAATGTTGCGTAACCACCGTTCGTGGCCGATACGCCGGATGGGGCTGCCGGCAAGCCGCTGCTCGAACTCATCCGCCGACCACATGAAAAGTTCGACCAGGGAGGTAGCGTCCAGCCGTTCGCGAACGGCGAAGGCAGGATCACCGATCTTGGCGAACCGATTCCAGGGGCAGCAGAGCTGGCAGTCATCGCATCCGTAGATGCGATTTCCGATGAGAGGGCGTAGCTGCTCGGGAATGCTGCCGTGTAGTTCGATCGTCAAATAGGAGATGCAGAGGCGGGCATCTACCTCGTATGGCGCCACGATTGCTCGTGTCGGGCAGGCGGAGATGCATCGCTCGCACGTCCCGCAATGGTCTTGAACTGGCTCATCTGCCGGCAGCGGGAGGTTGGTGTACAGCTCACCGAGAAAAAACCAGGAACCTTCGCGGGTTAGCGTCAAGCTGTGTTTTCCTCGCCAGCCAACGCCCGCTTGACGTGCAAGTTCAACTTCCATGACCGGGGCTGAATCGGAGAACGCCCGGCAGATGAAGGCTTCACGTTCCCCTTGGCTTTCCAGATCGTTACGAATCCCATCAGCCAGCTTCTGCAGTCGCGTACGAACGACTTTGTGATAATCACGTCCCAACGCATAGCGGCTCACGTAAGCCAGTTCCGGTTCGGAGAGTACGCGCTCGCTATCGTCCGCTTCGGGCCAGTAGGGGATGCGCGCCGATATGACAGAAAGCGTTTTTGGCAACAGTTGAGTCGGGGCCAGGCGTAAGGCCGCGTGTTTGGCCATATAATCCATTTCCCCGTGGCGGTCGAGTTCAAGCCAGCGCAATAATCGTGGTCCGGCGGCCGAAACGTCGGTGGTGCTGATGCCGACCTGAGCGAAACCGAGGTCGCGCCCCCAGCGCTTGATTCGCATTGCCAAGTCCGCCCAATAGGGGTCGTCAGGCGCGGAGACGCGCAGCTCTCGGCTTTCGGAGTCCTTCTCATGCATGTTTCAGATGATAGCCCCGTTGTGGTCGGCGCGGCCCGTGGCGAAGGCGCGCTTACTGTCAGCTTGCCGAATGAATCGGCGACAGCAACCCTCGGTCGTTGTCTGGCTAAGCTATTGCTCCCTGGCATGGTGGTTTGGCTCGACGGGGACCTTGGCGCCGGGAAAACATCATTGGTCCGTTCGATGTTGCGCGCACTAGGTCATGAAGGCCCGGTGAAAAGCCCTACCTATACGCTGGTTGAAGTTTACGTAGTTTCGAGCATATACTTCTATCACTTTGATTTTTATCGTTTCAATCAGCCTGAAGAATTTGAAGATGCCGGCTTGGGCGAGTACTTTCAAAAAAACGCGATTTGCCTGGTCGAATGGCCTGCAAAGGCCGCCGGCTATGTTCCCGCGCCTGACCTCGAGCTCACCTTTCATTTCGGTAGTGATACCGAAAGTCAAAATAACGGCCGCTTGGTTGAGATTCGGGCGGGAAGTCAAGAAGGGCGGGCATGCCTAGGCGAACTGAGCAACCGGATCAGGCGCGGCGGCAGCTAGTCAAGTGCGCCGGCGCGTCTCTTTTGCTTCTGGTCACGCCGGTCGGACGTGCCGCCATCGATCGGTCATCAGGGGTGATCGCCGTCAGAGTCTGGCCAGCTGCCGACTACACCCGAGTCACCATCGAACATAGCGCGCCGCTCAAGTTCACTCATTTCACGATCAAGAACCCCGAACGTTTGGTTGTCGACTTGGAAGGCGTCGAATTCAACGGAGTTCTCGAAAGCCTAGCCGACAAGGTCGCCGCCGACGACCCGAACATCAAGCTTGTTCGAGCAGGGCGTTTCAAGCCGGGCGTTGTGCGTCTCGTCCTCGAGCTAAAAAACGAGGTCAAGCCGCAAGTCTTTGTTCTCCCTCCTGTAGGCGAATACGGTCATCGCCTAGTGCTCGATGTCTACCCATTGGAGCCGCCGGATCCCCTGATGCAATTGCTGGCGAAGAGCGATGCTTTTGCGGTGGAGGTCCCGGAAAACGGCAAGAAAGTCGAACCCGGAGAGGAGACAAAATCAGAGCGCGCTCGAAGCGGAAAGCCGATCGTCGACCGTCTCGTCACCATTACCCTCGATCCCGGCCACGGTGGAGAGGATCCGGGTGCTGTGGGTCGCGGTGGCAGTTATGAGAAGCATGTGACGCTGGCGGTAGCCAAACGGCTGAAGGCAAAGATCGATGCTGAACCGAATATGCGCGCCGTATTGACGCGCGACACCGATTTCTTCGTTCCCCTGCATGTGCGGGTTCAGAAGGCGAGGCGTATTCAATCGGATCTGTTTGTTTCGATACATGCTGATGCTTTTGTTCGCTCCGATGCCAACGGGTCGTCCGTTTTTGCTTTGTCCGAAAGCGGCGCTTCAAGCTCGGCCGCTCGCTATCTGGCGCAAAAGGAGAACGCTGCGGACCTCGTCGGCGGCGTGAATCTCGATGTAAAAGATCCAATGCTCGCTCGGACCCTTCTCGACCTTTCGCAGACCGCCACGATCAACGACAGCCTCAAGCTCGGCAAAGCCGTCCTAAACGAAATCGGCGGCATCAACCGGCTGCACAAAGCCAGCGTCGAGCAGGCTGGGTTCGCGGTCCTCAAAGCACCTGATATCCCATCCATCCTTATTGAAACCGCCTTCATCTCGAATCCAGAAGAGGAACGGCGGCTGAACGATGACGCGTACCAGGACAAGATGGCGGAAGCGATCATCTCGGGCATTCGTAAGTACTTTGCCAAGAATCCACCGCTGGCGAAGTCGAAGCTGGCAAGGCTTGATTGATGTTGATGGCGTCCTGGCGTCTCCGCTATGTGCCGTAGGACATGATGTGATGTGCGTGCTGTCCCTCGGTTCTTTTCGACGCGGAAGAGGAAGAATGTAATAAAGCAAAAGAGATCGCAGAATATATGATTCTGCAATCTCTTTTAAGTTTGGTGCCGCTGGCCGGAGTCGAACTGGCGACCTTCGCATTACGAATGCGCTGCTCTACCAACTGAGCTACAGCGGCGGAAGAGCGCGCATTATACGCGGCATGGCGACTATTGGCTACGTACCGAACTTACTTTTTTTTCACTTTCCCTGTTGCCATTTCCCAATCGCCACCCGTTACCATCTGGCTTCGTTACGGGCTTACGGGCGGAGGTCGTGAGCGCAGGGAGTCTCGCTTTTATCCTGCAATAAGCGAGCCTTATCTGAGAGGCTGCGAAGGGTTATTAAGTACCTTCTAGAGACGGTGAGAGCCGGTGCCGCGATCTCTTCGTAGAAGGTTACGTCACAAGCTCCTGAAGAGCCACTCATGCGGTGAATTTTGCCGTACGTCGTTTCTCGTTCACGCACAACATAAATGTTGGCTACCATTTCATCCGAGGATCAAAGAGTTGTTTTTTTCTGGTTTTTTTGCCTTTTGCCGGAGCTGGGAATGCACGTTCGATGGCCGATACTTCGGCGTAATTGCCCACAGAAGGGTTTTACGATCATTGAGCTCATGATGGCCTTGGTGGTACTTGGGGTCCTCTTGACGATTGCTGTCCCGAGCTTTTTACAACTGTTGCGTAGCACACGATTAACGCGACAGATTAACGACCTGGTGGCGGATATTTCGTTGGCTCGGAGTGAAGCAGGGGCTAGAAGGACGAATGTATCGATTTGCATAGCGACAGCGGCGAATACGTGTGCTATTGGAGGTTCGGATTGGTCAGGGCAGCGCATTATCTTCACTGATCCGAACGCAAACGGTACGGTCGATACCGGAGAAGCCGTTATTCGAGCGACCCCCGCCCTTGACGGCGGCAGCGTGTTGACTGCGGCGGGCTTTTCCTCCACTCGCTATATGACCTTCCGCCCCTTCGGCGCGGCGACCTCAGCAGGCACGTTTACGCTCTGTGTTCCGGGTGATGCAAACGGCCGAAGCTTGAGTCTCGCCGTCACGGGGAGATCGCTTGTGACGAAAATCTCTACTTGCTCTTAGGTGAGATGGTTAGGTAATTTTCTATGAGCCAAAAATACGCACACAACATCATGAGGTTGCAGTCGGGCAGCACGATGCTTGAGGTCTTGATCGCCATCCTCGTTCTTTCATTTGGTTTGTTGGGGATGTCGGGCTTGATCGTCAACGGGCTCCGGACGAGTTCGAGTTCAAATTACCGAAGTATCGCGGCGCAGCATTTGGCGGAAATGGTCGAACTTGCGAAAGCTGACCCGACTGGTTTCGCTGATTTTGTTGCAGCCTCATCCAGTACCGTGACCCAAAACTGCCTGAGATCGGCGGGCTGTACATCGGCAGAAATCCGGGCTACGCGATATGGGATGTGGCTGGACAATCTGGGATCAGTTCTTCCAGGCGGTGCGGGGGTGATTTGTCTGGATAGCTCACCGGAGGACGGTATACCTGACGCTTGGGCCTGCGATGCCAGTTCGGGGTCGCCTCGCTCGACGGTGAAGATATGTTGGAACGAGAGCCATGTTTCATCAGCTTGGAGTAATGCATGTCTGAGCGCTCAAATATGACGACGTGTGCCGAAGGACGACCCAAGTACGGGTTTTCGCTCGTCGAGTTGCTCGTCGCTATGGCAATTGGCTTGCTGGTCGCGTTAGTCGTAACGAAAGCTTATGTCGATGCCACTGCGACACAGAGGGCGCAAGCGGACTCAGCCCGTCTTCAAGAATCTGCACGTTTTGGATTCTTGGCGCTTGCGGACGCTTTGAGGAAATCGGGGTACCAGAACCAACTGGCTATTGGGGACCGCTTTTGCCCGATGGGCTCAAGCAGTCCCCCAATCCCGCGTCTGGCTGGCGTGAATGACGCGACGTCCGTGGACCCCACGACTCCAAGTTTCACCGGAGGCTCGGAAGTTGCGGTTCTGGATAGCGACGTTATCCGCGTTCGTTATTACGGTGACGGCCTCACGCTCTCTCCATTTACGGCCGATGGAAGCGTGCGCGATTGCTTAGGAAACCCGGTCGCAAGTAATGCACTCACGGAGGACACTTTCTTCGTGGCAGCAGACTCCACCAATGGTAATGAGCCTGCACTGTTCTGCTATACCTCTAACTCACCTGCCTCGGGAAACGTGGCCCTTGTGCCGGGCGTTGAACGTATGCAGCTTCTGTACGGAGACGACAGCGACTCGGACGGGCTCATCACTGATCGGTTTGCTCCGATCGGTTCCATTAGCGCCCCTAACAACGTCCGGTCTGTCATTGTCTCCTTGGTTGTTCGTTCCCCTAACGCTGTTGCTGCGCAGCAATCCACCAGGGTGTTCAACCATTTCGGGGATGGAGGAGCCGCGAACCAGGGGTATGCGCCCAGCAACGTGGCGCCAACGGGAGATAGCGGAAGCGTGTTTACCGCCCCTGCGGATGGGCGCCTGCGAGCGCAGACGAGCACGACTATCGCGTTGCGTAACCTCTGCCCCTAGTCGGCAGGCAGAATGAGATTATTTAGAGGCCTAATTGTGAATCGAGAAACAGCGATCGTTCTCTCGCGTAATGAAGCGTTGTTGTGGGAGCTGACAGGCCAGAACGGCTCCGCACTGATCATCGCGCTAGTATTCTTGGTCGTTTTGACAATGCTCGGTATCGGAGTCTTCTATTCGGCTACCACGGAGGAGCGCATAGCGCGAAACTTTCGTGATCAGGAGATCGCCCTCAGGGCAGCAGAAGCCGCGATCGAAGAAGCAAAAATGCTGATTACTGGAAGTTACGATCGTTCGACGGCGCTCGCGAATCCGCCTGTTGTACTGGACTACAAGCGTTGCCATCCCGAGGGCGCTATTCCCGGGTTTTCTTGCAGGTCCGATGTTTACAACTCTCCTTTTGTAGATCTGTACGCCAGCGGGACGCCGCCGGGTGCGAACCTTGGCACCTATGACCCAAGGGCAGATAGAAAAACGTCTCCCGAGATCCCCGGTCTTGCCGGTCAGCCACGCTATCTGGTTGTTCTCCTGGATGACAGTCTCGAATGTGGTCAAAACACAGAGGACGCAGGCTTGTCCTGCTTTCGTATTTACGGTCAGGCCAGAGGACGCGTTGCATCAACCCGCGTCAATCTTGTGGAGCTTTTCCGCTGGTAAGTTGGCGTAGCCGACCGAGATCGTAATCAATTTTATTTGCGCTCATGATCGATTTGGAGTGTGCTATGAAGCAACGTCTCTTGTTTGTTTCCTCTTTTGGCATTTTTGCTGCGGCGTCATGCCCCGTATTTGCCGGCGTATTGGCTGACGCTCCGCTCTCCGTGATCGCGCCCGTTCCGTCTAATGTCATTTTCCCGTTGTCTGTCGAATTTCCGACAGCGAATACGGCCGCTTATCAAGGGACGAATGACTACAACCGAACAAATACATACCTGGGAATCTTTGACGACAAGAAATGCTACACGTACGACGCAACAAACCAGTGGTTTGAGCCCGCGGGGTTGGCGACGAATCACTCTTGTACAGCGAAGTGGAGCGGAAATTTCTTGAATTGGGCCTCGATGACCGGCTTGGACGAGTTCAGATACGCGATGACGGGCGGCAACCGCTACCGTGATACCAGCACGTTGACCGTCCTGGAGCGTACCTATCAGAGCGGTCAAGGAGGAACGAATAATTTCCCGGACAAAAGCTACTCCGGTTCTGGTGACACTCCTCATACGAGCATAAGCAAGATAGTCAACCAGGGGCAGGGTGTGTCGATGGCTGTGACCGTCGGAGCAACGACCACGACATACAGAGTGCGAGCCAAAGTCTGTGTGAATGACTCCGCAGTTGGTGGATTGGAATCGAATTGTGTTGGCTATGGTAGCGGCGCAAATACCGTATACAAGCCAATAGGAGCAATACAAAGGAACGGTGACAAAATGCGCTTTGGAGTTTTTTCTTACTTCAAAGACAATTCAATTGATAATGCCGTGATGCGCTCGAAAGCTAAATACGTTGCACCCACAAAGTGGACGGCCTCTGGTTCAGTTTCAAATGGGAATAAAGAATGGTCAGCAACGGATGGGACTTTTTTTTCCAATCCTGACCCGGACGATGCTACAAATTCCTACAATGGAGCAGTAACGAATTCGGGTGTTATCAATTATATTAACAAGTTTGGAACGGCAGCCGGTGGATATAAAACCTACGATAACGTGGGCAAACTCTATTATGAAGCGCTTAAGTATCTGCGCGGCCTACAACCGACTTCGAATTTTTACACCGGAGCGACGACCGCGAACAATGACAATTTCCCGGTAATAACGTCCTGGGATGATCCCGTCCAGTATTCTTGTCAGAAAAATTTCATCATGGTGATGGGGGATACCCACACGTGGTGCGATAAGCGTTTACCAGGAGGTTCGTTCACTGGAACAAACAACTCGCAGTGCAACGCAACAGCAACGCAAGTTGCCGACAAAGGATCATTGTCAGGCGATACTGATTTAAATGTTACGACATGGACGAATAAAATTGGTTCTCTTGAATCGATTTCCAATATGGCGACAACAGGCATTCAAAACGGGGCGAGCTATTACCTGTCAGGAATGGCGTATTGGGCGGCATATAACGGATTTCGCCCAAAATCGGATTTGACCAGTCACACTCCAGATACATCGAGAGACAACAATGTAAAAGCGAAGACTTTTATTATTGATGTTCTGGAAAACAAAGATCTCGGACAAAACAAGCAATATTGGTTTGCGGCCAAATATGGCGGCGCAGATTCCTTTGCAGCGACAAATGGAGCCGCTCAGGACTGGTCGACGTCCAGAACGTTTTCTTCCCCGTACCCGACTTTTTCGGGGGATTGGCCGAAAACGTTGTTGCCAGCCGGAGATCCGGCATCCATGATTTCGGCGGTCAACAGCGCGTTTGCGACTATTGCCTCCCAATCGGTTTCGTCTACACCGAGTTCCGCGTCAGTTGCCGACATGGCGACCACTACTGCGAGCGCGGCCAATATCTACGAGGTGAAGTACGACCCAAGCAAGTGGACTGGGGATGTTGAAAGTTACACGCTGGATAGAACCACCATGGAAAAGTCAGCATCGCCCGTGTGGAAAGCCTCGAACAGGTTGCCGGCATGGAACTCGAGAAAGATTGTGACGTTTAATGACGGCTTGAATGCGGACGGAACGGAGACGTCGGCAACCAATGCACGGCAAGGTGTTTTGTTTACGTCAGGCACTTTTTCCTCGAATTTGTCGCCAAGGCAGCAAGCGTTTCTCAACCTGAACCCTGCAACAGGAACGTCTGATGGGCGGGGGGCTGCAAGAGTGGATTACCTTCGCGGCGACGCAGTCAATGAAGGGAGCAGCGGGTACCAATGGAGAGCGCGGGCTTCCCGGTTGGGCGACTTTATTAATTCTGGGGCCGTGTACGTCAAATATCCGAAAGGGCTGGTCAGAGGTACAGACTATGGAACGTACGCTACCGCCGTTACGTCAAGGACACCCATGCTGTATGCAGGGGGGAACGATGGTATGTTGCACGCCTTCAACGCGGAAGCGGGCTCGGACGGGAACCCAACGACGAACAGCGGACGTGAGATATTCGCATACGTGCCGTCGGCCGTTTATTCTCGTTTGGGCCTTCTGGCATGGCCAGACTATTCGCATAAATATTACGTAGACGCGACCCCGATTGTCGCTGACGCGAAATTGACCGGCTCGGGATGTACTTCAGGTTCCGATGCGTACAAATGCTGGCGTACGGTGTTAGTCGGAGGACTCGGGGGGGGCGGGCAGGGCGTGTACGCGTTGAATATTACGGACCCGTCTTCATTCTCCTCCGCTAGTCCTTCGAGCATTGCGATGTGGGAGTTTACCGATCGTGATGATGCCGACATGGGCTATTCGTTTGCTAGGCCGTACGTTGCACAGATGAACAACGGGAAGTGGGCTGTCATCGTCGGAAACGGCTTTAATAGCAAAGATGCCGATAATGACGTCGGTGGAGTGCAAAGAACGGGGTCTGGCCGGGCCAACCTCTTCATTCTTTTCTTGGACGGCCCGACGGGAACGAACCGTGCTTGGGTTTCGGGAACCGACTACATAAAAATCGAATTGAAGTCGCCCGATGAATCCGCCACTACGCCCGAACCCAACGGTCTGGCTTCTGTTCAAGGGATAGATAACGACCGCGACGGGAAGGTGGACTACCTGTATGCCGGGGATAGGCGCGGCAACCTTTGGAAGATTGACGTCAGTGGTTCCGCAACAAGCGGCTGGAAGAGCGCTTTCGGTTCTATTGCAGAGCCGACGCCGCTATTTACCGCGAAGACTGCGGACACGACGCCTGTTTTGCAGCAGGTTACTGCGCCACCGACAGTGATCCGCCATCCGAACGGAGGGTTCATGGTCTTGTTTGGAACGGGCTCGTATATTGATCAGGGAGATTCGACCGGACCGTTTACGATGCAGTCGTTCTATGGCATCTGGGATAAAAATAACGGTACAACCGTATCCCGGAGCCAACTTCAGAAACAAAAAACGCTTGCGACGGCAAGTTTTGAGGGCAAGCTTTATGGCCTTCAGTCGACCTGCGTGGCCAACTACAGCACTTCAGCAGTCACGCGCAGTAGCGCGACGACGACTTGTCCCAGTTCGCTTCAGCCTGTCGGATCGCCAATATCGCAACAACGCGGTTGGGTACTCGACTTGAATTTCTCAGGTAGTTCGACAAACCCCGGAGAGCGGTATGTCTCTGACGTGGAAGCCGGAATTGCAGACGGAGTTTTGACGTTTGTCACACTAACCCCAGCAAGTAGCGACCCATGCGAAGGGGGGGCGACGGATTTAATGTATGACTTGGACTATTTGTCGGGCGCCGCGCCATCTACGCCCACGTTCCTTCACGTTGTTTCCAACATGTACGAGCCGATCTCCGTCAGTTTTTCGGTAGGTGGGAACACCTTCCGCAGTAATCCGAGTTCGGTAAAAATCAACCAGGCAGGGACGGGGAAGAATGCCGGTAGCATCAAACTCTCGGTAGAAGGAGGGGGGCCGCGCATAAGTTCTGAAATACTTGAAAGCGGTGGTAGCCCTTGCAAGCCGCTCAGTGCCACGACGCCTTCGAACGCCGCATTTGTTCCCGGAAGGCAGTGTCTCGTAACCCGACTCAACAAAACGCTAGACACGATTAAAAGGGATCGTCGCCCTGCAACGGTAACATGGCGGCAAACAGTCCAGTGACAAAACCGATGAGGTATTCGCCGTGCGAGTGAGCAAAAGTAGTGATAGAGGCTTCACCCTGATCGAGTTGATGATCGTCGTGGCGATCATCGGCATTCTGGCGGGGGTCGCGTATCCCTCGTATGTTGACTACGTCAGGAGAGCGGCGCGGGCGGAGGCGCGCACCGCCATCATGAACATGGCGCAGTTTCAGGAACGGAACTTCACGGATCGGGGCGGTTACGAAGACGTTACGACAACGACAACGACGGCTCCTTGGGGTTCTCTGAAGTACTCCGGTTCAAGTTTAGCCAGCCGTAAGTACGACGTAACGGTAGCCAAAAACGGTTCTACCTACACTATAACCGCAGCTCCTGCAAATGGTTTTGCTGACCCGGCATGTGGCAACCTTACGCTCACAAATGCTGGGGTGCGCGGCTCCAGTGCCGGAGTAGCGGCTGATTGTTGGAAATAGTTCCCGCTCGGACAGAACCGGCTATGTCGTCGTGAAAGTTAGGTTCGAGCACTATTGCAGTTCTTTGGGGAGCGCGAACATTACGTTTTCCGGTGCGCCTGCAAGTTGTTCCACGTGAGATTCGTTGCCATCGAGGGCGGCGAGTTTCTTGACGACGCCCTCAACCAAGGACTCAGGCGCTGATGCGCCAGCGGTAACGCCGGTTTTCGCCGCGCTCGTAAGCCATTCCGAATCGATTTGGCTTTCGTCGTCAACGAGGTAGGCTTGGGTTCCGGCTAGCTGCGCGACTTCACGCAGGCGATTCGAGTTCGAACTCGATTGGCTGCCTACCACGAGAATTACATCGGCTTTTCCCGCTAGTTCCTTTACGGCGTCCTGGCGATTCTGCGTCGCATAGCAAATATCGTCCCTTTTGGGGCCCACAATCCCAGGAAACCGCCGCCGAAGAGCCGCTACAACCTTCTCGGCGTCATCCATCGAGAGCGTGGTCTGCGTAACGTACGAGAGCCGCGCGGGATTGGATACTTGCAGTTTTTCCACATCATCTACCGTTTCGACCAAGTACATTCCCTCGGTGCTCTGACCCATCGTCCCTTCCACTTCCGGGTGCCCTTTGTGGCCGATCATGATGATTTCTCGGCCTTCCCGGCGCATGCGAGCAACCTGAGTATGTACCTTGGTTACAAGTGGGCAGGTGGCGTCGAAGACCTTTAAGCCTCGGCCCTCGGCTTCTTCGCGGACAGCCTTGGAAACCCCGTGGGCGCTGAAGATGACGGTGCTGCCTGGCGGGACGTCTGCCAGTTCGTCGACGAAGACCGCGCCCTTGGCGCGCAAGTCATCGCACACGAACTTGTTGTGCACGACCTCGTGGCGAACATAGATCGGAGCGCCGAACTTTTCGATGGCGCGTTCGACGATGGCGATGGCGCGTTCGACGCCGGCACAAAAGCCACGGGGATTAGCAAGAACGATCTGCATGGAGTGTCAATTATCCTGTCTTAGGTCGGCGAAGCGTTTCGAAATCCGGAGGCGAAGAAGCTAGGGCTGGCGTCGTTCTGCAGCGGATTACCAGCAGATTGCGCGCTTCACCTCTTCGACCGTCAAGCAGGCAGCCGTCCGGTTATTCCGGGCCTAGTGTGTCGTGCCTTCGTCTGTTTCGACCTCGTCGCCGCGTTTGGGTTTCGCCGCAAATTGATCCCAGACGAGGAGAATCGCGCCTATCGTGATAGCGGAATCGGCGACGTTGAACGCCGGCCAATAGTAGCCGGCGGCATGCCACTGGATGAAGTCCACGACGACGCCAAAGCGGAGGCGGTCGATTACATTGCCGAGCGCGCCGCCGAGAACCAGCGTGAGTGCCAGCGAGAGTCGAAACTCGGCCGAGTGTCGCCTCAGCAGCGAGACGATCCAGGCGGATACGCCGAGGGAAAGTACGGTAAAGAACCACCGTTGCCATCCGCCGGCGTCTGAGAGAAAGCTGAACGCTGCACCCGGATTGAATGCGAGCACCCAATTGAAGAACGGTGCCACGTAGCGGACTTCACCCGGCTGCAACGTGCCGAGAACGACCCACTTACTGGCCTGGTCGAGGATGATGATGATCCCCGCCAGCCACAGCCAGTTCGTGATGTTACGCGCAGGCACGCGGCTCACCTTCGCCGTAGAGGTTGCTCACGCAACGGCCGCAGATTTCCGGATGGGCCGAATCTGCGCCAACGTCTTCCCGTACGTGCCAGCAACGCTCGCATTTGGCATGCGGGAGGGCGGCGCATTCGAGTTTCTCCTCCGATGAGCGAACCAGCGTCGTTTTTGAGCAGATGAAGACGAAACGCAGGTCGTCGCCGAGCGAGGCGAGCGTTTCGTACTTCTCGCCGTCGGCGTGAAGGGTTACCTCGGCCTGCAACGACGAGCCGATCTTGCCAGCGATACGCAGATCCTCCAGGGCTCGCGTTACATCGGCGCGATAGGCGCGGATACGGTTCCATTTTTCCAGCAGAGGGGCTTCGTTGGCAGCACCGGGCAGCGGTTGCCAAGTTTCGAGCATGACGGATTCCGGCTTGCCGGAAAACGTTTGCCATGCTTCGTCGGCAGTGAACGAAAGGATCGGAGCCATCAGCTTGATGAACGTTTGCGCAATTTGCCAAAGCGCGCTTTGCGCGGAACGGCGAGCCGGGGATTTCGCGGCAGCCGTATAGAGGCGGTCCTTGAGGATGTCGAGATAGAAACCACCGAGATCCTCCGAGCAGAAGGTCTGCAAGGCCTGCACGACGCGGTGGAATTCGTAATGCGCGTAATCGGCCTCGCAACGTGCCTGCAGCTCGCGCGTCATGGCGAGCGCGTACCGGTCGATCTCAAGCCATTGCTCGGGAGGCAGCAGATCCGTTGCTGGGTCAAAATCCGTTGTGTTGGCGAGTAGGAAACGCAAGGTGTTGCGGATGCGCCGGTACGCTTCGACGACGCGTTTGAGGATTTCGTCTGAAATCGACAGTTCGCCGGAATAATCGGTGGCCGCCGTCCACAAGCGCAGGATTTCCGCCCCCAGTGTGTCAGAGACTTTCTGCGGCGCGATCACATTGCCCTTCGACTTCGACATCTTCAGGCCCTTGCCGTCGACGACGAAGCCGTGGGTCAGAAGCGCCTTGTAAGGCGCCCGCCCGTCGATCGCACAGCCGGTGAGCAACGAACTCTGGAACCAGCCGCGGTGCTGGTCCGAGCCTTCCAGGTAGAGGTCGGCCGGATACTCGCTGTCCGCGACGTGCGAACCGCGCATCACCGAGAGGTGGGTGGCACCCGAGTCGAACCAGACATCCAGCGTGTCCTTCATCTTCCGGTACTGATCCGCTTCTTCGCCAAGGAGTTCCTTCGGATCGAGTGAGAACCAGGCCTCAATACCAGCCTTTTCGACGCGCAGCGCTACTTCTTCGATCAACTGTTCCGTACGTGGGTGCAACGCGCCCGTTTCCTTATGCAGGAAGAAGGGGATCGGTACGCCCCAGTTGCGCTGGCGAGAGACACACCAATCGGGGCGCGTCTTCATCATGGCCTCCAGCCGGGCGCGGCCCCAGGCGGGGAAGAATTCTGTGTCGTCGACGGCGAGCTCGGCGACGCGCCGTAAGGTGGCGGCGTCTGCCTTGTCCTTGTGCTCCATGCCGATGAACCACTGCGTCGTGGCGCGGAAGATGATCGGCGTTTTGTGCCGCCAGCAGTGCGGATAGCTGTGCGTGATCTTCTCGGCTTTGAGCAGGCAGCCTTTCGCTTCGAGCTCCTGCAACACGAGCGGGTTTGCGTCCCAAACCGTCTTGCCGGCGAGTGGAGACACCGAGAGTGGCGGCGTGCTGAGCAGGAACCGGCCGTCGTCACCGACTGGGTTGTTCACCGGAAGGCCGTACACCTTTCCTACCAGATAGTCGTCCATGCCGTGCGCCGGGGCCGTGTGCACCAAGCCCGTACCTGCCTCGAGCGTGACGTGCTGACCACAGATGATGGTCACCTCGCGATTCTGGAACGGATGCTTGAGAAGCACGCGTTCCAGTGTCGCGCCTTTGGCCGAACCGACCACGTTGCCTTCCAGACCGTAACGTTTCAAACAGGCTTCGGCAAGTTCGCGCACCAGGATCAGCGATCCCTTGGCTGTCTCGATCAGGTCGTACGTGAAGTCGGGATGGGCACACACAGCCTCGTTCGCTGGCAACGTCCATGGCGTCGTTGTCCAGATGACGGCAAAGGCCGGCGCGCGCAGGTGCGAGAGCCCGAAGAGCTTGGCGACTTTGTCGGCATGGTTGGGATGAACCTGAAACGCGACGTCGATCGCTTGAGATGTCTTGTCTTCATACTCGACCTCGGCTTCGGCGAGTGCCGAACCGCAGTCCATGCACCAGTTCACCGGCTTTAGTCCCTGATACAGGTAGCCCTTCTTCAGGATCTTGCCGAGCGCGCGGATCTCGTCAGCCTCGGTCTTGAAGTTCATCGTCAGGTACGGATTGTCCCAATCGCCGAGTACGCCGAGGCGAATGAAATCCTTCTTCTGACGTTCCACTTGTTCCGCGGCGAACGCGCGGCACAGTTCGCGCACCTTGTCGCCCGGGATGTTCTTGCCGTGCAGCTTCTCGATCTGATGCTCGATCGGCAAACCATGGCAATCCCAGCCCGGGATATAGGGCGCATCAAATCCAGCGAGCGTTTTCGAACGGACGATGATGTCCTTGAGAATCTTGTTGACGGCGTGTCCGATATGAATGTCGCCGTTGGCGTACGGAGGGCCGTCATGCAGGATGAAGCGAGGGCGTCCCTTCGACGCCTTGCGAATCTGCTGGTAGAGCTTTTTTTGTTGCCATGCCGTAACCCACTGCGGCTCGCGCTTGGCGAGATCGCCGCGCATCGGGAAGGAGGTGTCGGTGAGGTTCAGGGTGTTCTTATAATCGGCCATGGCAGGTACTCAATGCTTGAAATAGGCTCTAGCAGTTTCGACGTCGCGGGCGATTTGTGCCTTTAACGCCTCGAAATCGGGAAAGTGTACTTCGTTTCTCAGTTTGTGCAGAAAACGTACATTCAAATGGGCGCCGTAAATGCTCTCGGCAAAATCGAACAAATGCACTTCCAGCAGCGGGTGCGGCAGCCGGTTCGCGCTCGGGCGGATGCCAAGATTGGCAACGCCCGCATGCGGGCCGTTAGAAAGGCCGTGAACCTCGACGGCGAAAACACCGAGGAGCGGCGGCTTTTCGTGTTTGATGCGGATATTCGCGGTAGCGAAACCCAAATGGCGCCCCATCTTGTCGCCATGCACCACGCGCCCGTCGATCGAATAGGAGCGGCCGAGTAGACGAGCCGCGTGTTCCATCTGCCCGGAGGCGAGCGCCGAACGCACGGCGGAACTCGAAGCTCGCTCGCCATCGACGGTGATGCTCTCCATCGCTTCTACGGCGAAACCCAGGCGCTTCCCGGCGTCGCGCAACATCTCGAAGTTTCCGCGCCGGCCCGCGCCGAAGCAAAAATCGTCACCGATGATCAGGTGTTTGACGCGGAGTTTGGCGACGAGGATGCGTTCAATGAACTCCTCGGCGGGAATGGCGGCGAACTGAGCGTTGAACCGGCAGATGTAGGTGAGGTCGGCGCCGTCTTCCGCAATGAGTTCCAGCTTTTCGCGCAACGTCGAAAGGCGCGCGGGGGCTGATTCGGGAGCGAAGAATTCCCGGGGGTGAGGCTCGAACGTCATGACCGCCGGCGCGATCTTGGACGCGGCTGCCACCGCTCTCAGGCGCGCGAGCAATGCTCGATGGCCCAAATGCACGCCGTCGAAGTTTCCGATCGTCAGGGCCGTTGGAGCAGGAGCGGGTTCTGAAAAACCGCGATAAACGAGCATCGGATTGAAAGGGTTGCAGCGGAAGCGGAAAAAGCCTGAATTATAACGGTTTTGAGGGGCCGCCGGCCAGGAATGGCGCGGGTTTCGGGAAATCGGAGCAGCGGCATTCCAACGATACAAGGGATGGTCAGTACCCTGACGGAAGTCGAACCCACGGAAATCGGCTTGCGTAAGTCCTGAAAACTGGGCTCTCGTGGAACTGGCATATACTCGGCGCAGTCCGAGGCTTGGCCTTGCGCCGTCTGGGTTGTTTGTACGGTAGACGGGGTATAGGGCTCGGGAGGGGAGCATGCCATGCAATCGGCATGGCGAAGCCGTGATAAAAACAGCCCGATCGGCAATCGAGGGGGAATGAGCGAGCAAAACTGTTACCACTGTGGTCAGCCTGTCCCGCATGGCGTGATGATGTCCGTGATGGTCGACGGCGAGGCGCGCGCCATGTGCTGCATTGGTTGCCAAGCCGTTGCCAAGGCCATCGTGGACGAAGGTTTGGGCGACTATTACCGGACGCGGGATGCGCTTCCGGAAACGGCTCGTACAGGCCCCGAATCAGTGCCGGCAGTGCTTTCACAACTTCAGCTTTACGACAACGCTGATTTTCAGAAGAGCTTCGTGCGCGCGCTTGGAGAGAATGAGCGTGAGGCGGCACTGATCATCGAAGGGATTACCTGCGCCGCGTGCATCTGGCTCAATGAGCAGCACGTCGCGAAGCTGCCAGGGGTGGTCGGCATTCACATTAACTTTGCCACACGGCGTGCGCGCGTCCGCTGGAACGAGAAGCAGATCAAGCTCTCGGACATCCTCGCGGCGATCGCTGCCATCGGCTATCGGGCGCATCCGTACGACGTCGGCAAAAGCGAGGAACTTGCCCGCCAGGAAAGAAGATCGGCGCTTTGGCGTGTCTTTGTCGCGGGTTTCGGGATGATGCAGGTCATGATGTACGCCGTCCCCGTTTATGTGGCTGGCGAAGGCGAGATGCCGCCGAACATCGAGTCGCTGATGCGATGGGCGAGCCTTGTCCTCACTGTTCCCGTTATTGCGTACTCGGCGGCGCCGTTCTTCCTCGGCGCGTGGCGCGACGTATGGCTCTTCCGTGTTGGCATGGACGTCCCCGTGGCTTTGGGGATTGGAGCGGCATTCGTCGCCAGCGTGTGGGCAACTTTGACGGGGGCGGGGGAGGTCTATTTTGACTCGGTAGCGATGTTCGTCTTCTTCCTGCTCGGGGGGCGTTACCTCGAGATGACGGCGCGCCAGCGAGCGGTCAGCGCGACGGAAGCCTTGGCCAAACTGATGCCCGCCTTTGCCGCGCGTGTTCCCGGTTATCCGGGCGGGCGTGAACCGGAATTAATCGTCACCGGCGATCTTCGTCCGGACGATGTCGTTCTCGTAAAGCCAGGCGAGACGATTCCGGGCGACGGTTGTGTGGTGGAAGGGGAGAGCCGTGTCGACGAATCTCTCCTTACCGGCGAGAGCGTACCGGTCACAAAAGGTAGCGGGGCGGCTGTAACTGGCGGCGCGATCAATGTTGAAAGTCCGCTCTTCGTACGCATTGAACAGGTCGGCGAGGCAACGCGCCTTTCCGCGATGATCAGGCTGATGGAGCGGGCAGCGATGGAAAAGCCGCGCATCGTAGAGACGGCGGATCGCGTTGCCGGCCGCTTTATCGGGGCTTTGCTTGTCGTCGCCCTTGCAGTAGGTGTGGCTTGGTGGTTCGTTGATCCCCAGAAGGCACTGTGGATCACTGTGTCGGTCTTGGTAGTCAGCTGCCCGTGCGCGCTATCCCTCGCGACACCGGTCGCTCTCACGATCGCGAGCGGTGCCATGGCCCGCAGTGGCCTTCTTGTTACCCGTAGCCACGCGGTGGAGACGCTAGCCCGCGCAACGCATTTCGTTTTTGACAAAACGGGCACTTTGACGGTCGGCCGCATGAAACTGCTCGGCGTGACGGTTCTTGGCATGCGCAGTGAAACTGAATGTCTGGCGCTTGCCGCCGGCCTTGAACAGGCGTCCGAACATCCACTCGCGCTTGCGTTGCTGGGTGCGGCCCCAAGTGCGACGGCGCTGTCTTTGGAGCACGTCGTCAGTGTCCCGGGAAGCGGACTGAATGGGGCGTACCAAGGGAACACTTTCCGCCTTGGGCGACCCGACTATGTCAAAGCTTTGCACCAACGGCCCATGTCGGAAGCGGGGAAAGAGGTTCTTAAAGGCGGCGATACCGTGATCGCTCTTGGGGACACGAACGGCTGGCTGGCGCTTTTCCGCTTTGGAGACGAAGTGCGCGACGAAGCGAAAACTCTGGTTGCCGGCTTGCGGCGCGACGGCAGAAAAGTCTCGCTGCTTACCGGCGATGCTCTACCCGTCGCCACAAAGGTCGCGGCGCTCCTCGGGATCGACGACGTGCAGGCCGGAGTATCGCCTGAAACGAAACACGCGTATGTAAGGAGTCTTCAGGAGAACGGAGAAGTCGTTGCGATGGTCGGTGATGGGGTTAACGATGCCCCGGTTCTTGCGCAAGCCCAGGTCTCCATCGCGATGGGTGGGGGAACGCAGCTTGCGCGTGCACAGGCTGACCTCGTCCTCCTCTCGGAGAACTTGAGCCACCTTCTGGATG
This sequence comes from Propionivibrio soli, assembly GCF_025770765.1. GTDB lineage: Bacteria > Pseudomonadota > Gammaproteobacteria > Burkholderiales > Rhodocyclaceae > Propionivibrio > Propionivibrio soli. The sequence continues at coordinate 159,798 of NZ_JANZKY010000002.1, read as the reverse complement.
GCGTCTTTGTGGCCCGACGCACGCTGAAAGTGATCCGGCAAAACCTGGCGTGGTCGTTTGCCTACAACTTCGTGGCGCTTCCGCTTGCGATGTTGGGTTTTGTCACGCCTTGGATGGCGGGGATCGGGATGTCGGGAAGCTCGCTGCTTGTCGTACTCAACTCGCTACGCCTGCAGAAATTCCGAGGGAGTTGAGGGGGCGATGGAAATCCTTTACCTGCTGATCCCACTGTCGGTCATTCTTGTTTTCTTGATCGGCGTGGCTTTCTGGTGGTCCGTCCGCCACGGTCAGTTCGATGACCTGGAAGGACCTGGCCACCGGATTTTGATGGATGACGATCGGTCGTCCATCAAGGCGGTGGACAACGAACTGGCTTCCGAGCGTCCCGGTTCAACAGACGATAAAAAAGCCTGACCGGCGTTTGCCGATCAGGCTCTTGTGCACTCTTGGGTTGGCTAGAAGCGGTAACCGATGCCGATGCCGACGAGGAGAGGATCAATTTTGACCCGGGAAACGCGAACACCGGCGTCATTCGTCAGATCGCTGCGGATCTGAACTTTCTTGACGTCGAGGTTCAGGAAAACGGACTTGCTGATCCGGTAATCGAAACCGGCCTGAATCGAACCGCCCCAACTGTCGTTTTCGAGGTGCAGACCGGTCACGCCCGGTACCGAGAGGTCTTCTTTAGAGATCAACGTGTAGTTGACGCCCGCTCCCACATACGGGCGGAAGTCGCCGTCCGGATTGAAATGCCATTGCAAGTTCAGCGTCGGGGGCAAATGGTAGAACGTTCCCGCCTTGAAGGCGCCGATGGCGCTGTCAGTTACCTTCACCTTGTGTTTTTGTGGATAGGTGAGGATCAACTCGGCCGCGAGATTCTTGGTGAAAAAGTAGCTGACGTCGACCTCAGGAATCCACTTTTCGCTGACATGGATGGCGTCCTTCGGTACGGCGAGCGACGGAATTGCGCTCGACTTGTTGGCCGGGTCGATGAGAACGGCGCGGCCGCGGACAAGCCAGTTTCCTTCTTCAGCCTGCTGGGCTTGCGCAGCGAAAGCGGCGGAAATCGTCATTCCGAGTACTGCGATTTTGAGCAAGTTTTGCATCAGGACCCCCTTATATTGGTGTGGCAAATGAACTACGGACGGCAACGACACTCAAAGATGCGCGATAAAAATTGACCATAACCGCGTTGTGGGGATTATACTGCGCTTGCTCTGAGATAATTGACATAGATCAATATGTGGCGTCGCAATAACCATTATTGACGCATGGTTGTTGCGAAAAAGCGACAGGGCTGGAGGTTATGTTTGATTTGCGTCAAACGGGAATCTTGTTTGGCTGACCGGCCGCTTGATGCTAATGTGCCGTGTTGGCGTGCGCTGCGGGAGCGGTGCGAACGGTTCGTTGATTACTACTCGGGGGAGCCATGTCGGAAGCTCAATCTACATACAACTACACGGTGGTCAGGCAGTTCACCGTAATGGCCGTGATCTGGGGGATCGTTGGCATGTTGGTCGGCGTGATCATCGCCGCACAACTCGTCTGGCCCGATCTGAACATCGGCTTCCTGCATTTCGGAAGGTTGCGACCACTGCACACCAACGCGGTGATTTTCGCGTTCGGCGGCTGTGCGCTGATGGGAACCTCCTACTACGTCGTGCAGCGTACGTGCCACACGCGCTTGTTCTGCGACAAGCTCGCCGCCTTCACCTTCTGGGGCTGGCAACTGGTGATCGTCCTTGCCGCAGTGACTTTGCCGCTTGGGTTGACTCAAGGCAAGGAATACGCCGAACTCGAATGGCCGATCGACATCCTGATCGCCGCCGTGTGGGTCGCTTACGCCGTCGTGTTCTTCGGCACCATCGCCAAACGCAGGGTGACGCACATCTATGTCGCCAACTGGTTCTACGGCGGCTTCATCCTTGCCGTGGCGCTGTTGCACATCGTCAATAGCGCGGCGATTCCGGTTTCCTGGACCAAGTCGTATTCGGCTTATGCCGGCGTCCAGGACGCGATGGTGCAATGGTGGTACGGCCATAACGCGGTGGGCTTCTTCCTCACAGCGGGCTTCCTCGGGATGATGTACTACTTCGTGCCAAAACAGGCCGACCGGCCGGTTTACTCGTACCGGCTATCCGTCGTGCACTTCTGGGCCTTGATCTTTACTTATATGTGGGCGGGTCCGCACCACTTGCACTACACGGCGCTTCCTGACTGGACTCAGTCCCTCGGCATGATCTTCTCGCTGATCCTGTTGGCACCGTCCTGGGGTGGGATGATCAACGGCATCATGACGCTCTCGGGCGCCTGGCACAAACTGCGCGACGATCCGATCCTGAAGTTCCTGATCACGTCCCTGTCGTTCTACGGGATGTCGACGTTCGAAGGCCCGATGATGTCGATCAAGACGGTCAATGCCCTGTCGCACTACACGGACTGGACCATTGGTCACGTGCATTCGGGAGCGCTTGGCTGGGTGGGTATGGTTTCAATCGGCTCCATTTACTACCTGTTGCCGCGCCTGTTCGGAAAACAGCAGATGTTCAGCGTGCGTCTGATTACCGTTCATTTCTGGGTGTCGACGATCGGTATTGTCCTCTACATCGCCTCGATGTGGATCGCCGGTGTCATGCAGGGACTGATGTGGCGCCAGGTGAATGCCGACGGGACCTTGGCATACAGCTTCGTCGAGTCGGTCAAGGTGTCCTACCCGTTCTGGGGAATCCGCCTCATGGGCGGTACGCTTTTCCTCTCGGGGATGCTGATCATGGCCTACAACATGTTCAAGACGATGGCCGGTGGGCGCACCGAAGACGCGCCGGTTCTGCTGCCGGCCGGGCAGCACGCGTAACGGGGAGGATGCGCGAATATGAAACTCACTCACGATTCAATCGAGCGCAATGTCGCGTTGCTCGTCATTCTGACGGTGCTCGTCGTCAGTGTCGGCGGTCTGCTGGAGATCGTTCCGTTGTTTTTCCAGAAGTCGACGACCACTCCGGTCGAAGGGCTCAAACCGTACGATCCGGTTCGCCTGACGGGCCGCGACATCTATATCCGCGAAGGGTGCTTTCTCTGCCATTCGCAGATGATTCGCCCCTTCCGCGCGGAGACAGAGCGTTACGGGCATTATTCGGTCGCCGGCGAATTCGTGTATGACCACCCCTTCCAATGGGGATCGAAGCGTACCGGACCGGACTTGCAGCGTGTCGGCGGCCGCTACTCCGACGAATGGCATCGTGCTCACCTGACGAATCCGCGGGACGTCGTCCCCGAGTCCAACATGCCGGCATTCGCCTGGCTGGCGAAGACGCCGGCTGATGCCGCAGGCGTATCCGCCAAGATGGCGGCGCTGCGAAAAGTTGGCGTCCCCTATACTGACCAGGAAATCGCCGAAGCTAGCAAGCAGGTCGAAGGCAAGAGCGAAATGGATGTCCTGATCGCTTATCTGCAAGGCATGGGACTTGAGCTGAAGGGGGCCAAGTAATCATGGATATCAACGATTTGCGATCAATTGTCACCGTTGTCTCACTGATGACTTTCCTCGGGATCGTGTGGTGGGCCTACGGAGTGAAGAGCAACAAAAAGCGTTTCGAGGAAGCCGCCAACCTGCCGTTCCTGGACGTTCAGGCCGATCGGGTTGAACAAGGTCTTTCGCCGCGCAAACAAGGGGAGCCGTCATGAGCGATTTTGTAAACGAATTCTGGAATTGGTACATCGTCCTGATCGTTCTCGTCAGCATCGTCGCCTGCGGCATCTTCCTATGGGTACAGAGCACGGGCGCGAAAGGCGGGGCTCCGGCAACCGACACAACGGGCCATGTCTGGGACGAGTCGCTGCAGGAATACAACCACCCGCTGCCGCGCTGGTGGATGTGGCTGTTCTATGCGACGGTTGTTTTCGCTCTGGTTTACGTCGTTCTTTATCCGGCTCTCGGGCGTTTCCCGGGCGTGTACGGTTGGACCACGGCGGGAGAGCACCAGAAGGAAGTGGAACGTGTCGACGCCCAGGTGAAGCCGCTCTTTGACAAATATGCCGGGATGGACATCGTGAAGGTCTCGGCCGATAAGTCGGCCATGGAGATGGGCGGCCGGTTGTACCAGACCTACTGCGTTCAGTGCCACGGCGCCACGGCCCAAGGATCGCGTGACCGCGGTTTCCCGAATCTGACTGATAAGGATTGGCAGTGGGGCGGGGCTCCGGAACAGGTAGTCGAGACGATCACCAACGGCCGCATGGGCGTCATGCCGCCCTATGGGGGGAATCCCGACGCGGTCGGTGGCGAAACGGGGGCCCGGGAACTGGCCAACTACGTCCGCTCGCTATCTGGTCTTAGCCATAACGCCGAACTTGCGGCCAAGGGCAAGGTGCGTTTCGATACCGTGTGCTTCGCGTGTCACGGTGCGGACGGAAAGGGAATGCAGGCGTTAGGTGCCCCGAACTTGACGGACAAAACCTGGCTGTACGGGAGTTCCGAGGCGAAGATCGTCGAGACGATCACGCAGGGCAGGACCAATCAGATGCCGGCATGGAAGGAATTCTTGGGCGATAACAAGATCCATCTTCTTGCCGCCTATGTTCTCAATCTCAGCGGCGGGCCGGAGAAGAAGTAATTCGCAGGTCTTTTCTCGGCCAAGGGGCGGTTCTTCGGAACCGCCCCTTTATGGTTTCTACTGTTCGTTTGTTATTGCACCATGTGCACTTGGCGCCTGCCAAGAATATTAGCGTAAAGTGTAATTCTGAAATGCACCAGGACGGCATTCATGAATAAGGTCGCGGATCGGGCCGAGAAATCAGCGGTTATCAACACCGTGTCCCTCTACGAGAAGCACAGGACGGTTTACGCGCGTAGCGTCACCGGCTTCTTTGACAACTGGCGGAAGGTCATGGTCATCGTCACGCAGGCGCTGTTCTATGGCCTGTGTTGGCTGGAGTGGGGCGGACGCCAGGCGGTGCTGTTCCATCTCGTCGAACGCAAATTCCACATTTTCGGCATGGTTTTCTGGCCCCAGGACGCCATCTACCTTGCCGTCCTGCTCGTCATTTCGGCGTATTCGCTGTTTCTCGTAACCGCCATCGGAGGGCGCCTCTTTTGCGGTTATGCCTGTCCGCAGACCGTCTACACCGAGCTGTTCATGTGGATCGAACGCCGTATCGAAGGCGACCGGCCGGCGCGCATGAAGCTCGACGCCCAACCGATGTCAGCCCGTAAATTCCGCATCAAGTTTACCAAGCACGTGATCTGGCTGGCCATCGCGCTCTGGACCGGTTTTACGTTCGTCGGATACTTCTCGCCGATCCGAGAGTTGGCGGGCTCCGTCGCTTCATTCTCGCTTGGCCCTTGGGAAACCTTCTGGATCTTCTTCTACGGCGGTTTCCTGTACCTCATGGCGGGCTTCATGCGCGAACAGGTGTGCAAGTACATGTGTCCGTACGCTCGCTTTCAAGGGGTGATGTTTGACCCGGACACGCTGATCATCGGTTATGACGCCGAACGAGGGGAGCCGCGCGGGGCTCGAAAGAAGAAGGCGGAGCCGGCTGCGCCGCGTGGGGACTGCATCGACTGCGGCATTTGCGTGCAGGTCTGTCCGACCGGGATCGACATCCGCAATGGGCTTCAGCTCGAATGTATCGCGTGCGCGGCGTGTATCGATGCTTGCGACGAGGTGATGGACAAAGTTGGTTTGCCGCGAGGGCTGATCCGCTACTCCACAGAAAATGCGATGAGCAAGCACTACGGGCGACGCGACATCGTTAGCCATTTGCTGCGCCCGCGCACGATGATCTATTCGGCGATTCTGTTCCTTATCGTCGCGGCGACGAGTTGGAGCCTGCTGACGCGTATTCCCTTGCGTGTCGACGTCCTGCGTGATCGCTCGGCGTTGTACCGCGAGGGGGACGATGGGCGCATCGAGAACGTTTTTACGCTCAATGTGATGAACACAGACGAGAAGTCTCACCAGTACGCGATCGCGGTAAGCGGTATCGACGGCATTGATCTGGTCGGCGAACGCGTCATCGAGGTCCCCGCCGCATCGAACAAGAGCACGGTCGTCGTAGCCGCCGTCGAAGACGGGACAGGCGCCAAGGGATCGAACAAAATCTTCTTCGATGTGCATGCGATCGGCCGAGACGAGATCAAGGTGCGCGAGAAAGCCAGCTTCTTCATGCCATGAACGAGAGACTGTCGACGAGTAACCAACCCTGGTACCGCCATCGCTGGCCCTGGCTATTGATGCTTGGGCCCTTCCTGGTGATCGTTGCCGCTGCTGTAACCGTTTTTCTGGCCGTGCGAAGCAACGACGGGCTGGTGGACGACGACTATTACAAACAGGGGTTGGCCGTGAACCAGCTTACGGCGCGGGATCGCCAAGCGGCTGCGTTGGGATTGGTTGCCGAACTCGTGTTTGACAGGCAGCGGCACATGGTGAGCGCCTCAGTGACTCGGCCGCAAGGCGGAGAAGCTCCGACCGCGCTGAAGCTGACCATCGCTCATCCGACGCGTAGCGGTTTTGATCAAAGCGTCGTACTGCCTGCAGTGGAAAACGGGCGATATGCCGCTGGCCTGACTATCCCGGACAGCGGCCGCTGGCACCTTGTCCTCGAAGACGAGCGCCGACAATGGCGGCTAGTTGGTGATTGGCTTGTTGAGGATATCCCCCAGCCCGTCGTGAAACTTGCTGCACACTAGAGCCTACGCGCGGCGTCGGCATCGTTTTTCGATCTGCCGATCTGCTAATTGGTGCTTCGCAAGTCGCTACGTACTACCGATTTTTCCCGAACTTCTCGACCAGTTGGTTGAGCTTGGCCGTGCGTTGCTTCTCGAGTTCGGCGGCTTCGCGTTCTGCTTTGCGGCGCTCGGCGTCCTTGCGAAAACGTTCACGCAAGGTTTGGGCGGCATGGGCGCGGTGCTCTTCCGACACAGCGTCACCCGGTTTCCCATCAAGGTCAACGCGATGCGTCGCCTTCTCAAGCACTTTGAGGTAACGCAGCGAGTTGGTGTGCATACCCAGCGCGAGCCGCAGCGTCTTTCGTTCAATATCGGGCTGCCGTGCCAGGAGTTGCTTGTCGATGCCGATGGCCAACGGCTGGAAGTCGCGGAAAGCGGGATAACTCTCCTGCAGGATTTTGAGCAGCGCGCGGGCTTTCTGCCCGGGCGTTTCGCTTGGAGGGGGCGTTTCCATAACAGGGACGATATCGCGTTATTGTTTGGGATAGGTCGGCTCTGAGCGCGCTCTGGCCAATGGCCTTAGCTTATCACGTCCGGCGTGCTAGATCGGCAATTGTCCTGATGTCCGGTACTCGGGAAGGTCGCCGCCCTGATTCAATAGCACTCACGATCCCGACAGCCGATACCCGAGCCCGCACACGAGGTCCATGTGCGATCAAGGGAACGCGAGCGCTGTTGGTGAGCTCCTATACCCTAAAGTGTTGGCGAGCCCCTTACGTTAACGAAGGGGAGCGCCGAATTGGTCGGCTGCGCAGGCGGAGGAAGGGATCATGGCTATCGAGCAAGAAGAAACCGTCGTTGCTCCGCCAGAAGCCCGGACCGCGCGCAAGACCACGGTGGTATTTGTCCTTTCGGCTGTTCTCGGTGTTCTCCTTCTGGCCGATGCGTTTGGAGCGTTTGCGTATTTTCGACAGACCTCCGCTTTGCGTAGAGAGTTGGCCATGGCTAAGGAAGCGCTGAAGCAAAAGAGTACTGCGCTTAGCGAAGCGAACGCGAAGAACGACGGGCTCGCGCAGCAAATGCGAGCCTTGCGCGAGCATGCGGTGGCGCATTCCACCGGCAATGCGGCGAAAGAAAAAGAAGAGCAGAAAACTGCCGTACCAAAGCAAGTCGTAGGGACTCAGCCAAGTTCGGAGTCGTCGAAAAAAACTGTCGTCGTGGATCAAGGTGCTACGAAGGTGGATATGCGGTCGGTTCCCGCCTTGCCACCGGCCAAAGCGGGGAAAGCGCCGGTGACCATTGAAGACTGCGAACTTGTCGGCAAGCCGGCGGCAGAACAAGCGGCGACGCTGAAGCGTTGCGTCGGCGTCATGGATGGTTTAGCGAGTACCGGCGTCGGCAAGACGCCCGCTCGCTAGCGCGTGCGGCTATTCAAGTCCGGTTTCGATGGCGGTTATTTGCTTATTCGGAGCCTAAGCTGGCGTCGAGCAACTCAAGTAACGCTTGCTCGATACTCGGCTTGAGCGGTACGAACAAGGCCCCAAGACGCACGACCACAATGACTTCGGCCTCGCCGATAGTGATCTCGCCGAACACCCCGGGACGTTGGAATCGCATCACGTTCTCAGTCCATGCCATGTCGAGGGCCAACTCTTTCGCGATTTCCCGGACCAAGAGGTCGGCCGCTTGGCGTGCTGCCGCAGGTGTTTTGTTGTGCTTCCGGCAGATTACGATTTCGTTCATCCCGTGATTTCTTCTCAGCGCGCTTGATCGCGTAGAGCACGGAACACCGCGTAACGGCGGTTATCCATTCCGTCGGCGTCGAGCAGCGCGCGCACTGCGCAATCCGGCTCCCGGTCATGGCGGCAGTTGCGAAAGCGGCATTGACCAAGAAGCGGTCGAAGTTCCGGGAATCCCTGCTCGATGTCACGTGCCGAAAGATGCCGTAGCCCGAATTCCTGCACCCCTGGCGAGTCGACCACGGCGGTATCGTCGTCGAGGTGATAGAGCGCCGTATGGGTGGTTGTATGCTTACCGGAATCGAGGGCGCTGGATATCTCGCGTGTTGTGGCTTGCGCGCCTGGAACCAAGGCGTTGATCAACGTCGACTTGCCCATGCCGGACTGACCGACCAAGACGCTTGTTTGCCCGGACAGGTAGGGCAACAATTCCCCCGCTTGACCTTCGCGGGCGGACAGGCGGACGATCGGATATCCCAGCTTCTCGAAAGGTTGCAGCATCGTTATCGCATGCCGGCTTTTATCCGCAAGATCGCACTTGTTGAGGACGATGAGCGTGCGTAAGTCCTGGCTCTCGGCGGCGACGAGGCAGCGCGTCACCAGTTCCGCGGAGAACGATGGCTCGGTGGCGACGACGATGACAACTTGCGTGACATTTGCGGCGATCAGCTTTTCCCTGAACTCGTCGGATCGATAGAGCAGTGAACGCCTCTCGTCAAAGGACTCGATTACGCCTTGCCCGCTGCCGTCCAGCTTCACCGTAACGCGGTCGCCACAGGCAACTTCGCTACGTTTCCCACGCGTAAAGCACATCACTCGCTGCTGGTCGGCGAGCTCCACGGCGTACTGTCGCCCATGCACGGCGACGACAAGGCCCTGCGTTTTCAAGTCAATCGAGCGATGCGCAGCGCCGCCGGGGGGTGGGAATCGTAGAACAGCGAATGCAGCGGGTCCGGCGTCAGTGTCGAGGCATTATCCTCGTAGAGCTTGACTAGCGCGGCCACCAGATTCGCGGCAGAGGTATGTTCGGCCGCGTAGCGGTCGGCCTCGTACTCATGCCGGCGCGAGAGCAGGCTCATCAACGGCGTGAGGAGGAAGGTGAAGACGGGGGCGACGAGAAAGAACAAAATCAATCCGAGCGCCGTGTTATGCGTCTCCACGCCCAGTCCGGTGAAAAACCAGTCGGCTTCCATTAACTGCCCGAGGACAGCGAGGAAGACGAACGACATTCCGAAGATCAGCGCGATTCGCTTGAGGACGTGGCGGTGCGTGAAATGCCCCAATTCATGGGCCAGAACGGCTTCGACCTCTTCGGGTTTCAGGCGTGAAAGCAATGTGTCGAAAAACACGATGCGCTTGGTCTTCCCGAAACCCGTGAAGTACGCATTGCCATGGTTTGAGCGTTTGGAGCCATCCATGACGAACAAGCCGGAGGATGCGAAGCCGCACCGGGCAAGCAAAGCTTCAATGCGCGCGCGTAAAGACTCGTCCTCGAGGGGGGCGAACTTGTTGAACAGTGGCGCTATCCACTTCGGATAGACGAATAGAATGAGTAGATTGAAGGCGCACCAGAAGAGCCAGACATCGAGCCACCAGAAGCGTCCCATCTTTGCCATCAGCCACAAAATGGCTAGCAACACCGGCGTGCCGATTACGATGCCGAGCAGTGCCTGTTTGAGGAGATCAGCGAAGAACAGCTTAACCGTCATGCGATTGAACCCGAAACGCTGCTCGATCACAAATTGTCCGTACAGGGAAAGCGGCAGGTCGATAATGGTCGAAATGGCCAAAACGCTGAAGGTCAGCGCCACACCATAGAAGAAGCCGTCAAGCTGTGGCGCCCAGAAGGTGTGCAATACCTGGAGGCCCCCGCCAAAGGTCAAGGCAAGAAGGACGGCGATATCGACGGCCAGAGAAACCATCCCGAAGCGGGTTCGCGTGACGCTGTAGTCCGCTGCCTTTTGGTGCGAAGAGAGGTCGATGTTCGCCACAAACTGTGTCGGGACCGACCCGCGATGCGCTTTGACGTGAGCGATCTGACGGCTCGCCAGCCAGAGTCGAACGCCGACCATGGCGGTGACGGCGAGGAGGAAAACCGCGGAGAAATTATTCGGCATCGAGGTGTGACAAAATACGCCTTTGGAAGTTTGGATCGATTATATATGGCACAGGACGCAAATCATCTCGTTTGGCTGGACATGGAAATGACCGGCCTCGACCCGGAGCGGGAGCGGATCATCGAAATGGCGATGGTCATTACCGATAGTGCTCTTGAAACGGTCGCCGAGTCGCCGGTCTGGGTCGTTCATCAACAGGACGCCGTGCTCGACGCGATGGACGACTGGAACAAGAACACCCACGGTCGTTCTGGGTTGATCGAGAAGGTGAAAGCGTCGATGCTCGACGAGGCGACCGTGCAGGAACAAGCGCTGGCATTCCTCGAACAGTATGTGCCGAAATCCGCGAGCCCCATGTGCGGTAACTCGATCGGTCAGGATCGGCGTTTCATGGCGCGTTACATGCCGCTACTCGAGGCCTGGTTTCATTACCGGAACCTTGACGTGAGCACGTTGAAGGAACTCTGCCGCCGCTGGAAACCCGAAGTGGCCAAGGGCTTCGTCAAGAAAGCTGATCACACGGCGCTGGCTGATATCCGGGAGTCAATTGCCGAACTCCGGTATTACCGAGAGAATTTCATCAAGCTGTAGCGTAAGCAGCACGGTAGGGCAAGGTCACCGGCGAACTGCCGGGTCTTCGGGCCCCTCAACTGGAATATCCGTCAGTTGGGCGGCTTTCCTTGCCGAACCGGAGCGACGATAAAGCTCAAATTTGTCGCTTTCGCGCCGATCGCCAGGGCGTCGTCCTTCCCAAACCTTCCGCCAGCCTGCATCTGCGATCGCCCCTGGATCACGCGGTTGGCCCTGCATGATCAGCCAACGGCATTGGGCGCTCTCCTTGGTCTGAAACGGAACGGTGCGCAGGCCATCAAAGTAGTGGAGAGAACTGACAATGGCATCCGGCAGATTGGCATTGGCAAGGCATTCGTTCGGGTCGGCAACCACCCGCGCGACCGACGAGGAGACCGCGCGAAACGTCTTGCCGTAGTCGATCCATTGCATCCATAACGATGCGACAAGCAGCCAGAAGAGTGTGAGCCCCGACATCCAGTGCATCAAACTGCGCATCGGGGAGCGCGGGCTGGTTACGATCAGCCAGACCCAGGCGAGGGTGGCGAGCAGCGCAAACACAACGTTCAGCAAGTCAAAGTGGCCCACGAACCCGGGCTCCAAGCGCACCGCCTGCCGGGCCAATCGTTGTGGCCAGCCGAACACCATGGCGCTCCATGCTACCCAGACAATGGCGGCGAACAGTGTGAAGGTCATCATGGCGAACCAATCGAACGCCGCTGCAGCGCCTCTCCGTAAAGTCATTACGCCGGGAACGGCAAGCAGGACGAGCGGAGGCAGCAGAAGTAGGGACGGTGCACTGCGCAGTTCAACGCTGACCCCCAGGATGAGCAGGGTCGAGAGGAAGGCGAGTGCGGGTAGTGCGATCGTTCTATTGCGCAACTGCCGCCGCTTTGCCCACAACGCCCAAGCAGCGAGAGGAAGTGCCGGCCATGCGTACCAAAGCAGCAGGTTGAGATAACGCGGGGTGTTTGCCCACGGCTGCACGTTCTTGCTCAAGCTCTCAATCTCTGAAGCGAAGAACGCCGCCAAGTAATCTGGAGCGAGCCACTGCAGTGGCAGTAGCCACGCGGCGATCAGAATCAAGGCCAGAAGGATGGCGCCAATCAGTATCGACAGATACTTCTTCCAGTCCGTCGACTGCCACAAAGCCAATACCGTCACGGGTATCAGCGTGACTATTGGCAACAGGCCATTGGCCAGGAATCCCACGGCAGCCGCGATCGCATACGTAAGCCCCGCTTGTAGCGGACGCCGGGGCAGCAGTATCAGTGCCCAGTAGGCTGCCGCATGCGCGGTAAGTGCCGTCAGCATGGGCTGCGCTTCGTGAGCGTGGTACAAGAAACCGATACTGCCGGCGAGAATCAGTGGTGCCGCTGCCGCGTTTTCACGCCCGTGAAGCTCCCGTGCTGCAAGGAGAATGAACTGCAATGCGAGGAGCGTGAAAATGCCGCTGGCAACACGGATAGCGTCGTGTGCCGGGAGAATCCAGGAGAAGAGATGGCCCGTAATTGCAGCCGTCCAGTAATAGAGCGGCGCATCCGGATGGGCCTGTCCGGCGAGTTCGGGCGTCAGCCAATGGCCATTGCGCAGAACATCGTAGGCGAGCCCGATCGATATGGCGTCATCGTGCTTCCATGGGTCGTGCCCAATGAGACCGGTAAAGATGTAGACCGCCAGTAGCACGGCCAACACCCAGCCCGAAGGAGGCAGGGTGATCCCTTTGAAGCGCGGATTGTTCGAGAGGGATGGCATGGTCCGTATTGTGCCCGCACTTGCTTTGGCAAGCCTAAACAAAAAAGGCAGCCCGGAGCTGCCTTTTCGTTGTCACGCGTGTCCGCGTGAACCGCCTTACGCCGATTTGCGCGTGGCGCTGTATTTCTTATTGAACTTCTCGACGCGACCGGCCGTGTCGATGATCTTCTGCTTGCCGGTATAGAACGGATGGCAGGCAGCACAGACTTCGATGTGCAGCGGTTTATTCATCGTAGACCGGGTCTTGAACGTGTTGCCGCAGGAGCACGTCACTTCGATCTCGTTGTAATCGGGATGGGTATCGGATTTCATCGGTGAAATTCCTGTAGGTCAAATCTAGCCGGCTCGACGTACCTGTACGTCGGTGACCGACCGCGGAAAACGCATAATTATCGTTGATTCTTCACAAACTTGCAATCGGCGTGAACTCCCGCGTGAGTGAGCGGGAATTCCCTGAACTCCGCTCAGCGCCGCATTGAGTCGAAGAATTCGCCGTTATTTTTGGTTGCCTTGATTTTGTCGAGCAGGAATTCCATCGCTTCGAGGTCGTCCATGTTGTAGAGCAGCTTGCGCAGAACCCACATCTTCTGCAACACGTCCGGCATCAAAAGGAGTTCTTCACGGCGTGTTCCCGAGCGATTGACGTTGATCGCCGGATAGACACGCTTTTCCGCCATTCGCCGATCGAGATGGATTTCCAGGTTGCCGGTGCCTTTGAATTCTTCGTAGATGACGTCATCCATGCGGCTGCCTGTGTCGATAAGCGCGGTGGCAATGATCGTGAGCGATCCGCCTTCCTCGACATTGCGCGCCGCGCCGAAAAAGCGCTTCGGCTTTTGCAGCGCGTTGGCGTCCACACCGCCTGTCAGTACCTTGCCCGATGCAGGCTGCACGGTGTTGTAAGCGCGCGCCAATCGCGTGATCGAGTCGAGCAGGATGACCACGTCTTTCTTGTGCTCTACTAGCCGTTTGGCTTTTTCGATGACCATTTCGGCCACCTGCACGTGGCGCGTCGCCGGTTCATCGAAGGTGGAAGCCACTACTTCGCCGCGGACTGAACGCGTCATCTCGGTCACTTCTTCCGGGCGTTCGTCGATCAGCAAGACGATGAGTATCACGTCCGGATGGTTCGCCGTGATGGCATGGGCGATATGCTGCATCATTACCGTCTTGCCGCTCTTCGGGCTCGAGACGAGCAGTCCCCGTTGTCCTTTGCCGATTGGCGCGATGATATCGACGATGCGGCTGGTGATGTTCTCTTCGCCGCGGATGTCGCGTTCGAGCTTGAGATGATGCTCAGGATGTAGCGGCGTCAGGTTCTCAAACAGGATCTTATTCTTCGATGCTTCCGGCGCTTCACCGTTGATCTTGTCGACTTTGACCAGCGCGAAGTAGCGTTCGCCGTCCTTAGGCGTGCGGATCTCGCCTTCGATCGTATCGCCTGTATGCAGGTTAAAGCGCCTGATCTGGCTGGGACTGACGTAGATGTCGTCGGTGCTGGCCAGGTACGACGTGTCGGGTGAGCGCAGGAAACCGAACCCGTCCGGCAGGGTTTCCAGCGTGCCGTCGCCGAAGATGGTCTCGCCTTTCTTGGCTTGGTTCTTCAGCAAAGCGAAAATCAGTTCATGCTTGCGAAGTCGGTTGGCGCCCTCGATGCCGTTGTTGACGGCCATGTCGAGCAGTTGGCTTACATGTAGGGCTTTGAGTTCGGATAGATGCATGAGCGGAATGAGAGAGAAAAATGGGGAGCCGATTCAATGCTCCCGGCCTCGTTGCGGTCTAGCGCGTACGGGGAGTCTGGGAACTGCCGGGAATGGTTACGACGGATTCTTTACAAACGGAATTGCGCCTGAAAGTTCTTCGCGGGATTTGTTCTTCCTGTGGTCAGGTGCCGCTTCGTGAGAGCTTTCAGGCGGAGGGTAACGGCTTTACAGGTGGCTGTCAATGAACGCGCTGAGTTGCGATTTCGACAGCGCGCCGACTTTGGTGGCTTCGATGTTCCCGTTCTTGAACAGCATCAGCGTCGGGATGCCGCGAACGCCATAGCTCGCGGGAGTCGCCTGGTTGTCATCGATATTCAACTTCGCCACTTTCAGCCGGCCCGCGTACTCGGAAGCAATTTCGTCCAGGATGGGGGCGATCATCTTGCACGGGCCGCACCATTCCGCCCAATAGTCGACCAGCACCGGTTGCTGAGCTTGCAATACTTCGGTGGCAAACGAGTCGTCTGTGACATGGTGAATGTGTTGGCTCATGAGTATGCCTCGAATAAAAAACGATGGGAGTATTGTTCAAAGACGTCCGGGAATCGACACCGGAAAATGGAACTGGTTCTCGGATAATGCTAGCGAAAAATAAACGGCGTGGGAAGTTGGTGCCGACGGAACAGCAAAAAATCCGGCTCCATGTTCCTGTTTGTCGGCTCTCGCCGGGGTCGTCCGGCTCCATTTTTGCAACTGAACCAATTCTCTGCCTTCCCGATGAGGCCATGCAAAGGCACGCAAGGAGCCCCGCTGCTGCCTTTGGAATTTTTGCTGCTCTTTGCCGTCATACGCGGCACTGAATGCTAGCCGGTGCTTCTCCGACGCTGCCTCTGGCAAGACCCGGCCCTCAAATGGCGCTATAGTTTTCAACCTACACATACCCGAGACGCGATATGGCTTACGTTGTTACCGAGAACTGCATCAAATGCAAATACACGGATTGCGTGGACGTTTGCCCCGTCGATTGTTTTCGCGAAGGCCCCAATTTCCTCGCGATCGACCCCGAAGAGTGTATCGACTGCACGCTTTGCGTCGCCGAATGCCCGGCCGAGGCCATTTTCGCCGAAGATGACGTGCCTGAGAACCAGCGCCGGTTCATCGCCATCAACGCGGAAATGGCAAAGGTCTGGCCGGCCATCACCGAGCGTCACGAGCCGTTGCCTGACGCGGACGATTGGAATGGCAAGCCTGACAAGGCGGATCTACTCGAACGCTGAGATTTTGCGCCGCGCCCGTCATTCAGCACGTCCAGCCTAACCCATGCCGAGCGAGCCCGGCCGCGTGATATCGACCGCGCTTCCGGCCGGAGAAACTTTCTACGACGCGCTGGCCACCGCCGTCCTGGAACGATGTGCTGACCAGGCGGCAAGCGGCGACCTATCGCATATAGTCGTTCTCGTCCCGGCGTTGCCTATTGCGGCCGAGTTGCGCAATGCGCTTCACCGGGCTGCCGGACGGCCGCTGTTGCTGCCGCGTTTCGATACGTTGGCACAGTGGGTGGAAAATTCCGGCGTCAACTATGTCGATGAGATAGGCGATCCTTTACCCGAGAGTCAAAGGCTTGTCCTTCTGCACGAAGCGCTGCGTGAACGTGGGTGGTTCGAAGAGTCAGCGCTCTGGGGGATCGCTGGTGAAATGGCGGTGTTCTTCGACGAGTTGACCACGGCGTCCATCTGCCTGCCGGGGACTCTCGAGGCTTTCGTCGATGAGTTGCAACGTGCTTATTCGCTGCGTTCATCCATGCCACTGGCGTTTGAGGCTCGCGTCATACATGAGTTGTGGCGCGCGCTTGCGCTAGCAGGTCGCCCCGATGCGGTGAGCGCCTACCATCTTCGGCTGGCAACTCTGGCACACCACGCGGAGCTTGAGCCGGAAGGATTCCCGGAACTTGTCGTACTGCTTGATGCGGCGCCGGAAGAAGCGCTCGATCCGGCGGAAAGTGCTTTTCTCGAACGCTATGCCGCGAGGCGGCCGATCACCGCATTTCATCCTGCGCCACGCCGTCTCGAAACCTCCCCAATGATGGCCGTACTTGCGATGGCTTGGCCGGAAGAGCCGGCCGGGCCTTTGGTCGAGCGAGCTAATGACGTGGCAAGGCGCTATCCGGCCAGTCCCCTCCTGGCGGGAGAGCAGGATAGGTTGCGCCTGGTTGCGACGAATGGGCGCGAACATGAAGCTCGCGCGGCCGTTGCTCAGATTGGTGAGTGGTTGGCCGCCGGACTCCGGCGTATTGCGCTTATCGCGCAGGACCGGTTGACCGCCCGCCGCGTACGGGCGCTGTTGGAGCGCGAAGGCGTTCTCGTCAGCGATGAGACCGGCTGGAAATTGTCTACCTCGCGTGCAGCGGCCACCATCGATGCACTGCTCGAAACGGCGGCGGGCAATGCCTACTATCGCGATCTTCTCGATCTATGCAAGTCCCCCTTTGTCTTTGCTGACAGTGACGAGCGTGGACGCAAGGCGTCGATCAGCTTCCTGGAATCTGCGGTGCGATCAGCATCCGCACGTGCGGGGCTGTCGCTCGCCCGGCGTGCCCTTCTCGAAGCCCCTGACGATGAAGCCAAGCCTTTCTCTCTTGCGGCGCTGGATCGGGTCGAGGCGGCGATGGCGCTCCTACGTGCCAAGCCGGCCCCGCTGGCGCGTTGGATCGGGCGGCTGTTCAAGGCGCTTGAGGTGTTGGGTGCGCTCGACGCGTTAAGGCAGGACGCTGCCGGAAACGCGTTGATTGAACTGCTCGAAATGCGCCGTGAGGAGTTGGCCGAAAGCGGTGGGGCCTTGTCGTTTGCTGTGTGGCGCGACTGGCTCAACCGAGAATGTGAAGCCGCCAATTTCCGTGACAGCCGCATCGTAAGTCCCATCGTCATAACGCCGCTCAATGCCGTCTGCTTGCGCCGGTTCGAGGCGGCGATCCTGCTCGGTGGAGATGCCCGCCAACTTACCCCGGCCAATGGTGGCGAATTCTTCAATCAGTCAGTACGACGCGATCTGGGTTTGCGTACACGCCAAGATGGCGAACGCGAATTGCGGCGCGACCTCGAACTGCTTCTCGCTACCGTCCCTCGGGTGGTCGTCAGTTGGCAGGCGGAACAGGACGGTGAGGCGAATCTGCTGGCGCCCGAGTTTGCGTTGCTGTCGACACTGCATCAAGTCGCGTGGGGCGACGACCTGCAACGTATGCCGCTTCCCGTTCGCGAAGAGCCGCGCCCGGACGTAGCGACCTTGCCCGAGCCTTTGGTCGTCGCGTCGCCTGTCGTACCTCGAACCTTGCTGCCGCGTCGCGTCTCGGTCAGCGCCTACGCGACTCTGGTCGGATGCCCCTATCGGTTCTTTGCGCGCTACGTTCTCGGCTTGGGTGAGATGGACGAGGTTAGCGAGGAAATGGCCAAGAGCGATTACGGAGCACTGGTGCATCGAACTCTTGAACTCTTCCACGAGCACCATCCGTTGGTATCGGTGTTGGGCGACGACGAGGCGCTGGCCGCGTTGCGGAGTTGCGTGGAGGAGGTCTTTGCGCCGGCTGTTGAGGATAATTTTCTGGCGCTGGGTTGGCGCTTACGCTGGGAAAAACACCTGCCCGCGTATGTCGCGTGGCAGCGCGAGCAGGAGGCAGCCGGCTGGCGCTGGTCGCGAGCGGAAGTGAAGGCAAAGCGGGACTTGCTGCTTGCCGACGGCGACACCGTGGAGTTCTATGGGCGTATCGACCGGGTCGACGAGCACGCCAATGGAGGAACCGCACTCTACGATTACAAGACGCAACGGGCATCGACGATACGCGAGCGTTTGAAGGACGATGTGCAATTGCCGGCGTACGCGCTTCTCCATGGCGACGCGGAGCGGGCGGCTTATGTGGCGCTTGATGACGACAAAATCGTCACGGTTGCAGCGGCCGATGAAGATCATGACAATGCAGACGGGTTGAGACTGGCCGCCGAGGCGCAGGGTGAACGGCTGAAATCGATATTCGATGCACTGCGCGCCGGGGCGCGTTTGCCCGCACAGGGTACCGCCAGCATTTGCCGACACTGCGAGATGTACGGCCTGTGCCGGAAGGTCTATAGATAAAAAGGGGTAGCGGAGGTCAGGGCTCGAAAGGATTCTGAAAGTAATCCGCGGGTATTGTTTCGTGTTGCAGGAACGGAAGCGATTCGGATCGCGGATCGCAGCAACGAAACTCATTTGTTCCTGTTCGCGTCCGGTGGATTGGCTGTTCCCGGTGATCGCCGCATGATTGCAGCGTTTCTTCACAAGAGGGGCATTTGATGAACAGGATTACCATCGCCAGCCGCATCCTTTTGATGATCGGCGCATCCGTCCTGGCTCTGCTTTGGGTCGGTATCGTGGGATTGACCGTAGCCGAGCGGGAAGCTCACGGCATCCGGGCAATCAATGACGAGAGCCTCGCTGGTATCCAAAAGCTGAGCAAGGTTCAGAAGGATGTGCTGATGCTCCGTGGCGCAATCTACGCGCACGTACTCAATACGGATGCTTTCGCGTTCCTCACCTTTGATAAGCGCATTGATGATACGTCCAAGCAGCTTATCCAGTCGCTCAAGGAATACGAAGACTCGATTACAAAGGACGACGACAAGAAGCTCCTTGCGGAAGAAAAAGCCAAAGTGATGGCTTTTATTGACCTCGTCGTAAAAGACATCTTCCCGAAATCCAAATCGAATCAGAAAGCGGATGCCAAAGCGGTTCTCGAGGATCGCGGGTCAACGCTCGGCGATAGCGCGCTTGCAGCACTCGACGCCCACATGGCGGCGAATGAGAAGCGGGCCGCGGAGATTGCCGAGGAGGCCTTTGCCGCGGCCGCAAACGGCCGGGTGTCTTCGATCACGGTCATTATCTCCGGGGTGGTGGCCATCGCGCTTCTCGGACTCTTTCTGCGCGCCAACATCAAATCGTCGTTGAATCAGATCCGGTCGATGGTTGCCAAGGTTGAGAGCGATCTCGATTTCACCGTACGTGTGAAGGTCACGAAGCAAGATGAGATAGGCGAAACGACCGCCGGACTCAACCGCTTGCTCGACAAACTCCAGAGCAATCTGGGATCGATTGCCGAAGGGGCAAAGTCGGTGGCGTCTGCGTCCGATCAGTTGGCGGTTTCTTCCGGCCATGTGGCAAAAGCCTCGCAGCAACAGAGCGAGGCAGCGGCGGCAATGGCGGCGACCGTGGAAGAAATCACGGTGAGCATCAATCACGTTGCGGACCAGGCTCAGGAGGCCAACCGGATTTCCAAGGAGTCCGGTCAACTGGCGAGTACGGGAGAGTTGATCATTGGGCAAGCCGCTACGGGTATTCAGGAGATCGCGTCCACAGTGCATGAAGCGGCGGGACTGATCCACGGCCTGGAACAGCAGAGCCAGCAGATCTCGCAAGTTGTGTCGGTGATCAAGGACGTTGCCGACCAGACCAATCTATTGGCCCTAAATGCCGCCATCGAAGCGGCGCGGGCTGGCGAGCAGGGGCGCGGTTTTGCCGTCGTTGCCGATGAAGTGCGCAAGCTCGCCGAGCGTACCGCCTTATCAACTCAGCAGATTACTCAGACCATCGAGTCAATGCGCAGCAAGGCGGGCGACGCTGTGAACGGCATGCAACTCGTTGTGGACAAGGTTGCAGTCGGGGTTGAGCGCGCGCAGGAAGCCAACAACGCGATAAGCAAGATCGGAGAGGGCAGCCGCCGGGCGGTGTCGATGGTTGAAGAGATCGCTGAGGCGATCCGTGAGCAGGGTTCCGCGACCAACAACATAGCGACGCAGGTCGAGCGCATCGCGCAAATGTCCGAGGAGAGCAACGCAGCGGCCGAGGCCAGCGCCTCCTCAGCTGGAGAGCTGGATCGTTTGGCCAACGACATGCAGCGTGTGGTGGGCGCCTATCGGCTCTGATTTCGCTGCTTGGGAGAGAAGGGGAATCAACCGCGCAGAAGACGGGCAGAAGGGCCTCATTGTCGAAGCCCTCTGCGTCTTCCGCACGGTACTCTCTATAATGGGGTTCCGTATGAGACGGCGCAGCACTATGAACGCGCCCCCCCTGCTTTGTTGTGGACGAGCCAACCGTGGCGGACTCGCCGAATTCCCTGATCGAGCAAGCGCTTAACCCTTCCCGCAGCGTCGTCGTCGAAGCGTGCGCCGGTAGCGGCAAAACATGGCTATTGGCGTCGCGTGTCGTACGCCTGCTGCTGGCCGGTGTCGCCCCCGGCGAGATCCTGGCGATCACGTTTACCCGCAAGGCTGCGCGTGAAATCGAGGAACGAGTGGTCGACTGGCTGCATCTGTTGGCCACCGTACCGGAACCCGAGGCCGCTGCCTTCCTTGCCGAGCGAGGCATCCAGTTCGGGGAAGAGCGGCAGGAGACGCTACGTACCGCCCGCGGCCTCTACGAGCGGGTGTTGACGGCGCAGCCACCGTTGGCTGTGAATACCTTTCACGGTTGGTTCCTGCAACTCGTCGACGCGGCGCCGCTGTCGGCGAACCTCGCTGGGGCGACGTTGGTGGAAACCGACTCCCGCGTCTTTGACGAACTCTGGCAGACGTTCGCAGCCGTTCTTCAAAAGTCGCCAGAAGCGAAGATTACCCAAAGCTTCATCTTCCTGCTCGATACCGTTGGCCTGGACGCGACGCGCCGGTTGGTGCGCCGGGCGCTCGGCCGACGAAGCGAATGGCAGGCCTACGCCGCCGGCGAGGACGCGTCATCCAGGATTGTCGGAGAACTTGGAGAATTACTCGGCGTGGAGGAATGCGGCCAAGCGCTGGACGATTTTTTTACAGACGGTTGGGCCGCGGACTTTCAGGCGTACCTCGGCTTCCTCGAAATGAGCGAGCTGAAGACCGATCAGGATGCGGCGGCAAAGCTGCGTGCGGCATTGGCCGTCGAGACCGGTGGAGAAGGATGCCTAAATGGACTTTGCTCGGCGTTGTTGACTAAGGAGGGTGTCCTCCGTTCGCGCAAACCCGGCGCAGCGCTCGACAAACGCTATACGCCCGTGGGCGCGGCGCGTTTCCTCGAACTCCATGTGCGGCTCGGCGAATCGCTGAGGGAGTGTGTTGAAAAGCTGAAGGCCGAACGCATCCTCGAATTCAATCGACACACAGCGTCCGTGTTTGAGGCATTTCTCGCGCACGTCGACATATTCAAGAAGGACAGGCGACAGATCGATTTCGTCGATGCCGAATGGAATGTCCTGCGCCTTTTGCGCGACGAGGAGACGGCGGCGTTCGTACAGGCGCGGCTCGACGCCCGCTATCGGCATGTGCTGCTCGACGAGTTCCAGGACACTAACCCGCTGCAATGGCAGATTCTTCTTGCCTGGCTTGAAGCTTATTCAGACGCCGTGCGGCCGGTGATCTTCATGGTTGGCGATCCCAAGCAGTCGATCTACCGCTTTCGGCGGGCGGAACCGAGGCTATTCGGCGTGGCCGCCGATTTCCTGGAGCGCGAATACAACGCCGTTCGTTGCGCACAGGACACGACGCGGCGTAATGCCCAGGCCATCGTGGACGTCGTCAACGCGCTCTTCCTCGGTGTGCCGGAATTCTCGCCGTTCCGCGAGCAGGGGTCGCTGGCCGGTCCCTTGCCGGGGCGGGTTGAATTGCTGCCGCTATGCGGGAAAGGCGACGCGCCCGAGATCGAAGAGCGTGAGACCTTGCGTAATCCGTTATTGGAGCCCGATACGGAACCGGAGGACCTGCGTATCCAGCAGGAAGCGGCCGCGCTGGCGACGAAGCTCGGTGAGATCGTCGGGCATACCGGACAGCCCTGGCTGATCGACGAGAGACGAGCGGACGGGCAATCGTATCGGCGTCCGGCACGATACGGCGACATCATGCTCCTCGTGCGGGCCCGCACCAGCCTCGCTAGCTACGAAAAGGCGCTGGCTGCCGCCAGCATTCCGTTTGATGCCGGATCGCGCGGCGGTCTCCTGACGTCGCTTGAAGCCCGTGACGTCGTGGCACTGCTCGAGTTTCTGGTCATGCCGGAGGGCGACCTGAATCTTGCCCATGCGCTGCGTTCCCCGCTGTTCGGTTGCCGTGACGACGAGCTCCTGATCCTGGCCGAACGCCGCGAGGGGTCTTGGTGGCGACGGTTGGTGGCCGTAGCCGCAAGCGACGATGCGCCGCCGCGTCTCGCCCGTGCCGCCCGCCTCCTTGGCGATTGGCTGCAGGCCAGCGACCGTCTGCCGGCGCATGACTTGCTCGATCGCATCTTTCACCAGGGGGAAGTCGTCGAGCGCTATCGACTGGCGGCGCCTGAGTCCTCGCGGGCGGGGGTTGAGGCGAACCTGCGCGCCATGATCGCTCTGGCGCTCGACATTGACGGCGGTCGTTACCCCAGCCTGCCGCGCTTCATTGATGAGCTGCGCGATCTGCGGGATGCCGACGTCAACGACGCGCCCGACGAAGGCGCAATCGACGGACAAGCGGCGGGCGACGGCCGCGTGCGTATTCTCACCATCCACGGCGCGAAAGGTCTCGAAGCGCCTATCGTCTGGCTGCTCGGCGCCAACGGCGTTCCGCGCGCCCAGGAAGCCTGGGACCTGCTCGTCGACTGGCCGCCCGAGGATTCGGCGCCGCGGCATGTCTCGTTCTATGGCTGCAAGGAGGATCGAGGGGCGGCGCGACAGGCGATGTTCGAGCAGGAGGCCGCCGCGGCAAAGCGTGAGGAGTTGAACCTTCTGTACGTGGCGATCACGCGGGCACGCCAGGTGTTTTTTGCCAGCGGTATCGAGAACGCGCGCGATAGCGACGAGACACCGTATCGGCGGCTTGAAGCCGCAGTGCGTAAGCTCGGCGGCGCAACGGCCTATGGCGACGAATGGCCCCGAGCCATAGGCGAACCCGCCGGTGAGCGGGCGGCGTCCGAGCCTTCTCCCGCTCCCGCCATGCCGGTTGTGGGTGAGCGCCGGGAGACGCCCGACGCCGCTGAACGTTTCGGAATCCTTCTGCATGCGCTGCTCGAACGGCGTACCGGAGGGAACGCACAACATGGATGGTGGCGGAAGATGGGATTCAGTGACCCCGAGTATCAACGGGTCGTGCCGGTTGCCGAACGCTTGCTGCAGGCGGCGCCGCTGCAGCGCTTCTTCGACCCGACACGGTTCCGCCGGGCCTGGAACGAGGTTGAACTGACGAGCGCCGTCGGCGAGGTGCGGCGAATTGACCGCCTAGTCGAGTTCGACGACGAGATCTGGGTCCTCGATTACAAGAGCTCGCATGGTGATACGTCGCGCATCGCCGATTATCGAGAGCAGGTGACCGCTTATTGCCGTACCGTGAGTGAGGTTTTCCCTGACCGGAAGGCACGCGGCATGCTGGTATTTTCTGACGCCTCGCTGGTCGAAGTGTGATTCGGCGACGACGGCCGTGGCTTTTCCGTCTAGGCGGGATGGACTAGGATTCGAGCCGAAGCGGCCTCGCCGGGGCTGGACGGTTGCGCGGGTAAAGGAGGCGCAGCGGGATACGCGGTGCAAATAACACCCGTTGCGGTGGGGGCGTGCGACGAATTGAAATTGGGGGGATAGTGGAAAGGATCTGGCTTCAAAGTTATCAGCCGGGCGTGCCTGCCGAAGTGGATGTCCGAGAATACGAATCGCTCGGCCACCTCTTCGAGTCGAGTGTTGCTCGCTTCCGCGACCGGGTGGCCTACATTTGCATGGGCGCGCGCATTACGTACGGCGAACTCGACAAACTCTCGCGGTATTTTGCTGGGTACCTGCAGAACGAACTAAAGCTGCCCAAGGGGTCACGCATCGCAATCATGATGCCGAATGTGCTCCAGTACCCGATTTGCATGTTCGGGGCTTTGCGGGCGGGATACATCGTGGTCAACTGCAACCCGATGTACATGCCGCGCGAGCTGGAACATCAGCTATCGGACTCGGGCGCCGAGACGATCGTCATTCTCGAAAACTTCGCCCACACGCTGGCAGAAGTCATCACTTCGACACCGGTCAGGAACGTTGTGATTGCGCGCCTCGGCGATATGCTCGGCATCGTCAAGGGACCGGCGGTGAACTTCGTCGTCAAGTACATCAAGCGCCTTGTCCGGCCGTGGGCGATACCGAACGCGGTCGACTTCAACCTTGCTCTCGCCCGCGGCGGGCGCGTGGGGTTCAAGCCTCTCCCGGTATTTTCCGATGACCTCGCCTTTCTCCAATACACGGGTGGCACAACGGGAGTTTCCAAGGGGGCGATGCTGAGCCATCGCAATATCCTGGCGAACGTGGCGCAAGCGCATGCCTGGGTCAAGTCGGTGGTGCTCGAGGATGGTGAGTTCGTGGTGACGGCGTTGCCGCTGTATCACATTTTCGCCATGACGGCGAACTGCTTTATGTTCATCAAGGTTGGGGGGACGAATCTCCTCATCACGAACCCCCGCGATATTCCCGGCTTTGTCTCCGAACTCTCGCGCTACCGGTTTACGATCATCACCGGCGTCAACACCTTGTTCAACGGCCTGCTCAATAACGAGCGTTTCGCACGGCTCGATTTCAGCCATATGAAGGTCTCTCTCGGCGGCGGTACCGCGGTGCAGCGTTCGGTCGCCGAGCGCTGGAAGAAGGTGACGGGCAAGCCGCTCGTAGAGGCCTATGGACTGACCGAGACCTCCCCCGCGGCGACGATCAATCCTATCGACATACCGGAGCACAATGGCTCGATCGGCCTGCCGATTCCATCGACCGAGGTCGCCATACGTGATGACAACGGCGTCGACGTGCCGCTTGGGGAGCGCGGCGAACTCTGCGTTCGCGGGCCGCAGGTGATGAAGGGTTACTACAACCAGTCAGAGGAGACGGCGAACGTTTTCATGCCGGATGGTTTTTTGCGCACTGGCGACATCGTGGTGATGGACGAGAGGGGCTATTTGCGCATCGTCGATCGCAAGAAGGACATGATCATCGTCTCGGGCTTCAACGTCTATCCGACGGAGATCGAGGACGTGCTGATGATGCATCCGGCTGTCCTCGAGGCCGCTGCGATCGGCGTACCGGACGATAAAACGGGAGAGGCAGTAAAGGCCTTCGTCGTTCGCAAGGAGGGTAGCGTCGAGGCCGCCGAACTCATCGCGCATTGCCGGAAACTTCTCACCCGCTACAAGGTACCGAGCCGAATTGAATTCCGTGATACCTTGCCCAAGACCAACCTCGGCAAAGTGTTGCGCCGTGCGTTGCGCGAAGAGCAATCGGCACAGGGAAAAGCCGGTTGAGATTCCTCGTGCGGCTGCCCGTTTGTTAAGCAGTACCGACGAGCCCCCGATGGGGCAAGGCGTTCGTCGGCGAGAACACAACAAGCACACAGAGTTATCCACAGTTTTTGTGGGTAAATGGCGGTAAAGGGTGCGAGTGGGAATTTGCTCGTTGCGTTACGTGCCCGAGAAGCGGCACAGCCGAAATAGAAAGAAGAAAAGACCGGATCATGTGGAAGTCGATCATTGCCATCGCACTTGGCGCTGCGCTCGGGGCGTTGCTTCGTTGGCAACTGGGTGCCAAGCTGAACGCGCTCTTTCCCACCGTGCCGCCCGGTACGGTCGCCGCGAATCTTGTCGGCGCCTATGTCATCGGTCTCGGCATCGCCTTCTTCGCGACGTATGCCGCCGTTCCACCGGAATGGCGACTATTCATCATCACTGGTTTCTGCGGAGGGCTTACCACCTTTTCGACTTTCTCGGCCGAGGTCACGACGTTGCTTCAACAAGGGCGCATCAGTTGGGCCTTCGCTGCCGTGGGCGTGCACGTCGTTGGCTCCGTGCTGATGACATTTGCGGGCATGGGTACGATTTACCTGCTGCGCCGTTGATACGGCAAAGACCAATCGCGCAAGGAGGAGAGTGGCATGGAAGACTCGGGAACCTTTCTCCGTTTCTACGTAGACGAGAACCAGAGCCACGGCTCTGTCCTGCTTTGGGAGTGGCTGCTGGAGACAGCGAACGCGCTCGGAGTACGCGGCGGCTCGGCGTTTCGGGCCGTCGGCGGTTTCGGCCGGCGGCACGCCGTGCATGAGCGCCGCTTCTTTGAACTCGCTGGAGGCACAGGAATCGAGGTCGAATTCATCGTCAGCGATAAAGAGGCCGAGCAGTTGTTGCGCCAGGTGAGCGACGCAGGCCTGCGCGTTTTTTATGCGCGCATACCAGCGCATTTCGGCGTTACCGAGGCAAAGAACTAAAAATGCCTTCGGCATTTTGTTTGCGTCGACTGGTGACACGATGATCGCGGCTCGAGTTGCGCTGTAGCGACAAAAAGTCCGCATGGCAAGATCTGCGCGGCTTTACGGTGCCAACTCCGCCGGCATTCCGTTGTATACTCTCGCCTTTCTCTGTTTCTCCACAGCGTTTCTTTATCAACTTCTGCAATGGAAATTTAAAATGGCCAAAGTCGAAAAAGCCACATCCACCAAGAAAGCCGCTCCCGCCAAAACAGCTGCTCCCGCCAAGAAGGCCGTCGCGGTGAAGAAGGCTGTCGTCGCCAAGAAGGCCGCACCGGCCAAGGCTGCTCCTGCTAAGAAGGCAGTTCCCGCCAAGAAGGCAGCTCCCGCTAAGAAAACCGTCGCAGCGAAGAAAGTGGCTGCAGCGCCTTTCGTTAAGATCAGCAAGATTGTCGGCCGTCAGATCCTCGACTCGCGCGGCAACCCGACCGTTGAAGTCGACATCCTGCTCGACAATGGCTTCCTGGCCCGCGCCGCCGTTCCATCGGGCGCATCCACCGGCGAATTCGAAGCGTGCGAACTGCGCGATGGCAACAAGAAGGTGTACCTCGGCAAGGGCGTCCTGAAAGCCGTGAATGCGGTGAACGGCCCGATCGCCAAGCTGCTCAAGGGCAAGAATCCGCTCGATCAACGTGCGCTCGACGAGGCGATGATCGCCCTCGACGGCACGCCCAACAAGTCCAAGCTCGGCGCCAATGCGCTGCTCGGCGCCTCGATGGCCATCACGGTTGCCGCGGCGAACGTAAGCAAGATGCCGCTGTGGAAGTACATCGGCAAACTGCACAAGAACCGCGAGTTCGTGTTGCCGACCCCGATGGCGAACATCATCAACGGCGGCAAGCACGCTGACAACCTGATCGACTTCCAGGAATTCATGATCATGCCGGTGGGCGCGAAGACCTTCTCGCAAGGTCTGCAATGGATCACCGAAGTGTTCCATGCGCTGAAGAGCATCCTGAAGAAGGGCGGCCACGTCACCGCCGTCGGCGACGAAGGCGGCTTCGCTCCGAACCTCTCGAACGACCAAGCGCTCGAAGTCATCATGCAAGCGATCGAAGCCGCGGGCTACAAGGCCGGCAAGCAGATCGCCATCGCCCTCGATTGCGCGTCCTCGGAGCTGTTCGACGAAGGCAAGCGCGAAGGCTACAAGTTCTGGAAGTCGAACCCCGAGAAGCTGTTCACCGCCGACGACATGATCGCCAAGTACGAAGAGTGGGTGAAGAAGTACCCGATCGTATCGATCGAAGACGGCCTCGACCAGAACGACTGGGAAGGCTACGTGAAGTTTACGAAGGCCCTCGGCAAGAAGGTGCAGATCGTCGGCGACGACTTCTTCGTCACCAACCCGGGCCGCCTGAAGAAGGGCATCGGCATGGGCGCCGCCAATGCGATCCTGATCAAGGTCAACCAGATCGGTACCGTTACCGAAACCCTGGATGCCATCAAGATGGCGCAGAAGGCCGGCTACGGCGTGATCTCGTCGCACCGCTCCGGTGAAACCGAAGACTCGTTCATCGCCGACCTCGCTGTCGGTACGGGTGCCGGCCAGATCAAGACGGGTTCGCTGTCGCGTACGGATCGCATCTGCAAGTACAACCAATTGCTCCGTATCGAAGAACAACTCGCCGCCAAGGCTCTCTACAAGGGCCAGAAGTCGATCAAGGGCGCCGGTTTCTAACCGATTCACCTCGTTCGCTAAGAAAGCACCGCTTCGGCGGTGCTTTTTTTTTGGCCGTGCGCCGGCTACCTGCCACGATGATCCGCTCACAGCTTCTGCGTCAATTCGATAGAGCATGGCAGTCCTTGCGAAGTGCCGGGAGTGGTGATTCGGCTGCAGCAGCATGCAGGACGATTTACGTCGTTGCCCGCGATTCGCGTATACCTTTGTACGGCTGCTTGCTTTTACCGTCGTGGCTTACGTGCTGCGTCCCATCGATCTGAATCCCGATTTCATCCCGATCCTCGCCGCAGTCGATCGTCAGATCAAGCGCGAGCCAACGTCGCCGAATCCGGTTTTCAAGCCGAACGTCTATAATCGTCCGACTACCAAACGTCATTCGGG
This sequence comes from Propionivibrio soli, assembly GCF_025770765.1. Lineage (GTDB taxonomy): Bacteria > Pseudomonadota > Gammaproteobacteria > Burkholderiales > Rhodocyclaceae > Propionivibrio > Propionivibrio soli. The sequence continues at coordinate 130,925 of NZ_JANZKY010000002.1, read as the reverse complement.
GGCGACATGCCATCAGGTTTTTGCGGTGGGCTTCGGCTGTTGTTCACTATCATCTTCGGGGCGGCGGCCGTTGCTTCGTCGCATGCCGAAGGGATACGGCAGTTCACGCCGCAGGGTGTAGTTGACCGGCAGGTCCGGGCCACGGCCGTGTTTACCTCGGAGATGGTTTTGCTCGGGCAATCCGATGCGCTGCCTCCGTTCGATGTCGACTGCGGAGTCGTAAAGGGCAAGGGGCGCTGGACAGACGGGCGTTCATGGTCGTTCGTGCTCGAACGTCCGTTGGTACCCGGCGAGCGCTGCGATTTTCGACTCAAGTCCGGGTTGAAGACGCGCGGTGGAGAGGCCGTGGCGAGCCCCGCTTCGTACGCCTTCTTCGCGCCGGGGCCATGGCCGCGGTCGCTGACGCCTCGGCCGGGAGCGGCGATCGAGGAGGATCAGGCGTTTCTCATCGAAGCGAGCGGTACGCTGAAACGCGCGTCGGTAGAGAGCAACGTGTGGTGCGAAGCCGACGGCATCGGCAACCGCATTCCCGTTCGCGTCGAACCTGAGGCGACGCGGGACGCTGTTGCGGCCTCAATGCACCGGGAGGTGAAGCCCGGGACACTGCTTCTCTCGTGTGCGGAGCGTCTGCCGGCCGGGGCGAAGATGCGGCTCGTGTGGGGGAAGGGTGTTGAGTCGGACTCGGGAGCGAGGACGAGCCGAGGCGAGAGTTTCACGTACACGGTGCGCGAGCCGTTTCGCGCGACCTTCACCTGCGAGCGCGAGAAGCCCACGGCGCCTTGCTCTCCGCTTTCGGATTTGCGTATCCAGTTTTCGGCGCCCGTGGACGCGACGCGTGTTGCCGGAGCGCGCCTCATCACCGCGGAAGGGAGCCGTTCGCCCGCCGCATCGGGTGGCGAGAGTGGCCAGCCGAATACGGTGAGCGAGGTCATGTTCGCCAAGCCATTGCCGCAGAACGCGGAGTTGCGCATCGAATTGCCGGCCGGGCTGAAGGATGAAACGGGGCGGGCGCTCGAAAACGCCGCCAGTTTCCCGCTACGCATCCGTATCGGCACGCTGCCGCCGCTTGCAAAGTTCCAGGGCGCTTTCGGCATTCTCGAACTGAAAGAAGGCGGCGTGCTGCCCGTCGCGTTGCGGCACGTCGAGGCACGCCTGCCGGTCGGGAACCTGCGCCTGCCGGCGGCAGACGCCCATCGCTTTTCCGACCAACGCCTGACCGACGACGGCAACGTGATCGCTGCGATCAACGCGTTGGAGCGTTTTGAACAGCAAACGCGCAAAGTGAAGGTTGGGCAGGGAAAGGAGCAATACGAGGCGGAAGATCCCTATTACGCACGCGAATTGCCTTTCCTGCAGGGCAAGAGCGGTGTCGAGCGCCGCGAACTGCCGGCACCGCGCGAGGGCGACGCATGGAAGGAGACTGAAGTCGTCGGGGTCCCGCTCGCCAAGCCCGGGTTCCATATCGTCGAGATCGAAAGCCGACTGCTCGGCGAAGCCTTGCTTGCTTCTCCGCGACCGATGTACGTGCGGGCCTCGGCGCTCGTCACCAACATGGCGGTTCATCTGAAGCGCGGCAATGACAACGGACTTGTTTGGGTGACGACGCTCGATACGGGGAAACCGGTTGCCGGGGCCGAAGTGCGCGTGTCCGATTGCGGCGGAAAATCGCTCTGGCAGGGGCGCACCGACGCACAGGGGCGCGCGCTCGTGGATGTCGCGCTGCCGGTCCCGGACTGCCGGGGGACGAGCTACCTCTTTGCCAGCGCCCGCCTGGGTGAGGATTACAGCTTCGTCCGATCGGATTGGAACGAGGGCATCGAGTCTTGGCGGTTTGGCGTGGAAACCTGGGGCGAGGCGGAGCCGCGCAAGATTCACACGGTTTTCGACCGCAGTTTGTTGCGCGCCGGGCAGATCGTCTCGATGAAACACATTGCGCGCGAGCGCACCAGCCGAGGCTTCGCTTTTCCCGAGCCGGGCGCCTTGCCTGGGCAGATGATCATTCGCCATGCGGGAAGCGGGGACGAATTCCGGCAGGCGGTTACCTGGGACCGGCGCGGCGTGGCAACGAGCCAGTGGACGATTCCTGCGTCGGCCAAGCGCGGCGTATATACAGTCGAACTCGCCGCGGCGAACGAAGCAAAGGGACGAGACGTCGGCGGTGCTGTGGAGAGCGGCAGCTTCACGGTCTCCGATTTCCGGCTGCCAGCCTTCACGGGCAGCGTGCAGGGAGTTCCGGATCGCCTCATCGCGCCGAAGGATATACCGCTGGCGCTCGGTCTTTCCTTCCTCAATGGAGGTGTCGCCAAGGGGGCGAAGGTCGAGGTCTCCGCCACGCTGCGTCCGCGGTGGCCGGAGTACAAGGGGTACGACGGATTCCAGTTTACGGTCGACTTCGATTCCGAAGGGCGTTCCGCCTTCGCCGTCGATGACGGACGCGAGCGGGAACAACTCGTCGCCAACCGCCTGCCCGTCACGCTGGACCAGACGGGGGCCGGAAAACTGTCCGTCGCGTTGCCCGCGCGCATCAAAGGGCCGAGCGAGCTGTACACCGAAATGACGTTCGCCGACCCGACCGGCGAGGTGCAAACGATCCACGGCTCGGTCGAACTTGCACCTTCCGGTTTCGTCGCCGGAATCCGAGTCAAGGACTGGGCTTCGGTGCGCGATAAGGGCGCGGTCGAACTGCTCGTGCTCGATACCGCTGGCAAGCCGGTCGCCGATGCGCCGATAAAGCTCGCAGCCAAACGACGCATCGACTACAGCCACCGGAAAAGGATCGTCGGTGGGTTCTACGCCTACGAACACCACAGCGAGTTCAAGGACATTGGAGAAATCTGCCGTGGCCGCACCGATGCGCGCGGCAAGTTTGTCTGCACAGTCGAAAGCAGCGAAGCCGGCAACGTTTATCTGCTCGCTGAAACGCAAGACGCAGCGGGCAACGTGGCCTATGCAGGAACGAGCTATTGGGTGGCCGGAAGCGGTGACCTGTGGTTCACCGCCGGCAACCAGGACCGCATCGACGTGATTCCCGAGAAGCACGGCTACGCACCGGGAGAGACCGCGCGCCTGCAAGTACGCACGCCGTTCCGCGAGGCGACAGCGTTGGTCTCGATCGAAGCAGGCGGGATCATCGAAACCCACGTGCGACGGCTGTCGCGTTTCAAGCCGGTGATCGAACTGCCGATCAAGGGTGAATGGGGCCCCAACGTCTTCGTTTCGGTGCTCGCGGTGCGCGGGCGCGTCGAGCCACTCAAATGGTATTCGTTCTTCTCGTGGGGATGGCGCGAGCCCGTCGCGTGGTTCCGTGAGTGGTGGAACCCGGCACAGCCGACGGCCATGGTCGACCTCGCCAAGCCGGCTTACAAGATCGGTCTGGCGAGCCTCGATATCGGCATAGATGCCTTCAAGCTCAAGGTCGAGGTGTCGCCGGAGAAAACGGTGTACGTGCCGCGCGACAAGATGCGGGTCGGTTTGCGCGTGACCCAGCCCGACGGAAAGCCGGTTCCCGCGGGGACCGAAATCGCTTTCGCCGGCGTCGATCAGGCGTTGCTCGAATTGAGACCGAACGAAAGCTGGAATCTGCTCGAAGCGATGCTGCCGCGGCGCGCCTATGCCGTGGAAACGGCGACAGCTCAATCGCAGGTCGTGGGCAAACGGCATTTCGGCAAGAAAGCTGTGCCACCTGGCGGCGGCGGCGGTCGCGCACCTGCGCGTGAGCTCTTCGATACCCTTCTGTTATGGAATCCTCGTGTGGCCTTGGACGACACGGGGCGGGCGACGATCGACGTGCCGCTCAACGACGCGCTCAGCGAATTCAAGTTAGTGGCCGTCGCCGATGCCGGTGCCGGCCTCTTCGGCACGGGGGCGGCAAGCGTGCGCACCCGGCAGGACGTGCAGCTCATTTCGGGATTGCCGCCGTTGGTGCGCGAGAAGGACCGCTTCTCGGCCCTGCTAACGTTGCGTAACGGAACGGCTCGCGCGATAACCGTTGCCGTCTCCGCGCAAGCCGGTGGGCGGGCCTTGGAAACACGTGAGGTGAAACTGGCGGCCGAAAGTGCCGCCGAACTGACCTGGCCTGTGGAGGCTCCGGAGGGCGAAACGTCGCTTGCTTGGGAGTTCGAAGCGGTCGAGAAGGGCGGCGCCGGCAAGGACCGGCTGCGCGTCGTGCAACAGGTGGCGCCGGCGGTGCCGGTCACCGTGCAACAGGCGACATTCGCCCGTGTGGATGGCAAGCTCGAGACGGGCGTCGCCGTTCCACCGGGAGCCGTGACCGGAAAGTCAGGAGGGGGAACGGGCGCGGTGGCGCGCGGTGGAATCGAAGTCAGCCTGTCGTCGCGGCTTTCCGCGCCGCCGCCAGGTTTGCGGCGCTTCTTCGCCGATTACCCATTCGTCTGCCTCGAACAGAAAGCCTCGGTCGCGATCGGTCTCCACGATGAGGCGCGCTGGCGGCAGCTCGTCGAAGCGTTGCCGACGTATCTCGATGCCAACGGTCTTGCCCGCTATTTCCCGGGAGACGACGTCGATGGCAGTCCTGTGCTTACGGCATATTTGCTTTCCGCGACGCAAGCGGCGGGTTTTGTCCTGCCGCCGGATACGGCACAGCGTATGGAGCGCGGCTTGGCGGCCTTCGCCGAGGGGCGCATCAAGCCGGCGCACTGGTCGCCGCAGGCCGATCTGGTGGTGCGCAAGCTCGCCGCGATCGAAGCCCTCACGCGCCGCGGGCATGCACCGGCGTCGGCCGTATCGAGTCTGGAGATCGAGCCGGCACGCTTGCCGACGTCGGCCCTGATCGACTGGTACCTCATTGCCAAGCGCATGGAAAAGCTGCCGCAAAGAGCGGCTAAGCTTGCCGCCGTGGAGCGCGAGATTCGCAACCGGCTCTCCTATCTCGGCGGGCGTCTGGTGTTCACCAGCGAGCGCTCGGACTACTGGTGGTGGTTGATGGTCAACGGAGACGCCAATGCCTTCCGGCTGATCGAGGCGGTGATCGACGATCCGGCCTGGAAGGAGGATCTACCGGCGGTATTGCAGGGCGCCATGTTGCGCCAGCAGCGCGGGCGTTGGCTGACGACCGTAGCGAACGTGTGGGCGACGATCGCGCTCGACCGCTTCGGGCATTCCTTCGAGGCCGATGAAGTGAACGGGACGACGAGTGTTGCTCTAGGCCCGACTCCGATACAGAACTTCGCGTGGCCAACGAAGGCCGAGCCCGAATCCGCGAACCGCGTGCTCGTCCCATGGCCCGCGAATGCGGCCGCCGCGAACGCGCAAACGCTGAGCGTCGCGCATGCGGGTGAGGGCAAGCCGTGGGCAGCGATCCAGGTGCTGGCGGCGGTGGCGGTGAAGGAGGCGCGCAGTAACGGCTTCAGCGTCAAGCGAGAAGTCTTCCCGGTGCAGGAGAAAGTACCTGGCAAGGCTTCGCGCGGCGACGTTTGGCGGGTGCGCCTCACCGTCGACTCTGAGCAGGAAATGAGCTGGGTGGTGGTGAATGATCCGATTCCGTCGGGCGCACGCATCCTCGGCGAAGGCGATGGGCGCGACTCGCGTATCGCCACCATGCCCGGTAGCGAGGAGCCCGGTACAAAGCGTGCCGAACGCCCGGAAAATCATGCCTGGCCGGCGTATGTCGAGCGTACGTTCGACGCCTTCCGTGCGTACTACAGCTATGTGCCGCGGGGGAAGTTCACCGTCGAATACACTGTGCGTCTGAGCAACGCCGGCGAGTTCGCTCTGCCAGCCACCCGGGCCGAAGCGATGTATGCGCCGGAGGTGTTCGGGGAGGTGCCGAACAAGGCGATCGTCGTGAGCGAGTGAGGGGCAACGTGGAACATCGATCATTCAACATTGACGAACGCTTTTCTAAGCTGCCGGATCGACAGTTGCGTCCTCGGCGCAACCGGCGTCAAATAGGCCACACGCAAAGCAAGGAGACCTGAAGATGGGAATCATCTGGACGCTCGTTCTCGGTTTCGTCATCGGCGTGTTCGCCAAGCTGTTGCACCCGGGCAAGGAGAACATGGGGTTTCTAGCGACGATCCTCCTCGGCATTGCCGGATCGTTCACCGCTGGCATCGCCGGTCAGATGCTTGGGTGGTACCGCGCGGGCGAAGGGGCCGGCTTCATCGCGTCGGTGATCGCGGCCATCATCCTGCTCGTCATCTACGGCAAGTTGCGCCAACGTCCGTAGAGTCTAGAGTCGGACCCATCAGTATCTCGCCCCATGGACGTCTTGCAATCCCTGGCCCTGGCGGGCGGCATGGCATGGGCCAGCGGGATGCGGCTCTACGCCGTGGTGTTCGCAGCCGGACTCCTCGGCCGGCTCGGATATCTCGACTTGCCTTCGACCTTGCAGGCGCTGGAGAATCCTTGGGTTCTTGGCCTTTCTGGAACGCTGCTGGTGGTCGAGTTCTTGGCCGACAAAATCCCTGTGGTCGACTCAGTCTGGGACAGTGTGCAGACGCTGATCCGTATTCCGTCAGGCGCTTTGCTCGCAGCGCTCGCATTGGGCGATCACGATCCCGCGTGGATGCTTGCGGCCGGCTTGCTCGGCGGTACGTTGACCGCCGGCATGCACGCGGCGAAGGCGAGCGGTCGGGCGCTCGTCAACACGTCGCCGGAACCGTTCTCGAACTTCGCCGTCTCGCTGGGTGAAGACGTGGCGGCCGCAGCGGGAATGTCGGCGGCGGTATTTTTCCCAGGGTTTTTCCTGGTGTTTCTCGGCGTCTTCGTGTTATTTCTGCTGTGGCTGCTACCAAAGATCATCCGCGGGGTTGTCGGCGTTTTTCGCACGCTGACCGGGCGCCGAAGCTAGAAACCCTCCCGTCGTCATTCTTATCTTTGAGGTGCACTCGAGGTTCCCGGTGACGTTCATCGGGAACGTGCCGTTTTCCCGGATACAATCCGCTCGATTTGCCGTTTCCATCTCCGATCGTCCTGAACCCCACAAATCCAAAAAAAGCCCGTCGCAATGAAAGTCAATCTTCCCGTAACCAACACCGAAACGCTGCTGCCCGAAGGCGAATTCATCTATTCCAGCACCGACCTCAAGGGCGTGATTGTCGAAGCGAACCAAGCTTTTGCCGACGTCAGCAATTACACGCGTGAGGAGATGATCGGTCAGTCGCATAACCTCGTTCGCCACCCTGACATGCCGCCCGAGGCCTTTGCCGATATGTGGCGCGATCTGAAGGCCGGACGGCCCTGGCGTGGCATCGTCAAGAACCGGCGCAAGGACGGCGGGTTTTACTGGGTGGTGGCCAACGTTTCGCCGGTTCGCGAAGGCGGTCGGGTGACCGGTTATCAGTCGGTGCGTTCGCGGCCGTCGCGGCAGGAAATCGCCGCCGCCGAGAACGGCTACAAGAGGGTTGTCGCAGGCGAAAAGTCGCTGCGCGTTCAGCATGGCCGCCTGCTGCGGAACCGGCCGGCCTGGCTGGTTTGGTTGATGTCCTTGCAGGCGCAGATGTCTTTGATCGGGGCCGCCGCCTTGTTGACGGCCGCGGACCTGGCAAGCCGCGAACTCGGCGGACCGGCCTTGCCCGCCAGTGTGGCGGTGCCGATCGCCGTCCTAACCATTGTTTACGGGTTGTTCTTCCTGTTCTACTACGCACCGAGGACATGGCGCGACCTCGAAGATACGTCACAATGGATCGAGGGCGTTCTACGCAGCGGCGATTTGGACAAACGTTTCGATATCGATCGTAGCGACATCATCGGCAGCATCGCGCGCAAGGTCGACAAATTTGCTTCCTGGGTCCAGGCGACGTTGCAGGGAATCGCCGATACCGCGAAACAACTTGCCTCGGCGGCAGGCGATGTCGACGGCGGCATGAAAGTATCCCATGAGTCGGCGCAACAGCAGAGCGAAGCGACGTCCGCCGCGGCGGCCGCGATTGAGGAAGTCACCGTTTCGATCGGAGAAGTGGCTGAGCACGCAAAGTTGACGAAGGAGAAGGCGGCGCAGACGGGTGACGTCTCGCAGCAAGGAGCTCAAATCACGCACGATGCGAGCCGGACGATCGAATCGCTGGCGGCCACCGTGCGTGAAACGGCAGAGCATGTCGAATCGCTTGGCCACCGTTCCGAAGAGATCGGGCGCGTGACGAGCGTGATCAAGGAAATCGCCGAGCAGACAAACCTCCTGGCGCTCAATGCGGCGATCGAAGCCGCGCGCGCCGGCGAGCAGGGCCGCGGTTTCGCCGTCGTCGCTGATGAGGTGAGAAAGCTTGCCGAGCGTACGACGCGTGCGACGCAGGAGATCGGGAAGATGACGGAGAGCATCCAGGCCGAGACGCGGACAGCGGTCGAAAGCATGCGCGCCGGTGCGCAGAAGGTGTCCGAAGGCGTCCAGCTCGTCACCTCGGCGGAGGAAACGCTGCGCGAGATCAACGTCGAGATGGCGAGCACGATGCAGATGGTCAATGAGATTTCGCACGCCTCCGAACAGCAGCAAACGGCGATGACCGAGATGGCGCAGAACGTCGAACGGGTGGCGACCATGACCGAACAGAATGTGGGCGTTGTGACCCAGACGAAGGCGACGGTCGAAACGCTCAATGCGGTCGTTCAACGGATGAACAAGGCGGTTTCGCAGTACGGCGTTTGATCCCGACAGCCCTTATTTTGCCGCCCCGGAACCTGCCGGCATACCAGAATGCGTCGGCTGCGCCAGTGGCGTCGGCTCCCCCTTATTGAGCCGACGCCCACCCAGCAGAGCGGGGAGTCCAAACCCGCCCCGGCGCTCCTCCCTGACCCGACTAATCCCTTTCGTTATCCTGACGCTGGCGTCGGTAGCCCAAAACGGCCATTAGCATTTCGAACTGTTCGTATGACGCAACCATCACGCCCGTCCGGCGACGCTCGCCCGTGCGGCGGCGCTCTGCACATCCACTTGGAGGGCCGGAATGGTGAACACGTCGATCACATCCCCGCTTGCAAGTCATAGAGCCTCCGAGCTGAAAAGGGCACTTCTTGATCTGCTGACGTCATGCTCCCACTGCGAGGCCTGATTGTGTATCCGTAGTTTCCGCTGAAAGGCCCGCAAATGCTGATAAAACCAACGAGCGGGAAACGTGCCTGCTTCATATGGACAAAAAAACGCGGCGCGGCCGTTGATCGGTCGCGCCGCGCCGCGTGTTGTCGGGCGGAATTGGAATTACCCGCCGATTATGCTGGTCCTGCCTGTGCTTGAGACGACTACTCCAACTCGAGCAGAACCTGGCCCTTGACGATCTTGTCTCCCGGCGCCACGTGGATGACCTTGACCTTCCCCGACAGCGGCGCCTTGATGCGGTTGTGCATCTTCATGGCTTCGAGAATCATCAAGGTATCGCCGGTGTAGACCGACATGCCGACTTGCGCGCTGACGCTCTCGATCGCACCCGGAATCTTCGCTTTGATAACCTTCGGATCCTGTTTCTCGAAGAGTTTGCGCTGGGCGAATTTCTTCGTCGTGCGCGATGCGAAGGTGCCGGACTCGAGCGCGATCTCGGTGAATTGTTCCTGTTCACTCACGCTTCTTCTCCCCCTTAGAACGGCGGCACGCCGTGTTTCCGATCCGGACGCGACTCTTCCTTGGTGCGCGCGAGTTGCAAGGCATGCACAAGGTAGGTGCGCGTCTCTTCCGGAGCGATCACGGCATCCACATACCCGCTCGATGCGGCAACGTACGGGTTGGCGAACTTGTCGGTGTACTCCTGTACCTTGAGCTTGCGCATTTCTTCAGGATTCGCTGCCGCCATGATCTCGCTGCGGAAGATGATGTTCGCGGCGCCTTCCGGGCCCATTACAGCGATTTCCGCGGTCGGCCAGGCGAAGACGAAGTCGGCGCGCAGGTGGTGCGAGCACATGGCGATGTAACCGCCGCCATAGGCTTTGCGCAGGATCACGGTGATCTTCGGCACGGTCGCTTCGCTGTAGGCGTACAGCACCTTCGCGCCGTGGCGGATGACGCCGTTGTGTTCCTGGTCGGACCCCGGCAGATAGCCCGGGATGTCGACGAGCGTCACGAGCGGAATGCTGAACGCGTCACAGAAGCGGATGAAGCGCGCGATCTTGTCCGAGGCGTCGATGTCGAGCACCCCGGCGAGGAAGAGCGCCTGGTTGCCGACGATGCCCACCGTTTCGCCATTGATACGGGCAAAGCCGATGATGGCGTTGGGCGCGAACAGTTCCTGAACTTCGAAGAACTCGGAGTCGTCGGCGAGCGAGCGCACGATGTCGCGCACGTCGAAGGGAATCTTCGAGTCTTTCGGGATCAGGTTCTCGATCTTGTACGACGCTTTGGGCGTCTTGGCCTCGATCATCGCCGCCTTGGCCCGGCTGTTGTTCGGCAGGTAGCCGACAAGCTTGCGGATTTGCGCGAAGCACTCGAGTTCGGAATTGGCGAAGAAATGTGCATTGCCGGCAGTTTCCGCCTGCACGCGGGCGCCGCCAAGGTCTTCCATCGAGATTTCCTCGCCGAGCACAGTCTTCACGACTTCAGGCCCGGTGATGAACATCTTCGAAATATTGTCGACCACGAAGACGAAGTCGGTCAGCGCCGGGGAATAGACGGCACCGCCCGCGCACGGCCCGAGGATCACGGAAATCTGCGGTACGACGCCGGACGCCAGCGTGTTGCGGTAAAAGATCTCGCCGTAACCGGCTAGCGAATTCACCCCTTCCTGGATACGGGCGCCGCCGGAGTCGTTGATGCCGATGATCGGCACGCCCATCTTGATCGCATGATCCATCACCTTGGTGATCTTGCGTGCGTGCATCAGTCCGAGCGAGCCGCCGGCCACCGTGAAGTCCTGCGCGTAGATGCATACCGGTCGGCCACCGATGGTGCCTGAGCCCGTAACCACGCCGTCGGCGGCGAGCTCCTTGTCGGCCATGCCGAAATCCTGGCATTTGTGTTCGACGAACAGGTCGTACTCGTGGAACGAGCCTTCGTCGAGCAGGGCGGCGATGCGCTCGCGCGCGGTCATTTTGCCCCCTGCTTTCTGCTTGCTGATGGCCTTCTCCCCGCCACCCAACGAGACGGTGGATTTGCGTTTGAAGAAGTCGAGAATTCTTGAAGTAAAAGACATAACGGCCACTCTCCTCTAGAGAAACTATTCTTTTGGAACGGTCGGTTGCGAAAAAGCCGGCAGTGTACCAGCAAAGACACTGCCGAAAACTGGGTCTTTTCGAAACTCAGTTCCTCGTTTTTCAGGTGTCATGCCGGGGGCGTCTACGTAGTTTCCGCCGATTGTTGCGCACTTTACGGATGCCCAAACGCGTGCGTCTCTGGGAACATTCCGAAGAATCCGGATGCGCCCATACTCGAAGAGCCAGAACTGACATGCGCACGTTGCTCGGGTCGATCCTGTTCTTTTTCCTGACTTTCTCGGCCCCTGGCTATGCCGCCATGGTGCTGACGTTCGGACACGCTCAGCCGCCCGAGCACCCGCGTGCCCGAGCCGCGCAACGCTTTGCGGAGACGATCAAGGAACGGACCCGGGGGCGCATCGTCATCGATGTCGCGGGAGCCGCCAGCGTCGGTGACGATGCGGCGATGATGAAGGCACTCGCCGACGGCAGCCTTGATCTGACCGCCAACAGCCAGGGAACCGTTTCTGCTGTCGTACCTGAATTCAGCGCCATCGGTATGCCTTTTCTGTTTGCGTCGCCGGAAGCGGCATGGCGCATCCTCGACGGTCCGGCCGGTCAAGTGCTGGCGCAAAAGGCAGCGGCCAAGGGACTCATCGTCCTCGGGTTCTGGGATAACGGCATTCGCCACCTTTCCAACGCGACTCGCCCGATCCGCGAGCCGGGCGATGTGAGGGGATTACGCATCCGTACGCCCGCCGACCCGGTTACGCAGGACGTGGTCGTCGCGCTCGGCGGCAAGCCCGTGGAGATGAAGTTCTCCGACGTGTATAACGCGCTGCTCCGGGGCGTTGTCGACGGCCAGGAGAATCCGCTGACCAATATTCTCAGCGCCAAGCTGTACGAGGTCCAGAAATACGTTTCGCTCACCGGGCACAAGTACGAAATCACGCCGCTTCTGATGAGTAAACGAGCCTGGGATGCGTTAACGGCCGCGGACCAGGCGATCTTTCGTGCCGCGGCGGAGGATGCGACGCGGTACCAGCGTCAGGTCATGCGGCAGGCCGAAGCCAACGCCCACAAGGATCTCGCGGCGCGCGGATTGCGCATCGACAAGGTGGATACGCGGCCTTTTGCCGCCGCTACGAGCAAGATCTACGACAAATGGTACGCCAGCCCGATCGGCGACTACGTTCGAATGGTCGTACAAGCGGCGCGGGCGGACCAATGAAGGTCAAGCCGGCGCTTGCGGTCGGGTTCGGGGCGGCGTTGGTTGCCGTTCTCGGTGTCGTCCTGCTGGCGTTTGTCATGCTTTCCGAACTCACGGCGCAGTGGAGTCACCTGTCGACGGTCGTGACGCATCGGCACCAGCTCATGCTGCGCGGGTCGCTGCATCTCGGGAATGCCGCGCTTTATTTTTCCAATTATCTGAACGAAGGCGGCAGCGACGCCGACCGCTTTGCCGGCGAGATGCAGGCGCTCGACGACACATTGCGTTCCTATGCCGACGTTGGGCCGTTGAGCGAGGAAGAAAAGAGGCTCCTCGACAGTTGCGCAGGGTATGCCCGGCTCTATCGTGAAGACATGGCGCGGGTCGTCGCTCTGCGTGCCTCGCAGTCGGACGCGGCCAACTTGCGGTTTGCAGTTCAGGGCGAGAACGACAAGATGTTGGCCCTCGCGATGCGCAAGCTCACCGATATCAACAACCGCAAGACGGAGGCCGCGGTTGAGGAACTCGACCGTCAGTTCCATCTCAGCCGATGGGGCCTCCTCGCCGCCGCGCTTGTGGCAGCTACCGGCGTCGTCGCCGTCGGCGTGCGGGCAACGCGGGCGGTGATGCGCAACGACAGCGAGCGCAACCGTGCACTGGAATCCATGCGCGCCGAGATCGCCGAACGGCAGCGTGCCGAGAAGGAACTTGAGCATTACAAGGATGGCCTTGAGCATCTGGTTGAAGAACGCACGGCGGAATTGCAAGAGGCCCGTGCAACGGCCGATGCAGCGAACATGGCGAAGTCCGGGTTCCTGGCCAACATGAGCCACGAAATCCGTACGCCGATGAACGCCATCATCGGGCTCTCCCAACTCGCTCTCGATACGTCCCTCGATGAGCAGCAGCGCGACTATCTGGCGAAGATCCTCAGTTCGTCGCGGGCACTGCTCGGGATTCTCAACGATATTCTCGATTACTCGAAGATCGAGGCCGGCCGCGTGGACATCGAATCGGTCGAGTTCTCGCTCGAGCAGATACTGCTCGCCACCGGCGACCTTTTTTCGGTGCGGGCCGAAGAAAAGGGCATCGAGCTTTTCATCGACGTCGCTCCCGACGTGCCGGACTATCTGATCGGCGATCCGTTGCGCCTGAGCCAGGTGATCAACAACCTCGTCGGCAATGCACTCAAGTTCACCGACCGAGGCGAGATCCACGTGCGTGCCGGCATTGAGGAGAAAACTGCCGATGCGGTGATTCTGCGCGTTTCGGTGCGCGACACTGGGATCGGCATCGGGCCAGACGAGGCCGCACGCTTGTTCCGCCCCTTCGTGCAAGCCGACGCAACGGTGACGCGGCGTTTCGGTGGGACCGGGCTCGGCCTCACCATCAGCAAGCGCCTCGTTGAGTTGATGCACGGCGAAATAGGGCTAAGCAGCGAGCCCGGTCGTGGCAGTACCTTTACCTTCACCGCCCGAGTCGGGGTTTCCACCGTTCCCCATGAATCGCGCCAGACAGGCCTTCGTCTGCACGACTTGAAACCGATGCGCTCTCTCGTTGTGGACGATCAGGAAACGTCGCTCCTGATCATGCGGCGCATCCTCGAAAGCTGGGGATTCGACGTGGCCACGACCGACTCCGGCGAGAAAGCGCTCGACCTCCTGGTGCGTGCTGCGGCAGACGGCGAACCGTTTAACTTGCTGCTGCTCGATTGGAAAATGCCGGAGATGAATGGCGTGGAGCTCGCGAACCGCGTGCGCAAGATCGCCGAGGATAATCCCGAGATCGACCACCCGCCGATGATCGTCATGGCGACCGCGTATAGCCGCGATGAACTGCGCAAAACGAAGGGCATTGCGGCGGTCGACGCCATACTCGGCAAGCCGGTCACCCAGTCGCTGCTCTTCGATACGCTGATCCGCCTGCAGAACCGGCCGCATGATCGTGCTGAAGCGGGGCCCGATCAATTCGCCGCAACGCGCACCACGCTCGACGGTATCCGTGGCGCCCGGGTGCTGCTAGTGGAGGACAACGAGATCAATCAGCAGGTGGCGCGCGAGTTCCTGGCCAAGGGTGGGCTCGACGTAACCGTTGCTGCCAACGGTCTCGAAGCGGTCGAATGGGTCGAACGTGAGCACTTCGACGCGGTGTTGATGGATGTGCACATGCCGGTCATGGACGGCTTGGAAGCGACGCGGCGGATTCGTGCCCTGCCGCGCGGTGCAGGCTTGCCGATCATCGCCATGACGGCGGCCGCGATGGCTCAGGACAGAGACGCCAGTGCCGCCGCCGGGATGAATGCTCATGTCGCCAAACCCGTCGATCCGCAAGAGCTCGCAACGACGCTTGCGCGGTGGGTCAAGCCGCGGGACGGTGCGGTAGCACCGGCCGTGCCGGTCGAGCCGCCACCGGCCGAGGCGGCTGACACCGAGTCCTCTCCGAAATCGGCCGTCCAGGTTCTGCAAGCGGCTCTGACCGGTGTGGCGGTGAGCGCCGCGCTCGCGCGCATGGCCGGAAACGTGGCACTTTATCGCAAGTTGCTCGCCTCGTACGCCGAACGCCAGCGCGATGCCGCGTCCCGCGTGCGCACTCTGCTTACCGAAGGCCGTACACGGGTGCTTTTCCGCGAGGCGCACAACCTCAAAGGCGAGGCCGGCAACCTCGGGTTTTCGGCCGTCGCTGCCGCGGCCAATACCGTCTGTCGCATCATCGAGTCGGGTGCGGACGAGACGCTGGTCGAAGCCACGGAAACGCTGGCCAAGGAATGCGACGCCATCCTGGCCGTGCTTTCTCGTCTCAAGCCGGCGGGCGAAACGGTTCAGCCGACTCTCGAAGGCGAAGCGGCCGGTTTCCCGACGTTGGCCCCCGAGCTTGAGCGGCTGGCCCATGAACTGCGCGCCAAGAGCTTCGACGCCCGCCGTTTGACTGGCGAACTGATTTCGCGCGCCCGTGGCGGCCCGCTGTCGGCTCGAATCGACGATATCGCGGGGGCCGTCCAGGAACTCAACTACGATGCTGCGCTCGCTTTGCTTGAGCACCTGCAAGATAGCGAACAGCGGAGAGGATCATGAAAGACGCCGTACGTCCACGCCTGCTCATTATCGACGATTCCCTGGGGAGCATCGAATTGCTCGGCGCTATCCTTGGTCAAGAGTACGCCGTCAGTTTTGCATCGAATGGTGCCGAAGGGCTCGATCTTGCCATGCGCCTGCTGCCCGATCTCATCCTGCTCGATGTGGTCATGCCCGGTATCGACGGCTTCGAAGTCTGCCGGAGCCTCAAGGCCAACCCTGCCACATGCGATATTCCGGTGATCTTCCTGTCCAGCCTTGAAAGCGCCGTCGACGAGGAATTTGGCCTCTCGCTCGGCGCGGGCGACTTCGTACACAAGCCGGTGACCCCTGCCGTCGTCCTGGCGCGGGTGCGCAACCACTTGCAGCTGGCGCGCACCAAGCGGGAGCTCCAATTGCATAACGACGAACTCGAGAAGCTCGTCGCCGAACGCACACGCGAGATCGTGCAACGTGATCAGCAGATCATCGCTGCGCAAACTGCGACGATCACGGCGTTCTGTACCTTGGCCGAAGCGCGCGATACCGACACGGGTAACCACATCAAACGCACCCAGCATTACGTTCGTGCGCTGGCCGAGGAACTACGTTCGCATCCCCGCTTCGCGACGGAGTTGAACGATGAGACGATTCCCCTCATCTTCAAATCGGCACCTTTGCATGACGTAGGCAAAGTAGCGATTCCCGATTCGATCCTGCTCAAGCCCGGCAAGCTCAATGCGAGCGAGTGGGAGATCATGAAGACGCATTGCGTCGCCGGGCGTAATGCGATCGCGGCGGCCTCGCGAGATCTCGGCGACAAGGAGTCCTTCCTCGGTTTCGCCCAAGTCATCGCCTACGGACACCATGAGCGCTGGGACGGCACCGGCTATCCCTGCGGGATCGCGGGCGACGACATCCCGGTGTGCGCCCGCCTGATGGCCCTGTCGGACGTCTACGACGCGCTTATTTCGCGACGCGCCTATAAGGAACCCTATTCGCATGACCAGGCGATGGAAATGATGACAGCAGAACGCGGTCGGCACTTCGACCCCGAGATGCTCGACGCAATGATTTCGATCGCCGATCAGTTTCACGCAATTGCCGAACACTACCGGGATAACGGCGTTGGCGAGGCGGGTGCCGTCCGGACCGCTGACGCGTATTCCTGAACCGCTGCCTATCGCCGCGTAGCTGTGTAGTTTCCGTTTCGATCGTCAGCACATTGAGGATGGAGCGCCGGCAGAGCCTCATCCCCTGGTGGAGTAGGGCGGCTTCCTTTGGAGGACTGAATTCCGGGAGAATGCTGGCATGTCTTCCGGGTGCATTCCTACGACGCGTGTTTTGATCTTGGCCGTCGCCGCGGCGCTGGTCAGCCTCCCCGCGCGTGCCTTGCCGTCGTTTGACGAAGTCCGGGCGGGTTACGCCGAGTCCGACGCGGTTCTGCTCGCGCGCGATGGACGGCCTTTGGCCAGCAAGCGCATCGACATGGCGCAGCGCCGTCTGGCCTGGACGCACATCGAGGATGTATCGCCGGCGTTGTTGCGCGCCCTGCTGGCTTCCGAGGACCGTGCCTTCTATCAACATTCGGGCGTCGATTGGTCCGCGGCTGCGGCGAGTGCGTGGCGCAACCTGTGGGCGTCGAAGACACGCGGGGCGAGCACGCTCACGATGCAACTCGTCGGGCTGCTCGACGATTTCGCTGCCGCCGACGCCCGACGCTCTGGGCGCCGCAGCGTCCCGGAAAAGCTCTCGCAAGCGGCACGCGCCTTGTGGCTCGAACGGCGCTGGACGAAGGACCAGATCCTCGAGGCTTATCTCAACCTCGCCGGCTTTCGCGGCGAAATGGTGGGCGTCGCGGCGATGAGTCGCGGGCTGTTCGGAAAGTGGCCCGACGGCCTCGACTCGCGCGAAGCCGCCGTAGCAGCTGCACTGCTGCGCGCCCCCGGCGCGTCGACGGCGCAAGTGGCCGGCCGCGCGTGCGGAGTCGCCCGAGCTGTGGAGGAGATGCGTCGCGACAGCCAGGCGGAGCGGAAAAGTGCAGCGACGGCCGGGAGTGACCGCACGCGGGACAGCGGTTCGGAAGCCAACGAAGTATGCGCAGGGATCGACGCCTTCACCCGGCTGGCGCTCGAGGGCGGCTTCCGCGACCGAGCGGGCGGTTGGCTGGGGGCCGAGCAATCGCCGGGCTTGGCGCCGCATCTTGCGCAACGTTTGCTGAGCGAACCCGGCGAACGCCGGCGCACGACGCTCGACCTCGATTTGCAGCGCTTCGCGACCGCTTCCCTGCAACGGCAGTTACGCGAGATTGCGCGACAGAATGCCGAGGACGGAAGCGTTCTGGTCCTCGATAACGTGTCGGGAGAAATTCTGGCGTGGGTCGGCTCCAGCGGCGGCTTGTCGGAAGCGCCGGAGGTCGACGGCGTCACGGCGCTGCGGCAGGCGGGCTCCACGCTCAAGCCTTTCCTGTATGCCCTGGCATTCGAGCGGCGCGACATGACCGCCGCGTCGCTCGTCGACGACTCCCCGCTCGCCGTGACGACCGGCGATGGACTATACGTCCCGCAGAACTACATGCCGCAATATCGCGGCTGGGTCAGCGCACGTACGGCGCTCGGCGGCTCGCTCAACGTGCCAGCGGTACGAACGCTGGTGCGTGTCGGCACCGACGCGTTTCGCGACCGCCTGCATGCGTTTGGACTGCGCAGCCTGAAGCAGAGCGGCGACTACTATGGATTCAGCTTGGCGCTGGGTTCGGCCGACGTGTCGCTGCTCATGCTTGCCAACGCCTATCGGGCGCTCGCGAACGGCGGTGTGTGGTCGCCCTTGCGTGTGACGCGCGACAAGGTGGCTCCGCGGTGCGCCGAAACGGGCTGTGAAGGCGTATTCGCCGGGGCCTCGCGACGGGTCGCGGCGGCCGCCCCGGTGTTCGTCGTCAATGACATCTTGTCCGATCGCGCCGCGCGCGTCGGTACCTTCGGCCTCGAATCGTGGCTCGCCACGCCGTACTGGAGCGCCGTGAAGACGGGCACGAGCAAAGATATGCGCGACAACTGGTGCGTCGGTTTCTCGGCGCGATATACCGTGGCCGTCTGGGTCGGCAACGCGGCTGGCGAAGCGATGCGCGACGTGTCGGGCGTCTCGGGCGCGGCGCCGGTTTGGCGCGAGGTGATGGACTGGCTGCACCGTGGCCGTCCGCCGGCGCGCGGACCCGCAAATACGCCGCCGGCCGACGTTCGCCATGTGCAGGTGCGTTTCGAGCCGGCGGCGGAAATCGGCGAAGCGGCAAGACAGGAGTGGTTCGTGAGCGGGACCGAACGCCGCGTCGTCCGTTTGGCCGAACGTCGCGCGTTGGCGCGCATCGCCTATCCGGGGCAGGGAACCATCGTTGCCCTCGATCCCGACATCCCGCCCGAACGGCAACGTATTGCCTTCGAACTATCGAGTCGTGCGGACTCGGGTTGGATGTGGCGTGTCGATGGCAAACCGGTCGGCCGGGCGGCGGATGGCGTACTGTGGCGGCCGTCGCCTGGGCGCCACCGCCTGTCGTTGGTCGATGCTCGCGGCGCCGAGCTTGAGAACACGACGTTCGAGGTTCGCGCCCTGCGAGGCCGGGCAGCGAAATGAGCGACCACTCTTTTCGCCTTGCCGGCCGTTACTAGACCGTTTGTTCGCCTACCGTCGCTGGTTCGGGGCGATTGCGTGCCGCCCAGACGACGCCGCCGATAAGCAGACCGATGCCGATAAGGATCAGCGGTTCAGGCCATTTCCCACGCAGCATGAACGCGTACGAGAGTGCCGACAGCGTCTCGAACACGATGAGCTGGCCGACGAGCGTTGTCGGCAGGCGCTGGCTCGCCTCGTTCCAGCAAAGCGTGCCCAGCCACGAGGCGAAGAGGCCGATCGCGAACATGAGGCCGAGAAAGGCGAGCGGTCGCGGGCCGAAAGGCATTGGGAACGGCAGGTCGAGGAAGTCCATTCCGATCCACGCCGCTGCGTAACCGAACAAGGCCAACGGCAGCGTCGTCAGCCCCTGCGCCGTTGCCCAGGCGCGCGGGCTGCGCCCCGGGTGGGCGCGCAGCCAGTCGGCGTTGCGCAGCGGGTACCATGTCCAGCAGGCGAGCGCCGCGACGGCGAGCGCGGCTCCGCTCGCATAGCGAAGCAGATCGGCCGTCGTGCCGTTGCCGAGAGAAGCGATCTCTCGCTGATTGACGCAAGCGATGCCGGCGGCGATCAGCGTCAACGACGGTGTCAGGCGACGCCACGGAAGCCGCCCGTCACGCTTCTGGTTGCGCACGTTGGCCGTAATCGCGATGACGACCGGCAGTGTGCCGATGATCATCGTCGGCACCAAACCACCGGCGCGCTGCAAGGCGCTGGCCAGGCAGAGGTAATAGATGAGGTTGCCGACAGCGGAGAGCTTTACCGCCTCCCACCAGTCTGCGCGGGACAGCTGAGCCAGCGCCTTCCGGTCCATCCAGCCCAGCGGCAGGGCGATCATTCCGAACGCCAGGTAGCGCCCGAACGAAAGCAGGAACGGCGGATACTCTGGGAGCAACAGCGGCGCGACGAATACGAGACCCCACATGAGGCCGGCGGCCAGCGCGTAGAGGATGCCGGTCAGCATGGCGGCGACCACCCGCCGGCCGCCATCACCCGGAGCGGTGTAGTTCTGCGTCGGCTAAGCGATAAATGCGTCATGCCGCCTCGGGCACCATACGATCGCGTTGAGCGAGGTCCGGGAACAGCCGTACCCAGCCGCCGGCGACGGCGAGCGTGCCGAGACCGCCGAAGATTACGGAACCCACGGCGCCGAAGAGCGCCGCCGTAGCCCCCGATTCGAATTCGCCCAGCTGATTCGAGGCGCCGATGAAGATTGTATTGACGGCGGCGACGCGGCCGCGCATTTCGTCCGGTGTTTCCAACTGCATCAACGTTTGTCGCGTGACGACGCTGACGTTGTCGGCGGCTCCCGTAATGGCGAGCGCGACCAGCGACAACGGCAGGCTCGTCGATACGCCGAACACCAGCGTGGCGAGCCCGAACACGGCCACCGCGCCGAGCAGACGCGGGCCGATGCGGCGCTGCAACGGCCAGCGGGCGAGCGCGATCGACATCACGAGAGCGCCCACAGCCGGTGCGGCGCGCAATAGGCCGAGGCCGATCGGGCCGGTACGCAGAATGTCGCGAGCGTAGATCGGCAACAGCGCTACAGCGCCGCCGAGAAGAACCGCAAAGAGGTCGAGCGAGATGGCCCCGAGCAGCACTTTGCGTTGCCAGACGAAAGCGACGCCGGCGAACACGGTCTTCCAATCCGCGGCGGAATGCGAAGGGCGGTGGTTGTATCGAACGGATATCGTGAATCCAAACGCGAGCGCGAACAGGACCACTCCGCAGAGATACACCCACTTCGGTCCTGCGGCATAAAGCGCGCCGCCGAGGGCAGGGCCGCAAATGATGGCCGCCTGGATGCCGCTGGTGGCGAACGCGATCGCGCTGGGCAGCAGATCCTGCGGTACGAGTTGCGGCGTCAACGCTTGTTGCGAAGGCATCTGGAATGCCCGGGCGACGCCGAGAAGCACCGATAGACCGAGGATCAGTTCACGCGAGACGAAGCCGCCGATGGTCGCGGCGGCCATCAACCCAGCCACAACGGTTTGCCCCGCCATGCACGCGGCGAAAATGCGGCCGCGGTGCAGGCGATCGACGACGTGGCCGGCCGGCAAGGTCATTACGAGCGCTGGAACGAACTGGAACAACCCGACGAGTCCGAGATTCCATGCGCTGTTGGTGACGTCGTACATCTGCCACGCCAGCGCCACCATCATCATCTGGTTGGCCGTCGTACCCGCCAGTCGGGCCAGCCAGAAACGCACGAAGGAACGGTGGGCGAGCAGATCGGACAGGCGGGCGGAGGACATCCGGGCATTGTACCAGCGGCCCTCGGCGGCCGTCGCGCCGGGTCGGGCGAAGAGCGCTCAGATCGGCCCGTCCGGGGTTCTCAAAACGCGTGATCGGTTTCGGAAACTTGCGGCGCGCTGCGCTTTCAAACGAACAAGCGCATCAGCGACATCTTGGATCCCTTTATGGCCACTGTTCCAGGAATCGATACTCGCACCCCCGTGTTCAGCGTTCCAGCGCCGGCCGTCGTAGAGTCGGCGCGTACGGCCTTGGGTGCCGGTGCCGTGGCTTTCACCGGCAACGTTCTCGGGCAGGGATCGACCGTCGTCGAGCTTTCGGCGAGCGGCCAGCTTTACTCGGCCGTCAGCATTTTTCAGGAACGCATGGCGGCTCTCCGTAGTGGATCGAGCGGCACAGGTATCGGGCAGGGGTTCGGCGGCGATCTCGCAAGCCTGGCGGCAAAAACGCAGTACCTGGCGGACGCTTTCAACACGGCACGCACGACGGCATTGAATACGAGTACGGTGTCGACGCTCGGCGGGAGTAGCGGACTAGCCGCCTCCTTCTCGCGGGCGTTGGAAACCGGGGCGCAAGCGAGCTACACCAACGGCGGCTCGTCGTTGACGCGGCTCGAACAGATCGGCCTCGGCTGGGCGCCGGATGCGAGCGGACTACCTGCATTGCGCGTCGATATGGATAAGCTGCGCGCCGCGTATGCCGCTGATCCCGAGGGCGCGTTTTCACTCGTTTCCGAAGCAGCGGGCGCGTTCGAACAGGTGGCGGGCGAGACGGCGAGTCAGGCACGCGGTTCGTTCGCGACGCTCGACACATTGGCTCAGCTCGGTCTTGCCGGGCAGCTACTCGGCGGTACGGCAGAAACGACGCCGGGAGCATCGACACCAACGGCAACGGATTTCGCGGGCCTGCTATTGCTCGAATCGCTGCGTGGCGGAGGTGCCAACGGTGCGACGGCACTGCAAAGCCTGCTCGCCATCAATCAATTCAACCTGGTGGCATCGATCACCGGATAGCCTGGGCGCCTCGGTCCGCGCCTGGCAATCGCGGCCCTGCGTCTTTTTCCCGGCCTCTTGTCAGCGACGTTCCTCTGGCCGATACTCCCGGCATTTCGTCGTTCTCATGACATTGTTTTCCCGCCGATGTGAAAGACGGGGCTTCTGCGAGAGTGTTGGAGGAAACCATGAAATCCTTGTCCTTGGCGATTCTGCTCGGCGCCTGCGCGTTCCACGCCGGTACCGTCCAGGCGCAGGGGGTCTATATGACGCCGGGCGAGAAGGGCCCGGTCTTTTCCGACAAGCCGCGGCCCGGGGCCAAAGAAGTGACGTTGCCGCCGCTGACCGTGATGCCGGCCCCCAAGGTGGCTCCGTCAGCACCGGCCGCGGAAGCGGCCCCAGCACCGGCTACGCCGCCGGTTGGCGCTATCGTGCCGCCACCCGACGCACCTCCCCCAGGGTACCGTCAATTCTCGGTGGTCTATCCCGAAAACAACGGCAGCATCGTCGCCAATACGGCGGTTTTCGACGTTCGCCTCGCTGTCGATCCGCCGTTGCGGGTCGGTGATGGCCACGCCTTCGTGCTGCGCATTAACGGTCGGCCGGTCGCACGCCGGTTTACGTCGACGGAAATCATGGTTCCGCCAGAGTTTTGGGGCGATACGCTGCCGCCGCCCAATCAATTGACGCAGGTCGATGCGAGCATCGTGGACAATAGCGGGCAGGTCGTGATGAACACCGAGCCGGTGCTGTTCTACTTGCGTTATGCGACGGTGCTCAACCACACGCCAAGAAGGCCGTTGCCGCCGCCGGGCCATGTGACGCCGCCGCAGAACAACGGCAAAACGGGGACACCGCCCAGCGGGCTTGGCCGCGAGCCGAAGATGAAAAAACTCGACTAAGGGCTGGCGCCAGACCGCCGGCAAACAGCCATCAGGCGGGTCGCGTTAACCGGCGGATTGTCGGCGGCGACTCGACCCGTTTCAGGGTCCCCTGGAAGAGCGCCTCGATCACCGGCGGCGCGTTCCAGCGCTCGTCGCGAAAGCTGAGTCGAACTTCCTCGACCAACGCGCCCTTCCAGTAGTAGTTCGAGACCCTGTCCAGCATTTCCAGGTCGAGACTGTGCGGCAGGCGCAGGTAGTCGAGCCAACTCGAATCGTGGAACGACACCACGTATGAACCTTCGCTACGCACGTGGATCAAGGATTTACCTTGCGCCCGCTCCGGATGTTTGGCGCGGAAAGCCTCGGCGTCTACGCGGGTCGCGAAAAGGAGAAGCGCGTGCAGCCGGCTTGGAAAGTTCGTATACAGGCGCTGCCGGTAATATTCCAGATGGTACTCGGCGAAATAGTTCTGCGCTGTCGTGAACTGGTCATCGGGTAGCGGCGTGCCGAACGGGTTTCCAGTCAGCACGTCCCAGCCCGGCAGTGCGGCCTCCGCACCGAGCCAGACGTAGAGTTCCAACGGTGCGCTGTCGCGAATCAGGTGATTCATGATCAGGCGACAACCCCGAAAGGCGCCAGCGCGAGGCGGACCACGCCGGCCATGAGCAGCGCGCTGCCGAGGGACACCAGCGCCGAGAACCAGGCCTCCTTTTGCCCCAACGCCTTATGCATGACGGCGAACGTCGACAAGCAGGGTACGTAGAACGTGAGGAAAACCAGAAAGGTGAATATCTGGGTGCGGTCGAGCACCGGCATGATGTCGAACGTGCCGAGCGCCTGGTAGATCATGAGCAGCGAGAGTTCCTTGCGCAATACGCCGAATAGGATCGGGACGCCGAGGACGGCCGGCAGGCCCAGCCACCACGTCGTCACCGGGGTGAGCGCGGTATTGATGAAGGCGTCAGCCCCGAAATGACTGAGCAGGGCGAGCACGATGCTGCCGACGACGAGCAGCGGCGTGACGATCGTCACGATATCTTCGGTGCGGGCCCAGGTCTTGCGCCACACTTTGCTCCACTTCGGAACGGCGTAGGGCGGTATTTCCTGCACGAGCCCCGGCGCCGTGGGCGCGTAGCGATGCGAGAGGACCTTGCCGAGCATGGCGATGGTGAGCAGCGTGAGCATGAAGATCGCCACCACGCCGAGACCGCCCAAGTACTTGCCGCCGATGGCGAGAATGATCGCCGAGCGCGCCGAGCAGGGAACGAAGGTAATCAGGATCGCCGCCACTACGCGCTCTCGCCGCGACCCGGTTGCGGTGGCCGCCGAGATTGCCGGCACGTTGCAGCCAAGGCCGATCAGGAGAGGCACGGCGACGCCGCCATGGAGTCCCACGCGATAGAACGCCCGGTCGACGACGAACGCCACGCGGTGCATCACGCCCGATTCCTCCAACGTCACGAGCAGCAGCACGAGCGGCAGCATGTAGGGGGCGACGATACCGACCAGTCCGACAAGGCCGTCGGCCACCGCACGACCCACCACGCCGGCGGTCGAGGTCGGTTCCCATTGCTGCACCCAGGCGGCGAGCCGCGCCGACGTCCACGTGTCGAGCAGGGCGCTCATCTCGAACACGATGAACAGGATCGCCGCGAAGACGACGAACGTCCCGAACAGTCCCCAACGCGGATGCAGGAACAACTGATCGAGCCAACGCCGCCACCCTTGGCCGGAGTCGACGCCACGCGGGCTTGTAACGTCCTCGAACAGCGACGCGGCTCGATGGTGACGGTCGGCATGCAGTTCTTCGGCAAGCGGTCGTGGCAGGCGTCGTTCCGCCGCGACTCGGGCAGCCGCGATACCGGGCGCGCATCCCGGGAAATGTGTGTTGAGTGCCCGTAAAAAGTAGGCGTCGTTCTCGGCGAGTTGCGACACGAGAAGGGCCCGGGGAACCTGGAATACGTCCTCGATTTCCGGTCGGGCGATAACGGCGGTCAGTTCATGCAGGCTTTCCACAATGTGCCTGGCTGGCGCCTGCGGTAGGGGGCAGGCTTTCCTCCGCGCGACGTCGAGCACAGCTTCGAAAAGCTTCGAAATGCCCTTGCCCATGTGTGCGACGGTGGGTACAACGGGCGCACCGAGGCGTTCGCTGAGCGCGTTGACGTTGATGTAGAGCCCTTTCTTGCGCGCCTCGTCCACCCGGTTGAGCGCGATGACGAGTGGGCGGCCGAGCAGGCTGAGTTCGAGGCTGAGTTCGAGGTCCTTTTCCAGAGCGGTTGCGTCGACCACCTGTACCAGAACGTCGGGGGCGGGGAAATCAGGCGCCTGTTCCGGCGTCTCGTGTTCCGCGATGCGCGGCCAGCGGTCGCCCCACAGCAGGTACATAAGGACGACCTGATCATGTTTACTCAGACAATGAAGCGAGTCGATCGACGGCAGATCGACGAGCCCGATCTGGTCGAGGCCGACATCGACGATGCATTCCTGGTAGGCGGCACCCACCCCGGCGAGCCGTTCGTGGCGGACCGCCGGGCTCGATGCATCGTCGAAGATTGTGCTCTTGCCGACGCCGAAACGGCCCACAAGCGCCACTCGTGGGCGTCGACGACCGCGCAGCAATGGCCCGCGCAGCGGAATCGAGGCTACGGAAGGCGAGGGTTTCGGTTGCTGGGCCATCGGCAGGCGCTCGGTTGATCAATGAAGGTGGAAGCTTGGTCGGGTCAGGTCGTTACCGCTTTGACCTGCGGCAAGTGATCCCGATCCGGGCGCGCGGCCGGGTCCACGTGCACCAGCAGATCCAGTGCGCGATGCCGCTGCAGGACGCGTTCGCGTGCGGCGACGGCGATATCGTGCCCCGCTTCCACCGTCAACGTCGCGTCCACTTCAACGTGCGCGTCGACGACGATCATGTCGCCCATCTTGCGCGTGCGCAGGTCGTGCACGCCGAGGACGCCTGATGTTTCGAGAATCGTCTCGCGGATCGCGGCGACTTCCACTTCGTCCACCGAACGATCGACGAGATCGTGCAAAGCATCCCAGCCGAAGGACCACCCCATGCGGCTGACCATGAAACCGACGATCAGCGCCGCGATCGGATCGAGCAGCGGGTACCCGATCAGGTTGCCTCCGATCCCGATGGCGACGACGAGCGACGAAGCCGCGTCCGACCGGGCATGCCACGCATTCGCCACCAGCATGCTGGACTTCACCCGCTTGGCAACACGCAGCATGTAGCGAAAGAGAAGCTCCTTGACGACGAGCGCTCCGCCGGCGATCCATAACGCGATGATGTGGACGGTCGCCACGCCGGCTGGTGCTTCCAGTTTCTGGAAGGCGGACCACAACATGCCGAGCCCGACCGCGAGCAACAGCGCACCGAGAACGAGCGAGGCCGCCGTCTCGAAACGCTGGTGGCCGTACGGGTGCTCGTCGTCGGCTGCCTTGTGGCTGTGCCGATTGGCGACCAGAACCACTACATCCGACACGAGGTCCGAAAGCGAATGGATGCCGTCGGCGACGAGACCTTGCGATTTGGCGAAGATGCCGGCCGCGATCTGGGCGATGGTCAGCGCGATATTGACGCCGGCGCTGACCCAAGTACTGGTCGAAGCGGCCGCGGCGCGCCCTGCCGGGTCGCTGTCCATGTTGTTCTCGTCAAAGTCGCTGAATTTCACCGGAGCGGTCCTCGTCCCGCCAGTCTTCGTCCGTTTTGGGGAACGCCGTCTGCTCGGCTCGTTTGCGAGCGCCTATTCGGACCGTTCGCGCGCCCGCTTCGTTGGTCTTTACGGGCCTGCGGCAGCCATGGCGAGATGGTAAACTCGCGCTGCATCGAACGCCGGGAATTTATCACCAAAACGGTTACCCTCAAAATGGCGCCGAGGCGCCTCCGGTGAAGCGGCGCATGTTGGAGGCAATCCCTGCTCTCGATGTGCTCGTGTTCCAGTCGTCTTTCTTCCTCGCGCAAGTTTTTTCGTAACGCTGATGTCCTTGTCCACACGCCGACCGTTACTGCAGGCTCTGGCCGTTTCCCTGCTGGTCCACGCGATCCTGCTCTGGGACGTGGCGGGATTTGAGTCGCCGCAACTTGCTGCGCCGGCGCACCTGCTCGTGGTCAGCGTGGCGGGCGATAGGCACGCCACCCGGCTGGAAAGTGCGGCGGAAACGCGTGCAACGAGGCCGGCGGAACCCAAAGAGTCGCGGCACGAAGAGCGTCCGGTCGAAAAACGGGAACCTACGCCCTCCCCACGCCACGAGCTCGTTATCGCCAAGGAGGCCCCAATCCACGCGTCGCGCTCCCCGGAGCCCGCGCCGTCAACAGCAGCTTCCGTGGAACCTACGCCGAGTACGAACGTGTCGGTGGCCTCAGGAGGGCAAATCGAGGTACAGGGAGGGCGGCCACTGCCGCCGCTAGCTTCGGCCGTCGGTTCGCCGTCAGCGGGAACGCCGGCGAAAACCGCCGGCCGGGGCAATACGCCGGATGGTGTCAGCACGAACGATGTCGCCCAGTACCGCATGACCCTGGGGCAGGCGGCCCGGCGCTTCAAGCGTTATCCGCCACTGGCCCGGGAACGCGAATGGGAAGGTACCGTCGAAATCGCGCTTTATTTCCGCGCGAGGATTGCCCAACCGGAAATTACGCTGGCCCAGTCGAGCGGCCGCAGCATCCTCGATGAGCAGGCGCTCGAAACCGTGAGGCAGGCGGTCCGCGAGACCATCGTGCCCGAGAACCTTCGGGGACGCGAATTCCCGGTGAAGGTGCCAGTCGTCTTTAGTCTCGAGGACAGTCAGTAGCCGGCCGGAGGCGGCAGCGTGTGCTCGTGGAAGCCGAATCGGCCGGCGCGCCGGTCGGCGAGGTAGGCTTCGAGGCAAAGTGTGACGCTGCGGAAGGCGAGCTCGGACCAGGGCAGGTCGGCTTCGACAAAGAGCGCGGTCTCCAGGCTTTCGATACCGGAAGCAAAGTCGGGGTCGAGCAAACGGCCTCGGTAGAAAAGATGGACCTGGTTGATGTGCGGGATGTTGATCAGCGAGAAGAGGCCGTCAATCGCAATGCGTGCTCCGGCTTCTTCCAGAGTTTCGCGAAGCGCAGCGTCGGTTGTGGACTCGCCGTTTTCCATGAAGCCGGCCGGTAGCGTCCATCGGCCGTAACGGGGTTCGATGGCGCGCTTGCAGAGCAGGATGCTGTTCTCCCACTCGGCGACGCACCCGATGACCAGCTTGGGGTTTAGGTAATGGATTTCGCCGCAGCGAGGGCAAACGTGGCGGGGCAGCGTGTCGCCGGGCGGGATTTTGAGTTCGACCGGGCCGCCACAATGCGAGCAGTAGTTCATGCGCCGAATCCGTGATTGACCCGCTGATTCTAAACGATGTACGGGCCGGCTACCGTGCGTTAGCTTCTGTGGCGCGTGTCAGTCCGGCGCCGTGCTGTTGCCGCCGGGCGGCATACCGCTACAATATGGCTCAAACGGGGCGGCCAATCGACAAGCAGAATAGCGTCGTAGGGTACGCCAGGGAGGGGTTGGATGTTTCTAATCGTCGGCTACGTCATCATCCTCGCTTCGGCGCTGGGGACTTATGCCATTCATGGAAGCTTGGCGGCGCTCTGGATGCCGACCGAGTACGTCGCGATCGTCGGTCTCGCGCTCGGCAGCTTTTTGGGCTCAAACGACATCACGGTCATCAAGGCGACGATCGGTGCTTTGCCCGGACTGTTCAAGGGGTCCAAATTCAACCAGGCCGCGTACGTCGATCTTCTGGCCATGCTTTTCGAGGTGCTCGCGAAGGTGCGCAAGGAAGGCCTGATGTCGATTGAGAACGATGTCGAGAATCCGCACGAGAGCCCAATTTTTGGCAAGTATCCGTCGATCGCCAACGACCACCACGTGATGGAGTTCATCACCGACTACCTGCGCATGATGGTCGGCGGCAACCTTAATGCGCTCGAGATCGAGAACCTGATGGACATCGAGATCGAGACACATCATCACGAAGTCGAAGTCCCTGGGCATGCCATGGCGAAGACGGCAGACGCGTTGCCGGCGTTCGGTATCGTCGTCGCCGTCATGGGTGTGGTGAACGTCATGGGTTCGGTCGGCGAACCGCCGCCGGTACTCGGTAAGATGATCGGTGGCGCCTTGGTCGGAACCTTCCTCGGTATCCTCGTTTCCTACGGTTTCGTGAGTCCGATTGCGACCCGGCTGGAGCAGAAAGCGCATGCCGACTCCAAGGTTTATCAGGTTATCAAGGTGGTTCTGCTAGCTTCGATGTCGGGGTACGCGCCACAGGTAGCGGTCGAATTCGGGCGTAAGGTTCTCTTCTCGGGCGATCGACCCTCGTTCATCGAACTCGAGGAAGAGCTCAAATCCCGCCGCAAGAAGTAAGCAGTTCCACCGCATCTCCCAGGGAAACTGAATGAGCGAAGACGTCCGTCCGATAGTCATCAAACGGATCAAGAAGACGGCCGGCGGGCATCACGGCGGTGCGTGGAAGCTGGCTTACGCCGACTTCGTCACCGCGATGATGGCGTTCTTCCTGCTCATGTGGCTGCTTGGGTCGACAGCGACCGGCGACTTGAAGGGCATAGCGGACTTCTTCCTCAACCCGCTCAAGGTTGGTATGCAGGGTGGAACCGGGGCAGGTGACGCGACCAGTGTGCTCAAGGGCGGCGGCAAGGATTTGACGCGTAGCGACGGCCAAATCAAGGAAGGCGAGGTGCAGTCGAAGGACCGAACGCGCAGCCTCAATGAAGCGCGTCCCGACGAACTGCGTCGCGAGTTCGAGAAACGCGAGCGGGAGTCGCTCAACGAGCTCAAGAAGAACATCGAGAAGCTGATCGAAAACAACTCGATGCTGCGCCAGTTCAAGAACCAGTTGTTGATCGATGTGACCCCGGAGGGGCTGCGCATTCAGATCATCGACGAACAGAATCGCCCGATGTTCGATACGGCGAGCGCCGAACTCAAACCGTATTCGAAAGTCATTCTGCGGGAAATTGGCCGGGCGCTGAACGCGGTGCCGAATAAAGTGAGTTTCGCTGGGCATACCGATGCGGCGCAGTACGGCAGCGGCGAGAAAGGTTTTTCGAACTGGGAGCTTTCCGCGAACCGGGCCAATGCCTCGCGACGTGAAATGATCGCCGGCGGCATGGATGAGAACAAGGTGTTGCGCGTCGTTGGTCTGGCGTCCACGGTACTCTTCGACAAGAACGACCCGTTGAACTCGGCCAACCGCCGTATCAATATCGTGGTGCTCAACAAACGCACCGAGGAGGCGATGCTGCAGGAAGACGGAAATACCCCGGTCGTCGTCGAACGTGACGCGGGTGCTGCCACCGTGGCTCCCGAGCCCAAAGGCGGGTAGGCGAACTAGTTGCGGCTGGCTGCGGACCATGGTGTCTCGCGGCGCAGGGTTTCAACCAAAGCGAGGGTTCTGAAAAGTGCCTGAATCGAAGTTTCCGTGGCAGGCGCCGCTTCCGGCACACCCGATCGGTGAACGAGAGTTCGTTTTTACGACGGCGGATTTCGAACGCGTGCGCAAGCTGATCTACGAGCATGCCGGAATATCCCTCTCCGCCGCCAAGCAGGACATGGTCTACAGCCGGCTTGCGCGTCGCTTGCGGGAAACCCGCCTAAAAACGTTTGGCGAGTACCTCGCGTTGCTGGAACGCGGTAACTCAGCCGAATGGGAGAAGTTCGTCAATTCCCTGACGACCAATCTCACCTCGTTCTTCCGCGAACCGCATCACTTTCCGATTCTCGCCGAGCATCTGAAGAAGCTGCAGGGCAAGACGTCGATCAAAATTTGGTGTTCGGCAGCCTCGACCGGCGAAGAGCCGTACAGCATCGCCATGACCGTCGTTGAAGCCTTGAACGGCTTCAACGTTCCCGTATCGATCGTTGCTTCGGATCTCGATACGAATGTGCTCTCGATAGCGGCCAAGGGCGTATATGGTCAAGACCGGGTGGACAAGCTTTCCCCTGAACGACTGAGCCGCTTCTTCGTCCGCGATTCGAGCGCGACCGGGAGCTATGCCGTGCGACCCGAGTTGCGCCGTATGGTGACGTTTCAGCGCGTCAATCTGCTTGAGCCGAACTGGCCGGTGCGCGGCCCGCTCGATGCTTTGTTTTGCCGGAACGTCATGATCTATTTCGATAAGCCGACGCAGTACAAGATCTTGTCCCGTTTTGTACCCTTGATAGCCGAGAACGGCCTTCTCTTCGCTGGGCACTCCGAGAGCTTCCTCCACGCCGCGGATCTGTTCCGGTCACAAGGAAAGACGGTCTATGAACTCGCCAACAAGCCGCGCTGAGCCCGAAAAGGCGACTGTTCCGCCGAGTTCCGGGAAAATCATATTTGTTGGTGCATCCACCGGTGGGACGGAGGCCGTTAAGACCTTTCTGCTTGGGATTCCGGCTGACTGTGTACCGATCCTCGTCGTTCAGCATATGCCCGAGTCGTTCACCGGTTCGTTTGCCGCCCGGCTCGACAGCTTATGCAAGCCGAAGGTCGTCGAAGCGCAGGGCGGGGAGCCGTTACGCAACGGGATGGTTTATGTCGCTCCAGGGCATTCCCATCTTGCGATCAAGCGTGGCGGGGCGGGGTACGTGACCGAACTGGTGAAGACACCGCCCGTTAATCGCCATCGCCCGTCGGTGGATGTCTTGTTCGATTCCGCCGCCGATGTCGTTGGGAAGAACGCGATTGGCGTAATCCTCACTGGTATGGGCAAGGATGGAGCGGCTGGTCTTCTTCGCATGCGCAAGGCCGGCGCGCGTACCTTCGGGCAAAGCGAGAAAAGCTGCGTTGTCTATGGCATGCCCCGTGAAGCCGCCTTGATCGGTGCGGTTGAGGAGGTCGCCGACCTCGACGATTTGGCACGGCGCGTGCTCATGCTGTTGGGTAGGGCGCCGGCCTAACCTTCAAAAAAACGGGCTCCATGTGATGGAGAAACGGGAAGGAAATCGGATCGCTTAGCCAAACGCGTTAGGATAGTCGGCAGTCAGCGTCTGCGGCCAGTTTTTCCGCAGTCAATGAAACGGCGATGACGATCAGTGCGCGAAGCCTTGCAGCAAGGGGCTCAGCGCTTTGTCTTTAGGCCACCGAAGGTGGTGCAATGACGGTTGATAGATTAAGATGCAGGTAACAAGGCGTAGTTTTTCCCAGGGGGGAATGTAGGCATGTCAGAACTACTCAAGAGCATTGATGCCCGGACCAAACTCGCCGGCACGAACAAGCTGGAAATCCTGCTGTTCTCTCTCGGTACCAATTCGAACACGGGGCGCAAGGAGACTTTTGGCATTAACGTCTTCAAGGTGCGCGAAGTCATGCGTACCCCCCCGATTACCTCGGCACCCGAAATGCCTTCGTCGGTCGAGGGCATGGTTAGCTTACGTGGTGCCCTCGTGCCGGTCGTCGACTTGGCGCGTTATGCCGGAGTGGTAACCGACACGCCGCGTTCGATCATGATTGTCACCGAGTATGCCGGACATACTCAGGGCTTCCTGGTGGAGGCCGTCGATACGATTCTCCGCCTTGACTGGAGCCAGATGAAAGTTCCGCCGGAAATGCTGCGCGCGGAAATGGGCGGTCTGGTCACTGCAGTAACAGAGCTTCCGGATGGGCGCCTCGTCATGATGATGGACGTCGAGAAGGTCTTGTCGGAAACGACGAACTATGACGACGACGTCGTCTTCCGCAACATCAAGCCGCTCAACAATCCCGCGCTGACCGTGTTCTTCGCCGACGATTCGGTGGTGGCGCGGCGCCAGATCGTGCGCACATTGGAGGCGATGAACGTCAAGTACATCGAGACCATCAACGGCCGTGATGCGTGGAATGAGCTTGAGAAAATCGCTGGTTACGCACAGGCTTCCGGGCAGAACGTTTCCGACTTGGTGAGTCTGGTGCTGACCGATGTCGAGATGCCTGAGATGGACGGGTACATCCTGACGAAGAAGATCAAGACCGACTCGCGGTTCGCGGGTGTGCCGGTCATCATGCATTCGTCGCTATCCGGTATGTCGAACCAGCAACTTGGAAAATCGGTGGGCGTCGACGAATACGTACCCAAGTTCGAAGCGCAAAAGCTCTCCGAAACGCTTACGCGGCGCTTGCTTGGGTCTGCCCCGGTGGCGCAGGCGACGACTTGACGCAGTGACCTCGTGGGAGTTTGACGATGACGACGGACATGGTAGAAAAGAAAACGCTGCTTGACAGCGTCGATGCGAGAACGCGGTTGGCGGGATCCAACAAGATGGAAATCCTGCTCTTCTCGCTGGGGACCAGGGAGACCTTCGGGATCAATGTATTCAAGGTGCGGGAGGTTGGACGTACGCCGCACATCACCAAGACGCCCAATATGCCGCGTGGCGTCGAGGGCCTCGTTTCACTGCGCGGGAATGTCATCCCCGTCCTTTCGCTGATCAATTTCCTGGATCTCAAGGATCAGCCGGTCGAGCGCGGCAAGACGATGATGGTCGCGGAATACTCCAAGCGCACATTGGGATTCCTTGTCCATGAGGTTGATCGCATCATCCGGGTCGATTGGGAGAAGGTGCGGGCGCCGGAAAGCGTCCTGTCGTCCAATCAAGGGCTGATCACGGCGATCACCGAACTGGAGAACGGCACGCTCGTTTCATTGTTAGACGTCGAGCAGATCTTGGCCAATGCATTCGGCGAAGCGATCATTGTCGATATCCCCGCCGCGCACGTGAGCGAGGATATTGGCGTCTTCTTTGTCGACGACTCCACCGTCGCGCGGCGGAAGATCGCGGAGGTGTTCGACAAGCTTGGCGTCAAACACAAGCATGCCACCAACGGTCTCGAAGCATGGAGCCGCTTGCAGGGTCTCGCCGCCCACGCTCAGCAGACAGGCGCGAACCTCAGGGACGACATCCGGCTAATCCTTGTCGATGCAGAGATGCCGGAAATGGACGGTTACGTCCTCACCAAACACATCAAGTCCGATCCTCGCTTCGAAGGTATTCCCGTGGTGATGCACTCATCGCTGTCTTCAGAAGCGAACCGGGCAATGGGGCAGGCGGTCGGTGTTGATGCGTATATAGCGAAATTCGACGCCGAGGTTCTGGCCGATACGCTGCGTCCGATGCTCGAGCGATAAGAAGAAACTCAGGAGTGATAACGAATGGCTGACCCAAAATTGAGAATCTTGATTGTCGACGACTTTTCGACCATGCGTCGCATCGTCCGCAATCTGCTCAAGGAACTTGGTTTCACCAACGTCGACGAGGCGGAGGATGGGGCGATCGCATTGCAAAAACTGCAAGCGGGCGGATTCGAATTCGTCGTGACCGACTGGAACATGCCGAACATGGACGGGCTGCAGTTGTTGCAAGCCATCCGTGCCAGCCAAACACTGAAACATCTGCCGGTGATGATGATCACCGCCGAGGCGAAGAAGGAAAACATTATCGCGGCGGCGCAAGCGGGAGCGAGCGGATACATCGTCAAGCCATTCACTGCTGCGACTCTGGCAGAGAAGCTGCAGAAGATCTTCGACAAGATGGGGGCTTGAGATGAGCGACACGAATACCTCAGGCGATTCGAGCGAACTCGAAGCCCTGTTCGATAGTATCGCGAGCGGTGTCAAGCCGCCGTCCGTCGAGTCTGCGCCGGCACCAACGGCTCCTGCCGCGGCGCCCCGCCCCTCATTGCTGCAGCAAGCGCTCGAGAGCGATGGTACGACGGAAGATTCTCAGGAACTCCAGGCACTGTTTGATTCAATCACCGAGAAAAGCAGGAGTTCGGATGTCGGTGGAGACGCCACTGACGGTAGCGACAAGTCCGAAGCGGCTGGTCAGTGGCCCGTACAAGGAAAAGTGTTCAAACAGGTCGGTCTGATGGCTAGGCAACTACATGACACTTTGGGCGCGCTTGGCTATGACAAGCTGATCGAGAAGACCGTTTCTGCGATCCCGGACGCGAGGGATCGCTTGGCGTACATCGCGAACCTGACGGAACAGGCGGCGTGCAAGGTCCTCAACGCCACCGATATCGCGAGCCCGCTGCAGGAAGAACTGGAAGGCGGTGCAGCGCTTCTCGGAGCCAAGTGGGATGCGCTCTATGCCAACAAGATGGGCGTCGAGGATTTCAAACTGCTTGCCTCCGAGACCCGTGCGTTCCTGAAGAACGCTGTGCCGCAAAGAACAGCGGCCACCAAGGAACAGTTGATGGAAATCATGATGGCTCAGGATTTCCAGGATCTCACTGGCCAGGTCATCAAGAAAGTCGTGGGTTTGGCGCAAGACCTCGAATCGCAACTGATGAACGTGCTGATCGAGACAATGCCTGGAGACAAGCGAACTGACTCGGTGAATACACTGCTGAACGGTCCGGTGATCAATGCCGAAGGCCGCACGGACGTGGTCGCGAGCCAGCAACAAGTAGACGAACTGCTTGACAGCCTGGGGTTCTAGGAGGACCAACATGAGCGATTTTTCTGGCATGGAAGATCTCCTGCAGGATTTCCTGCAGGAAGCCAGCGATCTTCTCTCGGATGTCGATAACAAGCTGGTGGATCTGGAGAAAAACCCCGAGGATCGTCGGCTGTTGAACGACATCTTCCGCGGTTTCCATACCATCAAAGGTGGCGCCGGCTTCCTCAATGCGACCGAGCTTGTCACACTTTGCCATCTGACCGAGAACCTCTTCGACAAACTGCGTAACGGCGAAATGCACCTCACGCCGGAATTGATGGATACCATCATGGCGGCGACGCAGTGCGTGCGGGGGATGTTCAGTGAGCTGAACCAAGCAGTTCAGCCGCGGCCGGCCCCTCCCGACGTGATTGCCGCGTTGCGCGCCGCGCTTGAAGGCGAGGAACACCCGGCAGCGCCCGAGATTGGCGGACAGGAGGCAGTGGTTTCGTCGCCGGAAGTTTTTGCGCCTGAATCGGACGCCGAACCGCAGATAAATGCAGAAGCGAGTTCGCAAGCCGGAGGACCGAGTGGCGAACCGGACTGGGCGGCGTTGCATAGCGCTGTGACCGGGCAGCCGGCGCAAAAAGCGGTGACGGGGGCCACTGTCGCGCAAGCGTCGGTCGAAGTGATTCCCGCGTCCTCTGACGTGACTTCTACACAGATGGCGCCGCACTTCCCGCCGGAAGGCCGCCGCGCCTCGGACAAGCCGGGAGTGATTGCATCCGGGGCCTCGACAGGGCGCAGAGCCGAGGAGAAGATAGCTTCACGGGAATCGACGATTCGTGTGGATACGGCTCGCCTGGACCAAGTCCTAAACCTGTCCGGCGAGATCGGTCTCACCAAAAACAGGCTGACGAGTCTTCGTGCCGATATTCTCGCGGGGCGCAATGATACGGATACCCTTCACGCCCTGGACCAGGCCGTGAGCCAGCTTGATCTGCTGGTTTCCGATCTGCAAAACTCGGTCATGAAGACGCGGATGCAGCCGATTGGCCGTTTGTTCCAGAAGTATCCGCGCATTGCCCGTGACCTCGCCCGACAGCTCGGCAAGGATGTGGAACTCGCGTTGGTCGGCGAAGAGACCGAAGTCGACAAGACGATGATCGAAGATTTGGCCGATCCGCTTGTCCACCTCGTGCGCAACGCGGTCGACCATGGTGTCGAATCGCCCGAGGAGCGGCTAGCCGCAGGCAAGCCGGCAAAGAGCATCGTGCGGCTGGAGGCGCGCCAGGAGGGCGATCATATTGTCCTGATCATTGCCGACGACGGTCGCGGCATGAGCCCGGAGCGTATCCGTGCCAAGGCGATCGAAAAAGGCATCATCAAGGAAGAAGAGGCGAACACGCTCGACGACCGTCAGAGCCTGAATCTGATCTTCCTTCCGGGATTCTCCACGATGTCGCAGGCGTCGGCCGTATCGGGTCGCGGTGTGGGCATGGATGTGGTCAAGACCAACATCCAGAAGCTCAATGGCTCGGTGGAGATTCGTTCGGAAGCGGGCAAAGGGTCCGTTTTCATTATTTCGTTGCCATTGACGCTCGCGATCCTGCCGGTGTTGCTCGTTCTGCTCGGAGACCAGCCGTTTGCGCTTCCGCTCTCCATGGTGCGCGAGATTCTGCCGATCGAGAAAGACAAGATGCAGGAGGTCGGTGGCAAGGAGACCTTGGTCGTGCGCGGCGAAGTCCTGCCGGTCGTGGCTCTCTCCAAGTTGCTCGGTTGGCCGCAACTGCAAACGCCCGAGTACGGTGTGTTGATGCAGACATCCGAGCGCAGCTTCATTCTTTCGGTCGACAGTTTTGCTGGCCGAGATGATGCAGTGATCAAGTCACTGGACGATTTCCGGCCGCGGGGTGTCGCCGGTGTCACGACACTTTCGAACGGCCAAATCGTGCTGATTCTCGACATGAAAGAACTTCTTACCGACCTGAATGCGCATATCGACCGCGAACTTGGTGTTCGGCATTCGAAGTCGCTGGAGCTGACGATCTAGCTAACAAATTGATCTGTAAAGAAAAAAGGGAGCTTTTGCTCCCTTTTTTCTTTTCGGCTGGTCTGCTGTGGCTTTCTGTACACCATTCGAGAATCGGTGTAAATAAAATCTTATACTGCTTTATTTTTTAAAGATTTTTCATATAATAGGCCGCAGTAAACCGGAACCAGCTGATGGCCGAAGACAGCGATCTCGAACGAACAGAAGCTCCATCAAGCCGACGGCTTGAACAGGCGCGCGAGGAGGGGCAAGTCCCTCGCTCGCGGGAGATCGGTGCTTTTCTTGTTCTGGTGGTGGCTGCGGGTTCGTTCTGGTTCGTCGGCCCGTGGATGATGCAGCGCACAGCGGGAATCATGCGCCAGGGGCTCATCATCGACGAACGGATGGTGCGAGAGCCGCAGCTCATGTTGACACGTTTCGCCGACCTTTCGCTCGACGCGCTCCTTTCGTTCGGCCCTTTGATTGTGGGGCTTGTTCTCGCTGCGCTGATTTCGCCCTTTTTCCTCGGCAGCTGGAATTTTTCCGTCAAGGCGTTGAGTCCAGATCTGGGACGACTCGATCCCGTCAAGGGGATCAGCCGTCTGATTTCGTGGAGCGGTTTGGCTGAACTCGTCAAATCGATAGCCAAGGCGTTGTTGATTGGCGGCGTGGCGATATGGGTTCTTTGGCGCGGACGCGAGGACATGGTGGCCCTGTTCGGCCAGCCGATCGAGGCCGGCCTGTCGAGCGCGGGACAACTCGTTGTTGCCAGCTTCCTCATGATGGTGATGGCGATGTTGTTGATCGTCGCCATCGATGTTCCGTTTCAGCTCTGGCAGCACTACGACAAGCTGAAAATGACCAAAGAAGAGGTCAAGCAGGAAAACAAGGAAATGGAGGGCAGTCCTGAGGTCAAGTCGCGGATTCGCCAGCTACAGCGCGAGGCGGCTCGCCGCCGCATGATGGGCGCTGTGCCGACGGCTGACGTCATCGTGACCAACCCG
This sequence comes from Propionivibrio soli, assembly GCF_025770765.1. GTDB lineage: Bacteria > Pseudomonadota > Gammaproteobacteria > Burkholderiales > Rhodocyclaceae > Propionivibrio > Propionivibrio soli. The sequence continues at coordinate 92,393 of NZ_JANZKY010000002.1, read as the reverse complement.
ACACATTTTGCCGTCGCGTTGGCGTACAAGAGCGGCATGGCGGCACCCAAAGTGCTTGCGAAGGGGGCCGGCGAGATCGCGCGCAAAATACGCGAAATCGGTGCCGAGCACGGTGTTCCGATGCTGGAAGCGGCTCCTCTTGCGCGCGCGCTCTATCGGCACGCGGAGATTGACCAGGAGATCCCTTCGACGCTGTATGCCGCCGTGGCAGAAGTATTGGCTTATGTGTACCAGCTTTCCAAGTGGCGCCAAGCCGGCGGCAACTACCCACAGCCGCCGCGTGAAATCGCGGTACCGGCAGAGCTCGTCCCGGAGGCAGCCTAAATGGCGAGCGCAACGGCGAATCTGCAAAGTTTCTTCGGCCGGATGGGCATCCAACAGCTCGCTGGGCCGCTGCTCATCATCTTGATCCTGTCGATGATGGTGCTGCCGTTGCCGCCATTCGTCCTCGATCTCTTTTTTACCTTCAACATCGCGATATCGATCATCGTGATGCTCGTGGCGATCAACGTCCTTCGGCCTCTGGACTTTTCGGTTTTCCCGACCGTCTTGCTGATCACCACGTTGCTGCGGTTATCACTGAACGTGGCCTCGACCCGCGTCGTTCTGCTGGAAGGGCACACCGGACCGGGAGCCGCGGGGCAAGTAATCGACGCCTTCGGGCACTTTCTTGTCGGCGGTAACTATGCCGTCGGCTTGGTCGTATTCACGATTCTGGTCATCATCAACTTCGTCGTCATCACCAAGGGTGCCGGTCGAGTTGCGGAAGTCGCCGCACGCTTCACGCTGGATGCGATGCCCGGAAAACAGATGGCGATCGACGCCGACCTTAATGCCGGATTGATCGCTGAAGACGAGGCGCGACGCCGGCGTGCGACGATTGCCGACGAAGCGAATTTCTTCGGTTCGATGGACGGTGCGTCGAAGTTTGTCCGTGGCGACGCGGTGGCCGGCATCCTGATCATGTTGATCAACGTGATCGGTGGCCTGTTCGTCGGCATGCTGCAGCACGACATGGACATCGGGTCCGCTGCTCGTACGTATACGTTGCTGACGATCGGTGATGGACTCGTCGCACAGATTCCCGCGCTGATCATCTCCATTGCGGCCGGCATGGTCGTCACTCGCGTTGGCGATCGAGAAGACGTTTCCCAGCAGTTTCTTTCGCAAGTGTTCAACAACTGGAGAGTGTTGGCCTTGGCGGGGGCAATCATCGGCTTGCTCGGACTGATTCCTGGCATGCCGAACTTCGTGTTCCTGCTTCTTGCGACCGCCTTGGGGACGTTGGCTTGGCAGATGGAAAAGAAAGCGCGCGAAGCCAAACCGGTCGCTGTCACCGTGGCGCCCTCCGTGGCGCCCGAAACGCAGGAAGCCTCTTGGGCCGATGTAGCCCCGCTCGACGTGCTCGGACTCGAGGTGGGATACCGTCTGATTCCGTTGGTCGACAAAGCCCAGGACGGCGAACTGCTGAAGCGGATCCGTGGCATCCGGAAGAAGTTCGCGCAGGAGGTCGGGTTCCTCGTTTCTCCTGTCCACATTCGTGACAACCTCGAACTCAAGCCGAATGCTTATCGGATTCTGCTCAAAGGGGTCGAGATCGGGCGAGGCGAAGCCTTTCCTGGGAACCTGTTAGCGATCAATCCAGGCCGGGTCGTCGGACCGTTGCCAGGTACTGCGACAAAGGACCCCGCCTTCGGGTTGCCGGCCATCTGGATTGAGCCCGGGCTGCGCGAGCAAGCCCAAGCCTTCGGCTACACCGTAGTCGATGCGAGCACGGTGACGGCTACGCATCTTAACCACCTTATCGTCTCGCATGCGGCCGAACTGTTGGGGCGCCAGGAAACTCAAGCACTACTCGATCATCTCTCGAAGGAGATGCCAAAACTGGTCGAGGACCTGGTTCCCAAGATACTCCCGCTTGGCATATTGCAGAAAGTTCTTCAAAACCTGCTCGACGAGGGAATCCACATTCGCGATATGCGGACGATCGTCGAGACGCTTGCCGAAGCGGCGCCGCGTACGCAGGATTCGGAGGTGCTCACCGCACAGGTCCGCACCGCGCTTGGCCGGTCCATCGTTCAGCAGTTGTACCCAGGCGGCGACGAGATGCAGGTAATGTCGCTCGACCCACAGCTCGAACGCATTCTCTTGCAGGCAATCAGTGGCGGCGGTGAAGGCGCAAGTATCGAACCGAACCTGGCTGATACGCTGATTCGTGAAACGGCCGCGGCGGCACGGCGCCAAGAAGAACTGGGGTTGCCGGCCGTGCTGCTCGTTTCAGGGAACCTGCGTTCGTTGCTCTCGCGCTTCCTGCGCCGGGGTATCCCGCAACTGAGGGTGCTCGCGCATGCGGAAGTACCCGAAACCAAAATAATCAAAGTCACCTCGATCGTCGGAGGTAAAGCATGAACGTCAGGAAATTCGTAGCTACAACGGCACGGGAGGCCTTGCACAAGGTCAAGGATCTGCTCGGCCCCGACGCGATCATCCTGTCAAACCGCGCGGTCCCCGGCGGTGTCGAAATCATGGCGGTGGCCGCCAGTGAGATGGAAAAAGTGGTGCCGCCGATGGCACAGCCTGCTCCGCGCGATGTTCCAAAAGCGCCCGACGATTATTCGGTGCGCCTTTCGCCGGCGGCAAGCGCCGGCGTTTCAAATGGGCCTGCCGCAGCGAGAGCCGGCCTTCCGTCGTCGCGGCCGACTGTCAAAACGCCTCCGCTGGCACCCCGTCCCGCACCTCAGATCGAAAGGCCAGCCCAGAGCGCGGCGAAGCCACCCGCTGAAATCGTTCCGGCCGAGGTGATGGACGAGATCCGGTCGTTGCGCAAGATAGTAGAACAGCATCTTGCGGGATTCGCCTGGGGGGAAACGGCCCGTTCGGAACCCGTGAAGACGGAGATCCTGCGCCAGATGCTCGATGCCGGGTTTTCTCCGCGCTTTGCGCGCGATCTGCTGGCGGAGCTTCCCCGTGAACTGAGCACGACGCAGGCGATGGCCTGGGTGAAGAACAGTGCTGATCGCTCTTTTCTGACGATCGATAGCGGGTCCGACATCATCGATCGGGGCGGTGTCTATGCCCTCGTCGGGCCAACGGGGGTTGGAAAGACGACGACGACGGCGAAGCTCGCGGCGCGTTGTGTGCTCCGGCACGGAGCAAGCAAGGTGGCCCTGATTACGACAGACGGCTACCGGATCGGTGCATACGAGCAATTGCGTATCTATGGCCGCATCCTCGGTATCCCGGTTCACCTCGCGAAAGATGCGGAAGAACTGCGCCAGACCTTGCGCGATCTCGAGCACAAGCACATGGTGTTGATAGACACCATGGGCATGAGCCAACGCGATCGCATGGTTCAAGAACAGGTGGCGATGTTCGGCAATAGTGCGGTCAAGCGCTTGCTTCTGCTTTCGGCGACGAGCCGTGGCGACACGCTCGACGACGTGGTGCGTTCCTATGTTGGCTCCGACGTCGCAGGTTGCATATTGAGCAAGGTTGACGAGGCGGCCAGCCTGGCCTCGGCGCTGGATGTCATCATCCGGCACGGCCTGCGTTTGCATTATGTTTCCAACGGGCAGCGTGTGCCCGAAGACCTCCATTTGCCGAACCGTGCTTACCTGTTGCATCGCGCTTTCAAGGACGTTCCAGAATTATCTCCGCACCGTCTCGATGGCGTCGAACCCGGCTTGCTGATGGCGAGCGCCGGGCAAGGGATGGTAGCGGCCGGAGGACGGCGTGCCTGATTATCGCGGCGACCAGGCGGCGGGATTGCGCCGCCTGTTCGGTCGCGAGCAGACGCGGATCGTTGCCTTCGCTTCTGCGAACCATGGCGTGGGCAAAAGCCAATTGATCGCGAACGTGGCGGCTGCGCTTGCTCGGCTTGGAAAAGAAGTCCTGATTCTCGACGAGACCACACGCAATAACGTTGCCACGTGCTTCGGGTCATTGATTCGATATGATCTGTATCACGCCATCAGCGGCGAAAAGGCATTGACCGAGGTCCTTCTGTACGTCGCCCCCGGCGTGCGAGTGCTTCCGGCCGCGTTGACACTCAAGAAACTCAGCAGGCTGACGTACGAGCAGCAACAGGCATTGGTCGGTAGTTTGACGACCATGGAGCACCCGGCCGACGTCATACTTGTCGACGCCTCGCTCGATCATCCGGAAGGGTTCTCCCCCCTGGGACTGGCGGCGCACGAGAATGTGTTTGTCACCTTGCCGGCGAGTCAGTCGCTTAAGGATTCGTATGCGCTGGTCAAGAAAGTCAGCCTCGGTTATGCGCGTAAAGAATTCCGCATTCTGGTCAGCATGGCTCGCAACCTTGATGAGGCGGTTGCCGCGCACGCGAACATTGCCAAAGTGGCTGACAGCCGCCGGATAGCGAAATTGGAATTTGCCGGGTTTGTGCCAATAGACGAGCGCGTACGACAGGCGTCTCGCGTTCGCCAGCCGGTGATCGGCCTGTACCCGGAGGCGGCAGCTTCCAAAGCTTATCGGAAAATCGCCACCGAAATTCTCGCTTGGCCGGGTTCCGGGGCGGAGGGCGGGGGCCTCGAACAATTCGTCAAACAACTGCTACACTTGAGCCAACCTATCGACCCGATAGCCATTTGCGCTTAATCAATCCGATCAATGTATAACGCTGCTGGTCAGATCAACAAGGATCAGCTGGTACAGCGCTTCGCCCCGCTCGTGAAGCGTATTGCCTATCATCTGATGGCTCGTTTGCCTTCCAGCGTCCAGGTCGACGACTTGGTCCAGAACGGCATGATGGGCCTGCTTGATGCCATCAGCCGTTTCGAATCGGGTATGGGGGCTCAGTTCGAAACCTATGCGGCGCAGCGGGTACGGGGTGCCATGCTCGATGGCTTGCGCGAGAACGATTGGCTGCCGCGCAGCATGCGGCGCGATTTCCGCCGGATTGAAGCCGCCATCGCCCAGCTCGAACAGGAGCGCGGAAGACCGCCAAGCGAAAAGGAACTGGCCGATTCGCTCGACATGTCGCTTGCCGATTACCAGAAGATGCTTCAGGATGCACGCGGGCATCAACTCATTTCCTTCGAGGATATGATCGAGGACGGGGATGAGGATTTCCTGGAGCGGCATTGTCGCGACGATTCGAGCGACCCGCTTCGCATACTCGAAGAAGAAGGAATTCGGCGCCTTCTGGTGCAAGGGATCGAGGCGCTGCCCGAGCGGGAAAAAATGATGATGGCACTTTACTATGAGCAGGATCTCAACCTGCGCGAGATTGGCGAGGTGATGGGGGTCACCGAGTCCCGCGTTTGCCAACTGCATAGCCAGGCCGTGGCGCGGTTGCGCACTAAGATTTTTGGCAGAGAGGCCCCGAAGAAAAAGAAAGCCGACCGGAATGGATAAGATCAGCGTCGTCGGTCTGGTCCTCGGGCTTGTCGCGATTGTCGGAGGTCAGATCCTTGAGGGCGGGCACGTAGCCTCGCTCTCGCAGCCGACAGCTTTGCTGATCGTTCTCGGTGGCACCATGGGCGCGGTGATGCTGCAAAGCCCTTACGCCACCTTCCTGCGCGGAATGCGGATGGTGCGCTGGATCTGGTACCCCCCCATGGTTGACTACGCCCGGCTTATCAAGCAGATCTGCTCCTGGAGCCAGTTATCGCGGCGGGAAGGACTCCTGGCGCTGGAAAGTGTCATGAGCCAGTTGAAGGACGATTTTTCACGTAAAGGGCTGCAGTTGCTCGTGGATGGCGCCGAGCCGGAGCGCTTGCGCGAAGTGCTCGAAGTGGAGATCAACACCTACGAGCAGGAGCTGAAACTGTCCGCCCGAATCTGGGAAGCAGCGGGTGGGTACTCGCCGACGATAGGTATCCTCGGTGCGGTTTTGGGCCTCATCCACGTCATGGAGAACCTCTCGGACCCTTCTAAATTGGGCGCCGGGATTGCAGTGGCCTTCGTCGCCACGATCTACGGGGTCGGTCTCGCCAACCTGGTCTTCTTGCCGATGTCGAATAAGCTGAAGGCACATATCAATCGCCTCATCGTGCAGCGTGAAATGATCGTTGATGGCCTGGTCGGTATTGCGAACGGCGATAACCCGCGCATCATCGAAAGCCGTCTCCAAGGATACGTGTTCTAGACATGGCGCGCCGCAAGATTGAGGACGAGCGGGATAACCACGAGCGCTGGCTCGTGTCCTATGCCGACTTCATTACGCTGCTGTTCGCCTTTTTCGTTGTCATGTACGCGCTATCGACGGTGAACGAAGGCAAATACCGCGTTCTCAGCGAATCGATGATCAGCGCCTTTCGCAACGTTCATGTGAACACGTCTTCGCAGCAGCTACCTGCGACGGTGGCTCCGCAGGTCAGCGTGGCGCCGAAACCGGCGATCCTGGCTCGGACGCAGGATGCGGCGAAGCAACGCCAGCGGGACAAGATGCGTAACGTGGCCAAAGATATCCTGCAAGTGATGGCTCCCCTGATCGAGCAAGGGAAGGTCAGGGTGCTGGAGACGAGCCGCGGCGTATCGATCGAGATCAATGACAGCGTGCTTTTCTCGCCCGGCCAAGCGCTCTTGCATCCTGCGTCTGCGAAGGCGATGCGAGCGGTGGCCGAGGTTCTAGCCCCTACGGAGTTTCCGATTACCATCGAGGGCCACACGGACAACGTGCCGATCAACACGCTGCAGTTTCCGTCAAACTGGGAGTTGTCCGCCGTGCGGGCGACGACGGTACTGCGCTTGTTTGCCGAGTCAGGCGTAGCTGCCGAACGGCTCACGGCGATCGGCTATGCCGATACGCGACCCGTTGAGCCGAATCTGTTTGCTGATGGCCGCGCAAGAAATCGCCGCGTCACGATTCTTGTCGATTCGAGCGAACCGGAGAAGGGGAAAGAGGTCGGCCTGGAGCCAGCTCCCGCTCCTGCTTCTACTTCAACACCACCAGCCGGTCAATAACAAGCACAAGCCGAACGAACGCACCGCGCCCGAATGCAGATCAAGCGACGCTATACCGCGTCATTGATGCGGCGGTCGCCGTCCTTCTCCGGGGAGGTGGAAAGTCCGTCCGGGCCATAGAGAGCGAGGGAATCGCGGCTGCGCACCAGAATATCAAGCGCTTTGCTGTTGTGCTCCATCCGTAGGCGAATGAGTTCCCCATTAACCCGGTTTAGTTCGCGCGCCTCGGCGGCGAGCGACAAGGTTTTGTCCCATGCGCCGACAATTGCCTTCTTTTCCGGATTCGCTGCACGCCAAGCATCCATCCCGGCGCGACCTTCCGCCAAACCAAGTGCCGTCAACTGTTCGTTGCGGAGCCTCGACAGCGCGTTCAGCTCAGTTGCAAAAGACTCTTTTTTTTGCGATAGCGTAGGAAGCTCCCCAATATTGCCCGAGGAGAGCGCCTCCTGTTCCTCATGCAGCAGAGCGACGAACCGCTCGATCAGCGCAGACTCTGCCTTGATAGTTTCCGCAAGATCGGGGGTGGGCATGAGTGCGACCAACTACCTAACTACGCTTGCGGATGCCGGCCCACCAATTCTTTGGCCGACGCAATAAGGCGGTCGGCGATGGCCTCGGCGTTGATCGAAAAGCGGCCGTCCGCGATCGCCTGTTTGATTTCCGCTACCCGTGCGGCATCGAAAGCCGGCTCCGCGTCGGAGGCGGACAACTGGGCCGACAAGCTGCTCAATTGGACCTCGTCGGACCCGGCGGCGGTTTTCTTTGCGCCCGAGCTTCGGGTTTCCCTGATGATGGCGGGGGTAGTGACGCTGCTGGACTGGTCGATTTTCATGGTGATGCCTCGCGGGTTTCCTGCTTGCACGTTCTATCGGCACATTCGTCGCTAACTTTAGCATGTTTTCCCACGGACACGCTCGCTACCCTCGTGCAAACGGCCAGCGCCAGCCGCTACTTCCCCTTCAGTGGGAAATCTCCACCACACCACCCGGGCGGGCTATACCGCTGACGGTCTGTCCAGACGGGGTTCGAACCTGCACCAGCTGTCCTTCGAGGGCATTGTTCAGGGCTCGGCCTTCGCTGGTTGCACTGAAGCCGACCCCGCGCGAAACCGTCTTGACCGTCTGTCCCTGTTGAACGGCCCAAGGGGCGATTAACTGATCACTGCGTACCGGCTGGCCGGAAACGATACCGAGTTTGACCGTCTTGCCGACAGCCTGTTCGACGTCGGTGAGGACCGTTTGGGGAAGAGCCCCGAGATCGCCGTTTTTCGTCGTGATGTCGTTGGCGTCGAGGACCTGGCCAGCGCTCAGCGTACGGGCGGCGACGAGGTAGTTGGCGCGAATGCTCACCTGGGCCTGCACGTAGGCCGTCCAGGACGAGGGGCCGAGGCAGCGAACACCGACTGTCGTTTTCCCCCACGGGAGACTACCGCTGGGCAGGAAGGGCTCGAAAGCGTCGCAATCGGCTAGCCGAGTACGCGCGTCGGGAGGCGCGACTTTGAAATCGACTTTGCCTGGTAATCCTTGCGTCTGCGTCCGTAGAAAATCCTCGACCACGCCTTGAAGGCGGCTCGGCGTCATTTGAGCGAAAGCGGGCAAAGAGGACGCGAACCACAGGGCCGCAACGAGAGAAGCCAATCGACGAGTCATGACGCTATTGTGCCTCAATCCAGACAGGCCGGCGGCGGAGTTCCTTATTCCACCGCGCTGTACGGAACGCCGGCGGCAATAATTGCCGTCTTGACGGTACCAAGTTGGCCGCAGTGCCGGCCGTCGCGGCCGGAAAGGGCGTTCTTCAAGGATGGCATGGGAGTTGCGTATCTCGGGCGGAAGTTTTACCCGCTTGGAGAAACCGTGGTCAGCAAAGTCGATAACGCTATTTCATTTCAGCAGCAGGCGCTGGGGCTACGCGCGTATCGCCAACAAGTCCTTGCCGCCAATATAGCGAACGCCGATACGCCAAATTACAAGGCGCGGGATTTTGATTTCGCTGCGACGCTAAAGGATGCAATCGCTGGACGGAGTTCCGGCGCGCTCGCCATGGATCGGACCAATTCAGGTCATATGTCAGGGACGGCCGGTAGCGAGTCGGTCCGCCTGATGTACCGGACGCCGGCGCAAGCGAGCGCCGACGGGAATACCGTCGAAATGGATGCGGAGCGTTCTGCGTTTTCGGAGAACGCGATCCAGTATGAGGCGGGGATTACGTTCATTTCCCACCAACTGAAGATGATCCAGTCCGCGATTCAAACGCAATCATGAGCATTTTCAATGTCTTTCAAGTCGCGGGGAGTGCGCTGACAGCGCAGTCGATGCGGCTCAATGCCGTGGCCAGCAATCTGGCGAACGCAGATAGCGTCGTCGGTCCGGATGGCAAGCCGTACCGTGCGAAACAGGTCGTCTTCGAGGCTACCCCGATTGACGGGCAAGGAACGGTCGGTGTCCGGGTCAAGCAGGTCGTCGAGGACGCCAGCCCTGGACGGATGATTTACGACCCGAAGAATCCTGCCGCCAATGAGCAGGGATACGTAATGACGTCGAATGTCAGTGTGGTCGATGAAATGGTGAACATGATTTCGGCGTCGCGTTCGTATCAAACCAACGCCGAGGTGATGAACACGGCCAAGCAGATGCTCTTGAAAACACTGACGATCGGTCAGTGAGATCGCGTATATCGGAGACTCGAATGACGACAATAAATACCTCAAATACGACAGGCGGCACAGGTTCCACTTCCGGTACCGGCAGCGCGTCGACGGCTTCGGATGTTCAGAACCGCTTTCTCAAACTGCTCGTCGCGCAACTGCAGAACCAGGATCCTCTGAATCCGCTCGACAATGCCCAGATTACTAGCCAAATGGCGCAGCTGAGCACGGTTCAAGGCATCGAGAATCTGAACACCACGCTTAATTCGCTGGTGACGAGCCTGGGCGACACGCAAGCCGTACAGTCGTCGGCGCTGATCGGCAAGACGGTTCTGGTGCCGGGGTCGCATTTGACGCTTTCGAAGAGCTCGGCCTACGCGGGAGTCAATCTGAAGAGTGCCGCCGATCAGGTTACGGTGAGCATCATGGACAGCAGCGGCAATGTGATTAAGACCCAGAACCTCGGCAAACAGGACGCGGGCAACGTGCTCTTTTCCTGGGATGGTTCGACGAATGCCGGAACGACGGCGGCCGACGGTTCCTATACGTACAAGGTAACGGCAACCAAGAGCGGCAAAACAGTCGACGCCGAAGCGCTGCAACTTGGCACGGTTGTTGCGCTTACTCGGACAACGAGCGGGAATTTTGTGCTCGATCTCGGTTCGCTGGGCACCTTCAATTTTGAAGACGTACAACAGGTTTATTAGTGACGGGGGCTGTAAATGTCATTCCAACAAGGTCTTAGTGGTCTCAACGCGTCGTCCAAAGGGCTCGACGTGGTCGGCAATAACGTTGCGAACAGCAGTACCGTCGGCTACAAATCGTCCGCAGCCCATTTTTCCGACGTTTACGCGTCTTCACTCAGTGGCAGCGGCGCATCGCAGGTTGGTATCGGCACGACGATGTCCTCGGTATTCCAGCAATTCACGCAAGGCAACATCACAACGACTAACAACACGCTCGACATCGCTATCAACGGCAACGGATTCTTCAAGGTCTCTCGCGACAACATCATCGCCTATACCCGAAACGGTCAATTTCATACGAGTAACCAGGGGTATATCGAAAATGACCAGGGTTATCGCCTGATGGGGTACGTCGCGACGCCGACCGGGCAGATCGTGCCCTCGCAGCCTGCGGAAATCCAGATCGATACCAGCAATATCGCGCCGCGCGCAACCGGCACGGCGGTGGGGGGCGATTCGACGATGGTCCTCAACCTCGACTCGAACGCCAAACTGCCGACAGTCACGCCGTTCAATTTCAGCAACCCTTCATCGTACACGTATTCGACGGCGCAGACGGTTTACGACACGCTGGGTGTCGAACACAACATCACCTACTACTTCGTGAAAACGTCGACGGCAGGGCAGTGGGACGTCCACGCGACGTTGGATGGTGCTAACCCGGTATCGATGGGTAGCCTCAACTTCACCACGGGTGGCCAGTTGACCGGGACGCCAGCGATGCCTATTTCATTGCCGACAACTTGGGCAATAACTACGGGAGCTACCACACCGCTCGGGTCAGGCTTACCGAACTGGAGGCTCGACTTTACCGGCTCGACGAGTTTCGCCGGCGACAGCACGGTTAACTCTCAGTATCAAGGCGGCTATGGGCAGGGCGCGTTGTCGAGCATCAGTATCGGCGCTGATGGGATCGTTCAAGGAAACTACAGCAACGGCCAGAAGAAGAACTTGGCGCAGATCGTTCTGACGACCTTTGTGAACTCGAACGGCCTCCTGAATTTGGGCAACAACCTGTATCAGTCGACTTCCACGTCGGGTGGCGGAATGGACGGCGCGCCGAAGGCCGGTTCGCGCGGAGCGTTACAGGCGGCGGCAATCGAGGAATCGAACGTCGACCTGACCTCAGAACTCGTCAACATGATCACCTTGCAGCGCAACTACCAAGCGAACGCGCAGACGATCAAAACTCAGGACCAGATCATGCAGGCACTGGTCAATCTGCGTTGATCGTAGGGGCCATGTTGTTGGTAACGGATAACAAGGGGCAGGTGGCATGGATCGACTGATCTACACGGCGATGACGGGGGCCAAGCACGCCTTTCTCAAGCAGTCCGGGATTGCGAACAATCTCGCCAACGCGTCGACGATCGGGTATCGGGCGATGGAGCACCAGTTCCGGGCGGTTCCCGTCCGTGGCGAGGGTATGCCGACGCGGGCGTTTACCGTTGATGCTTCGGTAGCCGATATTTTCGACCAGGGGCCCATGATGGCTACTGGCCGCCCGCTCGATGTGGCGGTACAGGGCGCCGGATGGATCGCGGTAGAGGGCGCCGACGGACGCGAAGCGTATACGCGGGCCGGGAATTTGCAGATCAACGCTAACGGCATCCTTCAGACGGCAAGCGGCCTGAACGTACTGAGTGACGGTGGGCCGATCACGATTCCACCGGACAACACGATCGCGATCGCCGCAGACGGCACCGTTTCCGCCATTCCGGCGTACGGTACGCCGAACAACGTGAACGCCGTGGGCCGTATCAAGCTGGTTAATCCACCCGAGAACGAACTGGTTCGCGGCGATGACGGGCTTTTCCGGACGCGCAACGGCGAGCCGGCGGGCGTCGATGAAAACGTCAAGCTGGCGTCGGAAACGCTTGAAGGCAGCAACGTTGATCCGGTGGATTCGCTTGTCAACCTGATCAGCCTCTCCCGGCAGTTCGAGATGCAAATCAAGATGCTGCAGACGGCTGATACCGACGCTGCCCGAGCCAATCAAATTCTCTCGATGAGCTAGTCTTCGACATATCAGGAAACGCGACGATGATTCGTTCCCTTTGGATTGCCCGAACCGGCCTCGATGCGCAGCAGACGAGCCTGGACGTGATCGCCAACAACCTGGCCAACAGCAGCACGAACGGCTTCAAGCGTTCGCGCGCAATTTTCGAAGACCTGCTTTACCAGAACCTGCGCCAGCCGGGCGCGCAATCGTCGCAATCGACGCAATTGCCCAGCGGGCTTCAACTCGGAACCGGCGTGCGGCCGGTATCCACGGCGCGCATCCACACGCAAGGTTCGCTGCAACAAACGGGCAACGAGCTCGACGTGGCGATCGATGGCTCCGGCTTCCTGCAAGTGTTGTTGCCGGACGGGACGACTGCTTATACACGTGATGGTTCGATGCAACGGGATAACCAGGGGCAGTTGGTAACCCAAAGCGGCTATCAGGTTCAACCAAGCATCACGATCCCGTCGAACGCGACTTCGGTGACGATCGCCAAGGACGGCGTGGTGAGCGTCGTGCTGGCCGGGCAGACAGCACCGACCCAAGTGGGAACGCTGCAGGTAACGACTTTTGCCAACGTCGGCGGTCTGCAAAGCATCGGCGAAAACCTGTTCCTGGAAACGGCCTCAAGCGGCGCGCCGACGCCGAATACTCCGGGTACGAACGGAGCCGGCTCGCTTCTTCAGACCTACGTGGAAACCTCGAACGTGAACGTCGCGGAGGAACTGGTCAGCATGATCCAGACGCAGCGCGCGTACGAGCTCAATTCGAAGGTTGTTTCAACGTCAGACGCAATGCTCGGCCGCCTGACGCAGTTGTGAAAGCGGTTTATGAATAGGATTATCTGGTTGGGGATGGTGGCGGTAACGTTGGCGGCGTGCAACACGGTGCCGCCAACGAACGTCCATCAGCCGATGACGGCACGGCCGGTCTCTCGGAGCGAGGGTGCGGTCGCTAGCGGCAGCATCTATCAGGCGGGTACCTCGCGCTCCCTGTTCGAAGACCGCCGTGCGCGCTACGTCGGCGACACGCTGACGATCATCATCGCGGAGACCACTTCGGCCTCCACCAAGTCGAACACGAATGTAAGCCGTGCAACGAGCGCGAGTGCCAGCATCCCAACGATCACCGGACTCCCTGGAAAGTCGCTGCAAGGTATCGGCTTGTCGGCCGAAAGCGAAAACTCGTTGGCCGGCAAAGGCGATGCGGCAGCGAACAATATCTTTACGGGCAACATTACGGTGACCGTCATCGAAGTCTTGTCGAACGGCAACCTGCTCGTTTCCGGCGAAAAACAGGTTTCCATCGGGCACGGCACCGAGTACATCCGGTTGTCCGGGGTGGTGAATCCTTACTTCGTCAGCACGGCGAACACGATCAGTTCGGCGAACGTTGCCGATGCACGCATCGAATACAAGGAAACCGGCGCGATCAGTGAAGCCCAAATCATGGGTTGGTTGGCGCGGTTCTTCATGTCGGTGCTGCCATTCTGAGCCAATGGAAAAAGAGGTTGAAACGAGTATGACCGGCAAGTTCTTCAAGCTCCTGGCAATCGTTGCCTGTTGCAGTTTGCCGCTGATCAGCGGCAGCGCGCAGGCGGAGCGCATCAAGGATCTGGCTTCGGTCCAGGGAATACGCAATAACCAGCTTGTTGGGTACGGGCTCGTCGTTGGCCTCGATGGGACGGGCGACCAAACCACCCAGACGCCATTCACGACGCAAAGCATCATCAACATGCTGGCCCAGCTCGGCACAACACTGCCGACAACCCAGTCGTTACAGTTGAAGAACGTCGCCGCTGTGATGGTTACCGCCAGCCTGCCGCCGTTTGCGCGCATCGGCCAGCCGATCGATGTCACCGTGTCTTCAATGGGCAACGCCAAGAGCTTGCGGGGAGGTACGTTGGTCATGACGCCGCTCAAGGGCGCCGATGGCCAGGTGTACGCTCAGGCCCAAGGGAATCTGATGGTCGGCGGCGCTGGCGCGTCCGCGGGTGGCAGCCGCGCGGTCATCAACCACCTGCTCGCCGGCCGCATTGTCGGCGGAGCCACCGTAGAGCGCGAAGTTCCCACCTTGCTAGGGCAGGGACCGTTCGTGCATTACGAAATGGAAAGCACGGATTTCGGGACGACGCAGCGCGTCGTCGAGGCGATCAATCGCGAGATGGGCGGCGGTACCGCGGAAGCGATCGACGGCCGTGTCGTCCGCGTGCAGGCACCGGAAGAAGCGAACGCCCGGGTAGCGTTCATGGGACGCGTCGAGAACCTAGAGGTTCGCCCGACGAAGTCGATGGCCAAGGTCATTGTCAATCCGCGTACCGGGTCCGTGGTGATGAATCAGATGGTGACCATCGAGTCCTGCGCTGTCGCCCACGGCTCGCTCTCTGTGGTGGTGAACGCCGAACAGCAGGTTAGTCAGCCGAATCCGCTATCCGCGGGGCAGACGGTGGCCACCACCCAGGCGGATATCTCGATTCGGCAAGGCGGCGGTGCGCTGATGCCGGTAAAAGCTGGCGCGAATCTCGCGGAAGTGATCAAGGCGATCAACGCCCTTGGCGCCAACCCTCAGGATTTGCTCTCGATTCTGCAGGCGATGAAAGCCGCAGGGGCGTTGCGGGCTGATCTCGAAATCATCTAGCATCTGGCGCAGAACTTGCTCGATTCGGGCTCATGAGAGCCGAAACCCTTAACGCGAATCGTTTTGTCCTTGATACGAAGACATCAGCGGACTTGCGCCTGAAGGTGAAGCAAGACCCGCAAGCGGGTCTAAAGCAAGCGGCGCGAGAATTCGAAGGCATGCTGCTGCAGATGGTCATGAAGAGCATGCGCGACGCGACGCCGCAGGACGGCCTGCTGGACAGCGATCAGACTCGCTTTTACTCGTCGATCCTCGACCAGCAGCTGGCCCAGACGCTTTCCTCGCAGGGAAAACTGGGCTTCGCGCGGATGATCGAGCAGCAACTTGGGCGCAATCTTGTTTCGCCGAGTGGCGGTTCGACCAAGAATCCGTTGGAACAAATCGACACGCCACAGAGAACACTGCAGCAAATACTCGCTCACGATATCCCGGCAACTTCTGCCGCGGCCTTTGCCGGTACCGGCGCACAACGCTATCGCGGCACAACTTCCGAAGGAAATCGCGGAAACTCGGCCCCAATGGAAGTACCGGCGAGTGGCCGGGAGTTCGTCAACCGCGTATGGCCGCATGCCGTGGAAGCTGCCAACACACTCGGTGTTCCGCCGCACTTCCTCGTCGCCCATTCGGCTCTCGAAAGTGGCTGGGGCAAGAGCGAGATCCGCAAGGCGGACGGTTCGCCGACATACAACATCTTCGGTATCAAAGCGGGGCGCGGTTGGTCGGGGGCCTCTGTGGAGGTAATGACCACCGAGTACGTTGATGGCGTGGCCCAGGCGGTCAAAGAGAAGTTCCGGGCTTACAACTCGTATTACGAGGCATTCCAAGACTATGCCAGCCTGCTGCGCGGAAACTCGCGCTATGCAGGCGTCGTCGGTCAGCAAAACGGCGCTGAATTCGCACGTTCTCTGCAACAAGCGGGTTATGCGACCGACCCGATGTATGCCGATAAGTTGAACCGGATCATTAACGGGACCGCGTTACGGCAGGCTTTGTTCGGATAGTTTTTTCCGTCTTTACACTCAGCCGTCCTTAATAATCCGGCAAAAATGCCGTAGAAGAGGATGGAAAAGGAGAACTTTCATGGGATCCGGAGTTTTTGGTGTCGGCGTTTCGGCCTTGCAGGTCGCGCAACTTGGGCTCGCGACGACGTCGCACAACATTTCCAACGCCAATACTGAAGGTTACAGCCGCCAACGCATCCTCCAGGCCGCCAACATCGCAACGCTGACGGGGGCCGGATACGTCGGTCAGGGGGCCCATGTCACCTCGATCGAGCGGGTCTACAGCTCCTTCCTTTCCAACCAAGTCAATTCGGCGCAGTCGACCGTGAGTAAGCTCGACGCGTATGCGAGTGCCATCGGCAACCTCGATAGTCTGCTTTCGGATTCCGATGCCGCGCTTTCCAATGCGCTGAGCGGTTTTTTTACCGGGGTTGATGCGGTTAGCGCAAACCCGTCGTCGACCACCGCCCGGCAGACGATGGTGTCCGCCGCTGAAACGCTCGTCGCCCGATTTCAGACGATCGACTCGAAACTCGACGCGCAATATGAAAGTATCAACAGCCAGGTCCAGAGCTATGTCGGATCGATCAATTCGTATGCGGATCAGATCGCCAAACTGAACCAGCAAATCATTTCGGCTCAGGCGGCAAACAATCAGCAACCGAACGACCTGTACGATCAGCGCGATCAGCTTATTGCCGAGGTGAACAAGCTTATCGGCGTCAAGACGACGACGAATACCAACGGCTCCTACAACGTTTATTTCGGTAATGGACAACAACTCGTCGTCGGGACGCAGGCAACCAAGTTGACGGCCGTGACCTCCTCGACGGATCCGTCCAGATTGACGGTTGGCGTTGTGACGGCTTCCGGGGCGCTTGAACTCCCTGAATCGGTCGTTACGGGAGGCGCTCTGGGCGGAACGCTGCTGTATCGCTCCGAGACGCTGGATGACGCGGCAAACGAACTGGGACGGATCGCGGTTTCACTCGCTTATACATTCAATGCCCAGCACGCGTTAGGCCAAGATCTGCTTGGGAATATCAGCGGCGATGCGGGTTTCGTCTCCAACTTTTTCAACATCGGTTCGCCCACGGTCATTGCCAACACAAGCAATCCGACCGGCTCGGCGCAGGTTTCCGCTAGTTTCTCCAACGCCTCGTACGGTGCGGATGGCGCTTTCTACACAGATCTGACGGGCAGCGACTACCGCCTCGATTACAATGGAACGGCGCTTACGCTCACTCGCCTGTCGGACAACGTAACGTGGACCGGCGCCAACGTAGCGGCGCTTAACGCCGCCGTTGCTGCCAGCACCCAGGGGCCACAGGGGTTCACGATTGCCGCCACGGGGACGTTTGCGGCGGGTTCGAGCTACTTGATTCAGCCCACCCGGTACACTGCACAGAGCATCGACGTCAACGACGCTATCAGTTCCGATGTCCGCTACATCGCAGCGGCGGCACCCATTCGTACAGAGGCAGGCACATCGAATACGGGTACGGCGACGATTTCGGCTGGCAGTGTGGCGACCGGCTACACGGCCCCCGCTGCGGGATCGCCGGTCACGTTGACCTACAGCAGTGCGGGGGGCGGCTTCACCGGTTTCTCGTCTTATCCTGTTACCGTAACGGCCAACGGCGTGACTACCTCATACGCGTCGGGAACCGTGCCCTATACGAGCGGCGCCACAATGACGTTTGGAGGGATGAGTTTCGAGATCGGCGGTGCAGTCCAGAATGGCGATACGTTCACCATTTCAAAGAACACCAACGGAACGAAGGATAACCGCAATGCCTTGCTGTTATCGAAGCTGCAAACGGGCAAGACGATGGCCGGCAATACCGCCAGCTATGCGACCGTGTTTGCTCAAGTTGTGAGTTCGGTGGGGAACAAGGCGAACGAGGTCGATACGATCCTTACGGCCCAAACGACGCTGCTCAAGGACGCTCAGAATTCACGCAATTCGGTATCGGCCGTCAATCTGGATGAAGAAGCGGTGAACCTGCTTCAGTACCAGCAAGCTTACCAGGCGGGAGCGAAGATTCTGCAGATCGCATCGCAGCTTTTCGACTCGATCCTGGAAATCGCCTAAGGGGGCGTTATGCGAATCAGCACCAGCCAGATCTACGATTCGGGTTCGTCGAGTATCATGGACGGCCAGGCGAACCTCTACAAAATTCAAAACCAGCTTTCATCGGGAAAGCGGTTCCTGTCTGCGAAAGACGACCCGGTCGCCGCGGCGCAAGTGGTTCTGACCAAACAGTCGATGGCCGTCAACGCGCAGTACTCCGACAATCAGGCAAATGCGTCGAGCCAGTTGGCTCTCGAAGAAGACCGCCTGCAATCGGTTGTCGACAGCATTCAGTACGTCATGGAGGAGACGGTCGCCGGAGGCAATGCGTCGTACTCCGACAGCGAACGCGAGTTCATCTCTCAAACACTGCAGAGTCAGTTCGAGTTTCTCTTCGGTGTGGCAAACAGCAAGGACGCAAACGGGTATTACCTGTTTTCGGGATACCAAGGCAGCACCCAGCCATTTCAGAAGCTCTCCAGCGGCGGAGTTCAGTACATTGGTGACGACGGGCAACGGCTGCTTCAGGTTAGCGCGTCCCGCCAAATTGCCGTCAGCGACTCGGGGCGCGACATCTTTCAATCGATCCGGACCGGAAACGGCACCTTCGCCATGTCGGCCGGCACCACGAACACGGGCACGGGGGTAATCGGCGCAGGCTCGGTAACCAACCCGACGGCGTGGACGGGCCACAATTACTCGATTTCCTTCGCCACCGCGACGCAGTTCACGGTGACCGATACGACGACATCGGCCGTCCTTGGTCCGTACAGCTACACCTCCGGTGCCGCTATTACGGCGATCCCCGGAACCTCGTTGTCCATCAGCGGCACGCCGGCCGCGGGCGATACCTTCTCGGTTCAGCCGAGTACCGAACAAAGCCTATTCACCACGATCCAGAATCTGGCGACCGCATTCTCGACCGATATCTCCGGTAATCCGACCGCTGGAGCCGCCGTACGGAACGTCATCAATGCCGAAATGCAGAACCTGAACTTGGCCCTTGAGAACGTATCGTCCGTCCAGTCCTCGATCGGTTCGCGCCGCAGCGAATTGAGTTCGCTGACCAATGTCTCCGATGCGCTAGAACTTCAATACAAATCGACCTTGTCCGATCTGCAGGACATCGATTATGCAGCAGCCATCTCCGAGTACTCGCAGCAGCAATTGCAACTCGAGGCAGCGCAGAGTTCCTTTGCGAAGATCATGGGACTCAGTCTGTTCAACTACATCTGATGACGCGAAGCGCTCTGATTACCGCTGCGGCGGCTTACACACTTGCCGCTTGTACGACGGTCACCTCGGTCGATTCATCGGGGGACGCGTACAACAAGCCCGCCGTAAAAATGACGCCCGACCAATCGGTCAGCGGCGAAACGCTGGGGGTGGCAGGCGCCCTGGTGGTATTTGGGCACCCGGTGAATGCGCTCGGGCTTCCTGGCGAAGTCTTCAGCAATGCCAATAGCGCGTTGCTCTATATCATTTACGACCCGTTGGCGCCGAATTGGACGATCAAGGAGCGCGCGTTCCCGAACGAAACGTTCCACCTCTCACTGCGTGCCAAGAACTTCCGAACCGGGGGCGACGGGGAGGCCTATCAGATTCTGAAGCGGCGCGCTCTGCAATTGCAGCGAGAAAAAGGCTATACGGGATATAAGCTGCTCGATTACTCGGAAGGTATCGAGTCAAGTACGCCGTTTCCTTATCGCGTCTCGGAAGGCACGATTCAACTCGTGCGCGGTGGCGAACGTTAGCGACCGCTTACTTCAGCACGAAGTTGCCGAGCATTGAGCGTAACCCGATCTCGAAGAACTCCAGGAACGGATTGATCAAGTACGGCAGGCTGACGTAGAGCGCGGCGAACCCCAGCGCAATTGTCACCGGAAAGCCAATCACGATCAGGTTGAGCTGCGGCGAGACGCGTCCGAGCACGCCGAGCGCGACGTTGGTGATCAGTAGCGCGACGATGATCGGCAGTACGAGTAGCAAGCCCGCAGAGAATACGATCGCTACGGCGTTCGCGATATTTCCCCACGAAGTGCTTTTCGGCAGGGCTCCGATCGGCAACACATTGAAGCTTTCGGCCAATGTCGACAACACCATGAGATGCCCGTCGATCGACAGAAAGAGGAGCAGGGCCAGAAAGCCGATCAATTCAGAAACCACCGGGGTTTGCGAGGTCGACATCGGGTCGTAGCTGGTCGCGAAACCGAGGCCCATCTGAGTGCTGAAGATATTCCCGGCCAGATCCACCGCGCTGAAAATAAGGCGCATCGAGAAACCCATCGCGAACCCGATCAGCATCTGTTCCGCCATGATCAGCAGGCCCATTGCCGATGCCGGCTCGATGGCCGGCACCTGGTCGATACCCGGGGCGATTGCAAAGGTGATTGCCAGCCCGAGAATGAGTCGGGTGCGGCCGGTCAGACCAGCGTTGTTGAAGGGCGGTGCGGCGACAAGCAACGACAACGTGCGTGCGAGGGGGAAAACGAACGCGGCGATCAGGGCGTTCAGTTCGGCCGAAGTGAACGTGATCATCTCGATCAGCCGATCAGCTGCGGGATTCTCTCGAAAAGCTGGCGAATGTAGTCGACGACCATGTTGATCATCCATGGCCCCGCGAGAATCAAAACGAGAAAGGTGCCGACCAGTTTGGGGATGAACGAAAGCGTGGCTTCGTTGAGTTGAGTTGCCGCCTGGAAGATGCTGACGATCAGGCCGATCACCAGTGCCGAAAGCAGCAGCGGTCCCGAGAGCATCAACGCGACCTCGATCGCCTGCCGGCCGAGATACATCACGGTTTCGGGCGTCATGTGGCGAAACTCATGACGAGGGAGCCGAGCATCAGGTTCCAGCCGTCGACCAGAACGAACAGCATCAGCTTGAACGGCAATGACACCATGACGGGCGACATCATCATCATCCCCATCGACATCAGCACGCTTGCGACCACCATGTCGATGATCAGGAACGGTATGAAGATGATGAAGCCGATCTGGAATGCCGTCTTTAGTTCGCTCGTGACGAACGCGGGAATCAGGACGCGCATCGGCACGTCATCCGGCGTTTCCATGCGCGCAGTCTTGCTCAGCCGGGCAAACAGCCCGATGTCTGTTTCGCGCGTCTGTTTCAACATAAAGGCGCGGAGAGGGACGAAACCCCGTTCGACAGCTTGCGTAAAGGTGATGCGGTTTTCTGACAGCGGCTGGTAGGCGTCCGTGTAGATTTTTTCGAACACCGGCGACATGACAAAAAAAGTGAGGAACAGCGACAGGCCGACCAGCACCTGGTTCGGCGGCGAGGTCTGAGTGCCGAGCGCATGGCGAAGCAGCGAAAGAACAATGATGATGCGAGTGAAACTCGTCATCATCAGCAGCGCGGCGGGGATGAATGTCAGCGCCGTCAGGGTGATCAGCGTCTGTACCGAGAGCGTGTACGTTTGACTGCCCCCAGGCCCAGGCGTGCTGGTCCAGCCGGGCAGGCCGCCTGTCTGCGCGAAAGCCAGCAACGGAAGCGCGAGTGCGATCAGCGCCAGCCAGCCGAGTTGTTTACGCTTGGCCATGATGACGTTCGGTCATCTGCTTGAGCCAGTGGCCAAAGCGATTGTCAGCCGTTCCCGCGGCCGGCAGCTCGCCCTTCGGCAGAGTAAGCAGTGTCTTGATTTGGCCGGGAACAATCCCGACGACGACCCAGGTTTCTTCGACCTCAAGCAAAACGATGCGCTCTCGCGGACTAAGCATGAGCCTTCCGACAACGCGCAACGGTCCCGCATTGCCGAAGCTTTGTCCGCCGTTCATGCGGCGCAGGAAGAAGGCCCCGAGGAACAGCAAGCCGATGATCAAGGCGAGGGCGAGAAGCATCTGCACCATGGCGCTACCAGGAACCCCCGGGGTTTCGGGAACGGCAGCGGATTGAGCGAAAACTTGCCACGGGGCGAGAGCCAGGCTCCCCGCGGCGAACGTCGCGGCGGCAAAGCGGTGGAATGGCTTGGTCAATTAAACGCCCCGATGCGCGAATGCGGAATGCCCGCTATCTTAATCGATGCAGGCGACCGGAGGAAATCTGCGAAGAATGGAGAGCGTGCCGCCGACGCACGGCCGTATGGAGGTCGAGCGTCAGCGTCCTATTTTCCGCATACGTTCGGAAGGCGTGATGATATCCGTGAGCCGGATACCGAACTTGTCGTTGACGACGACCACCTCGCCTTGGGCGATGAGCGTTCCGTTGACATAGACGCTCATCGGCTCGCCGGCCATGGCGTCGAGTTCAACGACCGACCCGTGGGCCAACTGGAGAAGATTCTTGATCGTGATCTTCGTTCGGCCCAACTCGACGGCAATCTGGACCGGGATGTCCAGGATCATGTCGAGTTCGTTCATCATCGATGCTTTGCCGTCGGCTTCGCCGAACGACGGGAATATCTGGGCCGGCTGCGCGGAGGCGTCGGCCAGCGTTTGCTCCGCCATCGCGGCGGCCCAATCATCCTCGATCCCTTGCTCGGAGTCTGGCGGCGGGTGGTTATCGGCTTCGGTGGCCATGTGTTTTAACTCCTTGGCAGGACACCGTCAGCGGGGTCCTGAGTAACGAATTTCTCGATCTTCAATGCGTATTGGCCGTTCTGCTGCCCATAAGCGCATTCGCATAATGGAATACCGTCGACACAGGCAATGATCTTGTCCGGAATATTGATCGGGATGATGTCTCCGGTGCGCATCTCGAGAATCTGCCGCAACGAGACCGTGGCCGTACCGAGGTCGGCGGCAATTTCGATTTCGGCATCCTTGAGCTGTTTGCGCAACATCAATATCCAGCGCTGGTCCGTCGACAGCTGATCGCTTTGCATCGAGCTGTAGAGCAGATCCCGGATCGGTTCGACCATCGAATACGGGAAGCAGATATGCATGTCCGCCGCCGTGCCGCCGAACTCGAGCGAGAACGTTGTGGAAATGACGATCTCCGACGGGGTAGCGATGTTGGCGAACTGCGAGTTCATCTCCGATCGGATGTACTCGAACGAAATCGCATAGACCGGCTTCCACGAACGCGCGTACTCGGTGAAAACGACGTTGAGCAGGCCGCGAATGATTCGCTGTTCGGTACCCGTGAAGTCCCGACCCTCGACCCGCGTGTGGAAGCGTCCGTCGCCACCGAACATGTTGTCGACGACGAGGAACACCAGGTTGGGATCGAATACGAAGAGCGACGTTCCGCGCAACGGTTTGGCCGAAACGAGGTTGAGGTTGGTCGGGACGACGAGGTTGCGGATGAATTCGCTGTATTTCTGCACCCGGATCGGACCGACCGAAATCTCGGTCGTACGGTGCATGTAGTTGAACAAACCGATACGCAGGTAGCGCGCGAACCGCTCGTTGATGAGTTCGAGCGTCGGCATGCGGCCACGGACGATCCGTTCCTGGGTTCCCAGGTTATAGCTGCGGATACTGCCTTCGGCGTCCTCCGCAGCTTCCGGTTCGTCGGATTCCCCAGTGACGCCCTTGAGCAGTGCGTCGACTTCGTCCTGGGAAAGAAAATCGGTGGCCATGAGCTCTTTACTGGATGATAAATGACGTAAACAGCACTTCCCGGACCGGCCCATCGGCCGCCTTGGCTCCAGGAGCGATGATCGAGTTGATCTGATCGCGAATCTCGTTCGCGAGCGCTTCCTTACCTTCCTTGGTGAGCAGTTCGGACGCCTTCTTGCCGGACAACAGCATCATCACATTGTTGCGGACTTTGGGGCCGAAAGTTTTCAGCTTGTCGGCTGTTTGGGCGTCGGACACTTCAACCGAAAAGACGAGCTGTACAAACTGTTCGCCGCTTTCCGGGACCAGGTTGACGGTAAAGGCTTCGAGCGGGACGTACGTAGGCGCGCTTTCCTTTGCCCCCTTGGTTTTTCCGTTCTTGTTCGGCGCTTGTTCGGTCGCGACTTCGGTGTCCTCTCCGTCCTCGCTGCTGTGGCTTCTCATCAAAAAGAACGCTCCGGCGGCGGCGATCAAGAGCACGATCGCCAGCACAGCCGCAATAATGATGATCAGCTTTTTGCTTCTTCTTGGCGGAGGTGCTTCTGCAGCGCTTGCCTCCGGCTTGGCTTCCTTGGCCATCTTCGGGACCTCAATGATCGAATCTAAGAAACCAGGCGGAGATCGCTATTCACCGCTTCCGCGTGGGTCAGACGAACGTGTCGACGAGCCCGATAGACTGCCGGACGGCCACTCTGCCGGAGGCCTCGCGCCCACCTGAATCGGGTACAAGTATAGCGTTATCGCCGCGAGCGTGGGATGCGCCGTTCTCTTCGAAGCCTTGCCCTGTGGCCTGTCTGAACGATTCTGCACTCACATTCGTCTGGCCGAGTTCGATACCGGCGCTGGCGAACATTTCCCGTAGCCTTGGCAAGGCCGTTTCGATCGCTTCCCGAACCTCGGAGTGCGGAGAGGAGAAGGTCGCCGTCGCCGTGTCATTGCTCACTTTGAGCGAGATCTCGATCGATCCCATGTCCGGTGGATTCAAGGTGAGTTCCGCGGACTGCGTGTGGCTGTTGGCAAGCCAAACAACTTTCTGTCCGAAATCGGTATTCCAATTGGCGTCGCGCACGGCGGTCGGCACCGATAGCGCCGCTTCGCCGCGGGTATGCTGTACTGAATGCGCTTGCGCCGGGGCGTTGGCAATTGCGGAGGACATGTCGGCGGCAGGCCCACGGGTTGTTTTTTCCCCGGTACGTTCGGTTTTTGGGGCAGCCGTCTCGTCGACCTCTTGTCCTGCAACGGCAAATTTTGCCGTGCTTTGGTTGCTTGTCGCCGCCGGGGCCGATTCCGTATCGCCGAGTCGGCTTGCCGTCGCTTGCTCGTTGCCGGTTGCGGTCGCACCTTTCTCTTGCGCCAGAGGGCTCGATGTGTTTCCCGCACCGGTTGCGGCAATCTGCCCCGAAAGCGCGGGGCCGTCCTCCGATTCAACAGGCACCGGGACTTGAGGGGCGCTTTGCGCCGGCTGCGCCGCAGCCATTGCGGCGAGCAGGAGTGCCGGGTCGGTGGGCTGCGTAAGGTCGCTCGTTGGGTCCGAGGATACCTTGTCACCCTCTTTCAACAGGGCGGCGATGGTTGCCGCAGTACTTGCTCCTTCAGCCGCCGGCGCTAGCTTGCCAAGTAGCAAATCGGCGAAACCGTCGCCCGGGATAGCCGGGTCGGCGGTCACGGCATCGGCTGTAGCCGTTGCCGAGCTTGGGGGTAAGGTGGAAACGACGGTAATCGCCATTGCTTCTCTCTAGGAACGGAATTCCCGCTCATTTAAGCAATGTCTGTGCCGGAGCCGACGACGTGCTGTAGATAGCCGTCGCTGGAACGACTAGGATTCCTTTTCGCTGAATTTCCGGGCCGCAATTTCGTCTTGCAGCTTTTGCTCGCGCTTCGACTCGCGGGCGGTTTCGTGTGCGAAGTGGCGTTCTGAAAGCGTGTCAAAGGCCATCAGTTTCTTGCGCTGCTGTTGCCATTGAACTTGGCCGGCGGCCGTCCGGTTTACCTGCGCGGCGACGGTCTTCCTCTGGGCGTCGATGGCTTCGTCAAGACGATTGAGAAAGCTCTGGTAATTGTGCCATTCGCGCTGGCTCAGGCCGTTTTTCGCCGATTCGCTGAAGCGGGCGGCGTACTCGTCGCGATAATTCTGCAGCATCTGGAGTTTGTTCTTGGCGTCCCGCTCGTTGGCGATCAGCCTTGCCAGTTCTTTCGTCGCGTCGTCGGCGCGGGTTTGCATCAAGTCCAGAACGGTTTGCAAGGCAAAGGGCTTCATGGTCAATGCCTCGCCCCAAACAGGTCATAAAGCTGCCCGACGCTCTGCGGGTAATCGGATCGTTCTCCCATCGACTGCTGCAGGAACCGCTCAAATGAAGGGTAGAAACTGATGGCCTGATCGAGCATCGGGTCCGACCCGGCGGCATACGCTCCGACGCTGATCAGGTCGCGCGAGCGCTGGTAGCGTGAATACAGCTGTTTGAATTGCCGGATCTGGTCGAAGTGTTCCGGCGTGATGAGGTTGACCATGGCACGAGAGATCGATTGTTCGATGTCGATCGCCGGATAATGTCCGGCGTCGGCCAAAAGCCGCGAGAGGACGATGTGGCCATCAAGGATTGCACGCGCGGCGTCGGCGATCGGGTCCTGTTGATCATCGCCCTCGGTAAGTACAGTGTAGAACGCGGTGATCGATCCGCCACCGTCGGCGCCATTGCCGGCCCGCTCCACGAGTTGCGGCAGGCGGGCAAACACCGAGGGCGGGTAGCCGCGGGTGACTGGCGGTTCGCCGATCGCGAGCGCAATTTCCCGCTGTGCCATGGCATAGCGGGTCAGCGAATCCATGATCAACAGCACGTGCCGGCCCTGATCCCGGAAATACTCTGCGATCGTTGTCGCGTAAGCCGCGCCCTGCATGCGCATCAGTGGGCTGACGTCCGCCGGTGCGGCGACGACGACCGAGCGCCGCAAGCCTTCTTCGCCAAGGATCTGTTCGATGAACTCCTTGACCTCACGGCCGCGCTCGCCGATCAGCCCCACGACGATGACTTCCGCTTCGGTATATCGTGCCATCATGCCGAGCAACACACTTTTCCCGACGCCCGAGCCGGCGAAGAGCCCCATGCGTTGACCGCGACCGACGGTGAGCAACGCGTTGATACAGCGGATGCCGACGTCGAGTGAATGATCGATCGGGGCCCGCGACATCGGGTTGACCGGGCGACCTTGCAGCGGACGCAGCATATCCGTATTGACCGGACCGCCTCGGTCGAGCGGTCTACCGGCGCCGTCGATGACTCGGCCCAGCAATCCTTCTCCAACCGGGAGCGTCTTTGCGCGGTCGACGACGCGGCGCCTCGCCGGGGCTGGAACACCGACGCGTGGGCGAGTGGCGGGCATTTCGAGGGCGACCACCCTGGCGCCGGGCGAAAGGCCGTATACGTCCTCGGAGGGCATCAGGAACAGTCTCTCACCGTTGAAACCAACGACTTCCGCCTCGATCGGTGTACCACCCACGGGGATGATCCGGCATGAGCTACCGAGGGCAAGCTTGAGCCCGGCCGCCTCCATGACCAGGCCATTGATCCGCGTCAGATGGCCGGTCGGGAGCAGAGGGGAGGCCATGCTGGCCGCGCTGCGGCAGTCTTCCAGAAAGACGTTCAGATCGTCCCAATGAGGGTTCGGCGCTGGGATGCTCATGCCTTGTCCTTGTCGCTCACCCAATCCTGGCTGACCCCGATCGATTCGATGACACGCCGCCAACGTGTCTCCAGCGTGGCATCTACTTCGCTGGAGCTGACTTCAACCCGGCAGCCGCCACGCGTTATTGCCGGGTCTTCGAGTATGCGCCAGTTGTTGTGAGCGAGATGGTCGCCCAAATGCTGGCGGATGAGCGCGGCATCGTCCGGGTGCACGATCAGCGTCGGGTGGCCGAAGTTCGGGTGCAGCGCGGCGATCGCCTCGCGCACGACCGGGAGCAGCAGCTCCGGCTTGACGCGCAGGCTTTGGCGCAACACCTGACTGGCAATCTCGATTCCCATGGCAAGCAAGTGATCGGCAACACCCTGGTCGAGTTCTTTGATGGCCTGCTGCAGACCCGCCATCAGCGCGTTGATCTGCTCCCCCACCGCGCGCGCTGCGGCCAGTCCCTCTTCGTAGCCGGCGGTGTAGCCCTGCTCATGGGCTTCGTTATGGATGCGCTCGACGTCCTCAGCGGTCGGTAGAATGACTGGAGGTTCGTCGGATGCGTTTTCTGCAGCCTGTTCCGGCGCAGGGGAGCCAGCCGCTTGAGCCGCCTTGGCTTTTGCCGCCTTTTCTTCCTCGTCGAATGCCGCGAGTTCCCACCGCTGATAGGCAGTGAGCTTTTCCTTGGGGATGAAGCCCGTCATAGCGAGCGCACTAGATCATTTCGTCGCCGGCGGCGTTGCCGAGCACGATCTGGCCTTCGTCGGCAAGGCGCCTGACGATCTTGAGGATTTCCTTTTGTTCGTTCTCGACTTCGGAGACGCGCACCGGGCCGCGGGACTCTAGGTCTTCGCGCAGCATTTCGGCAGCGCGCTGCGACATGTTCTTGAAGATTTTCTCGCGCAACGGCTCGGAGGCGCCCTTCATGGCCAGGATCAACGAGTCGGACTGGATTTCGCGCAAGAGGAGCTGGATCGCACGGTCATCGAGGTCAAGGAGGTTCTCGAAAACGAACATCTCGTCGAGAATCTTCTGCGCGAGGTCGGGGTCGTACTCGCGGATCGAGTCGACGACGGTTGTTTCGTTCGCCGTGCCCATGAAGTTGAGTATCTCTGCCACGGCGCGCACGCCGCCCATCGCCGATTTCTTGATGTTCGACGAACCCGACAGCAGGCGCAGCATGACGTCGTTCAGTTCCTTGAGCGCCTCGGGCTGGATGCCTTCAAGTGTGGCGATGCGCAACACCACGTCGTTGCGCAAGCGTTCGGTGAAGTGGTTGAGGATGTCGCTCGCGTGGTCCTTTTCCAAATGAACTAGGATCGTGGCGATGATTTGCGGATGTTCGTTGCGGATGAGGTCGGCGACCGTCGGGGCGTCGAGCCACTTCAATCCTTCGATGCCGTTGGTATCCCCTCCCTGCAGAATTCGCGAGATGAGGTTGGCCGCCTTGTCATCGCCGAGTGCCTTGATGAGGACTGAACGGACATAGGCTTCGGTATCGACGTGCACCGCCGCCGATTCGGTGGCCGTCTTTTGGAAGTCGCCAAGCACGGCCTCGACCTTGCTGCGCGGAACCGTTTTCATCGCCGCCATGGCGTGGCCGAGCTTCTGCACTTCTTTCGGCCCAAGGTGCTTGAGGACTTCCGAAGCGTAGTCTTCGCCGAGCGCGATCAACAGAATCGCACTCTTTTCAATGCCATCGTCAGCCGGCATTCGCGCCTGTCCAGTCCTTGATGATGTTGGCTACGACCTTCGGGTCCTGCTGCGCAAGGTCGCGTGCTTGCTCGAGTTTCTTTTCGAGCGCTTCTGCGGCAGTCGGCCCGCGTTCCTCTTCCTCGTCGACGATGTCTACAGCCCCGCCGAGATGCCTGCTGCTTGCCGCAGGTGGCGGCTGCATTATCGTCTTCATGAGCGGCATGATGACTTTGAACACGAGGTAGAAGCCGATCGCCGCGATCGCCGCATAGGTAAGGACATCCTTGATCAGCGCAAACACCTGCGGGTCCTTCCACAAAGGAATCTGGAACTCGCTGGTTTCGACCGCAGTGAACGGCGCGTTGGCGACCGATACGGAATCTCCTCGCTCCTGACTAAAACCGAGTGCCTCTTTGACGAGGTCGTTGATCTGCTTCAATTCGGTATCGCTGAGCGCCTTCATCGCACCCTTGGCGTCACGGCGATGATTGACTACCACCGCCGCCGAAAGACGTTTGACCGTCCCTACCGATTGCTTCGTGTGGCGAATGGTGCGGTCGACCTCGTAGTTGATCGTCGAGTCTTTGCGCGTATTGATGGGTTGTCCGACGTTCGTGATCGGCGCCTGTACGCCCGCGGCGTTGATCTGCCCTGGTACCGGCGCTTGTGTACCCGCCGCGCCGGCCGGTGTGCCGGCCACCGGTGGTTGCGTCAGCGGAGCGGTCGCCGGGACGGGAGGCTGGTTGCTCAACGCGCCAGGGACCCCCTGCGCAGAAGGCGTGGTGCTTGCCGATTCGCTCGTCTGCTGGCTGCGGATGCTGATGTCCGGCGGCGTCGTGTTCGGCCGATGCGTTTCCGCTGTCTGCTCGCTTTGAGAGAAATCGACGTCAGCGGCCACCTGCACGCGTACGTTTCCGCGACCCAGGATCGGCGAGAGGATGTCCTCCACGCGCTTGATGGCGCCGGCTTCGATTTCCTGCACGTATTTGACCTGTGTGGGATCAAGCCCGGCCTCCATCAACTTGCTCTTCAGATGGGAAAGCATCGTTCCCGTCTGGTCGAGCAGGGTGACGCTACTTGCCGCGAGATTGGGGACGCTGGCAGCAACAAGGTTCTGAATGCCGGCGATCTGTGCCGGATCGAGTGTGCGTCCTGCGTAGAGATTGAGCAGGACCGAGGCCGACGGCTTCATCTCCTCGCGCACGAAAACCGTCGGTTTGGGGATGGCAAGGTGCACACGAGCGGCCTGTACGGCACCAATCGACTGGATCGTGCGCGCGAGTTCGCCTTCGAGGCCGCGCTGGTAGTTGATCTGCTCGGCAAACTGACTGATGCCGAACTTCTGGTTTTCCATCAATTCAAAGCCGACGCCGCCTCCTTTCGGAAGACCTTGCGTCGCGAGCCGCAGGCGGACTTCATTGACACGGCCCGAGGGAATCAGGATGGCGCCGCCGCTTTCGCTGAACTTGTACGGTACGTTCATCTGATCGAGGGCGGCGATGATCGCGCCGCCGTCCCGCTCGGAGATGTTCGAGAAGAGAATCTTGAAGTCGGACTGCTTGATCCAGGTGCTGGTCGCGACGATGAGCGCGATGACCGCCGCGAAGGCAACGGCCAGCAGAATCTTTTGCTGGTTGGTTAGCCGCCCAAGCGCCGACTGCAGACGGCCGATCGGATTGTCTGCATTCGGGAGATCAGTTGTTGCTTGGGTTCCGGTTGCAGCCATGCTTGGGGAACGGGGTAACTCTGAGATTAATCAAGCGAAAAGCGATAATTCCTGAGAATTATTCTACTATTGTATCTGTTTATTGCACGGGATTTTCCACGGAATGGGCGAGGCCGAGCCGGCACCGGCGACCGAAGCGAAAGCGCAGGAACTCCAACGCGCCTTCGACGTATTCAATCAGGTTTCCCTCGAACTGACGCAGGCCTACGAAGCGCTCCAGGCGCGCGTCGAGTCTTTGACCGCCGAGCTGGCCGTCGCCAACGGCGAGCTTCGACGTCAATACCAGGAGAAGGAAGCCCTCTCGGAGCGGTTGTCGCTGCTGCTAAATGCGCTGCCGGCCGGGGTCGTTGTTGTCGACAGTTCGTCGCGGATCAGCGAAGCCAATCCAGCGGCAAGGCAGATGCTCGGTGAATCAATCGTCGGCGGGGACTGGAAAACGGCGGCCCAGAACCGCCTGCAGGCCACGGATTCCCCGGGTGAATGGCAATTGGGCGCGCGCCGCTTCTCCATCGCCGAAACGGCGCTCGACTCGGCTGGCGGCCGCCTCCTGTTGATCCACGACATCACGATTGCGCACGAGTTGAAGGCCAATCTCGAGCGCAATCAGCGCCTTGCCGCAATGGGCGAGATGGCCGCATCGCTTGCGCACCAGTTGCGTACGCCGTTGGCCACCGCGTTGCTCTACAGTGCGAACTTGGCGCAGCCCGAGCTTTCCGAGGCGGCGAGGGCGCGGTTTGCAGGCAAAGCGACCGAACAATTGAAGCGGCTGGAACGCCTGATCCAGGACGTGTTGCTGTTTACCCGTGGCGAGAGTATCGGGCGTGACGCCATCCCGGTGACGGTGCTGATTGGCGAGGCCGCACAGACGATTATGCCGTTGTGCCAGGCGAAGGGAGTTCGTTTCAACGTCGAGGCACAGGTCGGTGATTCTATAATCATGGGCAGTCGGAAAGCCCTCGGCGGCGCCTTGGTGAGCTTGCTCGAGAATGCGTTGCAGGCCTGTGAGAGTTCGCAGGGGAATGCCGGCGAGATCGACTTGCGGGCGGATATCGGGGAGCGGCAGGTCATAATCACCGTCCGCGACACGGGAATGGGAATCGCCCCGGAAACGCTCAGTCGGATATTCGAGCCGTTTTTCACGACGCGCGGTCAGGGCACGGGGCTTGGTTTGGCAATTGCCCTCGGTGTGGCGCGGGCCCATGGCGGGACGATCGAGGTGGCCTCGACGCTTGGCCAAGGTTCGGAATTCGTCATGCGGCTTCCGGCAGGGGCGAGGGATCTACAGACTGAACAATGAGAGTGCGATGGCTCAACGATTACCGGTATTAGTGGTCGAGGACGACCCTAACTTGCGGGAGGCAGTCTGCGACACGCTCGAACTCGCTGGCCAGACGGTCGTATCGGCGCCCGGCGGCGAGGAGGCGCTTCGCTTGCTGGACGGTCAGCCGGTCTGCCTTGTCGTCAGCGACGTGCGCATGATGCCGATGGACGGGATCACGCTGCTCAAGGAGATCCGTACCCGCTACGCCCATCTGCCGGTTGTGCTGATGACCGCGTACGCCGATGTGGACCGGGCCGTCGAAGCGATGCGTTCAGGCGCTTGCGACTTCCTGCTAAAGCCCTTCGAGCCCCAGGCGCTGTTGCAGCACGTCAAACGTTACCGCCTGCCTGAATCGCTGGACGACGACCGGATCGTCGCCAGCGACCCGGCCAGCCGTAACCTTTTCGCCCTTGCCGCCCGAGTGGCGCAGACGGATACGACCGTTCTGCTTACTGGCGAAAGCGGCGTTGGCAAGGAAGTGGTGGCCCGCTACATCCACAACCACTCGGCGCGGCGCGAGGGGCCTTTCGTCGCCATTAACTGTGCAGCCATTCCGGACAGTTTGCTGGAAGCGACGTTGTTCGGTTACGAGAAAGGGGCTTTCACCGGCGCGCAACAGGCGCAGGCGGGGAAATTCGAACAGGCGCAGAACGGCACCCTGTTGCTCGACGAAGTCACCGAAATGCCGCTCGGCCTGCAAGCCAAGCTGCTTCGCGTGCTGCAGGAACGTGAGGTCGAACGTGTGGGCGGCAAAAAGCCCGTTGCCCTCGACATCCGCCTGATCGCCACGTCGAACCGCGATATGGCCGAAGCCGTGGCGAAGGGCGTCTTGCGCGAAGACGTTTATTACCGGCTGAACGTTTTCCCGCTCTTGATTCCGGCGTTGCGGCAGCGGCCGGACGACATCGTCCCGCTGGCCACGCACTTCCTGGTCGACCACGGCGGACGCTCAGGGCGGACCGGTCTGCGGCTGGCACCGTCCGCGGAGGAAGCACTGCGACGCCACACTTGGCCTGGGAACGTGCGCGAGCTGGAGAACGTGATGCAGCGGGCCGTCATCTTCGCGACCGACGACGTCGTGGAAGCGGAGGCATTGCACTTGGCGCCGGTGACGATCTCTCGTCCATCGGTGGAGATTGCGGCAGCGCCCAGCTCAGCGAATCCTTATGCCGCCTTCGCTGCTCCTGCCGTACCGGCCGCCGAACAAGCGAAAACGAATAACATGCGCGATCTTGAGCGCGAACACATTCTTGAAACCCTGGCTTCCGTTGGGGGATCGCGCAAATTGGCCGGCGAGCGTCTCGGAATGTCGGAACGAACTTTGCGGCACAAACTCAAACAGTATCGGGAGGCGGGATTCCTCAATGAATGAGGTTACCGTGCACTCGGAAATGGGTGTGCCAGCCATGGCGTGCTTCTTGCGTTACACTGCTTGAACCAAGTTGGAGAAGCGAATGGATACGAAGGGCATCGACCAAATGTTGAGCGTGCTGCGGGCGACGGCCGCCCAGGCCAGCGGGCGTACGGCGGAGGCTCCGGCGACGGAGGGCTCCAGCGATTTTGCGAAGATCCTGGAAAATTCGATCGCGCAGGTCAACCAAACCCAACAGCAGGCGGAAGACATGGCGGCAAAATTTGCCGCCGGCGACAGCACGGCAAACTTGCACGAAGTCATGATCTCACTGCAGAAGGCGAACCTGTCATTCCAGGAAATGGTGCAGGTGCGCAACAAGTTGGTGACGGCCTACAACGACGTAATGAATATGTCGGTGTAGCGGAAGAAAAACACCGGAGAATTGAATACAAAAACGGCGCCCTCGGCGCCGTTTTTGTATTCACGCGAGCCCGTTCAGCCTGGCCTTGCGCTCCCGTTCGATGCGGGTGATGAAACGTTGCACGACAGTCAGTCGAACCGGCGGCAGCCCGACGTACTCACACCCGACGCGGATCAACCGGGCACCATTGCGCGCCGTAACGTCGAAAAGATTGCGTACCCGCAATGTGGCGATCAAGACATCGGTCGGCAAAACGATCTTGCATTCATCCAGCGTGTCGCCCTTCTCGAACAACCGCGATTGTTCCAGCGTCACCATGAGCCCGACGCCGCCGCCGCTGATATCGGAGAGTGGGACATCGATCGAACGCACGCCGAGGTCGGGGTGCCGAATCGTGGTGCATAGCCGAATCGGGTTGGCGATCGACGTCGCGAGCCGAAAGAACTCGCGGCGTTGCAGCCGCAACAGCTTTTCCGGAAAGGGGACGAGAAATGCCGGACGCCCCTCGTTCTCGATGTTCCTGAGCCGGGAGGCGCGAAACTGCACTTTTACCTTATCGAGCACGGCAGTGAGTACGAGATTCCGAGCGCTTAGGGCTGCACGGTTCATTTCCTCGTTATTGGCAACATCGACAATGAGGCCAAGCTCGCCGGGGGCAACTCCAATAACCGATGTCAGGAAGAATGAACGGCGGTCGTCCAAGTGGACGGCGAGCATCGCCTTCTTCTCAATGAGAGCCCGCAACACGGCGAGGATCTCGATGCGAGAACTGAGTAGGTAGGGATCGAACTCGTCGCCGCCGTCGATTTCGAAACTAGGCGTCGTATCGTCCCAAGTTTCCGGAGCGTCCGTTTCCATCGCGATTTTCCTGTAGCGAGTATCGGTCAGTGTATCAGGTGGGCGTAGGTATCAGTCGTCGACGTCGTTTCATCGGCAAGGCGTTGAGTCGGCCAGTTTCTTAAGCTCGGCGACCACACGAGCCAACACCGGCGCCCAATCCCCGGGGGCTTGTTGCCGGAAGAGCCTCATGCCTTCGGGGTACCACGGGGAATCGTCTCGGTCCAGAAGCCATCGCCAGTCGGTCTTGAAGGCGGGAAGCAGAAGCCAGCAGGGACGTCCCAAAGCGCCGGCGAGATGGGCCACCGCGGTGTCGACGGTGAGGACGATATCCAGGTTTTCGATGACGGCCGCCGTTTCGGCGAAGTTGCTTAGCTGGTGGCCTAGCGTCACACATGGCAGATAGGCAGCCAGCGCTCTTTCGTCTTCCGCGGTCGGGCCTTTTTGCAGCGAAAAGAACGCCGCGCCAGGTACATCAGCCAGGGAAGCGAGCACAGCCGGCGAGGGAAGCGAGCGGTCCGCGTCGTTTTCAAAACGCGGGTTGCCGCGCCATACGATCCCAACCCTCGGATGGCTCGGAGTGGAGGATATTTCCTCAGCCCAGCGGCGCACGGCGTCCGGTTCTGCTTTGAGATACGGGACGCGGGCCGGGATAGAGTCGTGCCGCGTCTTGAAGAAAAAGGGAAAACTCATCGGAGGCGTCCAGAAATCCCAACCGGATGCCGGGAAACTCTCATTGGCGCCAATCACTTCATCGATGCCATCGAGCGTAAGGAACAGCGTTTTCAACGCGGCATGGCAGACGACGCTCACTCGCGCGGCTCCTGCTTCCTTTGCGAGGCGAGCGTAACGGCAGAACTGGATCATGTCGCCATGACCCGTTTCGAGTCCGATCAGCAACGATTTGTCCTGCAAGGGCTCACCTTGCCAGCGCGGGCAGGCGAGTTGCCTGGCAAGCGGTTCGTACATGCTCCGGGCTTCGAGGCATTCCCAGCCCTCGTCGTAGCGTTCGTCGCGCAACAGCAGATAGGCAAGGTTATGGCGCGCTGTGCGATACGAAGGATCGATCGCCATCGCCGTTCGGTAACTCTGTTCGGCTTCGCTTGCGCGCCCGGTGCATGCGAGGAAAACACCGAAGTTGGACCACGCGCGCGGGGAGTTCGGGGCCAGCAATAATGCCTGCCGACAGGGGATTTCCGCTTCGCTTAGCCTTTTTTGCTTGACGAGAAGCGCGCCCAGATTCAGATGGAATTCGGGCTGCTGGGGCGAAAGCTCGATGGCACGGCGCTGATGGAGCTCAGCCTCGGCGAGTTCACCTTGAACCTCCTGAACCATACCCAGGTTCCCGTGGGCTTCGGCGAAGTCCGGCGCCAGTTCGAGTGCCGCGATGAAGGCGAGGCGCGCTTCGTCGTTATTCTCCTCGTCCATATGGCCAACACCTTCCAGAAAGAGGCGTTGGGCTTCAGAAGAGACGGGGTTCAAGCCACCAGAACAGAGCATCTGAACAGCATATCACGGCGCACAAAAGGCGCCGAGAGACTTGGCATCGCTCCGGTCAGCGTGTGTCCGACGTGTTAGGCGTAAGGGGCGGCAAGCCGGGAGCCGGGCCGGCAGGAGCGCCGCTTTCGAGGCGGTAAATCCAGGCCAGCAGTTCGGCGACAGCGACGTAGAGTTGCGGCGGAATTCGTTGATCGAGATCGACCTGCATCAGCAGCGAGACGAGTTCGGGCGATTCATGTACGTAGACGCCGCTTTCCTTCGCTCGCGAAATGATCTGCTCGGCGAGGAAGCCGCGACCCTTGGCAACGACACGGGGCGCCGCGTCCGTCTGGGTATATGTGAGCGCGACGGCGCTTTTCAGATCGTCATGCCGGTGTTTCGCCGCCATCTTGAACCTTTTCCGTATTCTGGCTCTGGCCGATGCTGAGCGAGGTGACGGCAATTCCAGCGCGCGTCAGCCCTTGCCGCAGGCTTTCGCTTTCGGATTGCATCAATTCGGCCGCGCCCGCACCGCCGGTGTTGATGGCAACGATGACCTGATCCCCGCTGAGCCGGATGCGCGCGTCGACATTCCCCAATAGCGGCAAAATCAGATGTAGTCGAGTTTGCCAGTTGCCGGCCGGTTCCTGATCGTCCGGTTGTGCTCCGTGAGCATCCTCCTCGATTTCCCATCGCATTTCCTGGTTGGGCCATATCTGCCCCTGCCAGGAGAAGTTCTGCGACGCCAGCGCTTCGAGTTGGTGCTGCACGATCGGTTGAGTTTGCGGTGCGACGAGGCTGCTCGACGCATGACCGGAATCCATCCCGGGAACGGGCGTCTTGGCGGTCATGACGTCCTGACCGGCTTCCTTGAGCGTTACCCCTGCTTGAGATGGCGGAACGGTCGTCGTCGCATTGTTCGCATTCGACGGTCTCGCCTCGGCTGTCTCGGTTGCCCCCTGCGGTGCCTGAAAGGCGATCGGCGACGATAGTTTTCCCTGCGGTTCCTGCAGAAGCGCGTTCTTGGCAAAGCGGCCTTCGATCCATTCCGCCTGATGGGCCTCATAGAACATGCCGCTTTCGGTAAGAGCTTGCCTCAACAGCGGTACGAGGGCCGATGAAGTCATCGCGCTGGGGCCGTTCGCGATGGCCTGGTTGCCGTTCAAAGGGACGGGAGCCGCCTGTTTCTGCGAGCCGGTCTCCCGGCTATCGGACAAAAGCTGGCTGATGAACTGCCCCGTGCGGCTCAGGGTCGCGGAAACGGCCGCTTTACCACTGGCGCCCTGCGCAGATTCGCCTTCATGGGAAATGACGGCGAGTGCCACTTTGCCGTCGGACTCCGTGACCTGCAGTTCGAGCGTGTCGCCACTGCGTGCGGAAAAGGGCAACGCCAGCGTGATGTTGCGCTGATTGATGAGGGCGCGGTAGGTTCCGTTCGGAAGCAGGGCGGTGATTTCCGCCATGACACGCTGGCCGACGACGAGGTCGGAAAGCTTGTCAGAAATCTCCTGCGTCGGCGCAACGGGGCGCAGGACGGTGTCGGCCGATGTTTGCAGGCGGCTGGCGACGTCAGCAGGGATCATTTAGATACTCCGAGATCGTGCTGGGGCCACGCCGCTTCAAAGGCGGCGGACGCTTAGGGATTCCCCACGTTTCTTGCCGCGTGAGCGGGGAGCGGGTACTCCTTGAAACTCTGCAGCAGCGGGCGTACCTGTTCCATCCAGGGAATGATCTTGGACGAAAGTTGCTTCTGGCAATCCAAAAGGCCCTCGATCAGGTGCCTGACTTCACCGCCCTCGGATGCGGGCAACTCGTTCAACGACATCTTCTGCAGTTCGAGCAGGGCGGGGTAAATCCCCTCCCATTCACGGTTTACTCCATCCCAGTCCAACTGCTCGGCGAGCGACACCATGCGCCGGTGATGCTCTTCCGCCATGCGCAGTAGATGCAGCGCGCTTGCCATCTAGTTCGCCGTTCCGTTGTTGACCTTGTCGCCGATGGCTACCCACGCTTCATGAATCTCGGAAAGAAGCTTGAGGACCTCATCGAGCGCCGCTTTGTCGTTGGTCAGATTGGCGTGCAGAAGGCGACGGGCCATGTAGTCATAAAGCGCGTAGAGATTCTGCGCGATATTGCCGCCTTCTTCGAGATTCAGACTGGCGCGCAGACCATTGAGGATGATGTCGATCGCCTTGGTGATCGCCGTCCCCTTCCTCGGTGTGTCGCCTGCCTCAATGCCCGCACGGGCGATGATGATCGCCTGCCGGGCGCCTTCAAACAGTAACACGATCAACTGATGTGGGCTGGCATTGGCCACCGACGTTTCAAGGCTGACTTTGTTGTACGCGTTAACGGGGCTTGTGCTTGATCCAAACATTTAATGCCCTTCTAGCTGCTCGAACTGTTCAGTTTGGCCAGTTGCTGGGTTAGGTAGGTCGACGTCGTTTGCATCTTCGACAGGAGTGTCTCCAACGCGGTGAACTGCTTTTCGTAACGTGTCTGCGTCAACTCCAGCATACGCTCCATTTGGTCGATGCGGTCTGCTAGGTTGTCGGACGTCTTGTTCAGCCCTTCAAGTCGGGTTGTAATCAAGCCTTCCGTGGCGTTCATTTTCGTCGTCAGATCGTCGAACGCCGTGCCGTAGGCGGCGACCGTTTTCGCCACATCGGAGAAGTTCGACTGCATGGCCTTCGAAAGCTTGTCCGTATTGAGCGTCATCGTCCCGTCGCCTGACGTTTCTACGCCAAGCTGCGACAGATATTGATACGTACTACTGACGCCGGATGGCGCAGAGGACAATAGGCCGCGCAATTGATTGAGCGCCGAACTGACCGACGTATCGCCATTCAGCACGCCCGTGCTCTCGCCCTTTGAGTCGTATTTGGAGAGAGTCTTCATGGTGCTGCGCGCCGTATTGTAGGCGTCAACGAACGCCTTCAACTTGGTCTGCAGGCCGGACGAATCGTTGGCGACGGTCAGAGTTGTGGGATTGTCGTCGTTCGTCTTGGTGAGAGTGAGCGTGACTCCCGTTATTGCGTTCGTTACCGTATTCGACGTCGTGCCCGCTATGGTGATGCCATCCACTTTGAGGATCGCATTCTGCCCGGCTGTGATTTGGCTCATGTTGCCTGGGGTGGCGGGGGCATCGGGATCGAATCCGAGACCGCTGATCGTCGACGCGATCTTGATCTGATTTGTCTCGCCGGTCTCCTTGCTCGTCACCACAAGCTGCGCACCGCCCTGTCCGTTGATGACGCTCGCGGTGACTCCCGCATCGGAGTCGTTGATGGCCTGTGCTACGTCTGCGAGGGTTGCGCCAGCGCTGACGTTCACCGTGGCCGACGATGTTCCGACGAAGCTTCCGGTCGACGTGCTTCCCAGTTGGATAGTGAGTGTTCCGCCAGCGGAAGGGTTAACCCCCGCGGCCGAGGAAATCTTGTGATTGGTGGCTAGCCGCTCAACTTCGATGCTGTATGTGCCGGCCACGCCGCTTGTGCCGACGGTCGCCGAAGCTACCGAGGTGTCAGCGACTGTACCCTTGTACGAATACAGAGATTTAGCGGTTGATATGGCATCCGCGGCTGTTTGGAGGGAGGCGATGGCGCTCTTGATCTTGCCCATCGCCGAAATCTGACTTTCGACGGTGGTGTGCTTCGCCTTGACTGTATTGACCTTCTGGTTCTCGAGCGCCATCAGCGCCGAGATGATGCTGTCCGTATTAA
This sequence comes from Propionivibrio soli, assembly GCF_025770765.1. Classification (GTDB taxonomy): domain Bacteria; phylum Pseudomonadota; class Gammaproteobacteria; order Burkholderiales; family Rhodocyclaceae; genus Propionivibrio; species Propionivibrio soli. The sequence continues at coordinate 52,619 of NZ_JANZKY010000002.1, read as the reverse complement.
GGCCAGAAACCAGGCCGGTACTTGACGAGATTGCCATATTAAGCCTCCTTCTTTTTCGTTTGCTAGGCCTGTTGCTTTACCAGCAGGCCTTGGAGCTTGTCCAGTGCTCGTGCGAGTTCAAGCATCTCCTCCGAGGGAATTTGGCGGATGACTTCTTTCGTATCTCGGTCGACAACTTGAACCACCATCGTGTCGAATTCGCGGTCCACAGTAAACTGCACCGAGGCCGCGACCGGATTGACGAATTTCTGGACTTTGTCGACAGCGGCCTGTACGGCCTCTGCTTCTGCCTGCTTGTCGGTTCCCGTGTTCTGAACTTTGGGCACCAAGCCGGCGCCTTCGGCGGTTGGCGCCGTGGCTGTTTTTGCTTGGGCTTGCTTGGTCATCACCTGTTCTGCTTTTCCGGCAGCGGGTTCGCTGGCCGGTCGCAACGTGGGAAGCGTCGTCGCCAAACCTATTCCATTGATGGCCATGATGTTTTCCTCCTCCCAATGTGCAAACCCGGTACGGGTAGTTTATCCGTACCGGGGGGAAACGCCTACTACGGTGCGACTTACCGGAGGAGCGAGAGCACGTTCTGCGGGATCGAGTTCGCTTGCGACACCATCGCCGTACCGGCTTGCTGCAGGATCGAAGCGCTCGTCATCGCCGACGTCTCCGCCGCGAAGTCCGCGTCCATGATGCGGCTACGTGCGGCCGTTTGGTTCTCAATCGCGCCCTCGAGGTACGAAACCGTGAAGGTCAAGCGGCTCTGCGTACCACCGATCTGTGCGCGGTTGCTCGCAACGCTGCCCAGCCACGCGTCGATGCTGGCAAGAGCCGTCGAGGCGCCGCCGCTGGTGCTGACGCTGGTACCGGTGACGCCGACGCTGCTGAACGTACCGCTGATCGTGTCGGCGGCATCCGCGCCAACTTGGAAGTTGAACGTACTGAACACGCTTTGGCCGTTCAGCTTGGCAGCGCCCTGGATACGGGAGGCTTCAGCTTGCAACGCCGAGTATTCCTGGTTGATCTGCGACCGTTCTGTGTCGGACAGGGTACCGTTCAGCGACTGCGTGGCCAGTTCGCGCATACGTTGAAGCTGGTCAGCGACGGTAGCGAGCGCGGTGTCGGCTGTCTGCGCATACGAAATACCGTCGGAGGCGTTACGCGACGCGACCGTCATACCCTTGATCTGAGCCGTCATCTTGGTGGCAACGGCGAGGCCGGCGGCGTCGTCGATCGACGAATTGACGCGCAAACCCGAAGATAGGCGCTGAATCGAGGTGCTCAAAGCGCTTTGCGACTTATTCAGGTTGCGTTGAGCATTCAACGACATCACGTTTGTGTTGATTACTTGTGCCATTTCTCTACTCCTAGTTTGGTTTATGACCTACGCCGGTGGGACAAACGGCGTTTCGTTTTACCTTACGGGCAGGTTTTCGCCAGCCTTGGTTCCTTTCACGGACATTGCCGCGAAAACTTTAGGGGCTTTTTCAGAACGGGTCCCGATGCCCAGTGGGAGACGGTCTGCCGCTGCCTAAACCGAGGTCATGCTGATAGACTGGCCTCCTCTTCGTGGCCATGGCTATGGGAAAACGGATGACCGACACCAACAACGACAAGGAACAAATCGTTTCGGGAATCGCTGCCAGCTTCCGGGCAGGGGATTTTCAGCAGGCCGAAAGGCTGGCCCGGCGCTTGGGGGCTGAAGGCAACAACGAGCAGGCGCTCTATCTCGTGGCCCAAGCCATATACAAGCAAAACCGCTACGTCGAGGCGGTGCGGACGATGGAAGCGCTTCTTGCCTTGAACCCCATGTCTGCCGCGTACCACAATGACTACGGGGTCATGCTTGCGGCGCTTGGTCGGTGGGCGGAGGCCGAAACGGCACACCGGATGTCGCTGGTTCTCGACAAGACGGGGCTCGACGCGCGATTCAATCTGGCGTTGGTACTTCTTCGGCAGCAAAAGGGCGAGGCCGCCCTGGAGGCGCTTGATGAACTGCAGAATGCGGCACCGGAGTTTGCCGAGCAGTATGCCCTGCGCGGGGAAGTTCTCCAGTCCCTCAAACGCCCGGTCGAGGCCGTCGTGGCGCTCTCGAAAGCGCTCGAGCTCGGTCTGCGCAACGCCGAAATCCTTGCTCATCTGGGCGCTGCCTTGAGCGATGCGGGTAATAAGGACGAAGCGTTTGCGCTTCTCGCCCAGGCCGGGGCGCTCGACTCCGAGGATGCCGCCGCCAATTTTCACTTGGGCCGACTGTTCCGCGAACAAGGAGATCTCGCGAAAGCGGCGAAGCATTTCTCGAAGGCAGTGGAGGCGTTTCCCGATTTTGCCGAAGCGCAGAACAACCTTGGTCTTGTTATGCAGGCGCAAGGCGACCACGCCGGCGCAGAGGCGGCATTCAAGAGAGCGCTGCAAGCGGCGCCGGAAATGGCCGCCGTCCATAACAACCTAGGAAATACCCGCCTGCAGCAAGGAAATATGGAATTGGCGCTGGCCTGTTTCCGTAAGGCAGTCAAGCTTTCGCCGGATCTGGCTGCGGCCTGGAACAACCTGGGCGAAACCTGTTATCGCCTGCAACTGCTGGACGAGGCGGAGGCCGCTTACCGCAAGGCGTTGGCTATCGACCCCGGCCAGGGAGAAGCGGAACTCAATCTGGGTATCCTGCTCCTTCTGCGCGGAGATTTCGCGGAAGGATGGAAGTACTACGAGCGGCGCTGGGATATGCCGCACGTACGAGCGAAGCGCCCCCGTTTCACTCAGCCCGAGTGGGCGGGCGAGCCGCTCGACGGTAAAACCTTGCTTGTTTACGTCGAACAGGGGATGGGCGACAACCTGCAATTCATTCGTTTCCTGCGTGTCTTGCGCGATCGTTATCCCTCCGCGCGCATCTATTATTGGGGATTGCGCCCGCTCACTCGCCTTTTCGCTGAGTTTGCGGCCGACTGCAAGGTCGAAATCCTTCCCGAAACCATTCCGGGCGGCGTGCCCCAAATCGATTATCACATCGCACTGCTGTCGATCCCGCGCCACCTCGGAACGACCCTGGATACCATTCCCCCACAAGATCCTCCGCTGCAGCCGCCAGAGGAATTGGTCGCGCGCTGGCGAGAACGTCTTTCCGGGCTAAAAGGGAAGAAAGTCGGGCTGGTGTGGGCGAGCGGAGAAACGTATCTGTTCCACATGTTCCGCACGATGCGCCTGGCCCAACTTAAGCCTCTTCTGGATATCGAGGGAATCAGCTGGGTGTCCTTGCAAAAAGGGGGCGCCTCCCAACAGATCGAGGCGGAGGGGTTGGCTGGATGTATTTATGATGCCATGGGTGAAGTCGACGACTTCGCCGATACGGCGGCCATTATCGCTAACCTCGATCTGGTGCTCAGTGTCGATACCTCGGTGGCCCATCTTGCCGGAGCCATGGGCGCGCCGGTTTGGTTGCTCGATCGCTTCGATACCGACTGGCGCTGGCTGCTCAACCGCTCCGATAGCCCATGGTATCCGTCATTGCGCATTTTCCGGCAGACGTCGTTCGCCAATTGGGACTCGGTGGTGAGTGCAGTGCATTCCGCTTTGGCGGGCTGGGCCGTGGGCTCTGCGGTACCTACCGAGCGGCTGGACATGGCTCCGACGATGGCTCTGAGCGAAGCCGGGCTGAAGCTCAACCTCGGCTGCGGAAACCGCAAGATGGCCGGCTTTCTCAACGTCGATTTCGTTGAGGCCTGCCATCCCGATCAGGTGGTTAATCTCGAAGAAACACCATGGCCATGGGCGACTGATTCCGTTGATGAAATCAAGTTGATCCATGTGCTCGAACACCTCGGGCAGCGTACCGACGTTTTCCTGGCTATCGTCAAGGAAATGTACCGTGTGTGCCGGGATGCGGCGCGCATCGAGATCATCGTCCCGCATCCCCGGAGCGACCATTTTCTTGGCGACCCGACCCATGTGCGCCCGGTAACGCCTTCCATGCTCAGTCTGTTCGACCAGAGACTCAATCGGGAATGGGCCGAGCAGGGAGCGGCGAATACGCCGCTGGGGCAGATTCTCGGTGTCGACTTCGAGATCGACACGGTCACGCACACGCTCGACGGATACTGGCAGCAAAAGCTGTCTTCGGGCGAATTGTCAGACGCCGAGATGCAGCAAGCCGCTCGCCAGTTCAACAACGTCATCGTCCAGTCAACGATCATTTGGCGGGTGCGAAAACGGAAGGCCGACTGATGGCCTGGCGTTGATTGATGAATCCCGGCGTTCAACCCTCTCGTTTTCCCGAATTCGACGCGCTTCTCGCTCGATCACCGGGCGATTACCGGTCGCTCTGCCTGCTGGGCTTGAAGAAGCAGCAGGCGAGCGAACTCGCTGAGGCGCGCGCCTGCTACGAAGCAGCCTTGGCTGTGGCCCCCCCTTCCGCCGAGCTCTTCCATAATCTGGGGGTCGTTTGCCGTGGATTGGGTGATCTGCCGCAAGCCCGTTCTTGTCTTGAGCAGGCCTCAAAGCTGAATGGCGGCGCCTTGGCGACGCTCGACGAGCTTGCGCTCGTCCTCCAGGAAAGCGGGGACGTCCCAGGGGCCCTCGCGTGTTACGAGCGATGCCTCCAACTCGACCCTCGGCATTGCCGGGCCTTTACCGGGATGGGGATGGCGTTTGCCGACGCCGGTTGGGAGGAGGACGCGATCCGCAGCTTCGAAACGGCTCTTGCCATTGATCCGAACCGGCTGGAAGCGGTGAACGGTCTTGGCGTGCTGTACAAGCGTCAGGGACGCTATGAGTTGGCCATCGAACAGTTCGAACGCGCTTTGACGATCAGTCCGGATGATCCCGGACTCAAGCGCAATATGGCGCTCGTGCTCGGAGCGCTCGGCCGCTTCGCCGAAGAGGAAGCCATCTATCGGCAGATCATCGCGGCGGATGGCGACGATGCGGACGCGCATTTCAACCTGGCCTGCGTACTGTTGCTCACCGGTCGCCTCGGCGAGGGGTGGCAGGAATACGAATGGCGATATGCGTCCCGGGAAAACGGCGAATCGATCAAACCGCCCAAGACCGGGCTTTCGCGTTGGTCCGGCGAGCCGGTCGACAAAAACGACAGCGGGCTCATCATCTACGCCGAGCAGGGGTTTGGCGACTCGATCCAGTTTTCGCGTTTCGTCGGCATGGCCGCGGCGCGCTTTGGCCGTGTCCGTCTGCAGACGCGCCCACCACTGCTCACGCTGTTCCGACGCAGTTTCGGGGCGTACTGCGAAGTCGTTTCCGAGGTGCCGGATGAGGCGGACTATTCCGCCCACTGTCCGTTGATGAGCTTGCCGCTGGCGTTCGGTACGACGCTTGACACCATTCCGGCAGAGGTTCCTTACTTGCTGCCGGACGGAGTCAAATCGGGTGAGTGGGAACTCCGATTGGCCGACGAGTACCGTCCGAAGGTGGGCTTGGCCTGGGCGACCGGCAAGCGAGGCATGCACAAGCGAAGCTTCGAACTCGATCCCTCGCAGTTGCACCCGCTTCTTGCCAACACCGGTATTTGCTGGGTGAGTTTGAACAAGGAGCCGCTTTCATCTGAAAGCCGTGCGACGTTGCAACGGCTAAAGATCACGGACTGGACGGCCGAACTGAAGGATTTCGACGACACCGCGGCGTTGATTTCAGCGCTCGACCTCGTCATTTCGGTGGACACGGCGACGGCACACCTCGCTGGTGCGTTGGGCAAGCCCGTGTGGCTGCTCAACCGGGCCGAGAGCGAGTGGCGCTGGCTCGTCGGGCGAAGCGATTCGCCGTGGTATCCGACGATGCGTATATTTCGGCAGCGCCAAAGCCGGCAGTGGGCGCCGGTGATCGAGGGAGTCGCTTCTGCAATCACGCAGCTCATCGAGGATAAGGCGTGAGGGAGCACAAGGCGTGAGCGCGAGCAAGCAGAACGAAGCCGTGCGGCTGTTTGCCGCCGGGCTGGAGCACCAGCAGGCCGGTCGGTTGGCGGAAGCCCGCAAATGCTATGAACGAGGTCTCAAGCTCGTTCCCGGCCACCCTGATGCGCTCTTCCTCCTCGGTCAAACGCTCTTCGATAGCGGTGAGCGGGAGATCGGCGAGCGCAAGATGCGCGCAGCGATCGATGCACGCCCGCAGGCGGCGAATTACCGGGCCGGTTTGGCGATTTCACTTTTCAATGCGGGGCAGCCCGCTGAAGCGGCGAAAGAGTTTGCCGCCGCCGTGCGGCGTCTGCACGGCGATCCGTCGCTTTGGCGCGGCCTTGCATTGAGTGCGGCGCAATCGGGTGACACGCCGACCGCTTACGATGCTGCGACACGCTGGGCGGCGCTGCAGCCCAGCGACGAAGAGGCCTCCGGCCTTACGCGCAAGCTGGCGGCGCAGTCGCATCACGATCGCGCCAAGGCGCTCGCCGAAGATGGGCGCTACGAGGAAGCCTGCACGGCCTACGCGGAAGCGTTACGCCAAGATCCGGGCGGGCTGCCGATCCTCGTCAATCTCGCCAACCTCTACGTGACGCTCAAACGCCATGACGAGGCACAGGTTCTTTTCGCCCGCGCGATTGCCCTGGACCCGAATTCCGCGGCGGCGCATTTCAACCTCGGCATGCTGCACCTTGATGTCGGACGGCGTCTCGATGCCGCCCGGTCTTTGGCGGATGCCGCGCGGTGCGATCCGCAAGACGGCCTGATTGCGGCACATCTGCTGTTTCAGAAGATGCACCTCTGTGCCTGGGAAGGGCTCGAACCCCTGAGCCGCCACGTAATGGCCGCCGTCGAGAAGAATACCGCCGATATTCCGCCCTTCATCGTGCTTTCGATGCCAGGAACGACGCCGGCGCTGCAACGCAAGTGTGCTGAGAATCACAGTCTCCGGCTGCACCGCACCGAGGACGCCGCGCTGCCCGCGGGAAGCAGGAGGCCGGGCCGTTTGCGCGTAGGCTACTTGTCGTCCGACTTCAAGAATCACGCGACGGCGTTCCTGATGATCGACATGCTCGAGGCGCACGATCGGTCGCGTTTCGAAACCTTCGGCCTCTCCTACGGGATTGATGACGCGAGCACAATGCGCCGCCGGGTTGAGTCGAGTTTCGAGCACTTCGTCGAACTCGCCGGTCTGCCGACGCGCGATGCGGTGCAGCGGATACGCGCACAGGAACTCGATATCCTGATCGATCTGAAAGGCTACACCGAGGGCAACCGCAGCGACTGGCTGCAGTACCGATTGGCCCCCGTTCAGATCAATTGGCTTGGATACCCTGGAACGCTCGGTGCGCCGTGGATCGATTACCTGATCGCCGACGAAGTCGTCGCGCCGTCGGGAAACCAATGGATGTTCAGCGAGCGCCTGTTGCATTTGCCCGGGTGTTATCAGCCGAACTGCCGCGCTCGCGAAGTCTCGGTACCACCGACCCGGGCCCAGGAAGGGTTGCCGGACGATGCGATCGTCCTGTGTTCTTTCAATCAGACATACAAAATCACGCCCGAACTCTTTGATGTATGGATGGCGGTCTTGCGCGACGTCCCGGGCACCGTTCTTTGGTTGTGGGCATCCAACCCGTGGGCTGAAAAGGCTTTGCGCCGAGAAGCGGAAGCGCGGGGTGTCGCGGCGGAGCGGTTGATCTTTGCGGAGGGCCGCCCACAGGCTATGCATCTTGCTCGGCTGCCGTTGGCGGATCTTGCGCTCGATACGTTTCCGTGCAACGGACACACCACCACGTCGGATGCCCTGTGGGCTGGCGTTCCCGTGGTTACCTTGCGTGGGGAAGCATTCGCGGCGCGCGTGGCCGCCAGCCTACTTGTCACGGCCGGGTTCGGGGGATTGGTTGCCGAAACGCATGAACGATACGCGGAGATCGTTTTCGATTTCTGTCGAAACACGGGGCGCCGGTCCGCGCTCCAGCGGCGTATGCGCGAGTTGCGGGAAAACTCAGAGGTCTTCGATGGCACCGCCTTTGCGCGGAAAATCGAGGCATTGCTCGAAGAAGTTGCCGTTCCCGCTATTCCAGCGAAGCAACCCGGCTTGTGAAGTAAGCCTGCGGGTGCTGTACGTCCCTGTCGGCGATGAAATCGTACGGAAGCCGCGCCACCCGAAAGCTCGGCGTGTGTCGCTCGGACCAGGCGAGCACAGCAAAGAACGCGGCCTGATCGAGGCCCCAGCCCCACAGGTCGTGGGCCAATTGCCGATTCAGGTAGCGCGCGAGCACTTGTGTGAAGCGTTGCGTTTCCGGCGAAGGTGCGTAGTAACTCAGTGAAAGCCAGACGTACTCGGTAAGGCAGCGGGCACGTTCGTTGAGCGGAACGATGCCTGCGTCGATATTGGCGGCCCCGTACCCTGCCTCTTCGAGCAAGGTGTGGACCGGCCGTAAGGCACGCATGTCGGCGTCGATTACCCACAACGGTTGCGCGTAATGCGCCAAGAGGTGGGGGAGCATGCGAAAACGAGCACAGGCGTAATACGTGCGCATCTCGACCACCCGGCGAGTTCCTACGATCTCGGTTTCGCGGAAAGGGACGCTTTCGACGGTGGCGGCGACCGGCGTCCCAGCATGTTGGCGCGCGGCGATCCAGTTGAGCGTTTCCTGCGTAGGATTGACGAGGTGTGCGTGAAGCAACCAAGGACTCTCCGCCTGTGTATGCGTCAGGGAGTCGATGAGGTCCGGAAGGTAGCGCTGCGCATAGCGGTCGTCGATCCCCACGACGAATATCCGCGCCTTTGCATCAATGTTCCCGCAAGGGATCCAGGAGAATCGGTCGGGGGGCTCATCCCAACGGGGAGAGTCGATGTCCGCGCCGAACGAAGCGTCGGCCAGCCGGATCAGTCCGGCAGGCCAGACATAGTCATCCTCCAGCTTGCGATAGAGCACGTCGGCTGCAGCGAAGTCCCCCCTGGCGACGTGCGCGTTCGCCAGAAACTCCCGAACGAAGGGATTGTCGGGGTCTCGCTTGTCGAGCACGTCCAGGATGGCAAAGGCATCGGCTCCCTCTCCGCCGCGAAGAGCTACTTGGGCGAGGGCGATCCACGTGCATATATCGCCGGTTGGAATCTGCTCGTCGGGATAAGCCCGATAGATCTCGTCCAGACTGGCATCGAGAAGGCAGGTGCGCAGGTAGCCGTAGGTTTTTAGCGAAGAACGGGCGCTGGACCAGATTTTTTCGAGCAGATGCAGGCGTTCGATGCCGTTGGATTGCCGTAGCACCCGGTCGGCCAGACTCTCCAGCGCTTGCAACAGGATCGGTCCATGCCTTGTTTGCGCATAGGCGGCGTATGCCGACGCAAGTGCAACGGCTTCGTCGGCAAGGTTGGCACCCATGTGCTTGGCCGTAAGCTGAGCGATACGCGCAAGACTACCGCCGCGATGCGGCACCTCTTCAATCAGCAACGAGCAGAGAGTGGTCTCGAGCTGGCGATCGCTCGTGGTTCGCAGCACCGCTGCAAGGAGGGCGGGCGGATCGGCGGAGAGGTCGGTCCAAACACTTGACGGGCACATAGGCGCGTGAGCTTACCGGATGAAAGCGGCGAGCCACTCGTCGAGGTGGTTCTCCAGCAGATAGCTCCGCTTGACCCACTCGCGCAAAGCATCGCCTTCACGTGCCAACGCTTCCGGTTCGGCGATTTTTTCCCGAATGGCATCAATCCACCGGCTCGTTTCGTTGGGTAGCCGAGTTACCGGCGGGTTGCCCGTCCGGTAAGGGAAGATATCCGTACAAATGACCGGCCAGCCAAGAATTCCGTACTCAAGTAGCCGCAGGTTGCTCTTGGCCTCGTTGAAGGGATGGTTCGCCAACGGTGCGACGGCCAGGTCGAGATCGAGTGAGGCGAGCTTCGCCGGATAAACCGCAAAGTCGTGGACGAAATCGTGGAACTCCGCGACGAACGGGCGTGTGCCCTCGGGCAGCATGCCCAGGAAGATCCACTCAACCTCCTGGGCCGTGGCTTTTACCACCTCTTGCATGAAAACCAGGTCACCCGCATGCTGCTGCGCACCGGCCCAGCCGACACGCAGCTTCTTGCCACGCCGGCGCTGCGACCGGAGGCCGCCCCACACCGACCAAGGCAAGGTGTTGGGAATGACGCGTATGTCGTCGATCAAGTGACGGTAAGCCTCGCGCAACGGCTCGGTACTGACGATAAGACGGTGGCAGGCTTTGACGCCGAGGGCCAGCCGCTCGGAAATCGCGTCCGCGGGCAGGGCGCTGTACGTCGGATTGCTCTCCGGCACCTCGGTGATGAGATCGTCCAGTGCATAGATACGGAAGATGTCGTCGTTGAAGCGCTCGTAGGCAAGCAACGCCTGGCCCCGAACGTTATCGACCGGCGCATGCATGACCAGCGTGTCGGGAGCCAGCCGCGCCAACTCGATAGGCATCGGCGCCCGCTCGAAGTCGGGGCGGGGTTGGCAGACGGACGCAAATTGGATCTTTCCGGCCGCGTGCAGGGCGCGTAACGGCGTCAGGCTGCGGTATTCGGCGGCTCCTTGCGCAGACACGGGCATGACGAGAATGCGCGGGCGATCGTGGAAATCCGTGTTCCAAGGCACAGCCAGTTCATCCTCGACCACCGGGGCCGGCAGGCAAAGGCTCAAATTGCGATTCCATGCAGGGTCTGCGATGAGAACGCTGTTCCAGCGGCGATAGAACTCGTTGCATTCCCGTTGGAAGGTCGCGACCTTCTGCGGGTCTTGCATATCGTTCTTCTGCGTGGCCGAACCGTGGTGAAGCAGGGTCGCGAAAGGGGTCCAGACGATGCGATAACCTTGTGCCCGCACTTTGAGGCAAAGATCGATATCGCTGAAGCTGATGCCAAACGCTTGTTCGTCGAGCCCGCCGACCTCGTCGAACAGTGATTTGCGGATCAATAGGCTGGCGCCGGTGACGGCCGAGTACTCTTGGTCGGCTAGCGCCCGATTGAGATAGCCGGGTGCTTCGTGCGACAGCGAGCCCAGGAAAACATGGCCGGCAGTGCCCGTTAAGCCGAGCACGACACCGGCATGCTGAACGGTCAGCGAATCGGGGAACAGCAAACGGCTGCCGACGATGCCGACGTCGGGGCGCTGCGCGTGGGCCATCATCGCGTCGAGCCAATCGTCGTGAATGCACTCCGTATCGTTGTTCAACAACAACAGATACTCGCCGCGCGCATGGCTTGCCGCCAAGTTGTTCATCGCCGAGAAATTGAACGGAGCGTCGAAGTGCAGAACTTGCACCCGCTCTTCAAGCCGGGACTGGAGTTCCTCGTAGTACGCGAGGACGCCGGCGTCGTCACTCGCGTTGTCGACGAGAAGAAGCTCCCAATCCGGGTATCCCGTTTGTTGCAGCAGCGACTCGATGCACGCGCGCAGCAGCGTTGGCTGGTTCCGGGTGGGAACGATGACCGAGACCTTTGGCGATTCCTGATGCCGATAAACGAGGCGCCGCGTTCGCCCTTCGGCAAGCCCCTGGAACACCTCGGCGTCGATGCCACGGCGAGCGAGGTGTTGTTGCACCGCCTCCGCCGCGCCGCCTTCGTCCTCGGGACCGAAAACGATCTCCGGAACATGGACGAGGACATCTGGAATATGGCCGATCGACCCTTGTCCGACCTTGTCGAACACCCTCAAAGTCGTGTCCAGACACTCGGCGCCGGCGATCTGAGAGTATCCGCCGGCCAGCAATAACGTATTTCGTTCGACGAGCACATTCCTGACGTAATCGGTCGAGCGCAGAAGTTCGAGATTGAAATCGGGCTTGAACAACGGGGCATAACGTTCTGCGTCCGCGTTCAGCTTGTCCTCATCGGTGTAGACGAGCTTCCACGCCGGGTTGATGGCGAGGTAGTCGGCAAGCGATAGCAACAGTTGCGGCGCGAACCGCATGCCGCAAGTGAAGAGACCGACCCAGTCGCTTCGCGCCGAGAGCAGATGCTCATTGATCCGAATCGGTATTTGCGACGCATCGGGTACCTCGAACCAGCGTACCGTGCTGCCGTCGCGTGTGAACTCCGGTTCCGGGCAGGGCGTTTGCGCGAAGATCGTAAGCCGCCAGCCGTCATAGTATTGCTGGGATATCGAGTCGAGGCTGTCGGCAAGCAACGCTTCCTGGCCGGGAGAAACGACCAGGAGAAACTCGAAGAGCAGCCTCTTTTTCCAGAGCTTCGTCGCGTGTTCTTGAAAAACGGTGGCGTCGAGGTCGTCGAGCGTTTTTGTCGTCATCCAGCGCTGATAGGCCAAGGCTTCCCGCTTCTCGGCGCCTGTTGTGGGTACAGACAACGCTTCGGAGCGATGAGCGTTATCGGCTGGAGACATCGCGCTGGAGTTTTCTCCAGCCGACAACCCCAGTGGTTCTTCCTGAAGTTGGGATTCGCCCGATGCACTCGATTGATCGGGGACAACGTCGCGCCAGCCTGAGTAATCGGCGTCGATCGTCCGCACCCGCCAAGAGCCATCGACATCCCCGGTCGGCTTCCAAAGAATCGTGCCGAAAAATTGCCCTTTCGACAGGCCTCGGCGATCCCACGAGGCACGCATCACTCTGATGCCCTCAACGGCACCGGCAAACACTTCGTCCCTCAGTTCAGCCTGCGACTGGTTGGCGTGAATGCGGAAACGGCTCAAAGGCTCGACGAGGTACGCCGCATTGCCCTGCGTGGCCAGGTTAGTCCAGACCGCTATGTCGTTGATACCGAAGACCTCGTGATTGTCCACGGCCAAATAGTCGGGCTTGAGGTGAATCACGTCCGCCTTGCGGAACATGGCGGTTGTCGGCTCTCCAACAAAATTCCGGAAAGCGGAAAGCAGCGCGGCACCGAGCGTCACGCCTTCGATGATGGCGTCTTCCTGGACGACGGGGAGAGTCTCGAAGACCTCGGGAAGAATGCGGCCGTCTTCATCGATCCGTGTCCGCTTCGACGTCACGAGCGTGATGTCGGGTACGGTTCGGAAGCAGTCGAGCATCCGTTGCAGGCAGTTCGGGGTCAGCAGGTCGTCGTCGTTGAGGAATTTCACGAACTCGCCCTGCGCCTCGTTTACGCACTTGACGAGGTTCCCGCGATTGAGCCGTTCGCTATTGCGTAAATAACGGATCTGCGGATAGCGGCTGGTGTACCGCTCGACGATCTTGAATATCGCGTCGTCTGGGCAGTCGTCGCAGATGACGATCTCAAAGTTTCGGTAGGTCTGATTCAGCGCGCTTTGCAGGGCTGCTTCGAAGAAGCGCGGCCGATACGAGGGGATCGTGATGCTCACGAGAGGTGAAGCGTCCGCGGGAAGCTGCCGGTCGGGCTTGATGAACTCGAGAATCAGCGACGACGATTCCCGGTATTCGAGATTGCGGAACACCGGCCGGCGGCTTTCGCCCAGCGCGTAACGGCCGTCTGGAGCAAGCCCCACCATCTGGGCGAGACGAGTCAGTTCCTCTTCGTCGTACATCCACTGATGACCCCACCAACGCATGCCGATATTCAGGCGTTCGCAGCGATTCGCCGTCCAACCAAGGCCGAAATGTTCCCAATCCGGGTGAATGCGATGATCCGTGTAGTCCTTGATCATCTCGGTCAAATCCGGCGTCGCGATCCGCACGACGCCGCCGGGGGCGAGAACGCGACGGCATTCCCGCAGCAGCCGGATCGCGTCCGCCTGCGCGATGTGCTCGATGAAATGCTCGCTGAATATTCCGGAGACGCTCCGATCGGGCCACGGAAGAGGCTGCGTGAGATCGAGCTGCATCTCGGCGCCCGGTTCTATGTCGATATTGATGAATCCAGGGATTCTTCGAGAGCCTGCGCCGAGATGGAGATAGATGGGATTCATTTGACGACTCGTTTTCGGGTTGCGAACGCCGTTGTTTATGCCACGGTTGGCCGGCAGGCAGATTATGCCAATTTCGGTCAGCCCGGTCGCCGTTCTTGAGCGGTGCCCCTATAATCGTGCCAGTCCGATGTACCGGGAAACGTTCAAATGACCAGCAATTCTCTGTTCGTGCACGCAAGCGACGCTACAGGACCCGCGCTTGCATGCGATGACTTCCTTTCGTATATGTTCGATCCCCGGTTCGTCGAAGCGCAGAAGCTGGCGCAGGAAGGTCAAGTTGCCGAGGCCCTCGGGATCTACCGGGCCATCGGCGCGACGCAGTCGGCGCGGCATTTTCAGGACGCCCTCGTGCTGGCGCAACGCGGCGATGCTTCAGGCGCTACCGCGAGCCTGAAAAAGGCGGTGGCGGCCGACCCGGCAAACACGGCCGCTTGGGCGCAGCTTGCCAAGTATCTCTCGGGGGCGGAAGTCGAGAGGGCATACCGGAAGGTTCTCGATGCTTCGCCGCGCGATGTTGATGCGGCGGTCGGTCTGGCTCAGCTGTTGATGAAAGAGAAACGGTTGCAGGAAGCTACTCAGATTCTGGAAACCCTGCTTCCCAATCAGGAAATCGAATTCATTCTGGCCCACGTGTTTTGGCAACTGGGGGACTTTCCATCCGCTGAGAGGCATCTGCGGCAATACATCGAGGCCTCGCCTGGTGACGCTCGCGCTTACGAAACCTTGCTCGATCTCTTGAACAGGGATGATCGGCTTCAGGATGCAGAAGCGTTATGCCGATGCTTCCTCGAGGCTAGAGGCGAGAATCAGGGTATGACTCTTGCATTGGCCCGGGTGCTGCTCAGGCAAGAGCGTTTTTCCGATGCTGAAACGATTCTTGCGGCCTCCATCAACAGCGCTCCGGACGACCTCGCCCTATGGCAGTTCTACGCGGAACTGCTGGAGAAGAGCGGGCGTGCCGACGAAGCTTTGGCGGTGCTTGAGAAAAACGTTGAGATGTCGCCTGGCAATCTTGATAGCCAGCTGCAGCTCGCGGATTTTCTGTACCGCAGCGGTAACAAGGAAGGGGCGGAGAAAGCCTGTTTGTTCGCGGCTCGCGTGATCCGGGAGGCGAACAACTGGGGGTTGCGGGCGCTGCCGTCCAATCTCGAGAGCCGCCTCATCTTTTACCGGCTTGAGGAAATCGCCGGCCGCCTGTGCACGGGAACGAGATCGCTCGTGGATACCACCGGGCTCGATCCGGCGAAACCGGATTTCGGTGCGGGCCAGATCGTCGAACTCTTCTGCATGGTCAGCGGGCAGGAACACGTCGATTTCCTCGAGTACGCCGCTTATCCCGCATTGTCTTCGACGGAGGGTTTCGATCGACTGCTGCAGGAGCGGACCGTCGTCTACAACATCTATACGACACCCTCCGACCTGGGCGCGCTCAAGGGATTCCTCAGCAAACTCGAACAGCGGGGGATCCGTTATCGCGTCAACGTGGAACTCCTTGGTCTCTCGCAGGATCTGTACGCGATCCTTTCGCTGCCAATCATCGACCAGGTCAGGCGTTCCCTGGCCATGCGTTCCATCGTCGTCATGGCATTGCCCGACGCGATCATCTCGGGGTCGATCCATCGCGTAATCGGCGATATGAAGCCGGGCGAGACCGTCGTCTGCGCCATGCCGCGCATCAATACCGATCTTGCCTACCCAGCGCTGAGGGCCAGGTTTGCCGAAGGCCAAGGCGCCTTGAATTCGCGAGACTTCGTGCACAGAGCGATGACCGAGTTCAGGCACCCCCAAACACATTCGGCACTAGTGAGCGACAGCCCGTGTTTACGCTACCGCGAGGGAGACGGCTATTACTCGGCGCACAACTGGGCGCCACCGCCGCTGTGCTTTTACGCGCGCGAGGAGATGCTGGACCACATGATGCGCAATCCGTTGTGCGGCCCGCATGCCATCGCGAGCTTCTACACGGTGGACCACGATTTCGTCGACTCGGCGTTCAAAAGCGGGGCGCTACGTCTCATCGACGACAGCGATTACTTCTTTTGGGCCGAGTTCACGGGGCCGACGCGCCATTGCGATTTTCTCGCCGGACGGAAGGCCGAAAGCTACTATTATCCGGAGTCGGCGAGGTACGTGTTCCAGCACGAATTCAAGTGGATTTATCGGGATCCCTCCTGAACGCCTGTTGCGGGAGCCGGCTGCACGGAAAAGCACGGCGATGGACGCCCGTTGAGGAGAATTAAGCGAATGCCGCTGCCGCACCTTCAGTTGCCCGAGTCGTTGAACTACATCGGCGTATTCCTGACGCTCGAATGCAACCTGAACTGTAGCTATTGCATCAACGACCCGCAGCAGGCCGGGCGCCGCAATTCGCTTTTTCCGATCGCGGCAAAAACGGTGCGCAAGGAGTTGAGTCCCGAGCAGTGGATCGAAGGATTGGGCCGAATACCCTTCTCGGCCGATTTGCCGATCACTCTCCAGGGCGGCGAGCCCATGCTGTACGGCGGAGGGCGGGGGCTCGGGACCCTGCTCGCGGGGTTGCCGCACTACTTCGATCTCCTCACCAACTTCGCTTTGCGCCCCGAAGTCTTTGCTCGTAATCTGAACGGCCAGCAGGCCAAGTTGCAGCGCAATGCGCCTTACCCGTCGATTCGCGTCAGCTACCACGCCGAGGAGATGGACCGGGTATGGCATGGGCAAGGGTTCGCAGAACTGGTCCAGCGTTGCGCGGCACTTGGCGAGCACGGTTTCCGGGTTTCGCCGGACAAGGCCGAGAGCGACGTCGGAATCTACATGGTGGAGCATCCGGCCAACGTGGTAACTCCGGAGATGGAGCGACTCGTCGAGGGGCGAGTGCCGTTCGAGGGCAAAGAGTTCCTGGGCGTGCACGAGGGAAGGCTGTATGGCCACTATCTTTACCCGTACTCCACCGATCTCGTCGCGCGTGGCATTTACCCACGCACCTTGAAATGCGAATGCCGGACGACGGAGCTTCTCGTCGATCCTCTCGGTTTTGTCTGGGGATGTCATTTCTTCCTTTACGAAAGCTGGGTCCAGGGCGGACCGCTCAAAGAGTTCGAG
The DNA here is from genome assembly GCF_025770765.1 of Propionivibrio soli. Classification (GTDB taxonomy): domain Bacteria; phylum Pseudomonadota; class Gammaproteobacteria; order Burkholderiales; family Rhodocyclaceae; genus Propionivibrio; species Propionivibrio soli. The sequence continues at coordinate 35,794 of NZ_JANZKY010000002.1, read as the reverse complement.
GCACTGGAAGCGATGCAATTTCGCTTCCGCGAACGAGGTGAAGGGTTGTTCTCAGGCAGATCGATGGCGCCTGTGGGACATCTTCTCGACCCGGCGTTCGCAATGAGCGATCTGGAGATCTTTCGCCCATGCACGCACTATGGGCGCTGCGTCGGTTGCGATACGAAGATCAAGAACGACCGTTTTCAAAGCTTTTACGACAAACAGATTCCTCACACCTCGGTCATGATCAGGAACATCGAAATGCCGGCTCAACTCCGCGCCGGAATCGACGATATAGATCGGGTGGCGCACTTCTTCCGCAACGACGACGGCAATGGAAAGCATGGATAGCGACAAGCTTGGGGCGCGCGGCCAAGACGGTCGCAAGCGCGTTCTGATCATCAAGCCCGGATACAGCGAAACGCTCGACCCGGACGACAGCGGTATCGTGAGTCTCGGTGACATCCTGCGCACGACGGTCATCCTGCATCTTTTTCCGCCGGAGCAATTTCACGTCACGTGGGTCGTCGACAAGCGCGGCGTTCCGTTGCTGAAGGGCAATCCGTTCATTCACCGGCTGCTCGTCGTGAACGCATTCACACCGCATCTGCTGCTTTCCGAGTGGTTCGACATCGTCGTCAATTTCGAGAAAGAGCCGGGGATTTGCGCGGTATCGGACCGGATCCCCGCCTGGCGGCGTTATGGCTTCCGGCTCGATCCGCAGACGCATACGGCCGTTTCGTACGATCATTCGGACGAGGCGTTGTCGTTCTCCAGCGATCCCGATGCCAAACGCCTAAAAGCCAAATCGTGGTCCTACATCCTCTACGAGATGCTCGGACAGCACTATGAGGGGCAGCGCTACGTTCTCGGCTACAAGCCGACCGGCGGGATTCGGTACGACGTGGGCTTCAACCATATGGTCGGTGCCAAATTTCCGTTCAAGCGCTGGCCGGACGAGCACTGGCGGGCCCTGCATGACAATCTGTCCCAGGACTTGTCCGTGGGGTGGCAGGAAGGCGTCAACAATATCGAGGACTATATCGACTGGATCGCGAGCTGCCGCCTGTTGGTGACGAACGACTCGCTAGGCCTGCACATTGCATTGAGTCTTGGTATGCCAGTCGTCGCTCTGTTCGGACCGACCATTGCCAGTGAGGTTGAAGGTCCGGAGCTGATGCGGCTCACTCCACCGCTCACGTGGGATTGCATCCCCTGCGGACGGGCCGATTGCGAGCGGGACACGCCGTGCATGAGCCACATCACGCCGGAATCGGTGGCCGCCGCCGTACGCGAGCGATTGCAGAAAGCCGCACCATGAACTTCGAGAAGGCCTTTGGGAGCATGCTGCGCGTCCGGCGAGTTGAGGAGGCGATCGCCGACCGTTACGCCGAGCAGCAGATGCGCTGTCCGGTTCACCTGTCGATCGGGCAGGAAGCGGTCGCCGTCGGGGTGTGCGCCGCGCTCCGAAAAGAAGACGGCGTATTCAGCAACCACCGGGCGCATGCGCACTACCTGGCCAAGGGTGGTGATCTGAAAGCCATGCTGGCTGAGATCTACGGGCGGGAGAACGGCTGTTGCCGTGGCGTCGGAGGATCGATGCATATGGTCGACCTCGCGGCCGGATTCCTCGGCGCCGTACCGATCGTTGGCGCGACGGTTCCTCTGGCGGTCGGAGCCGCATGGGCCGCGAAGCTGCGCGGCGAGAACCGGGTGATCGCGGTTTTCTTCGGTGATGGGACGTTCGAAGAGGGCGTGGTGCACGAGTCGATCAATTTCGCCGCGCTGCACCGCTTGCCGATTCTCTTCGTGTGCGAGAACAACCTTTACGCCTGTTACAGCCGCATCGACGACCGTCAGCCCGATCGGCCCATCCACGGAGTGGCGGCTGCGCAAGGGTGTCGCACCTTTACCGCTGACGGAAACGACGTGCAGGCCGTCTTCGACGTCTCGCGCGAGGCGGTCGCCGGACTGCGCAGCGGCCAGGGGCCGGCTTTCATCGAGTGCGCAACGTACCGCTGGCGCGAGCATTGCGGTCCCAATCTCGACGACAATCTCGGCTACCGGCCCCAAGGCGAGCTCGCTCGCTGGGAGTCGGTCTGTCCGGTGGAGCGCGCCGCGGCCTTTCTGCGAGCGATGCCAGACGGGGCGGCGCTCATCGAAAGCGCTGAAAAGCAGATCGCTGCCGAAATTGCGGATGCCTTCGCCTTTGCACTTGAGGGCCCCTTGCCGAACAGCGCCGATCTTCCGGGGTATCTTTATGCGTGACGACAAGAAGCGCCACATCACGCAGGCCGACGCTATCCGCGAAGCGTTGGCGCAAGCGTTGCAGGAGGACGAACGAGTGATCGTCGTCGGAGAGGGGGTTCCCGACCCGAAGGGCGTATTCGGCACGACCGCCGGGTTGCAACAGCAATTCGGCCCGTCGCGCGTGTTTGACAGCCCGCTGTCCGAGAACGGCATGACCGGCATCTGCATCGGCGCCGCCATCTCCGGCATGCGCCCGGTCATGGTGCACCAGCGCATCGATTTCGCCTTGCTGGCGATGGACCAGATCGTCAACAACGCCGCGAAATGGCGTTACATGTTCGCCGGCCAGGTCAACGTTCCTCTGGTAATCATGGTCATCGTTGGCCGTGGCTGGGGGCCCGGTCCTCAGCATGCGCAAAGCTTGCAGGCGTTTTTTGGTCACATCCCGGGGTTGAAAGTCGTCATGCCGACGAGCGGGTACGATGCGAAGGGCATGCTGCTGGCCGCGATTCGCGATGACAACCCGGTGATCTTCATCCAGCACCGCTGGCTGCATGGCATCGAGGACCTGGTTCCGGAACCGCCTTATACGGTGCCGCTCGACCGCGCCGCCATTTGCCGGTCCGGAAAGGATGCGACGTTGGTCGCGTTTTCCTACATGGTCGTCGAGGCGCTTCTGGCGGCGGAGGCGCTCTCTCAGTACGGAATCGACATCGAGGTGATCGACGCCCGTTCCGTGCGCCCGCTCGATATGCCGACCATCATCGAGTCCGTGCGGCGCACCGGCACCCTGGTCGTTGCCGATACGGCGTGGAAAACAGGCGGAATTGCCGGGGAGGTGATTGCCGCTGTCGCTGAGACCGCGTTCGATGCCTTGCGTCGTCCGCCGGTGCGCATTGCGCTTCCGGACTATCCGGTGCCGACGTCGCCGTACCTCGTCAAGGACTACTATCCCGACGCGCTGTATTTGGCACGCCACATCGCCGCCCACCTCGGGCGCGAGGTCCCGGACGCCGAACTCGCCGAAAGGCTTTTCCGATCAACGCCATGCGACGTCCCTCAAAAGGACTTTCGCGGGCCTTTCTGAGAGAACTTCTCGTGTCAGATCGTTACGCCATCGACAGCCACAAGCTGATCTACCACCCGCAGCGGGTCGCTCAGTACCTGTCGGCCGGCGATGACTGGGAGAAGGCGAAGCGGGTCTACCCGATCTACGTCGAAATGTCGCCGGTCGGCGCCTGCAACCATCGGTGCACGTTCTGCGCCGTCGACTATGTCGGGTATCAACCGATCCGCCTGGATGTCGGCGTGGCCGAGCGCACGCTGGCCGAGATGGGTCGCCTAGGGGTGAAGAGCGTGATGTTCGCCGGCGAAGGCGAACCCATGTTGCACACGGGAATTCATCGCATGGTCGTCGCCGCCGCGAAAGCCGGGATCGACACGGCGATGACGACCAACGCCACGGTCTTGTCGGGCGCATTTGTCGACCACGCCTTCCCACGCATGTCGTGGATCAAAGCCTCGGTCAACGCGGGAACGGCAGAGACGTACGCGGCGATTCACCGGACCAAGGCTCGCGATTTCGATATCGCCGTCAACAACCTCAAGCGTCTGGCGGACGCGCGGCGGCGCCACGGGTATTCGTGCGTACTCGGAGCGCAGATCCTCCTGCTGCCCGAGAACGCCGGCGAGGTCGAGACGCTGGCTCGTCTGTGCCGCGATGAGATCGGTCTCGACTACCTCGTAGTCAAGCCGTATTCGCAGCATAACGCCAGCCTGACCCACGTTTACGAAGGGCTGAACTATCAGGAATTCAGCGGACTCGGGGAGCGGCTCGACGCTCTGAATACAGCCCGATTCCACGTGGTCTTTCGCGAGAAGACGATGCAGAAGCACGACGCCGGCGGCGGAGCGCGTTACGAGAAGTGCCGCGCGACCCCGTACTTCTGGGCCTACGTGATGGCTACCGGCGCGGTGTATGGCTGCAGCGCCTACCTGCTCGACAAGCGCTTTGAGTACGGCAACGTCAACGAGTCATCCTTCCAGGCGATCTGGGAAGGCGAACGAAGGCGGGAGAACTGGCACCATGTGCGCCATGAACTGGATATTCATGAATGCCGGCTGAATTGTCGGATGGACGAGGTCAACCGCTATCTCGACCGCCTCGAACGGCAGGACGTGCCGCACATCAATTTCATCTAGCCTGCCCGGTTCCCGGACTCGCACAGCAGGAAGATGCTTGAACAGAGGTCAGGGTACTGCTGGCCTAATGCGTAGCATCCTTCGAGATACTCCTTGGACACGATGTCCGTCTGCAGCAGGCGATCCCACTGGAAATTGGCCAGTGCCTTGAAGAAGATTCCGCTGCGCAGAATGACGCGAAGACCTGCCGCCACAGCGTCCCGTTCGAGCGTGTCGAGCGAGTAGGTACGCAGGTGGCCGTGTTCAGCTTCGGCGGGCGTGACGGCGGCATTGTGCGAGATAAGGCCCATTTTGACGGCAATCTGTCGCGAGGGGGCGTTGGCGTTCGGGCATACGAGAAAGAAACGCCCCCCCTCGGCCAGCCATTCTTCGTTGATGCGACGCAGAACACGGACCGGATCGTCGAGATGCTCGAGAACGTGCGTCATGATGATGTTGTCGTAACGACTGGGCAGCATCGCGTCCTCGAAGCGCGCGTTGATGAAGCTGATCCGGTTGCCGAGCTTCTGCTGTGCCTCGCCGACGGCCGCCGCCGACGCCTCGACGCACGTGATGTCGTCGAAGCAGGGCATGAGCCGCTGGGTGAAATCACCCTTGAAGCTACCGAGTTCGAGCAGGTTCCCCGGGTTGAAGAAGGGGGCAAAGCTGCGGACCATGAAAGGATGCATCACGTCGAAGTCGAACCCGTACGCGTATTTGTGATCCTCGGTGTCGCGCAGTTCGTTGTCGTAGTTGCGAGGCATGGCTAGCTCCCGTTCCGCAAGGTGAGTGTCATGGTGAGGGGTCCGGCGATTCCCTGTTCGGCTCGGTTTCCAGTGGTGAAGCCGTGGTTTGCGTAAAAGGCGACGGCGGCTTGGTTGTCGCCCGACACTTCAAGCACTATCCGCTGCATACCAAGCTGGCACGCCTGCCCGATGCAGTCCTGGAGCAGGCGGGAAGCAATTCCCCGGCCGGTCCATGTATCCAGCACACTGACACTGGTAATGAATACCGCGCCGCTTTCGCGGTCGTTACCATAGGCCGCGACGAGTCCGATCAACCGCCCGTTGTGCCAGGCCTCGAACCGCATCGCCCGTTCGAGCAGCTTGGCCGCGTAGAGTCGAATGTCGACGCGCGTGCCGAGTGGCGGGACGAAGCGTTTGTCGCAGTCTTCGAGGTGCCGGACCACTTCATCGATGTCTGCGCTGTTCGTTACGAAACGAACTTCGTCGGTCGTTGCGCCGTTCATCGTTCAAGCACCGCCAGGCCGAAACCGTATCGCCCGAATTCGTTGCCGTTATAAAGCAGATAGGTTTTCCCGTCGCATGCGAAGGCGTGCGGATAGCACTGCATGTCCGAATCCCATTCGCCCGTGGCCGTGGGTAGCGGAATGGCGTCATCGTCGCGTACCCATGTGGTGAGGTCGGCGGAACGAGCGTGGCCGATGCGGTAGGCTCGGTCCCGGTTGCTCCGGAAATCGAACGACTGCCGATAGCAGAAGAACATGTGGTACGCGCGGTCGATTTCGACGACACAGGGCAATGCCTGGCTCTCCTGTTCTCCAAGCCGATCGGCGATGAGCTGCGAGCCTTCGTCCTTGATCCACTCGATACCGTCGGCCGACGTGGCGTGGCCGATCTTGTAGATGCGATCTGGCGCGTCATTCGGAGAAAAATGTTGCCAGCCGGTGCCGCGGATATACCACATGTGGAAGCGCCCATCGATGATCTTCACGAAACCGTCGACGACCAGAAACGGCTCGTGCAGCGAGGCCGTCAGCACCGGGCCGGTGCCCAGTTTACGGAATGTCTCGCCGTTATCTTCGCTGATCGCGAGGCCGATGCCGGTTTCGACGGACACCGAGACCCGGCGGCTCCAGCCGCTTGTATAGGCCAGGACCGATTTCCCATGGCGCACGACGTTGATCGGGAAAATTCCGTGCTCGTCGAAACAACCGAGGCCGCCGAGCGGAACGACGGTACGGTCGGAAACGCGAAGGATGTCGCGTAGGTTCTTGTCCATGTCCACGAAGGCGACATGGCTTAGGTATTTGCCGCCGGCATCACGCGCGCGTGTCGAAAAATAGATGCGCACGAAATCGTCGAACACCAACGCTTGAGGAGATTGGGCAAACTCAGTGCAGCCGTTGGGCAGCGAAAATCGGGTCGGGTCGAATATGTGCCCCAGCTTGTGCCATCTCATCGTACGCGCCTTTACTCCAGTGACCCCTGCAGCCTGGCCAGACCGAACCCGAAGCGGCCGACCTGATTGCCGAGGTAGGCCAGGTAGATGCTGCCGTCGAGTTCGAAGACGTGCGGGTAGCTGACCATCTCGGAATCCCATCCCTCGGCTGAAACATCGAGTCCCGCCTTGTCATCGTCGCGTGTCCAGCGGAGCATGTCGTCACTCCATGCGTACCCGATGCGATAGCCGTTTTCCCGGTTGCGGTAGTTCTCGCTGCGGCGATAGCAGAAGAACATGTGGTATTTCCCGTTGGAGAAAAAAACATCGGGACTCGCCTGTGCTTCGTCCTCCTCGATGCGGCTTTCGATCAGATCCCGGTTGAGCTTGGTCCAGTGAATGCCGTCGGCGGATGTCGCGAGGCGAATCTTGTACACGGGTTCCGGTCGCCCGTTGTCCATTTTCCATTTCCGGCCGGCGATGTACCACAGGTACCAGGTGTCCTCAAAACGGCGGATTTTGGGGCCGCTGAGAACGAACGGCTCGTCAGGAGAATAGGAAAGTACCGGGCCGGGACCCGCCTTGACGAAGGTTTCGCCACCGTCGTCGCTGGTCGCCAGGCCGATGGCCACGTTGAAGGGCACGGATTCACAGCGCGTCCACCCTCCGTAATAGGCCCATACCTGCGGCCCGTTGCGGGCGATCGATACCGGGTAAGTGCCGAATTCGTCGAATTCGCCTGTTCTTCCCAGCGGCAGGATCGGGCGGTCTGCAACCCGCCTTACCCGGAGCAAATCGGCGCGGTCGAGATCGACGAAAGCCGAATAGCTGACGTACTGCCCTTGTGCGTCGGCCGGCGGGCGACACGAAAAATAAACTCGGACGAAATCGTCGAAAATCAACGTTGCCGGTCCCTGCGCGAACTCCTTAAGCCAGGGCCGACCGGTGGCTTCCTGAGGGGTGAATGCTTTTCCCAGTTTTTCCCAGATGAACATCGGCTAGATCAGATCATATTGTTTCAAGAGTGTCGAGGAGACGGCCCCAATTGAATTAAACATCAGCACGTCGACGATCGACAGCCAGGGAACGAAAGGCTGGCCGAACTGCGCGTATTCAACCAAGCGCGGCCGGATGAACTTCAGGTCGATGTCCTTTTCGCGGAAAGCGTCCCCTGAGTACAAGTCAACACCGCCCGGTGGATTGACGTAGGTGTCCGCTCCGACTGCCGCGCACAGGGCAATGACTTTGTCCTGGCCTTTCAGTGCGTGGTCGATAGGAACGGTCGACGACACACGGATCGGCGTTCCGATCCCCAGGTGCCGGGCGCTCTTCTCGATGGCGTGATGCAGGTAGCCAAAGAGGTTCGCGTCCTCATGCCGTACGATCCCCTCGATAAGCGGAAAGGTCTGCTCGAAATACGGCGCCTTGCCGTAGGTCGCGCGCAACTGGTTGAGCAGTTTGTCCCGTTTGAAATCCACCGCGATCTGCCGCTCGCGAATATCCAGCGCGTCGGAGTCGTTCTTCAGCGGGACCGAGAACATGGCATCAGCGCCGTTCTGCAGCATCCGGTTGCGGTTGATCCAGCCCTTCTTGGTGTACTTGATGTTGTCGTAGACGATGAACAGGTCGACCGCCGCCATCAGTTGGTAGTAGCCGATGTACGGGAGAAAGTAGGGCTGCATAATCGCCAGTTTCACGGTGTTTCCTTCATCTGCCGGTTATTTGTCTTTTGGCTGCCTACGCTGGCGCGCCTAGCTGGAATGGACCCTAAAAGGATGGTCTGTATAGGACATATAGGTTTTCAGAAGTACCGACCTTACGTCGCATCCAGCAGCGGACCATACGTCTGTTCCCACAAGAGGAAGCACGGCTGTCCTGCAGTGAGCAGGTACTGCGCAAATTCCTGCACCTCTTTCGGACCGTTCTTTGTTCCGATGGTCGGAAGAATCTTGCAGTAGGCGAGCGCGGCCCGGACAAGCAGATGCGCATTGGGGTAACTGAACATCGCAAGGCGCCTTTCGACTAGCACTCCAAGCGTGGGATGGACGGCAGGAGGACCGAAGGATGATGACGGGTGCACTGCTTCATCACGGAAGCGGTAGACTTCGGCCGAAACGCTAGCCAGCTCGGCCGTCTTCTTTAGCTTGAGCCCGAATGACCTCTTCATCTGTTCAGCGACAAGGGCTGATCGTTTGGCTCCCGAACGATCTGAAGCCTTTGGTGCTAATCGTGCAGACGGCATGCAGTCCCTTGACGCAGCGTACAGAGCCTCAAAGAATGTCGCACTCGCTACGATTGCCTGCATCGAAGCTTTGAAGGTGGCTTCAAGCAGATCTCCTACTTTGTTGCCTTCTATATGAGCGGCAACCATTGATTCATGCGAGCTTTTCGCTTGAGCGAGATGGTCAAGCGCTATTTCAAGCCAGTGAACGGACGTGTCGAGACGCAAGAGTAGCGCCTTCAACTCAACTTTGGCTTCACCGTTGTCATCGAGCGTCAGCGCGAGTCCGCCAGAGGGTATACGAAGCGCTACACCACGGGTGATATGGAATCCTGTTGCTGTCGGCGGCGGAGGTACGGGAGAATTTGGCATCAGCGGCTTGACGATATTGATATGGCTGGAGGTGTCGTCCTCTGTTTATACAGTTCAGTCACTTAGGATTCTTGCGCGCAGCACAAAACCTCCAATACGCAACCCCGTTCGAAGTCACGTTCGAACAGGGGAACCTAAAGTGAAGGCTTTGGGATGCTTCTGCGACCGACTTCCATGGGCCATTCTCTGCTTGGTCCTATTGCCCCGCAACAAACTCCGCAACCTGCTCCACAACCTCCAGCGGCAAATCCGGGTAGATCGGCAGACAGAGAATCTGCCGCGAGATCGTCGTGGCGACGGGGAGATTGTCCTTGTGCGCGGAGGGCAGACCGCGGTACATGGGGAATTCGGAAATCAGCGGGTAGAAATAGCGCCGCGGATGAATGCCGATGTCCTTGAGCTTCTGGTTCAAGTCGTCGCGCGTGATCGGGTAATCGTCTTGGACCAGGATCGGGAAGTAGGCGTAGTTGGCGATCCTCTCGCGATTGTTGTCGAGGCAGCGGATACCGCGTACGCCTTTGAGTCGTTCGCGGTAGGTGGCGTCGATGACGCGGCGTTTGGCGATTGCTTCGTCGATGTGCTTGAGTTGCAGGAGCCCCAGGGCAGCGTTGAATTCGTTCATCTTGCCGTTGATGCCCGGCGCGACCACCGTGACTTCGCCCACGTGGCCGAAGTTCTTGAGCTGGTCGATACGCGTCTTGGTCTTGATGTCCGGGCATACGATGGCGCCGCCCTCGAAGGTATTGAATACCTTGGTCGCATGGAAGCTCAGGACCGAGAGATCGCCGTGCCGGAGGATGCTGCCGTTCGCGTCCTGTACGCCGAAGGCATGCGCGGCGTCGTAGATGACCTTGAGGTTGTAGTTGTCCGCGATCGTCTGGATCGCCTCGACATCCGCCGGATGGCCGTAGCAATGCACGGGCATGATGGCCGTCGTTTGCGGCGTGATGGCGGCTTCGATCTTCTGCGGGTCGAGGTTCAGCGTTTCCGGGTCGATATCCACGAACACCGGTTTGATGCCATTCCACAGCAAGGAGTGCGAGGTGGCGACGAAGGAGTAGGGCGTGGTGATCACTTCGCCCGTGATGCGCAACGATTGCAGCGCCGTCACCAGGGCAAGGGTGCCGTTGGTGAAAACCGCAATGTGATCGACGCCGAGATGCTGACAGAGGGCCTCTTCGAACCGATGGTGAAAGGGGCCGCAGTTCGTGAGGATCTTGCTCGTCCAGATCTCTTCCAGGTACGGAAGGAACTCGTCCAGGGGCGGCAAGAACGGCTGCGTTACGTAGACATCCTTCTTCATGGTCTCTTTTCTCGGCGAAAGGGTTGCTTCGGAGAATTATGACGCTTCGGGGCGCTTCACGCTTTGTTCTCGGCCTGTTTCGCGATAGCCCTCTGTAGGGCTGCGGAAAGCTCGGCCGACCCGGGGTTGAGGCGAAGCGCGTGCTGGAACAAACCGGCAGCGGACTCGGCATCGCCCGTGCTCAAGGCGTACAAGCCGAGTTCATTGTAGACCTGCCAATCCGCAGTACCGCTTTCGGCGAGTTCGATCAGGAGTGCAAGCCCTTGCTCGACGTCACCCTGCTGTAAACATCGCTTGGCACGCACGAACGCCGCATCAGTGGGCGGCTCTTCAATGACGGGTTCATTTGACTCCGACTCCTGGGTACGTGTTGCCGGAGATAAGGCCGCCTTCCATTGCGCCTCCATTCGCGAGAGCAGGTGCCGTTCGAGGACAGCCTTTCGCAAGGCGTCGCCCATTTGCCTGCGCTCGCGGTCGTTTTTGCTAAGACGCCGAATCGCCTCAACCCAGAGGCTCGCCTCGTTATCGAGCAGGACGATGGGGAGCTCTTGCAGGTGCGGTGGCATCTTCGACGCTATGACGGGGTATCCGCAGGCGCCGAACCGCAGGAGTCGAACCAGACTGGCGTCGTCGGTTCGCGACGACGTATCGAGCGGAACCAGTGCCAGATCGAGGTCCGCCTGCCGCAGGTAATCCGGCATTTGCTCGAGGGGTACGTCCTCACGCTGTTCGGCGAGCATCGAGCGTGCTTCGTCCGTACAGGCACCCAGGCAGATCCAGTCCGCTTCTTTGGTGAGCGCCCGCATGATCTCGGCAATCAGCTTGTTTTCCGACACGGCCATCAGGTCAGAGAACCATCCGATGCGCAGTTTCCGCGATGGTGCACGCGAGACGATCGGATCGCGGCTCCACATGTCGGGCAGAGCCTCGGGAATCGCAACGACGTCATGGTGCACCACGCGTAGTCTTTCGGCGAATCCAGGGTCGGCGACGATGAGGCGGTCAGCGAGGGGGGCGAGCACTTTCAAGCGCTCCGTGGGCACGTCTGACGCAAGTTCGGGGGTACTGTGATCCAGCGAAAACACGCAGAACAGTCTGCACGATTCCTTGATACGCGCGATCTTTTCCGGGACTTGCGGCGAGAACGGATTATGGACGTAAAGAACATCCGCCTCGAAGCCGGCGACGGTTTTCGGATCGGGCAGCGTATTCACGATCTTGAGTTCGATGCGCTGACGTTGGCGCAAGCTTTGCAGCGGGTCGGCCATGCGCTCGAACCAGCGATCGTTCCAGGCGCATGAATACGCGAGGACGCGCAGCAACGGCTTCCACGGGAGCGTGGGCCAAATTGCATCCAGACCGGCTCGCGTAATATCGGTACGGAGGCGGTGTGATTCGGTTGTCTTGCGCAGCCCCGCGAGGCGCGGGATACGAATAGCTGCCACGTTGCTCTCGGAGGTGTCGTCCATTATCTGACGGCGCAGCACCTCAGGGCCCGGGTTTGCACTAACGCTGAGCGACTCGCCCTGCAGCCCTGTCTCTGACGACAACCCGACCCTGGGGCGGTAGCGCGATTCCCACGGATCATCTCCAGCGTACGCCGCGGCTTCCGCCGCGAAGCGCTGGCCGCTTGGTGTCTGGTGGATGCTCTCGGCAAAGACGTGCAGACAACGGCGCGTCAGGATGTCCCCGGCATTCAGGCAGATAACCCACGGCTCCGCGCATTTCCAAAGACCTTCGTCCATACGGCTGGCGTACCACGTCGTTATTTCGGTGGGCAACGGAGCCGCAAGCGAACCTAAATCCGGGACGTCCTCCTCGAACACCAGATAAGTGCGGGACCGCCGATAACTCTGGCCGGCGATGCTGGATAACGTAAGCTTCACCGATTCGCGTGCCGCCGAACGGCAATCGACGATCAAGCTAAATGAGAGATTTTCCGGGTACTCACGGCTGCGCGCTTCCCATAGACTGTCGTCTTCGGGCGTATCTCCGGTGATTTCTGCATATTTGCCAACAGGTGTCCCAGAAAGGTCTTTGCATGACTCAAGGGCCGCACGCGTTGCGCGCAGGTAGTCATGACCGTTGTGCTCGTCGGGTTCGAGATACGCCCCCTCCGCCCATTCATTCCAGGCGTTGATGAAAACGAAGCGCTCGTCAGGTGCGTTATGTTTGACAGTCCTTCTCAGCGCGTCATCCAACCAATGACGATACCAGCCCGGCGTCGCATTGAGAAAAACATGTGCCCGCTCCTTGCGGCGCGGGGTGTTGTCCCATTGCGTCATCACGCCGCCGAAGCGTTTGTATGGATGGGCCGGCTCGCGTTCCTTGGCGCGAACGGCTTCCCTGTAGTCGAAAGTCTTTCCCGTAAACGGTTGGTTGAAACAAAGCCGTTCGTGATACGTTGTGCGCGGGAGTTGGTGCGGCGGAAACTCGCACGTTGCGTCGAAACCGATGGCTGCAGGGTCGACCTCGACAGTCGTCTGGACTGCGACGAGGTAGATTTCTCCAACGCCGTCTTCGCGCATCGTTTTGCGCCAGAGTGACGTGATGCCGGCCATGCCCGGGATGGTATCCACCCGGTACACCAGAATCATCGGCTTCCCCGCGACGCGGATATAACGGGAGTCGTTTACCACGGGAACCAGCCCGCGAATGAAGGCGAGCGCATTCGCTTCAGACGGGTCCTGGCGCATCAACACGAGTTCGTCGCCACCGTCCCAACGACGCGTCCAACTCTCGTTGGCCCAGCAGATGCAGAATGGGAAATCCGGCTTTCCCGTTTTCAGCATTTCTTCGAGCGGCCGTTCGAGGAGGCGGCGGCCTTCGGCAAACCAATAGTAGTAATAGCAAAAGCCGAAGATTCCGTACCTTCGCGCGAGTTGGGCTTGTTCTTCGCGTGTTTCCGGTACGCGTAGATCGTAGAACCCGAGGTCGGTTGGCAGGCGCGGTTGATGATGGCCGGAAAACAGAGATTGTGCTCTGACGACATTCGTCCACTCTGTGAATCCTTTTCCCCACCAGCGGTCATTCTCCGGAATAGGGTGAAATTGCGGCAAGTAGTAGGCGATTAGTTTCGGGAGGCCGGGAACGGAGAGATCGACGGGTTGTTCCAGTTGCTCCCACATCTTGAGCGCGTGGACGTTCGTCGCGTCATGTTCCAGGCAATAGGCCACCAGCGTCCGGGCGTCCTGCTCCTTCCCCTGCTGAATGAGGAGGCCGGCTTTCTGCAATGTCGCTTCGGCCGGATACGGCTCGCGGGCGATCGCCATGTCGAGGAGTTCGCCAGCCAGTTGCGTGTCCCCGTTTTGGAGAGCGTGCCGCGCAAGATCGTTGAACACCTGCCAGCACTTCGTCTTTCTTTCGGCAAGCCGAAGCAGAAGCGAAAAGAAGCCGGCCTCATCGCCGGCATTGCGGAGTTCGATCGCGCGCTGATACTCCGCCAAGTCGGCATTCAATCGGTCTGACGCTTCATCCATCTTTCGCCCTTCGCTATCGCTGCTTATCACTGGTGCTAACCATCCAACACGAACAAGCTTCGAAAAAGCGTTTGTCAGTCGGGCGGAAAGTGTCTAGATGATAATGCAACACGGTGTGGCCACAGGAAGCCTGGATGCCCATTTCTCCCCCAGATTGCGTCGGCTGCGTTCGAACGCGGCTGGCAGTTGATCTCCCTGTTTTGAGTTGTGGTGGCAGGGAGCGTCTATGACAATCGCTTCTCTGCCTGCGTTGACGGCGGAAAGGCAGATGTCCGTGCCGTAAAGGTGAAAACCCAAGGCGGGGTCGAAGCGAGCGCCACCACCACGAGGAATGATGAGTACGAGTTCGTCGAGACTTTCCACGCCGGCCGGGAGCGGCATCGGTTCGTCGAGCAGGAAATCGCGGTCGGCGACGCGGCCAAACCGGTCGACGCCTTGAGGCGATCCCCTGATTCCATAAACGCCCATAACGCCGACTCGGTCGCCGGTTAGCCGGCGGGCTAGTTCGTACTGCTGCCAGAGCTTCGCGACCCACCATTCAGGGAGGTAAACGTCTTGGTGAGCAAGAACGACAAGCTCGTGCTGGGCCTGATCAATTACGGCGTTTAAACCCTCGGCCGCGCTTGCCGCGCCTTCGACCATTAGCGTCTGGTGCATCGCGTCCTGCAGACAGGGCGACGCGAGAAGGTTTTCACGCAGGACATCAGCGTCATTGGTACAGGCCCCGAAGGTGACAGGACGGGTGGTGGCGGTGGCGTCAGGAAGGCCGTCGATCGCTCGCGCCGTGACGATGTATTGCCAGGTGCGCGAGCGGGCGGCAAAGATGGCTGGATCGAGTCGTTGACGCTCGATTGCTGGCCGCATGGCCTCGTGCCAGCCGGTCGGTGGTTCCACCGAACGTCGGTCGACGATAAGCGGCAGAAACCCGGCGTCGAGAAAGAGCCGGACTAGACCGGGTGCGGAGAGAAAGCGCGTGTTCGCCAGCGCGTCGTTCTCCTGCCACGGCAATTCGCCGCGCAACAGACGTTCGTAGAAGGACCAATGCTGGAGATTCGGTAGCGAAGCAACGATTCGACCGCCGGAGCGGAGGAGGGGGCGCAGTCGTTTGAGTACGGCGCAGGGGTCCCGGTATCGAGCCAGGACGTTATCGGCGACGATGCAGTCAAACGATCCTTTTGCCAGGTTCGGTTCATCGTGATCCAGATCGGCCACGATCACCCGATCAAGGCGCGCGGATGCCTCCGAATGCTCTGTACGGCGCGTGATGCCGGATACATGGCGTTCGGGGTTGAGGTGCTTGAGTACCTCCCCGAGGTAGCCCTCACCGCAGTCGATGTCGAGGATAGAGCGTGCCTCTGCAGGGACCGCCTGTACGACGCGCAGGTCGACGTTCTTGTAATACTCCTCCGCAAAGCCAGGGAATGGTCCCGTCACATCATGCCTCTCAAGCGTCTGCCTCGTCGTCCCACGGCCGCCGCATCGCCGTCGCGGCGCGTGCCGCTTCGGATTCGAGCAGGTAGCGTTTTCTGAGAACGACCTCCATGCCGTCTACGGCACGCGGCGTACGCGCCAGCACGTCGATCGGCATGCCTTCCGACTGCAACCGTTTGCCGAGTTCGCTGAGGCGGAATTCGAGGCCGAGTTGTTCGAAGCGCGCCTCAGTCCACCCCATGTACCAGTACCAGTCGGTGTAGTAGAGCCAGCTGTTCTCGTTGAAGGCACGGATGTGCGTCGGGTCCTGCCAGGCGCCGAGCGACAGGTCGTAAGGGACATAGATATGGAAGGTTCCGCCCGGCTTGAGGAGGCGCAGGCAGTTCGTCATCGCGGTCGGCAGGTCTGGAATGTGCTCGAGCACATCGTTGGCGAAGATTGCCTCGAACTGGTTGTCAGTGAGCTTAACCGCCCCGAAACGTTTCGTTTCGACGATCTGTCCCGCACCGAGCGGTTGTCCGGCATCGAAGATGGCATCGGGCCGGACGGTTTCGCTGATATCGACGTTGAAACAGTTTTCCCGCCAATCCTTGCCGCTTCCGAGATTGAGAAATGCCGGCAGGTTGCTGTTGGTAGGGGAGGCAGCCAGTCCGAGCGCGGTGCCGAGAATGGCTCCCTCCTTGCGCCGCACAAACACTTCGAACCCGCGGCGGGCGAGGTTTGCTCGCTCGGAGGCGTTGCGGACGAGCTTCACACAAGCATCGGCCAGCCCGTCATAGGGCACCGCACACACGGCGTCGCGGATATCCGGCTCGAGCGTTGTCGCATCTCCGCATTCCGCGACGACCGCCTTTTCGTTGGCGAGCAGATAAGAGACGCGCACGATTTCGAAAACGCTTGCCTCGTAGTAATGCACGTTCAAAATCACCTTGGCGCGGGCAATGTAGCGATCACGTTCCTCCCGATAGACTCCCGCGAGGAATTCGATACGCAGGCCGCGTGCGATCAGCGCTTCGAGGATATTCTTGCGTCGCTCGTTGATGGCCCCATAGAACAACACGTCGATGTCCTGTGCGACTGTCGGTATGCGGGTGAGTTGAGGGACGTAACCGATCGGGACGTACTTGACGCGGGTCACACCGAGCGCTGTTAGCCGCCGGATGTTCTCCTCGCTGTAGTCCCAGACTTCGAACGCACGTAGCAGGTCGGTATAGGCCGGCTTCATCCAACCCGACTTCGAATCGACCTGTTCCGAGTTGTAGATGATCGTTCCGGGTGGAAAACCGGCGGCGAGCGGCTGAGCGAGCAAGTGGGCACCGAGAACGATGTGGGTTCGCCCAGGGACGATTTCGTTGATCGAAAGCTGGAAATCGACACCCAGTTCGGCGAGTCCGTAGAGCAGCGTTTCAGCGAGCTCGGACAACGCGGCGCTGTGCTGGTAGCCCTCGGGCTGGATGAGTACGACGCAGTAGGATTTTTGGGTTTCCGACTCGGTTGGGGGCATATGGGGTCCTTGTCGCCGCTGAACAGCACCGCGTTCGGCGAGTTGCCGGGCGCCGATTATCTAGGCCGATATTACCCGGTTTTTACCCGCCTTCTTTGCTGCGTACATGGCCTCGTCGGCACGCTTCGTGACCGTCGCCTGCGTATCTGAGGTTCGGTACTCGGTAACCCCGGCGCTGAAAGTGATGAGGATTTTCTCGTTGTCGGTGAGGAAGATCCGCTTGGTGAGTTCGCGCTGCAGGCGCACGAGGGCCTTGGTGGCGTCTTCGACCGGCGTGTCGGGCAGCAGGATGACGAACTCCTCGCCGCCGAAGCGGGCGAGCGTGTCCTGCGGCCGCAGCGTTTCGCGGACGACGCTGACCAAGTGGATCAGCGCTGCGTCGCCGGCATCGTGGCCGAGGGTGTCGTTGAGCTTCTTGAAGTTGTCGATATCGAGGAGCGCGACGCACAAAGGCGATTTCCGCCGCTGCGCCCGTGCCACTTCGACCTCGAAGGTTTCCTCGAGTCCTTTTCGGTTCAGCGAGCCCGTCAACTGATCGTGCCGGACGAGGGTGCTGGCCTTGTCGAGTTCCTGCTGCAGTTCGTTGACGCGCCGCTCGGCGGCTTCGACACGCTCCCGTGTAAGACGCAGATCGTCACGCGACCGCTGCGCGTTGAGCTGGATGATTCGCGTTTCCTTGATCACCTCGGCGAGCACGTTTTCCAGTTGGGAAATGTCATTTGCCTTGCTGATCTTTTCTGCGCAGACTTCGATCTTGTCGTGGTAATCCGACGTGGAGTCGGCGAACTCGGCGAGGTGGTCCACGAAGCCGGCGAGCATCTGCTTGAGCGCTTCCTTGGCTTCAACCAGGCTGTGCTTCAACTGGCTTTGCTTGAAGATGACCTCTTTGAGCCGGTGCTCGGCGTCGGTGACCATGCGCAGGTTCATCGGCTTGGCGACGATGTCGCGCACGACCGCGACTTGGCCGCTCATCCAACCGTCGTCGATGACGAGCTCGCTGACGTTTTCGATCACGAGTTGCAGCAGCTTGAGGAGTCCTGTGCGCAGCTCGTTGCGATCCTCGGCTAGGAATTCAAGACGGAAGGCGAAGCGTTTGATCTCGGCGAGCAGATCGTTCATCGCCTTGATCGTCGATGCCTTGCGCGCGGAGGCGGCGAGCGCCTTGACCTGATTGGCCAATTCGGGCTCGTCATCGAGTTGTGTGGCGACGACGGTTTCCAGTGTGTAGGCGAAGATGTCGCGCAACTCGGGGAGCAGTTCGCTCGCGCGGCTCAGCGGGCCCGTTGCCGGCGTGGCAGTCTGTACGGGGGAGGCCATTGCCCCTTCGGTCTCAGTGTCTGACGTCGAATCCGCCACCTCGATGGAATCCGCGGCGGGCTCGTTGAGCGACCACGACTTGGTCAGATTCTGCAGGCGAGAGAAAAGCAGTTCGTTGTTCTTGGCAGTGTTCAGCACGCGCTCAAGTGATTCGCGCTTGCGTGCTGGCGTCAAGCCGCTCTGCTTCGCGTCCCATTGGCGTAGCAAGTCGGCGATCAGGTCATTCCACACCAGATCCGATTCGGCGCTGTGCTCGACGATGAAGTCGACCAAGCCTTTGCGGTAGTCCTCCCAATTGGCCGTCTTCAACGCCTGGTCGAGTTCGCGGGCGAGGCGCTGCTGAACGGGCGTTTCTTTTGGCAGGGCGAGCAACAGGCTCTTCAGTTCGCGTTCCGGGAAGGCTTCCGCGCTTTTATCGGTGACTCCGGCGATCTCGTTATAGATCGCCAGGTAGTTGTCTGGCGACGGGGCCAAACGCCGCACCATCAACTGCTTGAGCGTTTCGCGCGCGATTTCTGATGGATTCGATGGGTTTGCCATGGTGTTTGATTGTTGTACCGAGCGACGCGGTCGACTTGTTCCGGCCGACGCTAGTCCTTCTCGCAGAGCATGCGAGCCCCAGACGCTTCGGCTATAATTCGCGCCTCGGCCATACGGCCCGCCCCCGTAGCATGAAGGTCGTGCAGTTGATTTGTAATCATCAGGTGTTGGTTCGATTCCGACCGGGGGCACCAGTCCAGCCATGCTGCATTGGCCGGCCGGCAAGCTGAGCACGCCGTCTGCGTGCTTCTTTCCCGTTCTGTTCCCCGTGTTTCCAGTGCTGGCGCTTCTTGGCGCCACTTTCCTTTGTTATCCAGCTTCAGCAGAAATGCAGACGCCTCTCGCCGCCGCAGTATGTTGCATCATAGCAAAGAAGGCAGAGATGCCGCCCGGGACGCAAGGATTGCCACGGCCCATGGCTGTTCCTCGACACTGATTGCGGAGATTATCAGCCCGCACGCTGTGGCGACGACTTTGAGGCGTAAAACGGAGTAGACGAAAGCCCGGCAACCGCCAAAGCCAACGACCCTAGGCTAACTTCGAACGGCGTCGGCCCAGCAGTTCGGTGTCTCGTACAGACGGACGCGCTCCAGGCGCAAGGCATTGCCGTACGTGTCCTTGTATACTCCGTCGAGAATCGCAAAGGCCCGTTCAACGAGGTTCTCGGCCGTTGGAATGCAATCGAGCACCACTGTTTTGTGGCCGGGCAAAGTATTGAGGAAGTCTACGACCGCGTTATCTCCCTCATAGGCGAGAAACGCATGGTCCCAGAGGTCGACCAGATGCCGGCGGGCCAAGGTCTTGATTTCCGAGAAGTCCATCACCATTCCATTGGCCGGGTCGCCAGGCTGGGCAATGATATTGCCGGACAAGGTAATCTCGATCGCGTAGCGATGGCCATGGAGATGGCGGCATTGGCTGCGGTGATCGGGAATGCGGTGACCGGCGTCGAACTCCAGACGGCGCGTGATGAGCATCGGGAAAACGGGGGAGAAAAAACGCTGCGGATTATATCATTGGCAGGTGAGCTCCCTTTTGCCGGAGCCGGATCGTTGAGGAGTTGGAATATGCTGGGTGTCAGCGACCACAGTCGCGATAGTGCGGGAATGAAGTACGTTTATCCGGTCGTGTCGAGGCGTGCCGGAGGCGTTTCGGTGGGCGTCAATCTGAACGTCAATAACGCCTGCAACTGGGCCTGCGTGTATTGTCAGGTGCCCGACCTCAAACGAGGCGGGCCGCCTCCCGTTGACCTTGAACTCCTCGAGGGGGAATTGCGCACGTTTCTCGAAAGGACCACCAGCGGTGACTTCATGGAGAAACACGTCCCGGAAGGCGCTCGCCGACTCGTGGATGTGGCTTTCTCGGGGAATGGGGAGCCGACGAGCGCGGCAGAGTTCGCACCCGCCGTTGGCCGTGTGGCCTTGGTTCTGCGCGATTTCGGTCTCGTGGATACGGTGAAGATCCGCTTGATTACGAACGGCAGCCTCATGCATCGTCCCGATGTGTGCGCAGGCATCGCGGATATTGGAACCCTAGATGGTGAGGTCTGGTTCAAGGTGGACCGCGCGACCTCGGCAGGAGCTGCGCAGGTCAACAAAGTGAATCTCGATCCGGAGAAGGTTCGCGCGTCGCTGCTCAAATGTGCTGAACTCGCGCCGACCTGGGTTCAGACTTGCTACTTCGCGATCGACGGTGTGGTCCCGGACGCAGCGGAGCAGGCCGCCTATCTAGAATTGATCGCTTCGGTCAGGGAAAAAATCAGGGGCGTGCACCTTTACGGTCTGGCACGCCCCTCGATGCAACCTGATGCCGAAAAACTATCGAAGCCGTCTCTGGATATCTTCCACAGTTATGCCAAAGCTATTGCTTCGCTTGGCGTCAAGGTGGTTGCCAATCCCTGACGCCGACGCTAAATCAACCCGCCTTCTTCTTGGCCTTGGCAGACTTCTTCAGCTGTTTGTAAAGGTCCGACTCTTCGCTCTTCAGATAGTCAATGACGTCAAGGTCTTCGCGCTTGATCCGTTGAATGTCGATCTGCTCGACATGCACGAGGCGCAGCAACTCGCGTACGGGCCGCGGCATATTACGGCCGCTTTCATAACGCGAGCCACCACTCTGGGTTACTCCGATTTTCGACCAGAACTGCTGTTGATTCAGACCGAGCTTGCGGCGAATCTCTCGCGGATCGGTCTTCTCGGCGGCTTTTGAGGTGTTCATGTTCGTCCTTTCGTTTTTGGCTTCTTGCCCTGTGGAAGTCGAGGTTTTTATCCCCGAAATATGATCATTGATATATAACTTTGGTAATAGTGATGACAGTATAGAACAAGCACATAAACGATTGCAAGTGGCATGCCCGGGCCCGAAAAAGCCCGTTCCTTCGACGACCAAAAACTCCGAAAATTACTTGCTAGATCAAGCAAACAATCGGGTAGAATCAACGACTTTCGTGACTCGCATTTGGAGTATGAATTGGCTCTGATAGTTCAGAAGTTTGGGGGTACGTCGGTTGCCACCACTGACCGCATCAAGAACGTGGCAAAACGCGTCGCACGGTGGAAAAAAGAGGGGCATGACATCATTGTGGTGCCCTCGGCCATGTCGGGTGAAACCAACCGGCTTATCGGGCTGGCGAAGGAAATATCCGCGACTCCCGATCCACGCGAACTCGACGTGATCGCGTCGACCGGGGAACAGGTCACCATCGGTTTGCTTTCCATGGCGCTGCACGAAGAGGGCTTGAAAGCGAAAAGCTACACGGGGCCGCAAGTGCGCGTCTTGACTGACAGCACGTTTACGAAAGCCCGCATCCTCCAGATCGACGACGACAAGATCCGCAAGGATCTCGCCGATGATTACGTTGTCGTGGTCGCCGGTTTCCAGGGTGCCGACGAGGATGGAAACATCACCACGCTTGGCCGCGGCGGTTCGGATACCTCAGCCGTTGCACTGGCCGCGGCACTGAACGCTGATGAATGCCAGATATATACCGACGTGGACGGTGTTTACACGACCGATCCGCGTGTCGTTCCCGAGGCTCGGAAGCTCGATACGATCACCTTCGAAGAGATGCTCGAGATGGCCAGTCTGGGCTCGAAGGTTCTCCAGATTCGCTCGGTCGAGTTTGCCGGTAAATACAAAGTCAAACTGCGCGTGCTTTCCAGCTTCCAGGATGAGGGCGAAGGCACACTGATCACTGTTGAGGAAGAAAAGCAAATGGAACAACCGATTATTTCCGGGATCGCCTTCAATCGCGACGAAGCCAAGCTCACCGTGCTCGGAGTTCCCGATCGGCCAGGTATCGCCTACCAGATCCTGGGACCCATCGCTGACGCCAACATCGATGTTGACATGATCATACAGAACCTCGGGCATGACGGTTCGACCGATTTCTCGTTCACCGTTACGCGAGGCGATTACAACAAGGCGCTGAAGATTCTCAACGAGAGCGCAGGGAAGTTGAACGCGCGCGGTGTCGTCGGTGACAACAAGATGTGCAAGGTGTCAGCCGTTGGTGTCGGTATGCGTTCGCACCCGGGCGTCGCGAGCAAGATGTTCGGCGTCCTCGCCGCAGAAGGCATCAATATTCAAATGATCTCGACCTCAGAAATCAAGATTTCGGTCGTCATCGAAGAGAAGTATCTGGAACTGGCCGTCCGCGTGCTGCACAAGACGTTCGGCCTTGATCAGGCGGACTGACGACCGTTTGACCGGGCGTGGCGGAAACGCTATTATCGCGCCCTTCCGGAGACGTGGCCGAGAGGTCGAAGGCACTCCCCTGCTAAGGGAGCATTCGGGCATAAACCTGAATCGAGGGTTCGAATCCCTCCGTCTCCGCCAGTAAAGAAAAACCCGCACGGCTTATGGCTCTGCGGGTTTTTTTGTTTCGCGTGTGCCGCCGAGCTCACATTTCAAGCACGAGTGCCTTATCACGTAGGCTAGCGTTTGACCGGTCTGGAATCGGATTGCTAGTATGGTAGCCGCCCTGAAATCCACTATTCTTGCCTTCCAAAGCGAGTTGTGGCCAGAAGCATCCATGAGTGCGGTATGCCGGGCAAGTTCCGGGCTTGTTTTGCCCAACAAGAATCCCCATCGATCGTCCCAACAAC
The DNA here is from genome assembly GCF_025770765.1 of Propionivibrio soli. Taxonomy (GTDB): domain Bacteria; phylum Pseudomonadota; class Gammaproteobacteria; order Burkholderiales; family Rhodocyclaceae; genus Propionivibrio; species Propionivibrio soli. The sequence continues at coordinate 12,927 of NZ_JANZKY010000002.1, read as the reverse complement.
CGGGGCGGTGTAACCCCGAAAATCCTTGGAGCACAAATGACGCGTATCCCGTTTGAGAGCATGTACGAAGTCGTGACCGATGCCTTCGTGCGCGCAGGCATGAACCAGAGCGACGCGGAGACTTGTGCCCGCGTGCACACCGAATCGAGTTGTGACGGCGTTTATTCGCACGGCTTGAACCGCGTCGCGCGCTTCGTCGATTATCTGCAGCGCGGGTGGGTCGACGCCAAGGCGAAGCCGGCGCCGGTGAAGAAGCTCGGCGTCATCGAGATCTATGACGGCGGCTACGGGCCGGGGATACTGAACGCGTTCTTTGCCACTGACCGGGCGATGGCCATTGCCGCGGAGAATGGCGTTGGGATCGTGACTTTGAGGAACACAACCCACTGGATGCGGGGAGGAACGTACGGCTGGCGCGCTGCCGACAAGGGCTTTGTGGCAATCAGCTGGACGAATACGGAATCGTGCATGCCTTCCTGGGGGGGAAAGAATCCGCGCCTGGGAAACAACCCTTTCGTAATGGCCGTTCCCCGCAAGAAGGGGCACATCGTTCTCGACATGGCGATGTCCCAGTATTCATACGGAAAGCTTCAGGTAACGCGTCTTAAGGGGGAGAAACTGCCTTATCCGGGCGGTTTCGACAAGGATGGAAATCTGACGTCGGAACCGGGGCCGATCGAGCAGTCGATGCGCATCTTGCCAACGGGATACTGGAAGGGGTCGGCTTTTGCCATTCTTCTCGACACGCTGGCCGCTGTTCTTTCGGAGGGCCTACCCACCAACCGCATCGACCAAATCGGCCGAGGCAGCTGCACGGGTTGTTCGCAAGTGTTCATCGTCTTCGACCCCCGGCAGTTGGGCGGGGAAGACTTCACGGATCAAGTGGCCGATAGCGTAGCCGACTATGTGAACGGATCGGTTCCGGCTGAAGACGGTCGGGAAGTTCGGTACCCCGGACAGTCCACGCTCCGCATCCGCGCCGATCAGCGGGCGAATGGCATCATCGTCGACGACGGTGTATGGGCCGAGGTACTGAAGCTGGCCGGCCGGGAGGGCTGACGCTGCCTCCCAGCGGAGGGGCTATCTTCGTAAATCGGGGACACCGTGGCGTGGACTGACGTGCTTGCCCAAGACGCTCGGTCTCTGTCTTGCCGGGAACCTCGCGTGCGGTGTTGGCACGCGTTCAGGCTCCCGGAGGATGGCTGATCACCGACGGACAACTACAAAAACGCAGCATCGCCGAGTGCCTGCCCGATTGGGCGGCCTCAATGCTGCCGACCGGCCGATTGTTGAGCCGTTTGCGCCCGCAGTTTTGCTTCTCGTTCTCGCAGTTCTGGCGTAAGCGCTTCGCCGAAGTCGTCGGCCTCGAATACCTGCCGAATCTCGATTGTTGAGTCGTTCGGCATCGGATTGGGACAGCGTTTTACCCACTGGATCGCCTCCTCTAGAGAAGCGCACTTCCATATCCAGAACCCGGCAATGAGTTCGTTCAACTCCGGGAAAGGCCCGCGCGTGACGACACGCTCGGCCCCGGAAAAACGCACCCGGGCACCTTTCGAACTCGGCCGCAAGCCTTCGCCTGCCTCTAGAACGCCCGCCCTCGCCAGAGCCTCGTTGAATTGCCCCATTTCAGCAAGTTGCTGCTCACTTGGCATCACACCCGCTTCGCTGTCCTGGCCAGCCTTGATCAGTATCATGAATCGCATGTTGGTCTCCTTGATCGACGCGGCGAAAGCCGCTGCCTCAGGCATACGACGATTCAGAGAATGCGATATCGACATCCGCCGCAAGGGCGAGCGAGGAATGCCAGGAGCGAATAGGAACCCGGAAAGCGATCGGTCATGCGGAGCAGGGAGTTCGCGCCGGGATCAAGGCGTGTCCGGCGGTTCCTCGATCATCCGTTGCTCCTGCTCCGTGCGGCGCTGATGCCTTGCGATGTAGATCCCGCTACCGACCAGGATGCCGATCCCGAGCAGCGACCAGCCGTCAGGAAAATCCCCGAACGCGAAGAAGCCGATGGCGGCAACCCAGATAAGTTGCGAGTAGCTGAAAGGCGCCAAGCGTGATGCCGGCGCGTGCTCGTAGGCCTTGATCAGAATCAGGTGCCCCAGACCGCCCAGCATACCGAGTCCCGCGAAGGCTATCGCGTGATAGGGCGACTGTAGCGGCATCGCCACGCTGGGCAAGGACAGCAGCGAGAGCACCGAGCCCACGAGCCCGGCGTAGAAAATCGACGTGTACGGGCTTTCGAGCCCGGCGATACGGCGCGTAAGAATCTGGTACGACGCGAAGGCCAGCGCGTTTCCGATGGGCAGCAACACGGCCCAACTGAAAACGCTGCTTCCCGGGCGGATGATCGTCAGCACACCGGCGAAGCCCACAAACACGGCCACCCAGCGGGCGAATTCGACGCGTTCCTTGAGGAAGACGACCGACATCAGCGTGACAATCAGCGGTGCAAGGTAGGCAATGGCTGTGGATTCCGCCAGCGGCATGAACTTTAGCGCGCTGACGAAGAAGACCGAGCCGAGGACGAGGAGCAGACCGCGGGCGATTTGGGTCCCCAGGTGTCGTGTGCGGACCAGCGCCCAACGGTAACGAGGGCCAAGCACGGCGACGACCAGCAGAAGGTGGAAGGTGAATCGCGCCCAGACGATGAGCGGAATGGGGTAGAAGCGGGTGAGGTATTTCGCCAGCAGGTCGCCAAGAGAAAAGATGGCGACGGCGACCATGACCATTGACACGCCTTTGGAAACTTGCGGAGCGCTGCGGCGAGACTTACTCATGACGGCAGCACGGCGAGAAAGAGGTGACGCCCCGGCGGGGCGGCGGATTTACGAGGCACACGGTCATCTGGCCGGCCCGTTTCCCGGTCGGCACCTTCTTGACGGGGCAAATCTTTCGTTTGCGCCCATCGTTTGTAAAGCATGGAATTATGCCGCAATCCCGGCTCCATTTCCTTAGTCCCTTGCGTTTCTGTCGTTGCTGCCGGGACGAAAGGGCATCAAGGTCGCCAATGCGGAGTGTTGCCGACCCATGGCAACCCGCGTGAAGACGGCGTTTTCACTGATCGAGTACAATCCGGCCTCGGGTTTTGCAGCGACGCGGCGTTCTTGGCTTTGTTCACACCATCCGACCTTCGATCGGCGAGCCGACACCTTGGCCGCATAGGCGCTCTGTTGGAATGGCGCGTCAAATAAGCCAAGCCCACACAATCAACAAAAGAAGAAAGCTCGTGTGAACAGGGAGACCCGCCGAGAATCAGCGCGCCGAAACCATCGGTTCGCTCGCCTATGCAACCGTGCCGAGCTTGCTTCAATTTCGCTATTTCGGCCGCAGTGTCAGCCGCTACCTCAGGTTGACGCAGAAACTGCCGGCGGACTTGGCTTATGCGAGTGCCGCGCATGAAGATTCTTGTTACGCCCTGCAACAACACTCTGTCGCACATCGCCAAAGGGTTGGCGCTGCGGGAGCAACTTGAGGCCCGAGGGCATGAAGTCCACCTCGCCGTGTCGGCCGCGCGTGCATCCTTCCTCGAAAGCATTGATGAACGGCGGTACGTCATCCTGCCGGATATCCAAGAAGCCAGTGGGGCACCGTTGCCCTGTTTTTCTTGGTTTCGTCCCGAACGTTTCGAAGCGTGTGTGCGCGCCGAAGTCGACTTGCTGAACCGGCTTAGGCCAGACGTGGTTCTCGGCGTGTTCCGTTTCACTGGTCCGCTCTCCGCGGCGCTGACCGGGATCCCCTACGACTCGCTGATCTGCGGTTGCATGACGCCGGCGTGTCCCGATGTTCTCGGCTTCGAACCGGGCGAACCGGGTGAGGAGGAGCAGAGCAAGGCGCTGCGGTTCTTTCGTCGCACCTGCGCACAGCGTCTGCATCCGGTTTTCTCGTCGTTCGGCCTGCCACCTGTGGACGATGCGTGGCAACTCCTCGTCGGCCACCGTACCTACCTTTGGGACTATCCCGAATTCCAGCCTTTGCCGGCCACACCGGGTTTCCATCATGTGGGGCCGGTGTTGTGGACCAAATGGCCGACGCCTAAGCTCCGTGGGAACGAACTCGATACGCTGAAAGGACCGGTGGCTTACGTAGCCTTCGGTACCGGAGACATGCCGCCCGAGTGGCTAACGCACCTTGTGCGGGCCTTGTGGAACATCGGTTATTCCGTGGCCATCGCGCTCGGCGGGCGGCCCGTGCTGGTCGACCTACCGCCGGATCCGTTGCGGCTGGCCGTGTTCGACTTCCTGCCCGTCGAGGTCGCGTTGCCGCGTGCCAGCCTCGTCGTTTGCCATGGCGGGCAAGGATTGATTTTCGAAGCGTTGAGCGCACGCGTGCCGGTTTTCGTTCTGCCGATGCAACCTGAACAGGCGCAGAACGGCCGCTGTTTGGAACGAATGGGGTGTGGGACGCGCCTGCTGCGCGGTAACGTTTTCGGAGGCCGAGCCAGCCATAACCTTGATGCGTTCCTGGAGCGACCGATCGACATCCTTGCCGATGAGATGGCCGCGTTTCTTGCCAGCGATGGGTTGCATCGACGCCTCGAAGAGGCGGCGCGGACACAGTCTGGATATCGGGGTGCCGAGCAACTCGCGACTGTGCTGGAGGATCGATGAACCGGCAAGCCGACGAAAGTGGCCGGACCGACCCGTTTACTGTGGTTCTGGTGCATGGCTATCTTGGCCGTGCGTCGGATCTCTCCCGGCTGGAGTCTGCACTGACCGAGCGCTTCGGTCCGGACTCGGTCCACGCCGTTCGCCTGCCCGCTCATGAGGATGGGACTGAAATTCCACCGTTCGACAAAGACGCGTGCCTGGACGTCATTGGCTCCACGATCGACATGCTACGGAGTCGCGGCCGCCGGCTGATTCTGCTTGGGCACTCGACCGGCGGCAGCCTTCTCCTGGCTGAGATCTCGCGTCGCCTTGCTGGTGACCCGGGAAGCTTGAGCGACCTTGATCTGCTTGTTCTGTGTGCTACGCCGCCGGTGATCGACCTCGGCTACGCGCAACGTTGGGCGTTACACACGGAATCGCGCACGACATATCTGCATGACGTCGGTGAACTGGTGAGCATGATTAACCGTCTTGCTCGGCATGCTCCGCTCGCCGTACCGTCGCCGGTGCTCATCGTGCAGGGCGAAGCCGATGAACTCGTACCCGTTGCAGCGACGAGCCAGTGGGGTGACCTCCTGAGAACCGTACCGCACAGACAGGTACGGATCGCGGACGCCAAACATCACCTGTTTTCCGGTACGGGAGCGGACGTGGCGATCGACGTCGTTTGTCGAGCCATAGACGATGCCGCCCGCCGCCATCAAGCGCAAACGTCTACGAGGCTCTCGACGTCGTTCGAAATGGTGCCGCCTCTAAAATCGTTCGTCACCGCCTGGCCGGACTCTGCAAGACATCTTGGGTTTAGCCCGGCTGCTCGAAGCGCATGCGGCAAGGAATTCCGCCCGGTGCCGGAGATGGCGGGCGAGCCGACCGTGGCGAACATCGAGATCACAACGCGGTGTAACCTCGGCTGCCCGGCTTGCGCGCGGACGCAACTGAAAACGAAGTCTCGGTTTATGAGCAAGGACGATTTTGTTAAAGTGCTCGACCATCTTCCCCATGCCTATCGGGTCGTCCTTGTCGGCCTCGGCGAGCCGCTGTTGCACCCGGAGGCGATCGACTTCATCGGACTCGCCGTTGCATCCGGCCGTCGCGTCGGGTTGGTCACCAACGGAACGGTGCTGACGGTTGACAAAGCGCAGGCGCTTTGTTGTTCCGGGTTGTCCGCGATTACGGTGAGCCTCGACGCCGTGACGCAGGCGAGCGCCGATCGGGTCCGTACAGGGTGCGATGTAGCAGAATTCCGGCGGAATGTGGCCAACTTAATTGAAGCTCGCCGCACCCTAAATCCAGGGCTTGGCGTCTCGGCGTTTACCGCGCTTGCGGCCGATACATTGGACGAGTTCGATGCCGTTGTCGATTTCGCCGCCGACCATCAATTCGACGCCTTGATGGTGAGCGATCTCAACTTCGCCTCCAATCAAGCACGCTCGTTGCACCAAACGCTGGACGACGCGCAAAACCGGCGGCTACGCAAGACACTTAGGAAAGCCGTGGCGCGGGGCCTGCCCATACTCTCCGTGCATGCCTTGGAGGAGTTCGCGCTCGAACAACGTTACCTGGATTTCCTCGTTACGCGCGGCTACCAAGTGGCGCAACGTTCGACGCGGCGTGCGCGCTGTACCTCTCCTTGGCAGAGCATTCCCGTCGGCGTAGACGGCGACATAACGCTGTGTGACTGCCAACCCACGGAAGTTATCGGCAACATTCATCGGCAGCCGCTGCACGCCTGGTGGAACGGCCCGGCGATGATCCGACACCGTCAACGCATGCTTGGCGATGATCCGCCGGCGGCCTGCCTTGCCTGCCCCAGATTCTAAGGAACACCATGGATACCACTGTCGATCGATCCCCCGAAATTTTCGAGTTCGAACCCGCCCGCTTGCGAGGGCTGCCCGCCCGGTTCGAAGCTCAGCGCATTGCCTTTGGCCCGGTCGTATTCCAATGCGTGCGCACAGCATGGAAGAGTGGCCTGCTCAAACACATCGAGGAGGCTGGAGCGCCGGGTGCCGAGGTTGGCACACTGGCGAAGAGCGTTGCCTTGTCGGCCTACGCGATTTCCGTCGTACTGGAAACGGCGCTGTCGGCAGGCGTCGTCAAGCGCGTCGATGGGCGCTACACGCTGACCCGTGTCGGCGACAACGTTCTTCATGACGAGCTTACGCAGATCAACATCGATTACATCCACGATGTCTGTTACAAAGGCTTGTTCATGCTAGACGAGTCGCTACGTGAGGAAAAGCCGCTTGGGCTGAAGGCGCTTGGCGACTGGGCCACGATCTATGAGGGACTCTCCGAACTGCCGGAACCGGCGCGTACGAGCTGGTTCAATTTTGATCACTATTATTCGGACTCGGCGTTCGCCGATGCACTCGAATACGTGTTTGCGCGGCATCCGCGGCATCTCGTGGACATCGGAGCCAATACGGGGAAGTGGGCCTCGCAGTGCCTACTGCACGATCCGGAGGTTCGTGTCACCTTGCTCGATCTCCCGATCCAACTCGAACGTGCGAGGGCGGCGCTGGAAGACCGAGGGCTGATTGAGCGGGCTACGTTGTATCCGATTGACATTCTGGATACGAACGCCGCATTTCCCGGCAACGCCGACGCCGTCTGGATGAGCCAGTTCCTGACTTGTTTCAGCCTTGATACCGTTGGCGAAATCTTCCGGCGGGCGACGGATTCGCTCGCCGACGGAGGCTCGGTCTGGGTTCTCGACACCTTCTGGGACCGCCAGAAGTACGGCATTGCCAGCTACTGCCTGATCAACACATCGCCTTATTTCACGTCGATGGCGAGCGGCAACAGCAAGATGCATGAATCGGCGCCGGTGGTCGCTTGTGCCGAGCGTAACGGCTTGCGTCTGGCAGATATTCGGGATGGTCTCGGTATATGCCACTCGTTGTTGCGTTTCGAGAAAGTGAGCTGACGCGCGTATTGCGCCGATCGAACGTTGCGTGAACGCCGCATTCCGGCGGCTACCGCGTTTTCTGACGGGCGAGGGGCTACAGCAGGCGCTGACGGTGTGCTAACGTCGCTCAGAAGCTGTTGTCCTTCGGTAACGCATCGGGAGGTATTCGTGGAGCCTTTGTTACCCGCGATCGAAATGGAGACAGGCGAATCGCCACGGTTCTCCATCATCTGGCTGCACGGTTTGGGAGCCGACGGGTCGGACTTTGTGCCCGTCGTGGAGGAGCTGCAGCTACCTGCCGAATACCCGATTCGTTTCGTCTTTCCGCATGCGCCGCACATTCCGGTGACGTGCAACGGCGGGTACATCATGCGTGCCTGGTACGACATCGTGTCGCTCGATTCGCGCAGCCGCCATGTCGACGACCCCGGAATCCGCGCGTCATGCGAAGCAGTCGGCCGCCTGATCGAACGCGAGAACGAGCGTGGGGTCCCGAGCGAGCGCGTCTTTCTAGCTGGCTTTTCGCAGGGCGGCGCGATTGCCTACACGACGGCGCTCACTTATCCGCACCGATTGGCCGGTGTCATCGCATTATCGACCTACATTCCAGGGCCGGGCCGGTTGGCTCATGAAGCTGCGGCCGCCAATCGCGGGATCGCCTGTTTTGCTGGCCATGGCAGCGACGACGAGGTTGTCGCCATCGACCTTGGCATTGCCGCGCGCAACTTCCTGCAACAGCACGGCTATCCGGTCGAGTGGCATACGTATTCGATGACGCACTCGGTGTGCCAGGAAGAACTGACGGATATCGGCCTTTGGCTAACACGCAAAATGGCCGCGGCAGGTGACTGCCTCCCGGAGAGCGAGTAGTCCTGACCGTGTCAGCCAGGCGGGGACGGGCCTTCCCGGCGGGAAGACCCCTGGGTCCGCCTTAGGCAGAGCGCCCGTAGATGTCCTCGAAGCGGACGATGTCGTCTTCGCCGAGATAGGTTCCCGACTGAACTTCGATCATCTCGAGCGGAATGCGTCCCGGATTCTCGAGCCGATGCTTCTTGCCCAGCGGGATGAAGGTGGACTCGTTTTCGGAGACGAGGTAGCTCGCGTCCTCGCGCGTCACCTTCGCCGTGCCGCGCACGACGATCCAGTGCTCGGCGCGGTGGTGGTGCATCTGCAGCGAAAGGCTGGCGCCCGGCTTGACGACGATGCGTTTGACCAGGAAGCGTTCGCCGGAATCGACGCCGTCGTACGAACCCCAAGGACGGAACACCTTGCGATGCAGCTGCCCTTCGGAGCGGCCGTCACGCTTCAGGGAGTCGACAATTTGCTTCACGTCCTGGGTCTTGTCCTTGTGCGCGATGAGAACGGCGTCCGGCGTTTCGACGACGATCAGGTCTTCGACGCCGACGCAGGCGACGAGGCGGCTGCCCGAGAAGGCCAGCGTATTGTGGCAGTCGTGGAGCAAGGTGTCGCCCTGCGCGACATTACCTGCTTCGTCCTTTTCGAGCACCTTCCACAGCGCATCCCAGGCACCGACGTCGGACCAGCCGGCGGCGAGCGGAATGACCACCCCTTGGGGCAACGATTCCTTTTCACGCGAGGCGATACGTTCCATGACGGCATAGTCGATCGAATCGGACGGGCAATCCTTGAACGCCTCCTTGTCCACGCGCAGAAAATCGCCGTCCGCCGTACCGCGTTCCCATGCCGTCCGGCAGGCCGCATGAATATCGGGACGGCAGGCTTCGATGGCGGCTAACCACACGGACGCCTTCATCATGAAGAGGCCGCTGTTCCAGAGATAGTTTCCGGCGTCGAGATAACGTTGCGCCGTCGCAAGATCGGGCTTCTCGACGAAGCGCGCGATCGTCGCCGCATGTCCTTCGCCTGCCGGGCCGTCGGCCTGGATGTAGCCATAACCGGTTTCCGGCGACTCGGGAGTGATGCCGAAAGTCACCACGGCGCCCCCTTCGGCGAGCGCCGCCCCCTCCGCAACGACGGCCTGGAAGGCCGGAACGTCGATGATGACGTGATCGGCGGGCATCACGAGCAGGACCGGATCGCCGCCGTCGCGCATGGCGGCGAGGGCAGCGAGGGTCAGCGCCGGTGCAGTGTTGCGGCCGAAGGGTTCAAGTACGATCGGACCTTCCTTGCCGATCAGGCGCAGCTGCTCGGCAATGACGAAGCGGTATTCCTCGTTGCACACGACCATCGGTGCTGCAATCTGAGCGCCGGCGATGTTTTCGACGCGTCGCACCGTCGCCTGCAACAGCGAGTCTTCGCAGATCAGCGGCAGCAGCTGCTTCGGATACTTCTCTCGCGACAGCGGCCACAGGCGGGTTCCTGAACCGCCGGAAAGAACTACGGGCTGAATCAGCATACAACGGTCTCCATGTTGATGGTTCCAGAAAAAGCAGACGGCACACACGTTGCGAAACTATCCGAGTTTCGCAACGTGTGCCGTGCGGAATTCCTCAGTGCTAAACCTCCGCCTCGCCGAACGCCACGCCCTGGGCGTCCTTGGCCGACAGCACCGGAGGCTCACGGAGCGGCCAGTCCACAGCCAGCTGCGGATCGTTCCAGGCAATGCAGCGCTCGTGCGCAGGCGAGTAGTAGTCGGTTGTCTTGTACAGAAACTCGGCGGTATCGCTGAGCACAAGAAAGCCATGCGCGAATCCGGCCGGGATCCACATCTGCCGTTTGTTCCCGGCCGAGAGCCGGTCGCCGACCCATTGCCCGCGTGTCGGCGAGTCGGGGCGCAGGTCGACGGCGACGTCGAACACTTCGCCGACGACCGCGCGTACGAGTTTCCCTTGCGCCCGCGGCGCCAGCTGGTAGTGCAGGCCGCGTAGCACGCCGCGGGCGCTCTTCGAATGATTGTCCTGAACGAACTCGGCGTCGACGCCGGTCGCATCCTGAAAGGCGCGCGCGTTGAAACTTTCATAAAAGAAGCCGCGCTCGTCACCGAAAACTCTCGGTTCGAGCAGAACGACGTCGGGAATGGCAAGCCGCGTTATCTTCATGAGAACACCCTGTCGCGCAGCAAACCTTGCAAGTATTGTCCGTAGCCCGACTTGGCGAGGATGTGGGCCATGCGTTCCAGCTGTCCGTCGTCGATCCAGCCGTTGCGCCAGGCGATCTCTTCCGGACAGGCGACCTTCAAGCCCTGCCGGCTCTCGATCGTGTTGATGAACTGGCCGGCTTCTAGCATCGATTCGTGCGTGCCGGTATCGAGCCATGCATAGCCCCGCCCCATCGTCTTGACGCTCAGCCGTCCGCTGTCGAGATAGAGGCGATTGAGGTCGGTGATCTCGAGTTCGCCGCGTGCCGATGGCTTGATCGACTTGGCAAGTTCGACGACATGGTGGTCATAGAAGTAGAGGCCCGTCACGGCGTAGCGAGAACGTGGCTGCTTCGGCTTTTCTTCGAGGCTAATCGCATGGCCGGTCGTGTCGAATTCGACGACGCCGTAGCGCTCGGGATCATTGACGGCGTAGGCGAAGACCGTCGCCCCTTCGGCCTGCGCGTTCGCCTCGTGCAATAGGGTTGCGAAATCGTGTCCGTAGAAGATGTTGTCGCCGAGGACGAGCGCCGACAGGTCGCCGCCGATGAACGATTCGCCGATCAGGAAGGCCTGCGCCAGCCCGTCCGGCGAGGGCTGGACGGCGTAGCTGAGCTCGATGCCCAATCGATGGCCGTCGCCAAGCAGTTGCTCGAAGCGTGGTGTGTCTTGCGGCGTCGAAATGACCAGGATGTCCCGGATACCAGCCAGGAGCAGGGTACTCAGCGGGTAGTAGATCATCGGTTTGTCGAAGATCGGCAGCAATTGTTTCGAGACCACTTGTGTCGCAGGATAGAGACGTGTCCCCGAACCTCCGGCGAGGATGATGCCTTTGCGTTTCGTCATCACGAGTTCTTTCCGAAAGGGAGTTTGGGTTAATCGGTGAATGGCCGATCGCTCCGCTTCGGCGCAAAGATGGCTGCGAATGTCATGCCGACTGGCGATCGATCGCGCGATTATCGCCCTTTTGCCTCTTCCCGGCGACTAGGACCTCGCGTTGGAAGTGGCGCCGTTCCGCCCGGGCATCGCCCCAGCGCAACTCGTTGCGGTCATCGCCGGCGAAGAACGTTTGCCCGAGGCGATCGACGCAGTAACGCGGCGAAACGATCATCTCCGAGAACTCCATCGCCTCCCCAAGGCGCGTGTACTCGAACAGTACGCTGCGTATCGCCTTCGAATCGCGGCGTAGATGGCTGCCATGGCCGATCCACGCCGGTCCGATGATCGAGCAGCCGGGCTCGACACGGACGCTGGAACCGATATAGACCGGTCCGACGATCTTGCAGCTTTCCCAGGCGATCGATGTGTTGACGCCAACCCAGACACCGGGTTTGACCTCGCGACCGGGCATGGGGAACGCGCCCGCTTCGCCGCGCAAAACGCGCTGCAGGACTGACCAGTAGTCGGTGACGCGCCCGATATCGATCCAGTTGAACGAATGGCCCTGCGCATAGAACGGCAGATCCTTCTCGATCAACAACGGAAAAAGTTCGCCGCCAATGTCGAATGGTTTGCCCGAAGGAACGAGGTCGAGCACCTCGGGTTCGAAGATGTAGATGCCGGTACTGGCGAGCTGCGACTTGGCTTCGTCGGGTGTCGGCTTTTCCTGGAAGGAGCGCACGCGGCCGTCGTCATCGGCAACGACGATGCCGTAGTTCTGCACCTGGTCGCGCGGCACTTCGAGCGCCACGACGCTGGCCAGAGCGCCCTTGCGGCGATGCTCGGCCAGCGCGGCGCCGATGTCGAGGTCGACGATGGCGTCGCCGCACAGGACCAGCGTCGTCTCGTCGAAGAAGCCGCTGAAATCCTGGATCGCCTTCATGCCCCCGGCGGAACCTTTGGGTTTGGGCAGTATCTCGCCGTTGTCGTAAACGCCTTCGAAGGCGTAGCCGATGTTCACGCCCCAGCGGCGGCCGTCGCCGAAATACTCCTCGATACGGCGATGGTGGTAAGCGACATTGATGATGATGTCGGTGACCCCGTGCCGCGCCAAATGCTCGATCAGGTACTCCATGACCGGCTTGCCGAGGATGGGCACCATCGGCTTGGGCAGGTCCTTGGTCAGCGGACGGACGCGCGTTCCCTGGCCGGCGGCCAGAATCATTCCTTTTGCCATTCGTTGTCCTCTCGTTTCTCTCGAATGTGTCTTTGATCGGGGTGGCGAGTATTTATTGCACGCTGGCCGGCGCGAGGTGAAACGCCGCATGTCGGCGCGCTGCCAACCGCCTAAGCCCGTCGCGGACGAGGGCGGTGGCTTTCTCGGACGAGCCCGACTCGGCATAGCAGCGCAGTTCCGGCGCATTGCCCGAGGGGCGGAAATGCACGATGTCCCCGTTCTCCAG
>NZ_JANZKY010000019.1 GCF_025770765.1 Propionivibrio soli | reverse complement strand
GGTGACCGATAGTCAGCCCCATGTAGTCAGCGGTGAGCGGGTTGGTAATGTCGATCACGACGTTCCCGCGCAATTCGCCCAGGGATTGGAGTGCCGAGACCGCCTCGCTATAGGGCGTGGCTACAACGATAGCATCGGCGCTGGCGGCAGCCTTTGCTGCCGGAAGCGCGATCGCCCCCGGGTTGGCGGCGGCCAGCGCTTGCGCTTTGTCCAAATGGCGGGCGGTGATCGTGACGTGGTGTCCTGCACGCGTCAGTTGTTTGACGAAACTCGAGCCCATGTTACCGGTACCAATAACGGTGATGTTCATGATTTCTCCTTGGATTAACGTTGTACTGTCTAGTCGTCTTCTGCGTGGCGATGGCCAGCGCGTAGGAGAAACTTTAATCATTCCGTTATCAGTGATAAACGGCCAGTCTGTTGAAACACTATGGCGAAAATCGCCATAATTTTCATTTTGCGCGTGCTTCGATGCCCGGAAGCATCGCCTTCGAGGTTGCCATGAAACGAACGCTTATTCTTGTACGCCATGCCAAATCGAGCTTGGCTGGTGCGGGTCAATCCGACATGGAGCGGCCGTTGGCCGACCGGGGCAGACACGATGCACCCATCATGGGAAGACGTGTCGCCAAACAGGAGGGGAAACCTGACCTGATCCTGTCGAGCCCGGCGCGGCGAGCGCTGACAACGGCGGAAATCTTCGCGGAGGAACTCGGCTACAAGGCCAAGGATATCGTCGTGGACGATCGGCTTTATGCCACCGACCCGGCAACGCTGCTGGCAGTTATCGGCGGACTCGATGAAAAACTAAAGTGCGTAATGCTCTTTGGCCACAACCCCGAGTTCTCGGAACTTGCACGTCGCCTGTCCGGCGATATCGCGGAGTTGCCGACGTGCGCCGTCGTGCAAATCACATTTACATCGAAGTCGTGGGCGGCTATCGATTCCGTTAAGCCGGAGAAGGTAGCCTTCGACTATCCGAAGAAAGCGTAGCGAAGGGAAGCGCGGCTTTCCGTGACGCGAATCCGGCCCCCGTTCGCGGAGGCCGGATTCGCAAGGTCAGCTTACCTTGCGCAGCTTTTCGAACTCGGTTTCGAGCCGGTCGAGATATCCGCCGGGGGCGTGGTAGGCCTGGACAAGCGCGGCATCGGGTTCGATGACGGCCTTGCCGGCGAAGATGGCGCCGCGCAGCTTTTCGGCCAGCGCATCGCGTTCGGCCGGGGCCGTTTCCGGAACCAGCGCCACCGCCGCGGCAACCGCCGCACCGAGCGCGGCGCCCGCCTGCCCGGCCTGGATCGCCGGGCGGCTCCAAATGGCGGCGATGCGGCGCATGATGCCCGGGCTGGTCGACGGCCCGCCGCAGACACTCACCGCTTCGCGCCCGACGTTCGCACCAGCGCCGGCGATCTTCATGCCGTAGCGATACACGAGGCCGAGCGAGCTATCGACGACCGCCGAAAAATCGTTGACGAAATCGGCCGGGCCGTCGTCGACGCGAACCGGCTCCGAATTGGCGCCGACCACCGGGAAGGACTCGGCATCCGGATGCCAGAAGCGAATCCGGCTACCGGCCGGTGTATTGGCCAGCGAGGCGTCGCAGGCCGCGTAGTCCTTGGCGCCGAGACCATGGCGCAGACGCAGGCGGTCCCAGGCGAGCGCGCCGTTGGTACGGCAGCCGAAGTTGAATGGGCGGCCGAGGCCGTCGTACATGGCGTTCGCCGTCCCGGCGGCGTCGACGCCGCCGTCCGGGCTGGAAATCATGTACACGAAGCTGGTGCCGAGGCTCAGCAGGTCGCCGCTGGCGAGCACCTTCGACTGTGGGTTGTCGCCCGAGCCGGCGATGATGCGGCAGTCGGCGGGAAGACCGTACTTGCGCTGGAAATAGGCGGCGAGAGTACCGACCGTGGCCAGCGGGTGCGCGATCGGAGGCAGTTTCCACTTGAGCATGGCTGGACCGCCAGGCAGATCGCCGGCGACGGCTTTGAGCACGACCTCGTCCCAGGCGCGTTCGCGGTAGTTCATGATGCCGGTGCCGCAGGCGTTGCCGAAGTCGATCGGAATCGTGCAGTCACCGGCGAGAATTGCGGGCACGAGGCTCGAAATCTGCACAATATGGCAGGTTTCGGCATAAGCGATCGGGTAGCGCAGCGCCACCTTCCGGTGCACCGTGGCGGCAAAACGCAACGGGATATCGCTGCCGGTGCGCTCGATGATCGCGGCCTTGCCGCCGACGCCGGCACGGATGTGGCTGGCCTCGGCCGTCGTGTTGGCGGTCTTCCAGATCGGCGCGCCGCCGTATGCAAAGCTGTCGCCGATCACGTCGAGCAGGCTGCTCTCGGCGCTGCCCGGTTCACGCAAGCTGGCGAAGGTCGTCCGGGCCTTGACGCTGAGGTACACGTGGCCGTGCTGCTGGCCCGAAGTGTTGATGGCGGCGATCGTCGACGTATCGACGCCGGCCGCCTTCATGTCGCTGAAAATCGCGTCGAGCGCGGCGATGAAGAGGCGCGGCGGCTGCTCGGCCTCGCCCGGCTCGCGCGGCGGAATGACCATGGTGTCGTGTTCGAAGCCGAATCCGAGCAGACGCGGATCGTCGCGGTAGGCGAGCGAACGGTTCCATAGGATCTCGCCCGTGGCGCTGTCGAGCAGGATGGCGCTGAGACTCTGAGTACTGGCATCGAGGCCGAGGACGGTGCGAGCGGCATTAGGCATGGTCGGTTTCCTTGAGGGTTGGTATCGGGCTATGGCAACTATGTCAGCACGGGCCGGCCGGTCGCCCCGACTGTCGTGCGCGCTCCCGGTAGCCTGTCGGGCATTCCGGACGGCGTATCCGACGTACGAGCGCGGCACCGGGAAATCCTCCGGGTGCCGCGCGGGTTTCGGGGTAAGCCGAAGGCCGATCAGTCGGGAAGCTTGATCATGATCTTGATCGCATCCGGCGGCATCGTCGCTGCAAAGTTGAAAGCCTTGATTGTATCGGCGAAGTCGTAGCGATGGGTGATCAACGGCTTCACATTGATCTGCCCGGAGGCGATGTACTTGATCGCGCGGTCATACACGTTGGCGTAACGGAAGATCGTGAGGAACTCGACTTCCTTGGTCTGCGCCTCGACGATGTCGATCGCCGCGGGTGCCGACGGCATGCCGATCAGAACGACTTTTCCGCCCGGGCACAGGAAATTCGTCGTCGACAGGATCGCCTGCGCGCTGCCACTGGCCTCGAAGACAATATCGACGCCTTCGGGGAAGTGCTTCGCCACATGCGCCTTGAGGTCGCCGGTCGCGATGTTGAAGGTGCTGATGCGCTCATCGTAGTGCTTGCGCACGAAGTCGAGCTTCTGCTGCTTGCTGTCGGCCAGAATGACATGGCTGCATCCGGCGGCGACCGCCGAAAGCGCGGTCACTAGGCCGATGGTGCCGGCGCCGAGCACGAGCGCCGTATCGCCGGGAACGATGCGCGCCTTCTTCGCCGAATGCACACCGATGGCCAGCGGCTCGACGAGCGCGCCTTCTTCAAAGCTCACGTTGTCCGGCAGCTTGAAGGTGAGACTGGCCGGATGCACGATCGATTCGCGCAGGCAGCCGTGGATCGGCGGCGTGGCCCAGAAGCGTACTTCCGGGTCGAGGTTGTACATGCCTTTGAGGGTTTGCGTGCTCGCGTAGTCGGGGATGCCGGGCTCCATGCACACGCGGTCGCCCACGCGCAGATGTTTGACGCCAGAGCCGACCTCGATCACGGTGCCGCTCGCCTCGTGCCCAAGCACCATCGGTTCTTTGACGACGAAGTTGCCGATATTGCCGTGCAGGCAATAGTGGACGTCGCTGCCGCAGATGCCGACGTTGGCGATCTTGATGCGCACGTCCTTCTCGCCCAGATCTTGGGGGAGCGCTTCGTCGCGCAGGGACAGACTATCTTTCTTGTCGAGAAACAGGGCTTTCATTGCGGTATTCCTGGTGATGGCAAACTGGGAGGGCGATATCCGCGGCGAAGCGATCAGAAGGCAGGCAGAGGGCCAGGTGTCGCGGTCACGGAAGCGGCGGACCAGGCACGGCCCGCCGCAGCACGGGACCTACTTGATGTTGCCGAGATCCTTGTGCATCTTGATGAACTTGTCCGCGTTCTCCTTGGTGATGAGTTCGGCGGTAATGAACTGCGGCGTTTCGACTTTCTTGCCGGTCAGCAGGTCGTGGCTCATCTTGACCGACAGTTCGGCGAGCGAGAACGCGCTCTGCAGCGAGGTAGACGTCATTTCGCCGGCCTTGATCTTCAAGCAGGCTTCGGCCGTACCGTCAACACCGTAGGTCAGCGGGTAGCTCTTGGCGCCCGAGCCCTTGACGGCTTCCAACGCACCGGCGGCCATGTTGTCGTTCATCGAGACGATCGCGTCGATCTTGCCATGCGTCTGGATCCAGTCTTCCATCAGGCGCATGCCTTCATCCTTGTTCCAGTTGGCGATCTGCTCGCCGACGATCTTGACGTCCTTGCGCTGATCGAAGAAGAACTTCTTCCAGCCTTCGCGGCGCTTGTCGGAGTGCATGTTGCCGGCCGGGCCCATGAGCACGACGACCTTGGCGTTCTGCGGGACCTGCTTGACGGCGAGCTTGGCGTTCACTTCCGCCTGCTGGATCGGGTCGGCGTCGACGGCCGGGATCGATGCATCGTTCACGCGGTTGTTGACCGTGACCACCTTGACGCCGGCCTTGACGGCTTCCTTGACCGGAGCGACTTGCGCTTCGGAGTCGAGCGGCTGCAGGAGGATGAGGTCGTACTTGCTCGTCACGGCGTTCTCGATGTGCGAGGCGATCAGCTCATTCTTGCTTTGGCCGTCGAAAACGGTGACTTGGGTATCCGGGTATTTCTTGACTTCCTTGACGACGGCATCGGCAAGCCAGGCCGCGAAGGAGTCGCCCTGTGCGCGGGCGATATAGGCGATGCGATAGGTCTTGCCGTTCTTCGGTGCAGGCGTTTGGGCCCAAGCGGCCGAGGTCAGCAGCGAGGCGCTCAACAGGCAAAGTGCGAGTTTTCCAATCAGTTTCATGTTTGATCCTCTTGGTAATGGAATTCGTTGTTACAAAACGATCGAAGGTGCACTACGTGATCCGGTTCCGATTTCTCAAGCCTCCTTTCCCCGCTCCTCAATGTTGCCCAACTGACTGGCCGTCTTCTTGTTCTTCGACATGATGTCGTAGGCGACGGCGATGACGATGATCCCGCCCTTGATGATCTGCTGCAGGTAAGACTGGATGCCGAGCAGATTCATGATGTTGTTCAGGAAACCCATGATGAAGGCGCCGACGAGCGTTCCCATCGCCGTGCCGACACCGCCCGAGAAGCTGGTGCCGCCGATGATTGACGCCGTCATGGCATCGAATTCGAAGCCGATGCCCGCGTTGGGCAGGCCGGCGTTGACCCGCGACATGAACAGCACGCCGGCGAGTCCGACGAAGGCGCCGCTGATCGCGTACGCCGTCATCTTCGTCTGATTGACCTTGATGCCCGATGCCCGCGCGGCGTCCTCGTTGCCGCCGATGGCATATAGGTGGCGGCCGAAGCGCGTGTTGTTGAGCAGGTACCAGGTAACGAGAGAGATGATGACCATCACGATGACCGGCGTCGGAATGCCGAAGATGTCGCCCTGGCCGAAGATGACGAACTGGTCGAGCTGGTAGATGTTCTGCCCGTTCGTATACAGCAGCGCGGCACCGCGTGCCGACGTCATCATGGCCAAGGTGGCGATGAACGGCGGCGTCTTGAAGCGCGTGACGACGAAACCGCTGACGAGGTTACAGGCGATACCGATGACGATGCCGGTCACCATGGCGATCACCAGCGAGCCCGTCGCCTTGTAGATGGCAACGGAAAGAATGCCGGCGAGCGCCATGACCGAACCGGCGGCCAGATCGATGAGGCCGGCAATGATCAGCATCGTCATGCCGAACGAGATGATGGTCGTGATCGAGATCTGGCGCGAAATATTGGAGAGGTTTTTCGCCGAGAAGAACGCCGGACTGAGCAGACTGCAGATGACCAGCATCGCCAGCAGGATCAGGTAGATGCTGTACTTCGATGTCAGCTTGGACATGAAGGCAAGGAACATATCCGAGAAACGTTGGGCCATGGTCGTGGTTATCCTATGAGCGCTAACTTCATGATGTTTTCTTGGGAGAAATCCTTGCGCTGCAACTCGCCGGAGATACGTCCTTTCGACATGACGTAGATCCGGTCGCAGACGCCGATCAGTTCTTCCATTTCGGAAGAGATCATCAGAACCGCCTTGCCTTCACTGGCCAGTTCCGTGATCAGTTTGTAGATTTCGAACTTCGCGCCGACGTCGATGCCCCGTGTGGGCTCGTCGAGCAGCAGGATGTCTGGGGTGCGCAACAGCCACTTGGCGAGCACGATCTTCTGCTGGTTGCCGCCGCTCAACGACGAGATCAGCGTTTCCAGGCTCGGCGTCTTGACGTTCAGGCGCCGGCTCATTTCGGTGTCGCGCTTGCGTTCCTCCCGGTGGTCGATGCCGAAGCGTCCCATCACCCGTTCGAGGCTGGAGAGCGACATGTTCTCCTTGACGTCGCGTACCGGAATGATCCCGTAGCGCTTGCGGTCCTCAGAAAGCATCGCGACTCCGTGCTCGATGCTGTCCTGAACGTTTCGGATCGTGACTGGTTGTCCCTTGATGCTGATCGTGCCGGACGAAATCTCGTCGAGGCCGAACAGCGCGCGCACCACCTCGGTTCGCCCGGCGCCCATCAACCCGGCAAAGCCGACGATTTCACCCTGCCGCAATTGGAAGCTGACATCGCGGAACGTTTTCCCCTGCGACAGCTTCTGCACATCGAGCAGTACCGGCCCGGGCGCCTGCGGCTTCTTTTCCGGGAAGACCGATTCCATCTTGCGCCCGACCATCAGCTTGATGACCGTTTCGATGTCGAGCTCGGATGCCGGCCGGGTATCGATCAAGCGGCCGTCGCGCAGGACCGAAATCTCGTCCGCGATGCGGAAGATCTCGTCCATCTTGTGCGAGATGTAGACGATGCCGACGCCCTGGCTCTTGAGCTGGGCGATCTTGCGGAAGAGCAACTCGACTTCCTTGGTGCTGATCGCCGAGGTCGGCTCGTCCATGATCAGGATGTTGGCCTGATAGGAGATCGCCTTGATGATCTCCAGCATCTGGATGTCGGAAACCGAGAGATCCTTCAGCTTGGTATCCGGCCGATAGGGCAACCCTTCCTGTTCGAGCAGGGCGACGGTTTGGCGGCGCATGGCGGCCCAATCGATCTTGCCAAACTTGTTAACCGGTTCGTTGCCTAGAAAGAGGTTCTGCTCGACCGTGAACTCGGGGATGAAGTTGAGTTCCTGGAAGATCATCGCGATCTTGTGGCTGCGCGCTTCGAGCGGATCGCGCAGGACGACCGGCTTGCCGTTGATCAGGATCTCGCCCCGATCCGGCTGGTAGATGCCGTTAATGATCTTGCACAGCGTTGACTTGCCGGCACCGTTCTCGCCACACAGGACATGGACCGATCCTGCCTGTACGGCGAAGCTCATTTCACTGAGCGCCTTGACGCCCGGAAACAGCTTCTCGATACCGCGCAACTCAAGGAGTGGAACGTCAACCATCTAAGTCTGCCCCCCGCGACTAGTGTGGCGGCGATTCTTGCACGTGTTTTTGGCATCGTCAACCAAAATATGCGCAACTTTTGAAGCCAGTTTTTCGTTTGTTTTGCGCCCCGACCAGAAGGCGGATTTACGGAAGAATCGGCCGTCTAGGCCTTATAGCAATAAGAACAAGACCGTTGGCGTTCCCTGACAGAGGTAAAAACGTTTGCGCAATTCTTCCTTATAAATGCGCAATTATTCGCTTGGTCTGCGCACATTATTGGGTGTAGTATTTTCCGCATGAACAAAAAGCCCGTAACGATGAGGGACATCGCGCTGAAGGCGGGGGTGTCGGTAACGACGGTTTCGCATGTCATCAGCAAGACGCGAAACGTTGCGCAGGAAACCCGGGAACTCGTTCTGCGCACCCTGGAAGAACTCGATTACCAGCAGGCGGAAAGCAAGCAGAGCCAAGGCCCTTCGCTTGACCGGATCGGCGTCATCACCGCCGACATCCAGGAGGATTACTACATCCTGCTGGTGAAGACGATCGAGACCATCGCCTCGGAAAACAACATCTCGGTGCTGTTCTGCGACTCGGCCGACGACGTGGAAAAAGAGGCGCGCAACATCAGCATGATGCTGAGCAAGAACGTCGACGGGCTGATTTTGGCGCCGGTCAACTTCGGGGCTTATCCACGTCAGTTGCGCGCCGCCGATATTCCGGTGGTCCTCGTCGACCGCCAGTACGACAAACACAACACAACCTTTGTCGGTATCAACAACGCCGACAGCGCCGTCAAAGGCACCAAGTACCTCGTCGACAAGGGATGCCGCAACGTCGGCTTCGTCGGCTACTCCGAGTCGGTGTACACAATGCAGCAGCGCGTCGTCGGCTATAAACTGGGGCTGATGCAGTATCTGCCGGACCAGACGCCGCACGTGTTGCACTTGAAGTACAGCAAGGAAGACTCGTATCACCTGATCAAGGACTTCCTCTCCGAACACCGCCCGGACGGGCTGGTATGCGGCACATCGGACCTTTGCTACCAAGTGCTCAGCGTCGCCGACGATCTCGGACTGACGATTCCCGAGAAACTGAAGATCCTCACCTACGACGACAACAAGTGGCTCGATTACCTGAAGTACCCGGTGTCGGTGATCACGCAACCCACTGTCGAAATTGGACTGCAGGCGGTCGAACGTATCATCCAGCTAGCAGAGAATCGGCGCGTCGGTAAGCGAACAAAGACTGAGATTCTGTTCGACGTGCAGATCATCGACCGTTTGAAGACGGAGTAGAACCCGCCCTCCCCGCCCGTCTCGCCGGGTAAGCGAAAGAAAAGGCCAAAGCCCCCGCTGAGCGAGGGCCTTGGAAACGGCGATCGTGAGAGAGCCATCAAGCATGACGGATCGCCGAGAGACCATCTTCCTTACTTGGCATCGCGTTCCGCGTCGATCGCCTTGATGTAGTTTTCCCCACCGTACTTCGATGTAAACATCGCACGTACTGGTTTGGCCGTTTCGAAGAATTGCGCCGAATCGACGTTCTCGACGACCTGCAAGCCGGCTTTCTTGACATCGGCAATGATCTTGGCGACGTTGTCATTGTTCAACTTGCGCTGGTAAGCACCCGCCTCACGCGCCGCTTCGATCACGGCCTTCTGGTGCGCCGGGCTCAACGCATCGAACTTGGCCTTGTTCATCGCGACGAGCAAGGCGCTGTACGCATGGTTGGTCAGGCTCAGGTGCTTCTGCACTTCATAGAACTTGCCGGAATAGAGCAGCCCGAGCGATTGCTCCTGGGCGTCGACCGTCTTCATTTCCAATGCCGTGTAGAGCTCGCCAATGGGCATCGGCACCGGGTTTGCACCAAGCAACTTCCAGGTTTCGTTATGCGCCGGGCTGCCGTTGGTACGAACTTTCAGGCCCTTCACGTCGGCCGGCGTACGCACCGGTCCGCGCGAATTGGTCAGCTCGCGCCAGCCGGTGTCCCAGTACGCGAGCCCCTTGAGCCCGAACTCGCCGAGCTTGTCCATGATCTCCTGACCGACCTTGCCGTCGAGGATCCGGTAAGCGTGCGCCGTGTCCTTGAAGATGAACGGAATGTCGAAAACGCCGAGCAGCGGAACAATGCCGGTGTAATTCGACGAGCCCGAGATGACGATGTCGATCGTGCCGCTACGGGCGCTGGAAATCGCCGCTTGCGCATTGCCGAGCGAGCTATCCGAGAAAACCTTCACGTCGAGCGCGCCGTTCGTCTTGGCTTTGAGAAGCTCGGCCATCTTCTCGCCACCGGCCGTCTGTGGATCGCTCCGCGCCGCTTCGGACGCGAACTTCAGCACCTGCGTTTGCGCCTGCGCGGAAACAGCGACGCCGAGCAACAGGCCCGCCCCCATGAGTGCTGCAACTAGACCCGATTTCAACTTCATGTCGATCCTCCTGGTTGATTTGAGGTAACTGCGTGCCTGCCACTGCGTCAAATGACGCCCGAGACGAGCCGCCGCACGACTTCGGCTCGCCCGGGTGTTGCGGAATCAGTAAAACCAGCGTGCCGGTACGGTGACGAACTGCGGAAACAGAACCAGCAGGAACATGACGATGGTTTCTGCGACGAGGAACGGGAACATGCCCTTGATCACGTTATCGAGATTGACCCTTGCCACGCTGGACACGACATTGAGTACCGTGCCGACCGGCGGGGTAATCAGGCCAATGGCGTTGTTCATCATGAACATGATGCCGAAGTAATACGGGTCGATTCCGGCTTGCTTTACGAGCGGCATGATCACCGGCGTCAGAATCAGCACGGTAGGTGCCAGGTCGAGCGCGGTACCCACGGCGAACACCAGCACCATCAGGATGATCATCAGCAGCAGCTTGTTGTCCATGAACGGCTGCATCATATCGGTCACTTGCGCCGGGATATCGGCGATGGTGATCAGCCACGCCGACACCATCGAAGCGGCAACGATGAGCATGATCGAGCTCGCCGTCTTGGCCGAGGCAAGAAGGATCGCCGGCAGATCGGAGAACTTCATGCCGTGGTAGATGTAGACACTGACTAGAAGCGCCACGACAGCGGCGACGACCGCGGCTTCGGTCGGCGTAAACATGCCGGTCTTCATGCCGCCAATGATGATGAAGGGAAGCAACAATGCCCAAACCGATTCGCGTAGAGCTTTGCCAAACACTTTGAGATCAAATGCTTGTTTCGGCGAGTTGGCGAAGTCCTTACGGGCCACAAGTTTCCATGTGATGACCAGCGACACGGCCATAATGAGACCCGGGACGATGCCGGTGAAAAACAGCTTGGTGATCGAAAGTTGCGCTGCGACGCCGAAAAGCACGAGCGGCATGGCTGGGGGCAGGATCGGTGCGATGCACGCCGCGCCCGCGATAAGCCCGGCCGAACGGCCGACGTTATAGTTGGCCCGCCGCATCATCGGTATGACCACGGCCGCCAGCGCCGCGCTGTCGGCCGCTGCGGAACCCGAAATGCTGGCCAGGATCAATGCCGCGATGATGGCGACATAGCCCAGCCCGCCCTCGATATGCCCGACGAGCGCATTCGCCACCTTGACGATCTGCTGCGATATGCCACCCTTGTTCATGATCTCGCCGGCGAGCATGAAGAAGGGAATGGCCATCAGCGGGAAGTTGTCGGCGCCCGAAACGAGGTTCTGGGCGAGGATTTGAACGTCAAAAGAATTCAGGTGAATCATCAGCGCCACGCCGCAGACAAGCAGCGCAAATGCGACGGGCATGCCGATGAACATCGCGCCGCAGAGCGACACGAGGAAAACAGTTACAGTCATTGACTCTCTCCTGTTTGCTTATTCTTGTAGGCGCGCCCGCTTCTACAGCGCGTCATCAAAATCGGGACACAACTCCTGCTCGGTGATCTTTCCAGTCAGCAGGCGATAAATCGAGCGGAGAAGCAACACGCCCATGCCAACAGCGCAGACCACGCACGAGGCGTACACCACCCCAATCGGGATATCGGACACCGGCGCGTAATTGACCATGTTGAGCCGGACGATCTGCCAGCCGCCCACTGTGATCAGGACACAGCACGCGAGCGTGAGAAGGTCGCCAATCAACTTGCAGGCCTTCTTGCCGATCGGCGGCAAGAGCTTCGTGACCGTGTGGACACCAAGGTGGCCGTTGTCCTTGAGCATAAGCAACGAGCCGAGGAAAACCATCCAGACGAAGAGGAAGCGCGAGACCTCCTCCGAAAAGATGATTCCGTAGTTGAAACCGTAACGCAGGACGACGTTGCCAAAGACGAGGATGACCATCAGGCCGATCGTCGCGATCAACATCCATTCGAGCGTTCGTACAAGAACACGAACAAACATATGACCTCCACAAATTGATTGCGGCAGGCGCCGTTTGGTTAGCGCCTATGCCGCTGCCGGCTTGACCGGTCGATTTTTGTTGTCGATAGCGTGCTCACCCCAGCCGTTGCTGAACGGAGCCGGCAAGGGTTTTGAGGATGAGGAAGCAGGAGGTTGCGCCGGCATCGAGGACGCCGATCGAGCGTTCGCCGAGCCGGGCGGCGCGCCCGATGCGCGCCTGCAAACCCTTGGTCGACTGCCAGCCCTGCTCCGCCGCCGCGATCATCCGATCGAGCGCCGTGGAAAAATCCGCGCCCTCGGCCAAGGCCGCCCGGTACGCCTCACGCGCCGGCACCAGCGTATCCATCAGGGTCTTGTCGCCGACCTGCGCGCTACCCACCGTTTCCACGCCGGCGACGCCATTGGCGAGCGCCTCGCCAAAGAGGGCCGCGTCGAGCGTCTCGTGGCCGGCGAGTGATTCGGCGAGCCCCATGAAGAAGCTGCCATAGAGCGGTCCCATCGAACCGCCGATGCCTTCGAGCAAGGTCATCGCCAAGGTATCGAGCCCCTCGGCGAGTCCGGGGAGCACCGGTTTGGCACGCAGGGCGTCGCCGCAGAGGGTAAAGCCCTTGCTCATGTTGATCCCGTGGTCGCCGTCGCCGATCGCCCCGTCGATCTCGGAGAGGTAGGCCCGGTTCGCGTTGATCGTATCGACGAGGTCAAGGACGATCTGCCCCGATTGCTTCAATGTCAGTGTCTGAGCCATGGTGTCTTCTCCCCTTTAATTCTGCGTGAGCCCGATCGAGGCACACGGCGCTTTCATGTAGCCCTCGAGTTCAGCGTCGAGCTGCAGCACCGAAAGGGTGACGCCCATCATCTCGAGCGAGGTGAAGAAGTTGCCCACGAGCGGCACGGCGACGGTGAGACCGGCGTTGCCGAGGTACTGGGCGACGCTCGCGTAGAGGATGTACTGCTCCATGAGCGGAGTCGCCCCCAGCCCGGAGATCAAGACGGCGACGCGGTCGCCGGAATTGAAAGGCAGATCGGGAAGGAGCGTGTCGACCATGATCCTGGCCATCTCGTCGGCGGAAACGATGGCACTGACGTTGATGCCCGGTTCGCCGTGGTGGCCGATGCCGACTTCCATCTGCCCGTCGGCGATATGGAAGTTGGCCTTGCCGACGGCGGGGATGGTGCAGGAGGTGAGGCCGATGCCGATGCTGCGGGTGCGGCTGATGGTCTTCTGGGCGACGGCGATCACTTCGTCGAGCGAGCCGCCCTGGGCGGCACAGGCGCCGGCGGTCTTCCACATGAGGATCTCGCCAGCGACGCCACGGCGTTTGGCTTCGTCACCCTTGGGCGCCGACGGCACGTCGTCGTTGGCGACGACCGTCTTGACGGTGAGGCCGGCACGTTCGGCCATCTTGATGGCCATTTTGACGTTCATGTTGTCGCCGGCGTAGTTGCCATAAAGGCAGGCGACGCCTTGGCCGCCGTCGGCGGCTTTCATGGCGTCGAAGAAGCTCTTGGCCGTCGGTGAGGAGAAGATTTCGCCGACGGCGACGGCGTCGACGAGATTCTCGCCGACGTAGCCGAGGAAGGCCGGTTCGTGACCGGAGCCGCCTCCGGTGACGATCCCGACCTTGCCGGCGACCGGGGCACAGGCGCGCTTGATCACACGCGGGTTGTCCGTTCCCGCCGCCAGTTCAGCATGGGCCGCCAGAAGACCGCGCAGCATGTCTTCGACGACCAGATCAGGGTTGTTTATTACGCGGTTCATGGTTGTCCTGGATCCGTGTTGAGCGTTGTGGATGAAGACCCGCTTACTTGCGGACTTCCACCTGCGCCAGCTTCTCGTAGTAGCGGACGATGGCGCAGTGGTCATACCCGCTCATGCCGTCACAGATCAGCGACTGGATGATTTCCATGCAGGTCGCCGTCAGCGGCAACGAGACGTGGAGCTCGCGCGAGGTCTCCAGCACGTTCAACAGATCCTTGGTGTGAAGTTCAAGCCGGCCGCCCGGCTTGAAATCGCCGGCGAGGATCATCGGAACCTTGGCATTCATCACCGTCGAGCCGGCGAGCCCACCCTTGATGGCGTTGAAAACGGCTTCTGGTGAAACGCCAGCCTTGGTCGCCAACACGAAGGCCTCAGACACCGCCGCGATGTTGAGCGCGACGATGATCTGATTGGCAAGTTTGGTGACATTGCCCGCTCCGATCTCGCCGACGTGTACCACCGACGAACCCATTTTTTCGAGAACCGGTTTGGCGCGCTCGAACACAGCGGCATCTCCGCCAACCATGATGGCCAGCGTGCCATCGATTGCCTTCGGCTCGCCGCCGGACACCGGCGCATCGAGCATCGCGACACCGCGTTTTTGCGCTTCGGCGTGCAACTCCTTGCTGGCGGCCGGCGCGATCGAACTCATATCGACAATGATCAATCCCGGCTGGGCTCCGGCAAGAACGCCGTCCGGACCGAGAATCGCTTCCTTCACATGCGGTGTGTTGGGCAGCATCGTGATCACGAGGTCACTGGCGGCCGCCACCTCGCGGCTCGATGAGACCACCGCGGCGCCGAGCGCCTTGATCTCGTCGCAGGACGCAAACTTGTCATAGACAGTCAGCGAATACCCGCCCTGCAGAACGTTGCGGGCCATTGCCCGACCCATGATGCCCAGCCCGATAAACCCGATCTTCACACGCGCCCCCTTTTGTCTTTACGGTCAGAAATCGCCGGCCAGCACCAGCCTCGCTGTACGAACCTCAAACCGGCGTTGCTCAGATACGTCACACGTAACTTGTGATACGTCTATTTAGTCATGACGGAACGCGACGTGTCAAGCGCCCAAGCGTCTCAGAACTTAAACAACCATATAATCAACGAGATATTTTTATAACCAGATTTGAACCTTTCAGGAGGTGACTCGTTTTGAAAAAACCGAGCTTGCCTAGATGATGATATGTATTACAATCCATCGACCCCGGCGAGCCGGGTTTTATCTGACGAAGTCATTTCGAGCATCATTCAAGAGGTCGGCAAGAACAGCCTCGGACGCCTTTATCAACTCTTCTCAAGGAAAATCGCATGCGAATCGAAAAGCGCAAACTCGCGGATTTGCCGAGCTGCTACTCGTGCAACACGATCGAGGTGGATGGGAAAACCCGCATCCTGCTTGCGTCCGAGGCGGACAAGCCGTGTCTCGCCTGGACCTCGCCCGACTACACGGAAAGCCACACCGTCTGGGAAGGCCCCGGGGGGACGATGTCGATCGTTCCGGTCCCCGGAACCAACGGCGAATTCATCGCCGTGCAGAAGTTCTACCGCATGTTCGACTGGGAAGAAGCGAAGGTGGTCCACGTCCGCCCGCTCCCCTCGGGCAAGTACGAGGTCACCGATATCCTGCAGCTTCCGTACGTACATCGCATCGATCTGCTGACGGTCGGCGACCGCCACTACTTCATCGCCTGCACGCTGGCGACGAAAAAGGCAACGAAGGACGATTGGTCGACTTCCGGCAAGATCCTGGTCGGCGAATACAACGGTGCGAAGCCTTTGTCGGTCACCGTCCTCAAGGAAGGTATCACCAAGAATCACGGCTACAGCCGTCTGGTTCGCGATGGGGTTGCGCACGGTCTGGTCACCGGCGAAGAAGGCGCTTTCGAAGTTACACCGCCGCAGACGCCCGGGGGTCAATGGTCAGTGCATCAGTTCATGGATTGGCCGATCAGCGACATTTCGGCGATCGACATCGACGGCGACGGGGAACTCGAATTCGCCACGATCGAAGCCTTCCACGGCGAGTACTTCCGGGTCTACAAGAAGATCAACGGCGAGTTCCGCAAGATTTACGAGCACCCGGAAGTGACCGAGTTCTATCACGTGGTCGTCGGGGCAACGTTGGCCGGAAAACCAGTCTTCGTCGGCGGCTGCCGGCGTGGCAAACAACAGTTGTTCTATGTGCGCCCGAAGACGACGTCGCCGCTGCAGCTCGAAGCGGTCTTGATCGAAGAAGGCGTCGGCCCGAGCAATGCCATGGTGGTTCACGAGAAAGGCCGCGATCTGTTGGTCGTCGCCAATCGGGAGATCGACCAGGCGGCGCTCTACGTCGTTACCCCCTGACCCTTGATCGCGTTGCCGTTTCCTTATCGGGGACGGCAACGCCAAGCGGCCCGCGCGCCTTACAACGGGCGAAGCCCACGCAACCGCCCTGCACTCCAGCCAGCGCGCTACGCCAGTGTAAATTCCTTCTTGGCGCGGATCTTCTGGATCGTTTCCTCGATGTGCGCTTCCATCATCGCCTCGCACAGCGCCTTGTCGCGCGTCTTCAGGGCATCGATGAGCTGCCGGTGATAACGAAGCCCCATCTCGGTACCCAGCAGCTTGACGATATCGACCATGGCCGCGGACAGGATCACGTTGATCAGTTCGTACACCTTAATGATGATCGGATTCTTCGAAATCTGCGCAAGTCGGTAATGGAATAGGTGATCGGCCTCAGCCTGCTGCTGCGGCTCCCCCGTTTCTGAGAGAGCCACCATCGTTTTGTAGGTTTCTTCGAGCTTGTCGATGTCTTCCTGCGTGATTTTCGGCGCCACGAGCCCGATCGTGCCCTTCTCGATGATCTTGCGATACTCGAGAACCGTCATGATGTCCTGATTCTCGTTGATCTGGATGAAGGGGTGCAGCGTACTGAAGGCGTTGACGCCCGAAAACTCCTTGACGAAGTTCCCGTCGCCGTGCCTTGTTTCGACGAGCCCAAGAATCTCAAGCTGCTGGATGGCCGCACGCACGGTGACCCGACTGACCCCGAGCGACGCGCACAACTCGTTCTCCGACGGCAGTTTCTCCCCTGGCTTCCAGACACCGGCCATCAGCTGATTTTTCAGCTGCATATAGACCTGCGACCGGAGCGACTCGACTTTTATCTTTTTCAGCTTGGCCACGATAGCCCCCATCCATTCCGCAAGTGCGGTTGTAATACATGATACTACAGCACAAAGCAACCCGCCTGGCATGGGAATGCAATAGGCAGAGACAGCTCTTTACGGCTATGCCCTCAACGTTTACGTCGCGCAGGCAGCGCATTATGCACATGCCGCCGCATAAAGTACGAGGCAGCCAGGCCTGTTGGCATCAATACCACTCAAGCAGGGATAGGCCGACGCCGATGTAATTTGCCCGGTGGTTATAGTCGATCAAACTCTCGCCGTAGCCTGAAAACCACTGGATATGGCCGCGCAACTCCCCGGCGATGGGGAAAGCGTAGTCCAGCTGCACCGCTCCTCGATTTTTGTCGCCACCGCGCAACGTGTGTCGAAATAGCGCCGAGAACTGATGCTTGCCTTCCGTGCGCACGAGATGCAGATCCGCGCGGCCGATATAGTCGGAAATGTCCGGGTTGTCGTCGCGGCTGGAGCGGTCGGGCAAGCGCCACCAAGGCCGCAGCGTCATCGTCCAGTTTTCGCGCTCGAGCGACGTTGAAAGCATCAAGCGATTCCAACCACGCGAAAGCGGCAGCGAACGTCCATTTGACTGATGGTTGATGCCGAGATTGAGGAGTCGTCCGCGCCATCCGAGAACATCGTAATCGGTGCGCCAAACGAACATCAGTTCGGGTTCGTAGTTTGTCTCGCGGAAGGGCCGCGACTGTCCTCCGTTGTAAACCTGCCAGCGTGACGACTGCGTATAGCCGAACCACAGGTCGCCGTTATCGCCGATGAGGTCCTCGGCAACCCGCGTCTTCAAACTGATCTGCAGCTTCGCCTCGTTGGCATCGACATCCATCGGCCGCGTGGTCGTCCGTCCGTCGGAAGGGCTCGACGGGCTGCGATTGACGTCGGTCGAATGGAACCACGGCAACAAATACACCGGCTGGTAAGGACGCAGACTAAGCAAGTCCCCTCGTTTACCCGGCTCCAAATCCCAAGCCTTGGCGAGTCTTGACTCGGGAGCCGCGTTTTTTTGTTCGCCCGGCATAACCGTCTGCTCCTCTTGACTGGCCCGCTTCCACGCCGTATCGCCGGGTGCCGGCGCGGTCTGGGCGGCTTTCGGTTCCTTTTCAGACAAGGCGTCGTAACACGCCAGGCGGGCCTGATCGTTTGCGACATGGCGGCAGGCCTGCAAGCCCTCGCTTGAGATCATCGCGGCGGAGACGGGAAAGACGGACGCGAAACAGGTGAGCGCGAGAAGCACGCGTAAAGATACGTTCATTGGGAACCTCCAATCCTGGTGCCCAGAGAGACAGCGCGGGTCCAACGAAAGGTCCCCGCGACCGGGGAGTGAACGAGCACAGACGGCAGGGTCGCCCGACTGATGCGATGTCCCAGCCGGTCTATTTCGCGTCGGCGTCGCCCAACGTATCGGACATCCACGCTTCGAGCAGCGTGTAGGTCACGGCAAGGACGACCGGACCGATAAAAATGCCCACCAATCCAAAGCCCACCATGCCGCCAATCACGCCAGCGAAGATGAGCAACAAAGGCAAATCGGCACCTCGACGGATCAGTGCCGGCCGCAGAAAGTTATCAAGCGTGATGACGACGGCCGTCCACACCAGCAGGAAGATTCCCCAGCCGGTATCGCCGCGCCAAAACATCCAGATAACGGCCGGAATGAGGATCGGCCCGGGCCCCACCTGCGCGATGCAGAGCATGAGCATAACGGCGGAAAGAAATGCCGCGAACGGTACGCCGGTGATCGCCAGCCCGATGCCGCCGAGTACCGTTTGCACGAGCGCGGTGACGCCGACGCCAAGCGCAACGCCCCGGATCGCCTGCCCGGCCAGAATGATCGAGTTTTCGCCGCGCTCGCCGGCAAGCCGCCGTCCGAAACGGAGCACCGTGAGCGCTCCGGATTCTCCGCTCGCGTAGAGCACGGCCGAAAGCGCGACGATAAGCATGAATTGCATGAGCATGACGCCGAGCCCGCCGATCTCCGCCAGCATCCACTTCCCGAATTGGGCCGCGTACGGTTGAGCACGCGCCATCCAGCCTTGCGGCCCGGCGTCTGCCACCTGTTCCCAAAGCGCAGAGAGCTTTCCTCCCACCATCGGTAATCCCGCGAGCCAGCGTGGTGGCGCCGGGAGCCCCGAAGCCGCGATCTGCTGCACGAGCGCCGTCATGTCACCGGCGTGCTCCACGATGATGTCGATGGCAATCCACAGCGGTACGACGAGCAGAAGAACCATGGCGATCGTCATCACGGCGATGGCCGGTACGCGTCGCCCGCCGAGGCGATTCTCGAGCGACATGAACAACGGCCAAGTGGCAACGACAATCATCACCGCCCATACGGAGGCGGCAAGAAAAGGCCGCAGGATCCACAACGACGCGGCGAGGAGAAGCAGGATGCAGAGGATGGCCAACGTAGCGCGTGCCAGGTCACCCCGAGCCGCTTTCTCCGTGTGCACCGCAGCCGACCGCGCGGGTGTCTTGACCGTGCCTTGGTTTGGCTGAGCGGTACGCCGGCCACGCCGAGTATCACTGAACATATTCGAACCTCGCAGGAAATGCATCGTGCCATGTTGAATGAATTATTTGCCGACGTCGACAAAGGATGGCGCCAGAGGCCTCGATCAGCGGCTTTCCAGGCACAAAATTCGCATTTTTTTGCGCGACCAAAAAACAAGAAGTTAGTTCCAATTCGGAACAAGGTTGTACACATCTATCAATTGCGCCAACTTTCAAGCCCGGGAAGAATACTTTGCACATAACAATATCAAGCAGCATGTCGTAGAGGCATCTACGAGCACCTACGATTTGAGGGTTCAATTTTCCCCGTTTTTCCGAGCACGCGGTTCTGTGCAATTGCGGCTCGTCCATAAAACCGACAGGCACGGCGCGGCAACGCCGCGGAGCACTCGATCAATGACCGTTTGCAACGTTCACCCGATCTGTACGGCCCCTCACAAGGCCGATGCCATGCCATGGTCGGCGCATTCCCGGGTTTGTAGCCGCGACCGGCGGCAGCGCTAGCCGGATCGCGGCCGCGGACGCCTCCTGACATGAAAGTGAGCAAAATGCCAGACTTTGAAATCGTGACTCGGGAGGACTTTTCCGACGTCACCTATCTGCTTGAAGTGCGTCATCCCCTGATGGCCAAAGCGGCCAAGCCGGGGCAATTCGTGATCGTGATGCTGCACGAAAACGGCGAACGCATTCCGCTGACGATCGCCGATTTCGACCGGGAGAAAGGAACGATCACCCTCGTCATCCAGGCGGTCGGAAAAACGACGCGCCAAATGCAGCAGGAATGCCAGGTTGGCACGTCGCTCTACGCGCTGGTCGGGCCGATGGGCATTCCGAGTCCTGTCAGCCACGCCAAGAAAGTCGTCTGTGTCGGGGGCGGTCTGGGCGTCGCCCCGATCTATCCGCAAGCGCGGGCCTTCAAGGAGGCCGGCGCCTACGTGATCGGCGTCGTCGGCTTCCGCAACAAGGACCTCGTCTTCTGGGACAAGAAGTTCCGCGCCGTCTGCGATGAGTTCATCATCTGCACAGACGATGGTTCGGCAGGCATCAAGGGCCTCGTTACCGCCGGCATCGCGCAGGCCGTGGAGAAACACGCCGACATCGACGAAGTGATCGCCATTGGCCCACCGATCATGATGAAGGGCTGTGCCGAGGCGACCCGGCCACTGAAGATCAAGACGATGGTCAGCCTGAACCCGGTGATGGTCGACGGCACCGGCATGTGTGGCGGTTGCCGCGTCAAGATCGGCGACCAAGTGAAATTCGCCTGTGTCGACGGCCCTGACTTCGACGGACACCTGGTCGACTTCGACGATCTTCTGATGCGCCTGCGTCGGTATACGAAAGAGGAACGTATGGCGCTCGATCACTGGGAACACGAGAAGGGCTGCCGCCTGCAGAAGAAGATCAGCAGCGCGGTCAAGGAAAGCGCCCGCAAGTAACGGCGCCCCGACTCACTCCAAGCTCAACGGTACATAACCATGGCGAAAAAAAAGACGATTCGAACGATTCCGCAGGAGCGCACGCCGATGCCGGAACAGCCGGCCGCCGTACGCGCCCGGAATTTTGAGGAAGTAGCCTGCGGGTATCATCCCGACGACGCATTGCGCGAATCGGAACGGTGCTTGATGTGCCCGGATCAGCCCTGCGTCTCCGGCTGCCCGGTCGGCATCAATATCCCAGGCTTCATCCAGAAGATCAATCAAAAAGACCTGCGCGGGGCCTACGACATCCTGACCGAGACCAGCCTGCTGCCGGCGATCTGCGGCCGCGTCTGCCCGCAGGAAAACCAGTGCGAAGGAAAATGTACGGTCGGTGACTCGCTCGAACCGGTGGCCATCGGGCGCCTCGAGCGCTTCGTCGGCGACACGGCGATTCGTGAAGGCTGGGCCAACATTCCCTATATCGAGCCCTCCGGCTTCAAGGTCGGCATCATCGGTTCGGGTCCTGCGGGCATGGCCTGCGCGGCGGACATGGCGAAGGCCGGTTGCGACGTTACCGTCTTCGAAGCCTTCCACCAGCCGGGAGGCGTTCTCAAGTATGGGATTCCGGACTTCCGCCTGCCCAACTCAGTAATCGACGCGGAGATCAACAACCTCAGGAAGCTGGGCGTCAAGTTCCAGTGCAACACGCTCGTCGGACGGTTGTTCACCGTTGAGCAGATGACCACCGAGATGGGCTTCGATGCCGTCTTCGTCGGCGTCGGCGCGGGTTATCCGACGATGCTCGGCATTCCGGGCGACTCGCTGAACGGCGTATTGTCCGCGAACGAACTGCTCACCCGCTGCAACCTGATGCGCGCCAAAGAGTTTCCAAACTTCGACACACCGCAGCCGATCGGCAAACGCGTCGCCGTCGTCGGCGCAGGCAATACGGCAATGGATGCGATGCGTGTATCGCTACGTCTCGGCGCCGAAAAGGTTTACTGCATCTACCGTCGTTCGCGCAAGGAAGCGCCGGCCCGAGCCGAGGAAGTTCATCACGCCGAGGAAGAAGGCGTGGAGTTCCATTGGCTGACCAATCCGGTGGCCGTGCTCGACAATGGGTCGGGCGGCGTACGCGGTATGCGCTGCGTACGCATGGAACTCGGCGAGCCCGACGAATCCGGTCGCCGTCGGCCGGTGCCCGTCCCCGGCAGCGAGTTCGACTTCGAGGTCGACCTGATCGTCTATGCCATCGGCACTAACGCCAATCCGATCATGGGCCAGACGTCGAAGCTCAAGCTCAACAAGTGGGGCTACATCGACACCGATGCAAACCTCGCAACGTCGATGGCAGGCGTGTTCGCCGGTGGCGACATCGTCACCGGCGCGGCGACCGTGATCATGGCCATGGGCGCCGGACGCAAGGCGGCGGCAAGCATGAAGGCCTACCTCGGAATCCGCGATCCGCAGCATCCCTACCACTCCGGTGAAGACACCTTGTTCGGCATCGACC
This sequence comes from Propionivibrio soli, assembly GCF_025770765.1. Lineage (GTDB taxonomy): Bacteria > Pseudomonadota > Gammaproteobacteria > Burkholderiales > Rhodocyclaceae > Propionivibrio > Propionivibrio soli. The sequence goes on along the minus strand of NZ_JANZKY010000019.1, from coordinate 71,488 downwards.
TCGCCGAAAAGAACTTCGTCCGAGTCAGGGCATAAGACACTTGGAATGGCACCTATGACCACAAAGAAATCTGCAAAGAAGGCCGGCGGCATGTCTTGCACGACGCTTCAGGAGCACATCGTCGAGATCATCAGCGACTCGGGCGAAGGCGCGCAACGCTGCGGACAGACACTCGGGTCCATCGCCGCACGCATGGGCAACGGCATCTGGACGACCGAAATCATCCCAGCCGAAATTCGCCCGCCCGCCCGCAGCGTGGCCGGCGCGAGCGGCAACCGCATCCGCATCGGCTCGGAGTACATCACCAACGGCGGCGACGAAACCGACCTCGTCGTCGCGTTCAACGAGCAGGTGCTGCTCGGTCGCGTCAATGCGCGCGAGCTCAAGCCGGGTTGCATCATCCTGCTTGAGAACATGTGGCGCACGCATGCTGACCCCGGCATCGCCAAATCGTATACCGAGGCGTATGAGCGGCTCGTCAAGGCGGGATACAAAGTGCACGAAATCCCTATGGAGGAGGAGTGCCTGAAGATCACGTCGAACGCGCGTCGCGGTAAGAACATGTTTGCGCTCGGCCTACTCTGCCATATCTACAGCTTCGATCTGCAAGCGGCACGTGAGCAGATCGCGCTCACCTTCGGCAAGAAAGATCGCAGCGTGATCGACGCCAACATCGTTCTGCTCGAAGCCGGCCACAAATGGGCGGTGGAGAACATCGACTTCAGTTTCCGCATTCCGGCCACGCCGTCGGACAAGAAGTTGATCTCGATGAACGGCAACACGTCGCTGGCGCTTGGCGTCATGGCGTCGGGGATGGAAATCTGCGCAATGTATCCAATCACGCCGGCCACGTCGGCGTCGCACTATCTGTCGGAAGCCTTCGAGCGCGTCGGCGGCATCGTGCATCAGGCCGAGGACGAAATCTCCGCGTGCGCGTTCGCGATCGGCGCTTCGTATGCGAGCAAGTGCACGGTGACGATCACGTCGGGGCCGGGGTACTCGCTCAAACAGGAGGCGATCGGGCTCGCCGTCATGGCCGAGATTCCGCTCGTCGTCGTCAATGTCCAGCGCGGCGGTCCGAGCACCGGCCAGCCAACCAAGGTCGAACAGGGCGACATGCTGACGGCAATCTACGGCAGCCACGGCGACGCACCTAAGGTGGTCATGGCACCGGCGACCATCGAAGATTGTTTCTATTCGATGATCACCGCCCGCCGGATCGCGGAAACGTTCAACACGGTCGTCGTCGTACTCTCCGACGCCAGCCTGTCGTCGTCGCAGCAGCCGTTCCCGCGTCCCGAATTCAACGAAGCATGGCTTGCGCCCCCCTATGACCAGAACCCGGTCCCCGAAGGCGCCAAGCCTTACGACTGGGATCCGGTCACCGGCATCGCGCGCCGCTTCATTCCCGGTCAGCCGGGCGGCATGCATACCGTGACGGGCCTTGCCCACGACCGGCAAAGCCATGTCGCCTACGACCCCGACATCAACCAGGAAGGCCTGCGCATGCGCAGCCTGAAGCTGGCGGCCCTGCAAAAGACGTTGTTGCCGCCTGAAGTCTTCGGCGCGCCGAAGGGTGACCTGCTCGTCGTCGGTTGGGGCAGCACCAAGGGTGCAATCGAGGAAGCGGTTGCCGGCCTGCAAGCCGAGGGCAAGAAGGTTTCGTCGATCCATCTGCGCTTCCTGCAGCCGATGCAGCCGGGGATCAAGGAAATCCTGCAGCGCTTCAAGAAGGTCATGACGATTGAGACCAACTGGAGCGACAGCCCGGACGACGAGCTGATCAACGAGGACAGCCGCCGCTACTCGGCCCTCGCCACCCTGCTGCGTTCGCGTTATCTGATCGACGTCGACTGCTGGACCGAAGTCCGCGGCCAACCCGTGAAGCCGCGCACGATCCGCCGCGTGCTGCTGGCCAAGCTCGAAAAATAGGGAAGAGACATCATGAAATTATCCGCCACCAAGCAACTGCTCGAACTCTACAAGGAGCAGCAAGCGCTGGAAGACTACCAAAGCGGCGTCCCACGCTGGTGCACAGGCTGCGGCGACAATGCGATCCTCGCCGCGATCCAGCGACTGTGCCGCGATGAAGGCCTGCGCCCGGAAAAAACCGTGTTCGTCTCCGGTATCGGCTGCTCCAGCCGTTTCCCGCACTACATGAAGACCTACGGCTTCCACGGCATCCACGGCCGCGCCTTCCCCGTCGCCGAAGGCGTCAAGATGGCCCGCCCGGACCTCACGGTGTTCGTTAACACCGGCGATGGCGACTGTTGCAGCATCGGTGCGGCGCACTGGGTGCACGCCATCCGCTACAACATGAACATGACGGTCTTCCTGCATGACAACCAGATTTACGGATTGACCAAGAAGCAAGCCTCTCCCACATCGCCGATCGGAACCAAGAGCAACACTACGCCGCGCGGCAGCTACCTCGACGGGCTGAATCCGCTGACGGTGACGCTCGGAGTGGTCAACGCGTCCTTCGTCGCCCAGGCGGTGGACTGGATTCCCGAGACGCTGTTCGAGATCGTCAAGGCGGCATACCACCACAAGGGCTTCTCGTTCGTGCGCATCGTTCAACGCTGCCCGGAATGGCTGCCGAAGTCGCTCGATCCCTGGCTGCAAGACCCGGAACGCATCCAGCTCGTACATCATGCCGACGGGCTGCAACTCAGCCCCGGGCTGTCCCGCGTGTACAAGAACCAGATCGAGCACAACCCGCGTGACATCCACCGCGCGCGTGAAATCGCGTCGAATCAAGAGGCGATTCCAGTCGGCATCCTGTATCGCAACCCGGAGATACCGTGTTACGAAGACACGCGGCACGCCGGTGCCTTACGGACGGTCGACGCGATCCGTCGCAACTTCGACGCCGAACTGGACAAATACACGGTCTGAGATGGAATCACGAGGCCAAGACGGACGTCCCGGCGGCATTACTCCGTTCCGCCGCGGACACGGACTCAATAACTGACGAGATAGCTACTCATGGAAGCTGATCTGCAAGCCCACGTTGCCTTTTTCCTGAGCGGAAAAATAAACACGCCGAACCTGTCGTCGATCGACGGGCTCAATCTGCGCCCCGCCCTCTTTGCCAACTACCGCGATCTCACGAGATTGCGCTACGACTTCCCGCTGGTCCTGCTCAAGGACGCGCCGGATGGCCCCTGCGTCGAATCGCTCTCGGGTCTGATTGACGGCATTCTCGAGAAAATCGCCAAAGGAAGTGACGGCGATCGCATCCGGAAGCATGTCCTGCGCCTCGAGCAACGCATTCGCTCGCTCGCAACGGCGCAGGATAGCGCGCCCCTGATACCGCTGTGGGAAAAGGCCGCGTCGGAACTGACGAGTGAGGACAAGGAAGTCGCCGAAGCACTCTCACGCGCCCGCGCCAACCTCAAGGTCGATGGCGAAGTGATCGATTGCAATGTTTCGATGCCATTCCACTATCTCGGCCATGTGTGGGCGCTGACGCAGACTCGCCGCGCCCGCCGTTTCGGCGACATCGTCAAACGGCTGGTCATCAAGCTCAACGAAATCCTGCAGGCCGATTTCGCGACGTCGAATGTCGGCAGGAGCGCCGAGAACCTCAAGCGCTCGTTCGGCTCGGGCCCGATGGACCACTTCGACTTCGAGGCCATGTCACGGATTCTCGCCAAATCGGCGCCGAAGGAAAGCCTCACCAAGAGCCGTCGCCGCCGTATCGAGAAGCTGCTTGCCACGCTGCAGTCGCAGCAGTTTTTCCCAACCTCCCAGTCCGATAAAGGCACCTATACGTTCGCTTTCGATTCCTGTGCCGCAGCGATCGCCGCGTATCGGGAGCGGATGCCGAAGGCCATCGAGCTTTCAAAGGCCGTGGCCGTCGCCGAGCTCGAGGTCAAGGGGGAATACAGCGAATCCAAGCATGATCGGCTGTTCGAGTCCTTCGGTGAAAGCGGCCTCGACCCCCGCGACATGGCAATCTTCCCGGACTATCTGGTTCGCCTGCACGCGCACGAGCTGCCGGGCGAGGAGTTGAGCTGGCTAACGGAGATCATGTCGCTGAACCTGCCGATCAAGGTACTCGTGCAGACAGACGACGTCATCGAGCGTTCGCCGATCCACGACGGACACCTTGCCTTCGCACTGCGCAGCCGGCAATTGGCCCGCATGGCCCTGGGCATGGCGGGCGTCTTCGTGCTCCAGTCGCCATCGTCATCGCTCTACCAACTACGCGAGAAGATCCGGCGCGGTCTCGATTGCTCGGGCCCGGCTCTGTTCAGCGTGTTTTCCGGCATTGCTGGCAGCAGCGCCCACATGCCGCCCTATCTGATCGGCGCAGCGGCACTCGAATCGCGCGTTTTTCCGGCCTTCACGATGGACCCGTCGTCAGGTAACGATTGGGCCTCGCGTTTCTCGCTCGCCATCAATCCGCAGGCGGAGCTCGATTGGGCCGCGCATCGCATTGTTTATGAAGACGATGCCTGCCAGACGGTGACGGCCCAGGCGCCGTTCACCCTGGTCGATTTCGTGGCGTCAGACGCACGTTATGCCGAGTTCTTCGCCAAGGTGCCAAAAGCGCAATGGAACGAGGCGCTCACCAATGCCGGGGACATTATCGCTCGCGACAAATGGGATAGCATCGACCGGATCGACAGCGTGCCCTCGGTGCTGATGGTCGATGAAGACGATCGGTTGCAGAAGGTGATTGTCAGTGAAAAGCTCATCCGCGAGGCGCGTCGTTGCCTGTCCATGTGGAACAGCCTGCAGGAGCTCGGCGGCATCCACAACTCGCACGTCGAGAAAGCGGTCGCTCGCGAGAAAGCAGCGTGGGAAGAGAGTGCACGCGTCATCGTCGCCGCCAGCGCAATGGCTTCTGCCGTCCCGGCGCCGTCCCCCGCCGCCGCAACGCTGAGCCCCGCGCCGGCCGCCGCCGCTGAAAGCGAGCCGGAAAAGTCGTCGGATGAAGCGTATATCGAAACGCCACGGTGCGCTTCGTGCAACGAATGCATCCAGGTCAATGACAAGATGTTCGCCTATGACGGCAACAAGCAGGCATTCATCAAAGACATCAATGCCGGCACGTACGCGCAACTCGTCGAAGCGGCGGAAAACTGCCAAGTAGCGATCATTCACCCCGGCAAGCCGCGCAATGCAGACGAAGCCGGGCTCGCGGAGTCGATCAAGCGCGCGGAAGCGTTTCAGTAAAAAATAGATCGCGCAGATTTCCGGCCGGCCACCTCCACTCGGGGTCGCCGGCCGGCGCATTTCGGCTAGCGGCTAGTAGGGCCGCCGGGCCAACGGTCTCGCCCGCTCGTCTCTCTCCCAAACACTTTCCGCCGAACAAATCAAAGAAACCTCGGATAGGACGTTGAGCGCCGCAGACTTGGACGCTTTGGAAGCAACGCCCCTCACTTAGGTTGAAGTCGCGCTAATAACGGAACGGCGCTATTAGAGGCCACGGTTCGCATGTATCATCGCGCACTTGCAAGAAAAACACAGAAGGTCGCGACCAGACGGGTCTCCTTTCAAGCACCTCGGTATCTGTACCCTCGTCGGTCGACCTCATTCCTTTCCCCTCCATGTTTCGCCTCCAAGAAAAATGCTCGGACCTTTGATCAACAGTGCCGCCTTGCTCGCCGGCGGTGGAATCGGCGCCGTCCTCAGTGCACGGCTTCCGGCGCGTGTCCGCGAAGCCTTGCCGCTGACCTGCGGAATCCTCTCGATCGGTATCGGGGTCGTGATGGTCAACAAGGTGCGTACGATCCCGGCCGTCACGCTGGCCATGCTGGCTGGGGCTTTCGTGGGAGAACTGCTGTGGCTTGAGCGCGGCCTCGAGCGGGCGATCCAATGGCTACAAACCGTCGCCCAGCGATTCATTCGCACGGCAGGCGAAGGTGCGCACACGCAGAACTTCGTGCACAAATACATCACGCTGCTCGTGCTGTTCTGTGTCAGTGGCATGGGGATTTTCGGCGCCATGCATGAAGGGATGACCGGCGAAGCAAGCATCCTGATGACCAAGGCGGTGCTTGATCTTTTCACAGCCGCCATTTTCGCCACCGAGTTGGGAATCGCCGTCGCGTTGATCGCCATTCCGCAAGCCGCGATTCAAAGCGCGCTGTTCTTTGGCGCCAACCTGCTGGTTCCGCTCGTCTCGCCCGGCATGCAAGCCGACTTCTCTGCATGTGGCGGCCTGATCATGCTCGCCACCGGGATGCGCATTTGCGGCATCAAGGTCTTCCCGATCGTCAACATGCTGCCGGCACTCGTCCTCGTCATGCCGATCTCCGCCCTCTGGCTACGCTTCATGGGCTAGACGGCATTACGGTCGGGAATTCGGATACAGCGGAAAAGAAACGCGTTAGCCGTGTTGTTCCTAAAGAAAAGCGGCGCCAAAGAGCGCCGCTTTTCTTTAGTGGGCTAAACTCCGCCGGCTCGCTCGACCTAGCAGGGACGCAGTGCGCGCAAGCGCTCCATGTTTGGTACTGGCAGGGTACGCCGCAGCACGGTTTCACCAAGCCAGTCGGCCGCCCGGCGCGCGCGCAGCGCGATGGCCTCGGACGGCATTTGCAAGTAATCGCTGTTATAGACGTCGAAGCTGTAGTCGCCGAAATAGCCGATTTCCTCAAGCTTGAGCACGAACTTGGAGAGCTGGTCGCTATGCGCGCCTTCGCCGGGGAAAACGCGGAAGTGTGAAGCCGACGATACTTCGTCTTCTGACGACCGGACCTCTTGAAGCATGAAGTCCGAGAGCTGAACGAGGTAAATCTGCTGGGCGAACACCGTCTCCAGATCATCCAGCGGGACCTCGGCGCTGATCACGTCGAAGGCGTCGATCGCCACCCCGAGATTGGGACAGTTGGCCAAGGCAACGACTTCGGAAGCTTGCGCGAAGTTCTTCACCGTCCGGCTCGTCGATAAGCCCTTGAAGGCAATACGAATTCCCATCGGCAGCGCAAGAAACGCCAACTTGCGCAAATCGGCGGCGATCTTGTCGGGATCAACCATGGCATGGACAGACGCCGATGCCTCCGTCAGCAACAAGCGCCCACCGATGCGGTGGCAGAGCGTAAGCATCGACTTCGCAACGTCGACCTTGTACTCATGCATCTTGCCCGTGAGCCCCTCGAAGTCGCGGAGGGCTTCGAGGCCCGTCACGCGGAGGCCGCTCTTCAGGATCGCGTCCACACCGGCTGAGGTGCTGACAGGGTGGCCGACGATGTCGGCGGCTGAAATCATGACGTGGCTGAAGCCCGCCTTGCGCGCCGCTTGCAGCCGGTTTTCAAGCGAACCGGCCAGAGAAGCGCTATCGATCCCGAAGTCGTTGAAGTTCATGGACGCCACATCCGGGAGTTGGGATCGGCGTGCACCAGCTCGAACATCACGCCGCCGAGGACGGCTTTGGTCAATGCACCACGCTCGCTGGTATGCACCTTATCCGTCGAAACGAATTCAATACCGCGTTTCTCGAATTCGGCCGTCGCCGCCAGCACGTCCGGCGTCCCGAATCCGATACGCTGCAGATGTTCTTCCATCGGCGCATATTGCGCTGCGCCATCCGGCTCGATCAATTGCAGGAAGAACTTGCGGCAGGGGCTCTGCAACAGCAGTCCCTTGGGCATGATGCCGAAACGTACATCGTCCGGAATCGGAGTGAAACCGAATAACTGCACATAGAACTCGGTCCAGTCGTCGGTGCGTTCGAGCCCGACGTACTGCACGATGCCGAAGAAATTGAGGTCGGCGATCGCCGGCGGGTTCGGATCGACGCCGGGGATGGCGCGAAAATCGATATCGAAGATCGAAAACTCGTCGTAGCGGTCGACGAAGTAGATCAGACTTTCGCCGACACCATGTATCCCTGGGATGTTGAGTTCGAGCGCTTGCGCGCGGGGAGGAATCTCCCAGGCGCCGAGATCGAGCGCGCGCCGGAAAGCGGCGTCCGCGTCGCGCACGCGGAGGGCGATGGCGCTGATGATGGGGCGTTCCACCGGAACCACGGTACGCGGAATGTCGGTCGGCTGCGAATTGACGACGACATTCATTGTCCCCTGGCGGTAAAGCTCGACTTCTCGGGACCGGTGCCGGGCAACCGGGCGGAATCCCATCCGCTCGAGCACGCCACCGAGGGCCTGCGGTTTAGATGTGGTGAACTCGATGAACTCGATCCCATCCATTCCGATCGGGTTCGGGGATTCTGGAACCGATTCGCGATCCGTGACGTTACTCATCGTAGCTCCTGGGGTATATTTTTCTTGGCAATCGGCGGTCCGCCGGGGCTTTGTACGCGCTGCCGGATAGGATATCAGTTGCCGCCTCCCGGGTCACGGATGAAACCCGGAATCCGAAAAGCACCCGGCGTCGAATATGGAGGGGCAGGATCGGCGGCGTCTGACGCGGATCCCATTGTAGAGCCGCCACTTTGGATTTGATGAGAACCGCTGCCCTAACGGTGGAGGCGACACGCGGTAGAGGATGGAGAGTCGCCAGCCGCGTCGCAAATCGCAACAACGGCCGGCGAGAGAAACGGTGGGGGCCGGAGCCTCGGCACCTGTCGGTTCAGAAATGCAGCGCGCGCTTGTCGCTGGCGAGAGCGGCCTCGTGCATCACTTCCGATAGCGTCGGATGCGCGTGGCAGATGCGGGCGATGTCTTCGCTCGCGGCGCCGAACTCGAGCGCCGTAACGGCTTCGGAGATCAACTCGGAGGCGTTGGCGCCGATGACGTGGACGCCGAGAATCCGATCGGTCCGGGCATCGGAGAGCATCTTCACGAAGCCCGCCGTTTCACCCATGCCGAGCGCCCGTCCGTTGGCGGCGAACGGAATCTTGCCGACCCGGTATTCCGTGCCGGCGGTTTTCAATTCCTGCTCGGTCTTTCCCGCCCAGGCGATCTCGGGATTGGTATAGACAACCCATGGGACCGTGGCGAAATGACGGTGGCCCGCCTGTCCGGCCATCACTTCGGCAACCATCACCGCCTCTTCCATCGCCTTGTGCGCCAGCATCGGACCGGAGACAACATCGCCCACCGCCCATACACCCGGCAGATTGGTCCGGCCCTGGCCGTCGACATCGATACGGCCGCGCTCGTCGAGCCGCAGTCCCACGCCTTCGGCATTGAGTCCCGCGGTATTCGGCACACGGCCGACCGAGAGGATCAAGCGGTCCGCGTCGAGCGTCTGTTCGCCGCCTGCCTTGTCGGTGTAACGGATCGACACGCTGTCACCCGTCGCATTCACTGCATTGATCGTCACACCAAGCTGGATATTCAAACCCTGCTTGGCGAAGATCTTCGCCGCTTCCTTTGCGACGTCGACATCCGCCGCGGCGAGGAAATCGGGCAAGGCTTCGAGCAGCGTCACTTCGGCTCCGAGCCGCCGCCAGACACTGCCCATTTCAAGGCCGATGACACCGGCCCCGATGATCGCCAGCCTCTTCGGCACAGCGCCCATGGCCAGCGCACCAGCGTTGTCGCAAACCAAGGTGTTGTCGACCGGTACGCCCGGTAGATGCCGCGGGCTCGAGCCGGTGGCAACGATCACGTTGCGCGCTTCGACCGTCTCGTCGCCGACCTTGATCTGCCAGCCGCCGTCTGTCGGTCCGACAAAGGAACCATGACCGGGAATCAGCGTGACTTTGTTCTTTTTGAACAACCCCTTGATACCGCTCGTGAGTTGCGTGACGACAGCCGCTTTGCGCGCCATCATCGCCGCGACGTCGATTTCCGGTGTGCCGACCTTGATGCCTTGCGCTGCAAAGCCGTGCGCTGCCTCGTGGAAGAGATGGGAGGTATGCAACAGCGCCTTCGAAGGAATGCAACCGACGTTAAGGCACGTGCCTCCGAGTCGCGGCTCACCCTTTGGATCGTCGTATGGATTGGATTCGCAACAGGCAACGCTGAAGCCGAGTTGCGCTGCGCGGATGGCCGCGACGTAGCCGCCCGGCCCGCCGCCGATGACCAGCACATCGAATTTCTTGGACATTTTCTACCCCTTTTTTTCTGATGTCGGATGCAAAACACAGAGCGGCCGGCGCGTGACTGCCGATACGCTCTGCGCGGTCCGGATCGGTTGTGATCGATCGCCGTCGTCCGGAACCAGCCCGCGGACGAGTTCCGAATTACACCTTCTCAAACGCCGAGCAGCAAGCGCGCCGGGTCTTCGAGAGCCTCTTTCATGGCAACGAGCGCGAGTACCGCCTCGCGGCCGTCGATGATGCGGTGATCGTACGAAAGGGCCAGGTAATTCATCGGACGCACCACTACCTGACCGTCTTCCACCACGGCGCGGTCCTTGGTGGCATGTATGCCGAGAATCGCCGACTGCGGCGGATTGATGATCGGTGTCGACAGCATCGAGCCGAAAACGCCGCCGTTCGAGATCGAGAAGGTGCCGCCCGTGAGTTCTTCCATCGACAACTTGCCGTCCTTGGCTTTCTGCCCGAACTCGACGATCTTCTTCTCGATGTCGGCGATGCTCATCTGGTCTGCGTCACGCAGGATCGGTACGACGAGTCCGCGCGGGCTGCCGACGGCGACGCCGATGTCAATGTAGCCGTGATACACGACGTCGTTACCGTCGACCGAGGCGTTGACGATCGGATAGCGCTGCAGGGCTGCCACCGCGGCCTTGACGAAGAAGCCCATGAAGCCGAGCCGCACGCCGTGCGTCTTCTCGAACTTCTCGCCGTATTGCTTGCGTAGCGCAATGACAGGCGCCATGTTGACCTCATTGAAGGTGGTCAGGATGGCATTGGTCGATTGCGACTGGACCAGTCTTTCGGCAATGCGCGCGCGCAGGCGCGACATCGGCACCCGTTGCTCCGGCCGATCGGCCAGCGGAATTTCCACCAGCGGCGCGGGCGGCAGCGCCGCAGCGGCAGCCGGAGCCCCGGCTTTCGCCATGGGTGCGGCGGGTTGAGCGGCGGGTTGAGCGGCGGGCGCCTTCGCCTCAGCCGTCTGCGCGTCAGTCTTGGTTACGCGGCCGCCACGGCCCGTGCCAGGAACGTCGGCCGCCGACAGTCCCTTTTCCTCGAGAATCTTGCGTGCCGCCGGCATGGCGGTGGCCGTGGCGGCTTCCGGCTCGGCTTTCGCCGGCGTTGAAGGGGCAGCGACTGAGGCAGACACAGCGGCCGAGGACTGCGCCGCTTTGACGGCGGCGGCCGCTTCGGTGTCGATGCGTGCGATCAATTCGCCCGCCGTAACGGTGTCGCCGTTGTGCTTGATCGTTTCTACGAGAACGCCGTTGTCTGGCGCAGGAAGTTCAAGGACCACCTTGTCGGTCTCGATGTCGATCAGGTTTTCGTCCCGGGTCACGGCTTCACCCACCTGCTTGTGCCATGACATCAGAGTGGCTTCGGCAACGGATTCGGAAAGCGGCGGGACTTTTACGTCAATGATCATTGTTGTAGCTCCGGTTCAAGCGGGTTTGTACGGGCCGATTTCACCCAAGGCGGACTCAAGCAACGCGGCCTTCTGTTCGTTGTGCTTGCTGTAGTAGCCGACCGCCGGGGATGGCGAAGCCGGGCGCGAGACGAGCAGCAACTGTTGTTTGTCGCTCAGCGAGCGTGCGAGGTGCTGACGGGAGGCGAACCAGTACCAGGCGCCCTGGTTGCGCGGTTCCTCCTGACACCACACGACCTCGGTCGCGTTCGGGTACTTCGCCAGTTCGGCTTCAAACGCGGCTTGCGGGAACGGGTAGATCTGTTCCAGGCGGGCGATGGCGATCGTCTTGATATCCTTCTCGCGCCGAGCGGCGATGAGGTCGTAATAGACCTTGCCGGAGCAGAAGATGACGCGCTTGACGTCCTTGGCCTCAAGCGGGTCCACTTCGCCGATCAACAGACGGAAACTGCCCTTCGCCATCTCGTCCATCGTCGACACGGCGTCCTTGTGGCGCAGCAGCGACTTGGGCGAGAACACCACGAGCGGCTTGCGCTGCTTGCGGATCGCCTGCCGGCGCAGCATGTGGAACACTTGCGCGGGCGTCGAGGGCTGGCAGACTTCCATGTTCATCTCGGCGCACAACTGCATGAAGCGCTCGATCCGGCCGGACGAATGCTCGGGACCCTGCCCTTCGTAGCCGTGCGGCAGCAATAGCACGAGGCCGCAGGCGCGGCCCCATTTCGTTTCGCCGGACGCAATGAACTGGTCGACGACGACCTGCGCACCATTCACGAAATCACCGAACTGCGCTTCCCAGACGACAAGCTCGAACGGGTTCGACGTCGCGTAGCCGTATTCGAACGCCAGCACCGCTTCTTCCGACAGGATCGAGTCGAAGCACTGGAAGCCGGCCTGCTTTTCCTGCAGGTTGGCCAGCGGGTAATACGTGCCCTCGTCCCAGCTTTCCCGCTTCTGGTCGTGCAACGCGGCGTGGCGATGGAAGAAGGTACCGCGGCCGACGTCCTGACCCGTAATGCGCACTCCGTAGCCAGAGACGAGCAGCGAGGCATACGCCATGTTCTCGGCCATGCCCCAGTCGAACGGCAGACTGCCGCGCCCCATTTGTTTGCGGTCGTCGATGATCTTCTGCACCCGGCTGTGCAGGCTGAACGATTCCGGCACCGTGGTCAGGCGTTCGGCCAGCCGTTTGATCTCCTTCACCGGTACCGTGGTGTCGCAGTTCTCGATGTACTGCTTGGGCAGGAACGGCGTCCAATCGATCATCAGCGGATTGGTGTAACCGGCGAGCACCGGGTTGTAGAGCAGTTCGCCACGGTCCAGGTGTTCGCGATAACTCGTGATCATCTGTTCCGGGCCTTCCTTCGGCAGCGCGCCCTCGGCGACGAGCTTGTCGGCGTAGAGCTGACGGGTCCCCGGATGCTTGGCGATGCGCTTGTACATCAGCGGCTGCGTCACCATCGGCTCGTCCTGTTCGTTGTGGCCGAGCTTGCGGAAGCACACGATGTCGACGACGGCGTCCTTCTTGAACTCCTGGCGGAATTCGAAGGCCAGGCGGGTCACGAAAGCCACCGCCTCCGGGTCGTCACCGTTCACGTGGAAGATCGGCGCACTGACCATCTTGAAGAGGTCGGTGCAATAGAGCGTCGACCGCGAATCGCGCGGGTCGGAGGTGGTGAAACCGATCTGGTTGTTGACCACGATATGGACCGTGCCGCCCGTGCCGAAGCCGCGCGTCTGGCCGAAATTCAGCATTTCCTGGTTGACGCCCTGACCGGCGACGGCGGCATCGCCGTGAATCAGCACGGGCAACACCTTGGCCTTGGACCCCTCGCCTCGCCGGTGCTGCCGCGAGTACACGGCGCCCTCGACCACCGGGTTCACGATTTCCAGGTGCGACGGATTGAACGCCAATGTCAGTTGGCAGGGGCCGCCCGGCGTCGACACCGACGACGAGTAACCGAGGTGATACTTCACGTCGCCGGAAGCGATGTTGTCGCTCGTCGGTTTGCCCTCGAATTCATCGAAGAGCATCGACGGCGCTTTGCCGAGCACATTGACCAGCACGTTGAGCCGGCCACGGTGCGCCATGCCGACGACCACGTCGTCCACCCCGCCCGCCCCGGCAACGCGCACCAGTTCGTCGAGGGCAACGATGAGCGACTCGCCGCCTTCGAGCGAGAAGCGCTTCTGGCCGACGTAACGCGTATGCAGATAACGCTCGAGGGTTTCAGCCGCCGTCAGGCGCTCGAGGAAACGCTGCTTCTGCGCCGCGGTGTAGGTGGCCTTGCCCCGGATCGGCTCGAAGCGTGCTTCGATCCAGCGGCGTTCCTCGGTATGGTTGATGTACATGTATTGGACGCCGATGGAACCGCAGTACGTTTCCCTGACGGCATCAAGAATCTGCCCGAGCGTGGCACGTTCGGCCACACCGCGGAACGACCCGGCGTTGAACGGCGTGTTGAAGTCGGCTGATGTAAGCCCGTAGAAGGCCGGCTCGAGCTCGGGAATATCCGGGCGCGGCTGGCGCTTCAGCGGGTCGAGGTTGGCCCAGCGAGCGCCTTGCGTACGATGCGCTCGGATCAACTGCAGCACACATACCTGCTTCTTGTCGTCCACGGGCATCGACGCAGCCGCGCGGTAGCCGCCCTTGCGGGCCTGTTCGGCGAAAGCGTTGACGACGGGCAGGTGCGGCACGTCGCGCGCGATCGGCCCGGGCAACTGCGCGAGCTTGTCGAAGTATTCGCGCCACTCGCCGGGAACCGACGTCGGGTTATCGAGATAGTTCTCGTAGAGCTCTTCCACAAACGGGGCATTGCCGCCGAACAATGGCGATGTCCCGAACAACTGATTCATCATGGTGGTTACCTGTGGTCAGGGGATCTTGAGGGGTACAACGACATCAGCCGGCGTTGCGACGGCCGGCCAAATGGGGGAAAGGCGGAAAAAAAGCGACGGGCATCGCCCGCCGCCTTTCGTTTCTGGATCAACGCTCGGCGAGCGCTCGTACGTCTCGCCGTGGCGTCCCGACATAGAGCTGCCGAGGCCGACCGATCTTGTATTCGGAATCGGTAATCATTTCTTCCCACTGCGCCATCCAGCCGACGGTACGCGCGAGCGCGAAGATGCAGGTGAACATCGTTGTGGGAATGCCAAGCGCCTTCTGCACGATTCCCGAGTAGTAATCGACGTTCGGGTACAGCTTTTTCTCGACGAAGTATTCGTCCTCAAGCGCAATGCGCTCCAACTCCTTGGCCAGTTTGAAGAGGCGGTCGTTTTCAAGACCGAGCTCTTCCAGGACGTTAGAACAGACCTTTTGCATCAGTTTGGCGCGCGGATCGAAGTTCTTGTACACGCGGTGGCCGAAGCCCATCAGGCGGAAAGGATCGTTCTTATCCTTGGCGCGCTTGATGAACTCAGGGACCCGGGAGACGTCGCCAATTTGTTCAAGCATCTTCAGGCAGGCTTCGTTGGCACCGCCGTGCGCCGGACCCCACAGGCAACCGATACCAGCCGAGATACAGGCGTACGGATTGGCGCCAGACGAACCGGCAAGACGGACCGTCGACGTCGAAGCGTTCTGTTCGTGGTCGGCATGCAGCGTGAAGATCGTGTCCAGCGCGTGCACGAGCACCGGGTTCGGCTCGTATTTCTCGCAGGGCGTGCCGAACATCATGTACATGAAGTTGGCGGTGTAATCGAGGTCGTTGCGTGGATACATGAACGGCTCGCCCATCGAGTACTTGTAGGCGAAAGCGACGATCGTCGGCAGTTTGGCGATGATACGGTTGAAGCTGATGCTGCGATGTTCGGCATCGGAGAAGTCTTCCGCCTCGTGGTAGAACGCGGAAAGTGCACCGACGACGCCGACCATCACGGCCATCGGGTGCGCATCGCGCCGGAAGCCTTGGTAGAACCGAGCCATTTGTTCGTGGATCATCGTGTGCTTCTTGATGATCGTCTCGAATTCGACTTTTTGTTTCGGATTCGGCAATTCCCCGGTTTTAAGCAGGTAGGCCACTTCGAGGAAATTGCACTTCTCGGCCAGTTGTTCAATCGGGTAGCCACGGTAGAGAAGCTCGCCTTTATCACCATCGATAAAGGTGATTTTCGACTGGCACGAGGCCGTCGACATAAATCCGGAATCGTAGGTAAATAAACCGGTCTTCGCCGCCAGAGTCCGAATGTCGATGCAGTCGTTCCCGTGAACAGGCGACAAGATGTCGAAATCGACGGGCTCCCGTCCTTCGATGATCAGTGTCGCCTTGCGTTCGCTTGCCATACATGTCTCCCGTTGAGGTTTTGGTCGGTTCAGTTTTGAGAGGCGTTCAGGGGGACGATTCGGCGGCACTATCCTTACTGTATTCTTACGTCGCGCAGCATAGCCACGACCTCCGCCTGCACGGGGTCCTTACACTCCCGCCTGCCGGCGACCAAGGGCCACAAGTCCGGGTCCTCCATCTCGACGAGTTCCGCAAAGGCGGCTGCTTGCGCCGGCGTGAGATTTGAGAAGCGTTTTTCAAGAAAGTTTCCCAACAAGACGTCCATTTCGAGCATCGAGCGATGTGAACAACGCCAACGCAACCGATTCAGCTGAGCTTTTTCATCCATTGAAAGGTCTCCAGAGTGCAGGGGTCTCGATAAATACCCGGGTCTTGACCATTTAGGCCCCGTTTCTTCCCGTTTTTGGCCGCGCGGCGAACCGTTACACGGCGGGAAACGGGGATTCCCGAAGCGGTAGTGTGACAGCGAAATGGGCGGCGCGGCTTCGTCAGCGCACAAAAATCAGGCGCAACGCACCGCGTCGCTATTGTGATTTGCCCGCTTACGCCATTCCCGTAACGGCGACGGAAAGCCTCTTGCCCGAGCCAGAAATCCTCCGTTCCAAGGACAGGCACAAGCGGACAAATAGCTTGCCGAACAGGGCCAACGACGACTGCGGATCGCCGTCCGCTTGCCTTCATCGTGTTCACTCGTCCCTGCCGTGACTCGACGATGCGGATTCTTGCCACCGTTTCGCAATCTCCTTTTCGCGATCCCTGATTGACACTCGCCGACGTTCGCTCTTATGATTCCCGACGGTTTTTTCTGCATCCGTTCGCCAGAATCGGTTGGACAACGACCGCTCTTTTTGGCCCATCAATTAGCTCACCGTTTACCCACAGGAGCCCTCAATATGTCTAAAACTCCCGTCCGCGTCGCCGTAACAGGCGCCGCCGGCCAGATCGGCTACAGCCTGCTCTTCCGCATCGCCTCCGGCGAAATGCTCGGCAAGGACCAGCCGGTCATTCTGCAACTGCTCGATCTGCCGCAAGCCCAAAAGGCCTGTCAGGGCGTGATCATGGAACTCGACGACTGCGCGTTCCCGTTGCTGGCCGGTGTGTTCGCGACCGACAATCCTGACGTCGCATTCAAGGATGCCGATATCTGTTTGCTGGTTGGCGCTCGCCCGCGCGGCCCCGGTATGGAACGTGCCGACCTGCTCGCCGCCAATGGCGCCATCTTCACCGTTCAAGGCAAGTCGATCGCCCAGAACGCCAAGGAAAACGTCAAGGTGCTCGTCGTCGGCAACCCGGCCAACACCAACGCCTACATCGCCCGCGCCGCGGCCAAGAAAGTCGGCCGCACCAACCCGGCGAACTACCACGCCATGCTGCGCCTGGACTACAACCGTGCCGCGTCGCAACTCGCCGCCAAGTCGGGCCGCCCGGTCGGCAGCCTGAAGAAGCTGGTCGTCTGGGGCAATCACTCGCCCACGATGTACGCTGACTACCGCAATTGCAATTCGAACGGCGACAGCATCAAGGCGCTGATCAACGACCCGGTATGGAACAACGACGTCTTCCTGCCGACCGTCGGCAAGCGCGGCGCCGCCATCATCGAAGCGCGCGGCCTTTCCTCCGCCGCATCGGCCGCCAACGCCGCGATCGATCACGTGCGCGACTGGGTTCTCGGCTCCGATGACTGGGTCACGATGGGCGTGCCGAGCGACGGTTCGTACGGCATCCCGGAAGGTATCGTCTTCGGCTTCCCGTGCGAATGCAAGAACGGCTCGTACAAGATCGTTCAAGGCATCGAGATCGACGATTACTCGCGCGAGAAGATCAGCAAGACGCTGAAGGAACTGACCGACGAAGCGGCCGCCGTGAAAGACATGCTCTAATCGGAAGCCTTTGTCACAGAAAGCCGCGGCCGGGTCCGCGGCTTTTTTTTCGCCTTTCGCTCAGGTCCGGCGCGGTAAAATCAGTTCTTTTCAAGCACTCCCGCCGAACATGCGCCATCCCGCTGATATCCTCTTCCCGGGCGAAAAGCCCTTCCCGATTCTGCCGGCCGTCGACCACTACGCCGGTTCCGAAAAACTGATGAAGAAGGCCGTGCAGCTGCAGAACGAGCTCGGCCCGATCTTTGACATCACCTGCGACTGCGAGGATGGCGCCCATGCCGGCGCAGAACGCGAGCACGCCGAAATGGCGGCTGGCATCATCATGAGCGACGACAATCGACACGGCCGCGTCGCCGCGCGCATCCATGGCTACACGCACCCGCACTGGCAGCAAGATCTCGATATCCTCGTTTCGCGTGCCGGCACCCGCCTGCCCTTCATCACGCTGCCCAAACCGCGCGGTGTGGCAGACGTACGCGCGCAGATCGCGGCCTTGCGGAAAGCCGAATCAGCCGCCGGTTTGCAGCGTGAAATTCCAGTTCACGTGCTGATCGAGACGCTTGGCGCCCTGCACGAAGTGTGGGAAATCGCGGCCTTGCCGGGTGTCGAATCGATCGATTTCGGCTTGATGGATTTCGTCAGCGGTTACCATGGCGCGATCCCGGCATCGGCGATGAAAAGCCCGGGGCAGTTCGACCACCCGCTTGTCTCGCGAGCCAAGTGCGAGATCGCAACGGCGGCGGTCGCCAACGGCGTCGTCCCGACGCACAACGTGACTACCGAACTCAAGGATGTCGACTACATCCGTAACGACGCCCGCCGAGCGCGCGACGAGTTCGGCTTCCTGCGCATGTGGAGCATCCATCCGAACCAGATCGTCCCCATCGTCGAAGCCATGCGGCCCGATTTTTCGGAAGTCGAGACGGCAAGCTCCATCTTGATCGCCGCCCAAGACAAGGATTGGGCTCCGATCGCCCACGAAGGGAAGTTGCACGACCGTGCGTCGTATCGCTATTACTGGGAATTGCTTGCCCGCGCCCACACCACCGGCATGTCGGTTCCCGCCGAGGCACAGCAACGCTTCTTTGCCTGAGCAGGACAACCGTCGCCATGCCGCTGAAAGCGCTCACGCAGAATCTGCTCAGGTTTCGCGACGAGCGGGATTGGGCGCAGTTTCATACCCTGCGCAACCTCATCGTCTCGCTCAACCTCGAGGCGGCCGAACTGCTCGAATTGACACAGTGGAAATCCGACGCGGAAATGGTCGCTCTGGCGAACGACCCCGCGGCGCGCGAAGCCTTGTGCGACGAATGCGCCGACGTTCTGCTCTACCTGCTGCTGATTGCCGAAAAAGCAGGAATCGATCTCGAAGAAGCGGCACGCGAAAAGCTGAAGAAGAACGCTGAGAAGTATCCGGTTGCCAAAAGCTACGGATCGAGCCGCAAATACACGCAACTCAAAGACTGACGATCGCCCAAGAGACTCTCGCGCCTTGCGTGGCCCGGTCGTCCTATAGTCGGTCGCGACAGGGTCATTCCCGCTTTTTCTTGATGGCCGACTGCCAAGACGCCCAGAGCACCGCGCCGAGAATCAGCACACCGCCCAGCACCGTCCGGCCCGCCGGTCGCTCATGCAGCGCTAGCCAGGCGAGGAGGATTCCGTACACCGGTTCCAGACCAAACACGATGCTCGTGGTACGCGCCCGTAGATGGCGCAGACTCGCGACGACAAGGGACTGCGCAAGCCCGGTGAATACGACGCCGAGTACGACGAGCAAGGACGCGTCGCGGAGCGAAAGCCCCCCCTGCCAGCCGAGCGCGAATGGCAGGGTCATCAAGGCCGCCACACCCTGCTGATAGAAGGAAACCATGGCCGCCGGGTAGCGACCGGCCTGGACACGACTGAGCAGCGAAAGCACCGAATAAGTGAGCGCTGACAACAGGCCCCACAGAACCCCCTGCGTCAGCGCGTCGTGGAAATCGGTGCTCGGCGTGACGAGAACAAGGCCAGCGGTCACCACCACCGCCGACGCGATGTCATGCCGCTGTAGCGGCTCCTGAAAGACGAACGGCTCGAGTAAGGTCGTGAACAACGGAAACGCGGAGAAAGCCAGCAAGCCGATCGCCACGGTGGACATTTGAATCGAGTGAAAGAACGTCGCCCAGTGCACGGCCAGCACCGCGCCGGAGAGGATCAAAATGGCCACGTCTTTCGCCCCTCTTATCCGTAGGTCGCACCTCGTCGCGACGGCAAATACAAGCAGGGCAAGGCAGCCGAAAACAGTCCGCCCGGCCGTCAGCACAGCCGGGCTGACGGCCAGGAACTTCGCAAATAGGCCCGCCCCTCCCGCAAGCAAGACGGCAAGGTGAATCTGGATCAAACCGACGCGATGACGATCTTGCGAGTTGAACACCGAGGTCCCCGAAGTGCGATTTCCCGAGCACGCCGATTATGCCAGCAGGAGTGAATGAGCTCCGCCATGCGGCACACTCGGCTCTCGAGGCTGCTCCGCCGCCGCGGATGAGGGCGCCCTAACACTCTTGGCAACGGGCCGACCACATAGGACTCGCTCATTCTTGCGCATTCACCAGCCGCGAGTAGAGCTTTCCCGCTTAACACAGCCGCTTGCTCTTGCGATGACGCGGTGGCAGCATCATTCCCGCAAGTATCGAACCTTCCAGAACACAAACGACACCATGAAGAACCAGAACAGGCTGCTCATAGCCATCGCCGCAACCCTCGCAATATCGACAGGCGCTTCTTTCGCCGCTGAAGAGAACGCTCAGGAACCGACCCCCGGGCCCGCCCAGAAAGTAGGCAACGCCGTGGAACGCGGCGCTGAAGCGACGGGCCGCGGAGTAAAGCGCGCGGTGAATGCAACGGCGCGCGGCATCAAGCGCGGAGCCAAGGCCGCGGCTCGGGGAATCGGCCATGGTGCGGAAGCGACCGGTCGCGCGATCAGTCGAACCGCTAAGAAGGTCGGCGGCTCGGGATCCACCGAGCAGAAGACCGAAAACTAAGCGAGCGCACCCTTAGGCTTCGCTCGCTCCTGCCGCGCCTAGTCTTCCGATCGCTCGAGCGTATACCCGGCACCCGCGTCGGTGCCGAGGACGTCGACGAGATAGGGCATGACCTCCGCCAGAGTGTCGTGCAGCGTCCAGGGGGGATTGAGCACGACGAGGCCGCTGCCGTGCATCCCGAAGCCGTCCTTGGCTGCAGCATTCACGCGCAAGGCGACGTGAAGCCAACCTTTGGCCGGCAACCGCTTGAGACGTTGCGGAAGGTCGTTCGCCTCGATGCGTGTCAGTTGCGGATACCAGATGGCATAAACGCCGCCGGCGAACCGCGTCAGCGCGTCCTTGAGTGCTTGGACGACACGCTCGTAGTCACTCTTCAACTCGTATGACGGGTCGATCAGCACGAGGCCCCGCTTGGGTGGGGGCGGAAGTACCGCCTTCAAGCCAGCAAATCCATCCACCGCTTCGACGATGACACGCTTCCCCGCATCGGCGAAACACTCGCGCAGTAACCGTGCGTCTTTGCTGTGCAACTCGAAGAGCCGCAGGCGGTCCTGCTCCCGCATGCCCCACAAAGCGAAATGCGGCGAACCGGGGTAGTTTTTCAGGCTTCCCGACGGATTGAAGCGACGTACCAAGGCCACATACTCCGCGAGCGCTTCGGGCAAGTCATCACGCGCCCAAAGCCGTCCGATTCCACCTTCATACTCGGCAAGTTTCTGCGCATACGAGGAATCGAGAGCGTAAGCGCCCGCACCGGCGTGCGTGTCGACGTACCAGAAGGGTTTGTCCTTCTGCGTGAGGTAACGGACGAGCTGAACGAGGACTAGGTGTTTGAGAACGTCGGCATGGTTGCCGGCGTGGAAGGCGTGACGATAACTGAGCATGGATTTTCCGGAACGTGATGGCAAGCGCCGCGGGAACCGGGGACCGCTAAGTCTCCGGATCGCCCGAGAGAAACAGGATCTGAGTCGCGCCGCTGGAGGCGGCCACAGCCGGGGAAAACCGGACTAGGTGTCTGCCCCGGGGACATCCATCCCCGGCTCCCGGCTGTTCTCTGACTCGGCAGGCGCCTGGTCATCTTCCCCCTGCTTGCGCTCAAGTTTGCGCAGTCGCTTTTCCTCCTGCTTCGATCTCTTCTCAAGATCCCGTTGGCGCTTTTCGTAGGCGTAGTTAGGCTTTGCCACCGCGATACCTCTTCCTTCCACGACAATCGGTGGTGTCGCGATTCGATTGAACACGCGGCCGCCCGCGCAATGCGGCAGCGAGCGGCCGAAATAGCGAGCGCTTTATCAGCGGCGATTGCCGCCGTCAGCGCCGCCCGAGCCGCCACGGCCGACGCCGTACGGACTACGCGTCGTACCGCCGCCGGGCCCGCGCCGCGCTCCTCCGGGAGCGCCTCCTTCGCGCGGTGCCTGCGGACGCGCCTCGTTGACCGTCAACGGCCGCCCTTCACTGTTCTTGCCGTTGAGCCCGGCGATCGCCGCTTGGGCCTCCTCATCGGAGCCCATCTCGACAAACCCGAACCCCTTCGACC
Organism: Propionivibrio soli; assembly: GCF_025770765.1. Lineage (GTDB taxonomy): Bacteria > Pseudomonadota > Gammaproteobacteria > Burkholderiales > Rhodocyclaceae > Propionivibrio > Propionivibrio soli. The sequence goes on along the minus strand of NZ_JANZKY010000019.1, from coordinate 49,387 downwards.
GCTTGGTCTCGCGATCGGTAATGACTTGCGCCGAAACGACGGTACCGTACGCCGCAAACATCTGTTCCAGAGCGTTCGTATCGACACGGTAGCTCAGGTTACCGACATATAGCTTCTTTCCCAATCGAGCGCTCCCATAAGAAATTGACGAAGGCCTGCCAGGAAACAATAGCAAGGCCGGACCGCGGAGTCTAATGGAATCGCATTCCGCTGGACGCGGAATTTACTCCGGAAGCGCGATCCGGTTGTCGGTACTGAACTGGTAATCGTGGAAAACGTGCTCGGCGGAAAGCAGCTGGTAGGTACCATCCGGCAGCTTCCGCGACGTGTCCTTGAGGCGGTAGGTGTAGTGCCCACAGGTCCACAGATCGAAATTGCGCATCTGTGTGCACAAACACGTCTTGTCCTTGACCGAAAGGCGTTTTGCTCCCGGATTGGCCGCCGCCTCGCGGTTGTAGGAGTTGATGTACGAGCAATTGCCCGTCGAGTCGAGCAGGTAACCGTAGGCTTCGCAATTCGGGCGGATACCGTCGCCGATCGCCGGGCTCTTCGAAAGCATGCGCATGGGGTAACCGGTCGGAGAGATCATGTTGACCTCGATCCCGTCCTCGTTGACCTTGAAATACTCCTGCTGCACGTCCTCCGGCAAGCCGCACTCTTTGGTAACCGTGAAGCGCGTGGCTACCTGCACCGCGGAAGCCCCATTCTCGAGGTACGAAACGGCATCGCTGCCGGTGAAGATACCGCCCGCCGGGATCAGCGGGATATCGAGTTTTTCGGCGAGCAGGAACTGACGGATCTCGGCGACGATGGTCGCCAGATCGTATTGCGACCAATCCATGCCGAAACCGAGGTGACCGCCCGCGAGCGGACCTTCGACGACTACGTAGTCGGGTAAGCGGTTGCAGCGCAATGTCTTGCGCAGGAAGAGTTGCAGGGCACGCAGCGACGACACGATGATGCCGAGCTTGGCGTCACGGAAGCGCGGATGGTCCTCGATGAGGGCGAACGATCCAAGGTGCAAGCCGGCCGCTAGCGTGATGCCGTCGATACCAGCGTCAAGTGCCGCCTGCATGCGCACCCGCAAGGTCTCCTTGGGCGCGTTCATCGTCAGCTTTTCCATGCAGTTGACCAAGATCAGGCCATCGCCCCGCTTGGCCTCCATCGTCTTGCCGATGTGCATCTTGGTCGCCTCGGCAAGCTGGCCGAGGTCGAACTGCACGACAGACTTGTCGGAGTTGGCGACGTTGAACTTGTACTGCTTGAGTTTTTCCTTGACGAACTTGGCGTTGAACCGGCGATCCGCGACCGTGTTGACCATCGCATCAGAGATGTGGCCCACACCACCAAGGCGCGCGGCCTCCAGTGCCAGCTCGGCCGTCGATATGTCCACGCCCATTCCGCCGATGACAATAGGCACCAGTTCCTTCTTGCCGAATTTCAGGCGGAAATCATCAACACGCTTCATTCAGTACCTTCCCCAGGCCGTCCCCTCATCCTCGTTTGGAACGGGGTCGAGAATCATGATAGCCCGCTATTATCGCTCATGATGTGCCCGCTTGGCGCATCGGCTATGCGGAAAGTACTAATTTAGTAGGCTTTAGGGCGTTGCGCCGGGTGTCTCAAAGCGTTATAAGCCGCCATCGGAAGCCCGCCTCACATTCGACCCCGTCACAGTGTTTCGGCAACGTGGCTGCTTTCGAAGTTCCTGCGGTTATGAATTCTCAAGGAGCCACCGTGGTGCTCGCTCGCCCAGGCAAACGCACGTATGATCGTAAGCGTTCCGTATGCGACGGAGAGCGCGATGAGCGACTGCACTGACCATGACCAAACGCCCGTCCCGCTGACAGGCATCGGGATTCCGCGCCAAGGGCACTTTGACGCCCCGGCGTTCGAACGAGCCGTCGGCGACCTGCTCGCCGCCTGCGGCATTGCGCCCGACGCCGAGCATATGGGGCGTACGGCGCAGCGGGTGCGCGAACTGTGGCAGAAACGCCTACTTGGCGGCTATGATCTGGATCCCGCCGCCGCGCTCGGCGAGGGTTTCGAGGATCACCGCCGCGACATGGTCGTTGTGCGCGGTATTGCCATTCACGGCGTGTGCCCGCACCACCTCGTCCCGTTCCGCGGCGTAGCGCATGTGGCCTATCTGCCGGGAGGCCGCTTGCACGGTTTCGGACGCATCGCGCGCCTTGTTGACGCGATCGGCCACCGCTTCACGTACCAGGAATGGATGACGCACGATATTGCCGAAGCGCTGATGCATCACGGCAAGGCGCGCGGCGCCGCCTGCGTGATCGAGGCGGAGCAGCTCTGCCTATTACTCGGCGAGGATCGGCGCGGCGACGAGCGCGTCGTCACCCAGGCGTTCACGGGCGACTTCGAAACGTCGGACCAAGCACGCAACGAGTTCTGGCGCGCGATTGAAACCTCGCGGCGAGCGGATTGAATGATTGAATACGTGAATACGTAAGAGGCCCGCGTCGGCCGAACGAACCGGCGCTACGCACCGACCAGCGTGAGCGCCAACGGCGTCGTCACCGCCGCAAGTACGGTCGACAAAACCAGGCTGCTCGCGATCGGACCTTCGAGCACCTTGAACTGGCGCGACATCAGATAGACATTGGCGCCGATGGCCATCGACCCGAGCAGCACCACCACCTGGGTTTCCATCGTCGGCAGGTTCAGCAGTCGCGCCAGCCCCCAGACGACGATCGGTTGCAGGACGAGCTTCACGGCCGTAATCGCCGCCGAGACGCGCCAGCCGTCGAGAATTCCGAATTCCGCCAGTCCCATACCTAAAGCGATGAGCGCCATCGGCGTCGCCGCTTGCCCGATCATGGTCAGCGGCGTATCGACCGCCGCCGGCAACCGCAGGCCAAGGAGGCCGATGAACGTTCCCGAGAGGATGCCGAAGACCACCGGGTTGGTAAGCACGCTGCGTACGGTCTTCGCAAAGCCTCGTATCGACAAGCTTCCGTGACGCGCCCATTCGACCGAGATGGTGACCAGCGTCCACAGGATCAGCGCGTTGAACACGAGCACGAGGGCAACCGAAGGCACCGCCGCGTCCCCCAGCGTCACCTTGGCGAGCGGCAAGCCGAGCAGCACGTTGTTGGAAAAGACGCAGCCGAGCGCAAACACCGACTGCGACACGCCGTCGAGCTTGAACACTTTCCACGAAATGAAGCGCCCGACGACAAAGACAGCGAGACAACTGCCGAAGAACGCAATCAGTAGGCGGGCATCAACGGGCGGTAATTTGGAGAAATCGCTGAGCAGGCGGAACAGCAGTGCCGGCAGGGCCAATGTAAAAACGAACTGCGACAGGGCCTCCGACATTGCCGTCGGCCAGCCGGTAAAACGCATCACCGCATAACCGATGAAAACCAGCGAAAACAAAGGGGCGGCCAGAGCCAGGTGATGCGCAAAGGTATTCATCGAGAGGGTCTTTTCTCGTGCGTCGTGGTCAGTTTGTGCGGGATGTGGGCGAAGGCCGCCGGAAGAACGGCTTCCCTGCCCGAAATGGCCGGAAGGAAGGTATTGCGAAGGCGTAGTACGGAGGAATCACGAGTGCAGCGCGCCGCGCGCGCCAGAGCAAAAACCATGCGATTGTATCGAATCGGAAGGGCTTTTCGTAGGCTTGGCCGAGGATTCTTCGCTACCTTGGGGACGACTTTCGATGACCCCGCGCCGCGGGGTGACCGAATTACCGGAAACGAGAGACAATACGCCCCCTTATCCTCGCCTCCGCGCCCGGTTCGGGTAGGGTTTCGCCCTGCCTCGCTCCTTCTCCACCAGCCACTTCGCCACCCATGTCCGAGAACACCAACGCGATCGCCTTCATCGATTCCGGTTTCGCGCTTGTCTACGCGGACACGGCGCTTCTCGTAGTCAGCAAACCGACACGTATGTTGTCCGTCCCCGGCCGTGGAGATGAAAAGCAGGACTGCCTGATCCGGCGCGTGCAGATTGAGCACCCTGATGCGCTCATCGTGCACCGCCTCGACTACGACACGTCGGGAATGCTAGTTCTCGCACGCGGCAAGGAAATGCACCGCCGTTTGAGTATGATGTTCCAAGGCCGGGAGGTCGAAAAACGGTACGTCGCTGTCATCGCTGGCAAGCTCGAGCAGGATGTCGGCGAAGTTTCGCTTCCCCTGCTGGTCGACTGGCCCAACCGCCCCCTGCACAAAGTGGATTTCGAGAACGGCAAGCCGTCGCTGACCCGCTACCGGGTCCTCGCCCACGACTCAGCCAGCGACACATCACGCGTCGAATTGATCCCCGAAACCGGCCGCACGCACCAGTTGCGCGTGCACATGCAGGCGCTCGGCCACCCGATCGTCGGCGACCCGCTGTATGCGCACGGTGCGATCCGCGAGCAGGCCGACCGGCTGCTCCTGCATGCGGAGTACCTCGCGTTCGCCCATCCGCGCAGCGGCAAGACGCTCGCCTTTACGTTCCCCGCCGACTTCTAGCCTGTCCGGCCGCCAGCCGTCAGCCGTTTTCCCACGTCACCCCACGCAGGGCAGGTGCCTTCCCGCCCGCCGTGCCTAGCCCTGCTGCGCCCGCTCGGCATGTTGGCCGCCAATTTAAATAAGAACAATTCTCATTGACATCGCGTTTTCGGGTCGTTTATATTGCGAACCGTTCTCATTTATAAGGTGCCGATCGTGGCCAGCCTGCTCGCCAACGTGGGCATTGCCGCTCTGATCCTTTTGATCGCCCTCTTAGTCGGTTTTTGACCTTTGCACCCTCCCACGGCCCAATTTTTCGTCCCTCTCGGAGTTTTTCCCGTGACTCAACGTTCTACCCGCCCAAAGAAAACCAACACCCCGTCGTTTGCTCAAGCTCCGGTTCCACGTTTAGTACGCGCGCTTTTCCTCCCTCGCTGGGCCGGATTGGCGACGAGCGCCCTACTCGCTTGCTCGGCTCACGCCCAGACGCCGGGTACTAGCACTCCAGACCCGCGCGAAAACGCCAGCGAAGCAACACTTTCGGAAGTTCGCGTCACGGCGACAATGACACCGGGCGAGGCTGTCCCGTCCGAGCGTACCCGTTCCTACACAGTGGAACGGAGCGCCAGCGCGACGCGCCTTAATCTGTCGCCCCGTGAGACGCCGCAATCGGTGTCGGTAGTCACGCGCGAGCAGATCGAAGACTTCAAGCTGAATACGATCAATGATGTGCTCGACAACACGCCCGGCATCGTCGTCGAGAAGGTTGAGACGGATCGCACCTACTACACGTCGCGCGGCTTCGACATCAACAACTTCCAGGTCGACGGCATCGGCGTTCCCCTCACCTACGGCAACATCTCCGGCCAGATCGACACCGCGATCTACGACCGCATCGAAGTCGTACGTGGCGCCAACGGGTTGAGTTCGGGAACGGGTAATCCGTCGGCCACGATCAACTTCATCCGCAAACGCCCGACGGCGGACTTCCAGGCTTCGGCCGGGTTGACACTCGGCTCCTGGGATTACCGCCGCCTTGACGCCGACGTCTCCGGGCCGCTCAACGCCGCCGGCACGTTGCGCGGCCGCGTCGTCGCCGCCGGGCTGGACAAGGATTCCTACCTCGACCGTTACGAGCAAAAGAAGTCGCTGTTCTACGGCATCCTCGAAGCTGACCTCTCCGACGCCACGCTGCTGACCTTCGGCCACACGCTCGAAGACGGGCGCTCCAAAAACCCGATGTGGGGCGCCTTGCCGATGTACTACACGGACGGTACCCCGACCCACTACGACGTATCGACCAATCCGGCCGCCGACTGGTCGTACTGGAACGTGAAAACGCAGTCGACCTTCGCCGAGTTGGCACACCGCTTCACCAACGATTGGCAAGTGAAGGGAACCCTCACGCATAACCGTACTGATTCGGACAGCAAGCTTTTTTACGTCTATGGCACCCCTGATCGCGCCACTGGCTTGGGCCTCTTCGCCTACCCGTCGGAGTACGCAGGCGTCACCCGCCAGGACATCGCCGACATCAACGCGACGGGCCCTTTCACGCTCGCCGGACGCAAGCACGAACTCGTCGTCGGCGCGAGTTGGGCCCGGTCGACACTGGAGGACGAGTCGAACTACGGCCGCGGCATCGGTACGCCAATCCAGGATCTCGCCACGTGGACCGGCAACTATCCGGAACCGGCGTTCGACGCCTCCGTCGACGGCAGTCAATTCACCGAATACCGGCGCAGCGCCTACGCCGCCGTGCGTATCAATCCGACAGACGCCGTCAAGCTTGTGTTCGGCGCCAACGCCACGGCCGTGGAAGAACGCGGGACGAGCTATGGCGTCAGCCGCCGCAAATCCGAAAGCGCCGTCAGTCCGTACGCCGGTGTCATTTATGACTTCACGCCAAACCTTTCGGCGTACGCGAGCTACACCGACATCTTCAATCCGCAGCATGAGATCGACATCAACCGGCAGACGCTCGCTCCGATCAAAGGCAACAACAAGGAGGTCGGTCTCAAGGGCGAGTTCTTCGACAAACGGTTAAATGCATCGCTCGCAGTGTTCCGTACCAAGCAAGACAACGTTGCGGAGGCGGCTGGATATCTCGGCACGGACACCTATTACCGCGGCGTCGACGCCCTCTCCCAAGGCTACGAGCTCGAACTCGCCGGCAACATCACATCGCGACTGCAGGCCACGGCCGGCTACACGCAACTGTCGATCGAGGATAAGGACGGCCATGACGTGCGCACGTTCACGCCGCGGCGGTTGCTGCGCGTCACGACGACGTACCGCGTGCCGACGATCGAGCGACTGAAGGTCGGCGCCAGCCTGCAGTGGCGCGACAGCACGTACCGCGAACCGGCCGCCGACGTCACCATCCGGCAATCTGCCTACACGCTGGTGAACCTGATGGCACGCTACGACTTCACCGACAAGGTGAGCGCGACGCTCAACATCAACAATGTGACCGACCGTAAATACCTGACCAGCCTGTACTGGGATCAGGCGTACTACGGCGCACCCCGGCACGCGCTGTTAAGCCTCAACGTGAAGTACTGAGCATCGAATCAGAGAGCCGCAATGCGTCCCCTGTTCGTTTTGCTTCATCGCTATGCCGGGTTGTTCATGGTCCCGTTTCTTTTCGTCACCGGTCTCACCGGTGCGATCATCTCCTGGGACCATGAACTCGACGACCTGCTCAACCCGCACCTGATGGAAGCGCCGGCCCGGGGTCCGCACCGCTCGTCGCTGGCCTTGGCGCGGGAAATCGAGGCCCGGGACTCGCGCGTACGCGTGACCTTCCTGCCGCTTTCCGCCGAACCCGGTGAATCGCTGCACTTCGGGGTCGAGCCGCGTATCGACCCAAGAACCGGGCAGTTCTTCACACCTGGCTACAATCAGGTTTTCGTCGACCCCGCCAACGGCACCGAACTCGGCCGCCGCGAATGGGGCGCCGTCTGGCCGATCACACGCGAGACGCTGGTCTCGTTCCTCTACAAACTGCACTACAGCCTGCACATCTCGCCGTTCGCCGGCAGCGACCGCTGGGGAATCTGGCTGCTCGGCATCGTCGCCGTGGTGTGGACCGTCGACTGCTTCACCGGCGTCTTTCTCACCTTTCCGGCTAGTCGGCGGCGGCCCGGGAGCGAACCGCCGCAACGCTCCTGGTGGCAACGCTGGCAGACATCGTGGCGGGTGCGCCGGGGTACCGGAACGTACAAGCTGAACTACGACCTTCATCGCGCCGGCAGCCTGTGGACCTGGGTCCTGCTCTTCGTCCTCGCGTTCACCGCGTTCTCGCTCAACCTCTACCGCGAAGCCTTCTATCCGCTGATGTCGATGGTCTCACAGGTCACGCCGACGCCCTTCGATACGCGCGAACCGGCGGACTTCCTGCACCCGCGCGAAGCCAAAGTCGGTTACGGAGAAATCGTCGCCCTTGCCGGCGCCGAAGCCGCGCGCAGGCAATGGGACGAACCGCCGGGCAGCGTCTTCTACTCGACGGCCTATGGCGTTTACAGCGTGCAGTTCTTCCACCCGGGCGGCGACCACGGCGCGGCCGGCGTCGGTCCGGCCCGCCTGTTCTTCGACGGCGAGGACGGCCGCCTGCTCGGCGAACGCCTGCCATGGCAGGGGACGGCCGCGGACGTCTTCGTGCAGGCACAGTTCCCGGTCCATTCCGGGCGCATTCTTGGCCTGCCTGGTCGCATCCTGATCTCGGCCATGGGCCTCGTCGTCGCCATGCTCTCGGTGACAGGCGCCTATGTGTGGTGGCGCAAACGTCGCAGCCGGGTGTTGCGCGACGAGGCCCTCAAGCCCGAATGGTCGCGGCGGGCGATGCAGCGATGATGCGCGAAGACCAGATCCCCTGCCTACGCGCGACCCGTACCCCAGTGGACGGAACCGAGTCGTCGCGCCACTACCGTGCTGACCACGTTTCCTGGTTGGGCGTGGGTGCCGTCGTCCTCGCGCATGGCGCCGTCCTTGCCGCCTTCGCCGTGTGGCCAGACCAGGCTCGCCCCGCACCGCCCGCCCCCGCGCAAGTGGTCCATTTGATCGCCACGGCGGTGACCGAATCCGCCGACGAAGCGATGACCCGGAAGCCGTCTCCGCCTCCTCAAGACACGCCGCCAGAACGGAAGAAACCAACCCGCACCAAGGCATCGCCCCCGCCGCGCGAAACGCTCATGACAGCGGCGCCGGTGGCCTCTGCGGTTCCCGCCGACACGGCGCCGACGCCCCAACCGCCCGTCCAACCCGCTCCGACGGAACTCCAGGCAGCGGCACAACCTGCCATCGCAGAGCGAACGGCGGCAGGCCCGACGGTCATTCCCCCGCGCTTCGATGCCGCCTATCTGCAAAATCCCGCTCCTACCTACCCCCCCCTCTCTCGCCGAATGGGCGAAGAGGGACGCGTCATCCTGCGCGTCTTCGTGGAGCCGGACGGCCGGCCGAGCCAAGTCGACATCCGCACTGGCAGCGGCTCGCCGCGCCTCGACCACGCGGCGCTCGATGCTGTCCGCCGCTGGAAGTTCGTCGCCGCCAAGCAAGGCAATGAAGCCGTCGGCGCCTGGGTGCTGGTGCCGATCGTTTTCTCCCTCAAAAACTAACCTGAAAAGCCAAAGAGTCCGCTATGCAAAACCCCATGGGCTTCGCCCACTTCCTCGCCAACGCCGACGGTGTCGCTCTCGGCGTTCTCGCCCTCATGTCGCTCGCATCGATCGGCACCTGGTATCTGATCGTCAGCAAAGGCCTGTGCAACTACCATCTGCGCCGACGCAGCGACGCTTTCCTCGAAGCATTCTGGGAAGCGCGCGATCTCCAGGCCGTCGCCGAACGCCTGCGCGAGCGCGGCACACCCGATCCGTTCTCGCACCTCGTGCACCACGGGTTTACGGCGATCGAACAGCACAATCGGCGACAGGCCGGGCGCTCCGGCCGGGGCGAAACCGGCGGATTGGTAAACGCTGGCTCCGCCGACGACCTGCTGACCCGGGCACTCAAGCGCGCCATCGACGAAGACCGCAGCCACCTCGAGTTCGGCCTGACCTTTCTCGCCACGGTGGCATCGGCCGCTCCGTTCGTGGGGCTGTTCGGGACCGTCTGGGGCATCTATCACGCGCTGATCGCCATCGGCGCCAGCGGCCAGGGTACGCTCGACAAGGTGGCCGGGCCGGTTGGCGAGGCGCTGATCATGACCGCGATCGGCCTCGCCGTCGCGATCCCGGCGGCCGTCGCCTACAACGCCTTCGCGCGCGCCAACCGCAATACGCTCTCGCGCCTGAACTCGTTCGCCTACGACGTGTTCGCCTTCCTCGCCACGGGCGTCAAGACGTCGCCGATGCTCAACGACGCCCGCGCCACAAGCGAAAAGGTGATCGCCATGGCGCGCGCCCGCGAGCCGGGCGGAATCGACGGCGACGCGGGATCGCTGGCGGCGGCGCATCCCGGCCTGAATCTGCGCTGAGGAGGAATGACGATGGCCTTCGCCAGCATGGACAACGGCAACGACGATACGCCGCTTGCTGAAATCAATATGGTGCCGTTGATCGACGTGATGCTCGTGTTGCTGATCATCTTCATGGTCACCGCCCCGCTGCTCACGCACGCGGTCAAGGTCGACCTGCCGAAAGCGACCTCTACCCCGAACCGCACTCCGCCCGAAGCGATACAGCTCTCGATCGACGCCAGCCAGCAGGTGTTCTGGAATGGCGAGCGCGTCGACGCGGGCCAACTGCAGGAGCGCTTCCGCACAGCCGCCAGCCAAACGCGAGCGTCGGAGCCGCCCGAACTTCATATCCGCGCCGAACGCAACACGCCGTACGAACGGATTGCGCAGGTGATGTCGGACGCCGCGCGGCAGGGTTTGACGCGCATCGGCTTCGTCACCGATCCGAACGAACGCGCACGCTAAGAGTGGAGTCCGCTGTCGCGAGCACGCGTCGCAGGGTTGCGTTCAGGGCTTGAGTGATTTCCTGGCGTAAACGTCGTACCGACTCGATTTGCCTTCGAGCGCATAGCTCGGCTTGCCACCCGCGATCGCAGGCGCCTTGCGCGGGCGCTTGACGACGACGCGATGCGACGCCAACTCCAAGGCCGCGGCCAGGAGTTGCGGCGCATCGTCGTCATCGCCGACGAGCGGCCGAAAGAGCCGCATCTCCTTCTTCACCAACGCACTCTTGTCGCGATGCGGGAACATCGGGTCGAGGTAGATCACTTGAGGGATCTCGCCAGTCCATTCGCGCATGATCGCGATCGCGTCGCCACAGCGCAGCGTCATGCGTGCGGCGACCGCCTCGATCTCCGCATCAATCGCCGCTCGCCGCAAGCCGTCTTCGAGCAGGGTGGCGATGAGCGGCTGGCGCTCGATCATCGTCACGGCGCAGCCGAGTTCGGCAAGCACGAACGCATCGCGTCCGAGCCCCGCCGTTACGTCGAGGACGGTTGGCCGCACTCCTGGTTGCAGCCCGACCGCCTTGGCGATCATCTGCCCCGCGCCGCCGCCGTAAAGGCGCCGATGTGCCGCCGTGCCGCCGACGAAGTCGACCCGCACGGGGCCCGGCGCCTGCGGCCCGAGTTCGCTCAGTTGGACGCCAGCCGAGCCGATCTGCAACGCGAATTCCGCCTCGCCGTCTCGCGGCAACCCGAGACGTTCGGCAAGCTCGGAGGCCCGGTCTTCGAAGGCAGCGTCGAGCGCATCGACCCGCACGCGGGCCGGCCCTTCCCTCATCAATCCCGGCCGAGCGCCCACTTGCCGCCGCCGCCCAAGGCCGAGGCGAGCGTGACGAGGAGCAGGAAGAGCCCGTGCAGATCGCCGAAGATCGGCGCGCCATGCACCCAGCCCCAGACCATCGGCCAGCCAAAGATGACGGCAAAGACCAGCGCCGCCAGCGGCACCCACAAGCCGAGCACGATTAGCGCGCCGCACACGACTTCGGCAAGATGCAGCCCCCATTGGCCCGCTTGCGCGAGGCTGCCGGGAAAGCGCGAATGCAACAGCGGCTCGAAGCCGGCATAGAACGCCATGCCGCCCACGGCAAGGCGCAGGAGCAATAGCGACCAGTCGATTCTAGTTTTGGAAGCCATACGTGGATCGAATGATGACAAAGGCTGGGAGTATCAGCGCTCGATCGTGTATGGGTCAAGCTGACTTTTCGCCGTGGGCATCGGAAAAACGCGAACCTGATTGCAATCGCCAATACGTCGCCATACTATCCACGTCGCATTTTCATTATTACAACTCACGCATCGCTTCGTGGCGGGGAGAAAGACCATGTGGTTCTTGGGTGTCATCGGAGGGTTGGTCCTCGGCGGCATGGCCGGCTCGTTCTGGAGCGCCGTGGTCATGGCCGTGATCGGCGGCATCGTCGTCCATGCCGTTACACGCAAGGAGAAGGGCCGAGAACTGACTCCGACTCCAACTCCTAACCTGCGGGCCGAGGTCGCCGCACTGAAACGAAAGGTCGCCGCCCTCGAAGAACGGCTGCAACAGGTCGAAGGCCTGCTCCAAGCGGGCAGTGGATCAATCGCCGCCGTAGCGAAAGAAACGCTCGAACCCAACCGGCCTTTGGATGAGCGGACGCAAACGGCCGATACCGCGCCCGTGGCGCCGGCGTTTGCCGAGCCGGAATCGCGGCCAGCCCCGCCGCTCCCAGCTTCTTCGGCATGCGAGACGCGAACGAGTGACGCCCTGACGCGCCCGTTCGGCGAAACCAAAGACCCGGTCGACCTCGTTGCCGCCACGACAGCCGATACGAACAGCGACGACGCGCCCGTCAGCCTTTCCGCTCCGCTCCCGCCGCCTGCGTATACGCCGTCGGAGCCGCCGCGCGTAGCGACACCGCGTCATCGCAAACCGCCGGCGCCTCCCTCGATCCCGTTCAAAGAGCGCTTGCCGGAGCCGGTGCGCAACTTCATCTACGGCGGCAACACGCTCGTGAAGCTCGGCGTGCTCATCCTCTTTCTCGGTCTCGCTTTCCTGCTCCGCTATACCGCGGAGCGCGTCACCGTTCCGGTCGAGCTTCGCTACGCAGGCGTAGCGCTGGCCGGTGCCGGCGTGCTCGCCCTCGGCTGGTTCCTGCGCCTGCGACGCCGCGATTACGCGCTGATCATGCAGGGCATGGGGGTCGGCGTTTTCTACCTGACGACGCTCGCGGCCATGAAGTTCCACGGTCTCCTGTCCGCGGAGGGGGGTTTCGGGTTCATGGCGGCCGTATCGTTTCTCGGGGCGGCGCTGGCGGTCATGCAGAATGCGCCCGTCCTCGCCGTGATCGCCGCGCTCGAAGGGTTTGCGACGCCCGTGCTGCTCTCGACTGGCGGTAACCACATGACGGCGCTGATGACCTATCTCGTCATTCTCGACGTCGGCATCGTCCTGATTGCCTGGTTCAACGCCTGGCGCGTTCTCAACGTCATCGGCTTTGTCGGAACCTTCACGCTCGCCACCGGCTGGGCGCACCGCTACTACACGCACGACCAATACCTGCCTGCGCAGGCCTTCCTGGTTCTTTTCTTTCTGATCTTCACCGCCGTCGGCGTCCTCTTCGCGCGGCGTACGCTGCTCGATGCCCAACTCGCCGCGCAAGACGACGACAGTCTGGCGCGGAAAGCGGGAGCAGCACTCAGGCAGGTGGGGCGGGTCGATAGCGCGCTCGTGTTCGGTACGCCGCTCACGGCCTTCGGCCTGCAATACCTGCTCAGCAAACCATGGGAATTCGGACCGGCATTCTCCGCGCTCGCGCTCTGCGCCTTTTACCTGCTGCTGGCGCGCCTCGTCTTCTCGCGCCATCGCACAGGCCTTGCCCTCCTCGCCGAAGGCTACGTGATCGTCGCCGTCATCTTCGGTACCTTGGTCGTTCCGCTCGGCTTCGAGGGTACATGGACCAGCGCCGCCTGGGCCGTCGAAGGTGCGGGCATGTATTGGCTCGGCATACGGCAGCAGCGGGCGTATTCGCGTGCGTTCGCCTACCTGGTATTGCTCGGCGCCGGCTACAAGCTGCTGCTCGAAATCGGTCTGACCGTAACGACTGACGGCCCGTTGTTGCACGGATCGACGCTCGGTCCGATCCTGCTCGCGCTCAGTGCCCTGTCGATCTGGCGGCAAAACCGGCGGGCGAAGCTCGATGCCGAGCCAAGCTGGGAGACCATTCCCGGCGGATTGACGCTCTGGCTCGGCATGGCGGCGCTGACGTTGCTCCCTTGGCAATGGTTCGCGCCGCAGACCGCGGCGGCGGCGACAGCCGTGCTTTCGCTGCTCGCCTACAGCGTTGCCCGGCGTTTCGATCTCCAGCCCTTTTCGCCGGTCGTTTTCGCCCTGCACGCGCTCGCCGTTGCCAGCTTCGTTCCCACGCTGCACTTGAGTACCGACGTTGCGAGCAGCGCCGTGCTCGTCGGCGGGTGGAAAAGCATGCTCTGCGCGCTGACGATTGCCGCGGGCATCCTGCTCACCGCCGCCTGGAGCCTCGCGCGGATCTGCAAAGACAAAGACTCCGAGGGCGAGGACGTGCGCCGCCGCAGCGGCGTACAGGCATTTGCCATGGCGGTCGGCGCCAGCGTGCTGCATCTCGCCCTGCTCTTCGTAGTTTCGCTGCAAACGGCCTGTGCCGCGACAGCGGTACTATCGGTCGGCATCTATCTTGTCAAACGCCGTTCCGGCGTCGACGCGCTGATCGGGGTCGTCGCCTACCTGCAAGCCCTTGCGGTCGCCGGATTCGTTGTCACGCTGCACCGTACGGCCGGCGAGGCTGGCGCTGTACTGGAGAGTGGCTGGCATGGCAGCGTCGGCGCTCTCGTCATTGCGGCGAGCATCCTGCTCACCGCGGGGCTGGGGATGGCGGCGGTACGACGGCAGGCGCTCGATGACGGAATCCAGCCCGAGTGGACGAAAGGCAACGCGCTCGCGGTGGTTGGCGGCACGGCGCTCCTGCATCTGGCCACCCTGTTCGCACTCAGCATCGAGCAGGCGGCGGCGGTCTGGCCGGTAACGGCCTGCCTGGCGCTATGGATCGCGTTGCGCATGGCGCATTCGCCGCTCGCCGGGTTCGCCGCGGCTCTGCACGCCATCTCGGCCGGGCTGTTCCTCTATGCGCGCGACTCATTGCCATCGGCCGCCTATTTCACCGGAACGGACGCGCATTCGTTGGCACCGTTCGCTCATCTGCAATTCTGGACGCCGCTGATCGTCGCGTTGGCGGCCTGGCGGTGCGCCGACTGGATACGCGCCGAGGCGAGGTACTTCGCCACCCGCCTCTCCCCCGACGCGCCAGGGAAACCGTCGCGATGGTCCAATCCCTGGTGCGCCCGGACGGCTTGGCGGTGGCTGCCTGTTGTCTGGGGCCTCGTATGGTGGTCCGGCGCCTGGCTCGACGAGAGCGGTCGCGTGCTCGACCTTCGCGGCATTCCTGAATACCTGCCGACCGCTTCGATCACCATCGCGCTGATCACGTCCTTCGTCGTCGCCACGCTGGCGCAACGGCGTGACTGGGCCGAGATGGGCCGGCTCAGCGCGCTGACGCTGCCCGCCCTGATCCTCTGTGCTTGCGCCGGCCTCGCCGGGGCCGCCGGACGTTATGTCCCCTCGGCGTATTTCGGTGCCGTCGCCTGGCCTCTGGCTCTCCTTTGGCATCTCCGGCTCTTGCGCGCCCAGGACCGCTGGCTTGTTCTGGCGCAACGGCAGATACTCCACGTCGCCGGCTTCTGGTTCTTCCTGCTCCTCGCCTCGCGCGAAGGTCAGGCGCGGTTCTCGGCGCTCTCGGGCGACCTATCCAGTTGGGCCATGCTCGGATGGGTCCTCGTTCCCGTGTGCGTCTTCTGGGGTGTTCGCTCCTCGGTACTGAAACGCCGCTGGCCGCTGTCCGAATTCCGCAACACGTACATGGAGATCGCCTGCCTGCCGGTGGCGGCCTACCTTCTCTTGTGGTGTTTCGTCAGTAATCTGCTCGGTTCGGGAAATGCCGCTCCCCTACCCTATCTGCCGATCCTGAATCCGCTGGAACTCGGGCAATGGCTCGTGCTGGCGGCACTCCTGCTGTGGTGGCGCGCCTTGCCCGAAACATCCCCCGTGCGCCTGCCGGCAAACGCCGCCAACGCGGTCGCGGCCGGCATGGGCTGGTTCCTGCTCACCGCGATGGTCCTGCGCGCCTGCCACCATTGGGGCGGCGTCGAGTGGGACGCCTCGGCGCTCTTCCACTCCCGACTGGCGCAGGCTTCGCTATCGATCGCCTGGGCGCTCATGGGCGTCTCGACGATGCTGCTCGGCAACCGCCGTGCTTCGCGCTCGCTGTGGGCCGCAGGCGCGGTGTTGCTCGGCGTCGTCGTGCTCAAACTGTTTGCCATCGAACTGGCCGATCGCGGAGGGCTGTACCGCATCGTCTCCTTCATCGGCGTCGGGGTATTGCTCCTCGTCGTCGGTTACTTCGCGCCCGTCCCGGCGCGCACTTCTGCGGCAGCGAGCGGCGTCGCGAACGAGCCTCTCAAGGAAACGCCATGAGCATAACGCGTCACCCATGTCCCGGCCCCCTTCACCTGGGGCTGATTCTCGCGCTTCTTTCACCGTTACCGTGCCTTGCACAGGCGGCCGGCAAACCCGCGGCGGTCGCCGCGCACCGGGCGACGATCAAAAGCGACGGCGGCGGCCCATATTTCCGCCTTACCTTGCCGGCCACGATTTACAGGACGGCGGCCAACGTGACTCTCGATGACGTACGCGTCCGTAACGCCCACGGAGATCTTGTTCCGCACGCATGGCTGGACGAGCCGACGACCGAAACGCGCGTGTTTACCGATCGGGTGGCCTTTTACCCGGTTGCCGCGTCGGGGAACGAGCGACCGGGCGTTCGCCCCGATGTATCGCTTCAATTCAAGCAGAATCGTGACGGCTCACTCATCATCGTACGCACAGGGAAACCCCTTCCCGACACGAGCGCAAGCGACTGGATCATCGACGCCAGCCAGGTCAACGGCACGTTGTTGCAAGCGAGACTGACCGTCGACGACGGCGCCGTCGGCCTGTATCCGCTGACGCTCGAAGGCAGCGACGACTTGCGGCACTGGCACGCCATCGAACCCGACGGACAGGTCGTCATTCTCAAAGATCCGTCGGCGACGATCGAAAAGCTCGCTGTGGACCTGCATGGAGCCCGGGCGAAGTTCCTGCGCCTGCGCTGGCAAGACCCGGCGCGGACCGTCGCCATAAAATCGGTGACGATCGACAGCGTGGAGCGGGATACCGTCGTCGCTCCCTTGCAGTGGCTCCCTTCCATCGCGCCGCTCAACTGCACGGCGACGCACTGCGACTACGAGATGCCGGCAAGAACACCGCTCGACAGCGTGCGCATCAATCTTGACGAACCGAACACGCTGGCGACGGTAACGGTCTCGGCGCAGCGGCCGGAGAACGATACCGCGAAACACCGCTCGCGACCGCACCCGCTCTACGTTCTGCGGCACAAACGCCAGCCGCCGGCCATGGCGTCCGTCGACCTGACCGAGATCATCGCCGGGCAGACCGTCGTTTACCGTATCCGGCAGGATGGCAAGGACCTGCGCTCCGAAGATATCGTTCTGGACGGCGGTATATACGCGCGACTTCGCCTTCGGGTGGTCGGGTCCATCAGCGAGCTCGGGCAGAAGACGCCCATACTCGACGTGGCGAGCACTCCGCGTACCCTGGTTTTCCTCGGCCGCGGGCCGGCGCCGTACACGCTGCATTGGGGCGTCAACGACGTCGGCCGCGCCGTGCCTCTCGCCACGCTGATCCCCGGCCATCATGCGAACGCTCCCGTCCAGGCGACAACTGCCTCGGTTGAAATCGCGAACACGCCGCTCGAAACAGCCGCGGAGAGAGCCGTGACGCCAACGCCGGATTCGCAGCCCGCTTCCCAGCCCGCTTCGCAACCCATTTCTCCGCCCGTCTCGCAACCTACCTCACAAGCGGCGACAGACGCCGGACTTGCAACCCGGGAGACCAACAGACTCTGGTTGTGGTCGGCGCTCGCGCTCGGTCTGCTGGTCTTGGCGGGAATGGCGTGGTCCTTGCTCAAGAGCATGGACAAGGCCAAAGAACGTTAGCCGCCGTAAGGAGTGGAGGCCACACGGTCCGTCTGTTTCATCGAGTGGTTTTGTCCGGACAGCCGGAGTCGGGACTAGAATGCGGCAGAGGCGGCGATAAAGCGCATGCCTGATCCGACCCACCCACGATTTCGCTCGCCCCATGTTCGATTTCCTTCGTCGCCGGGAAAAAGAAACGACTGACGCGCGCCGCGGTCGCTTCCTCGCCGTGATCGAGTGTCACCTGAATCAGAACGTCCGGGACGATGGAACGGCGCGCTTCCCGGCGATGAACGTCGACTTCGTTCGGCTGTGCGAACGGTATGGCGTCGGGCTAATGTCGATTCCATGCCCCGAGATCGAAGCTCTCGGTGCCGAACGTCGGCGGCCACGCGACACGACGATTCGCGAAGCGTTGGAAAACGAGCCAGGACAGTCGCGCTGCTTCCATCTCGCCGAACGTGTCGCGGCACGGATCGACACGCGCGAGCGCCAAGGCG
Source organism: Propionivibrio soli (assembly GCF_025770765.1). Taxonomy (GTDB): domain Bacteria; phylum Pseudomonadota; class Gammaproteobacteria; order Burkholderiales; family Rhodocyclaceae; genus Propionivibrio; species Propionivibrio soli. The sequence continues at coordinate 31,374 of NZ_JANZKY010000019.1, read as the reverse complement.
CGCAGCTCGTCGCCATCGTAGGGGGCAACCCGAAGAGCCCGGGGTGTGCCGTGCATTGCGTCGGCAAGGGGCTCACCGACGAATCCGGCGTGTTCATGAAGGCGCTCGAAACCGCGCTGAACGCTTACGGCCCGCCCCGCCGCTTCATGGCGTTGCGCGATCATGACCAGGCCGCACTGCGTGAAGACCTCGACCACATCGAGGAAGCCCTGGCGGCGGACGACCGCTAAGCTTCAGGTTTAGCGTCCTTGACGCAGTCCGGGGCCGCGCAAGGCTTTCAAATCCTGCGCCAAACGGCTGTTCAGCATGGCGATTTCAGCGCTGATCTCCGCCATGCGTTTGGGATCGGCTGGTTGCGGACGGCCGGTAGGTGGATCGTCCACCGACGCCATGCCCAGCGACTCGGCGAGCAAGACGGACATCCGCTGCGCATCCTTGATCAGTGGCTGCCGCGGGTCGCCGGGGCGGAGGATGACATGTGAAAGGTCGTCGGCGACCTGTCGGAAGACCGGTGCGTGTACGTTCCGGCTCCGCTCATCCACCTCTTTCTCGGTGATTCCCCCGGCGTTCAGTTGGGCTTGCTCGTCGTACAAGGCTTGCAGGCCATCGCTGAAACTCTGTAGCGCACGCCCCGCGACATCGTTGCTTGCCAGCAGTTGCCGCTGATCGAGACTGGCCGGCGGAGCGGCCACGGCGACCGCGACGATCGCCACTCCGGCGGCGACGAAGGCTGCCAGCGCTCGCTGGCGGAGCGCACCGTTGAACGTCTCGAAGTCGAAGCGCTCGGGAAGGATGAGCGCAGTCAAACAACCGCCGAGCAGACCGCCGATATGGGCGGCGTTGTCGATTCCCGGGTGGGTGAATCCCTGCACAAGCGAGTAGAGGATGAAGAAGCCGACACCGCTGATTGTCTGCTTGCTGAACGTCCGCGGCAGCGTTCCGCGATGCTGGAGCACGGCCACGAGCAACGCACCCGTGATGCCGAAGACGGCCCCGGAAGCGCCGACCGACACCGTTTGCTGCGCCGAGAAATGCAGGCTGAGAGCGCTGCCGAGCAAACCCGACGCAAAGTAGATGAGAAGAAAGGGATACGAACCGTAAATGCGCTCCACCGTCACGCCAGCCGCATACAGCCCGAACATATTCATCGCGACGTGCATGAGGCCGCTGTGCAGAAACGTCGCGCTGACAAGGCGCCACCAATCGCCTTTCTGCACTTCGGACGCGGCGTTGCCGCCCCACAACAGGAGTTTGTCGGCGCCGGCGGAACCGACACCCGCGCCGTTGAAGAGGGTAAGCAACCAGACGACGAGATTGATTCCAATGAGCGCCGCCACGGACCAAGCAAACGGTTGCCAGGCGCGTAGTCTTTCCTCGAACTGGCGTTCCTCGACCATCTCGCGCAGCACCCCTGACTCATCATCGGGAAAGCCGTGCCATCTTGCGTGTCGGCGTTCCACTTCGGCAATCAGACGTTCGGTGTCGTCACGGTTGAACGGTGTCAGCAGCAACATTGGCCGATGCGGATCGACGCCGCTCCAGAAACTCCTCGCCGCTCCTCCAACGCCCTCCTTGAGTTCGAACACGAGAGCCGGCGTCTGCTGGATGGCGTCTACTCGGATACGTTCGATGTCGGCCCAGCGCAAATAACGCTGCCCACCGGCCAGGTTCGGCGCCGCGATGAACTCGTCGGTGAGCGTCACCAGCGGCTCGCCGGGGCGGAATTGCCTGCGCAAATGACGCTCGAAGGCAAAGGCCAGCCCGACGATCACAGCGACAATCAAGACAGGCAACCGCCAGCCGTGGAGGACGACAAACGCCGTTACAACGACGAGCGCAACGCCAGCGAGCAGCCCTTGCCGTTTTCTGCGCAGCCCGCCAGGCGACGCGAAAAACCGTTCACCGCCGAGCCCGCTCGACGGCATCACCGCTACGTCGCCTGACGCTCTTCTCATCGTTTTGTTTTCATCTCAAAGCGGCTAGTTGACAGAGCCCATGCTGACAGAGAGGGAGGAACGCTGCGCGCCGGCATGCATCGCCCAACGTCTGGAGAAACGCCAATGTTACGAGGCTTAAACACAGCATCGTAGTCGAATAAGGCCGCCCCACATTCGGGTCACGCCACATTCGTCGGCGTCACATCCAGCGCATCAGACGCGTTTTTGTTCACGAGATCCTCAATGCACGATTGGAGCACTTCGGCGCCGATCGGCTTATGCCGCACCTGGATGCCGTGCGCCATCGCCTCGCGCAGCAATATGGGATCAGTGTTGCCGGTAATGATCACCGACGGCAATGGGCAGCCGAATTCGCGTCTCAAAGAACGGACGACGTCGATGCCTGTTTCTCCGCCTGGCAACCCATAATCCGAAACCACGACGTCAGGCGCCTTACTGCCCAATCCAGCCCGTATCTCCTCTCCGCAACCGCCAGCGATCACATGATGTCCATTGCCGAGCAGCGCGTACGTCAACGCCTGACGCATCGTGGCGTCATCCTCGATAAGCGCCACGCGCAGCGATCGGTTGCCCGACCCTCGCCATGCCAGCGGTCCGGTCTTTCGCGCGGGCGGTAGCTCGATGGCGAACATCGAACCCTTCCCCGGCTTGGAGCGTACGCGCACTTCCAGGCCGAGCAGTGTCGCCGTACGAGCGACGATTGCCAGTCCGAGGCCGCTGCCCTTTTCGCGATTCCGCTCGCTGTTGCCAAGTTGCCTGAACTCTTCGAATATCTGCCCGATCTTGTCCTCAGGAATGCCGACACCGGTATCCCAAACCTCGACCCAGCGCTTGCCGCGAAAACGACGGACTCCGACAAGGACGCCACCACGCTCCGTATAGCGAATGGCATTCGAGACGAGATTGGCCACGATGCGTCCGAAGAGCACGGCATCGGTATGCGCCACCAGCCCGGTGGTACGGCAACGGAAGGAAAGCCCCTTGAGTTCGGCGCGCGGTTGGTGGCCGGCCGTAATTTCGCCGAAAACCCGATCGAGTGGGAAATCGTCGAGTTCGGTGGTTACCACGCCGGCTTCAAGTTTACTGAGATCGAGCAGGTTGTTGAGCATTTCGCCAAGGTTGGTGACGCACTTCTTCATGTTGCGAATCAGTGTTTCGTCAGCCTTGGTTGGTCTTGCCTCAAGCGCGCCAACGTACAGCGACAGGGCCCCCAGAGGCTGACGCAGGTCGTGGCTAGCCGCGGCCATGAAGCGCGATTTGGCCTCGTTCGCGTACTCGGCGTCAGCCCGGGCTCGCTCGGCTTCTGCGCGCGCCCGCTCTGATTCCGCCTTGGCCTGAATCAGCGCCGCCTGCGCGCGCTGGTACTTCTCAACCTCCAGCGTCAACTCCACTGTGCGCTCACGCACCATTTCCTCGAGGCGATCACGGTGTTCACGTAATTGGGCTTCGGCCTGCCGAGTACGGCGCAAGGTCCGGTGCACGGTTTCAGACAACCACGAAACGAGCACATTGGTCGCAACGAAGAGAAAAGTGACGAGAAGGTTGCTCGGCATCATGAGGCCGGTTTCCCCGTCAGGTGTCATCGAGTAGTAGGCAGCCAGCGGGACGGAAAGCGCCGTCACAAGCAACCCCGGCCCGAAACCACCGTACAACGCCGCGAGCGCGACCGCCGGGTAAAACACATTGAATGTGAAACGCAACGGCGTTTCCGGCAGGAAAACCATACGCATGACAGCGGCGGCGATCACCGCCGAGAGGGCGACGCCGTAGCGGTACCTGGCCTCCGACATGCTCTCCGAAAGCCAGAAATATTTATCGCCCCGTGCGCGCATCGCATACATGGCGGCAACCAGCATATAACTGGCGCCGGCCGCTTGACTGGCGCGGCATGTCCACGCAAACCAATCCCACATTCCGCGGATAAACAACAATCCGAAAAGCGACGCGGCGAGGAGAAGCAGCGCCAGACCGTACCAATAAAGAAACTTCGAAACCGCTCGTCCGGTCCACAGCAATCCCGTGGTCAGGATGAACATCGCCCCGGACGAGATTAGGACCCAACGCCTCACGGCGGTCCCACCAAGACCTTCGACAAAGAACGGCGGCATGTTGCCGGCGAGTCCGGCATAGACAAGAGCGCCGATGATCAGAAGGCAAACGGTCAGCGCACTCGTCTGCCAGAGCATCCGAGCCGGTTCGCGGACGGTCCAGCCCTGCGGCATCGCGGCCCCGGCGAGATGGCAGAGCGAGGAAAGCCAGACACAACAGGCGAAAATCGTCACTGTCGTATTGACGTCGAATCCGCCGGCACCGCGCAAGGCCGCCGCCGTAGCCACCAGACCCGCCGCACCCCAAAAGGTGACGCCGCACCCCAGCGACAGCAAGGAAAGGCGCCCGCGGTTCAGGAAGCTTCCGGCGACCAAATAAATCACCAGCACCGAGATCGAAGTGCCAAAGACGAAATTGCCGAGAAGCAGGAGCCATGGCGACTCCAGGCTCCCTTCAGGTCCGGGCAGCGAAAAAACGACAAAAAGGCCCAATACGATTGGAATCGGGAACCAGGCCAGCGACGCCCACCCTTTGTCACCTTCCCACGTGCCTGTCTCTAGGACCATGTGTGTTCTTTCAATGACAAGCCAGCCGCGCTCGTTTTGATGCCGCGTTTTCCTACGCGTCGGAATTATTCTATTCGCAACGTCTCAAGACGCCATCAGAGGCCAAACAATTTCACGAGGAAGCCAAGGACCGCGACAGATAATAGTGCGACAGAAGCTGTAAGGAACATGAGCGCGAGGAACACGACTCCGATGAATCGCCGACTGTCGCTGGCGGCCTTCTTCGGCTCATCCAGGAATTTTCCGAGGAGGTCGACGTTGCGTTGATTGGCACGCCAGGCGGCATCGAAAACATCGCCGACGATCGGGAGAAGCCCGATGATGCCCTCCACCGCGACGTTCCACACCATGCGGACAAGCACGCTGCGGGGCGCGCCCAAGCGCGCCGCCTGCGCGACGATATAAGTGGAAAGCAAAACGCCGACCGCATCGCCGAAAAACGGTACGAGGCCGATCAACGCGTCGAAACCGATCCGGAAGCCACCGGGCAGGCGAATGAAACTGTCGAGAAGCCAGGCCAGGTTCTCCAGCTGCCGCCGCTTGCCGTCGATTTGAGCGCCAGCCGCTGAACGGCCGTCCCCCGATATGTCATCAATCATGGTTGCTTACAGTGCTTGGTTGTTACTGGAGTGCTGGATGTTTTTTGCCCGCCCGCCCAGAGCGCGCGCGCAGAAAAAGGTTCCAAGGAGTCGCAGGGACGATAACACACTGAAGGCCCACCAAGGGAACCCGCGGCGGCAACCGCCGTCCACGGATCACCGCAGATTGCTTGGGCTTGGCTACGCGCCTGCTGACCGCATTATTGAATTCCTCCCATTGGAAAGGAAACGCTGTGCACATCGACCTGACAGGAAAAACCGCCATCGTCACCGGCTCGACGGCCGGCATCGGCTATGCCATCGCCAGAGGGTTCGTTCAGGCGGGCGCCGCCGTCGTGGTAAACGGGCGTACCGAAGCCAGCGTAACGCACGCCGTGGCCCGACTTGCGAACGAAGCCGGCGCGTTAGCCGGACACCGGATACACGGAATCGCGGCAGACGTCGGCACGGCCGAAGGGTGCGCTGAACTGGTCGCTGCGCAGCCTGCAACCGACATTTTGGTGAACAACGTCGGCATCTACGGTCCCCGCGATTTTTTCGAGATCCCGGACGCGGAATGGACCCGGTTCTTCGAAATCAATGTGATGTCGGGAGTCCGACTGGCGCGGACCTATGCGCCCGGCATGATCAAGCGAAAGTGGGGACGGGTGCTCTTTTTGTCATCGGAATCGGGCCTCAACATTCCCGCCGACATGATCCACTACGGCTTCACCAAGACGGCCTTGCTGTCGATCTCGCGCGGACTTGCCAAACGCCTGGCCGGTACCGGGGTAACGGTCAATGCAATACTACCCGGCCCGACGCTTACCGAAGGCGTCGAGGCGATGCTCAAGGAAGAACAGCAGGCCAGCGGACGCACGATGGAAGAAACGGCGGCGGCTTTCGTGATGCAGCACCGGCCGAGTTCGATCATCCATCGCGCGGCGACCGCCGAGGAGGTCGCAAACATGGTCGTATACGCGGCATCCGTGCAGGCGTCGGCGACAACGGGAGCGGCATTACGCGTCGATGGCGGCGTGGTGGATACCATCGCTTGACCAAGCCAAGCCGGCAAGCTGGATGGTTTGATGCCCGGGGGATGTGGAGGCATCAAGCCCCGAAATCAGCGTCGGCGAACCTTGATGCCGGTGATCATCGCGCGGGCGAGGTTGGTACGTTCGATTCGGCTCATGACAACGACGGCCGTCACGTGCAACACAGCCAGGCCGATCAGAGTTGATGCCAACGTTTCGTGAATTTCTTCCAGCCACTCCTCACCCCAAAAGGTATCGAGCGTCTGCATGAACCCCGTGGTCCCGAGGGCGAGCACGAGCGCCAGCGTGGCGAAGATCATCACGCCGCCGAGCGGATTGTGCCCGACATGGAAATCCGGGTCGCCGTCGAGCAGACGGCGCACGTGCGTACGGAGCTTGCTGGGAGTCGGCGCAAAGTCTCCGAAGCGCGCATACCGGGAGCCGACGAACCCCCAGACGATGCGCGCGAGAACCAGCGCGGTCGCCGTATAGCCGAACCATTGATGCACGGTTTTACCATCGTCGACGACGAAATAGTTGGCCAGCACGCAGGTCACCAGGCTCCAATGGAAGAAGCGGACAAAGCGGTCCCATACCTGGATTTTCTCTGAAGCGGGTGTCGTCATGATTGAGTCTTCTTTTCTTATGAACCGCATGGCGAACGGCACTGGCGGCCGTTCGCTCCAACGGCATTCGGGCGGCTGAAGCTGTTACTTGGATTCGAGAACGGCGGCCGTTTCGGGGTTGAAGTAGATTTCGACCTTCTTGCCGTCCTTATCGAAGCCATAGATCTCGTAGCACTTGCCGCTGCTGACCTTGAAGGTCTTGATCTTGTAGCCTTGCGATTCGACGTGGCTCTTGAAATCGGATTCCTTCATCCATTTTTCCTTCGGCACATCGCACTTCGGGCCCGCGATAGCGCTTCCGGCAATACCAACGGCAGCAAGCATTACGAACAGTTTCTTCATCCTTTTTTCTCCAATTGAGTTAAGCGCCCGCAATCGGGCCGCAACGCCATTGAAAACCCCTAACCTTAAGTCGGTCTTAACCCGGCAAAAGTTCAAAAACTCCTTTGCACTTATTCAGTTGAGGATTTGGCGGATTTGGGTTTTCCCGGCCCGTCGCGAAATTCTGCCGACGTGTTGCCCCAAAACGGTCGAACCCTCCAACGGACGCAGAGTCCACTTACAAGAACCGGAACGTAGCGCCGCGTTCCTCTCGGCATTACGCAATTCGAGCGCAAGACTCGGAGTGAAATCAGGCGTTGCCAGCGATACAGTTGGCTCCTGATTTTCCGATCTGGAAAGGATCGCCATGCTTCACGATGCTATTCAAAGGGAGCAAAGGGAGCGCCCCGGACCCCGCGACGACGATTTACCGGCCGTCCTCCTCGGCGACCCGCGCTGGCACGCCGTTCTCAACCGCGACGCCAAAGCAGACGGCCGCTTCGTTTACTCGGTGGCGACGACTGGCGTCTATTGCCGCCCGTCGTGCGGCGCTCGTCGTCCGCGGCCGGAAAACGTCAGATTTCACGCCACGCCCGAAGCGGCGGAAAACGCCGGTTTTCGTCCCTGCAAACGCTGCCGCCCGAAGGAGGTTTCCGCCACGGAGCGCAATATGCAACTCGTCGCCAAGCTGTGCCGCGAAATCGAGGACGCCGAGGCACCGCTACGCCTTGAAGAGCTGGCGGCAAGCGCAGGCTTAAGCCCATTCCATCTGCATCGCCTGTTCAAATCGGTCACAGGCGTCACGCCACGCGCCTACATGGCGGCCCAGCGGAGAAAGAGGGTGCATGACGAACTACCGCGACGCGACACCGTCACCGCCGCGATGTATGAAGCGGGATACAACTCGAGCGGGCATTTCTACGCCGATTCGAACGGCCTGCTCGGCATGACGCCCGGTGACTTCCGGCGCGGCGGCGCCGGCGTCGTTATCCATTTCGCTTGCGGACAATCGTCGCTCGGCCGGGTTCTGGTGGCGAGCAGCGAACGCGGCCTGTGCGCGATTCTGCTCGGCGACGACGAAGCCGCGCTCATACGCGAGTTGCACGAGCGCTTCCCGAAGGCTTCGATTACCCCTGGCGAGGAGGCCTACCGGGACGTCGTGCGGCACGTAGTCGCCTTCGTTGACGCCCCGCACACGGGCCTGTCGCTACCGCTCGACGTACGCGGGACGGCGTTCCAGCAGCGCGTCTGGCAGGCCCTACGTGAAATTCCGGCGGGCAAGACGGCAAGCTACACGGAAATCGCCACGCGTATCGGAATGCCGAAGGCGATTCGCGCGGTTGCCTCTGCGTGTGCCGCCAACCCGCTGGCCGTAGCCATCCCGTGTCATCGGGCCTTGCGCAACGACGGGGCGCTGGCCGGGTACCGGTGGGGACTGGATCGAAAACGTGCGCTGCTCGATCTCGAGGCAGAAAATCGGCCCGATGTGCGTCAAGCGCCCAAAGCAGGAGTCGATGGTTGATCGACGATCTGTTCGCCGGCATGGATCTGTACGACGATCGGCGCGAGGCGCCGGCCGAGGGCGCCCTCGTTCTGCACGGTTATGGACGCACCGAAGCGCCTGCCTTCCTCGCCGCGGTAGGGCAGATTGCCGAGGAGGCGCCCTTTCGCCATATCGTCACCCCGGCCGGATATCGCATGTCGGTGGCCGTGACGAGTTGCGGCCCGCTTGGATGGGCTACCGACGCGCAGGGCTACCGATACTCGCCCATAGAACCGGAGAGCGGCCGTCCATGGCCACCGATGCCAAAGGAATTTTCCGACTTGGCACGGCGCGCGGCGGCTGAAGCCGGATTCTCGGGATTCGCGCCCGACACCTGCCTGATCAACCGTTATGCCGTCGGTTCGCGGATATCGCTGCATCAAGACAAGCACGAGGCGACCTACGACGCACCGATCGTGTCGTTGTCGCTGGGTTTGCCGGCGATCTTTCTGTTCGGCGGGTTCGAGCGCAGCGCGCCGACGACCCGCATCATTCTCGGACACGGCGACGTCATGGTATGGGGCGGGCCCTCGCGTCTGCGCTACCACGCGGTGCAGCCGATCAAGCCTGGCTGGCATCCGGATACCGGCGAGTTCCGCATCAGCCTGACCTTTCGCAAAGCCGGCCGGCCAAGGCGCGAAGGCGTGTCAGGCGCCTGAGCTTCCCCGCCGGCTACCGTTGCATGAGGAGTGGTACGAGAAGTACTGTTCGTCGATCAACCCCGGCGCTCCTCTCACGCCTAAGCCTGACTCAACTCGACGCACTTCCTCGCGAGGATCAGGGTTGGATCGAGAACGACGACAGATTTGCCGGCAATCGAAAACGCCTCGTTCTGCTCTTGCAGCAAAGGCAATTCGGTGCAGCCGAGGATCAGCACCTCGGCCCCTCGCATGACGAGTGAGGCCATCGCCTGTTGCAGATCATCGACGCATTCCCCGGTCGTGTAACCGGCCTTGACGCCTTTCGTTCCATAGATGGCATTCATCACACATCGCTGGTTGGCGTCGTCCGGAACCAGAACGTCGAATCCTGCGGCAGCAAGTGCCTCGTGGTACACACGACTGGCCACTGTCCCGTTCGTCGCCAATAGGCCGATCATGCGGCAATTCCCGTAATGGTTCCTGATGTACTGCGCCGTCTCGCGCAGCATGTTGACGACCGGAATCGAGAGATACGGCTGGATGCGTTCAACGAAGGCATGCGCCGTGTTGCACGGGATGGTAATGATGTCCGCCTCATCCGCCTCAAGCCGCTTGCAGGTGGCATAAATCGCGATCGTCGGATCTGCTCCGTCGCCGATGAGATTGGCTGTACGGTCCGGGATCTGAGGATTTTGCTCAACAACGACTTTAATATGGTCTTGATCGCGCGTGGCAGGCGTACTGCGCACGATCTTGTCTACGAAGTCGACGGTGGCGGCCGGCCCGACCCCGCCGACGATGCCGATCTTGAACGGTTTTCTCCGGTGCCCGGCCGGACTGGAAGCGGCGTACTCGGCATAGACGGCGTTCGAGTCGACGACCGGCACGCCGCCCGCGTCAAGCGCCGCCAACAGCAGCGGGATTTCCGTGCAGCCGGGAACGATGACTTCGGCGCCTTGTTCGGCCAGGTCACGGCATGCCTCGTTCAGCTGCTCGACCGGCGCCCCCTCGACACATCCCGCCCGAATCCCTCGCGGGCCATAGACGGCCGCCATTACGCCGTCGCTCTGGACCGCGTCGCGCGGATAAACGAGTTGCCAATGCTCGCCGGGAAACGCCCGCTCGAAAAGGGCCTGCGAGCGCACGTAATCCGAGGTCAGAATGCCCAGACGCTTCGCGCCGGGGTACCGGGTTTCGAGGTGGCGGCGCAGCGCGTCCATGGCGTTGACGATGCGCACGGTAGTCTCGCCTTCGATTTCGTTCAGAAAAGTCTGACTGAGGAAACACGGGAGAACGACTGTATCGACATCTCGGCCGGCTAAGTCCCTCACGCTGTCGAAGACATGGATTTTGGTCCCACTAGGCAACAGGTCAGTCGCGCCCCGGTTCTTCTCCGCATGGACTGGATCCTGCTCAAACAGGACTTCCGGCAACTCCTGCGGAGAGCATGCCGACAAGGCTCTCATGAGCTTGGCGAATACGTCGGCGGCGCCAAGAACCGATAGTCCGCTAACGACGGCGATACGACGGCGACTGGGTTTTACTGACACGACATGCCTTTCTCGGACGGACAAAAACGGTGGCCGGGAAATAAGCCGTCCCGGCTTCTCTTCGATAATCGGACAGGCCGTCGCTGAATGAATGCCTCAAGAAGCAAGCCCGACGCAACGGCCAAGCTTCCAGGACGGCGGCGAGAACCGGTCACCGCCGCCCTCCCCGCGGTTACCGGAGCGTTCGCGCCCGCTCTTGGACGTCCTGAACGCCGCGCGGCGATCCCGTTACCTAGTAGATTTCCTGCGCAAGGACTGCGATCGTAGTCCCTGCGCAAGCGCATGCCAAGTCAAGCAGCTTACATCGCGGGCCGGCGATGGCACGTACGCCGCCCGCGACGCCACGTCGGACCCGCCGACAAAGTCAGAATACGCGCGAAGATGCCATCGCGCCGCCGGAAGTGCCTTACCGACAGCGCGATGCCGCTCATCGATGGAGTTATTTCTTCTCGAATCGCGGATTGATCAGGTTTTCGAACGAGAACACTTCATCCCAATGTTCCTGGGTCATCAATTTTCGTTCTTTGACGACTACGTCATGCAACGACTTGCCGGTCTGATAACACTCGCGAGCGATCTCGGCACATTGCTTGTAGCCGAGCGAGGGCTTGAGGACCGTGATGATGCCCAGGGAGTTGAGGACCATGTTGCGCGTGTGCTCGGCGTTGGCCGTGATGCCGTCGATGCAATTGGCACGCAGGCTATTCACAGCGTTTTCCATCGTGAAGATGGACTTGAACAGCGCGTAGGTGATCACCGGCTCCATCACGTTGAGCTGCAGTTGCCCGGCCGACGCGGCAAGCGTCACCGTCAGGTCGAGGCCGATGACGAGGAAGCCCGTCTGGTTGACGACTTCGGGGATGACCGGATTGACCTTACCCGGCATGATCGAACTGCCAGGCTGCATCTGCGGCAAGTTGATCTCGTTGAGGCCACAACGCGGGCCCGAAGCAAGCATCCGGATGTCGTTGCAAATCTTCGTAAGCTTGGTCGACGTACGCTTCAACACACCGGAGAGCTGCACGTAGGCACCCGTGTCCGAAGTCGCTTCGACGAGGTCGCCGCCGAGGATGAACTGAACGTCGGTCAATTCGGACAAATACTTGGTGGCCAGTTGCGGATAGCCCGGCGCCGCGGTAACCGTCGTGCCGATCGCCGTTGCGCCGAGGTTGATCTCGCGCAGCAGGTTGCGAACTTCGGTGATGCGCTCGACCTCTTCCCCGATCGTCGTTCCCCAGCCGTGGAACTCTTGTCCGAGCGACATCGGTACGGCATCCTGCAAGTGTGTCCGGCCCATCTTTAGGACGCGCTCGAACTCCTTGGCCTTGGCGAAGAACGAACCCTGCAGCTTGCGCAACGCTTCCATGTAGCTCGCCAAGCGCAGAATCAACGCCAGACGGAAGGCGGTCGGATAGACGTCGTTGGTCGATTGACCGAAGTTGACGTGATCGTTCGGGTTGATGATGTGGTAGTCACCCTTCTTGTGCCCGAGCGACTCGAGCGCGACGTTGGCGATAACCTCGTTGGCGTTCATGTTCACCGAGGTGCCCGCGCCGCCCTGAATGAAGTCGGTGACGAAGTGTTCGCGCAACTCGCCTGCGATCAGGCGATCGCAAGCACTGATGATCGCATTGGCAATCTGCCCGTCGAGGCAGCCCAAATCGCGGTTGGCCATGGCGGCGGCCTTTTTGACGTAGCCGAAGGCTTTGACGAAATAGGGCTCGGCCGACATCTGCGTACCGGTGATGAAGAAGTTGTCTTTCCCTCGCTGCGTCTGGACGCCGTAGTAGGCATGCTCGGGAATCTGTTTTTCGCCGAGAAAATCTTTCTCGATTCGATACGTGGTTGCTTTGTGTTCGGACATGACGTTCCCCTGGTTGAATTGGATGAAGCCATGCTACGCGGGTGAATCGGGCAGGGTGACAGGTTATGCATTAATCGCATAACATCCCCGAAAAACCGCATACGCACGGATCGAGCGGAAGGAGAAGCAATGGAAATCCGGTGGATCGAAGACTTCCTGACCCTGGTCGATGCGCACGCTTTCTCGCGCGCCGCCGAGCGTCGCAACGTGTCGCAGCCAACGTTCAGTCGACATATCCAATCGCTCGAAGACTGGCTCGGGGTCGAGCTGATCGACCGCCGCATGCAAGGCGTCCAGCTCACCTCCGCCGGGCGCATCTTCCGCGGCTTCGCCGCCGATCTGCTACGGCGTACCTACGACATGCGCACCGTGCTGCGCGGGCAGGCGCCGGGCAGTGCTGAAACTGTCCACTTCTCGGTCGCCCACACTCTGTCGCTGACGTACTTCCCGCATTGGCTGAGCAAGCTAAAGATCGCCATGGGCAACGTCATCGTGCGCGTCGCGGCGGTCAACGTGTCGGAGGGCGCCGCCGCGCTGAACCAGGGTGGAACGGACCTGCTGATCAACTACCATCACCCGCAGCTGCCGGCTCTGCTCGACCCCGAGCGCTTCCAGCATCAGGTGCTGGCAACCGACCGCATGCTGCCTTTCTCGGCGCCGAACAAGGACGGCAAGCCGCGTTACCGTCTACCGGGCAACGTCGACAAACCGATACCGTTCCTCGCCTACTCCTCGGGCACCTACCTGTCGCACGTCGTCGAGATGATCCTGCTCGGTGCAGGAGAACGCTGTCACTTCGAGCGCTCGTTCGACACGCATATGTCCGAAGCGCTGAAAGCGATGATCATCGAAGGCCACGGCCTCGGGTGGCTTCCCGAGAGCTGTGTGCACAAGGAGTTGGCGGACAAGGCGCTGGTGGTCGCCGGGGCGCCGTCGTGGACCTGCCCGCTCGAAGTCCGCCTTTACCGCACAACGGAAAACGCGAATCCCTTGGTGGAACGAATCTGGCAGTTCTTTCGCTCCGGCGACGCCACGACTTAACACGCCGCAAGAATCGGGAGCCTTCGCGCGCAACGCAACCGGCGGGGACGACGCATAACGCCGCCCCTGTGCGCCTTATTGAATCAAGGCAATCCGTTGACCCGGCCTTCCTTGGGATATTCGATCGTATAGCCGACCTCGATCTTCCACGTTTCACCCGGCGCCAGCGCCTTCCGCCAGGCAACCACGCCGGTACGCCCCTTCCAATTCTCTTCGCTCGGCGGCGGCACGAGTTGGCGCTCGACGACGACTTCTTCCGACTGGCTCACCGGCGCGGATTCCAGCACGAGGACGTCCACAGTCTCCTTGTGCGCGCTCGATAACGCGAAAACGTCCGCGACCTTTCGCTGCGCTTTCTGGCCGACGAAGCCGCCACTGCCCGATTGTTGATCCTTGCGTTCGACGGCGACGCGCAGCAGATCGTCCTGGCCGAAGCCCAGTGTCAAACGTGGCGAAGTGTCGGGCGTCCAACGTGTCGCCCCGACGTAGTGGCCGTCGCGGAAAAGTTGGATCGCGCCGGGCAGCCAAATCCCGGCCGGACGATCGAACTCGGCGACCAACACCGGAGCGCGATCCAGGCGCGGGGCAACGCGCACGGCTTGCTTGACGGCAGCCTGTTGCTTCCCAAGCGTGACGGCGACCTCACGCCCGTCGGCCGGCAGCGTCGCCGCGCCGGGCACCTCGAACTCGGCGGCGAAAGCACCTTGCGTCTCGATCACCGGCGCCACGTAGTTATCATCGGCGGCATCCGCCGCCTTGGCCATCGCCGGCGCCGATGCCGGCATTGGCGCCGGCGCCGCGGCAAACGCGCGTTGCGACTCCTGCGCGGGCATCGGCTTCACGTACGTAAGGCGACGCGTCTGCGGTTCCGCCGGGTCGCGATACGCCTGCGGCTGCCCGGTGGATAAGCGCAAGCGAACGCCGGACCAATCCTCACCTGTTTTCTGCGATACAAGCGCCATACGCTCGAGATCGACCGTTCCCTTCGCGGAATCGAGAGCGGCGCGATATGTCGGTTGCCAGCCGGCGCGATTCACCTGATACGACACGCGGATCTGCCCCGGACGTTCGGCGGCTGTGCGTACTGAAACGCCGCGCAACACTTTGTTGCCGCTCTGTACCTGTTTGAGTTCGAAGAGCACTCGGTCGAGCTCTTCCTTGAATTCTCGCTTGCGGATCTCCGCTTGCTGTGCGCGCTGCAACGCCTTCGCGGCCGACGCACCGATCGTCTCTGCCACGCCAGCGGCAACCTTGCCATCGAGTTGGGCTTTGTCACCGCCCGTACTGCCGATGCGGCCCAGATAGCCAGTGACCAGTTCGGCGGACTTCACCTCGATATCGAGCGCGTCGATCCTGTCCTGCAACTCCTGGCTCCTTTTCTGCAGTTCCTTCTCCCGCGGATGTACGCCTGGCTGTTTGCCGGTTTCCAGAACCGTGATCTGGCCGACCCGAACCCCAACGCCGGCCTGCACGGAGAGCGTGTTGCTGTCGAAGACGGCCGGGATGTCGTTGATCTCGACGAGGCTGTTTCCGGCCGGCACCTGCACCGTGCGTTCCACGGTCGCACTGCCGGGAAAGACGACGACGGAGGTGATCGGCGCGTCCGCCCCGATGGCGGAGTTCAGGGCGACGTGTGCCGCTATCAACGTTCCGACGTGGATCAGGCGAAACCGCATGACTCTTCTCCCTTTATGTCCAGATCATGAAGCTCGGAGTATTTGCGCGATCCTGCAACCGGTCAAGGCACTGTCCCCTCGTGTTTGAGCACAGCATTCACGTTCGATGCCGACGTGCAGGCAAAAAAAACCCGCACCAGTACCGGCGCGGGTTAAGGAGATAATGCCTTCTTTGCGTGTTACACGTTCGCTTCCGCAGCCGCTTCGACGAACTCCGGAATCTGGTCGAAGTTCATGTAGCGGTACACGTCGGCCGCCTTGGCGTTGACGGCCTTGATCTGCTCCATGTACTCGGCGACGGTCGGGATCTTGCCCATCAAAGAGCACATCGCGGCGAGTTCGGCTGAGCCGAGGTAGACGAGCGTATCGATGCCCAGGCGGTTCGGGAAGTTGCGCGTCGAGGTTGACATGGCCGTCGCCCCCTTGCGCACCTGCGCCTGGTTACCCATGCACAGCGAGCATCCCGGCATTTCCATGCGCGCACCGCTCTTGCCGAGTACGCCGTAGTAGCCTTCCTCGGTCAGTACCATGGCGTCCATCTTGGTCGGCGGAGCGATCCACAGACGGGTCGGGATGTCGCTCTTACCGTCGAGCACCTTGCCGGCCGCGCGGAAGTGACCGATGTTGGTCATGCACGAACCGATGAAGACTTCGTCGATCTTGGTGCCGGCGACTTCGGACAGCAGTTTCACGTCGTCCGGGTCGTTCGGGCAGGCGACGATCGGTTCCTTGATGTCCGCTAGATCGATTTCGATTACGGCGGCATACTCGGCGTCGGCGTCGGCCTTCAGCAGTTGCGGATCGGCGATCCATGCTTCCATGGCCTTGACGCGGTTGGCCAGCGTCTTGGCATCGCTGTAACCGTTGGCGATCATCCACTTCAAGAGCGTGGTGTTCGACCGCAGGTACTCGATGATCGGTTCCTTGTTCAACTGCACCGTACAGGCGGCGGCAGAGCGCTCGGCCGAGGCGTCGGTCAGTTCAAAGGCTTGTTCGACCTTCAGATCCGGCAGGCCTTCGATTTCGAGGATGCGGCCGTTGAAGACGTTCTTCTTGCCCTTCTTCTCGACGGTCAGCAAGCCCTGCTTGATCGCGTAGTACGGGATGGCGTTGACGAGATCGCGCAGCGTGATGCCGTCGTTCATCTTGCCCTTGAAGCGCACGAGGACGGACTCGGGCATGTCGAGCGGCATCGTGCCGGTGGCGGCTGCAAAGGCCACCAGCCCGGAACCGGCCGGGAACGAGATACCGATCGGGAAGCGGGTGTGCGAGTCGCCGCCGGTACCGACGGTATCCGGCAGGCACATGCGGTTGATCCAGCTGTGGATGACGCCGTCGCCTGGGCGTAACGAAACGCCGGAACGAGTGGTGATGAAACCCGGCAGCGTACGGTGCGTCTTGATGTCGACGAGCTTCGGATACGCCGCGGTGTGGCAGAACGACTGCATGACGAGATCGGCGGAGAAGCCGAGGCAAGCCAGATCCTTCAGTTCGTCGCGGGTCATCGGGCCGGTGGTGTCCTGCGATCCGACGGTGGTCATCTTCGGTTCGCAGTAGGCGTTCGGGCGGACGCCCTTGCCATTGGGCAAGCCGCAGGCGCGGCCGACCATCTTCTGCGCCAGCGTGTAGCCCTTGCCGGTATCGGCCGGTTCCTGTGGCGACTTGAACAGCGTCGAGGGCGGCAGGCCCAGCGCCGCACGGGCACGCGCCGTGAGGCCGCGGCCGATGATCAGCGGGATACGGCCGCCGGCGCGCACTTCATCAAGGATCACCGGGGTCTTCAGTTGCGATTCGGCGATGACTTGGCCGCCCTTGAGCGCGACGACCTTGGTCGTGGCCGCGTCGATCTTCAGTTCGATCTCGTCGCCCATTTCCATCTTGGTGACGTCGATCTCGACCGGCAGCGCGCCGGAATCTTCCAGCGTGTTGTAGAAGATCGGAGCGATCTTGGAGCCGAGGGCGACCCCGCCGCAGCGCTTGTTCGGCACGAAGGGAATATCTTCGCCCGTCCACCACAACACGGAGTTGGCTGCGGACTTGCGCGACGAGCCGGTGCCGACCACATCGCCGACGTAGGCGATCAGGTTCCCTTTTTTGGCCAGCGCTTCGAGTTGCTTGATCGGGCCGCGCACACCGGGCTGCTCGGGTTCGATGCCGGGACGCGGATTCTTCAGCATGGCAAGCGCATGCATCGGAATATCGGGACGTGTCGTGGCATCAGGCGCCGGCGACAGGTCGTCGGTATTGGTCTCGCCGGTGACCTTGAATACGGTAATTTTCTGTACGGCCGGGACTTGCGGCCGCGAGGTGAACCACTCGGCGTCGGCCCATGACTGGATGACGGCCTTGGCGTTCGCGTTGCCTTTGTCGGCGAGCGCCTTGACGTCGTTGAAGTAGTCGAAAATGAGTAGCGTCTTCTTCAGCGCCTCCGCCGCCACGGCGCCGACTTCGGCATCGCCGAGGACGTCGATCAACGGCTTGATGTTGTAGCCGCCAAGCATCGTGCCGAGCAGTTCGGTCGCCTTGGCTTTCGAGACCAAGGCACACGTTTCGGTGCCCTTGGCGAGTTTGGCGAGGAACTCCGCCTTGACCTTCGCCGCGTCGTCCACACCGGCAGGCACGCGATGCGTCAGGAGCTCGACGAGGAATTGTTCTTCGCCCTTCGGCGGGTTTTTCAGCAAACCGACCAACTCCTCGGTTTGCTTCGCCGACAGCGGCAGCGGCGGGATGCCAAGCGCAGCGCGCTCAGCGGCATGGGCACGATACGATTCCAGCATGGGGAGCTTCCTTTCTATACGTTACCAGGTGGAAAACCGAGGGGTCTGTGCGCGGTATTTTACGCAGGAAAACGACGGCTCAAGACACTCCGTTGATGACATTTCGGACTGATCTTGTACCAAAACGGCAAAACGGCCGATCAACTCAATCGGCATAAATCGGCAAATAGCCACTCGCTTGCGGACACGGCCGGCCAAGTGGTCAATCCAATCCGCCGGCCGCAACGAGTTCTATCGTTTCGCCCGCGTAACCAACGCGCTGCCCGGGGCGCAGCTTCGCGCGCTTGCGTTTTTCGGTAACGCCGTCGACGCTGACCTCACCCGCTTCGATCACGCTGTGCGCGAAACCGCCCGAATGGCAAAGGCCGGTGACCTTGAGCACCTGATCGAGTTGAATGAACTCACCGCGCACTTCCAGTTGAACGGCCATACCAGGCTCCGGTTGATCGAGAGGTCAAAGGGCGAGCGGCGGCAAACCATGCCGCCGTCGCGCCCGGTCGCACGCATCGTCGCCCATCCCGAGCGGCGCATAGGGCGCGAAGTCCCGGCACGGCCCGGGGCGCTCACGGTAGATCGTGCAACGAACCTCTTTGCCGACTTCGCCGGCCAGCGCGGCGCAACGCGGCGGCGCCTCGTCGGTACCGCGCATCCGTACCAGGGTCGCCGTCAGCGGAACAGTCAGAGACGCCGGCACGCCCGCCTTGCCGTCAATGGCAAGTTCGGAACAGTGGAAATCGACACGAAACGCCGCACAACACGCTCCGCAACTCAAGCAGGCTTGATCAGACACCTTCTATTTGGACCCTAGCGAAAGGAAAAGGAATTGTCTCCCAGGGGCGACCTCGCCGCAAACATTCCACGCCAGCCGCACAGACTCCTTCACCGGGCATCGGATGCCAGCTTTTCCCCGAGCCAGTCGCCTTGCGGGGCCACGTGGACACGCATGGAGCGAAGCAGTTCCACGGGCTGCTCGGCTACGTGAAAAAGGTTGAGATGAGGCGGTTTGATGAACCCCTCGGCCGACATGTGCCGCACCATAGCCAGCAATGGGTCGAAGAAGCCTCGGACGTTGAGCAATCCGACCGGCTTGGCATGGATGTGCAGTTGGGCCCAGGTGATGATCTCGAAGAGTTCGTCGAGCGTACCGTAGCCGCCAGGCAGTGCGACGAAAGCTTCGGCGCGCTGGGCCATGGCGGCCTTGCGCGCATGCATGCTGTCGACGACGACGAGTTCCGTCGCCTGAGGATGCGCCAGTTCCCGCTTCTCCATGAACGAGGGTATGACGCCATAAACACGCCCTCCCGTGGATAGAACGCTGTCGGCCACAACGCCCATGAGACCCACGTTGCCACCGCCCCAGACAAGTTCGATGCCTTCGCTGGCCAGCAGTTGGCCGAAACTGGCCGCAGCCGACGCGAAGGCCGCATCGTGCCCGGAAGAAGAACCACAGAAGACGCAAACCGAACGCATGGACACACACCAAGAAACAAAACACATAATTATTGCTGATAACTCGGCCGCCTGCGTTTCAAAGACACCTTCGGAGGCATTGGGCGTTCAGTCAACCGCGCCAATGAAGGGCGTCAACCCTTGAGACTACCGCTCAAGACAGGCGATGGCCCAGATCGATCGTTGCCCGATACAGCGCGTGCCCCGATGTCAGGTACTTGCGCTCGAACGGCGTCAGCGGCTCGGCTGGGACATAGTCCTCCGACACCACCGGCCGGCTTGTCAGGCACTCGACGGCAAAGCAGAACTCGTCGATGTAAATGCGCCAGTTGGTACGGCATTCGAGAAGGCCGCCGAGCGCAAGCACGGTCGGAAACACCGGGTGTCCGTGCCAGCGACGGGCCACGTGCCCGATCTTCGGCCATGGGTTGGGGTACAGGAGGTAATGACGCGCCAGCGCGATTCCGGCTCCTTGCAACAAACGCCAGTAGTCCACGAGATCGGCGCGCACGAGATCAAGGTTCCCGGGCAGGCCAGTCAGAGCGTTCTTGCCCGGGATGTTGCGCGCCAGCCGTGAAGCGGACTGATCGACGCCGATCACGTAGTGATCCGGGAACGCCCGCGCGAGAGCGATCGTGCTTTCACCGACGCCGCATCCGGCATCGAGGATCAGCGGCAGGCCGGCGGCAACCTGCTCCCGGCGCTCCATGCTCGCTTCGAAGGCGGCCCGGTTGTAATCGGCGAAGGGTTTGCGGAAAGGTGCCGCGCGATGGCGGTCCAGCAGCGAAGACAGGTTTTCGTGTGTTCCCGTTTGCGCTCCGGCCGGTACGCGCGAGTTACCGGACTGGTCGCTTTTCATCACGCCGCCTCGGCCACGAGGAGTCTCTCCTCGGGGACGCCGTGGTGCGCAAGCATACGCTCCGTCTCTTCGATGCCGCGCAGCGGACGTACCGCAGCGTAAAGCGCCTGTGCTTCGGGAAACGTTGTGCGCAGCGCGTTCAGCCATAGTTTCAGGCGTCCGGGCGCATGGGCCGGCAGCACGCGCCCCTGCACCTGGCACCAGAACTCGCCGAGCAGCGGTAGGAGCGCGGCCCAATCGTCGCGGCGCGATGTCTCCATGTTCGCATCAAGGTCGGGCTGAGAAGTGTAAGCACGGATGCGACGGGCAAGAAACGGATCCGCAACTGCGCCGCGGCCGATCATCACGTCAGCACAGCCCGTGACCTGCCGGCAACGAACGTAATCGGCTGGGGTCCACACCTCTCCGTTGGCCGTCACCGGAATGGGTACCGACTCGCGGATCCGCGCTACCCACTCCCAATGGGCCGGGGGTCGATACCCGTCTTCCTTAGTCCGCGCATGAACGACGAGCGATCCCGCACCGCCGTGTGCCAGCGCTTGCGCACACTCGATTGCCTTGCTGGTATCACGCACACCGAGACGCATCTTGGCCGACACAGGAATCGCCGCCGGAACGGCTCCTCGCACCGCCTCTACGATACGTTGCATCGTGGCGGGATCGTCGAGCAACATGGCTCCTCCGCCATGGCGGTTCACCGTCGGCGCCGGGCAGCCGAAGTTAAGGTCGATACCGACGGGCGACAAGCTCGCCAGTTGAGCGGCGTTCTCGGCCATACAGACGGGGTCGCTACCCAGCAACTGAACGACGACCGGCGTTCCAGCCCACGTCCGGCTGCCGTTATCGAGCTCAGGGCAAATGCGACGGAACGTGCGCGGCGGCAGCAACGAGCCGGAGACGCGGACGAACTCGCTTACTGCCGCGTCGTAACCGCCGATGCGGGTCAGGACGTCGCGCAGGACGCAGTCGGCCAGCCCTTCCATCGGGGCGAGGAGCAATCTTCCCATGAGCGGATAGGAGTTTCGAGAGGCGCCATTCTACCCTTCGCCTCGCGCGCTCCTGCTGTCCCTTTCGACAACGGAGTCGCTCACCGCGCAAGATCGAAGCCGCGGAAGAGAACGGCGGAGCTATTCCTCAGATCGGCGCGGCCCCCCGCTGCCGCGCAAGCAATCGAGACTGGAAGTCGATAACCTGGGCGCGCGGGCGTTGAAGCGGTGCCGGATCATTCGACGCCATGGCGGCGGTCGACCGCGCGTAGCGTTGAAGCTCGCTGTCCATGCGCAGGAAACTTTCCCACATTAGGTTTTGGATCTTGATCAGTGCGCCGAGCGGCGAACCCGCCCGACGGCGGATGCCGTCGATGCGAAATTGCAATTGCCGCAGGCGAAGCTGGAGCCGTTCGGGCGCCCGAAGGATGCAGTTCTCCACGAGATCGTGGCGTAAGGTCTCAAATGCCTGCGGGTCTTCGCTGGCAAGCCTTGCAAGCGCTTCCTGACTCGGAAGCGCCATGGGTTTGGGCGTGCTCATACGCACTTCTCCTGGTAAATCACTGCGCGGACGTCGGTTGGACCGCCTTTTTTTCCGGATGTTTGCCGCAATGCTGACGGAATACAAACCACAACACGTTCAACGAGAGGAAAACCCTGACGAAAACCTCTGTCCGAGGACAATTTGTGCATTGGCGCCGTGGCCCCATCTGCTGTGCCATGCGCGAGGAGAACCGCGTAAAACGATCGACCGTGACGAGTCCTTGGAGTTCTAGTCCCGGCGGCGCGCTGGGCGGCGAACTCGGGACGTCGCGAGGAGCAAGAGGATGAGCCCGGCGGCAATCAAGGCCACGGCGCTCGGTTCGGGGATTTGCGCTGCTGCCGAGGTAATCGCGAACCGGTTGACGTTCAGGCCATAGTTGAACTGACTCAGTTCCATGTACGCCGGGGACGTACCGCCGAGAACAGCCCTCGTAAGCAGCATGTCCGGATCGGTCAGCGATTCGATGAGAGCTTTGTCCCACGGGCCATCCTCCGGCCGCGGGGAGAAACTGAGGTTATAGGCCAAGAAGCCGAAGCGGTCCCCCGCCACCCACAACTGGAACTGATATTGGTAACGGTTGTACCCGATCGATGAGATGGACTGGCTCAGGGAGAAGGGCCGCAAGGCCAGGGGTGCTCTGTCGTCGAACTGCACGCTCAGCGCCTCGATGTGAGAAAAGGGCATCGTGCCCGAGGAGTCGCTGCTCACGGAGAACCGCGGCACGCCGGTGAAGTAGTCGTGCACCGTTCTGCCGCTCGGGTCGAGCACGTCGGCGTACGTGAAATCAGTCGGCATCGTGTTGAGCTGGTACGAGACGTTGAAGGTTCCGTCCGGGTATTCCTCCCCCGCGGAATACGTACCGCCGAACTGGAACTTCAGGCTTGCCGCCTGAAGTGGGAGTGCAATCAACAGCATAAGCATGAAGGAAATGCGCTTCATAGACAGAACCCTCAACAACAACCAAGCACCACCGGCATGGAAGACTGGATCCCGCCCAAACCGGCCCAAAGATAAGCTCTGGGCACGAACAAACTCTCGTTCCCTGACCGCCAAGATGGGCACTCGCCGTCCTCGTTCTTCGCCGCACTGACAAGGACCGGGCCAAATCGACCCACCCGATTGACTGGTCGCCGATAGCCTCGCGGGATCGGCAAAAGTCGTTCCCGCCTGCCAGGCACTCGCAGTGCGCAAGGCGGCCTTTGGGCAAATGCACGGGGCTCATACAGGCGGCGCAGGATGCGTTTGACCGCTGCCGCTACCATGGCCGATACTCCATTCCTTTGGCCCCAATCACCGGCGTAGCCGGTTCCAGACCATGACGCACCAACGCGCCGCCGCCCTGATGGTTCTTGCAACGCTGATGTGGAGCATGGCGGGCGTGGTGACCCGGCATCTCGACGCGGCACGCAGTTTCGAGGTCACTTTCTGGCGCAGCTTCTTCAACGCCTCGATGTTGACCTTGGTCCTCGTCACCATGCGCGGCAGCGGTCTTTGGCGTGGTATCGCCCGCGCGCCTTGGCCGTTATGGGCTTCCGGTGCTTGCTGGGCGGTGATGTATACCGCATTCATGGTCGCCATGACGCTGACAACGGTCGCAAACGTCCTCGTCACCATGGCCATCGGGCCATTAATCACCGCCCTGTTCTCCCGCCTGTTTCTGGGCCACCGGTTGCCGGGCCGCACCTGGCTAGCCATCGTGCTGGCGAGTCTGGGCATTGCCTGGATGTTCGGACGCGACGCGGCTTCCGGCGCTTCGTTCGCCGGTACGTTAATCGGAGCTTTCGTCCCGGTGGCCGCCGCCATCAACTGGACCGTTTTGCAGTTCGCGTCGGGGACTTCCGCCGACTCGGGCAGCGACGAGGGAATCGACATGCTGCCGGCCGTTTTGATCGGCGCCACGCTGTCGGCCATCGTGACGCTCCCGTTTGCCTATCCCTTTCAGGCCAACGCGCACGATCTCGGGTTGCTCGGATTGCTCGGCGTGGCCCAACTGGCCATCCCCTGTCTGCTCGTCGTGCGCCTGACACGGGAATTACCCGCGCCGGAAATTTCGTTGCTCAGCCTGCTCGAAGTCGTGTTCGGGGTCACCTGGGCTTGGCTGGGCGCCGATGAGCGGCCTTCCAGTGACACACTAATAGGCGGCGGGCTGGTGATTGGTGCGCTGGTTTTCAATGAGTTGCTCGGGATGGGGCAGCGCCGCCGCGAACGGTTGTCAACGGTTCAACCGTAGCAGAATGCCCTTCAACGCGGGGGACGATCCATTGAAAGTAGGCCGGACCGAGCAAAGCGCTACAGGAAGCGGTTTTGGATAGACCCGATAGGCCCTAGCGCTCGCGCACGCGGCGTTGCGCACTGCGTGCGTGCGGCAACCAGCCGCGCCACTGCCATCGTGAGAGCATCAGCAGACCGCGCACCCATTCGTCGGCGGCGTAAACAATGAAGATTCCGGGCAACCCGAAGACCCGGCTCAGGAAGTACGAACCCAAACCGAGCACGAAGGCAAACGACCCGACGCTGGCAACCACCGGATAAACGACGTCCCCCGTGGCGCGGAGTGCCGCCGTGACGACCAGATTGAAGACGCGGCCCCCTTCGAGGCCGATCGCAATCCACAGCAGCGTTTGCGCCGCATGGATCACCGCCGGGTCCTTGGTAAAAATCCGCATCAACCACGGAGCGGTCAATGCAGCGATGAGCGCCATGCTGCATGAAGCAAGCAAGCCATTGCGCAGGCTCTTACGCACGAGTTCGTGTGCTTGCCTGAAATAACCGGCGCCGACGAGACGCCCGACCATGATCTCGACAGCCCAACCGATCGCCAGGCTGATCAGGAAGACGTAGCGCAACAGCTGCAGCACATACGAATGGGTAGCAAGCGCGACGACGCCCAAGCGGGCGACGCTGGCCAGAGAAACCATGAACGCCGCCCGATACCCAAGCTCGGCCGACGCGCCGGGTAGTCCGATGCGCAACACCGGTGCGAGGATCAATGGCTGGAACTTCCACCAGTCGCGCCGCGTCGGGATGAGCTTCATGCGTCGGCGCCATAGCCACAGATGCAGTGTCAAGCCGACGGCGCGGCTGGCAAACAGAGCCTGCGCGAAACCGTACAGGCCGAAGCCTTCCCATTCGCCGACGCCCAGCATGAGCGGAACGGCAAGCGCGAGGTGAACGCAGTGCATGACGATCATCACCCTTAGCGAGTCGCGCACGTGCAGATGGGCACGCAAGATGGCTGCCATGGTGAGGTTGTAGCCGTCCATCATCGCTGCCGGGGCGAGAAGCTGCAGGTACGGCGCCACCATGGGCACGATCTCGTCCGGCGCATTGAGCAGATCAAGGATCAGCTCGTTGGCAAGAAGCAGGATCGCCACCAACCCAAGGCCCGACCAGGTACACGCCCCGAGGCCCGCCAGCGCGGTGGTCCGCGCCCGGTCGGTCTGTTCGCCGCCGAGCAGTTGGGTGATCACGACGCCCATACCGATAGCCAGGACGCGGAAAACCACGTAAAGCGATTCAAGCAATTGGGTGGCCAAACCAAGGCTGGCCGCGGCGCCGTCCGACGTATGCGAGGCGAGCCACAGCCCGATGATCGCCACCGTGTAGGCGAGCAGAAACTCGCCGAGGATCGGGCCGGCAATGGCGTTGATTCGCGGGCGGTTGGGAAGGGGCATCTACGCGAGGAGGTCTCGGGGCTCGACTACCCGGAAACAGCGGGGCGACGTTTTTGGGGAACAACGACTTGCTGCGGCTGTTTCCATCATAGCAAGGGGCGCCCGCCCCCGGTAGCGGCCTGCAACCCCGAGGAGCGATGCCGAAAGGGCCGGCCGCGATCCTCGCTTCTCCGACATCTTCCCACCGTGCTGGCTGATCGCGATCGTCGGCCGATGTGGACCGGGGTTTCTCCACGGCGGGCTGGAACACGGTATGGTGAACGGCGCTTGCTCCTCTACGTGTGGCCCATGAACTTGCCGTTTCCGAATTGCTTGCCCTCCGCGCCCTGGCGGCTGGCCACCGTCATCTGGGCGCTTCTCGCCGCCCTGGCGCTGCCGGCGACCGCGCAAACGCCCACACCAACCCCGCTCGCGGCAGCCCATGCCGCCGCAGAAACGCCTTGGCAGGCCAGTCTCGACGCTTTCGCCGCCGCCGATGCAGCTCAATTGCCGCCTCCGGGTGGCGTCCTTTTCGTCGGAAGTTCGTCGATCCGCTTGTGGAACGACCTGGAAGAGCAGTTCGACGCACCGGTAATCGTCAAACGCGGTTTCGGCGGCTCCCGCATGTCGGACTGCACGCGCTATCTTCAGCGCCTGGTGTTACCGTACAAACCTCGCCTCGTCATCGTATACGCCGGCGATAACGACCTGGCCGAGGGCCGCTCTCCGCAAGACATCCTGCGCAGTTTCAACGAGTTCGTAGACGGGGTCCGCGCCGAACTGCCGGAGACCCGCATCACTTTCCTCTCGATCAAACCCAGTCCGCTACGCGCCCCGTTGCTGGGAAAAATCCGCGAAACGAACCGGCTTGTCGCCGACTTCGTCGCCGCGAGGCCGGGGCTGGGTTACATCGACGTGTTCTCGCGGATGATCGACGAGAACGGGATGCCGCGGAGCGAGCTATTTCGCGACGACGCGCTGCACCTGAACGAGGCAGGCTACGCGGTTTGGCGCGAGGTGATCGCCGGGTACCTGCGATGAAGTCCGGCGCCCTTCGATTCCTGCCGACGCCGGCTTGCCCGCTTCGCGTCGGCTGAACTCGGCACTGATCAGGGCCACGACGTAAAGCGTCGGCAGGCTCGCGGCAAGAATCACGACGTCGATCCACAGCCGCCTTTCGGGCAGGCTTTCGCCGACCAATGCGAGCGCAAGCAGCGAGAGGACAAGGTGCGTGCAGAAAACCGGCAATCCCTCGGCGCCAATGATTTCCAGGGGCCGCAATCGCGGCAACCGGGCGTAGAGATCGGTACCGAACTGCATCGTAAGCACCATCAGTGCAAAGAGATTGAGCAGCCGCAACGGTCCGAGGAACCACTTGTCCTGCAATTGATTGAGTTGAGGATCGGAAAACGGCACCTGCCCGACCAGATGGCGCCACGAAAAGCCGACGATGGCCACGGCCGCGGCGACGAGGATCAGCCAGCGCGGGAAATTGTCGGGAAGCGCCTTGCTTTCCGGGGTGACGGACTGAGCGCCCATCCACAGGCCGAGAACCCAGAGAAACTGCCAGCCGAACCATTCGAAAGACCCGGTGTGCTCCACCGGAACGCGAATGCGGAACGTTCCGGCCAAGAACTCGTACAGGACGAGCCCCAAGCCCAACTGGCAAGCAAGCCACAAGATCATGCTTCCCGCAAACACGCCCAGCCAGCCGCGGCGCGCCCCCCAGTTGAGGAGAACGGGACTGGCCAGCATGAACAGGACGTACATCGGCAGAATGTCGAGCAGCGGGGGATTGTGGATCAGGAACAGCGACGAAACGACCGCCGTCCAGGGGTGCCCCCAAAAGAACGACATAAGGTTGATGATAGCCTCTCGTCCCGTTTTCGATCCCAATGCGGCAATAACGGTAAACAGAAACGCAAGGAGCGCGACCTGGCACAAGTAGATTTTCGCCGCCCGCTTCACGGCCGCCCGCCGCATGGCGGCCGCGCCCTCCTTGCGCTGACGTTGCATGTAGACCGCGCCGGCAAGGAAGCCGGAGAGCAGGACGAAACCTTCCGCCGCCGATACGTAACCGAACGGCTGACCGATCGGAATGGCAAAACGGGTGGGCAGATGCGTCAGCGTCATCAACAAGAGCATCAGGCCGCGCAAGGCGTCAAATTCGGGTCGGCGGGTCATACCGTCCTCCGGGCTCTCGTCGACGCGGAGTCAAAACGCGTCGACCATTAAGGAGAGAGTCCGATATCGCGCCGTCGGCAGGACGGGCAGATACGAAAAGTTATCCTTTTTTTGAGACCCGGCTACGCCGAGGGCTGACATTCATCGTGCCTCGTCGCCGCGCCTTTTGCCCTTCCCTTGATAATCGACCGTTTTCGCCGCCAAACGTTCGGTCTGAGGAGCCCGCGATCCTGATGAAGCCCGCGATAAAGGGGTTGCGGCCATCGCTGGCGACGCGCCGCGTCGAGGAACGGCAATTGTTGCCACAGCGCCGGAGATGGGGCCGCGAATCTGTCCGATAGGTGCATCGCTCGCCACTCGTTGTGGGCTTGTTCGTTCCGTCCTCCCCGTTTACCATCGCCGCCGTTCAGGAGGCCACGATGACGACCTACATACCCAATGAGCAGCGCTACGACACCATGCCCTACCGCCGGTCGGGGCGCAGCGGTCTGAAACTCCCCACCCTCTCGCTCGGGCTCTGGCAAAACTTCGGCGAAAGCACCGACTACGCAACGGCGCGCGCTCTGCTGCTGCGCGCCTTCGACCTTGGCATCACGCACTTCGATCTTGCCAACAACTACGGACCGCCACCCGGAGCGGCCGAGGAACTCCTCGGACGCGTCCTCGCCACCGACCTCGCGCCGTATCGCGACGAGTTGATTATTTCGACGAAGGCTGGCTACCTGATGTGGCCTGGCCCGTACGGTGTCGACGGCTCGCGCAAGAGCCTGCTCGCCAGCCTGAACCAGAGTTTGAAGCGGATGCGCCTCGATTACGTCGATATTTTCTATTCGCACCGTTACGACCCCGATACGCCGCTCGAGGAAACGATGGGTGCGCTGGCCACGGCCGTGCGCCAGGGCAAAGCGCTGTACGCGGGCATCTCGTCATACTCGGCGAAGAAGACGCGCGAAGCCTCTGCGCTATTGCGGCAGATGGGCACGCCCTGCGTGATTCACCAGCCGTCATACTCGATGCTCAATCGCTGGGTCGAGGACGAACTGCTCGGCACCCTGAAGGATGAGGGAATCGGCTGCATCGCGTTCTCGCCGCTGGCGCAAGGGCTGCTGACCAACAAGTACTTAGGCGGCATACCGGCCGGATCGCGCAAGGCGAAAGGTACGGCGTCGTTCCGCGACAACTACCTGACGCCCGCCAACCTGGAAAAGATCCGTCACCTCTCCGAAATCGCCGAACGTCGCGGGCAGACGCTGGCCCAGATGGCACTGGCCTGGGTATTGCGCCACCCGCAGGTCACCTCCGCATTGATCGGCGCCAGCCGGATCAGTCAGTTGGAAGAAAACATCGCCGCCTTGTCGAATCTGGCCTTCTCGCCGGCAGAACTCGCGGAAATCGACGTTTGGGCCCGCGACGCCGATCTCAATATCTGGGCCGCCTCGAGTCTCGCCGGCTGATTTCGTACCGTCGAGAAACCGCGTATAGCTGTCGATACTCCTCGCCAGCGGTTGAAAAACGGCGGCTGGCGAGTGAACCGCGAGGAACTTTTCAGACCCGGTGCGTCTCTGAAAAACGCGCATCGGCCTCGTTGCGTGCAGGCCAAGCCCGTTTGGGTCCGGTTGGTCCACTTTTTGCGTTAACGAGGCCTCTCCGCGGTGCGTGTTCGTTTCCTGTCGTAACGCCCAGCCGGTTGTCCGGATGGGCGTCGCGCGGCTTCAACCGTCTGCAGGAGGACACATGCCCATATCCTTGCCCCAAGCGCTTCACCGCACGACCAGCCGTGCCTTTGTCATGGCCGCTTGCGGCTTAGCTTTCGCCGCCGCCTCCCCCGCCGCTCATGCGATTTTCATCAACTTCGATGACATCCCCTACTATCCTTATCCTGGGGGAGGTGACCCTGACTTCTTCGCTTATCACCCGCTGTCCAACGAGTACCAGTCAAAAGGTTTGCTCATCGGGGACGGGGGTTATCTGCAGAAGTATCACGAGGGCGACCCGAACGCGCTTTCCAGCCCGAACTACCTTCTCGTATCCGTCTTCGTACCTTTGATATTTGTCGGTCCTCTCCCGACCTACGTCAGCCTATACGTCAGCGCGGCGTTGCAAGACGCGGTTTCCCTCTCCTTCTATGGCACCTCAGGCCTTCTCGGTACGGTGAGTACAGGCGGCGCGACCTACCCGGGCGACCCGAACGAGCATCCTTACCAGCCGAACGAGTTTGTGAGCTTCACCGCGCCGTCCGGCATTTCGCAGATAAACATCTCGGCGTACTACAACACGCGGGCCGACGCGATGATCGACAACCTCACGTATCTGTACGCGCCGACGGCCGTCCCCGAGCCATCTTCCGCGGCCTTGCTGGCGATGGGTTTGGTCGGCTTCGCTTGGCATCGCCGACGGGGCCGGTCCCGGGATGCGTGACCACTTCCCGGCGTAACACCTGGCCGGTTTTCCCGGATTGACTTCCCGCGATTTCAAACCTCTGCTGGAGGACATATGCCTATTTCGTTGCCTCGCGCACTTCGCCGCATGGCCGGCCGTGCGTTCGCCACGGCTATCTGCGGCCTGACTTTCGCAGCCGTCTCACCGGCTGCTCATGCCGTATTCATTGATTTCGACGACATCCCGCGGCTCCCTTATCCTGGCATCGGAGATCCGTTTGCTTTCGACTACCACCCGCTGACGAACGAATACCTTTCCCAAGGCTTAATGATTGATGACGGCTATCTGAACGAGTATTGGAGCGGCTATGAGCACCCCGTGTCCGGGCCCAATTTCCTGCTCGGAGGCGCGATACTGCAACTCCACTTTGTCGGGACGCTTCCCACTTTCGTCAGCATGTATGTGAGCGCCGGGATTCAAGACCAACTCACTCTCGCCTTTTCTG
This sequence comes from Propionivibrio soli, assembly GCF_025770765.1. Taxonomy (GTDB): domain Bacteria; phylum Pseudomonadota; class Gammaproteobacteria; order Burkholderiales; family Rhodocyclaceae; genus Propionivibrio; species Propionivibrio soli. The sequence continues at coordinate 591 of NZ_JANZKY010000019.1, read as the reverse complement.
GACCTTCGGGATTCCTGGGATATGTCTTCACCGCTGGGGAGTCATATCCGGACAACCCCGATCAACGGCCCTATGAGCCCAATCAGTTTGTGACTTTCCAAGCCCCGTCAGGCATTTCTTACATAAATATCTGGGGGTATTTCGACCGACCGGCCGACGCCATGATCGACGACCTGACATACCGTTACGCAGCAACAGCCGTCCCAGAGCCACCTTCCGCGGCCTTGCTCGGGCTGGGTTTGCTCGGTATCGCCTGGCGAGTGGGAGAACGGCGAAAATCCCGATCGACAAAGGAACCCGGGAGCGCATAAGGAGGCTCAAAGTCGGCCGTGCAATCTATCGGGCGAAAATCGGGAATCGATGCCACGACGCAAAAGTAACGGCCTCCGTAAGGAGGCCGTTGTGTTTCGTTTCGAGCTTCGCGCCGCAAATGTGGGTCTCGGGGAGCCGCCGACGGCAGCCGAGCCGGTTTAGTGGCGCCGCTTACCGGATGACGCGAGCGCCCTTGCCCTTCATGGCGGCTTCGACTTCCTCGACACGCACCATCGAGGTATCGCCGGGGGTGGTCATCGCCAAGGCACCGTGTGCCGC
>NZ_JANZKY010000018.1 GCF_025770765.1 Propionivibrio soli | reverse complement strand
AGCCTTCGTCCAGCAACAGCGCCAGCCGCTCCCGCGCGGTCAACTTGCCCCGCTCGTGCTGCTGATCGATCCGCTTCTGCCCTCCCCCCAACACCGCACGCTCACGTAACTCACGCAAGACCCCCAATTGCTTCTTCGTCTTCCCGCTCATCGTCACTCCCTTATTTGAAAACTGGCTTGTCGGTCGGTGCTACAGGCCAAGCAGGCCAAAGAATACGTAGCAGATGATCGCGCCGACCACACACATCGAGAATCCCCATATCAGCAATTGCCGGAAGAGTTTCCCCTTGTCCTCGCTCTCCGCAGCACACGCGATGCAGACGGCGCCGAACAGCGAAAGCGGCGAGGTATCGACCATATGCGAGCCGACGTTGATCGACGAGATCATCGAGATCGCGTTGCCGCCGCCGAGCTGATCGATCAGACCGGGAACCAGCGGCAGGAACATCGGCATGACCACGCCCGACGAACTGGAGTAGGCTGAGATGACGCCGGTTACGAGACCGAGGATGCCATTGACCGTGACGGGGTTGGAAACCGCGGAGATGATGCCGACCAGCGCATTCAATCCACCCGCCTTATCCATCACGTCGATCAGGATGCCCATTCCCCCGACCATGACGATGACCGACCAAGGGATCGACTTGATCGCGGCCTTGCTGTCGCCGGCGTTGAAGATCAACAGGAGCGTCGAGAGCAGGAAGGCGATGGCGCCGACGTTAACCGACTTGCCATTGCCCAGTACCTTCATCAGCGTGGGCGAGAACAATCCCTTGGTGAAGGAGAGGCTCGGGAGGATGACGAGCAGAACCAGGCCACCGATGCAGGCCAGCGTCATCCACTGGTGCTTGGTAAAGGGGTCCGGCTTCGGAGCGATGGCATCGATGCTCAGCGTCGAATCACGCTGGCTGCGCACCCAGGCCCAGCCGCCGAGGAGGAAGAATCCGCCGATGTTGCCGACGAGTTGCGCGACTTCGGAGTTGAAGTGAATCTTCCACGCCAGCGAGTTCAAATCGCCGAGATGCTGCCCCATGGTGTCAAGTTGCGGCGCCATCTTGGTCAGGAAGAAGCTGGAGATGATCCCCGTCGGAGCGATAGGCGAGAATGCCGCCCCGTTGGCTGCGCCGACGACGAGCAGCGTCATCAGGAAGGCCTTCATTCCGATGCGCGAAGCAATCGCCATGGCGACTGGTGCCATCAGCGTGACCGTCGCGATATTTCCCGGCCCGATCGTCGTGATCAGCGTGATCAGGAGGAAAATGATCAGCGGAATGAGAGCGGTGTTGCCGCCCGCAAGACGGATCGCGTTGCTTGTAAACTTCTCCATGGTGCCGTTCGTCGTCGCGATACCGAACAAAAAGCAGACACCGGTGAGTATCATGAAGAGATCCAGCGGCCAGGCCTGCATGACCTTCACCGCGGGCAAATCGGCGAAGACGGCGCCGATTGCAACACCAACGGCGATGGCCACAATGCCGACGTTGAGATCCTCGTTGTACATTGAAATGCCGACTACTACGATAACGCCTACCAATGAGGCGATGGCTGCCGCAGACATCCCGAGCATTACGTTTCTCCTTACTGAGACGTGGTTACATGGCGAGGCCGTATCGGTGCGCTGTTGTCCCGGACCCTGCGGGAATTGTTTTTTGTGAGCGCATCATGCAAAAGCGATCCTACGATTTGCCGTGCGGCCCACAATTGTGGCAAACCACAAATCTGCATCGCGCAGGGAGAGCCATGTGGTTTTCCACACTGTTTGCTGGGCAGCGAATAATTCATAGTGAAAGGGGTTTTTGATGCCAAGCGCATTTGTTCGTAATCAGGGCGACGGGCTCAGAAAATGAGGGGTGTGCTTTTCCGTATTTGCTGCGCGTTGGCGTTCTTGGCCAGCGGCACGGCCCTCGCGCAGGATCCGATCGTTATCGTTTTCAGCCACGTCGTCGCTGCCGACACGCCCAAGGGCAAGGCGGCGCAATATTTCGCGGAACTCGCGAGCAAGCTCACCAAAGGAGCGGTCAAGGTCGAGGTCTACGGCAACTCGACGCTCTATCGGGATAAGGATGAGATGGAAGCCCTGCAATTGGGCGCCGTACAGATGCTGGCGCCCTCCCTCGCTAAGTTCTCTCCCCTCGGCATCCGTGATTACGAAGTCTTCGATCTTCCTTACATCTTCGACAGCACGGAGATGCTGCACCGCGTTACCCAAGGGCCCTTGGGCAAGGCGCTGCTGAAAAAACTCGAGCCCAAAGGGATCAAGGGACTCGCCTTCTGGGACAACGGATTCAAATCGTTCTCGGCGAACAGACCGTTGCGCACCCCGGACGACTTCAAGGGGCTCAAGATGCGCATTCAGTCCTCAAAAGTCCTTGAGGCGCAGATGCGGGCGTTGGGCGCCCTGCCCCACGCGATGATTTTTTCCGACGTGTACCAGGCGCTCCAAAAAGGCGTCGTGGATGGAACGGAGAATCCGCATTCGAATTTCTACTCGCAGCGCATGTACGAAGTACAAAGCCACATGACGCTGTCGGAACACGGCTACCTCGGATACGCGGTAATCACGAACAAAAAGTTTTGGGACAGCCTTCCGACGGCGATCCGCAACCAACTTGAGGAAGCCATGCGCTTGAGCACGGAGTACGCGAACAAGATCGCCAAGGAAGAGAACGACAAGGCGCTGGCGCGAATCAGGGAAACCGGCAAGACCGAAATCCATGTCCCGACGGCGGCCGAGCGCACCGCCCTGAAGCGGGCGCTGATTGCGACGCACAAGGAAATGGCCCAGCGCATCGGCAACGAAACGATCCAGGCGATCTACTCCGAAACGGGCTTCGACCCGTCCAGGCTTTAGGAATGCCGCCGACCGGCAATTGATGGCGCAGGGGCGACCGCTAGCCGGACCGCGATAACGAAATTAGTCTTTCAGGCTTGCTCGTCGCCGCCCTGGAAAGCCAGCGGACTGTACCCCGCGACCCAGTTACAGAAGTCGGACGCGGGCATCGGACGGGCGATGAAATAACCTTGCGCCACATCGCATCCCATTCTGGCGAGCAAGTCCCAGTCGTTCCTGGATTCAATTCCCTCCGCCACCGTCCTGCACCCGAGGTCGTGCGCCAGATCGATTGTCGATCGGACAATCACCGCGGAATCCGGTTGCAGCGACATGTCGCGTACGAACGACTGGTCGATCTTGATGTAGTCAACCGGGAGTCGTTGGAGGTAACTGAGGGACGAATAGCCGGTACCGAAATCGTCGATGTAGATCTGAACCCCTTCCTCCCTCAATCTGTTCAACACCTCCAGCGCATACTCAGCGTCATCCATCACTGCGTTTTCGGTAATCTCGACCTCCAGCAGGCTCGGATTGATTCCGTAGCTCCTCGTCATATCCCGGATCGTGACAAGGAGCGACTCGTCGCGTAGATTCTGCGCCGATAGATTGACGGCAATCGGCAGCGGATTCCCGGCCCGCTCGAACCCCCTGATCTGCCGCAATGCCATTTCGATGACCGATTCGGTCAAGGGTTTGATCAGCCCGGTTTGTTCGGCAAGTTCGATGAACTCCGCCGGACTCACGATGCCGCGCTCACGGTGCACCCATCGCACCAGACCTTCCGCACCGCATACGCGCAGCGTCGCGAAATCGATCTTCGGCTGCAGATAGAGTGCGAGATCGCCATTGTCGATGGCCCGACGCAATTCACTGACGATCAACAGCCGCCGGCGCTGGTCCCGGCTACCGCCAGGTTGGAAGACAACCCATTTGGCACGGCGTTTCTTGGCCTGGTGAGCCGCGATATCGACATGCCGGAAGAGGTCGTGCGGCGTCGAGCCGTGTTGGGGAAACGTGGCAATTCCAAACTTGGCGGAAATGTCGAGGTCGATATCGGCGATCGGGAACGGTTTCGACAGCGACGCCTCAATGCGCTGAGCGAGCGCTGCCGCCTCCGCGGTATCCGTCCGCGGCGCGAGGATGCCGAACTCATCGCCCCGCAGGCGGGCGATGGTGCAACTTTCCGGAACCGCGGCCTTGAGGCGCGAACCGAACTCTTTCAAGAGGTGGTTTCCGTGATCGAACCCCAGCGCGTCGTTGATTTCACTCAAGCGCTCGACGTTGGCCTGAAGCACCGAAACCGGCGAACGATTCCGCGACGCGTCGTCCAATGCCGCCCGAAAGCGTTCTGCGAACGAGGCTTCGTTGGGGAGGCCGGTCAGCGCATCGAAACGAGACATTCGCTGCATCGCGGCTTCCGTCTCCTTCTGCGTCGCCGCCGCACGCAGGTTCGCGATCCCGAAAGCCAAATCGTCTGCCGATTCGTTGAGCAGGCTTATTTCGCTGGAATCAAAACCGTTCTTCTCCGCCCCGCAAATGGTCAGGACTCCGATGACCTGATTGCCCACCCGGAGCGGGCAGGCGACCCCGGACGCATGCCCATCGGCCACTGACCAGGCCGCACACGCGGGGTCAGCGGATGTCTCCGGCACGACGACGCTCTCGCCAGTCCGCAGCGCCGTAAAGGCGAAGTTCTCGATGCCTCGTCCGCCCAGCCATGACGCCGCCAAATCACGCAGGCCTTCGAGGCCGTTCGCACAACCGCATTGGGCCATCGGCCGTAGCGAAGCGCGTTCCACGGGGTCGCCGTACCAGACGGCGGCCATGGGATAGCTCCCGCAGGTAACAATGGCCTCGCACATGCTGTCGAGCAGATCCTGCTCTTCTTTCGCACGCAACATCGCTCGATTACCGGCGCTCAACATGCGTAGGGCACGCGTCACATGCTCCAGGTCATGCACATGTTGTTCGAGCTCGGTGTTCAACACCTTGATGTGTTCCTCCGCCTTCTTGCGTTCCGTGATGTCGGTACCCAACACGTAGTACCCCGCCACTGCACCGTCTGGGTCGCGTTTCGGGACATAGTTGATTACGTGCCACACGTTGGGGAAAGGCTGCCAGTCGTAACTCTGCGGCTCGCCGTTCAGCACTTTGGCGATCAGCGGACCAGCTATGGCGTACCGCTCTTCACCGAGGATTTCGCGAACCGTATACCCGGTGATGTCTTCCTTGTCCGCGGCGAATCTCTCGCGATACTGCCGATTGACGTACACATAACGCTGCTGGTTGTCGACGTAAGCGATCAACGCCGGCACGTTGCTGATTACGCTGCGCAGATGCTCCTGGCTTTCAAGCAACTGCTGGGTTCTCTCCTGCACCCTTCCCTCAAGCAGCTCGTTCTGTTTTCGCACGGTATCTTCGGCTACACGCTCCGTCGTCACGTCGCGGAAAACGAGAACGACCCCCGTCAGCTTTCCCGCCGGATCGCGAATTGGGGCGGCGCTATCCGCGATGGGCGTTTCGCTTCCGGAGCGGGCGATCAACGCGGTGTGGTTCATCAGTGCCTGCGTTTTCCCGGTCGCAAGAACCGCGTCAATCGGATTACTGGCCGGCGCGCGCGTCCGTTCGTTGACGATGCGGAACACCTCTTCGACGTGCCGGCCTTTGGCTTCCGCAAAAGTCCATCCAGTAAGCGATTCGGCCACGGGATTCATACGGGTGACGCGACCCTCGGTATCGCATGCGAGCACACCGTCGCCGATCGAATGCAACGTGGTCGACAAGCTTTCTTCGCTAAGTGCCAGTGCACGTCGATGGGCCTCCGTCTCCCGCAACTGACGCCGGATTCCGACGTAGGCGATCGACAGAAGCACCACCAGGGATAGAGCAACCCCGATTGCCGTGGCCGGAAGAACTCGGCGGGAACTGGCTTGCTCGGCGCTGCGCATTTCAAGGAGCTTGAGCTCATCCGCGTGCATCTCGTTGAGCAGCCCGTACGTTCTCTGCCGCGTTTCCTGCAGCGGGGCTTTGGCGACGAACTCCGTGGCGGCTTCGACACCCTGCGTTTTGCGCAGCCATTCCGATTGCCTGGAAATGGCGAGACGTTCGTTGATCACCTGCCGTAGGTCAGTCCACCGTTCCTGCTGCCGAGGGTTGTCCGCGGTAAGTTCTTTGATCTGCTGCAGCGTCGCCTCGCGCTCCGCAATTACGCGGTCGCGCTCGGCCAAGTGCTTGGTATCGCCCGAAATCCGGAAGCTCTGTGTGCTCAGTTCGATCTGAACGGTGGCGGCCTTGGCTTGAGCCAGGCTGTTGAGCACCTCGTGCGTATGGCTGACCCACCGAGCGGATTCGGTCGCATCTCTTGCGACTCGCCAGGTACTTGCAGCCAGCACGACGACGACGACCGCCGCCGTACAAAACGACGCGAATATTCTTGAGTCGGAACTCGACGCCCCTACCACAAGCACCTCCCGCGATATTTCGTTAGACCTGCCAACTACACATCCCGATCGGCGCGCTCCGGATAAATTAGCCGGTTTCGGGGAGGATGGTCTGCAAACGCATAAAGGCTACTACAAAGAACTATGCCGTTGTACCAAGGGCCGGCTAGACGCCTCCGCAAAACCACCACCGAGTGCCAAATTGCCGTGTCCGCCCGAGTCGGAACCCGCACGAATCCTTCGCCGTTGCCGGGAACAACGCTTGCTCTCCTCCATTCAATCGAACGGCACTCGTACCAGGTTGGCTGTACGCCCTGGTCCAGTTGAAACGGGTGCGATTCAGTTTCGAGCGTTTGGGCCACTGATGGTTCGTGTGAGGAAAGGCGGCCTATCGCGGACTTGAGGAAGCAATCGCCGGAGCAAGCGTGTTGACGATCAGTGCGGGGGCATTGGATACGGCGGTGGAAGAGGCCGAAAGCTCCGTTCGCGAGCGTTCGGTACGGACCCTGTTGTTCTGGCTGGTTCTCGCCTGCCTGGTTCCGGGCATCATGGGCGCCGTGGGGTTCTTCGTTTACGAATACAGGTCGGGTCGGACGCAGCTTGAGAAGGATACGATCCAGACCGCCCGCGCCTTGGCTCAAGCAGTTGACAACCGCGTGCTGCAACTCGAAGCCTTGGCCCAAGGGCTCGCCACCAGCCGCTTCCTCCAAGCCGGCGATCTGGCGCAATTCCATATGCAGGCGCGCCGCGCCCTGGAGCAGACCAAGTTCCCTGGATCGGTCGTACTTACCGATCGTTCGGGACAGCAATTCGTGAATACCGCTCGACCGTTCGGCCAGGCACTCCCGGTCCACGGCAACCCGGAGGCTATCCGTCTCGTGCTGGATACGAGACGTCCCCTCGTATCGAACGTCTTCTTCAGCACGTTGCTTCAAAGACAACTCGTCGCCGTTGTCGTACCCGTCTTCATCGAAAATCGAGCCGTACTCGCGCTGACCATCACCCTGCCTCCCGAAAGCCTGAAAGATATTCTCGAAAGCCAGGGCCTACCGGACGGCTGGGTGGCTACGATCCTCGATCGAACCGCTTCGATCGTGGCGCGGAGCCGGGAAACCGAGCGCTACGTGGGGCAGAAACCCGCGGCAGCGTTCCATCAGCGCTTTCTCTCTTCGGAGGAAGGCATCGTCGAGGGTGTAATGAAAGACGGTGTAGCGGTGCTCGCGGCTTACACGCGTTCCGCGGCGAGTAACTGGACCGTCGCCCTTTCCATCCCGCAGTCGTATCTGGGTGGACAATTCGCGCGCCGTCTCTCGGCAATGGCATTAGGCATCGCCTGCCTTTTTGCCATCGGTTTGGCTCTCGCCCGCTGGGTGTCGTTGCGCATCGCCGCCTCGTTCCAGAGCCTGATCGGTCCGGCCAATGCGCTGGGTGCGGGCCGCCGGGTCGATATTCCCTTGCTTGGGGTCAAGGAAGCCAATGAGGTGGGAAAAGCAATCGGCCTTGCCGCCGGATTGCTCACGCGACGTAACCGTTCTTTACAGGAGAGCAATGCGCACCTTCTCGAGAAGGAGCGTGAACTGGAGGAAGCGCATCACCTCGCGCGATTCGGGACCTGGAACTGGGATTTAGAGAACGGCGAATTCAAGACGTCGGATTCACTGCACGACATCTTCGGTCGGGATGTTCCCGCCTTCTCCGAGCAACGCGGCACCTTGCTGACACTTGACTCATGGGACCGGGCTAAAGCCGCCGTGGACGAGGCATCAAAGACCGACGGATTCGATCTCGAACTCCAGGCAATTCACAGTACCGGCGCGACAGTCTGGGTGCACTGCAAGGGGAAGCCCGTGCGCAACGGCAAAGGTACCGTGGTCGCGCTCAGGGGAACGATGCAGGACATCACGCAGCGCAAGGTCGCCGAGCAGTGCTTCCGTGAAGCCGCGCTTCACGACACGCTCACCGGCTTGCCCAATCGAGCGTTGATTTTTGAAAACGGCGGCCGCTTGCTGGCGGGCGCCGTGCGCGGCGACATTCGCGGCGCGCTGCTGTTTGTTGACCTCGATCGATTCAAGCCGATCAATGACCTGCACGGTCACGAGGTGGGCGACCGCGTGCTACAGGAAGTAGCAAGTCGCTTGAAAAGCTGTACGCGACGCGAAGACCTTGTCGGCCGCCTCGGCGGCGACGAGTTCGTCGTCATCCTGGCACGCATCGGAGAGGACTGTCACCGTGCGGCCGTTGTGGCCCAGCATATCGTCGACCGCATCAGCCGGCCTTACCTGATCGATTCGCTGGAACTCAGCCTGTCGCCATCGATCGGCATCAGCTGTTTCCCGGATCACGCGACGGATGTGAATACGCTGATCCGTACGGCAGACCTGGCCATGTACCGGGTGAAGCAATCTGGGCGCGCAGCTTACCAATTCTATTCGAAGGAATTCGAGCAGCAGGCCGGTACTCCAACCTGCACGCTGACCTCACGCTTGGAACGCGCACTCGATAATCACGGACTGAAGCTGCTCTACCAACCCATCGTCGACATACGAAGCGGCCTACTGATCGGGGCCGAAGCTCTGCTGAGATTGGCAGACGACCCCGAGCAGCAGGTCGCCCCGGACTCGCTGATTCCAGTAGCCGAATCCGCCGGGTTGATGGAAGGGCTGGGCGAATGGATCGCCCGTGAAGCATGCCGGCAGCACCAGAAGTGGCTCAAGGATGGACTGCGCGTGACCATTGCCATCAACGTTTCTCCGCAGCAGTTCCGGCAGCGACATTTCGCCGAGCGGGTCGGCTGCATCGTCTCGCAGAGCGGAGTCGATCCGGCTTGTGTGCAGTTGGAGATCGCTGAAAGCACGGTTCTCGAAAACTTCGACGACGCCATCAAGGTACTCGGCAGGATCAAGTCACTTGGCATGAAGGTTGCGCTCGACGACTTCGGCACCGGTTATTCCAGCCTGAGCACCTTGACCAGTCTCCCGCTCGACAAGCTGAAGGTTGACCGCTCGTTCGTCCGGCGACTCGAGAGCGATGCACCAAGCCGAGCCGTCACCGACGCCATCATTGCGCTCGGCCATACCCTGCACCTCGAAGTAGTCGGCGAAGGCATTGAATCGGAGAGCGCGCTGCGCTATCTAGAAAAGCACGGATGCAATCAGGGACAGGGATTCTTGTTCAGCCCTCCGCTTGCTGGGCAGGACCTGACGACTTGGCACGCCGGAAACGGCCATGCCAAACACGCGGCTGAACCCGCCTAGATACTGCGGCACCGCATCAAAGAGAGGGTTCGGCTCAGCGATACCGTCGTCAAACAACCTTGCCGAGCGGCGGTATCGTCAGTTCCGAACCTGCAAAGCCTGTTTGATCGTCCGAGCCAGGATGTGGGGATCTTCGGCACCCTGCACGCCGGTTTTCCTGTCGACGATGAACGTTGGCACTGCGGAAACGCCCCACTCCCGAGACTCGCTTTCCATCTTCAGAACCTCGGAGGTGCCGTCTTCGGACCCCAGATACGCAGCCGCTTCATCCCGGTCGTATCCGCATTCCGCGGCAATTCCAGCGAGGACGTTCTTGTCGCCGACATTCTCGCCACGCTGGAATTGGCCTGCGAACAAGCGCTCGACGAGGGCCGAGGCATCTGCACGCTCTTGCACCCAGTGAATGAGCCGATGCGCATGTAAGGTATTGGCGCGCATCTCGATGCGATCGAACCGAAAGTCCACGCCATGAAGCGCCCCCGCAGTACGCACACGGTCGAAGATGCCGGCCAACCGTTCAGGGCTGCCAAACTTTCGAATCATGAACGGCATGTAGGGCTCGCCCTCGGACGGCGTATCCGGACTGAGGAAAAACGGCCGCCAGCGCTTTACACAAGCGAAGTCCGGATGTTGTTCACGTACGAGATCGAGCGCCAGATCGAGGCGGCGCAGTCCGATAAAACACCACGGGCAAACAACGTCGGAGACAATCTCGATGACGTGAGGGGTAGGTGTAGCCATGGCGACTCCCGAAAGGGAACAGTCATGTGACCCGACAACGTTCCATTAGTTGCCAGCGGAGGCCCAGGACGAGGACGGTGGTTTCTCTATTTACGTCTAGCACCAGGGGCGTTCCGATGCGGCTCATTGGTCCATGGCGTCATTCAATGCAGCCAGCAGGTCCTCCACCGCATCCCGGAATTGGCGCCAATCCGGTACGCGCTTCCCCGCTTGCTTCTTCTCCACCATCTCACGGGCCAGTTGATGCGTCCTTTGGTGGCAGCGTTTCACGCGTTCGCTATCTTCACGCAGTACGGCCGCTGCCGCGTCCCCAGAGTGTAGCCAAGCAGCAAACCGACACGGCACCTCGGGCGATATGCGTGCACCTTTACCTTCCAAGTACCTTTCAACCTCAGCCGCCCATGAGTGATGCTCGGCCCAGGCATAGAGCAACGGGAGTACGGCGCGCCGGGCCGGCCGCACTTCGACCCAGTCGCGGTGAGGCTGCCAGACGTCCAGCCACAGACCCAGCTCGCGGGGCGGCATCGGCGGAGCAATGCCGTATCCCTGCCCCATGACGCAGCCGAGGCGCAGGAGCATCGTTCCGTGCTCGTCGGTCTCCACACCTTCGGCAATCACTTCGCGGCCGAAAGCCGTTGCCAAGCTCAGAATCCCGTCGAGTATGGTCACATCATCCGGATCGTCGAGCATATCCCGTACAAAGCTCCCATCGACCTTGAGCTGGTCGACCGGCAAACGTTTGAGGTAACTCAGCGACGAATAGCCAGTACCGAAATCGTCGAGCGAAAAGCGGACACCGATCGCGCGGCACTCCTCGATGATCTCAGAAACCTGCGCGAGGTCCTTGAGCGCGCTTGTTTCGAGAATCTCTATTTCCAGGCGATCGGGCGGCGCATCAGGATGTTTGGCCAGCAGTTCCCCGAGACGCCGCACGAAACCAGGATGGAGCAATTGTCTCGCGCCGACATTGACACTGACGCTTAGCCCCGGCCGCGTGGCTTCCCAGATTTCGAGCTGGGTCAACGCCTGGTCGACGACCCAGTCGCCGAGCTGAACGGCCAAGGGATGATCCTCGATGATCGGCAGAAAGAGTGCCGGCGCAAGAAGTCCTCGCGTCGGGTGTTGCCAGCGCACCAGGGCCTCGACGCCGGTCACTTCGCCGGTGCGCATATTCACCTTCGGCTGATAGTGCAGGACGAACTGTTGCGCCTCGAGAGCGCGGCGGATGTACTCGTGGCTCTCGTGCATGCCCCGCACCGAGCGGTGTTCTTCGGTATCGAAAAAATGGTATCTGTTCTTGCCCGTCAGCTTCGCCTGATACATGGCCTGGTCCGCCTGCCGGAACAACTGATCGGCGTCGACTTCTTCGAGTTGCGGATAGAACGTCACGCCGATGCTGGCGGAAACGCCGAGTGTCAAGCCGTCCACCTGGACGGGCTGCGCCGCTGCGGCAAGCAAACGGGTAATCATCGGCACGCTGGCCGCGGCATTCGGCAGATCGAGCAGGACAGCGATGAACTCGTCTCCGCCCAGACGAGCGAGCGTGTCGCTCTCGCGAAGCGTCTGCTTCATTCCGGCGGAGAGCGCCACCAGCAACTTGTCGCCGACGCCGTGCCCGTGTCGGTCATTGATGGCTTTAAAACCGTCTAGATCGAGGTAAGCGACGGCGAGCAGTTGCTGGCGTCTGCGCGCCGCTGTCATCGCCTGATGCACCCGGTCTGCGAGCAATACGCGGTTCGGCAACAGCGTCAGCATGTCGTAATGCGCGATCCGCTTCAGCTGCGCTTCGCGTTCCTTGATCTGCGTGATATCGGTCGAGATCCCGCACAAGGCGTAAATGCGGCCGTTCTGGTCAAACAATGGCAGCTTTGTGGAACGGTACGTGGCGCGCAAACCGGTCAGGCGAATCGCGGCCGTTTCCTCGGCAATGACCGTATGGCCTTCCCTTAGCACCTTTTCGTCATTTCGCCGGAAGTCAGTGGCCGTTTCGTTGTCGAACAGGTCGGCATCGCTTAGCCCAATGATCTCCTCGCGTGTCTTTCCAAGCAGATTGAGTAACGCCCGATTCACGAACAGGTAACGATACTGCGTGTCCTTGAGATAAATGCAGGCATCGACGCTGTCGAGAATCGTCTGCAGCTTGTTCTCGCTCGCCGCGAGAAGCGCCACCTGACTTTTCAAAGCGTCGGTGACCCGCCGGTAGTCGTCCGAACGCGCCGCATACTCCTCCGACAACCTCTCCTGCGCGAGCTTCGCGACGATCGCCTCGTTGCGAAAATCTGCCGCCTTCGCCGTCACGGCGAGCAGCGCCTCCAGCATGCCGGGCGCTTGATCAAGCGCTTCACGCGGCAAGCTGAGATGCCAGAGCAAAGGCCCCAACGGCTCGATCGCCGGCGCACCGAACGTCAACAACACGCCTTCGACGCGTTCCCGGAAATCCGGCAGGAGTTCATACGCCACGTCACAGTCGGAGACCAGCAGGACGACGGCGCCCGACAGGAGGTCCCGTTTCCGGATCGTCCCGGTTTCAAACCCTGTCGGCGGGTCGTCGATCAGGCTGAGAAGCTTGGGCCTCATCCCCTACCGCCAGAACACCACCGTGGCGCATGTCATGTTGTGAAACAGATTGCGGGTGTAGCCCTCTCCCCGCGGCAATGGCGAAATTTCGCCTCGCGAGGGAAACCCCGCGATTGGGAGACCCGGCGAAAACGCCTGCTTGAGTTCGTTCACCTCGCGTTCGATCAGCGGCCCCAGAAAAGCCTTTCTGCCAGTGCAACTGACAATCAACGCGGCGGCGGGTTCGCTCCCCTGCCCGCGCAGACGGGCGGCAATGCGGCGAATCTCGTCCAGCATGATTTCCGGATCGGCTTGGCAGGCCTGGACGGTTTCGCCAACGTTAACTCCGCCGAAGAACCCAAGCGATCCAGACGATAACGTGGCCTTGAGCATGATGGAACGCAACCGCGCTTCGTCCGGTCCGTTCGGGCTGCTGATGCGTACCGACAGCACGCCCCGATCCGTCTGCAACACCGGCTTGCCGGTTTCCCGTTCAATGAATTCCGCGGCCGTCACCCCGTCGATACGATCGATGATGTGGCTGTTTGCCGACTCGATCCGCCCGGGGTGCCCGACCGACGGCTGCGAATTCCCCACAGCGAGCGAGAACTCGAGATCGCCATACGCTGCCAGCATGACGATCGCGTCGTTTGTCACTTCCCCGTTGGCGTAAATGAAGCAGGCGGCACCCTTTCGGTCATCCATGGCCAAGCCGCCGACGATCGGAAACGCGGCGGTCCGATTCAGCGTTGCTTCAACGACACAGGGATCGACTCGAAAATCCGATACGAGATACGCAAGGCGAGGAAGCTCACCTTCGCTCACGCGTGAAATCAAACCTTCCAGCTTGCGCTCAAGGTTATCGTTTAGGTCACAGACACGATCAAGACGCCAGCTTACCCGCCCGTCGGAGTTCAGACCGAGCGCGGCGGCACCATAATCGAAAACGCCGCTCGACTCGAAACACCCGTCGCCGCTGTTTCCCACGACGATCACGTCATCGCGACCCAAACCGTCGTACAGGCCTTCGATCAGGTCGGGGGCCGCGAAATGGATCGACGAAAACAGGAAAACAACCTCCGGTTCAACCGCGCCCAGCGCTTCGCCCAGCGCCATGCCCGCACGATAGGGATCATGATTCACCGACGTAGCCGAAACCGCACGCATCATTCCTCCCGTTCTCTCTCTGTCCCTCTTTGCCGGCCACCACGCACCAGCCGAACCCGCCGACCGGTACCGACTTACGTCCCTGCACGGCATTTCCCACTGACTTCATCATACAGGGGGAACGCCGCAGTTTTTTCTAGTAGAAAAGCGCCTTTAGCGGCGTTTCCTCACCTTCACTCTCAGCCTCGCTCAGGATCGAGCAAGTCCCGCTACTTTCAGCCCCCCGTCTCGCCGAGCCGCCGCCGCGCGGCGTTTCTCCGCTCTTCCTCTTGCGCCGTTTCCGCCATGCTTTCGCGCACGAAACCGATATGCGAGCGGGCGGAACGCCCCGCCGCCTCCGGGTCGCGGTCGTGTATGGCTTGCCAGATCGCCCGGTGTTGATCCTGCAATTGCCCCCAGCGTTGGGGTCTCGCCTGCAGGTGTTCGAGATTGTGCGAAATATGACCGTGGATGACACGCATGAGGCTGGCGCTCAAGTGCCCGATCAGCACGTTGTGTGCCGCCTCGGCGATGACCTGGTGAAAGGCCACGTCGGTGTCGATGCAAGCCACCATGTCTTTCCCTGCATACGCCGCTTCCATCGCCTGGTAAGCGGCGTCGAGCCGTTCGAGGTCGGCATCCGTAGCACGGTCGGCGGCCAGCGCGGCCGCCTGGCCTTCCAGCATCTGGCGGAATTCAAGCAAGTCGCGCTGCAGTAACGGTTGCCCCTGCAGCATTTCTTGCCAAGGATCGGCGAAGTGCGCCTGCAACCGGTCAGTAACAAACGTTCCCTCGCCGTGCCGCGTCACCAGGAAGCCGCGTGCTGCGAGCTGCTGGATGGCCGCACGCACCGAAGGGCGCGAAACACCGAGTTCAGCGGCCAGGTCGCGTTCAGACGGCAGCCGCTTTCCGGGTTTGAGCGAGCCTTCGAGAATGCGCTTCTCGAGTTCGGCAGCGACAGTATCCGAAATACGGGCCACGGCAGGCCGTGGTGATCGCGTCGCGTCCATCATTGTCCTTAGTGGTAAGACCACTGCGATACTAGTCAGTACGAGGCAAAGCGTCAACGGCGGAAAAAATCAGTTGACATCGGTGTTTCTCGCTCATAGAGTCCGCAAACTTGATGGTCATACCAGATTACCACTCGATGACCATCATGCTGCGAACATCGTGAATGCCGAAAGGAGCAAGTCGATGTCGAACACCAGCCACCGGCACTATCCAGCTAAGCCCGGAGACGTATATCTTTTTGCAACCTGCCTGGTCGATCAGTTCGCCCCGGAAGCGGGTCTCGACACCGTGCGTCTCCTGGAAAGGGAAGGCATTCGCGTGCATTTTCCCGAGGCGCAAACCTGCTGCGGGCAGCCCGCCTACTCGAGCGGTTACCCGGACGAAGCACGAGCCGTCGCCCGGCAACAGCTCGACCTGTTTCCCCGTCCGTGGCCCGTCGTCGTTCCCTCCGGTTCGTGCGCGGCGATGATTCGCCATCACTACCCCAGCCTTTTTGCCGACGAACCCACCCTCGCGGAACGGGCGCGCGAACTTGGCGAACGCGTCTTCGAACTGTCGGAATTCCTCGTGCATGTCGTCGGTTTCCAGCACAACGATGCCGTGGAACCTTGCACCGTGGCACTGCACACCTCATGCCACGCGCGCCGGGAAATGGGATCCCACACAACAAGCACCGCGCTTCTGCGCGGCCTACCGAACGTCAAACTCGTCGAGCAGGCGCACGCCGAAGAATGCTGCGGTTTCGGCGGGACCTTCGCCATCCGGCATCCGGATATCTCGGAGGCGATGGCGGACGACAAGGTGCAAAGCCTGCGAGCGACAGGCGCCGGCCTCGTCGTTAGCGCCGATTGCGGCTGCCTGTTCAATATCGTGGGCCACGCCGCGAAACAGGACGAACGTGCTGGGAACGCCAAACCCACCCTGCCCGGCGAGCACCTCGCGACTTTCCTCTGGCGGCGGACGGGCGGAGAACGATCATGAGCACCACCCGCGAGCGGATTCTCGGACGCCTGCGGTCGGTACCCTCGGCAGACGTTGCGGCCCCGGCGGTCGACGCTTGGTACGCCAGCCAGGAGGACGATGACGCCAGCGCACGCGTCGGAAAACTCACCGCGGCACTTGAAGCCTCTCACGCCGAGGTGCATCACTGCGCTTCACGCGATTGGTCCTCGGTGGTTCTCCGTATTGCGGAAGAAAAATCTCTACGGACGCTGCTGGTCGGCGCCGGCACGCCGCATGGCGAAGCATTGCGCCGGCAAAACGACAGTGGCAACGCCACGAAATCGGATCTGCAGATCGTGGACTACGCGGCAAGTTTCGAGACCTGGCGCGAGCGCTTGTTCGAGAACATCGACGCCGGCCTGTCGGTAGCCCATAGCGCGATCGCCGAAACCGGCAGTCTGATCCTCTGGACGGGGCCATCGGAACCGCGCCTGCTGTCGCTGGTACCGCCGGTCCATTTCGTCCTGCTCGACGTCGACCGCATTCACGCCACGCTGTACGCGGCGATGCAAACGGAACGTTGGAGCGCCGGCTTGCCGACAAACGTCCTGCTCGTTTCCGGCCCGTCGAAGACCGCCGATATCCAGCAAACGCTGGCCTACGGCGCCCACGGGCCGCGCGAGCTTGTTGTCATTCTTCGCCATGCGGACGGAGGTGCATCGTGAGCCAGACCGTCCACTTCCACTCGGCCAAGGAATTCGCCGACCGCACGCGCGCCGCCGTCGGGAATCCTGCACACCGCCGCAGCTTCCGCGGCGCCATGGATTTTCTGCAGGCCAAACGCGCGGCGCAGTTTCCCGACCCGCAAGCCTTCGAAAACCTACGTACTCTCGGCGAAGCGATCCGCCGCTACAGCCTGGCGCACCTGCCGGACTTGCTCGAACGGCTCGAAGCCCGCCTGACCGCCAACGGCTTCCACGTGCATTGGGCCGAGACGGCCGAGGACGCCAATGCGATTGCCCTCGACATCGCCCGACGCATCGAAGCCCGGCACGTCATCAAGGGCAAGTCGATGGTCAGCGAGGAAGTCGGCTTCAACCACGCAATGGAAGCAGCCGGCATCGAGGCCTTGGAGTCGGATATGGGCGAGTACATCGTCCAACTGGCCGGGGAAACGCCGTCGCACATCATCATGCCGGCGATTCACAAGACGAAACAGGAAATCGCCACCCTCTTCGCCGAACGCATCCCCGGTGTGGATTACACCGAAGACGTCGATGAACTCATACGCATCGGCCGCCAAGTATTGCGCCGCAAGTTCCTCGCAGCCGACATCGGTCTCTCGGGCGTGAACTTCGCCGTGGCCGAGACGGGCACCCTTTGCCTTGTCGAGAATGAAGGCAACGGGCGCATGTGCACGACGGTCCCGCGTATCCATATCGCAATCACCGGGATCGAGAAGGTTGTCGAAAAACTCGAACACGTTCCTCCGCTCTACAGCCTGCTCACGCGCTCGGCGACCGGCCAGGCGGTGACCACCTACCTCAACCTGATCAGCGGTCCGCGCCGCTCCGGCGAGCTCGACGGGCCTGAGGAGGTGCACCTGATTCTCGTCGACAACGGCCGCAGCCGCGCCTACGCCGACGAGCAGATGCGCGCGACGCTGCAATGCATCCGCTGCGGCGCCTGCATGAACCACTGTCCGGTGTATGCGCGCATCGGAGGACATGCCTACGGCACCACCTACCCCGGGCCGATCGGCGCCATCGTGTCGCCCCACCTGCTCGGCCTCGAATCGACCTATCCGCTGGCGTTCGCCTCGACGCTGTGCGGCGCGTGCGGCGAAGTGTGCCCCGTGCGCATCCCGATTCCCGAATTGCTCGTCCGCCTGCGCAACGAAGCACAGGCGCTGCCGACGGCGAATGCGCCCGTACGCGGCCGGGGCGCCGCGCGCCGGATGCTGCCCAGCGCTGTCTGGCGCGGCTGGGCCTTCGTCTATGGGCATTTGAAAACGTACCGGCTCGTCTCGTGGCTCTTGAGCCGCGGCCGCGCGCTCTCCCCTGCCAACCAGGGTGCTTGGACGGCAAGCCGGACGCCGCTGGTGCCCGCGCCAAAGCGCCTGCGCGATCTGCTCAAGGAACATTCGCGTTGAGCCGGACGGATACAGCAGCTCTGGTTGCCGCGCTGCGCCGGGCATTGCCGTCCCGGCAGGTGATTACCGACGAACTGCGCCGACTGGCGTACGGCACCGACGCGAGCTTTTACCGGCTGATCCCGGAAGTCGTCGCCATCGTCGAGTCGGAAACCGAGGTACAGACGCTGCTTGCCGAAGCTTCCCGCCACGGACGGCCAATCACATTCCGCGCGGCGGGTACAAGCCTTTCCGGCCAGGCTGTGACGGACGGTGTGCTCGCCTTGATCGGCGAAGGGTTCGCGACCTGGGAGATCGCCCCGGATGCCGCGACAGTCCGCCTGGGGCCCGGCCTCATCGGCGCCAGCGCCAACGCGCGGCTCGCTCCTTTCGGACGCAAGATCGGTCCGGACCCGGCGTCGATCAACGCGTGCAAGATCGGCGGCATCGCCGCCAACAATGCCTCCGGAATGTGCTGCGGCACGGCGCAGAACAGCTACCAAACGCTCACCGGCCTGCGCGTCATCCTCGCCGACGGCGCGGTGCTGGATACCGAAGACGCCGAATCCGTCGCGCATTTCAAGGCGAGCCACGCCCCCTTGCTCGATGGCTTGTCGGCACTGCGTGCCGAAACGCTCGCCGACGACGCGCTCGCTGCACGTATCCGGCACAAATTCAAGATCAAGAACACGACGGGCTACAGCCTTAACGCGTTGGTCGACTTCGACGATCCCGTCGACATCCTCGCGCACCTGATGATCGGTTCCGAAGGCACGCTCGGCTTCATCTCGCGCATCACCTACCGCACGGTCCCCGACGAAGCGTTCAAGGCGAGCGCGCTGGTCTTCTTTCCGGACATTGAGACCGCATGCCAAGCGGTGGTCCGCCTTAAACCGCAGCCGGTGTCCGCCGTCGAGCTTCTCGACCGCGCCGCCCTGCGCTCGGTCGAAAACAAGTCTGGTCTGCCGCCTGAGATCCGCGCGCTCGGTGATCAGGCGACGGCGTTGCTCGTCGAAGTGCGGGCCGACGAGCCCGACGAACGGCAACGGCGTGTCGATGCGGTGCTGAGCGCGCTCGCAGGCATCGTCACCGTCCATCCGCCGCAGTTCTCGACCGACGCGGCCACCTGCGAAACGTATTGGAAAGTGCGCAAGGGCACCTTTCCCTCGGTAGGCGCGGTGCGCCGCGCGGGAACGACGGTGATCATTGAGGACGTGGCCTTCCCGGTCGAATCGCTCGCTGCAGCGACGCTGGACCTGCAGGGGTTGTTGCGCAAGCACGGCTACGACGAGGCGATCATTTTCGGCCACGCGCTCGAAGGCAATCTGCACTTCGTGTTCACGCAGGACTTCAGCCACCCGGACGAAGTCGCCCGCTACGCAGGATTCATGAACGAGGTTTGCCATCTCGTCGTCGACACGTACGACGGCTCGCTGAAGGCCGAGCACGGAACTGGCCGCAACATGGCGCCCTTTGTCGAGCTGGAATGGGGAGCTCAGGCCACCTCCCTGATGCGGCGTATCAAGACGCTGTTCGATCCAGCCAACCGGCTTAACCCCGGCGTCCTGCTCGATGACGACCCACAGGCGCATTTGCGACACCTCAAGCCGATGCCGGCGGCGGAGAATCTCATCGACCGCTGCATCGAATGCGGCTTCTGCGAGCCGATGTGCCCGTCACACCAACTGACGCTCTCGCCGCGCCAGCGGATCGTCGCTTGGCGCGCGCTATCGTCGTTCGAATCGGCGTCCGAGTCGGCAAACGCGAAAGGCGACGGTACGCCGCACGCTTCGGCCAAGGACTTTCTCTACGCCGGCCTCGATACTTGCGCGGGTTGCGGCCTTTGTTCCACCGCCTGCCCGGTATCGATCAACACGGGCGATCTGACGCGTCTCCTCCGCGGGCACCGACTTGGGAACGTCGCACGACAGATCGGCCACTGGTCGGCGGATCATTTCGGGCAGGTCGCCGGACTCGGCCGCATGGCGTTGGGCGCCGGCCACGTCGCGTCGCGCGTACTCGGAGACGACCTGCTCGCCACCCTCTCGGGCGGCGCCTGGAAACGCGGAATGCCGCGCCCCGGAACGGCTCCACAACCCGTGTCCGACGTCGCCGGCGATCCGGTCGTGTATTTCCCGACCTGCGCCAACCGGATTTTCGGGCCGAGCGGCGCGGATGAGCGCCCCTTGCCGGATGTTGTCATCGAACTGCTGCGCCGCGCGGGCTACGCACCGCGCCTACCCGAACGCGTCGACACACTGTGCTGCGGGCAGATGCTCGCCAGCAAGGGCCTCGCGGACGAAGCGGACGCAATGGCCGAGCGCCTCGCCGGGACCCTGCTCAAGCTCGCGGACGACGGACACGGCGGCTTTCATCCGGTAGTCATGGACGCCAGCGCCTGCTCGTCCCGAATGCGCAAACATCTTGCCGGCCGCCTGCGCATCCTCGATTTTCACGAGTTTGCCCACGACGCCTTGTTGCCGCGACTCATTATCACCCGTCAGCCAGGGCCGGTCGCGCTACACATCAACTGCAGCGTACGTTGCAGCGCGACGGACGAACCGCTACGCAAACTTGTCGCCGCCTGCGTCGAGCAGGTCGTCGAGCCCACCGACGTCGGTTGTTGCGGTTTCGGCGGCGATCGGGGTTTCGTCGTCCCCGAGCTCAATGCACACGCCCTGCGCCATATTCACTCCGCCCTCCCCGCTGAATGCCGCGAGGGCGTCTCCACCAACCGCACGTGCGAGATCGGACTGACCGCAGAGACGGGCCGCCGGTATCGCTCGATCGCCTACCTACTCGAAGAGTGCAGCAGGAAGGAGGACCAAGCCTACTGACCCACCCACCGAATCGCGGCGTGTACCGTCAAACGCGCAAGAAGACCCAAAGGCTCGGCGCAAACAATACCTACACCTTTGGAGGAAACATATGGTTTGGCAACAAGTGTACAACCCGCTTGGCAGCATGTTTCTATCGACGCTCGTCGCTTCCGTCCCGGTGGCCGTGATGCTCATCGGCTTAGGTTTCCTGCATTTGAAGGCGCATATCGCGGCCGGCGCCGGGCTGCTCGCCGCGATTCTCATCGCCGTGCTTGCCTACGGCATGCCGACCGAGATGGCGCTCAAATCGGCGTTGCTCGGCGGCCTCACGGGTCTCATGCCCATTGGGTGGATCGTCCTCAATATCATCTTTCTGCATCAACTCACCGAACAGAACGGCTCTTTCAAGGTTCTTCAAGACTCGATCGCGGGCATCACGCCGGACCGCCGCCTGCAACTGCTGCTCATTGCCTTCGCCTTCGGCGCTTTCTTCGAGGGTGCGGCGGGCTTCGGCACGCCGGTGGCCGTAACGGCCGCCATTCTCATTGGACTGGGCTTTTCGCCGCTCGCGGCTTCCGGTCTCTCGTTGATCGCCAACACCGCGCCGGTCGCCTACGGGGCGCTCGGCACGCCGGTAATTACGTTGGCCAAAGTCCACGGTTACGACCTCATGGCCGTCTCGGGGATGATCGGCCGCCAGTTGCCGTTCTTTTCCGTGATGGTGCCGTTCTGGTTGATCTGGGCTTTTGCCGGACGCCGAGGGATGTTGCAGATATGGCCCGCGATCCTCGTCACTGGCGTCAGCTTTGCGATCCCGCAATACCTTGTCTCCAACTTCATCGGGCCGGAACTCGTCGACGTCATTGCCGCCCTGTCGTCGATGACCTGCCTCGTGCTGTTTTTGCGCGTGTGGCAGCCGAAGGAAGTCTGGCGTTCGGTCACACTCAAGGGCAAAGAAGAGGACAGCGGCGAGGGCCATTCCCTTCCGCCGCCGGTACGGCACTCGACCGCCGACGTGGTACGCGCCTGGACACCGTGGATCATCCTGACGGTCTTCGTGTTCATCTGGGGCCTGCCTTCGGTAAAGGCTTTCTTCAACGGGCTCTATGCGCCGAGCTTCCCGATCGACGGACTGCACCAGATGGTTGAAAAAGTGGCGCCCGTCGTGCGCACGCCGACCAAGGAAAGCGCCGTGTACGTCTTCGGGCTGCTTTCCGCAACCGGTACCGGCATCCTGGCCGCGGCACTCGTCGGCGGATTCACGATGAAGTACAGCTTGGGGCAACTCGTCGCCGCCTACGGCCGCACGCTGTTCATGGTGCGCTTTTCGCTGCTCACGATCGTCCTGATGCTCGGTCTCGGCACCCTGACCCGGTTCTCCGGCCTCGATACGACGCTGGGTCTCGCCTTTGCCACCACCGGGGTTTTGTACCCGTTCTTTGGCACCCTGATGGGCTGGCTCGGCGTGGCGTTGACCGGTTCGGATACGGCGAGCAACGTGCTCTTCGGTGGCATGCAGAAGGTGGCGGCTGAACAGCTCGGCCTTTCACCCAACCTGATGGGCGCGGCGAACAGTTCGGGCGGCGTCATGGGCAAGATGATCGACGCGCAGTCCATCGTGGTCGCGTCCACGGCAACCCGCTGGTTCGATCACGAGGGCGACATTCTGCGCTACGTTTTCTTCCACTCGATTGCCCTCGCTTGTCTGGTCGGAATATTCGTCACTCTACAGGCGTACGTCTGGCCCTTCACCACGCTCGTCATCAAGTAACGGAGGAGATCCACCATGAGCAAACGAATCTTTGTCGCTATCGACAGCAGCCCAACCGCCGCCAAGGCGCTCGAGGAAGCCATAGAACTCGCGAAGGCACTTCGCGCGAATTTGTGCATCGCCCACGCCTCCGACGAATCTTCCCTGATGCAACACGGAATGGGCCTTGGGTCGTACATCGACGTGGACAAGGTGAAAGTCGAAATCCAGGAAGCCGCCAATAAGTTGCTCGATCAGGCCGTCGCCAAGGCGGTCGGCGCCGGTGTCCAGCCCGAGCGGTTGCAGATCGAGTCAACCGAGAAGCGAGTGGCCGAAATGCTCGCCGAGGCGGCCAAGAAATGGCGTGCCGACCTAATGGTCGTGGGCACGCATGGACGGCGGGGCGTACAGCGTCTTCTAGTCGGCAGTGTCGCGGAAAACCTCGTCCGTATCGGTGGAACGTCACTGCTACTCGTACGAGGAAAATAGGCGGGGGTCGCCGGCGCTGCAAAAAAAAGCGCCGGCGTGAAAGTGTGAAGCTTTCGCATTGGCTCATGGAGACATGTAGTTGATGTTATCTATCAACATAACTACGCAATATATTGTTTATTTTTACTAAAAACCATTTTTAATCACTCAGCCACGGGTAACGACATCACCTTGAAGAGCGTTTCTGCCCACGGAATCCAGTTTTTCACAATCACTTTATCATTTCATCGTAACACGCTGTTTTTGCTTAAAAACTGCAAAATTGCCGTGTTCGTTCTTGGTACCTGCCGCCGACAGCCGAGCTAGTGCGGTTGGCAACCTCGATTCGCCCCCCTTTTCAATCATTTTGCATTCCTGACACAAGCTCCCCACCCATTTTTGGTTCAATGCCCGGGCATCGACACAGTTTGCGAAGGCCCCGCATTCAAGAACGCCCGGGCACCGCAACACACGAAATAGCAGCAAGGAGGCGGTAGGCCGCCGGACTCCTGGCAGGAGACGATCATGCAGATTAGGGCGGAACCACTGAGCGAAGCCGAAGGCATTGCCATCGTCATCGAGTGCGAAAACCTCGATGCGGGGAATGCGCAGCGCTTCAAGGAGCAGGTTCAACCCTACCTGGATGCCCAAGCTCTCGTCATCATCGACATGTGCGCCGTACGTTTCGTCGACAGTTCGGGTCTCGGCGCAATGCTCGCCTGCCTGCGCAGCATGAACAACAAGCAGGGACAGCTGAAACTCGTCTCCCTGGCTTCTCCTGTACGCGCTTTGTTCGAACTGGTGAGAATGCACCGGATCTTCTCGATCTATGACACCCGCGAGGACGCGCTGGCGTCGCTGTAGGGCGCCTTCGTCTTCGCAAACCTGATGGAGCAGCCATGAAAGAGTTGCGATTCGCGCAATGAGCGCCATTGCCCCGACGCCGCTTTGCGCCCTCACACCGACTGTCGCGACGGTCCTGGTAGTCGACCGCTCGCCCGAATCCGACGCGTATGTGCAGGCACTGGCGATCGATTGGCACGTTGTCCATGCCGGATTGGGCGCCGACGCTTTGCGTCTGGGGCGGGAATCCTGCCCGCAGTTGATTGTGGTCGACGTGACCACGCCCGAAGACAAGGGTTTCGACACGGCCAGGGCACTGCACGGGGATGCGCAACTCGCCCATGTCCCTATCGTTTTCCTCGCTGATGCTGAAAACCGCGAGGCGCATATTTTCGGCCTTGGCCTCGGTGCCGCCGATATCATTACCAAACCGATCGATGTGCATGTTTTGCGCCTACGGATCTTCAACATTCTGGAGCGCGAACACTTGCGGACCACTGCGCTGGTCTGCAAACAGGAATTGCAGACCGCACTGGCGGAAAAAGCTTCCGCACTCAACCTGCTGGAATCACTATTCAATGCCTCGTCTAACGCGCTCATCGTTACCGATTCCCACTTCACGGTCGTGAAGACGAATCCGCTCGCGGCCGCGTATTTCGATGGCTCCGAGCAGCCTGCGGTCGGCGGATCGATGAGCCGTCTTGCGTTTACCGACGCCAACGGACACTGTATCCCTTTGGAAGTCCTCGCCGAGTCAACCGAGGTCGTCGAATGCGTCGTCCGACTGCCGCCAGGCAATACGCTGTCACTCGAACTCCGTGCGCGGCCGGTTTCCGGCAACAACGGCGAACCGCTCCACCTGTTCATCCTGCATGACATCTCCACCCGTATCGCGCTCGAGAAGGAACGGCAGAGCGCGATCCAGGACATACTGCAGAAGGCAGCCGAACTCGGCGTCCAGAAACACGCCATCGATAGCCACGCGCTAGTCAGCATCACGGACGCGAACCACGTCATCACGTACGTCAACAGCAAGTTCTGCGCGGTATCCGGTTATAGCACCGACGAGCTCATCGGGCGTCCACACAATATGCTGAAGTCGAGCGTTCATTCGCCTAGCTTCTACAGGGACCTTGTCGAAACGATCCGCAACGGCCAGAGCTGGCAAGGCGAGATCGCCAACAGGGCGAAGGATGGGCGCATCTTCTGGCTCGAAATGACGATCGTGCCGTGGGTCGTCGATCACGGCGTGCCCCAGCAATATGTGGCCATCAGCACCGACATCACCGACCGCCGCTCGGCGGAGGAACAGCTTCAATTGGCACGTACGCGCGAGCTCGAAATCGGCGCGGAAATACAGGGGCGATTGCTGTTCGGCGCCCCGCCGCAAAAATTCGCCGGCCTTTCGATCGCTTCGTTCAGTGAGCCGTCGCAGGGCATCGACGGGGATTTCTACACGTTCACCAAACTCAACAACTCGACAATTGAAGTGTTGACCGGCGACGTCATGGGCAAAGGTATCAAGGCCGCGCTCATCGCCGCGGGAGTGAAAAGCGCCTATCGGCGCGCCTTTGTCGAAATGGTATGCGGCGGCGGCCTGCGCAAGACACCTACCCCGTCGGAGATCGTCAACGCCCTGAACGAGGCCACGTATTCCGAGTTGTGCGAGCTGGGTGCCTTCGTCACCCTGACGCTCGCGCGCTTCGATCGACGGGCAGGAACGGTCACCTGGGTAAACGCCGGGCACACGCCTATGCTCGTCGGGCGCAGCGCAAGTTACACCGTGGAGGAACTCCCCGAAGGCAACTTGCCGATCGGCGTCATCCCGAATGAGCGCTACGAGGAACATGTGACGCAAATCGGTGTGGGCGATATCGTGATGCTCTACTCCGACGGCATTTCGGATTCGACAAATTCCGATGGCGAAGCTTACGGCGACTGGCCGGTGAAAGAGATTCTGCGGCTGGCGCTGATCAACGAGGCTTCGCCCTCGATCACACTCAACTCGCTGCGCAGCGATCTGCACAATTTCACGCGCGCAACGACGGGCGGGGACGATCGCACGGCCCTCGTCATTCAGTCGCGCCACCAGCGTACCGAGCGGCGAGGCCATGTCTCCGACCGCCGGCGCCCCGTCTATCTCGATCTGCCCCGACGACTCGATCGGCTCGAGTCGCTGCGCCACCATATCGACGGGCTCTGTGCCGACCAGCCGGAAGACTTCCGGCAATCGTTAGCCTTGGCCGCCTTCGAGGCAGCGACCAATATCGTCCGCCATACCCCGAGAAACCTCAAGGAAACGCCCTTCACCGCCGTTCTACGGCGCACTGCGGAGACGGCTTCCGTCGAACTGGTGTCGGAAGGCGAACCCTTCGTCCCGGACGGCACGCCGACCCCGGATTTCACGGGAAACACCTTCGGCGGCTTCGGTCTGTATATCATTGAGAACTGTGTCGACAAAGTCGAATACAAGGCGCCGATGCCCGGCATGGCGAGCATCGTGTTGACGAAGCAGTTTCCAACGCCGGGGTATCACTCCCGAAACTGAGAAAGGGTCATGGGCGTACGATCTCTTGCGGCATCGGTCGAAGATCTGTTGCGGCAACTGGAAAGCGGCCCCCCGGGAGTGATGACGCCTCGGGACAAATCGCTTCTTGCGACCCTGGCCCGGCGCCTTGCGCAACTCACCGAGGTCCCGGATGCCTCAGCTGCGACAATCGAAGATGCGTCCTTCAGGCACGAGCGCATCGCTCGCATTCATTTCGACTACTCGCTCGCCGGCATTTTCGAGACCGATTCCACGCTGCGTATCGGGCGCGCCAACCCGGCTGCGATCAGCATCACACGGCAGACAATGAAGCAGCTGCGCGGCCGGCGCCTGGATGAGCTGTTCTCGGAGGACAGCCGCGAACGCCGCGAAGCGCACTTCGCGCTATTGCGCGAGCAAGGAATCAGCCATGCCGAACTGAACTTGGTCGACGCAGACGGAGCCTTGTTGTGCATTGACATCTCGTCGATTCAGGCGCACGACGACCTCTTCATCCACGTCATCGACGACGTGACCAAGGCTCGCGAACAAGCGCGGGCGCTGCGCGAAGCGCGCCAGGCAGCGGAGGCCGCCAACCGTGCCAAGGACGAGTTCCTCGCCAACGTCAGCCATGAAATCCGCACGCCGCTGAACGGAATCCTCGGGCTCACGCAATTGGCGCTGATGACCGAATTGACGGCGCAGCAGCGAGACTACCTTGAAAAGGCGGCTCAGTCGGGCAAGACGCTGCAACGCATGCTCAACGACCTTCTGGATTTTGCCAAGATCGAATCAGGCAAGCTCGAGTACGAATCGCTACCGCTCGACCTCTACGAAGTCATCGACGAACTCGCCGCAATCGTCGCCCACTCAGCGATCGGAAAGTGTCTCGAGATCGCGTTCGACATCGCCGCTGACGTACCTCGGCGCATCGTCGGCGACCGGCTGCGCCTGAGCCAGGTTCTCAACAACCTGTTCAGTAACGCGATCAAGTTCACCGACACCGGCCACGTTCTGCTTTGCGTGACGCGCCATAACGATAGCGACAGCGGCGGACCGGACGAATTGCATTTCGCCGTCACCGACACCGGAGCCGGCATCCGCCAGCAAACGCTAGCGCGCCTTTTTCAGCCCTTTACGCAGGCCGATGCCAGCACGACGCGCCGCTTCGGCGGCACCGGACTGGGCCTCGTCATCGCCCGCCAACTGGCGCGAGGGATGGGCGGGGATCTGGCCGTTGAAAGCACCGAAGGATATGGCAGCACGTTTGAACTGCGCGTGCCATTGCGCCGAGCGGAAGTAACGGAAACGCCCTCCTCGCTGCCAATTGGAGATGTTGCGCTCGATATCGATAGGCGACACACCCGTGATGCGGTTACCCGGCTCGTCGCGTTGCTCCGAGGCTCTGTCGTTTCCTCTTCGCAAGCTGCTTCGTTTCGCATCGTTGATGTAAGCGACGATCGCTTGCCCTCTCCTGAAGCGATCGGGGTATTGCGCGGCCCCCATCTATTCCTCGCAGACGCCGAATCCTGCGTCCGCCTGAAGCCGCTGCTCGCCGCACGCGCGGACGTCGATGTGGTGGCACGCCCGCTCACACCGCTTGTGCTGCAGCAAGTCGCGCAGCGGCTTCGCGTGCAAGCAGACTCTGGACACCAAGAGCCGAAGGATTACGGCATTCCCGAAGAATTCCACGGCGCGGTCGTCGCCGTCGCCGAAGATGTCGAGGTAAACCGACGAGTCATCGCGGGGCTGCTCGAACGCGCCGGTCTCAACGTTCGCTTGGCGACCAATGGCATGGAGCTGCTCGACCTGATCGGAGACACCGGCCCACCTCCCGAGCTGGTATTCATGGATATCCACATGCCAGGCATGGATGGCCTGGAAGTCACGCGTCAATTGCGGCGGCAAGGCTGGGCCGGGCCGGTCGTCGCCCTGTCCGCGGCCGTCGCTCACTCCGAGCAGGAGGCTTGTGTAGCCGCCGGGATGAATGATTTTCTACCCAAACCGATCGATCCCGAAGATCTTTGGGGTGTCTTGACCCGCTGGCTGAAACCTCGGCCGGCACCCGCAACCACAGCAAGTCGAGAGGTTTCGCCGGAGCCCCTGGCCGACGTCAAGAACGCCATGACGGAGAATGACATCTCCGCATTGCGGACCGCCTTCATTGAAGCGGGCATCGACTTCGATATCGCACTCTCGCGCTTTCTCGGAGATCTGGCCGTTTTCCGAATTGCCGTTCAACGCTTCGCTGCACAGCATGCGGATGACGGCAACGCATTGCGGAAGGCGTCGCAGTTGAATGATCGCCGACGCGTGGCCGAGTTGGCGCACAGTCTAAAAGGCGCATCGGCGGCGATCGGCGCTGACACGCTTTTCAGGCTCTCCGCCGTCATCGACGCGTTATGCGCCCAGCCTTCGGAAATGCCCTTCGATGTCCTGATTGACGGGGTTGAAGCCGCTCTTGGCAAGCTGGCGAGAGTGGCTTCGCTAGGCTACTGAACGGCTTCCGCCATCAGTTGGCGCGTCTCACCCACCATCGCAGGCACCCCAAGCAGCGCTTCGAACTCCTTGCGCGCTTCTACGGCTCGGCGATACGCCTCTTGTTCCCCGTACTTGGCAACCGAAAAACTCCGGCTGCGGAATGGAACCACGGACAACGGTGTCTGGGCTTGCCATACGACATGGATAACGATAGCGCCATTACGCGACCGCCGCGGCATTTTTTTCCGATACACGCCCGCATTGCCCGACGTATTGTGTTTGCGTAGCTGAGCGGAAAGCTCCGCCTTGCTCGTCCTCGGGAAGCGGTTCACCACGTCGTCCCGCCAAGCTTTCGCTGCGGCCAATGCTTCTGCCTCGCCCCCATAACGATGATCGAAGAAATATTTCTGGAAAAGAAGCTTCCCGCGCGACCTTGAAACCATTACTCGCCAGCCCAGCGGACCATCGGGGTCTTTCGAACGCCGGGAAATGCAACGCATCTCGACCGGCTGGATTGATTTACCTTTAAGCAATCGATTATCTCCTACAAATATCCGCAAACATCGTATTTACCTTTCGGCGACGGCATGCACTGTTCCTGCAATGCGCGGCACCTTTGCCTTCCGGCATCCCAGCACGTCAGTTCCTGCGCTAGACCTCGTCTTTAGCCAACAACCAAATTGCCTCGGCCGCCAGACCGTGCGGTATTCCGGGCATGGGCTCTCCTTCTTCGACGCTCATGCGCCGACCCTCCGTGGTAACCAGAAGCCATTCACCCCCCGTTGGGCAAGGTTCGCCCGGTCTGACGGCCAGTACGGCACCGGGTGTGCGGGCAATACGCGGTTCCGCATAAGCCGCTTCTTCTTCCGGAATGCTGGAATCGAGGTACCGCCTGTCTTCCCACAATAGCCGCCAGCCTACCGGCGCCTTACCACCAGAGCCGCCCGCTTCATAGGCAACAGCCATAGAGCCGGCAAGGAAATAGTTCGGGCACCCGACTTCACCGCTAGTTTCAAACTGAGGCGCTCCCGCTTTCCGCGCATCGAACCGGCCTGCCAGACGGTGCAGCACGTTTCCGAAGGCAATCCCTCCACGGGACGACACCGTGCCGCATGTCAGCCAAGGTTCCCATATCCCCGTCACCGGAATCGTTTGGCCATTCCACACCTGAAGCGAGGCGTCGGTGTTCTTTCCTGGGCAACGGGCAAGGGGCAATGGGCAAGAAATCGGCGGCCAATACGGGCCATCGGCTTCGGAACGTTCGAAAAATGACTCGAACGTCCAATAGGCGGTCGGCATTTCGCCTTGCGGCTGCGAAGACCATTCAGCGCCGAACGCTGTGCGGTAAAGCATGCGGAAGACCTCGGCGGCCCGTTGCACTTTCAAAACCGCCTTTCGATGCGTTGGCGGGCTCGGGCATGAGAATTGACTCTCGTCCCCGCCGGGTTTGCCGAAACCAAGGAGCGCATAGAAAGGATCACTGTCCCCGCCTGGCGTTACAGCGCGTTCGAAGAGCAATTCCCCGAAGCGATTCTCGGCGATGAAGCGATACGCCTCGTACTTCTCAGCGCCCGACCGCAACCGTTCCAAACCTTCTTCGATGCGCATCATCTCCTTGAGAAAAGCGCGATAGTCGGACTCATAGACGCCGAGGAGGAGCTTCTCATCGAAAATCCGCCGAGACGGCAACGGCAGGTTGATCCCGGCGGGGTTGCTCAATTGCGCGGCGAACGCGTCAAGAAAAGCGTGGCATTGGCGCCGCGCCTGGTCGAGGAAGGTGTAGCTGGTGTACTTCTTGAGCAAGTGAAAGACGGTGTCCCGCGTCTCCCGCTCTTCTTCGACTGTCATGGCTTGATCGAACATCGAAGTCTTGTTGATTGCGATCATTATTCTTTAGTCGGAACTCAGTCTTGAGCCCCCTTTGTCTCTTTGCATCCTAAGCAATGGGGCGATAAAGCCTGTAACTCCATTTGGATTTGATGCTCCGCGCACACCGTTTGCTGCGCACGTTTAGCTACGAAAAGTACGCTTCCCTTGCCAAATCGGGGGTTGAGCGTTGAAAAGACATAAAACGCACTTGACTGACATAAAACATCTGTATTGTTGTGAATGCGGATTGTATTTGGCGATGTTTATTTGTCAATAAGAGCCATAAAGCAATACGGTGTTTTTGATATATCGATGGCATGACCGAAGAGCTTCGAGTTTCCCCACGCTTGCGGTGTAGGGGCCTTGCCAATGCAGGACAAATCGAATAATCCCAAGACAAAGAAGCCCGACCGAAACCCCAATTATTCAAAGCGCGTACAATTCATATTTTTCTATGACCCACAAAAACAGATCCTGGAGCGATCATGCGTATTGGCATTGTCGAAGACGATCTCGCGCTACAGGAGTTGTACAAGCTGTGGTTCGCGACAGCTCAGCACAGTTGCGCGTGCTATGGGACCGCCAAATCCTTCCTCGAAGCGTTGCCGAAGGAGAATTTCGACCTTCTGATCGTCGATTGGATGCTGCCGGACTCGTCGGGTGAGCAGGCGCTGAAATGGATACGCGCCAACTACAGTTGGGAAATACCGGTGATTTTCGTCACCGCCCGCGACTCGGAAATGGACATCGTGAGCGCCCTGCGTGCGGGTG
The DNA here is from genome assembly GCF_025770765.1 of Propionivibrio soli. GTDB lineage: Bacteria > Pseudomonadota > Gammaproteobacteria > Burkholderiales > Rhodocyclaceae > Propionivibrio > Propionivibrio soli. The sequence goes on along the minus strand of NZ_JANZKY010000018.1, from coordinate 72,525 downwards.
CGGATGATTACGTCGTAAAGCCGGCGAAATACCTCGAACTGGTTGCGCGAGTCGAGGCACTGGGCCGGCGCATCAAGCCGCCGAGCGTGCTCCAGATTGGCGTTTACGAGATCAACCAGGACAGCCGGCAACTCCGCTTGCGGGGCAAGGAAATTGAGCTGACGCAGAAGGAGTTCGAGCTTGCGTGCTATCTCTTCCTGAACTCCGGCAAGCTGCTCTCGCGCGTGCGCCTACTCGAACAACTCTGGGGGCTCAACGCGGATGTGGACACCCGCACCGTCGACACCCATGTAAGCCGCATCCGGCGGAAACTCAGTATCGCGCCGGAAAACGGATGGCAAATTGTGCCGGTGTACGGCTACGGCTACCGGATGGAGCGTGCGGAAGCGCCCGATTCAGGTGGCGGACCCGCCACCTAACGTTCCAACAGAGCGGCAAGTCAGCGAAGGCCCCTCACGCTCTACGAGCGGAAGCGTATAGAACGAAACTATCGTCCTCAAGGGTGGTCTGCACAGACGCCACGACCGTGGCAATAAATAGCGCGTCCTAATCGTCGAAGCGCCCAAACCTGACTCGCGCACCTCGTAACAAACCTTGGCTTTACAGAAAAGGCAGGAAACGAAGCTGTTTTGCACCTCGCATAGCGCGAGTGCGAAAAAACACCGGCCTGCCCCGCTCCATCTACGTTTAGTTGTCACCGAGAGGACCTGCGATGAACGAAACCCCGAACGGTACCGAGCAAGATAACGAATCCGTTTTCAGCATCGAGAAAATTTACGTCAAGAACTTTTCCGTCGAGGTACCCGAAGCGCCGTCAATCTATCTGGAAACAGAAACGCCGGAAGTCGATCTGGAAATTGGCGTGGAATCGCAGGAGCTCGGGAACGATTTCTACGAGGTCCAGATAAACCTCACACTCACCGCATTGCTGGCTGACAAGCGGCCGGTGTTCTTTGTGGAAGCAGCGCAGGCAGGCATCTTTCGCGTTGCCAACGTCCCTGAAGACAGCATGAAGCCGCTGTTGATGATCGGTTGCCCGAACGTACTTTTTCCGTATTTGCGCGAACTCGTTTCAAACGGCGTGAGCCGCGCCGGTTTCCAACAACAGGTACTGCTCGCCCCCGTGGATTTCGAAGCGATGTACCTCAACAACGAAAACGTGGCTTAACCCGCGGATAGGGTAGCAAAGGCTCGCCGGCTCACTTTCCCGGAGGGAGCCAGTGAGCAAGCATAGAAATGTGTGACAAGCACGAGCCACACCATCGCCATGTAGGCCGAAGGGCCACCGATAACCGGTGGCCCATTCTCATGTCATCGTCTCGCGACGTTCCTCCTGACACGCGCTCCTACGCGGCCGAGTTAAGCTGAGGCCCGAGATTGACCACCGTCATGCCATTGATGAGCCTATCCGGATCTCGAGGATCGCTGGTGACGCGCCCATCTTCGAGTGCAGGGTCGAGCTGCGGATTGAGCTGATAGAGCGCCTTGAGGGCCGCATTGGCCTTAGCCCTCCCGCCTACGTCCGTTTGGTCATATTGAGCAAGGTCTTCACCGCTCAGCACACGGTCGAGCGCCAATCCCTCTTGCGCAATCCCAAACAGCGAGGCCGTACGCCGGTTCTGATTGTCTGCGACGATGCGCAGCGAACCGGGCCATGACTCGCTGAGCGGGCCGGCATAGATGGGTTGCGCCATTCCGCCGGATGAATTCCCCGGCAACGGGATGGCTTGTGATTCCGGTAGCGCCGACGAATTAGCATTCCTTTCCGGCAGCGTCTCACCCCACTTCTGCCATACGCTTTCGTAGATCGGCTTCTTGCTCTTTTCCCGGGGATCGGGGGCGATGAAGTTCTTGATGACAAAGACCGCTGAAGGAACGATGACCATCGATGTGAATGCGGAGACGCGAACGACCGTCTTTATCCGCTGAGGCATGATTAGCTTGCCGTTGCGTTGCATCGCCAGCCAGGCAAGCGTCAATCCGGCCTGTGCAGCCGTGCCATACGCGGCCGCCGTCATTGCCGTCGCGGTACTTCCCGTCATGGCGTGCGCCGCTCCGAACAAAACCGCGCTCTGCGCGCCGGCCCGGATCATGCCGCCAACACCGGAAACGTCGCTCCAGAAGTTCCACCGGTCCTTCGTCTTCCTATTCTGCTCGACCTCAAGCTCAAGCTCGTCGATGCGTGCCTGCTTGTCCGCCGGCACCGTTCCGCCATCGCGTTTGATTGCCTGGACCTGGGCTTTCAGCGGCGCGAGTTCCTGGTTCTTGACGCTTAGGTTATCGACGGCCGTGCTGTATTTTGCTGCCACGTACAACGATACGAAGTTAGCCAATTCCCCGGCTGGCAAAAGCCCCGTTCCCTCTCTCGGATGCGCAGTGACAGCCGCGCCGCCATTGGTCCCGGCCATGAAAAGGGTGGTCTTGCGCACGGCATTGCCGGTAATCGTCTGCGGGTCGTTGTTGCTCTTGGCGAGACCTTCCGCCTTGCCGACATCGATATCGACGACGACCCCCGCCTCGTTTTTCGCACCGGGGATAAGTTCCTTGAGTGCATTGAACAGCTTCATGTGCGTAACGTTCAAATCTTGACGGTCGGCATAGGTAGCAACAAGCTTCTCTTTGAGCCCAGGGACCCGCGCGAGCAGAATTTGCTCGGGCGTCGAGGACGCACTCTCCTTGGCCGTCGCAACACCTTCGAGTTCGGCCAGACTCATGTGGTCGAGACGCTCCAACACTGTATGCAGCACGCGGCCCCTCGTTCGCCCGTTGGCCTTGAGTTCCGGGAACTGTGCTCGTAAGTTGTCGATTAGGCCGTTCAGCTCTGAAGAACTCATGCCGTTGCGTACCCAGGCCTGCGGAATACACGACTCGTCGTCGGGGCGAATGCGCCGCAGAGCGAACTTCTCGCTCATGATCCGTGCCGTGGCGGCTTCGTCGCCTCCGGTCAGTTGCAAGACCTTCGCCCGCAACTCCTCGGCGGCCTTGCCAACATTCTCGTACTTCTTCAATAGCGATTTGGCTTCGGTAATCTCGAGCGGGACGGCACCGCGTGGCGTCGGGTTGTTGACGATTTGGGCCACCCTCGTCAGACCAGCCTCGGTGTTCTCCGGCGTCCCGACCATAACGCGCTCGATCGAATTCTTCAGGCCCTGGCCACCGAAGAACCAAACAGCGCGGCTCCACCCGCTGCGCCAGTAGCCCGCCATGCTCAGCGCGTTATAGCCTACAAGGTTCAGCATCCCGATTTTTGCCACTTCGCCTACCGGGCCGGGCACTTCGGCTGCTACGGTCAGCGCCGCCGAGGTTGCCATGACGGCTTTGGGCCGAATCTTGCCGGTGAAGACGACGTCGACAAAACGGCCGAAAGGATTGAGCCAGGCTTTTGACCCGGTGTTCGGCAAGCCCACGTTCAGTACGTTGCCTCCCTTCACAAGTACGGCACCCTGAATCTCCTTTCCGGTAAAGACTGTGGGTTCGGTCGATGTAGCGGAAGGATCCGGGGTCTTCTCGGTTTGTTCGGTAGCTTCGCCCGCCTTCCCTTTTGACTTGGCTTCCACCACGCGATAGATAACGCCGTTTCCACCCTCACCGTCCACATAGCGCCGGGCGTCGGCGAACGAGTCGAACACTGTACCGTCTGCAGCCTCAAGCCCCCTGCCGCCGTACATCACTGCTCCGGGCGACACATCGCTATCGCCGACCACAAAGTGTACGCGGTCAGCTTTGCGGCCTTTCGGCTCAGCAGCGAGCGCTTCACCAATTGCGCGCTCACGCGGAGTCGGATCGAACGTTCCATCTTCCGCTTGCTGCAGAATGACTTCGTGATTATCTGCGGCAGTCTTCCAGCTAAAGAGGCGTTTGAGCGTGAAACCGCCCGGGATGTCACTGACCCCACCCAAGGTTTGAGGCCGGTTGGGTACTCCCATGAGATTGTTACCACGTACGGCGATCCGGGGTGCGACGGAATGCTCCCAGACTCCAGTCGCCGCTTTCGTCGAAAGATTGGCGACCTTCCCTATGGGAACGGTTAGAGGCTTGCTGACGAATGAGACCACCGTCCCAGCAACTTGCGTCCCGCGTTTCAATCCCCGCCCGGCTCGATTAGCCAACTCTGACGCACGGCTACGATTTGGTACGGAATCGGCCCAGATAGCCGTCGTCGGGGTCGTTACCTCGTTGCCGGTCGGCGCCTGCTCTCCAGACGATGGGTTCGTACCAGATGGCCGCCCGCCGGCGACTACCTGCGGATTACCCTGAGGATTTGCAACTCGGCTCGCGATTTCACTCAGGCGGCGCTGCATGTCGACGAGTTGTATTCGGTAAGGCTCGAGCTCGTCCGTCGGCACACCTGACGCTTCGGCGTCATTCAAGTACCGTTCAACGGCGCCGAGGAGTTTTTGAGGCGTCTGCCATGTCCCATCAGGAACACGACTCCCCGAATTCACCATTGCCTCCACGGTGTCCAACGCTTGGCCAGCACGCGTCAAGTGATCGTCGGCCATTCCAACCAAGGCGTTGCTAGGCGGAAGTCTGGTCTTTGCCTGCTCGCTCCTTGTCCGCTCGGTAGGTCGCGTACGCCCCGCGAAACCGGGATTTTCGCGGGCTTCGCGCACGACCCCGTCCTCATCTACCCGTACAGCACCTTCGATCGCATCCGGTTCCGCCTTGCCGGAACGCAACACTGAGCGCTGATTCTCGGTACCCACGCGGTAGATCCAAACGTTCTCCCCGGACGCTACGCGCCGCGCTGCCGCCGTAGCGGCGTCTTGAAATGTTCCGTAGGCATTCTTACGTTTGGTCGAGATTCCATTCCCGGCGTCGATTCCGTTCCCGGGATCAACCGGGCTCACCACAAACTGCTGATTGGGATCGAGATCGCGCGTGAGGCCACTCTGCGGCGTCCCGGTCTCCGTCGTAGTCAGAGACACCGGCACGATGGTCGCCGGCTGACCAGCTTGTGGCTGGTCACCGGTTTGCGACTGATCGCCGGCCTGTGGCTGGTCGCCGGCATCAGGTGGTTGAGCATTCTGCTGCTGTTGAGCGTTCTGCGGCTGTTGAGCGTTCTGTTGCTGTTGAGCATTCTGCGGCTGTTGAGCGTTCTGTTGCTGTTGAGCGTTCTGCGGCTGTTGAGCGTTCTGCGGCTGTTGAGCGTTCTGTGGCTGTTGAACGTTCTGTGGCTGTTGAACGTTCTGTGGCTGTTGAGCGGCGCCACCGTCGACTGCCCCGTCCCCGAGGTTCGCGACGAGTACGGGCGCACTAGCGCCGTCGGGATCACCCGACGCTTCGGAAATATTGCCCCCATCAGGATCCCCTGCCACGGTTTCGGTCCGGTTCTGGACAACTTGACTAGCCTGAGTCTCCGCCGTTGTTTGCTGTTTCGTCGGCATGAGCTTCCAGCCACGAGCAGTGGCCTCGGCGCCACTCATCAAGATGTTCCCAATACCGATCGCTTTCTCGTTGAAACTCAGATCCTTCCAGTTCACAACCAGATAGCGCCCGGTATCCACTGCTCCGGCTGTGCCGAACGCAAAAGCGCCGTTGCCGAAAGCTTTCTGGCTTGACGACCAGATGGCAGCCGAGCGGTTGAGCGCAGCAGCTTCCGCCGAGGTTCCGGCCTTCGCTGCGTTGGCAGCCAACACAGTTGCGCGTACGCCAGAGGCCGCCGCGCCAAGCCCGAGCGCAGCGCCACCCACCGAGATCATCGCCATGCGGGCGCGTTCGTTCTTTGCTGGATCCAACGATTGGCCATGACTCGCCATGTCGTGAATGTCCATCCCGCCTTGAATGCCACCATAGACGGCCGCACCCATCGCCGTCACGGTCGCCGCACCGACAAACGGCGCTACAGACGCCGCCATTAGTGCAGCGCCAGGAACAGATAGCGATCCCATGGAGCCGACCACGATCACGGCGCCAGCTACCAACCCGACACCGCCGACGATCATGTCGATCGTCCCTCTGTGCTCTTCCATCCATGTTTGTGTGCGCGCTTCGCCGTGAAACAATTTGACGTTGCCAGCATCGTCGAGCTTGTATTCGCCGTCTTCCGGCATCACCAGCACGGCATCCGGAGACAACTGATTGTTGGCGCGCCAATCCGTTATGGCCTCGTGATTGTTGCTCCCTTTACCATATCCGCCTTGGTCGTCAACGTAGTAGACCGTCCCGTCGGAAGATTTCACGCGAAAAAGGGCTGAATTAGCGATCCCCGCGTCTTTCGAAGCCCATACGATGGGCACGACAGTTAGCTCCGGATTGTCCCCTCCATGCGCCTTGATCTCATCGAAGATCTCCTGGCGTGCCTTGAGCTGCTCATCAGTTGCGCTGGAAAACACGTCCTTGCTCATCATTTGCGCGGCGAGCGCATTCTGATCCGACATATCCAGCTTTTCGGTCGCTTGCCAGCCGAGTGCGAGAGAGATGACGTTCTTCAGTTGCGTGTCATTGGTCATCCGCGTCGGCGTATCGCCGAAATTCATCAGTCCCTGGTTGATGATCGCCTGCGCCATCGTCGTCGGATCATCCTTGAACAGCTTGAATAGCGCCTCCTTGTCATCGCGTTTCGACGGATCGAGATTATTGAGCACGAGTTGACGCTGTTTGGTTTCCGCCTCCTCGGTCGCGTTCTTGATATCGCCGGCGCGCAGCACCGAAACACCGAGCTTGTCGCGCAGCTCCTTCTCCCTTTGACGGGCTTTCAGCGTAGCTTCCGAAGGATGCTCGAGGTTCGGGTCGTTTTGCCGATCGGTCGCCTCCGCGTGCAATCGCTCGTGATTGGCATTCGCCCAATCGATGACCTGTTGATTGGTCTTCTGGTTGTTCAGCGCGACGTTGTGCTTGGCCAGCGCCTGTTCGTATTCCTGCTTTGCCGGCTCGACGGCACTGCCGGTACTCGTTTCGTATTTGGTCTTGGCTTCCTTCAGCAGCCGGTCGGTTTCCTTGACGTCGTTCTCATACTTCGGCTGATCGGTCTCCGCCTGCGTCATGATCTTGTTGTCGTTGACGAACTGCTCGTAGGCCTGATTCGCCGCATCGCGCGTCTTGGCCGCCGTATCGAGTTGCGTCTTCGCCGCACTCTTGTTGGCACCGGCATTGATCAGATCGGGGAACGTCGGCGTAACCGTTGTCGGCAAGGGAAACGTCGGCGAGCTCGTCGCCAGGCTCGGCGTTCCCTGCGATGTGGGCGTTGCCGTGCTGGTCGGGGTGCCGGTTGACGAAGGAGGCGTGGTAAGAAATGGCGATCCGGGCAAAACTGTCTTGGAGGGTAACGGCAAGGCGCTCGCGTCCCGGTGCGTCGGGTCCACAGTCGCATTGAACTCGGCCAACGTCGAAGCTCGTAACTGGTCGCCCCACTTGATGTCGGCGTTCAGCCGGTTCACGTTCAACTGCGCCAGTTCGCGGTCGCGTTCCGCTGTTTTTACATCAGAGGAGAGCTTTGTCGGGTCGCCTTTCCCTTGGCGTTCCCTCTGTTTGGCGGCCGAGAGTTTGCCGTCGGCTTCTTTCAACGCCTGATTCGCGCCATCAAGTTGGCTGCGGGCGTTCTTTTCGATTCCCCGCGCGGCTCTCGTGTCGCGCGCCAGCTTGTCCGCCGTCGTCACGGCGGAGATAGCCTCCTTGCGCGCTTTTTCCACCGCCTTGCGCGCGTCTTCGGCCGTCGTATCGGCCAAGCACATCCGGTTGCAGTCAAAGAGCTTGCGCTGCGCATCCGTGTACTCCTGGATCTTCTGCAGCGCGGTGGCATTCGCTTGAGCGACCCGTTGGTTTTCCAGAGCGATGGCCAAGGCATCGTCGAGAACCTTGAGGCCCGGATCTTTCTGCCATCCGTTATAGTTGGCACTCGTAGGGTCCGTGGCCCCGTGATCGGCCCGCCAATTGTCGATCCACTGATTGCGCGCTTTCGTCGCGTTCTCGACGGCCTTTTTCGTCAGGTCGACTTCCTTCCCGATATCGCCCGCTTTGTTGAGCCAGGCCGTCACGTCGAGATCCTTGCCCTGCTCGGTAATCGCCGTCAGATCCGTACCCGCGGCGTCCGCCCGCCCTTTGGCATCCTCGACCTTGATCTTGGCATCCCACAACCGGGCGGTCGTCGGATTCATTTTCATCTTGCGGTCGCCGTCCGGATCGTTGTCCTTATCGGTTACCCACCACGTTCCCTTGTCATCGCGTTCGACGACGTAATGCCGTTTGGAATCGAGAATCCCGTCGCGCGTAATCTCGTAGCGCCCATCCTTGCCGCCGGGGGTAACCTGCCCTCCTTTTCCGTCCGGCGTCATGAAAAAGGTCAAATCGTACTTGCCGCCATTCTTGTTCTTGTCTTCCACCGAGCCGTCACGATTCATGACTTGATGCAGCTGCTGCCCGTCAGCCTCCTTGTCCCAGGCAGCTTGCGCGCCATCGAGATCTTTCTGTGCCAGCGCCCCCTGGTATTGCGCATCGGCCTGTTCGGACTTCTTCTTGGCTTCGGACTCTTCCTGTTGCGCCGAGATGAATTGCCCATTTAACTTGTTGCGTTCTGTCTCCAAACCGTTCAGTTTGGTCTGGAGTTCCTTGACCTTCTTCTCGTCGTTGTTCGCCTTGGCAGCGGCCAGATCAGTTTTGGTGGTGTTGTATTCACCATTGACTTTTTCATACTTCGTGCGCAGATCCTGGGCTTTACGCGAAACGTTCGCGAGGTTGCGCTTCTCGTCATTGGCCGTCCGCTCGGCATCGGCCACCAGGAACTCTTTCTTCTTCAGGTTGGCGTCGGCGCGCAGGCTGTTCGCCTTCTCCTGGGCCGCCTTCCTGTCTGCCGGCGACGTCGTTGCCGGAAGCGTGTTGAAGTCGTTCTCCGCTTTCGCTGCCTCACCTTCAGCCTTGGCCGCAGCGACTAGCTTGCTCTCAACTTTCTCGTCATCAACCGCCTTGTTGTAGCCGTCTTCTGCCTTCTGCACGTCGTTCGGATCGGCTTTCGGATCATTCTTGACCTTGTCGCGCTCTATGCGCGCCTCGATCGTCTTCCTTTGCGACACGGCATATAGGGTCTCGGCCTTCGCCGTGTTCGCCTCGTTACGCAACAGAGTGGCATTCGGCGCTTTCGCACGCTCGGCTTCCCCCGCCTTGTGCTCGGCCTCGGACCAGGTCACGTAACGACTCGTCTCCACCTTGTTCGCTTTTGCGAGGTCGTACTGATCCTGTGCTTTGCGAGTTTCATCGGAGGGGTTGTTGCTCAAGCGACCGGCCTTGGCATCCTTTACCTTCGCGTCCTGAAGCTTGATTTCCTTTTCACTCAGCTCGACCTGTGCCTGCGCGTCAGCCCATTTGTTGGCTTCAATGTTCGCCTTTTCGCGCGCCACTTTGGCCTTGTTCTGAAGATCGGCGTTTTCCTTTTCGCGTTTCGCCTTGGCTTCGGCCTCAGCCGCCTTCTGCTGTTCGGCAAGCGCCTTGCGCTGCGCTTCGAGCATTGCCTGCCGTTGCGCTTCGAGCTGTCGCCGCAGCTCGGCAGCCCGTTCCGCCGCTGCCGCCCTTTCCCGCTCTGCCTGAGCGGCGGCGGCCGAAGCCGTCGAGCTTGCGTTATTGGTGCTTTGGCCGCCGTTATTCGACGGATAATTGACCGGCGTCACGGTAACTGGTGGGGTATAGGTTGTCCGGCTAACGCCGCCGCCTCCGTCTAGCATGATCGTCTCCTCGTCAAAGCGTTCAAAACTCGAGCCTGCTCAAATGCGGTTGACCGTGCATTCCTTGGTCTAGGGCTGATTGCCCTTCCCGCTCGGCTCGTGCGCCCGCTGCAGCACTTGGGCGACTTGTCCATACAAAGCCCTTGGAACCGGCTGGTCCACGGGCGCCTGTTCATACAACCGTTCGGCCAAGGCGGCCTCAATCTCTTCCGGTACGCCGCCTTCGGCCGCGAAGCGCCTGATTTGCGCTGCGACTTCGCCTTCTCCGGCCACCATCACACGCGGCAGATCGTCTGGTCCGAGGTATTGCAGTCCAACGGCGACGCGGTTTGATAGAACGATCACCGAACACGCGCGCGCGCGGTCGGCAATGCTGGCGAAGATCGCCTCAAAATGCGCCGAGCGGCGCCGTGCCACGTTCGTTGGGTCGCCCTCGGATTCCTTGTGCTCGCGGCGCAATTCCTCATCCGACATACGGTGACGACGCATGAACTCGTAGCGCTCGTGTGCGTAGTCGAAAGCCGCGCTGGCGGTGAATACCATCCCTGCCCAGGCGAATGTCACCAGCAAGGTGCGCGCGCCCAAGGCCATGATCTCTGAAGCTGGCAGGTAACCGAGCCGCAATGCGCTATCGAGGTACGACCGGATCACGACGTAGAGCAGTGCCGCCAGAAGCAAGGTCTTGACGATCATCTTCGCGAACTTGACCAGGTTGCGTAGCGAGAAGATGTTCTGCAGGCCCGAAACCGGATTGAGCCGGTTGATGTCGGGCTTCAGGCGAACCCACGCCGCAAGACCGCCGACCTGGAAAAACGAACCGAGAACGGCCGCCACGATGGCGACGGCGATCACGGGTATCGTCGTCCACAGCAACACCTCGGCGCTATGCAAGGCCAACTCGCCGAAGCGGTCATCCGGTTGCGTCAGCAATGTGCGACTGGTGGCGTGCAGCCATAGCTCCTGCAGCATGGTGAGCGCGGTCGGTGCCAGCAGTGCCGCCATGGCGATGACGACCCAAAAAACGGCCGTCGACGAAAGGTCGAGACTGAAGACAACTTCGCCTTGGCGGCGCGCGTCGCGCAAACGTCGTTGGGTTGGCTGGTGGGTCTTTTCAGCCATGGTCGCTACCTCATTTCCCCATCGCCGAGCGTAGGAATTCCAGCACCCCGTTTTCGGGAAGCAGGAATCCGCGCAGGGAGTCAAAAACGAATTGCAGCCACAGCAGCATCATGAATGCCGCAATCAAACTCTTGACCGGCTGGGCGGCGAAGAACACATTCAACTGCTGCGCCTCGCGGCCGACCAGTCCGAGCCCAATCTCTACTAGCAAGAGGATGAGCAGCACCGGCGCGCCCAGCTTGACGATCCACTGGAAGAGCGTGTCGCCCTGACGGACCGCAAATCCCTCGAGAATATTGCCGAGTTCGGGCATCCAGGCGCCGACGGGCCAAAGGGTATACGAGTCGAGAACGGCTGCGAACATCGCCTGCAATCCGCCCGAGGCAACAAATAGCGCGATCGTCAGCCAACTCAAAAACTCGCCCGTCGGGCCGTTTTCATGACCCGCCGCCGGGTCGAAGAACGCGGCATTGCTTGACCCGGTCATGAAGTCGACAAGGTCGCCGACGCTCTGAATGGCCCAGATGAAAATACCGAAGCCGAGTCCGAGCAATAGGCCGACGAGCGCTTCCTTGAGGGCCAATCCCCAAGAGACGAGAGTCAGCGGCGGTACGGTGTCGACGATCATCGGGGCGACGAACAGGGCGAACGTCAGGACGACGCCGTTGCGCGCCAAGCCGGGGATCATGCTCCCGGAAAGGAACGGGACGACGAGGAAGAGCATGAGAAGCCGCGGCACGCTCAAAGCCACCGCGCCAACCCAGCTTCGTACCATGGAAAAGTCGAACGTCAGTTCCATGTCCTTGACCTCACGCTCGCCCCGCCGCGGCGAAGTGCCCGGACGACCAGAGAACTCTTGCCGCTTCCTCGGCCAAGGCTTCCCGTCGCGTTTCCCGCTGCTGCGCCATCGCGGACTGCTCCCGCTTGAGCATTTCCTCGGCCTTGCGCACTTCCCCCGCCGCGGCACGTAGCCGCGCACGGCTGCGTTCCAGCACGGCAAGTTTCTCGCAGTGCGCCGTCTGCGCCTCGGAGAGATCCGCTTGCCCCTTAGCAATCTGCGCATCGAGCGCGCCGCTCCAGGCACGGGCCTCGCTGAGCGAACGCATGGTGCAGCCGGATTCGCGCGCCGCACTCTCGATCGCCTGCCAATGCGCCCGCTTCGCCAACTGCCTTGCCTCAAGTTCGGAAGCCACGTGCCGCACCAACGCGGCCGCTTCCTCTTCCCTGCGGCGGTCGAGGGCCACGACTTCTTGGGCGGCAACCTGCTGCTTACGGCGGACTTCAATCAGCCGCTTCCAGTCGACGGTCATTTCGCTGTTCATGATGTTCCCGCCAATTCGCGCAAGGCGCCGACGCTGTGCTCCAGCGATTGCGCGGCTTCCGGCCGTTGTTTAAGGAAATCCTGCAGCGAGGGCCGCACCGCGATCGCCCGGTCGGCCAGTTCGTCCGTACCAGCTCGGTACTCGCCGATCTGCACCAGCAGCTCGACCTCCTGATATTTGGCAAGCAACGCCCGCGCCTTCGCCGCCGCCTCGCGATGAGCCGCGCCTGTCACCTGCGGCATGACGCGGCTCACGCTCTCCAATACATCGATGGCCGGAAAATGATTGGCGGCGGCCAGCTTGCGCGAGAGAACGATGTGCCCATCGACGATTGAACGTACCTCCTCCGCGATCGGGTCGTTCTCCTCATCACCCTCGGTAAGGACCGAATAGATGGCGGTGATCGCTCCCGCGCCGCCCTGTCCGGCACGTTCGAGCAGTTGGGGCAGCATCGAGAAGATCGACGGCGGATAGCTGCGCCGCGTCGGCGGCTCGCCACTGGCCAAGCCGATCTCGCGCTGAGCGCGGGCAAAACGCGTCAGTGAATCGACGAGCAACAGAACCGACTGTCCTTTGTCGCGAAAATGTTCGGCTATCGTTGTCGCCACATACGCCGACTTCACACGCTCCATTGGCGGGCGGTCCGACGTCGAGACGACTAGCACAGACTTCGCAAGTCCTTCGGGTCCAAGGTTGTGCTCGATGAATTCCTTGACTTCGCGACCACGCTCGCCGACGAGCGCAATGACATTCACATCCGCCGTGGACGAACGCGCCAGCATGCCGAGCAAGGTACTCTTGCCAATCCCAGGCGGCGAAAACACGCCCATGCGTTGCCCGACGCCGAGCGTCAACAGGCCGTCGATGGCGCGAATGCCTGTGGTAAGCGCCTGCGTAATCATCTGCCGGGCGAGCGGACTCACGGGTTCCCGGTGCACGGGCAGCCAGGCTTGAGCATCAACAGGGCCGCGGCCATCGATCGGCTCGCCGAGCGCGTTGATCGCGCGCCCCAACAGTCCCGCGCCGACCGGACAAACATGGCCACGCCCGGATGGAACGACTTCGGTCAACGCCGAAATTCCCGTCGTCGCGCCAAGCGGCGTAAGAATCGCCGTGTTCTGCAGGAAGCCGACCACTTCCGCGAGCAGTGGCGGCTCGCCGGGTGTTACCAGTTCACAAAGTTCGCCGACGTGCGCCTGGATACCCGTCGCGCTGATCAACATCCCGACCGCCTTGCTCACACGCCCGCGCACGCGAACCGGCGTGGCGCGCGTGATCGCCTGTTCGAACTCGGAGACGAAACCGTCAGCGAGATCGGACAGAGTTACCGAATCGGGGCGGATGTGGGAGGGCGCAGACATGGCGATTCTTCCGTTCCGTTAATGCCCGACGAGTTGCGGCGCAGAGCGTTCAATCGCGCGTTGAAAGGCCTGCAATTGGGCGTCGACGCCGATCTCCAGCGTACCCGACGCCGTATGCATGACACACGAACCTTCGGCGAGCGCCGGATCGGCCTGCACCGAAACGTTGGCGATCCAGCCCGCCTCGTCCTTGAGCCGCCCGAGCGCTTGCCGAAATGCCGCCTCCTGCTCCGGAGCAACGCGTACGCTGATATACGGTTCGTGGCGGATCAAGGCATCGACACGCACGAGGGCCGCCTCGAACAGTTCGCTGGCATCGGTTTCGAGCACGAACTGCTGAATCGCCTTCGTTACCAGGCCGACCATTGAGTCACGCAAGGCCTGCAACTGCTGCCGGCTGCCCATCGCCACCTCGATCAAGCGGTCGGCGTAAACACCCTTTGCTTCCTCGAGTCCTTCTTGATGGCCGCGTCGACGCATCTCCGCCGCCTGGCTGTTGGCCTCCCGCACGATGCGCTGCGCCTCGCGCCGAGCCGTGTCGACCACCGCTTGCGCGTCGAGCAACGCGGCGTACTCGGCCTCTTTGAGCACCTTGCGTTCACTGAGCAGTTGCAGGTGTTCCGTGGTAATCAGAAAAGCCAGTCCCATTGCGCAAATCTCTCCGGAATAAGGCACATCTGGATCAGCTCCGAGAGCTGATTGGCCTGGATGTCAGTGAGTTGCGGCGCACGCGCGAACGAGGCGGCCCGCGGTAATTTGCGTTCGAGGCGATGCAGCACGGCATCACCCTGCAGAGCAACAACGCCTCGCAGGAGCCGGTAGCCACGGCTCGTCAACACGCGCCCGGCGGACGCCGGCCGGCGTTCGATAGCGGACGCATCCATGGAAAAAGCCGACAGCCGAGGTGTGCGTCCAAGAACAAAGTCACGGGCATCGTCGTCAATCCGTTGCATTTGCCGTCTCAACCGACGCGCTACCGGGCCGCGTTGTTCGAGCAGCGGCGCATGCGCGCAGAAACTGCAGTAAAACGCGAGACGGCGCAGTGTCGGACCATCAACGAGAAGCAGCCGCCGTATAGGCTCGCTGAAATCGAGTTCTATTCGCGGTGTATGCGCATGCAGCCAATCGGCGAGTACGGCTTGGCCCCGTACGCCGAAGCGTTCCGCTCGACGGAAACGAGGTGGCCAGTTCGCCGGCAACCAACTTGGATGAATATCCAGCTCGGGGTGCAGCGCGAACCGCGCGACCAGCCGGGCAAGATGTACCGGTTCCGCCGGAAAGTACGCTTCCAGTTTCGGAGGACGTGCAGCCGCGGCAACGACGGCATCCAGGTCGGTCACAATGCTGTTCATCGACGCAGCACTCGATTCAGAAACCATCCCCAGTCACGCCCGTTCTTGCGCAGCAATGCCGGAAGAGCAATCAGGGAAATGGCGCCGGCAATCAAGAGCGCCACAACGATGGCCACGGTCTGCCGAGAGAACGCATCGGTCTCCGCCCCTGCGGGAAGCGCCGCCGACGCCGCGGCCACGCGCACCTCGGGCCGCCGCGCTTCGATCAACGTCAGCGCCACTTGGGCATGCGTCAAGCCTTCGATGGAGTGTGCGACGAGATCCTTGACCGTCGGCGTAAGCAACTGCAGATCGGTGTCAGGCGCATGTTTGATGAACACCGCCGCCGACGAGGGACGCACGCGGGTGCTCAAGGGGTCGTTCTCCGGAATCACCACGTGAACCCTGGCCGAAACGACACCATCGATCTCGCGCAGGGTCTGCGACAACTCTTGCGATACAGCGAAGATGTAACGCATGCGTTCTTCCGAGGGCGTAGAAACAAGGCCTTGCTTCTGGAACACGTCGCCCATCGTGACGCGTCGTTCCTGTGGCAGACCTTGGGCACGGAGCAGCGACAGCGCCGTGCCAAGTTGTGTCTCGTCGACGAGTACTTGCCAGTTGTCGCCTTCGAGCCGCGCCTTCTTGCCGTGAATGCCGCCGTCAGCCAATGCAGCGAGGATCTCGTTCGCTTCCTGTTCGCGGAGACTCGAATACAACTCGGTCTCGCAGCCGGCGAGCACAAGGCACGCCACCGCGAGCAGGCACCGGAAGGCATGCCCCGTGGTGCGGACGCCAGACCTGCTCATCGCGCGTTTCACTGCTGGTTCTTCAGCAAGTTGCCGAAGAGGCTCGTTGCCGCGCTCGCCAGCGAGCTCGACAGATGCAGGCGGGTAAAGCTGGCCTGAGCCTCAATCGAAAGATTCGTCATCGTGAACATGGTGCGGATCGGATTGGCGAAATCCACCGACTGCACCATGCTCGCCCGGATGTCTTCGAACGTCCTGTAATCATTGCCGTATTGCGCCGTCAGGCTTTGTGCTGCGCGGTGCAAGGCGTCGGGTGCGCGTACCGAAGACGTCGGATAGCCATAGCCCGGTTCGTTGGCGTTCATGAAAGTGGCGAACGACCGGGCCTCGACCTGATCCTGCCCTCTCGGCATTTCGGCATGGGCCGACTGCTCGACGAGCCGGGCGGCCGCGCTAGCGGCCGACTCGGACGCCGTGCCGATCGATTCGATGGGTAAACTCATGATTCGTCTCCTCTTCGAAACGGCGTGCCGTTGCCGACACGCCATTCCGCTTTTCTGGCCGGCGAATCGCCCGTATGAGCGATTCGTAACCCGGGGTAGGCGGCGCCTCATGACGCATCGGGGCGCCGCCGTTTCCAGCATCAGGCCTGCTTGGCCGCCTGACGTACGTCGTTGGCTGCACCTTTGCCCACTTCCGTGCCGGCGGCACTAGCGGCGTTCACCGTGTGCGCCGCCGTCGACATGCCCTGAACGGCGGTGGATACGGTCATGCTGGTGGTCATCAGCGCGGCGTTTTCCTGTTGCATCTTCTGCATCAGGGCGATGTTGTCGCTGGTCGAAGAGTTCGTTGCGTTAACTGCCATGGTGTTCTCCTAGTCGAGTAAAAGTGCCGTAACGGCAACCAAACAAAACCCGCCGTCTCCGGCCGGGTACCACTCCACACGGTGCGCATTCCGCGTGAAATCTCGAATCCTCTGAACCGCGTGGGCTGTAAGGGACCACGCTCATTTTTCCGATTCCTGTACGGGCGTAGGCGAGCTAAAGCTCAGGCCCTCGTCCGCATCGATCTGCTGTACCTCGACGCCCGAACGCAGCACGGCGCCTTCGTAATAGCGACTGCCGTTGGCGAGCTGGATATAACGCCCGCCGTTGCCGTCGTCGGTAATGCTCACGAGACGCGCAGGTAATTGGCTCTGCCATGCCGCCCACTTTTCCCGGTCCGAAACCGCCGAACGCGTCTTCGACGGATCCTTCGGACGGTAGTCGACGCGATCGACCACCAGCACGGTCGGGTGCAAGTCCTCGGCGAGCTGTTTGACTCGGCGCGGCAACTGCTCGTCATCCGAAGTGCCCGACAAGACGACTTGACCGCGGCCGGTGTAATTCACCGCAATCGCCGGGCTGCCGAGGTAACGATGGGCTTGCGCCACGATCTCGTCGGCGGGCTGCACGTTGATGTCGACGCGCGACCCGAAGGGCTTGAGCGCTTCGAGCAGGGCCTGCTTGCGTGCCTTCGACTCCACGAAGCCGCGTACAGCGAGCTTTCCATCGATGAGCGTGACGACTTCCACTTCGGGATAACCGACCACGGCTCGATTGACGGCCTCCGCATTCACTTCGCTCGCCGGCGAAGGGCCGGCAGGACCGCGGAAGAATCCAGCCCAGACGACCACGACGACAGCCGCGGCGAACAGACACGCTGCCGCCGCCCACCGCACGCGCGGTGGCTCGGGCGCTTCTTCGGCGAGTGTTTCCGTAGTGCTCTTCGCAAACATCGTGTCCGGCCAATCGAACGGCGACTCGTCGCGAGCGGCGGCAGGATACGAACGATCGAACTGGAAGGTGATTTGCCCGACCGCGACCACATCACCCACCGCGACGGAACGCCGCCGCTGTTCCATTTCGCCGTCATTGAACGTCGCCGTCGCGGTGCCCACGCGCTGCACGGTGACAACGAGATCGCCAACGTTGACGATCAGGTGACGCGGCAACACGTCGCTGCTCGGCAGCATGACGTCGCAATCGCTGCCCGAGCCGATGACGTTCTGCCCAGGATGCAGAGCAATGATCCGTCCTTTGACGGCGCCGCTCAGGAACCGCAGGCACCATCCCGGTTGAGGCGTGGCTGACGTTGTATCCATCTAGCCAGCTCCTTGGACAGGCGCCGAATCCCCGGGCACGCCGGACCCACTGGGAGTTCCTGGCGGCAGCCCAGGCAGTGAACGTGGGTCAATCGTGCCGTCCGGGCCGGGGGTGAAGCGTGGAATCACGAGACGCGGCGTCAACAGATAGAACCGCTCCATGTCCGCATGCTTCTTCTCGTTGTAGGTGAAGAGCGGACCAATGACCGGAATGTCCGAAAGGAAAGGCACGCGATTGACGGCTTCCGTCTTCTCTTGCGACGAATAGCCGGCGATGAGCAAGCTCTGCCCTTCCTCGACCATGGCCTGCGTGTTCACGGTACGGCGGTTGATGATCGGAATCTGGTCCACCGCCTGCTGCGACAGGTCGCCGTCCTCGATATTGATCGACATCATCACGCCGCGCGCTGGTTCCTCGTCGACGATCAATGGCGTGACGCGCACCGACGTGCCGGTGATGATGTTGAACAATCCGGCGTCCTGGAAGCCCTGCACGCGGACATGCAACTCGCGCAGGTTCTCAAGCACCGCCTCGATGTTGTCGAGCGTAAGGACTTTCGGGCGGGCCACGAATTCGGCTTTTCCGTTGGCCGCCAGCGCATAGACACGCGCCAGCAGGTAATTGCTCGCGGAATTACCAATCGCCGCGCTGAATAGCCCGCCAAGCGGAGTGAGCAGGGTGCCGTTGTCGTCCACGCCTCCGACCTGCCCCGTCTCGCCGCCTCCCGGACCGGTACCCCACGTTTGCTGGTTACGGTTGCCGTTCCCGGTCTGGATGTCGAGATGCTTCGAGTGCAAGCGCCAGTCGACTCCGAGCTGATTGAGGTTGTCGCGGCTGATATCCATGATCGTGACTTCGATCTCGATCAACCGGGGCCGTATGTCGAGCGATCTGATCACCGCCGCGTAGCGCTCCATCCGGTCGGGCACGTCGCGCACGATCACCGCATTGAGCCGTGTATCGGCATGGAACTGCGGCAGATTCGGGCCGCTTGGCCGCGCACCGCCGAGCATGTTGCCAATATCGCCGGCACCGGCTGGAATCTCCGGAAGCATCATGCTGGCGAGATCGCGGCGCGCAAACTCCCCACCCATGCGCGGCTGACGTATTGGGCCCTCGGCCGTCGCCGGTCCTAACGCGGCTCCGGTGGTCGAACTCTGGCGGCCGGCAAACAAGGTGTTCAGGACATTCGCGACACCGGGAATCGTCACTTCCTTGCGCGCCCGCATGATCTTGAAGTCCGAAGCCCATGCGTACTTCAAGGGGAAGAGGCGTATCTCCGCGTTTTCGGGAGCCGCCGTCGGCCGCTCGACCGATTCGATCGCCTTGCGCACCATCTCCAGGTAACGCTTCGGCCCGGAGACGTGAACGCTACCCTGCCCCTCCCGCTCGAACACGGTAAACGGATGGCGTGAATCGGTGATCCTCAGCATCTCGAGCGTCTCCGCGATGCGCTTGGCATTCTCGCCTTTGATGGCGAAAACCTCGCTGCGGGCATCAGCGGCATTCTCGATGTAGAGGAACGATCCGTCGTAATACCACGTCAGCCCATTCGCCGACGCCACGCTGTTCAATATGCGCAGCGCCGGACCGGAAAACTTTCCGCTAATGGTGCCGGTTACTGCCGGGTCGATGACGGCGGTCGTATCTTGAGACGCCGCAAGTTCGCGCAGGAAATCGGCCAGGCTCTTGTCGGACGCGACAATCCGGAAAGAGCGATTATTCCAATTCAGTTCGGCCGCTTGTGAGGCCGACCAGAACGACGCTCCCAAGAGCATCGTCGCGCCCAGAAGAACGCCGCGCAAGATCATCGCCACTGCGCTTCCCGGCTTCATCTGATTTCGACTAAGGTCTGAAAACCGAGTTCCGAGAAACGCAGAACCGCGCTTCCCAGCACACCGGCACCAATCACCACGGCAATCATCACAACGAGCAGGCGCACGTTCTGCCCGATGCTTTGGTCCTGGATCTGCGTCACCGCCTGCACCACGGCGACGAGCAGCGAGCTGACTGTCGCCACGACGACGATGGGGAGCGAGACGGCAAGGACGACTAGCAGCCCTTCACGCGTGATATCGAGAATGTGATTGGGTGTCATGTTTTCCGTTTCCCTGTTCAAGCGGTCTGAGGATGGGTGATCCAGCCGACGGGGTGCAACGCCACGTCGTCGTCGATTTCCTGGTACGAAAGAACGACCAACTGAGGAATGGCCGGTTGCAGCAAGAGCTTCACGTAACGACGTACGTCGAATGAGACGACGGCTACGACGCGCCCGTTCACCGAGTCGACAATGCGGCGCATCTGCTCTCGGATATCTTCGGCGATCGACGGATTCAGCAAGAGCCGGTTTCCGGTCGGCGACCGTTCGATGGCGCCCGCAATCGTGTCGAGCAGATTCGACTCGAACAACACAACCGGGAGCTGACGGTCGGCGCCGACGTAACGACTCGTGATGTAGCGGCCCATGTCGATGCGTACCTGCTCCGTGAGCGCGATCGTGTCCTGCTCTCTCTGTGCCCAGTTCACCAGACTCTCGCCAATGCGCAAGAGATTGCGCACGGGCACGCCCTCTTGAAGAAGGCGACGCAACACTTCCGCCATCCGCGGCGTAGGTACGACGCGAGAGATTTCGGTGGCGAGATCGGGTGCTTCGCGTTGCAATGATTGCAGCAACCGGTGTACTTCCTGCAATCCGAGCAACTCGGACGCATGCTGACGTACGGAATGTTCGACATGCAGACCGACGACCTCTTCCGGCGTCCACGCCCTGGCGTCTTCCGGCGCGCGCTCAACCCAGGCAACGCGGGCGAATGGCCCGAACGGTTCAGCGATCTGCGCGTCGGCGGGAACAGCTACGGCGCCAGGATCGAGCAGAAGGCAGCCGGGATTCAACGTGCCGCGTGCCACGGCGACACCGTGAACCTCGATGACGTAGTCGTTGCTGTCAGCCGGCCCGGAGAACGAAACCTGTATGTGCGGAAAAACCGGGCCAAGTTGTCCTTCGACGTTGGCCTTGCCTGCCGCCAGCCTTTGATCGAGTAGGTGCAAGTCCACGGTGCGGCGCAGGCCCTGGGCGAGACGCACGGCCAGCGGTGCGGCGATCGGCGCGGGAGCATCGCTTCCGATATCTTCCTCGTCGCGGTGCGAGATCCAGAGTGGTATCCGTCCGCGTTCGAGGAAGGAACGCGATACCCACGCGAGCCCAAGAATCGTCGCCGAGAGCAGCAGGAAAACCCACTTCGGAAAACCTGGGACGATGATGAAGCTCGCCACTGCAAGGCCGGCGATCGCCAGCGCACGCGGATGTGCAAGCAGTTGACTGCCGATCTGTCCCGCGAGCTGCGATCCGCTCGAATCGACCCGCGTGATGACGATGCCGGCCGCGATCGACACCAGCAACGACGGAATCTGCGACACCATGCCGTCGCCGACCGTAAGGATCGCGTAGCGCTGCAGTGCGTCGCCGAGGCTCATGTCGCGCATCAACGTGCCGATCGTAATGCCGGCGAGGATATTGACCACCGCGATGACGATGCCAGCGATGGCGTCGCCCTTCACGAACTTCATTGCGCCGTCCATCGCACCATGGAGGCTGCTCTCGCGCTCAAGCATCTGGCGCCGACGTTGCGCTTGCTCCGACGAAAGCACGCCGGCCCGAACTTCGGCGTCGATGCTCATCTGCTTGCCGGGCATGGCGTCGAGGGCAAAGCGTGCCGCCACTTCCGCCACGCGCTCCGAGCCTTTCGCAACCACGATGAACTGAACGATCGCGATGATGAGAAACACTACGCCGCCGACAACGACGTTATTGCCAACGATCAGCTTGCCGAACGTGTCGATGATGTGACCCGCATTGGCATGCAGAAGGATCAACTTCGTTGACGCGATGTTGAGTGCCAGTCTGAAAAGCGTCGTGAATAGCAGCAATGACGGGAACGTCGACAATGACAATGCCGACGGGATGTACATGGCAACGACGATCAGAACCAGGCTGATCGAGAGGTTGGTGGCGATCAGCAGGTCGAGAACCGGTGTCGGCAGCGGCAACACGAACAGCGCCACGATAGCCATAAGGAGCGCGGCCAGCGCGAGGTCGCTCTGTCGCCCCGCACCTCGGAACAACGCCCGGATTCCGTTATCGGGGACTGCGAATGAACGAGCCATTGCCGATGTCCTCAGACGGCCGCCATCGCGGCATCTTCAACCCTGAACGGCATAGGCCGTTCGCCCTGTAATGTTTCCTTGCGCGGCCCTAGCGATACGAAAGAACGAGGCCGTGGACGAGTCGCGTCCATCCATCCAGCATCACGAAAAGAAGCAATTTGAAAGGCAACGATATGGTCGTCGGCGAGAGCATCGACATGCCGAGCGCCAGCAGGATCGTGGCAACGATCAAATCGACGACGACAAAGACAAGGTAAATCACGAAGCCGATTTGAAAAGCACGCGTCAGTTCGCTCAAGGTAAAGCTCGGGACGAGCACCATGAAGTCGTTGGCTACCAGTTCGTCGGCATGCTGCTTGGGCCACATGGCGGAAGCCGATTTGAGAAAGAACTGGCGTTCGCGTTCACGCGTATGTTTCTCCAGAAACTGCCGGATCGGCGGCTTGGCCGCATCGACCACAGCGACGATGTCGTTGATTCCCTGCCCTTTTACGCCAAATGTTCGCCCGCGAAGCCCATCGGCAATATCCATGCCCACGGGCGCCATGATGTAGATCGATAGGACAATGGCAATACCATTCAGCACCATATTCGGCGGTGTCTGCTGCAACCCAAGCGCCGTACGCAGCAGTCCGAAAACGATGACCAGCTTGGTGAAACAGGTCACCATCAAAGCCGCGAAAGGCGCAATGCCGAGCGCCAGAATGAGCGCAACGAGCGTTACTGGTTCGGGCATTTCCATTGCTCACCCCCGCGCGCAGTCAATCAGCCTATCGCCGCAAGCGCGACTCGCCATGGAGCCGAACAAGGGTTTACTCGGAAAGCGACCGAGAATGCTCCCGACGATCACGACGCAGGGCTTTCGGTCCAAAGCAACGCGGCCTGCTTTCGACTCTCATCGCCGCACATTGGCCAGGAAAAGCCATGCTCTCTTGTCGACATCATGTAACCTCCAGACGCGGACAATCATCAACACAATGGACGTCCCGTTTTTTCGCCACTGACGACACGGTCTCAGCGCGTTCCCGGTACGGGCACCGGGTCGGAAGATTTACCCGGTGCTACAGGGCATTGAGTGCGAACTCCGACACTCTGAGTCCCAATCGATCGCCAACCGCCACGAGGTGGCCGCGGCCCAATACGTTCCCGTGCGCAAGAATGCGCACCGAACTCCGATTCAACGGCTGGCCCAGATCGAACACATGTCCCGGCCGCAATGCCTTCAGCTCTCCCAATGACAGAGAAATCTCACCGAGGTCGAATTGCAGCGTCACTTCGAGCGCATCGAGCCGGTCAAGGGGCAGGTTCGCGGCGTCCGCTGGTGTTTCGGAAGCGTCACGCGTGTTTGCGTTCATGGTTTCGTCTCTCATCGATTGAAGCGTGATTCGCGAACCTTCTGCCAGACCATGCAGCACGTAGCCTCCGGAGCCACCGATCGGTGCGTGGACACGCACGGCGCTTCCTGCGGCACTCCACTCCTCGATGCTCACAATGTCGCCACGCGCAATGCCTCGTACTTCGCGCAGACTGAGGCGAGTGGCGCCTATACGGAAACGGAGCGGGACACGCAGAAAATCGAAGGCCGCTGTCGTGGCCACGGCAGACATACCGCGCGGCACGAGGGCATCCAGCGCATCTTCGTCGTCGAAAGAAATGCTTCCGTGCAATAACGGGGAATCGCCGGGGACACGCATCGTGAAGAAAGCTTCGTTTCCGCGAACGTCCGGCTTTTCGTGAGCAGCCTCGTCATCATCGTCCGGCGCGGCCCACTCAATCTCGGTTTGCAAATTGCGCTCAAGGAGGGTTACCACCGGCTCCAAAGCATCGGCCAGAAGGATGTAGCGCAACTCAAGAGGAAGCAAATCGACGCGGCGCTCACGCAGCAATGTCGCCTGCGTCAACGTATCGAGTCTCAGCCGACCCGTATGAGAACCGATCCGGAATCGGTAAGACGCCGATGCATCCAGCATCTCATCTGTTTCCGGCATATACGAAAAGACGATATCGCCGGAGACGTTCGGCAAGTCCACATGAAACGAGCGCGCCCCGCCATAAAGCCGATTGAATGCCCGACACACAAGTGGGCTTATCCGCGGCAGCGCGGGCGAGTTTCCCAGATCGGTAACGTCAACGGACAGCATCGCGGTCTGAACCTCGCTTTCTCCGTTCTTGAGATGCGCACAAGTGGGACTTGAGGCATCTAATCGATGGGATGGTTCCGGCCGTTTACGGCCGGCGCTCGTATCAGGTCGTCAGGCTCGCCTCTTTCGCGAACCGCAGGCATAACAGCCCAACTTCCTCCTAACACCACGCGGAGTTCGGAGGAACGGAACGCGCTCTTGCGTTCCGTGTGACAGGAATATAGCTAAAGGAAACTAGGGAATCCAATCATCAATTGTGATGTCTTCGATTAGATTCCGTACGCCCATACCGGACGGCATAAAATGACGCTAGGCTAGGACAAAGAAGGGAAAATTTAGTTCCGGAGCAGCGCTAAAGTTTTCTCCGCGCACAACCTCGATTATGCTTATTGGGTACACACCACACCATCGGCATGCGCATTACGGTTCCCGCGAAATGACACCGGGAACAACAGTCACGGGCGAGGCAAGATGGGATAATGCCCCCGTACCGGCTCGCTTATCGCTGAATGAACTCCGTCTCGAACACGCGTTGCAACTGTGTTACCGGCGCGCCTTCGATACTGCGCACGATGAACTCCGACATCGTGGCCGCAACTTTGTAGATATCGAGGTAACACGTCGAGAGCGGCGGGTTGAGGTAATTGCTGAACTGCGAATAATCGCGCGACACGACATCGCAATCACGCCCGACGAGACGCCCCGAATCGCGAAGCCCGGCAAGGATGCCGAGCGTGGAGGAATCGTTGGTCGATACGAAACCGGTTGGCGGTTCGGCAAGCTGCATCATCTGGCGGACGACCTCGCGGTTGCGTCGTGCGCTCACGCCTTCGTCACTGAATAACGCCGCATCGACGTCGAGGCCGCCCTGCTCCATCGCGCGCAAATACCCGCGCCGACGCTGGAGTGCGTAGGTGAAAATCAACGGGGGCCCGATCAAGGCAATCCGCTTGTGCCCTTGACGGATCAAATGCGAGGTCGCATCGAAAGCCGCTTTCTCATTATCGGCGTCGACATAGGGATGTTCGGTTAACAGTTCAGTACGCCCGAACGTCACAAAAGGCACGTTCATCTGAAGGAGATAGCGCACGCGCGCATCCAGCGGGCGGGTGTTGTCGAGCAACACGCCGTCGACCAGCCGGCCCTCCACTGCCCGCTTGAGCGGCGCCGCCTCTTCGTCGTTTGGGTCCCACGCCATCAGCTGCAGTTGGTACGACGTTCCCGCGAGATTCTCCGTGATCGCGCTCACTTGCGCGGCGACCGATCCGTCTGGGACGTCCTGCTGCGGGTGGATCGCCTTGATGTAGAGCAGGTTGAACGTACGTCCCGTGCGCAGCTTCACGCCGCCGAGATCCGGAACGTAGCCCACTTCCTGTGCCGCCTTCTTGACGAGTTCTCTGGTTTCGCGGCCGATGTCGGGACTCGATTTCAACGCCCGCGACACCGTCGAAACCGAAACCCCGAGATGGGCGGCGATGCTTTTCAACGTCGCTTTCTTCGGTACCGCGGCGAGTGCCTCACTCGTTTCACGGTTCTTCATTGCTTCGGCTCCCACTGTATTCTTGTTCTAAAACTACAACGTTTGCGCTTGTGCGTAAAGAAGGAATCTTGCTTCGCAGATCATTCTGCTTGCGATGACCCCTAGCACGCGCATCACCACGTCATGTTCATATCCATATGAATGTAATGGATATTTTATTGTGTTTAACGGTTTACCGCGCATCAGACAAGTATCATCCGCTCCGGAGAAAAATCTGTTGACATCGTGACGGAGCCGTAAGATAGTATTTTTACTACAACGTTTGCGTAACATTGTGTAAGCGTTTGTATCCCCTTTTCAGCGGTCCCGATACTTTAACGTAGGAGACGATATGAAATACCCGGCGCGTTTTCTAACCGGCCTTTGTGTCATTTCGGTGTCTCTGGCGGCTTCGGCCGCGCCGAAGGAAATGACGGCCGACGTGGTTCATTGGTGGACGTCAGGCAGCGAGGCCAAGTCGATCAGCGTAATCGCCAAGGCCTTTGAGGCGAGGGGCGGTGGCTGGAAGGACAGCGCCGTGGTCGGGGGATCGGCAGCGCGCGCATCCGCCGTCAACCGCATCATGGGCGGTGACGCACCGGCGGCGATCCAATGGAATCTTGGCGTGGACCTGCTCAATCTGGCGGACCAAGGCATGCTAGCGTCGATGGACACGGTCGCCCGCGACGGCAAGTGGTCCGCGGTATTGCCCAAGCTCATTACCGACAAGCTCTCGTCGGAAGGCCACATCATCGCCGCACCGATCACGGTGCACGCGGACAACTGGATGTTCTACAACACCAAGGTCTTCCAGCAGCTCGGGCTGACGCCGCCGAAAACGTGGGAAGGTTTCCTTGCTGATGCGCCGAAGATCAAGGCGGCCGGCATCACCCCGATCGCGCTCGGCGGTCAACCGTGGCAGGAGCGGGTGTTCTTCAACAGCGTGCTCGTCGGCGTCGCCGGCAAGGACGCCTACCGGAAACTCTTCGTCGAGAAGAACGCCGAATACGCGAAGAGCGAGCCCGTCGTGAAAGCGTTGAAGACGTTCAAGGACCTCAAGGCGTTCGTCGACGAAGGCAGCCCGGGACGCAACTGGAACGATGCCACGAACATGGTCATCACCGGCAAGGCCGCCGTGCAGTTCATGGGCGACTGGGCCAAAGGCGAGTTCGTCGCTGCGGGCATGACGGCCGGCAAGGAATACGGCTGCGCGATGGCGCCCGGAAATCAGGACGCCTACATCCTCGTCGTCGACACCTTCGCCTTCCCGAAGAATGGCGGCGACAAGCCGACCAAGGCACAGGTCGAACTGGCGAACACGATCATGGACCCGCAGGTGCAACTGGCCCTGGCCAAGGTCAAGGGGTCGATTCCCGCGCGCACCGACGTCGATCTCTCCAGCATGGATCAATGCGCACAACTCGGCCGTACCGTGCTGAGCAAGCCCGAGAACCAGTTGCCCAACTTCGCGATGGCGCTGTCGGGCGACATGATGGGCGCGGTGCATGACGCGCTCACCAAGTTCTGGAACGACAAGTCGATCGACGCCACGGCGGCGTCGAACCTGATCGCCAACGCCATCCGACAGTCGCGCTGACGCCGTTCCACCTTCACGTTCCACGCCGGAGTTCCGGCGTGGACGCGCAACCCGCAAGCCCGTTTCCACCGGGAGTTTCCCATGCTCTCCTTTCGCGCCAAGCTGCCTGCGCTGGTGACGATCACGCTGACGACGGTCGCGGCGATCGGCATCATGCTCGTTGCCATCTCATGGACTGGCGTCATCTCGTTTACCAAGACGCAGCTGATTCCGCGCTACGAGTTCGTCGGTTTCACGCAATACGTGCGCCTCTTCGACACCGAGCGCTTCCACGTTGCCTTCTCCAACCTGTTCATATATGGCGGCTGCTTCATCTCGATCACACTCGCCTTCGGTTTCCTTCTGGCGATCATGATCGACCAGCGAATTCGCGCGGAGTCGTTGTTCCGTACAATCTTCCTGTACCCGCTCTCAATGTCGTTCATCGTCACCGGCCTGGCGTGGCAGTGGTTCATGAACCCGACGCTGGGCCTGCAGAAATTCGTCCGCGATCTGGGCTTCGCCGATTTCTCGTTCGATTGGCTGATCAACCCCGATAAAGCCATCTACGCGATCGTCATTGCGGCCGTCTGGCAATCGTCGGGACTGGTGATGGCCATTCTCCTCGCCGGCCTGCGCGGAATCGACCGCGACATCTGGAAAGCGACGGCTATCGATGGCATTCCGGCCTGGCGGACCTACCTGTCGATCGTGCTGCCGATGTTACGGCCGATGGTCATGACCTGCGTCGTGCTGCTCGCGATGGCGGTCGTCAAGGCCTACGACCTCGTCGTCGCCCTTACCCGTGGCGGACCGGGCAATGCGTCCGACCTGCCGGCGAAGTTCGTCATCGACCTGACCTTCGAGCGCGCCAACATCGGCATGGCAAGTGCGGCGGCCGTCATGCTGCTGATGACGACGATTGCCGTCGTTGCGCCTTACGTCGCCTACAGCTTCCACAAATTGCGCCGCTGACGGGAGCCACGAAATCATGAACAGCAAGATCATCGGCCGCATCGGCATCTACGCCTTCCTCGCGGTAAGTACCGCGTTCTTCCTCATCCCGGTGTACATCATGGTCACCACCTCGCTGAAAGGAATGCCGGAGATTCGCGAAGGCAACATTTTCGCCCTGCCCCTCGATCCGAATTTCAGCGCCTGGTTCAAGGCGTGGTCGAGCGCGTGCATCGGCATGGCGTGCGACGGCATCCGCGGTGGATTCGGCAATTCGCTGAAGATCATGGTGCCGAGCGTCATCCTCTCGGTCGCCCTGAGTTCGCTCAACGGCTACGCGCTCGCACTGTGGAACGTGCGCCGCGCCGAACTGATGCTCGGTCTGCTGATGGCCGGCGCCTTCATTCCGTATCAGGTTCTGCTTTATCCGCTCGTCATCATGACACGCACGCTCGGCATCTACGGCACGCTGCCGGGAATCATCGCCATCCACGTCTTGTTCGGGCTGCCGGTGTTGACGCTGATCTTCCGCAATTTCTACGCCTCCCTGCCCACCGAGATCATGAAGGCGGCGCGCGTGGATGGCGCCGGGTTCATGCAGATCTATTGGCGCATCATGCTGCCGATGTCGCCGTCGATCCTCGTCGTGGCGGTGATCCTGCAGGTCACCGGCATCTGGAACGATTACCTCCTCGGGCTGATCTTCGCCGGCCGCGACAACCTGCCGATGACCGCCCAGCTGAACAACTTGGTGAATTCGACCTTCGGCGAGAAGGAATACAACGTGAACATGGCCGCCACCATTCTCACCGCCGCCACGCCGCTGCTCGTCTACCTGGCTTCCGGACGCTATTTCGTGCGCGGAATCACATCGGGTGCCGTGAAGGGTTGAACCGGTATTGCATAAGGGAAACAACACATGTCCGAGTTAAACATCGTCAATTTGAGCAAGCGGTTTGATAACACCGCGGTCTTCGAGAACATCAACCTGTCGGTGCGCGAAAAAGAGTTTCTCGTCTTACTCGGCCCATCGGGTTGCGGCAAGTCCACCCTGCTCAACATCATTGCCGGGTTGGAATCGCCGACATCGGGTCGGATCGAGATCGACGGCAAGGACGTGATCGGGCTGGAACCGAAGGATCGGGGCCTGTCGATGGTTTTCCAGTCGTACGCGCTGTATCCGACGATGACCGTACGCGGCAACATGAGCTTCGGCCTCCAGGTCGCCGGCCTCAAGCGCAGCGAGATCGAACGCAAGGTCGAAAAAGCGGCAACGATGCTGCACCTGACTGAACTTCTCGACCGCAAACCATCGCAGCTTTCGGGCGGGCAACGTCAGCGCGCCGCCATCGGCCGCGCCCTCGTACGCGACGTGAGTCTCTTCCTCTTCGACGAACCGCTGTCGAACCTCGACGCCAAGCTGCGTTCGCAGATGCGCGGTGAAATCCGCCGACTGCATGACACCCTCGGCGTAACGAGCATCTACGTGACGCATGACCAGGTCGAGGCCATGACGATGGCTTCGTCGATCGTCGTTCTCAAAGGCGGCGTGATTCAGCAGCACGCCGAGCCCCAGACGCTCTACGACGAGCCGGAGAACCTGTTCGTGGCCGGGTTCATCGGTGCCAGCCCGATGAACATTCTCAAGGGCCGCATCGCCATCGAAGCCGGACGACCGGTCGCCGCATGCACGGGATTCCAGGTCGATCTGTCGCGCTATCGCTTCAAGGCGCCGCCGGTCGCTGGCCAGGAGATCGCACTTGGCGTACGACCCGAGAACGTCTGTTTCGGCGAAGCAGGTGGCACGAGCAACACCGGAGTAATGGCGCGCATCGATTACGTCGAGCCTCTCGGTGCCGATACTTTGGTGTGGACAAAGGTCGGCGACGAAGCCATGTCCCTGCGCGTCGATCCCCGCGAAGCGCGCCTTGACCGGCAAACCGTGCCCTTGCATTTCGATCTCGACCGCCTCTCGGTGTTCTCACGCGAAACCGAGCGGCGGCTGTAGAGCCGGGAGAACTATGAGGAACGACAGCATGCCCCGTTTGCGCCTGCCTCTTCATGACAATTGGGAAGTTTCCTTTCCCCGGGACGGCGCCTGGTACCCGGCTCGTGTCCCCGGATGCGTCCACACCGACCTGTACCGCAACGGCCTCATCCCCGATCCGTTTTACGGAACCAACGAAAACGATCTGCAATGGATCGAGCGCGAAGACTGGTCGTATCGCTGCGTGCTGAAGGTGGACGAGCAGATGCTCCAGCAGGAGCAGGTGGAATTGGTGGCCGACGGGCTCGACACCCTCGCCAGCATCCGCCTCAACGGCACGGTGGTCGGAACGACCGAAAACATGTTCTGCACGTACCGTTTTCCAATCCGCGACCTGCTCCGGCCCGGCGAGAACCGACTGGAGATCGACTTCCGCAATACGCTCGACTACATCGCCGAGCACGAAGCGTGGCAACCCTACCGCGAGCGCAACGACCCGGTCGGCGGCCGGTCGAGAATCCGCAAGGCGCAGTACCAATACAGCTGGGATTGGGGCCCGCGCTTCGTTACTTGCGGCATCTGGCGCTCGCTGCGCATCGAGGCTTGGTCGGGAGCACGCCTCGACGGCGTTCGCGTGGGTCAATTCCACCGCCCCACGGGCGAGGTCGAATTGACGTTCACGCCGGAGATCGTCGGCGATGCCAAGGGTTGCGTCCTCGAAGCCGAACTTGAGATCGACGGCCGACGGGTCGCTTCCTTCACGGACGGCCTGGCCGTCGTCAGTACGCCCCGGCTGTGGTGGCCCAACGGCCAGGGCGAGCAGCCGCTCTACACGCTTCGCGCTGTCCTGCGCGACCGCAGCGGCCAGGAAATCGACCGGTGCGAAAAGGCAATCGGCCTGCGCACGGTCGATCTCGTGCGCGAAAACGACGCCGACGGGGAGACGTTCTACTTCCGGGTGAATGGCCGCCCCATCTTTGCCAAAGGCGCGAACTGGATTCCCGACCATGCCTTCATTACCGAATGCGACCGCGCGCGCTATCGGGAAAGGCTCACGGCCGCCGTCGACGCCAACATGAACATGCTGCGCGTCTGGGGCGGCGGCGTTTATGAGGACGACGCGTTCTACGAGTTGTGCGACGAGCTGGGCATCCTCGTCTGGCAGGACTTCATGTTCGCCTGCAGCCTGTACCCGGGCGACGCAGAGTATGTCGCACTCGTCGATGCCGAGGCATCCGATCAGATCCGGCGCCTACGGCACCATGCCTGTCTCGCACTCTGGTGCGGAAACAACGAAAACGAAATGATCGGCTACTACGCCGATCGCATGCGCGAAAAGCCGTCCATAGCGGCCGACAACGAGCGGCTGTTCCACCGCCTGCTGCCCCAGCGCGTGCAGGAACTCGACGGGGTTACGCCCTACTGGCCGAGTTCTCCCTGGACACCCGGCGCTTATCTCGCCGACGCCAACGACGGCCGCGCCGGGGACGTCCACTACTGGAAGGTCTGGCACGAGCGCGCCCCGGTCAAGAGCTACGAGGCCCTCGATGTCCGTTTCTGCTCCGAGTTCGGCATGCAGAGCTACGCGTCGCCGGAACTCGCCGCCACCTTTTGCCCGCACGAGGCGCTGAACGTCTTCGCGCCGGTGATGGAAAACCACCAGAAGAACGGCGGCGGCAACGCGACGATGCTGCATTACATCAACCAACGTTTCCGCCATGCTTACTCATACCGTGCCCTCGCCTACCTGTCGCAACTGAATCAGGCGTGGTGCATGAAGATCGGGATCGAGCACTTCCGCCATCGCATGCCACGTACGATGGGCTGCCTCTATTGGCAGATCAACGACTGCTGGCCCGTCGCCTCCTGGAGTTCGATCGAGTATGGCGGGCGGTGGAAGGCGCTGCATTTCGAGGCGCGGCGCGCCTATGCGCCAAGCCTCGTTTACTTGCGCACCGAAGGCGACTTGACGATCGGCCCGTACAACACGGTCCACAACACGATCGACCGTTACGCGCTGTTCACGATCCACGACGCTCCCACGTCGCGCAGGGCCCGGCTGCGCTGGCAACTGCGCGATGTCGCCGGGCGGACGCTCGCGGCCGAGGAGACGCGCGATGTCGTTCTCGAACCGGGGCAGGTCGTCCATCATGCCGACGTCGTTCTCGACCCGGCCCTGGACGTGCGCAACGAAAACGCCGTGCTCGCCACTCGCCTCGAAGACGCCGCGACCGGCGAGGTGCTATCGCGGCAGACCGCACTATTCACCGTCCCCCGCTTCATCGAGCTTTCCGATCCGCGCATACGCACGCACTGGCGGTCCGACGCGCCGGGCAAAGCGACCCTGACGGTGGGAGCCGAAAGCCTCGCCCTTGCCGTACAGGTTTCGTTCGCATCGCCCGAGGTGCGGCCGGATGACAACCTCTTCGACCTGTTCCCCGGCGAACCGCGACAAATCACGATCACGTATCCGCCCGATGCCCAGCCATCGCCGTTCGAATCGATACGCATCTTTTCGCTGTGGCACAGCTATCAGGCGCCCCCCGATTAGCCGCTGCACGGCTGCTAGCCCGCCCCTCGCCCCCCTCGTCACCTTTTCGGAAGGATTCCACCCATGTCGTCGCCGTTTCCCAAAGACTTCCTGTTCGGTTCCGCCACCTCGTCCTATCAGATCGAAGGCGCGGCGTCCGAGGACGGGCGCAAGCCCAGCATGTGGGACCATTTTTCCCATCACAGCGGCCGAATCGCTGACAAGAGCACCGGCGACGTGGCGTGCGACCACTACCACCGCGTCGAGGAAGACATTGCGCTCATGCAGTCGCTCAACCTGAACGCCTATCGCTTCTCCATCGCCTGGCCGCGCGTCGTTCCGGACGGGGTTGGCGCCGTGAACGAGAAAGGGCTCGACTTCTACGACCGGCTGGTCGACAAGCTGCTCGCCGCCGGCATTGCGCCTTTCGTCACGCTCTATCACTGGGATCTGCCGCTTTCGCTCGCTGAACGGGGCGGCTGGATGAACCGCGACACGAGCGCCGCCTTCGCCGCCTACGCCGAGGTAGTTGTCAAGCGATTGGGCGACCGCGTGCATACCTACGCGACACTCAACGAGCCGCGCTGCTCGGCCATCGTCGGCCACCTCGAAGGTCGCCACGCCCCCGGCGAACAAGACATCCGCAAGGCGCTCGCCGCCGCGCATCACCTACTGCTCGCGCACGGCCTCGCCATGCCGGCCCTGCGTGCCCATACGCACACTGCAAAGCTCGGCATCGTCCTCGACGTGAAACCCTACTACGCCGCCGATGCGCGCCCCGAATCGGAAGCCGCGGCCCACCACGCCTACGGCATCTTCAACCGCTGGTTCGCCGATCCCCTTTTCCTTGGGCATTACCCGCAAGATATCTGGGATGGTTACGGCGAAGCTGCGCCAGCCACGCTCGTACAGCCGGGCGACATGGAGATCATTCGCCAGCCCATCGACGCGCTTGGCCTCAACTATTACACGCGGGGTCACGTGACCCACGACGGCAGCCTGCCGTATCCGCATGCGGCGCAAGTCCAACCCGCAGATGCCGCGTACACCGCCATGGAATGGGAAGTATTCCCCGACGGTCTCTACGACATCATCATGCGGATCCACCAGGACTACGCACCGCCGGCGATGTACGTCGCCGAGAACGGCGCCGCTTTCCACGACGAAGTGAGCAACGGCGAAATACGCGACGAGGGCCGGCAATCGTATTTAGAGGGCCATCTGGCGGCGGTCGCCCGCGCGCGCGCGCAAGGAACTCCACTCATCGGCTATCTCGTCTGGTCGCTGCTCGACAACTTCGAGTGGGGCTGGGGATACTCACGCCGCTTCGGCATCATCCACATCGATTACGAAACGCAACAGCGGACGATCAAGCAAAGCGGTTTGTGGTACCGAGACTACATCGAGCGCTGCCGACGGGTAGCTTAGGGAGGACGGGGCCCACAGAGCCTTGTCGTCACCGCGGCTCAGACGACCGACGCGAAGCCGCAACAAGCAGGCCGCCGGCAACGACGACGGCCATGCCGAGAATAGTGATCGGCTTGGGGAAATCGCCGAAAAACAGCGATCCAAGGACCGTTACCCAGACGAGCTGGATGTAGGCGAACGGCGC
This sequence comes from Propionivibrio soli, assembly GCF_025770765.1. Taxonomy (GTDB): domain Bacteria; phylum Pseudomonadota; class Gammaproteobacteria; order Burkholderiales; family Rhodocyclaceae; genus Propionivibrio; species Propionivibrio soli. The sequence continues at coordinate 38,363 of NZ_JANZKY010000018.1, read as the reverse complement.
CAGCAACGATGCAGGTGCGAGCTCAAGCGCCTTGATTGTCGAGAAGTGGCCGACGCCTGATGAAAGACCGATCGCCACGAAGAAAAGGAATCCTTCGAGCGTCGGCGGTTTCCACTGGAGAGGTAATGCCAAAGTCATAGACACGGTACCCACCAGCATGGCACAAAACAGAAGGTTGACGGAGCTCTCTTTGGGAGCGATTAAACGCGTGAGCATTTGATAGGACGAGAAGCTCAATGCCAGCCCGAGGGGCAGGATGGCCGCCGCCGTCAACATGCCTCCGCCCGGCCTAACGATGATCAACACGCCGGAGAAACCGACCAGAACCGCGCACCAGCCAACCGCGCCGACCTTTTCGCCGAGAAAAATGACGGCAAGCACGGTGAGCAACACGGGGTGGATAAAACTGATCGCCTGCGCCTCGGCGAGAGGCATCAGGCGATACGCGAAGACGATGAACACCGTACCAGCAGTCAGCAGAATGCCGCGGGCAAGCTGCACCCCGGGATACGCTGTGCGGAACAGGCTGCGGCCACGTCGCGGTAGATAAATGCCGAGCAACACGAGCAAAGGCACGGCGTAGCGCACCCAGACGATCATCCCAACCGGGTAATTCCTCGCCTGGTACTTCGAAAGTGCGTCGACGACGGCATAGGCCACCGTGGCAAGCAGCGCCATCAGGATGCCTCGCCCCGCGTAAGGGTGCGCAGTAACGGTCTTCGATGTTTTCATTCTGCCGTTGAGTTACGAGAACGGCTCATTGCTGCCGCTGGCTCAGTCCCACCAAGTAAACTTCAAGTGAGCAATGATTGAGGCTCGTTCCGATAACCGGCTTTGCCATGATCGTTTCTGGAGAGCGCGGCACAGCCGCAGCCGCTCAGTTCAGGTTTTCCTTCTTGATCGTCGGCAACAACAGGATCTCGATGCCCTCTTCGCGCAACGCCTCGAACTCCTCGACGCTGGCTTCGCCGCGGATCGAGCGGGCCGGTGCTTCTAGATAGTGAATCTTGCGCGCTTCCTCGGCGAACTCGCGGCCGACGTCCTCGCTGTTGGCCACGATCGTCGACATCAGCCGGCGAAAGGCATCCAGCAGGCCCGTCTTAGGGTCCGCGGGTGTTGCTTGGGCAACCAGCGGCGTATTGGCGGGCTTTGCCAGATGAACAGCCGACGGCACACGACGAACCTCTGCCGAACCGCAGTGAGGACACGAGATCAAGCCATCCTCAAGTTGACTCTCAAAAGCCGCTTGGGAAGCAAACCAGCCTTCAAAGGTGTGGTCGTGGACGCAGGCGAGGTCGAATATGATCATGGAAAGATTGGGATGGTGCCCGGGACCGGGATCGAACCGGTACAGCCTTACGGCCGAGAGATTTTAAGTCTCTTGTGTCTACCAATTTCACCACCCGGGCTGAGGGGGGCGATTATACCTGTCCCGAAAAGGAAAAAAGGAAAGTGCTTCAAAGCACTTTCCTTTTTTGTCTGGAGCGGCAGAAGAGTCTCGAACTCTCGACCTATACCTTGGCAAGGTATCGCTCTACCAACTGAGCTACTGCCGCGTGATCAAATCTGGAGGCGCGAGCCGGAGTCGAACCGACCTACACGGATTTGCAATCCGGTGCATAACCGCTTTGCTATCGCGCCGCGCCTACCTCACGATAGGATTTTGAACCGCGGAAAAGCCATCTCTGGCTTATCTGGAAAACTGGAGCGGCAGAAGAGTCTCGAACTCTCGACCTATACCTTGGCAAGGTATCGCTCTACCAACTGAGCTACTGCCGCGTGAAGCGAGTGCGCATTATAAAGGCTTGACCGGGGCTGTCAACGTTTTCGCCCGGCTTTGTCGCTTGCTTTGACACCCGCTCAGTCGCTGTCAGCCTTGCCGGTCAGGTGCGGCCATGCCATGCGCAAGTAGTAACCCATGGACCACAACGTAAGCACAGCGGCTACATAAATCAGCCAAGTTCCCGCGAATTGTGTATCGAGTCCGGCGAGTGGCGCGTGGTAAAGCAAGAGCGGAATGGAAACCATTTGCGCTGTGGTCTTGATCTTGCCGACCATCGACACAGCAACGCTCTTGCGCGCTCCGATTTCGGCCATCCATTCGCGCAACGCCGAGATCGCGATTTCGCGCCCGATGATGATGACAGCAAGTATCGCGTCGAGCCTTTCGAGTTGCACGAGCATGATGAGCGCGGTGGCGACCATCAGTTTGTCTGCGACGGGATCGAGAAACGCGCCGAAGGCCGACGTCTCGTTCCAGCGCCGAGCCAGATAGCCGTCGAGCCAATCTGTCGCCGCGGCAACGATAAAAACAAGCGTCGCGAGCAGATCCCGGCCGACAAAGGCCGTCCACGAGTCGGGGACATAAAAAATACCCACCATCAGCGGAATCAGGACGATCCGCAGCCAGGTCAAGTACATCGGGATGTTGGAAGGCATCAGTGCAAAGCCGCGTATATCGTTTCCGCCAAATCCCGGCTGATTCCCGGAACGGCCGCCAGTTGATCAATCCCCGCATCGGCGATGCCCTGCAAACCGCCGAAGTGGGCAATCAACGCCTTGCGCCGCTTCGGTCCGATCCCGGCAATCTCGTCGAGCCGCGAAGTTCTTCTCGTTTTGCTGCGTTGCGCCCGATGCCCCGAAACGGCGAAGCGATGCGCTTCGTCGCGTATTTCCTGAATCAGGTGAAGCGCAGGGTGCTCCGCGGGTAATTGTACCGGTTCCCGATCATCGGGGAAAACGAGTGTTTCAAGACCGGGTTTGCGGCCCTCACCCTTCGCGACCCCGAGCATCGGAAGATGCGCGAGACCGAGTTCCTCCAGTGCGGCATGGGCCGATCCTACCTGTCCCTTGCCACCGTCGATGAGGATCAGCGAAGGCGCCGCTCGTTCGCCACTCGCCACCCTTTCGTAGCGCCGGTATACCGCTTGGCGGATGGCCGCGTAATCGTCCCCCGGTTCAATGTCAGTAATATTGAAGCGTCGGTAATCCGACTTGCGCATGCCGTTGCCGTGATACACGACGCACGAGGCGACGGGCGATTCGCCGCGCGTGTGGCTAATGTCGAAGCACTCGATGCGGATCCCCGCCGTTCCCTGATGGCCGTCCTCGCCTTCGCCATCCTCTTGTTCAGATGCTTCGGTTTCCTCAATGTCGAGGTGCAACACCTCTCGCAACGCGGCGAGCCGCGATTGCTGCGTGGAAAAGGCACTGCGGCGCGCAAGAATGGCCAGGTTTGCATTCTGTTCGGCCATTTCGACCCACACCTTCTGAATCGTTTGCCTGGGCTGAAGAACGGGAACCGGGCGCTTGGCAAGTTCCGAAAGAACGACCGCAATGCTTTTGTCGGCAAGCGATTGATTGACATAAACCCGGGCCGGGATCGGGTGCGCCATGTAATGCTGAACGAGGAATGCTGCGAGCACTTCTTCCGCCGAGCTCTCGGCCGCATTGCTTGGAAATTGTGGCTTGTCACCCAGATGCCTGCCACCGCGCACCATGGCGAGGTTCACGCACAAGAGGCCGTTCTCCGCTACCACTACCACGATATCGACGTCTTCCCCGCGCGTGCTCTCGACGAACTGCTTGTCTTGCACCTGACGCAGGGACTGGATCTGGTCACGGTAGATCGCGGCCTGCTCGAAGGCGAGGTCGGCCGACGCTTTGTCCATCGCATCGGACAGCCGTCCGATAACCTCCTGCTGCCGCCCCTGCAGAAACATGGCCGCCATTTGCACATCCTCGGCATACGCCTCTGGCGTCACGAGGTCGACGCACGGTCCGGAACAGCGCTTGATCTGGTAGAGCAGACAGGGTCGCGACCGGTTACTGAACACCGAGTTCTCGCAGGTTCGCAGGCGAAACATGCGCTGCAAGAGGTTGAGGCTGGCGCGAACCGCCGTCGACGACGGGAAAGGACCGAAATAGTCTGATTTCCGGTCGGTACTACCGCGATAGAAACCGAGTCGCGGATACGGTTCGCGCGTAATGACGATATAGGGATACGATTTGTCGTCGCGAAACAGGATGTTGTACCGCGGCGCGAGACCCTTGATCAGGTTATTCTCGAGCAGCAGAGCCTCGGCTTCTGACCGCGTGACGGTAGTTTCGACGCGCGCAATCTGCTGCACCATCAGCGCGATTCGCGGGCTCGGATGATTGTCGCGGAAGTACGAAGAAACGCGCTTCTTCAGATTCTTCGCTTTGCCGACGTAGAGGACGTTACCCTGCGCGTCGATCATCCGGTAGACGCCAGGCAGATCGGTCAAGGTGGCCAACAGAGCCTTGTGGTCGAACGGTTCGGAGGTTGGCTTTTCGTTCATGTGAACAGCGGTTAGCATGTCGCTCGATGTTATCACGCGCCCCGTAGCGGCTGGCGGGCGTAAAACCTTTACTCGTTCACGATGCGCTTCGTTGATAAACCGCTTCTTTGGGATGTTTTTTGCCAGGTAGTCGACAACTTCGGCGACATCGGGGTTTGCTGGCGGTTAGCGCGCCAACTCGTTGTCGAACACGGTTTCCAAACACGGCTATGGGTATCCGACCTCGAAGCGTTTCGCCGCATTGAGAGCGACGTCGACTCTAGGCTGGATGTACAAAGCATCGCGGGGGTTGAGATCCATCGTTGGGACGACGACTTCCCCACGGTTGTTCCCGGTAACTTCGTCGTAGAAGCGTTCGCCTGCTACCTTCCGGAGGTTTTCATCGAAGCGATGGCGCGCCAGCCCAAGCCGCCGGTGTGGATCAACCTGGACTACTTGAGCGCTGAGGATTGGGTAACCGGTTATCACACACTACCCTCACCTCATCCAAAACTACCGCTGACGAAATATTTCTTCTTTCCGGGATTCACCGCAGAAACCGGCGGCCTGCTTCGTGAACGGGAACTCGCGCCTGAACGCCAAGCGTTCCTAGCCTCGCAGGAGCAACAAGGCGCGTTCTGGCAAATGCTGCATCAAACGCCTCCAGCCCCAGGCGCGTTGCTCGTTTCGCTTTTCGCGTACGAAAACCCGGGGCTTCCTCCTCTGCTCAAGATTTGGGCAACGGGCGAAAAGCCCATTTGCTGCCTGACGCCGGTCACCCGAACCTTGCCAGCAATTGAGGGATTCGCCGGGCGTTCTCTTTCGGAAGGCGAGGCAGTGCGGAGTGAGAATCTTGAAATCCGCCTGATTCCTTTCCTGAGCCAACCCGGTTACGACCACCTCCTGTGGTTGTGCGATCTCAACTTTGTGCGTGGCGAAGATTCATTCATACGCGCTCAATGGGCTGCCAAACCGTTCATCTGGCACATCTATCCGCAGGAGGACGAAGCCCACCGCACGAAACTCGCCGCCTTTCTGAAGCATTACGCCGACGAGTTGCCAAGCACGGCTCGGCAAGCCTTGAACACCTTTCACGGCGCCTGGAACGACCCGGCTCGCGCAGGCGAAATAGCGGCCTCGTGGGCGATGCTGAGAGATGCTCTGCCGAAGCTTCGGGAACACGCAGGCAGATGGGAAAAAAAGCTATTAAAACAGCACGATTTGTGCAGTTCCCTCGTGCATTTTTGCAAAAGCAAGTTATAATGTGCGGCTATTTTCCCGTCACCACCGGAACAGATATACCGTTATGAAAACTGCTCAAGAACTCCGCGCCGGCAACGTATTCATGGTCGGCAACGACGCGATGGTCGTCCTCAAGGCCGAATACAGCAAGTCGGGCCGCAACGCCTCGGTCGTCAAGATGAAAATGAAGAACTTGCTGACCGGTGCGCCGAGCGAAACCGTTTATCGCGCTGACGACAAGTTCGATACCGTCCAGCTCGACCGCAAGGAAGTTACCTACTCGTACTTCGCAGACCCGATGTACGTCTTCATGGACTCCGAGTACAACCAGTACGAAATCGAAGCCGAGTTCATGGAAGATGCACTGAAGTATCTTCAAGACGGCATGGCGTGCGAAGTCGTCTTCTACGAAGGCAAGCCGATCTCGGTCGAACTGCCGACGATCCTAGTTCGTGAAGTGATTTACACCGAACCAGCCGTCAAGGGCGACACGTCGGGCAAGGTTATGAAGCCGGCCCGCCTGGCGACCGGTCACGAGCTGCCGGTTCCGGCTTTCGTCGAAATCGGCGACAAGATCGAAATCGATACGCGCACCGACGAATATCGCGCGCGCGTCAAGTAACGCGGCACGATCGAACAAAAAAGGCGGCAATTGCCGCCTTTTTCTTTTCTGGGATACCGCCCTTCCCTTCTACTTTCTACTATTTCTTAGCCCGCTCTTTAGCCAACCAACCGGTGCGCGAGTTCAACACCCGATGCGTAGAGCGCGTCACGTTTAAGAGAGGCATTCTTTGGAAAAAGTCCCATCAAACGGGCCGAACGGGAAGAATCGGCAGCCGGTTTCCATCGGCACAAAACCTCATCCACGGCATCCGGGGCGTTACACACGAGGAGCATGTCGCAACCAGCCTGCGATGCCGCTTCGACGCGTCCCACGATGTCGCCTGCGACGCTTGCCCCGTGCATCGATAAATCGTCACTGAACACGACGCCCGTGAATCCCAATTCATTACGCAGCTTTCCTATCCACACAGGCGAGAACCCGGCAGGGCGGGCATCAATGCGTGGATAAACCACGTGGGCCGGCATCACCGCGTCAAGCGGCAGGCCCCGATACGGCGTCATGTCGGGCGTCATTTCAAACAGTTCGCGATCGTCGACCGGCATCGCGACGTGTGAATCGGCTTCAGCCCATCCGTGTCCAGGAAAATGCTTACCGCACGCAGCCATCCCGGCACGCTTGAGCCCTTTGATCAGCGCACCGGCCAGTTCGGTAACGACGGCCGGGTCGCTGTGGAGAGAGCGATCTCCGATCACGCTGCTTCGGCCCCAATCGAGGTCCAAAACGGGTGTGAAGGAAAGATCGACACCGTTTTCACGTAGTTCGCTCGCCAAGACGAATCCGATTGCTTCCGCTGCCACCGTAGCTTCCGATGGCTTCTTTTCCCAAAGCTCGCCGAGCCGACGCATGGGCGGCAGTCGGGTGAAACCTTCCCGGCATCGCTGGACCCGGCCGCCCTCATGGTCGATAGCGACGATGAGCGCCGGCGATCGGAGTGCATGGACCTCGGCTGTAAGGCGGCACAATTGTTCGGGCGAAGCGTAGTTGCGAGCGAACAGGATGAGCCCACCGACCAAGGGGTGCTGCAACCGCTCACGATCAATCGGGCTCAACTCGATACCCGCGATGTCGATCATCAACGGGCCAAGGGGCAATTGAAACGTTTCGCTCATGGCGTCTCGAGAACCACGAAAGCGACGGCGTAATCTCTCTCGTCGCTGATGGAAAGGTGAGCGGACAGGTTCCGTTCTCGTACGGCAGCCGACAGCTCGGGCGCATAAGCCAACACGGGTTTCCCCAACGCGTCGTGCGTGACGGCGATATTGCTCAGTGTCACCGGCTTGGCGATCCCTGTTCCGAAGGCCTTGGCAAAGGCCTCCTTGGCCGCAAAACGTTTGGCAAGAAAGCGCGCTGGGTCGCTCGCGGCGGCAAACTCGCGTCGCTCGGTTGGTGCCAGCACCTTTTCCAAGGCGCGTTCTCCATGCCGCTCATACAGTTTCCCTAAGCGCGCTACAGCAACGATGTCCGTACCGATGCCTGCGATCATTTCGTCGGCGCGGACCTGTAGGTCTGCGCCTCGCGCATCAAGCGTTTCATCTCAGCAACCGCTTCGCGAAGTCCTACGAATACGGCCCGGCTGACAATGGCATGACCGATATGCAGTTCGCGGATGCCAGGCAGTTTTGCCACCGGCTGAACGTTGAAGTAATTCAGCGCATGCCCCGCATTGAAGCGCATCCCCAAGCGCCGGATGGCATCTCCCGCGACACGGACTTTTTCTAGCTCGGCAAGAACCGCCGGACTCTCCGCATCCCGCCCTTTGTTGTGGAAGGCGTGGGCGTACGGGCCGGTATGGATTTCACAAACGCGCGCACCAATCCGCGCTGCCGCTTCGACTTGCGCCAGTTCGGCGTCGATGAAGACGCTGCTAATGATGCCAGCATCTGACAGCCGGCTAATCGCTTTCCGGAGCTTCTCTTCCTGAGCGACGATATCCAGTCCACCTTCAGTCGTCACTTCATGGCGACCTTCGGGAACGAGCATGGCCATTTCGGGCTTGAGGCGGCATGCGATCTCGACCATCTCGTCCGTGGCCGCCATTTCGAGGTTCAGCTTCACCTGTGTCAGCGAGCGAAGCTTCTCGACGTCTGCATCCTGAATATGGCGACGATCCTCGCGCAAATGTACGGTGATTCCATCTGCGCCACCGAGATGAGCTTCGAGTGCGGCCCAAGCGGGTTCGGGCTCATAGGTCTGGCGCGCTTGGCGAATCGTCGCCACATGGTCGATATTTACACCCAGTTCGATCATAGCTCTTGCAACTCCATGAAGATTTTTCGGGTTTCCAATTCCTTACCACCCGTGTAGTGCGCGATCATGGCGCGCATCAACTGCTTGGCTTCAACCAGCGAGCGCGGGTCGGAAAAATCGTCCCGTTCCATATCAAGCAAGGTCTTGCCGCTGACGGAAAGCGCTGAACTCCCGGCCCGTGCAAGCCTCACTGGCCCGTTTTCGATCTCATACGCATAGTACCCGTCGGACGCGATCGGCGCACCCTCGGCATCGGTCGTCAGCGTAAGACCATAGCCGAGTTCCTGGAGAAACGCGCGTTCGAAGCGCCGAATATCCGCTTCACGCACAGCCTCGGCGAAACGTTTCAAGGTTCCGGCGTAAACGGAGAAAAGGCGCTCATGCGCATCCTCCCGCGGAAGCAGGTGCATCAACAACTCGTTGAGATAGTAACCGCAGAACAAGGCCGTTCCCGTCAGCAACGGCTGGCCGCCTTGCCATTCGGCCTTCATCAGGGTCTGCACTTCGCCTTTACCGGCCCAGCCCACTTCAAGTGGTTGAAAAGCCTGCAATAGCCCTCGCATGGCCGAACGCGGCCGACGCGCACCGCGCGCAAGAAGTGCGACACGGCCGAAGTCCCGAGAGAAGGCTTCGATAATGAGGCTGGTTTCTCGGAACGGATAAGTATGCAGCACAAAAGCCGGCTGCCCGTCGACCTTGGCTCTCGTCACATCAGCGCCCTGCCCCGTCTGCTCTACTCGTAGCCGAGACTCTTGAGAAGGCGCTCATCGTCGGCCCACCCGGATTTGACCTTGACGAACACTTCGAGAAACACTTTGCCATCGAACAAGCGTTCCATGTCCTGTCGCGCCTCGCTGGCAATTCGTTTCAGCATTTCCCCACCCTTGCCGATCACAATGCCCTTGTGCGGGGCTTTGTCGACAACGATGGTCGCACTGATCCGACGCAGGGCGCCTTCGACCTCAAACTTGTCGATCTGGACGGTTGCCGCGTATGGCAGTTCGTCTCCGATCAAACGGAATAGCTTCTCGCGAATATACTCGCCCGCCAGGAAACGCTCACTCTTGTCGGTGATCTCATCCTCACCGAAAAGTAGTTCCTCGTTTGGCAAATGCTTGCGAATTTCAGCAAGCAGGTCCTTAAGTTGCGCCCCCTTCGCCGCGCTGACCGGAACGATGGCAGCAAAGTCATGCTTCAAAGAGAGCTTCTGGAGTAGCGGCAGGAGTGCCGTCTTATCCTTGAAAAGATCAGTTTTATTCACGGCAAGAAGGACAGGACGGTCGCTCGGCAAGAGCTTTACGACGGCCTCATCGCGCTCGTCGAAACGCTCGCTGTCAATCATCATGACGATAACGTCTACATCGGCAAGCGCGCGGGTAACGCCGCGATTCATCGCCCGGTTCAGAGCGTTTTTGTGCTTGGTCTGAAATCCCGGCGTGTCGACAAAAACATATTGAGCATCCGGGTTCGTCAGGATACCCATGATCCGATGGCGCGTCGTCTGTGCCTTACGAGACACAATGCTGATCTTCTCGCCGATCAGTCGATTGATGAGCGTTGATTTACCGACGTTCGGGCGCCCAACGATGGCAATCGTCCCTGATCTCATTTCGCTCATGGTTCCTGCAACCTTTTCAACGCGCTTTCCGCCGCCATTTGCTCGGCCGCACGGCGGCTGCTGCCATATCCCTCTGTGCACACCCGAAGGCTTTCGATTTCACAGACGACGGTGAACTGCTGTGCATGTGCTTCGCCGGACGCACGGGCAAGCGCGTACTTTGGTAACGGAAGACGCCGCCCCTGCAAAAGTTCCTGCAAGCGCGTCTTGGCGTCCTTGATCGGCTGCCCTGGGACGATTGCGGTTAGCCACTCAGCATACAACCGTCCAATGACCTCACTCGCCGCTTCCAACCCTGAATCAAGCCAGACGGCTCCAAATACCGCCTCGAGAGCATCGGCAAGGATTGACGGTCGTTGCGCGCCGCCACTCTTCAGTTCCCCTTCGCCCAAACGGAGAGCATCTCCGAGCGACAAGGAAACGGCGAGGCGATGCAAGCTGTCCTGCCGGACGAGATTAGCACGTAGGCGGGACAGATCACCTTCCGGTAGGTCAGGGAAACGATCAAAAAGTTGCCGGGCAATCGTGGCGTTCAGAATTGAATCGCCAAGAAATTCCAGCCGTTCGTTGTGCGGCGAACTGTGGCTGCGATGCGTCAGTGCAATCTGCAGCAGCGAGCTATTGTTGAAACGGAAGCCTAACGCCTGCTCCAGCCGGGTTGCCATTCGCTCTAGTCGCGCCCTGCCGACGAACCTTCAAAATCGATCAACAGGCTAACGTTGTAGAAAAGCGGAATGCGCCGCTCGTATGCAAATGCGATCACAACGCGGTTCCCGTCCTTGGAAATATCGAGGTCCGTGCCCTTGATATCTTTCAGGTAGTTAACATCCGCATACCGATCGAAAGCGGCGCGAATTTCTGGCACTGTTTTCCCGGACGAATCGGCGGCAATCGATTTGACGCTCTTGACGACCTTGAAATAGTCGACGTACTCGGGCACCACCTTCATTCCCAGCACCGCCAACAAGGCGATGACGATACCCCAGAACAGTACTCCAGAAAGCGCAACACCACGCTGGTTTTTCACAGCGGACCTCCCCTATTTGAACGAGCCGATCCGTTTCAGATCGCCCAGATTAAGCCAGATGAAAAACGCCTTGCCAACAATGTTCTCCTCCGGAACGAAACCCCAGAAACGGCTATCGCGGCTGTTATCCCGATTATCGCCCATCATGAAAAAGTGGCCTGGCGGAACAGTGCAAATGACACCGGAGTTATTGTAGAGGCAATTGTTGCGCTGAGGAAACCGCGATACGTCGGAGATAAATGCTGGTGCATCATCATCGTTGAGAATCTGGTGCTCAACACCGTCGGTCTTCTCTACGAATTGCTTCGAGTAATACAAGCGTTCCGGGTGAAGATAATCGTCGATGCGAGTCGTTTCGACCGGTTTGCCGTTGATAGTAAGCCGCTTGTTCTGATACTCGACTTTATCGCCAGGAACGCCGATAACGCGCTTGATGTAGTCGAGTGACGGGTCTTCTGGGTAGCGAAACACCATAACATCACCGCGCTTGGGTTCACCCACGTCAATGATCTTCTTGTTGATCACCGGCAGCCTAATCCCGTATGTGAACTTATTGACGAGAATGAAATCGCCCACTTGAAGCGTGGGAATCATCGATCCCGAAGGAATCTTGAACGGCTCGACAACGAAAGAACGCAGAACGAAAACAAGCAGGATGACCGGAAAGAAACTAGCCCCATATTCCACCCACCAAGGGTCTTTAGCACCGTGAGCCCGCCGCTTGCGGAAAACCAGCACATCCGCGGCCCAGGCAGCTCCCGTGACCACGAGCAGGCAAAATAGAATCAACGCAAAATTCACTTAGTCTCCCCTACTTTCCGATACGCAGTACGGCAAGGAACGCCTCCTGCGGAATCTCGACCGAGCCGACCTGTTTCATTCGTTTCTTGCCGGCTTTTTGTTTCTCAAGCAATTTTTTCTTGCGAGTAATGTCCCCGCCATAACATTTTGCGAGCACGTCCTTGCGCAATGCCTTCACGTTTTCGCGCGCGATGATATTGGAACCGATCGCGGCCTGAATTGCCACGTCGTACATCTGGCGTGGAATCAGCTGCCGCATCTTGGCCGCAAGCTCCCGTCCCCTGAAGACCGAATTTGCCCGATGCACGATCATCGACAACGCATCGACCTTCTCGCCATTGATCAGGATGTCGAGTTTCACCACGTCGGCGGCCCGGAACTCCTTAAAGTCGTAGTCAAGCGAGGCGTAGCCGCGCGAAACGGACTTCAGTTTGTCGAAGAAGTCCATGACCACCTCGGCCATCGGCATTTCATACACGAGCTGAACCTGTCGGCCATGGTAGGTCATATCCACCTGATTGCCACGCTTCTGATTGCACAGGGTGATAACGTTGCCGACGTAATCTTGGGGGACGAAGACCGTAATCGTAATGATCGGTTCGCGGATTTCGTCGATCTTGGTGAATTCGGGCAGCTTTGCCGGATTCTCGACCTCGACCACCGACCCGTCACGCATAAGGACTTCATAAACGACCGTCGGCGCAGTGGTGATCAGATCCTGGTCAAACTCACGCTCCAGCCGTTCCTGCACGATCTCCATATGGAGCAGGCCGAGAAAGCCGCAACGAAAGCCGAAGCCGAGCGCTTGCGAGACTTCCGGCTCGTAATGCAGGGACGCATCGTTGAGTTTCAGCTTTTCCAGTGATTCGCGCAAGGAATCGTATTGATTGGCCTCGACGGGATACAGGCCCGCGAACACCTGCGACTTGATCTCCTTGAATCCTGGCAGCGGTTCCGATGCGGAGCGATCGGCCAGCGTTACGGTATCCCCGACTTTGGCCGCTTGAAGCTCCTTGATGCCCGAAATCACATACCCCACTTCGCCGGCAGAGAGGGCGTCCCGCTGCATCGCCTTGGGCGTAAAAACCCCGACCTGCTCGCACAGATACGTCGAGTCATGCGCCATGAGACGAATGCGGTCTTTGGGACGAAGGCAACCATCAACAACGCGTACGAGCATCACGACGCCGACATAGTTATCGAACCAGGAATCAATGATCAACGCCTTGAGCGGAGCGTCGACATCGCCTTTCGGAGCCGGGATGCGCTCGATGATTGCTTCCAGAATATCCTCGACGCCCAAGCCCGTTTTGGCGGAGGCGAGAATCGCGTGCGATGCGTCGAGGCCGATGACGTCCTCGATTTCCGTCCTCGCATTGTCCGGTGCGGCAGAAGGCAGGTCGATCTTGTTCAGGACCGGAAGGACCTCGACACCAAGGTCGATGGCCGTGTAGCAATTGGCCACTGTTTGCGCCTCAACCCCTTGCGAAGCATCGACGACAAGAAGCGCTCCCTCGCACGCGGAAAGCGAACGCGAGACTTCATAGGAGAAGTCCACGTGTCCCGGCGTGTCGATGAGATTCAGGTTATAGACCTCGCCATTGCGCGCCTTGTACTGGAGGGCAGCGGTCTGGGCCTTAATCGTGATCCCACGCTCGCGCTCAATGTCCATTGAGTCGAGGACTTGGGCCTCCATTTCGCGATCCGACAACCCCCCACACAAGTGGATGATGCGGTCGGCGAGCGTCGATTTCCCGTGGTCGATATGAGCGATGATGGAGAAGTTACGGATCCGTTGCATGCGAGGCGGCACTGAAAAAAAGGGTGCCGGCAGGCACCCTTTGTTCGATTTGTCGTAAAACGCGGATTCTAGCGGATTTCGTCCAAATGATCACGGACTTTGGCGGCATTCAGCACATGGCGGCACAACTCATGTTCTTCGTGAAGAAGCACGGGGACCGACTCGCCGTAGCGCTCTTCCAAAGTTGGGTCACTGTCCACATCGACCACGACGAGGCTGACAGCCTTCCCTTCGATGAGAGGAAGCAGCGCAGCCTCCATTTCCTCGCAAAGGTGACAATAAGTCCGCGAGAGAAGCCTCAGTTCGATCCTCCTGCTACCAACAGCGCCAGTCACTTCGGGAGCCCCTTGATCGTAACAAAGGTCTGCAATTCCCCGCGCTTTACCAGCAACGTCACATTCGCTGTGCGATCAAATTGCGCAAGAAGCTTGTTGAACTGCTCCGCGCCCCTGATTTCGGTCGTTTCGCCACGAGCAATCAAGGCAAGGATTATGTCGCCGACGCGCAAATCCGCCCGCGCGCTATTCCCCCGAATATCGTCGACGACGAGTCCGCCATTCACTTTCAATTCACGCTTCTGTTCGGGAGTCAGTTCAGAGACAACTAGGCCGAGCCGGTTTGCAGCCTGCTCGGGCGCTTTTCCTGCCCGTCCGACACGTACCGTCTGCTTTTCTTCAGGCGTTTCACCCACCACTATATTAAGGTCACGCACCGCGCCTTTTCGCCATACCTGCACCGTGGCCTTTGCCCCAGGCTTCGTTCCGCCAACGATGCGGGGCAGATCTCCTGAGCTCGCGACGGCCTTGCCGTCGAATTTCAGAATAATGTCTCCAGGCTCGATCCCTGCCTTTTCGGCCGGCCCGTCTTTCTCAACCGCATTGACCACGGCGCCCTGAGGCTGGCTTAAACCAAACGACTCTGCCAAGTCCTTCGTCACCTCTTGGATTACAACGCCGATCCGTCCTCGACTCACACGGCCGTTCGCCTTCAACTGGTTTTGGATATCCATCGCGACGTCGATCGGGATTGCGAAGGAAATACCCATGAAGCCACCGGAACGGCTATAGATCTGCGAATTGATGCCGACCACCTCGCCGTTCATGTTGAACAAGGGTCCCCCGGAGTTACCCGGGTTCACAGCGACATCTGTCTGGATGAACGGGACGAAATTCTCTTGCGGCAGCGACCGGCCCTTCGCGCTCACGATACCCGCCGTAACGCTGTTCTCGAATCCGAATGGTGATCCAATCGCCACAACCCATTCTCCGACACGAAGCACATTGGGATCACCCATCCGTACAGTCGGCAAACCAGTCGCATCAACCTTAATCAGTGCTACGTCCGTTCTTTTATCTGCCCCGATGACCTTGGCTTTGAGTTCCCTTTTGTCCGTCAGACGCACGGTGATTTCATCAGCCGAATCCACAACGTGAGCATTCGTAAGGATATAGCCATCGGCACTCACGATGAAGCCGGAGCCTAAGGAACGGCTCTCGAACTCTCTTGGCTTATTCGGCAAGCCCGGAATCCCCGGTTGCCCACGAAAAAAACGGCGGAATAACTCCGCCATCGGATCGTCTTCCGGAAAAGACGGCTGCTCTCCACGAGAACCTCCACGGACGATCTGCGTCGTGCTGATGTTTACCACGGCCGGCCCCTGCCGTTCGACCAACTCTGAAAAATCCGGCAATGACCTGCCTTGTGCTTGGGCGGCCAAGGAAAGCACGACAAGAAAAAACGCCGCAAGGATGTGTTTCATAGAGAGGCGAACCCTCCGCAAGTGAAAAACGACTGTTGCGGACGACATGTGAGCGGCCGCGAGAAAATCAATGGCGGATATAAGGTCTTCCGGGTTGCTGGAGATAGCGTTGAACTACGCCGGAACGAAGCGTGACAAACCCCACCAAAAGCCCGGCAACAGCCCCGCCAATCGCTCCTCCGTCACCGGCGGCGAACATACCAAAGCCGGCTCCCGCAAAGAGGGCCATGAGCGGAATGCCGTAAGCCGCAGCAGCAACCCGCCGAACGGCGCCCACAGGAACCGTTAGCGTCACTTTTTCCCCGACTTCGGCGCCGGCGTCATTCAATACGTCGAAGCTTCGTGAATCACTGCAAAGCATGCGGCCGATGTTGTTCCCGCCGCACCCGCCCTCCTCGTGGCACCGCCCGCACCCCACATCGTTCACGCGAACGGTAGCGTACCCGCCATCGACCGCAATTACAGTCCCACTGGCGTCGATACCGGGCGGAGAGTGAAGCTCGCTTTCGCTGAGAAGCACGCAAAAACTACCAGCGATGGTCCGGCGCCGTGTCGAGCAGCGGTCGAAGCTTCTCGGCAACGGCTTCCCGCGCGCGGAAAATCCGCGACCGAACGGTTCCGATCGGGCAATTCATCTCTTCGGCGATTTCTTCGTAGCTCAGCCCTTCGATCTCACGCAACACAATCGCATTGCGCAACTCCTCCGGCAACGCTTCCATCGCAGCATTGACTGTCTGCCCGATTTGCTTCGACTGCAGCAGCCGCTCAGGTGTATTGATATCCCGCAACTGATCCGCGTCTTCAAAGGTTTCGGCTTCATCAGCGTCGAAATCGGTTGAGGTCGGAGCACGCCGCCCTTTGGCCACCAAATAGTTTTTGGCGGTATTGATGCCGATTCGATACAGCCATGTGTAAAACGCGCTCTCGCCGCGAAATGACGGCAATGCGCGATACGCCTTGATGAACGCCTCCTGGGAAACGTCCTCAACCTCGGCGTGGTCCCGTATGAAGCGCGACAACAAGCGCCCAAGCTTGCGCTGGTACTTCTCCACCAACTGCTCGAAAGCCTGCTTGTCGCCTGCCTGTGCGCGCTCGACCAATTCCTGGTCAATTTCGCGTTCGTTCATGCTTTATGGATTCCCTGTCGGACTCGGTTCTATGCGTACCGACAGAGTATAACGCAACCGCAATTTCGACGCCGTGATCGTGCATAACCTTTGCATTCACGTGGTCTTCACGCTCCCAAGGGATGGATCACCAGCTCCTCAGCGCTTAATTCGGCAGGAAGCGCGTGATATAGTAGTCCGCCTCAACTTCAGGGACTCCGACGTGGCACTTCGTTTTGACGTTCTCGTTATTGGCGGCGGGCTCGCAGGCCAATCGGCAGCTCTGCGACTTGCAAAAACCCATAAGGTCGGCCTGATCAGCAAGCGCAGCCTTGAAGAGAGTGCTTCCAGCCGTGCGCAGGGGGGAATCGCGGCGGTGCTGGACAGTCAAGACTCGATCGAGGCCCATATTCGGGACACGATTACCGCGGGAGCATTCCTGAATAGCCCTGAGGCAACGCGTTTTGTCATCGAGAATGGGCGCCGAGCCATCGAATGGCTGATCGAACAAGGCGTTCCCTTCACCCGCGAGGAAGGCGGGTACCACTTGACGCGCGAAGGCGGTCACAGCGCGCGAAGAATCATTCACGTTGCAGACGCAACGGGCATGGCCGTCCAAGATACGTTGACGAACAAGGTTCGGCAGGAACCGAACATCACAGTGCTCGAAGACCATATCGCCATCGACCTCATAACAGGGGACAAATTGGGACTGGCAGCAAAGCGCTGCTATGGAGCCTATGCCTTGGACACCGTCAGCGGAGAGGTGGTCACTATTGGCGCTCCGCACACTCTTATCGCCACTGGCGGCGCGGGCAAGGTTTATCTGTACACGACCAGCCCCGATACCTCAACGGGTGATGGCATTGCCATGGCGTGGCGAGCAGGTTGTCGTGTAGCCAACATGGAATTCATTCAGTTTCATCCCACCTGCCTGTACCATCCACAAGCGAAATCCTTCCTTATTTCCGAAGCCGTGCGCGGCGAAGGTGGCCTTCTCAAGCTGCCGGACGGGACCCGATTCATGCCGGAACACGACTCACGTGCCGAGCTTGCTCCACGCGATGTAGTGGCCCGGGCGATTGACTTCGAGATGAAGAAACGGGGGCTTGACTGTGTCTATCTCGACATTTCGCACAAGCCCGCCGAATTCCTGCAAGAGCATTTCCCAAACATTCTTCGCCGCTGCCTGGAGTTCGGCATTGACATAACCCGGCAGCCCATTCCTGTCGTACCGGCGGCCCACTATACCTGCGGCGGAATCGTGACTGACTTGCATGCCCGGACGAACATCCCGGGTCTTTATGCGGCGGGAGAAGCGTCCTGTACCGGGTTGCATGGCGCAAACCGATTGGCGAGCAACTCTCTTCTCGAGTGCCTCGTGTTCTCGGAAGCTGCAGTGAACGACATCCTCGCGCAGCCGGCGATGAGCTTGCCGGATCTACCCGAGTGGGATGCGAGTCGCGTTTCGGACCCCGACGAGGAGATCGTCATTTCCCACAACTGGGACGAGTTGCGACGCTTCATGTGGGACTACGTCGGCATCGTGCGCACCACCAAGCGTCTGCAACGAGCTCAGCATCGGATCCGCTTACTGACACGGGAAATCGACGAGTACTACTCAAACTTCCGGGTCAGCCACGATCTTATCGAACTTCGCAATCTCGTTGTCACAGCGGATCTTATCGTTCGCTGCGCCTTGCAGCGCCGAGAGAGCCGTGGCCTGCATTTCAGCCGCGATTATCCGGGAATGCTTCCCACGCCTGAAAACACGGTCCTCCGACGGCATTTCCCGCGCCCCCTTTAAGAGTCTGCGGCAACTTTCGCTGTCGGCCGTTTTTCACGGTGCCATCGCAGCCAGACTCGGAGTTGCCGAAACTCCGCTGAAGTCATTTGATCGGGCAGCAAGGCTGCACTTGCCACCAGTTTTCGGTCCTCAATACGGGCACGCAGGGCAACCCAATAACGGGTCGCCGACGTTTCAGGAAGAACCGTAAGCGCTAGAGCCTGACCATCTTGGAGAATCCACTCGGCACACTCCGCGCTTGTTATGCGCAGACCTGCTATTGAGGGGCGGCGCCAAACAAACAGTGTCGGAATCGAAACCAAGATGAGAAGCAGGAAACGCAGAGTAACCGGAAGCGGCAAAGCCAAGAGGCAAATCGCCGCTGCTCCGTGCATGGCTGTAACGCTGGCGAGGAGAAGGCGGGAGCGGCGCAGTTGTATCCGGATTGGAAACTGCACCGCCCGCTTCCGTGAAGCAGAGATGCGGGCTACTAAACCCGTTTGAAGGCGAGTGTGGCGTTCGTTCCGCCGAACCCGAACGAATTGGAGATCGCAACGTCGATGCGCATCTTCCGAGCCTCATTCGCACAATAATCGAGGTCGCATTCCTCGTCTTGATTAAAAATATTGATTGTCGGCGGCGATACCTGCTGTTGAATCGCAAGAGCCGAGAAGACAGCCTCAATACCTCCCGCAGCGCCGAGAAGATGCCCCGTCATCGATTTCGTCGAATTAACGACCAAGGATTTGGCATGTTCGCCAAAAGCCCGCTTGATTGCGATCGTTTCAGCCTTATCACCGAGCGGAGTGGACGTACCATGTGCATTCACATACTGGACGTCAGCCGGACCCACACCAGCGTTCTTCAGGGCATTCGTCATACAGCGAGCAGCGCCCTCGCCATCTTCGCACGGTGCAGTCATATGGTTTGCGTCAGCGCTCATTCCGAACCCGGCAAGCTCAGCGTAAATCTTCGCACCCCGGGCTTTGGCATGGTCGTACTCTTCCAGCACCATCACGCCAGCCCCTTCACCGAGGACAAAACCATCCCGGTCTTTGTCCCACGGACGGCTTGCCGTCGCAGGATCATCGTTGCGAGTCGAGAGCGCACGCGCCGCGCAGAAACCACCCAAGCCCAACGGAGAAACCGTACACTCCGCACCTCCAGCAACCATGATGTCAGCGTCGCCGTATTCAATGAGGCGAGCGGCATCACCAATACTGTGCGTCCCGGTCGAACAGGCACTGACCAGAGCGATATTGGGCCCCTTGTACCCATAAAGGATCGACAAGTTGCCTGAGATCATGTTGATAATCGAGCCAGGGACGAAAAACGGCGAAATTTTCCGAACACCAGAGGCAACGAACTCGTCTCGCGTCACTTCGATCATCGGCAATCCGCCGATCCCTGAGCCGATCGAAACCCCGATCCGATCGGCATTCGCCGGATGGGCCTCGAGTCCTGCATCCTTGATCGCCTGAATCCCGGCCGCCATCCCGTAGTGGATGAACGTATCCATCCGTCGCGCATCGCGCGCCGGGATGTATTGGGTCACATCAAACCCTTTGACTTCGCCCGCGATCTGAACTGGGAACGACGACGCGTCAAACCGAGTGATCCGATCGATACCTGAACGTCCGGCAAGAATGTTCTGCCAAGCTTCTTCGACAGTATTCCCGACCGGGGAAATAACTCCCAGGCCGGTGATGACGACTCTACGACGTGCCAATTTCTTCTCCGGGGAAACGGGAAAGCATTGAAAGAAAAAACGGGAGTGTTTACTCCGCGGACGGCATGACTATCCGCCGCCCACGGGTATCCCGCGAGAAAGACTATTTCTTGTGGTTTACAACGTAATCGATCGCTTGCTGGACGTTGGTGATTTTCTCGGCTTCATCGTCCGGGATCTCGCACTCGAATTCTTCTTCGAGCGCCATCACCAGTTCAACCGTATCCAACGAATCCGCGCCAAGATCGTCAACGAACGAGGACTCGTTCTTGATATCCGCTTCATTAACGCCGAGTTGCTCGGCGACAATTTTCCTGACGCGTTGTTCGATATTTTCCATCAAAATGCTCCTTCTCAAGGTTCATGTGTGAAACAAAGCCGCGCTATTCTACCAAAATGACCGGTCCCTTCCAAACGAGCGGGCGAACCGGTCCGCGTCGCCCACTATCTCTAAGCTTGTGGATTTACTCCATATGCATGCCGCCGTTCACGTGGATTGTGGCGCCGGTAATGTAGGCTGCAGCGGGAGAGGCAAGGAAGCCGACGGCGGCTGCGATATCCTCTGGCTGGCCCAAGCGTCCCAACGGAATACCGGCCACAAGAGCCGCCTTCTGCTTTTCTTCCAGAACTTTCGTCATACTGGTGTCGATAAATCCCGGTGCGACACAATTTACCGTGACGTTCCTGCTCCCCAGTTCCCGCGCCAACGAACGCGACATCCCGCTCACGCCTGCTTTCGAGGCGCAGTAGTTTACTTGCCCGGGATTTCCTGCGTGACCAACGACGGACGTAATATTGATAATCCTGCCGCTACGCGCCTTCATCATCCCCTTCATTACCGCGCGAGACATGCGGAACACGGATTTCAGGTTCGTCTCGATTACGGCATCCCATTCCTCGTCCTTCATCCGCATGGCAAGGTTGTCGCGCGTAATTCCGGCGTTGTTCACCAAGATGGAAACAACCCCATACTCCTTTTCGATCCGGGTAATCGCTGCCTCGATCTGTTCGGGGTCACGGACGTCCATCACCAAACCACGTCCCGGGATGCCAGCCTCGGAGAGAGCCGAACTGATTCGTTGCGCGGCTGCTTCGTTAATGTCAGTACCGATAACCGTCGCACCTTGACGGCCGAGCACAAGGGCAACAGCCGAGCCGATACCTTGTGCTGCGCCTGTCACAAGCGCAACTTGACCTTGTAGCACCATAAATTACTCCAGGTTGAGATTGGCTTCGATGGAAGCTAAGTCGGCCAGCGCGATGCCATTCACGCTTTCGACACATCGCTTGGTGAGGCCGGCCAACACTTTACCGGGGCCACATTCGGCCACCGCTGTTACGCCCATCGTCGCGATCTTCTGCATGGTTTCAACCCACCGCACCGGAGAAAACGCCTGACGAATAAGGGCATCCTTAATTCTTTCTGGAGACGATTCAACAGCCACATCTACGTTGTTCACGACCGTGATTTTCGGAACAGCAAACTCCAAAGTCGCCAAGCGGTCCGCCAATTTCTCGGCTGCCGGGCGAATCAATGAGGAGTGAAACGGAGCCGATACAGGGAGAAGTACCGCCCGCTTGGCACCTCGCGCTTTGCAGCCTTCGCATGCCTTTTCCACAGCAGCCTTGCTTCCCGCGATTACCGTCTGCCCCGGACCGTTGAAATTTACCGGTTCGACGACGCTGTCGGCACCGACTTCCGCAATCGCTTCAACACAGGCTTCCCGGATCTTGTCGTCATCCAAATTCAGAATAGCTGCCATCGCGCCGGCTCCCGCCGGCACGGCTTCCTGCATTGCCGTAGCACGCAGCCTGACTAGAGGCACAGCGTCCTTGAACGCGATCACTCCCGCCGCTACCAGAGCGGAATACTCGCCAAGGCTGTGCCCGGCAACAACGGACGGAACCCTTCCTCCTTTATCAAGCCAGAGACGGTACACGGCCACACCAGCAGTCAGCATCAACGGCTGCGTATTAACGGTTTGAGCAAGAGCCTCAGACGGACCGTCGATCATCAGTTGCCAGAGGTCCTGGCCGAGCGTATCGGATGCTTCAGCGAACGTCGAACGGATAACCGCTGAATCGCCATATGCGGACATCATTCCCACCGACTGGGACCCTTGCCCTGGAAAAACGAAAGCAAACGTCATGATTACTCCCCTTTGCTAGTACTCGGCCAGGACAGCGCCCCAGGTAAACCCTCCCCCGACGCCTTCAAGCATAATCTTCTGGCCTCGTTGCAAGCGGCCGTCCTGTATAGCCGCATCCAACGCCAGCGGAATCGACGCAGCGGACGTGTTTCCGTGTTTTTCCACGGTAACAACAACTTTATCCATAACGAGCCCAAGCTTCTTCGCCGTGGACTCGATGATTCGAATGTTGGCTTGATGCGGAATTAGCCAATCTATCTTGGAAGAGGCGATTTCCGCAATGGCGCAACACTCGGTGGCTACTTCAGAAAGCACTTTGACCGCGAACTTGAATACCGCCTGTCCGTCCATCCTGAGGAACGGATCACCAATGACTTTTCCACCGCAGACACTACCAGGGACCGATAGAATCCGGTTATAGGAGCCATCCGCATGCGCGGCTGTTGCCAATATCCCTGGCCTTTCGGAAGCTTCAAGCACAACAGCACCAGCGCCATCGCCGAATAGCACGCACGTTGCTCTGTCTTCCCAATCCAGGATGCGGGAGAACACTTCTGCGCCAATGACCAGCGCTTTTCGATGGCTGCCGGAACGGATGAACTTGTCAGCGACACCTAGGGCATAAACGAAGCCACTGCAAACCGCCTGAATATCAAAGGCCATCGCACCACGATTCCCCAGCTTTTCCTGTATCAAGCAGGCGGTACTTGGAAAAATGAAATCGGGTGTTGATGTTGCGACGATGATGAGATCAAGATCCGCTGCTTCGACATCGGCAGAGTCAAGGGCTCGCTTGGCGGCTTCATAACCGAGATAGCTCGAAGTGCAACCTTCGTCGGCCAGATGCCGAGCCCTAATTCCGGTGCGTGTGATAATCCAGTCATCGTTGGTGTCCACCCCCCGTCGTACAAGATCCTCGTTGCTTACGGGTTGCCCTGGCAAAAAACTCCCAACGCCTGCGATGCGAGCATACATATTATGCGGTCTCCTGAATGGGGTGCTGCCGGGCCACGCGTTCGGTGATGCGGTCCTGCACTCCGCTTCTCACCGTATCCGCGGCCCGCTCCAGCGCGTTGGCAAAAGAAAATGCGTCGGCCGAACCGTGGCTTTTGACGACGATACCCTTCAGCCCAAGCAGACTTGCGCCATTGTATCGCCTGTGATCTACACGTTTCTTGAAACGCTTCAACACAGGTAGCGACACCAGCGCTGCGAGTTTAGCGAAGAGGTTTCTCCCATATTCCTGGCGCAAGAAAGTCGCGAGCATCTGGGCCAACCCTTCAGAGGTCTTCAATGCAACATTACCGACGAAACCATCACACACAATCACGTCGGCTTCGCCTTTGTAGACTCCATCGCCTTCAACATTTCCGATGAAATTGAGGCCGGAATCCTTCATCAGTTCGGCGGCTCGTTTCACGACATCATTGCCTTTGATGTCTTCCTCGCCGATATTCAGTATCCCGACGGACGGCTTTTCCCGGTGTTCAATGGCACCAACGAGCGACGCTCCCATAATGCCGAACTGGAGTAAATGCTCAGGCGTGCAATCGACGTTAGCACCCAGATCGAGAACGTGTACGTGCCCCCGTAACGTCGGCAGAATGCCACAGATAGCCGGGCGGTCGATTCCGGGGAGTGTTTTGAGAACAAACCGCGAAATCGCCATTAGAGCGCCAGTATTGCCGGCCGACACGCAGGCATCCGCCTCTCCATTCTTGACGAGATCGATGGCCACGCGCATCGAAGAATCCTTCTTGTTGCGGATAGCCAACGCCGGCGACTCGTCCATCGCGACGACCTCGCTTGCATGACGAACAGCGACTCTTGGATTCCCCGCCCCCGCGAGGTACGGGCGTATCTTTTCGTCAAGGCCGACGAGGATAACGCGAACGTCGCCATGCCGGGCGATAAAATCCAAGGCGGCGCGCACGGTCACTTCCGGACCGTGATCCCCCCCCATGCAGTCGACCGCTACGGTGACAGTCATCGGAAAAAAGGCAAAAGAAAAGGCAGGCAATTCCCAACAGGGAATCGACCTGCCTGCTCTCTAAATCCTATTCGGCTGAACCCTTGGCAACCTTCTTGCCACGGTAGTAGCCCGAGGGGCTCACATGATGACGTAGATGCACTTCGCCGGTGGTGGGCTCAACAGCCAGCGGCGGGTTGGTCAAAGCGTCGTGCGAACGGTGCATACCGCGCTTGGACGGCGATTTCTTGTTCTGTTGAACGGCCATAATTGTTGCTCCTAGATCATGTTCACTACGCTTTGCTCTTCAAATTCTTGAGCAATGCAAAAGGCGATTCTGCTTTTTGTTCCTGCTCAATCTCTGGCAAAGCACAATTTTCGTGGCGCGGCGCTGAAGGCAGATCGAGGATGATCTCATCTTCGATCAAATCAACAACATCCAACTCACTCTGCGCCTGGAGGAAGTCTCTTGAATCGTCTTCGATTTCCTCCTGCGTCAAGTCTTCTTCGTTATCGACAAACTCGAGAACGCTACGCAGCTTAACCGGATAGCCGATTCCCTCAAGGCAGCGCTGGCAGCGAAGAGACAGCGCTCCGTCCACTTTCACCGTCAACTGTGGCCGGTTATGCGACCCCAAGCCTCCATCGATCCGGTACTTCAAGCTGCCCTTGTTATTGGTCAGCATATCGAGAAGCCGGGCGAGGTCCGCAACCGCAACTTCACCTTCCAGCGAAGCGCTTTCACGTGCAAAAGCGGAACTGTCGATAACCACCCGTTGCGACATAAGGCGCGCATGATATTATTTTTGCCCTTCGAAGTCAAAACAGGCTTTCTACTCGGCACAACATGTTATTTCGTTGAGCCTCCGGAAAAAAGCAACCCAACAATCCCTTTGTCATGCAGCTACCTCAAATCGTCCTCGCCTCTACTTCGCCTTATCGACATGAACTGCTTTCCCGCCTAGGTCTTCCTTTTGAGACAGCAGAGCCCGGAATCGACGAAACGATACAGCCAGGCGAATCGCCTGAAAATGCCGCTCTGCGTTTGTCCGAAGCCAAAGCACGCGCAGTAGCAGATCGTTTCCCTTCGGCCTTGGTCATTGGAAGCGACCAAGTCGCTTACTGTGGTAGTGAGTTGTTTGGCAAACCCGGGTCTCACGACAAAGCGGTGGAGCAGTTGCGCGCGTTACGAGGACGGACGATCAGGTTCTTTACGGGGCTGTGCCTGCTTAATGCACAGACCGGCAGATCCCATGTGGCTGGAGTTGGCACGGACGTCACGTTTCGCCAGCTATCGGAACAGGAAATCGAGGAATACCTCTGTAAGGAGCGCCCATATAATTGTGCCGGTAGTGCAAAATCCGAGGGACTTGGGATCGCCTTGGTTTCCAGAATGGTGGGGGAAGATCCCAACGCGCTTATTGGCCTCCCCCTCATCGCCCTCTGCGACATGCTTCGCCTCGAAGGGATCAACCCTTTGGCATCCTCGTAACCCCCCTGGCCCCATATGAGGACAGGAAAACTCTATTTGATCCCCGTACCACTGGGGTTGGGACCTATCCCCTCGGTCCTTCCCGACGCGGTGATTTCGCGCGCCAAGCAGCTGGGGCACTTCGTCGCCGAAAACGCGAAATCGGCCCGCGCGTTCCTCAAATCTATCGGTTGCACACTTCCCCTGCAACAAATCGATATTCGCGAACTCAACGAACATACGCTAGAAGAGGAACTCGATACGCTGCTCGCGCCGGCAAGAAACGGGCATGATGTTGGGCTGATCTCAGAGGCCGGTTGCCCCGCCGTAGCTGACCCGGGGAAGAATCTCGTCGCGTTGGCCCATCAAGAAGGTATCGATGTCGTACCAATGGTCGGTCCGTCGTCGATCCTCCTTGCCCTGATGGCCTCGGGGTTATCCGGACAAAGCTTCGCTTTTCACGGCTATCTGCCAGTCAAAGACGAGTTGCGCCAGAAGCGAATCCGCGAACTTGAACATTTATCCCGAACGGGAAAAACAACCCAAGTATTCATCGAAACCCCCTACCGCAACCGGCAGCTTTTCGAGGCATTGATTCGCATTTGCGCCCCGGATACGATGATCTGCATCGCCACGGACCTTACGCTGGATACGGAGCGTATCGTTACCGCAACCGCGTCCATCTGGCGCAACCGCACACGGCCTGAAATAGATCGGCGGCCAACGGTTTTCCTGTTCCAGGCGGCCTAGAACTCCCTTCAGGGATTAGGTCATCACCGAAGCATGGGCCGTTCAGCGCCGAACAAGCGAAAGACCACATCGGTCAGCACTTCAGCCCCAAGTCGCTTGGCTACCCTTTCGGCGATATTCTCTTTCACCGAGTAATCGAGAATATTCTCCGCCTTGATCTGGTCGCGCGCGACTGAGTCTACCGTACCGAAGTCGTCAGCCAATCCCATTGCAATGCTCTGGCTACCGGTCCACATCAGGCCGGAGAACATCTCCGGAGTCTCCTTGAGTCTGCCCCCGCGCCCTTTGCGGACTACCTCGATGAATTGATTATGAATTTCTCCGAGTAGTATCTTGGCATGCTCTTTCTGCTTCTCATCCTGCGGCGAAAACGGGTCGAGAAAGCCTTTATTCGCCCCTGCAGTGAGGAGCCGCCGCTCCACACCAATCTTCTGCATCGCCTCGGTAAAACCGAACCCATCCATCAGCACGCCGATTGAACCGACGATGCTAGCCTTATCCACGAAAATCTTGTCTCCCGCAGAGGCGATGTAGTAACCACCAGATGCGCAGACATCTTCGACCACTACATACAGCGGTATATCAACGTACTTCGCGCGCAGCCTCCGGATTTCGTCGTAGACAATCCCCGATTGCACGGGGCTGCCACCCGGGCTGTTTATGCGCAAGATAACTCCAGCGGTTCCCTTGTCCTCGAATGCAGACTGTAAGGCACCATTAATTTTTTCCGCGCTCGCGTCCCCGGTCGCCTCAATCGTTCCACGAATGTTGATCAGTGCTGTGTGCTTACCGTCAACCAGCTTTTCCGATCCTCCCCAATCCACGACCAAGAATAGGGTGGCCACGAGATAAGCAAGGATAGCGAGCTTGAAGAAAATGCCCCACCGCCTTCTCGCCCGCTGCTCCTTTAGCGAGGCAAGCGCAATTTTCTCCAGAAGTTGCCGTTCCCAACCCGGATCGTTTTCACGTATTTCCACAGTAGCTTTACTCAGTATAGAGATCAGAGGTGAAGAGAAGGTTGCATGCTGGGTCACCGTTAACGGACAAGCAAGTCACCTCGCTCTCCGCAACTAACGCCGGACGCCTAGCCGCCACATGCATAAAGCAAGACAGTATAGCGTCCAATCAGCGTTTAAGCATTTGACTTAAGCCAGCACCTAACCTCGCTAACGGCGCTAAGACATGCGAGCGGCGCTAACGTTTCGAGAACTTCTGCTGCATGAGCCCCATAGCTAACCGCGAGACTGGCGACCCCTGCATTCTTCGCCATTAGAAGATCGTGGGTCGTGTCGCCGATCATTAACGTTCGCTCCGGCGGTACATCAAACTCTTCCATCAGTTCCTGCAGCATTTGCGGATGAGGCTTCGAAAAACACTCGTCCGCACACCGCGTCGCCGAGAAGAACGCCCCGAGCCCCGGATTTGCCAATGCTCTGTTTAATCCCAATCGGCTTTTCCCCGTAGCAATTGCCAAGGTAAATCCCGCCGACGTCATCTCGTGGAGTAGTTCTGGGACGCCGTCAAACAAACGAAGGCGATGATCTTGTGAGAGGTAATGAAACCGGTAGCGCTCTACCATCTCAGGAAACCGGTCTTCGTCGAGATTCGGAGCAGAATGCCGCAGCGCGTCAGCCAGACCGAGCCCTATCACTTGACGCGCGTGGTAGTCGCTTGGTTCCTCAATACTAAGATCCCTGCAGGCTGCTTGCACCGCTTCAACGATCGCCGCAACCGAGTCGCAAAGCGTACCGTCCCAATCGAAAACCAATAGGTCAAACTTTCTCGCCATAGTCTCGCTTTTCTCGCGAATCGATTCTCAGTAGAAATGAATGAAGCGCATCCGGCAACTTCGCCTCTAGAGCTAGAGGATCGCCACTGAGCGGATGTGGCAACACCATTCTTCTGGCGTGTAGAAACATCCGTTTCAGCCCCTCCTTGGCGATGGCCTTATTGAGGGCGAAATCGCCGTATTTTTCATCGCCGACGATCGGAAAGCCGAGGTGTGCGCAATGAACCCGGATCTGATGGGTGCGGCCGGAAATCAGTTCGGCCTCGAGAAGGCTGAAGCGTTCCCAGCGCGCTTGAAGGCGAAATACCGTATGCGATTCTTTACCTTCTTCGGAAACACGTACGCGGCGCTCGCCTGATTCGTTCAGGTATTTGTACAGAGGAAGTTTTACGTGTCGGACCGGATCAGGCCACCGGCCGCTGACCAGCAGCAGATATCGTTTGTCGACCTCCTTGCCCCTGCTCGCCCCTCTGCTCACGGTGCCGCGAAACATGTCATGCAAGGCCACAAGCGCGGAGCGCTTCTTGCCGACCAACAAGAGTCCCGACGTTTCGCGATCGAGGCGATGAGCCAGTTCAAGGAAGCGCGCATGAGGGCGCTGGCGCCGAAGCGCTTCAATCACGCCAAAACTCACGCCGCTCCCGCCGTGAACAGCAATACCTGCAGGCTTATCGACCACGAGCATCGCGTCATCTTCATAAACGATCGGCAGTTCGGACTTGAGTTCGGCGCCGGCGACGATTTCAGCCTCCCGAACCGCGATGCGTACAGGAGGGATACGAACCACATCGTCCGTACACAAACGATAGGCCGCTTGCCCCCGTTTCCCATTAACCCGGACTTCGCCACTGCGGATAATTCGGTAGACGTGGCTTTTGGGGACACCCTTACACAACTTCAGCAGGAAGTTGTCGAGCCGCTGTCCATCCTCGTATTCGGTAATCGTGGCCTGAGTAACAGAATCTTTGCTTACTTCGGCCATTTTGAATATACTGATTTTGATTTGCGTCTCGGCTTGAAAGAGGCGCTGACCCGTGAGACCGTCGAGCGGCGCCGTTTATATTGGCAACGCAATTTCCGGCAGGCACCAGCCGCCTCGCTTGCACCAACCTGTGCAAGATCAAACAGCGCAAATCACCTGGTTAAGTACGCTCACCAAAAGTAGCGATACTACTTGATTTGCACGCGCCAAGCACGTCCGGATCGCCCCAAGCAGATTCCCGGCCCTTGCTTTCCAAGGGTCGAAGAAAAAGACTCAGCGAATAATTTCACATTAGTTGCAATAGCGGAATCCATGTAGTTTTCCCAAAACTAATCGGTCGCTGCCTGCACAAGGCGCTCCCCCCGTATTCGCGCGTGGGAGCCCGTTTTATGAAACGAATGTTGTTTAATGCGACACAGGCCGAGGAATTGCGTGTCGCCATTGTCGATGGTCAAAAGCTGGTTGATCTCGACATTGAATCGGCGTCCAAAGAACAAAAAAAGAGCAATATCTACAAAGCGGTCATTACTCGGATAGAACCGAGTTTAGAAGCTGCTTTTGTCGACTACGGCTCGGAACGTCACGGTTTCCTTCCCTTCAAGGAAATCTCCCGCTCCTATTTCCAACCTGGGGTTGAAGCCAATCGCGCGACCATCAAAGAAGCACTGCGCGAAGGCCAGGAATTGATTGTGCAGGTAGACAAGGACGAGCGCGGAAACAAAGGCGCCGCCCTAACTACCTTCATAAGCCTAGCTGGTCGGTACCTCGTTCTGATGCCCAACAACCCTCGAGGGGGTGGCGTTTCACGACGCGTCGAAGGCGACGAGCGCAGTGAACTGCGGGATGTCATGGATCAGCTTCAGGTGCCCCCGGGCATGAGCTTGATCGCGCGGACGGCGGCGATCGGTCGCAGCGCGGAAGAACTGCAATGGGACCTCAACTACCTCATTCAGCTCTGGAAAGCCATCGACGGCGCAGCTAATCAGCAAAAAGGCGCCTTCTTGATTTATCAGGAAGGCAGCCTCGTTATCCGTGCGATCCGCGATTATTTTCAGCCCGACATTGGCGAAATCTTGATCGACACCGACGAAGTCTTCGATCAAGCGCGGCAGTTCATGGCGCACGTCATGCCGGCAACCGTCAATCGGATCAAACGGTATCGCGACGACGTTCCGCTGTTCTCGCGCTTCCAGATCGAACATCAGATCGAGTCGGCCTATTCGCGGCAGGTCAGCCTGCCTTCCGGCGGTGCGATCGTCATCGACCATACCGAAGCCCTGGTTTCGGTTGACGTCAACTCCGGCCGGTCAACGCGAGGTGCCGATATCGAAGAAACCGCCTTCAAGACAAACCTCGAGGCAGCCGAGGAAATCGCCCGACAGTTGCGCCTGCGTGACCTAGGTGGACTCATCATCATCGACTTCATCGACATGGAGAGTCAGCGCAACCAGCGCGAAGTCGAGAACCGCCTGCGCGAAGGATTGCGCCTCGACCGGGCGCGCGTTCAAACCGGGAAGATCAGTCGCTTCGGGCTGATGGAATTGTCCCGACAACGCCTACGTCCCGCTCTCGCCGAAACGAGCTACATACCCTGCCCCCGTTGTTCCGGTACTGGCCATATCCGGAGTGCTGAATCCGCGGCTCTGCACATCCTTCGCATCCTCGAAGAAGAGGCGATGAAGGACAATACGGCCGCCGTCCATACACAGGTCCCGGTTGATGTGGCAACGTTTCTGCTCAATGAAAAGCGTCAGGATATTCAGGCGATCGAGTTACGCCACAAGGTCAACGTTCTGCTCATCCCGAACATCCATCTCGAAACGCCCCAACACAGCATCACTCGCCTGCGGCACGAGGAACTGAACCAGGACGATCTGCAGCAGCCGTCGTACAAGATGGTGGAAGTACCAGCGGACGAAACACAGAAGCAAGCCACGCAAATGGCGGAGAGCAAGCCACCGCGTCAGGAAGCTGCGATTAAAGGTATTACGCCAGCGCAGCCGGCGCCCGTTGTCGCAGAGCGGTCAAAAAATACCCCAGAGAACGCTGGTCAAGGCTTTTTCGCCAAGATTCTCTCGTGGTTCCGTACGGAAACGCCGGCGCCGGCAATTCCAAGAGCTGAAGTCAAACCGCGTCCCAACGGGCCGCGTGATGGACGCCGGGGCGGACGGAACAACCGCCGGGACGAAGAGCGTGAAACACGTGATCAGAGAAGCGGGCGCGACTCAACTCGAGACGTGGCACGCTCCGCTTCTACTCAGCAACGCGACGAGAATAGCAAGCCCCGTGAACCCAAAGAGACGCGGGAACCCCGTCGCCGCAACGAGAACCGAGGCGAACGAAAGGAACAGGCAGCGCCGGTCGCTCAAGCAGATGCAAAACCGGCGGCAAATCCTCAGATGGCGGAAGTCCCGAACAACGGACGCAGCCTTGAGGACAATAAGGAAAGTAACCAGATGGGGGGCTCGCGTCGTCGCGGCCGCCGCGGCGGCCGGCGCGATCGTGGAGAGCAAACCGGAGATGTGCCTGAGCATCAAGTGAAGGTCGAGAGCGAGTCCGAAATAGCTAAAGCAGAGAGCGCCGCTGTGCCAGACGAAGCCCAACGCCCGACGGCCCCGCTTGCTCAGGAAGTGGCGTCTCCCGTAACAGCGCCGCAAGAGTCTCTGGAAACGATCGCCGACCATGCACCTGCAAGCACCGAAGCCGCGACAGCGATTGCCGCAGTAAGGCGCGAAGATGTGACTAGCGTTACTGAGCCTGCCGAAGAGGAACAAACGCCGGCGATGATCGGAACGGACGAACCGAAGAGTCCCGTGATCGAGAAGCAAGTGGAGCTTCCTTTCGCGAGTTCTGCGAAGGGGGCGGAGGAAGAACTCCCCGCACCAGTTCAAACGGAAACTGCCTCCTCCACACTGGAAATCGCTGAAGGCGTCACGCAGATCGACGAAGCACTATCAGCAAGTGGTCTCGTCATGGTGGAAACAAGTAGTGAGAAAGTGAAAGAATGGCAGCCGGAAGTGCAGGCTGCAGAAGCGCCGCGCCCCCGCCGCCGCCGTCCTGCCCCTGCTTCAGCCGCCCAGGAACCCCTGGTCATGGTCGAAACAAACCGGCAGGAGTGAGAACTAGGAGAGAGAAGGTTAACTAAAACGGGGGCGCTTCGGCGCCCCCGTTTAGTTTTCCGTGATCGTTTGAATGCGGTTCTTCATTCAGGCGTCGCCATCGTGTTTCGTCGCTCCAAACAACTGCTCTTTGACTTTGAACAACTCATCGCGCGTCGCCGCTGCCTTCTCGAATTCAAGATTCTTGGCATAATCGGCCATCTGTTTTTCGAGGCGTTTGACCTCGCGCGTAAGCTGCTTTTCGGTCATCGTTTCGTAACCGGCACGCTGTTGCGCGGCTTTCAGTTCGCGTTGCGCATTCTCTGCGTCATAAACTCCATCGATGATGTCCTTGATGCGTTTGCTCACACCCATTGGCGTAATGCCATGAGTTTCGTTGTAGTGCATCTGTTTTTCCCGCCGCCGCCCGGTTTCGGCAATCGCCCGCCGCATCGAGTCGGTGACTTGGTCAGCGTACAGAATCGCTGTCCCCTTCAAGTTACGTGCTGCACGACCGATAGTCTGAATGAGTGACCGCTCGGACCGGAGGAAACCTTCCTTGTCAGCGTCGAGAATGGCAACGAGCGATACCTCCGGTATATCGAGGCCCTCCCGCAGTAAGTTGATTCCTACCAGGACGTCGAACTGGCCCAAGCGGAGATCACGAATAATCTCGACACGCTCGACCGTATCGATATCTGAGTGGAGGTAACGCACGGAAACCCCGTTTTCTCCAAGATAATCGGTCAGTTCTTCGGCCATGCGCTTGGTCAGCGTAGTCACTAGAGTACGCTCTTGGCTCGCCGTCCGCCGACGAATCTCCGACAGAAGGTCATCTATCTGCGTAGCTGCCGGACGGACGATGATCTCCGGGTCAACGAGTCCGGTAGGACGGACCACCTGCTCAACGACCTGCCCCTGATGTGTCCTTTCGTATTCGGCCGGTGTTGCGGACACAAAAATGGTCTGCCGAGCAAGGGCCTCGTATTCCTCGAACTTGAGCGGGCGGTTGTCGAGTGCTGACGGGAGACGGAATCCGTAGTTCACCAAGTTTTCTTTCCGTGAGCGGTCTCCCTTGTACATTGCTCCGACTTGCGGGATCGACACATGCGATTCGTCGACGAACATCAACGCGTCAGCGGGAAGGTAATCGATCAGCGTGGGTGGTGGGTCACCGGGTTGGCGTCCGGATAAATGCCGGGAGTAGTTTTCGATGCCTTTGCAAAAGCCAAGTTGATCGAGCATTTCAAGATCGAAGCGCGTACGTTGTTCGATGCGTTGAGATTCAACGAGGCGCCCTTCCTGGTTGAAGAACTCGATACGCCGGTGCAACTCGTCCTTGATTCCCTCGATCGCCCTGACCACCGTTGCTCGCGGCGTAACGTAATGTGACGACGGAAAAACGGTAAAGCGGGCAAGCTTGGCTTTCAGATGCCCCGTAAGCGGGTCGAAAAGCTGCAAGCCATCGATCTCGTCATCGAACAGAGAAATGCGAATGGCGTTCTCAGCATGCTCGGCCGGGAACACATCAATGACGTCGCCCCGGACGCGAAAGGTACCTCGGTGAAAATCGGTCTCGTTACGTTCGTATTGCATTTCAGCGAGGCGTTTGATGATGTCTCGCTGTCCCATCCGGTCACCGACCCGCATGGTCAAAATCATCTTGTGGTATTCATCCCGGTCGCCGATGCCGTAGATGCAAGACACCGTGGCCACAATTACGCAATCGCGGCGCTCGAGCAGACTTTTTGTCGCCGACAACCGCATCTGCTCGATATGTTCGTTGATCGCCGAATCCTTCTCGATATAGAGGTCCCGCGAAGGAACATAAGCTTCAGGCTGGTAGTAGTCGTAGTACGAAACGAAATACTCGACGGCGTTCTCCGGAAGAAACTCACGGAATTCGGAGTAAAGCTGAGCTGCCAACGTCTTGTTTGGAGCGAGAACCAACGCGGGCCGGCCGGTGCGTGCAATCACGTTAGCCATCGTGTATGTCTTGCCAGACCCTGTTACTCCGAGCAGAGTCTGGAATGACAGGCCGTCCTGGAGCCCCTCAACCAGCTTCTCTATAGCTTCCGGCTGATCTCCCGCTGGTGGAAAAGGCTGGTACAGACGATAAGGGCTTCCGTCAAAAGTCACGAATCCGGAACGCTCCCGGTGGAGTGCATTAGTTGTCATGCTAGAATTCCTGAGGAATTTGTGCGGCAAAACGCCGACTCGCGCACGAATGGCGCGTTGTTGTACAAGTCCAGTCTCAAGCAACTTACCATGTGCCCTCGCACGCAACAACCCTGCAACGCTCACCGGAATAAGTGATTCTCCAAATGACATCCTCGATTTTCTCTTCCGTGGAGATGGCTCCGCGCGACCCGATTCTCGGCCTCACAGAGGCTTTCAACGCTGACCCCCGTCCGACGAAAGTCAATCTCGGTGTTGGCGTCTACTTCGATGAGAACGGAAAAATCCCGCTTCTCAACGCAGTGAAGATCGCGGAGAAAAAACGCGTGGAAACCGCACCGGCTCGCGGATACCAGCCAATCGATGGGCTGCCTGCGTACAACAAGGCGGTTCAAGTAATGCTTTTCGGAGAAGGATCGCAGATCCTTTCCGAGGGACGCGTGGTTACAGTGGAATCCCTGGGGGGTACCGGCGCTCTGAAAGTCGGTGCCGATTATCTCAAGCGCTTGTTACCCAATACGACGGTTTATATCAGTGATCCAAGCTGGGAGAACCATCGAGGCGTTTTTGAGAACGCCGGCCTGACAGTAGACGTTTACCCCTACTACGACGAGCCGACCCACGGCGTAAATTTCGACGCGATGAAGGCGAAGTTCAATGCTCTGCCTGCCGACTCAGTGGTCGTCCTGCATGCCTGTTGCCATAACCCCACGGGCGCCGATCTTACCGAGACACAATGGGCTGAGATCATCGGGATTATCCGTGAACGGAAGCTCGTCGCATTCATTGATATGGCCTACCAAGGCTTCGCGGAGAGCATCGCAAAAGATGCCGTCGCACTCAAACTTTTTGTTGAATCGGGCGTGCAATTCTTCGTCGCAACCTCTTACTCGAAATCGTTTTCAATGTATGGGGAGCGCGTCGGTGCGTTGTCCGTCATTACATCTTCCAAAGACGAATCGGCCCGCGTTCTCTCTCAAATCAAACGTATCGTCCGTACCAATTACTCCAATCCCCCAACACACGGGGGAGCTATCGTCGCGGCCGTTCTCTCGGACGTAGAGCTGCGGGCAATGTGGGAACAAGAATTGGCCGGCATGCGCGACCGTATCCGCACGATGCGGCACAGCTTGGCCGAAAAACTTAAAGCGGTGGGTACCTCTCAGGACTTCAGCTTTGTGACCAAACAACGTGGAATGTTCTCTTATACGGGTCTTTCGGCTGAGCAAGTCGCTCGGATGCAAAGCGAATTCGGTGTTTACGCCGTTAGCACCGGCCGTATTTGTGTTGCGGCGTTGAACACGAAGAATATCGACTACGTGGTCGACGCTATCGCGGCGGTCCTGTAGCCTGCAATCAACATCGCCCGGTAGTCTTTGGGCAGCGAAAGAAAAAAAGCCGGGCAATTGCCCGGCTTCTTCATTTTCGTAAGACCCGCCGTCGCGCCTGTCTTAATGAGCTTTTGCCTGGACGTAAGGCGTTTCCAAAGATCCGCCAATGACGACAGGCACCCGTGTCTGGTTTGCCGTCCCGCGCATTTGCAGTTCCAGTTTCCCCGACACGTTTCGGTCCCGAGCCACTTCGATGGCACCCATCGATTGCACCAACCCCGAATTGATGACAACACCCGACAAACGGCTGTACCCTTTGCTAATCTTCAGTCGCCCTGAGAGTTGCTCAAACCCTGTAGCCCCTCCTTGAACCGGCGCTGCGGAAAGCCGTCGTACTGCCTCGGCCAAGTCGATTCCCCGGATACTGCCACGGCGAACGGTAATGTCACCATCCGCCTCCACTTTGGAAAGGTAGTTATCCCGTGATTGAACTGGGGCCGAAAAGTGTACCTTGCCCGCGAGTTCGCCGGATACTGGCGCACCGATGCCGAACACCGTCGACAACTTCCCTGCGTTGATCCTCTCAAATGAAAGATCGCCAGAAAGTACATCGTTGGCGGCGTCGAGCACGACACTACCTTTGGCCATTCCGTCGAACGCACGGACATCTACCGCCGTAGCCTCAAAGACTCCTGATTCGATCTTCCCTCGAGCATTAACAGATTCGAGTATTGCCGCTGGCGTTGCCGGTAGAGGGCGCCATCCCAATGCCTCCATTTCAACCTCAAGACGGTTCCCAGAAGGCACCAGCCGGAGTTCGACGGCACCATCGCCACTTCGCAACGAGACCGTCCCCTCTGCTCCATCCCTCAACGCAGCCACCCCTTCAAATCCGGGGATGCTCAATCCAGCGAAAGAAATAGTAGCTTTCTCAAGTCGAACCTGGTCCATTCTGAAGCCGGTTGTCGTTTTCGCGACATTTCCGAGGATTGTCGGCATCTGGGCGACGGTATCTGGTGTCAACGTGAGGCCACCCAAAACAGCTTCGTGCCATGCTGGTTTCAAGCTTTTCAGGTCTTCGAGTGCCAACTGCACCCTGAGTTCGGAAGCTTTCAGTTCCCCTCGCCCATTACCGATGACTACATCGCCTAACGCAATTGCGAGAGTCGGTCGATAGGTCACTTGAATTGAACGGACCGTAGACGGCTTGCCGGTCAGACGCGTCAGTTCTGCTTCAACCTCCGGTAAATACAAGTTATAGGGGAAAAAGAATAAAGCGATAGCAGCAAGCGCAACAAGCCCCGCCATTCCACGTATCGCAATCGACAACCAAGAAACTTGGCCCCGGCGCTCGCCCCGACGAATCGGTCTTATCCTTACGCGTTCTTCAACCATTAAGCTGGTGTTGGGAAACCAAGCTTTCAGACGTTCAAGCACTGAACGCTGCGACGCATCGGGACGATCAGTTTTTCGTTGCGCCTCTTTTCGCACATTCTTGTCCGGCGTTGGCGAAGGAACAGCCTTTCGTTGGCCCTTCGTTTCGGTTTTTCCAAAAGGCACTGGCGGGAGCGAGAAGCGCGACATAGGGGCTTCGCTCTGCTCGGAGTATTCGAATTTTGAATCGGTAAAGGTGGCACCCGTCGATCCAGTCTTCAATCGCTGGCTGATTGGCGATGGGCGATGCTCCTTTTTCTTCACCAGCGAACCGATTTGCGATGCCTTCTCGACCGCTGCCGCTCGAATCTCTTGTGCAACTTTCTTGCTTTCCGCCCACAACGAGTCCTGTTCTATCTTGGGCGCGATAAAGCCGCCTTTCTCTAGCTCTCGCAAGGCTTTTTCAGTGAGTTCTGGATTGCCCGTCTTTAAGCAAAGATCGCCAACCGGGGATTGGCCGTCGACGAGAATCAGGATCATCCGCACATTCCGCTGCATCAGGCGCGTGCGTTGTTGAACCGCTTCTTCACCCGCGGCTGTCTTTACATAAATGAGTTCTGCGTCCATGGATATTCGAAGTTGACGAAAGGTCTTCGAGTGTCTAGAATGCGCGCTTCGTTGTTCCTCGATAGCTCAGTCGGTAGAGCGCCGGACTGTTAATCCGTAGGTCCCTGGTTCGAGCCCAGGTCGAGGAGCCAGAAAATTCAAGGGGTTGCGAGAAATCGCAGCCCCTTTTTGTTGGGCTTTTGGACAGAATATCAGACAGTGTCTAATAAAACCCCCGATGGTCGGCATTCTTGCTCTCTCGGCATATTATACGAATGCCAACTAGGGTAAACGTTTCGCGGAAAGAATGCGAATGTTTGCTGCAACTTCACGGACAGCGGTACCAAGGAGGCCAGCCCATTGGTTCTCGTCGATCGCAGGATTCCATGTTTCGGCCAGCCGCCAGCCCTCCGCTCTCATTTGCTTTTGATTGATTTGGGGCTTCGTGAGAGCCAGTGCGCCGCGAAGGCAGGCCCTGCTTATCCGCCCTTTCTTTCTGCCAACCGCCTAAGCCCGTCGCGGACGAGGGCGGTGGCTTTCTCGGACGAGCCCGACTCGGCATAGCAGCGCAGTTCCGGCGCATTGCCCGAGGGGCGGAAATGCACGATGTCCCCGTTCTCCAG
>NZ_JANZKY010000017.1 GCF_025770765.1 Propionivibrio soli | reverse complement strand
TGTTGAGAGAAGATGAAATTGGTTTGACGGCGCAAGCGCTGAACCGCCTTATCGATAAATTGCAGGGCAACCTCAAGACGATTCTGGAACGCTCGGCCTCGGTTGCCCATTCTGCGAACCAGATGGCCGCTACCTCGGGACAAGTGGCCATCGCCTCGCATCAGCAAAGTGAGTCAGCGGCGAACATGGCCGCCACAGTCGAGCAAATGACCGTCAGTATCAACCACGTCGGTGATCGCGCGAGCGAGGCAGACCGCCTGTCCACCGAGTCCGGGACTTTGGCCGCATCAGGGGAGTCGATCATTGGCAAGACGGTAGACGACATCAACAAGATTTCCGACACAGTCCATCAGGCGGCTGATCGCATACGCGAGTTGGTCGAAAACAGTCAACGAATCTCAAGCGTTGTCGCCGTAATCAAAGAGGTAGCTGACCAGACCAATCTTCTTGCTCTGAATGCGGCCATTGAGGCGGCTCGCGCCGGAGAACAAGGACGGGGATTCGCGGTTGTTGCCGACGAAGTGCGTAAACTCGCTGAACGGACGTCCGCGTCAACTCAGGAAATATCAAAAACGATTGAGTCCATGCGAACCGGAGCCGACGAAGTGGCCATGAGGATGGAAAGCGTCGTTGCCGAAGTTGGGCGTGGCGTCGACTCTGCCAGCAAAGCGAACGAAGCGATTAACCAGATCGGGATCGGAAGCAGGAATGCGGTGGAAATGGTTCAAGAAATCTCTTCCGCCATTCGCGAGCAAGCTTCGGCGATGACGACCATCGCGCAGCAGGTCGAACGGATCGCTCAGATGTCCGAAGAGAGCAGCGCGGCCGCCGACAATAGCGCGCAGGTAGCCAAAGATCTCGACAATCTCGCGACAGAAATGCAACACATCGTCCGCGCTTACCGACTCTAGCTTTTGTAGAATCCATGGATTGTCCGCCTAAAGGGCCCCTACTGATCGGCGGAATCCACGCACACGACGAATCAGACATGACCTCATCGGGGATGACGCCTCCACCTACGGGGCCAACGAAATGCCATTGTGGGAGCGCGCGCCGCTATGCAGCGCAGCTGGCAGGATTCCCGCTAGCACGTTGTCCACGCCTTAAATGCGCCATCTACTTGTTCCTTGAGCGAGAATGACGATGACATGTATCAATAGGCGAATTGTTCCCAATAATATAATCGGATCCATTTAGGTGCACGAACCCCAGAGGAGCATCAGTTGAGGATTTCAGGACCCCCCCCTTTCTGCAAAATCAGGTCGAGTTTGAACAGCTCTCAGCGACTCCCAGGTTCGCGACTGCGAGTCCTCTTGGCGGTTGCTTTGCCAATGAGCTTCATTAGCCAGACCGCCGAGGCGATAGACGTCGCTAGTCAGTCTGACTGGAATACTGCGGTTGCTGTCGTTGCCTCAGCGGGAAGCAACTCGACGGTGCAAATCAATATAACGAGCGGCTTTACGCTGACGAGTTCGCTTTCCGCCCTGGTTTCGAATAGTTCCAACGTTATCGTCAATATCGTAGGCAACAACAGTACGATTAACGGCAACGCCCTCTATCAAGGCATCCAGGTATCTGGAACCAACGGCCCCACCGTCAATATTTCGAATCTGACGCTCACCAACACCTTGGCGAGGGGTGGCAACGGCGGCAGTGGCGGTGATGGCGGTGGCGGCGGCGGCCTTGG
This sequence comes from Propionivibrio soli, assembly GCF_025770765.1. Classification (GTDB taxonomy): domain Bacteria; phylum Pseudomonadota; class Gammaproteobacteria; order Burkholderiales; family Rhodocyclaceae; genus Propionivibrio; species Propionivibrio soli. The sequence goes on along the minus strand of NZ_JANZKY010000017.1, from coordinate 108,313 downwards.
TGCGGGTGGCGGTTTGTTTGTGGCCAGTGGCGCCAAAGTGACTTTGCAAGACGTCGCTTTCACCAATAACACTGCTAAAGGCGGCAATGGTGGGGTGGCCGGCTCACACTCCGGGGGCTCCGGAGGCGGTGCTTTAAATGGCGGAACGGGCGGAACAGCCCCTTCTGGCTCTGGAACCGGTGGGGCGGGTGGTGTAGGTGCCAGTTCAACGCTTTTTCCCGGTGGCGGTGGTGTAGCGGGGACGGGTGGTGGCATTAATACCAGCAATGGTGGCACCGGTGGAACTGCGTCAACGGGTGGTGGTGGCGGCGGTGGCGGAGCGGCTACAAACACCTTTTCCGGTGGTGCTGGTGGCGCTGGCGGTTTTGGCGGCGGCGGCGGCGGCGGTGGGATTGGTACTACAAGCGGCGCCGGTGGCGCTGCCGGTTATGGCGGTGGAGCTGGCGGCGATGGTAACAACGGGCCTGGTACTGGTGGTACCGGTTATGGCGGCGCCGTGTTCGTGATGGATGGCGCTTCGCTCACCATCAAGTCATCCGGGGATTTTTCCTATAGCGGCAACACGACAGTCCAAGGAAGCGGGCGGAGTCCTGCTGCGACCCGGGGCCAGGATATCTACATCAATGGTGCATCCCAGGTGATCACCTTTGAGGTTAACTCGGGCACGGCTGCTTTTGTCGGCAGCACCCAAACCACGCAAGGTAATATCGCTGGCGAGGGCGGCGTGACCAAAACGGGGGCGGGAACGCTTGTTCTATCCGGAGCGCAACGCTATACAGGTGCCACTACGATCAGTGCCGGCACCATGATACTGAATGGCTCACTGACCTCATCGGTTGCCGTGAATAACGGCGCCGTGATGGGCTCTCTGGCTGGCAGCACGGGCACCATTACGGGCAACTATACGCAAGCGGCTGGCGCCATTTTCCGTACCCAGGTGGCTGACAACAACACTTACGGAAAACTCGCGGTAACCGGCACGGCGACCCTGCCCAGCAACGCGCGGATCGATGTCGATGTCACCAACCCCAACTTCTCCTTTTCGGCTACCCGGATGGCTAACGTCATCAGTGCTGGGGCCTTGGTCAGTGATGGCAGCTTCTCGGTTACCGACAACTCCAATCTGTTCAATTTCAACGCCACCAAGAACGGCAACGCCGTCGATCTATTGATTATGCGGGCAGTCGGCAGCACCGTCTTGCGCGACGTCGAAGTATCCGACAATGCGCCGGCGCGGGGCGCGGCGGCTGTCCTCGATAACCTGATATCGAACTACGCCAGCAATGGCACCAGCGGCCATGCGGGAATGGATTCGGTGATTAACGCCCTTGGCCGATTGACGACCGAGCGCGATGTCTCGAATGCCGCCAGCCAGACGCTGCCACTCCTGACGGGCGGCTCGATTTCGGCCGTGCGGACAACGATGAACGGTGTCAACAACATCGTGCTGTCCCGCCTCGATCACGTGAGCGGCCGAGCGACAGGCGACAGCTTCCTGGGCGACAAGTACTTCTGGCTCAAGCCACTCGCCTCGCGAGCCGATCAAAGCGAACGTGATGGTGTCGCCGGGTACAAAGCCGAGACTTATGGCCTGGTCGCCGGTGTTGATGGCACATTGACGCCAGCGCTGCGTGTTGGCGGTGCCTTCGCTTATGCCGACAGCGACGTTGACAGCAAGTCAAGCATCGCGCCGCAAAGCAACGACATCAGGCTGTATCAGTTGACCGGTTACGGTAGCTACGCCCTTGATGACCGCTCCGAAATTAACTTCCAAGTCGATGTCGGCCAAAACGCCAATAAGGGCCGCCGCCAGATCGCCCTGAATTCCAGCACGGCCTCGTCCAGCTACGATAGCCAAACAGCTCACCTCGGACTCGGGTTTGGTCGCGCGTACCCGGTGGCCGCCAGCACGACGCTAACACCGTTCGTCCGCGCCGACTACACGTGGATCAAAGACAAGTCGTACAGCGAAACCGGCGCCGGCGCCCTCAACCTCAATGTATCGGACCGTACCGCCGAAGCGTTCGTCTTCACCCTGGGTAGCAAATTGGCCCACCGGTTGAACGATCAGACGACATTGGTCGCCAACCTGGGTATCGGTTACGACGCAATTAACGACCGTGATACCGTCACCGCGGCCTTTGCTGGGGCATCCAGCGCTGCCTTTGTCACCTGCGGGATCAATCACAGCCCGTGGATTGGGCGAGCCGGCGTAGGCGCGGTCTATAAGCTGAAGAATGGCTTTGAGATCACCGGGCGCTACGATGTTGAATACCGCGAGAGCTTTCTCAACCAGACGGCTTCGGCTACTATGCGCTGGGCGTTCTAACCGCACACGCCGTGACGACCAAGGCTGCCGGAGCAATCTGGTGGCCTTTTTACTTTTCCGCTGCCCGACTCTCGATCCATGCCTCGTCCAAGCCTCTGGTTGCCATGCCTCCTTCTGGCTGCCTGCATGACACTACCGTCGCCGGCCGAGCGCCGCGCGGCGGCTGACGCCTTGGCACAGTCAAGAAGCTGGCGGGCGGCCATCATCCCAAGCGGTCCCTTCGATCTCGTGGCCTATTTGCCTTCGGCACCTGCCTCAGCCGGGCATTTGACGATCTATATCGAAGGGGACGGTCTGGCCTGGGTCACCGGCACCCAAGTGTCATCGGACCCCACCCCGCGTGACCCGCTGGCCTTGCGGCTGGCGTTGGCGCAGCCGGAGGGAGCCGCTGCCTACCTTAGCCGCCCGTGCCAATACGGCGACGCCGAAGCGACAAACTGCTCCAGCCGCTACTGGACTAGCCGCCGCTTCGCGCCGGAAGTGGTCGCCGCCACCGATCGCGCCATCGACGTGCTGAAGCAGCGTTTCGGCGCCACGCGGTTATCGCTGGTCGGTTACTCCGGCGGCGGGGCCGTAGCCGCGCTGGTTGCCGCTCGTCGAACCGACGTCGAGCGCCTGGTGACTATTGCCGGCAATCTCGATCATCGGGCGTGGACAACGTATCAGCGAATCGAGTCGCTAACGGGCTCGTTGAGCCCCGTCGACTATATCGAGGCATTATCAACTATCCCGCAATGGCACTATGTTGGGGCGATGGATGACAACATCACGCCGTTGCTAGTTCAAGGTTTCGCTGAGCGCTTTCCAGTAAGCAAGCGCCCCGTCGTTCGTATCGAGTCGAGCTTTGACCATCGCTGTTGCTGGGTCGAGCAGTGGCCGCGCTTATGGCAGGAGAGTTTGGCTCGGTGAATAAGGCGCTAACTGTCGGAAAGCGACAGTCCTCGACAAAAACCCGTGGATTAACTGTATGGGTAGCGAGCGGCGACGTTGAGTCACGTATCGGGTTTGCCTTAGAGAGAGGCCTCTGTTCAGGGGAATGTTCAACCAAGCGGCCGGTATTCGGCACATTGCCGCCACACATTGCACATCAGATCAACGGCAGCTTTGGCCGAACTCCGGCCAGACCGTCATCGCGCCGGCTGCATAGACAGGGCTGACATAGCTGCCCACCTTGACCGTCCTCACCACCGAACATATGGCAGACCGATGCCTCTGCATCCAACGGGAGCAGGACACCAGTCGGAAGCGCCGCCTTTGCCGCCGTAGCCGCAACCTTCGTCGGCTCGTCTCTCCCGGCCGGCCTCTTCCTTCGCCACGGCACAGCGCGGAGGACAGGTTACAATTTAGGTTTTTCCACCTATCGCGAGAACCATCGTGGCTGCAACCATCCTGCAAAAGATCCCCGCCGGCGAACGTGTCGGCATAGCCTTCTCCGGCGGCCTGGACACATCCGCCGCTGTTCACTGGATGCGCGGCAAGGGCGCCATTCCCTGCTGTTATACCGCACACCTCGGCCAGCCCGACGAAAGCGACTACGATGACATCCCGCGCAAGGCCAAACTCTATGGCGCCGAGATCGCTCGGCTGATCGACTGCCGGCCGCAGCTTATCGCCGAAGGTATCGCTGCGATCCAGTGCGGTGCCTTCCACATCAAGACCGGCGGCAGTACCTACTTCAACACCACGCCGCTGGGCCGGGCTGTCACCGGTACGGCGCTCGTCGTGGCGATGAAGGAAGACAACGTCAACATCTGGGGCGACGGGTCCACCTACAAGGGCAACGACATCGAGCGTTTCTACCGCTACGGTCTGCTGGCCAACCCGGCACTGCGCATCTACAAGCCGTGGCTCGACCAGGACTTCATCGACGAACTGGGTGGCCGCAAGGAGATGAGCGAATACCTCATCAAGCACGGCTTCGACTACAAGATGAGCGTCGAGAAGGCCTATTCGACCGACTCCAACATGCTCGGCGCGACGCACGAAGCCAAGGATCTGGAATTCCTCAAGAACGGCATCAACATCGTCAACCCGATCATGGGCGTCGCTTTCTGGCGCGAGGACGTGGTCGTCAAGCCGGAAACCGTTACCGTACGTTTCGAGGAAGGCGAGCCGGTGTCCATCAACGGCCAGACCTTCGCCAATGCCGTCGACCTGTTCGCCGAAGCCAATGCCATCGGCGGCCGGCACGGCTTGGGCATGAGCGACCAGATCGAGAACCGCATCATCGAGGCCAAGAGCCGCGGCATCTACGAAGCCCCGGGCATGGCGCTGCTGCACATCGTCTATGAGCGCCTGGTGACCGGTATTCACAACGAGGACACCATCGAGCAGTACCGCATCAACGGCCTGCGCCTTGGCCGCCTGCTCTATCAGGGCCGCTGGTTCGACCCGCAGACGCTGATGCTGCGCGAAACCGCCCAGCGCTGGGTGGCGCGTGCCATCACCGGCGAAGTCACGTTAGAGCTGCGCCGCGGCAACGACTACTCGATCCTCGATACGGCGAGCCCGAACCTTACTTACGCGCCCGAACGTTTGTCGATGGAAAAGGTGGAAGACGCCGCCTTCACGCAAGCCGACCGCATCGGCCAACTGACCATGCGCAACCTCGACATCATCGACACGCGCCAGAAGCTCGGCATCTACAGTCAGAGCGGTCTGCTCGGCTCGCAGAAAGACGGCAGCATTCCTCTGCTGACGGGGAATGCGGAGAAGAAATAACCGTCGTCTTGCTAGAAAAGCTCGGCCTAACGTGACCATGTGAGCCGTTTGTCGATGTGAGTCGAAAAGCCAACGGGCCTGCTCCAGCAGGCCCGTTGAATTTTGAGAAGCCGCTTCCGCGTATTGGCAGCCTTTGGCGTACGGCGGCTGTTCGCATGAAGCAGGTGTGTCGCTTAACGCTTACCTGTTTGCAGCAAATAGACACCACCAAGAATCAACGCGATGGCCACCAAGTGAATGGCTTGGAGCGGCTCGTTGACAAGAACATGGCCCACCACCAGCGCAACCACCGGAGGGATGTAGGAAACCCCGGCGGCACGCAGCGCGCCCAGACGTTGAATGATGAAATAGTAGAGAACGTAGGCGAGTCCGGTGCCGAGCAGTCCGAGCCCGAGAACAAGTCCTGCCAACGCACGCGGGTCATGGTAGATCGCTGTAATACCGTGAAAATCGGTAACGGCCAGCAATAGCAAGAGTGCCAATCCAATTTGCCAGGTCGAAAGGGCCAACGCCGAATGCCCTTTGGAAGACAGATGACGCCGGGCGTAGATGAATGAACTGCCTACGCTGATCGATCCGGCAATCATGTACAAGACGCCGTGCGGGTCAATTGCATCCTCGACCCGCCAAGGCTGCGCGATGCACAAAATCCCCGCGAAACCGATGACAAGGCCGCCGATGGTGAGCCGATTCAGTGGCTCTTCCCGCATGAAGACCCACGCCGTCACGAACGAGAACAGCGGGATGGCTCCCGAAAGCATGCCGGCAATGCCGGACGGCAAGCGCGCGGTACCAGCGGCAAACGCGTAGTAATAGAAGACGGTGGCCAAAAGAGCCATCACCATGAAATGAGGAAGATCCTTCAACTGGGACCATCTCAACACGCCGCGGCTCATCGCCAACAGAAGAATCGGAGCGAAGCCGAACAAAACGCGCAACAGCACAATCTGGCTGGGCGTCAATAACGCGGCCGCCCACTTCATGAAGAGGAAATTGGTTCCCCAAACGAGCCCAAGAAGGAGGAAGGCAATGTGGCCAAGCTGCGTCATTTCTCTCAAAAAATGCGATTGGTCTATCGTCTATCGGTGCCTTGAATCGTGCGCAACGATGAATTTCGGCGGCCGAAATTCACAGGCCAAGCTGTTGCTCGTCGGCGAGGGGAAATCCTCAACTCGCGGTGACGACGCGGCGGGCGATCAATGCTTCCGCGATCTGCACGGCATTCAGCGCGGCGCCCTTGCGGATGTTGTCTGCGACGACCCAAAAGCTGAGCCCATGGGGAACACTGTCGTCATTTCTTATCCGCGAAACGAAAACCGCATCTTCCCCAGCACAGTCGAGCGGCGTGGCGTAGGCACCGGAAACCGAACCGTTCACAACCCGGACTCCCGGGAAAGACGAGAGCAGCTCGGTTGCCGAAGCCACCGACAAGTGGCGCTCGAACTCGACATGCACCGCTTCGGCATGGCCGACCATCACTGGAACGCGGACACAGGTTGCGCAAATTTTCAGGTCGTCGATGCCAAGAATTTTGCGGCTCTCCACCTCCATCTTCCATTCTTCCTTGGTCCGGCCGTCGTCAAGAAAGACGTCAATGTGCGGCACGGCATTGAACGCGATCGGCTTGTCGCCGCTTCTTTCCAGGGTCTCCTTGGCCCGATTGGATAAGGCACGGAGATTTGCATCGGCGACGTCGGCCTCCTGCTTGAGGCGGCCCAACAATCGGCGGCCGCCACCCGATGCCGATTGGTAGGTGTCGACCACGATGCGCTTGATCCTTGCTGCGTCGTGCAGCGGCTTCAGCGCCATGACGAGTTGGATGGTGCTGCAATTGGCGACCGGCAAAATGCGCTTATGCAGAGCCTCGGGCTGTTCAAGCAGGTCACCATTGATCTCCGGCACGATCAGCGGTACTTCCGGATCCATACGGAATGCCGAGGAATTGTCGATGACTATGCACCCCTGGGCAGCGGCGCGTGGGCTGACTTCCCGAGATGTTGCCGCTCCGGCGGACATGAACACGAAACCCGTGTGCGCGAAGTCGTAGGTGGCAAGATCACGGACCGCCAAGTCTTCGCCGCGGAACTTGATCTTACGCCCTGCAGCGGCTGACTCTCGGGTGGCTAGTGGCACCAGCGAAGTGATCGGGAAACGGCGCTGCTCGAGAATGCGCAGCATCTCCTGGCCAACATTACCGGTAGCTCCGGCGACGGCGACGACGAATGACATCATTTCTCCTGTTTGTTGTGCGAAGGCGGCAGTTCGGCGCCGGCGATTGCCAGCGCAGCCTGGTTTCTGGACTCGGCGCCACCAGTCTAGGAACAAACAGGCGATTGACCTATGCCGCGGACATTGGATAAGCTGTACGAATGGCGTACAGCTCGATGCAGAATCTACCCCCAATGGAGGGGCTCTTGGCCGCCTTGGCCGTTCTCCGCCTGGGTTCATTTACCGCCGCCGCAGATGAACTCGGCGTGACCCACGCAGCCATCAGCCGCCGCATTGCTTTAGTCGAAGAGTGGGCCGGAAAACCGCTGTTCACGCGGCACGGGCGGGGAGCGAGACCGACGCCCAATGGGCAGCGTATTTTGTCGCGTGCCGGCAACGCCCTTGAGCAGATTGCCCTGCTTGGCCGTCAGGCAACGAAATCCGGGGTGACGACGGTTCGTCTTGCGGTCACTCCGTCGTTTGCCCGCTTCTGGTTATTCCCCAGGCTGAAACCGATGTTGGAGGCGTTGCCGGACGTTCGTTTCGAGGTCGTCGCCGATTTGAAACACGCGGACTTGACCGGCGGTGAGGTCGACCTCGCCATACGTTACGGGCGAGGAGGATGGCGATCCGGCAACGAGCGTCGCTTGTTTGACGACTCGTTGGTTCCGGTAGTCGAAGCGACTCGTTGGCGTCAAGTCGAGAACGGCCATGCCGATGCTGTGCTAAAACTCCCCCTCCTGCATGACGCCGATCATACGAATTGGAAAGTCTGGAGCGAGGTTCATTGCGGCCGTATCACCCCCTCAAAACCTGCCGATCGCGTGCTCCTGGATTATGCTCTTACCATGGATGCGGCCGCGAGCGGGCTCGGTGTCGCCCTCTGGAATTCCGCGTTGCATCCTTTGCCGCCCGGACTCCTGGCGCTGGAAGACTGGCGGGTTACCGGGCCGATGTCCTTTTTCCTGCTTCGGCGGGTTGGTGACGACCATACGCCGGCCGCGAAAGTTGCCGAGTGCATTCGCCAAGAATGCGCGTTATCGTAAAAACCGGAGGATGCAGCGGTGCCGTTTGCTGTTCGGGGAGTGGCGGCCCACGCCGCTTGATCTGTCAGCGATCGGCTTGCCTGCTTACCGAACCAATACCTTATCCGGTAATTCGGCGAACGGGAGAAGCTCACCGGAGTGCGAGCAATGAAAAAGGGAGCTCATTGGCTCCCTTTGTGACTGCTGAAACAGTCAGGTATCAGCCCGCGTAGTTCTTCTCGGCGAAGCCCCAGTTGACCGTGTTGTTCAGGAACGTCTCGACAAACTTCGGCCGCAGGTTGCGATAGTCGATGTAATAAGCGTGTTCCCAGACGTCGATCGTCAGCAAAGCTTTGTCGCCGGTGGTCAACGGTGTACCGGCCGCGCCCATATTGACGATGTCGACGTTGCCGTCCGCCTTCTTCACGAGCCAGGTCCAGCCGGAGCCGAAGTTGCCGACGGCCGAGGTCTGGAAGGCTTTCTTGAACTCGTCGAACGAGCCCCACTTGCGGTTGATCGCATCGGCCAGGGCGCCGGTCGGGGCGCCGCCGCCGTTAGGCTTCAGGCAGTTCCAGAAAAACGTGTGATTCCATACCTGTGCGGAATTGTTGTAAATGCCGCCGGCTGGAGCCTTCTTGACGATCGATTCGAGATTAAGGCTCTCGTACTCGGTACCCTTGATCAGGTTGTTGAGATTCGTAACGTAGGCCTGATGGTGTTTGCCGTAGTGGTATTCGAGCGTTTCCTTCGACATGTGCGGAGCGAGCGCGTCCATCGCGAACGGCAGCGGGGGCAGTTGATGTTCCATCATTTCTCCTTGCGTTGTTATTAAGCGGGTTTGCTTCTTCGTCGGATCAATCCGGAGTGGCCGGCTCGGCGCCGGCAGTCACCGAGGTTACGGTCGCGGTAGCGCGACCTCGGTGGAAAAAGACAGCGATGCCATCGTTTGGTTCCAGAGCAGCGCTGTCCCGCACGATGGTCCCGGCAGCGTCCATGACAATGCTATAGCCGCGGGTAAGGACGGCGTCAGGGTTCAGGTGGGCAAGCGCGTCGGCCAGCTGCGCGAGTCGGGCGGTACGTGCGCCCAGGCCATTCTGTGCGAGAAGGGCGAGCCGCAGGCGCAAGGTTGCGCAACGGTGGCTGCGCTCGACGAGGTTAGGTTGTGCGAGTTGCAGGCGACGCCGAGCCTCTGCGAGCCTGGTACGCCCTCGTGCACCAGCCTGGACCAGCCCGTTATCCAGCCGCCGCTGCAGGTTTTGGAGCCGCTCACGCTGAACAGCCAGCCGCTGCGCCGGGTGTTGCAGGCGGCGACTGAGCCAGTCGATTTGCTGCGCGCGTTGATCGACAAGCGTTGCCAGCCGGCGCTTCATCGCGGCCCGAAGCGAAGCCAACTGAGAGAAGAGCGCGGAACGTTCCGGGGCGGCGAGTTCGGCTGCCGCGGTCGGCGTTGGCGCCCGTAAGTCGGCGGCGAAATCGGCAATCGTGAAATCGGTTTCGTGTCCGACGCCGACGACCACAGGTGTTGAACAGGCGCGTATGGTGCGCGCCAGATTTTCATCATTGAACGCCCACAGATCCTCGATACTCCCGCCGCCCCGGCACAGGATCAGAATGTCGCATTCTCCCCGCGCATCGGCCTCGCGCAGGGCAGTGACGATTTGTGCCGGGGCGCCTTCGCCCTGCACGAGCGTTGGAAAGATCGTGATATCCACGTGCGGCGCTCGGCGCTTTATCGTCGTCAAAACATCCCGCAAGGCGGCGGCCTGCGGCGATGTGACGATACCGAGGCGGCGAGGGAACGGCGGCAATGGCCGTTTCGCTTCTGCGGCGAAAAGGCCTTCACGCTCGAGCTTCTCCTTGAGTTGCAGGAAACGTTCGTAGAGGTTGCCGACACCGGCTTTACGCGCGGTTTCGACATTGAGCTGGAAGTCGCCGCGCGCCTCGTAAAGCGTGACCAGCACGCGCGCTTCAATGTGCTGCCCGGCTTCGAGTCGCCAGCCGAGCAACTGTGCCCGGTTGCGGAACATCACGCAACGAACCTGGGCAGTGGCATCCTTGAGCGAAAAGTAAACGTGGCCGGAGGCGGCATACGTGAGATTCGACACTTCGCCTGCCACCCAGCACAGCGGAAAGCCTGTTTCGAGCCTTTCGCGAGCCAGCCGATTGAGTACGGAAACAGGAATTACGGGCGCTTGAGTAGCGCCGGGCGGGGTGCTTTGCATGCCGGCGCTTATGCATCAATTCGTGGCCCATGTCAAATCATCAACACCCTGAGGAGGGTTGATGATCGAAATCGCTCGCAAACCCTTGTGCTGCCTAGGTTTGAGATTAACTAATTGATTTTAATCAAAAAATGAGCGTTGCTTGTTTTTGCCGTAACGGTGAAAAAGCCTTTGGAAAACGGCACTTAGCGTAACTGCACGTTGTTCATCAACAATGTTATCCACAGATTTTGTGGAAAAGAATTTCGGCGGTTCGGCGTAGTTGAAACCGTAGGATTAAGCACCGGCTGTCCGCGTCACCGTTTGATCGACACCGACCCGACGGCGCCAACGATGAGCAAGGAGGCCATCACTTCGCGCCAGCCAAGTGGCTCCCCGAGGAATACCACGCCACCCAGCACGCCGATCAGCGGCGTTGTCAGCGAAGACAACGACGATACGGCGACCGGGACCATGAGGACGATCCGGTTCCAGGCCCAGTAGCAGAACATGAAGGCAATGAAAATGTTGTACAACATGCCGAGAATCGGCCCCGTGCTGGGTACCGCCAGGCGTGAGGTCTCCAGCGGGACGGCCAACACCAGGAGCGGCAGGCTACCGATCAGCATTGTCCAGCCGGTCAGCGAGGAGGTTGGCATGGCGACCGGCAAGCGTTTGAAGAGGACCACACCGATGGCCCAACTCCACGCGCCCAGGATCATGCAGACGACGCCCAGAGGGGCCTGAAGCATGCCTCCGAAGCTGCCTCCAACGAGCACGCCGATACCGGATACGCCGAGCAGCAGGCCAAGGACGGCCCGCAAGCTCAGCTTGTCACCGAGGAAGATCGCGGAGAGAAGCACCGACCAGAGCGGCATCGTGTAGCCGAGCAGGGCGGCACGGCCCGACGGGAGCAAGGAGACGCCGATGATGACCAGCGCGTTCCAACCGCTGATATTGAATGCTGCCAACCATAGCACGCGTCCCCATTGCCCACGCGGAACCTTGAGCGACATGCCGGTGACCCGGGCAAGCGCCAGCATGCCAATGCCGCCGAGCAACAGGCAGGTGGAACGGAAGTAGAGCGGGGGCATTTCGGACAGAACCATCTTCATGATGGGCCAGTTGGCGCCCCAGCAGAGTGAAAGGGCGGCCAGTAGCAGGAGCCCCTGACGAGGAAGACGTTCGTGCGGACTAGCGATCATGCGTGGGAGGCTCCGGCATGGCGCCCGAGCGGCAAGGAAGGCAAAGGGAGCACCATGCCCTTTTTTTGCGGTGACGGCAATGGCGCGAAAAGCACATCGGCGTTTCTCATTTCCCGTTAGATCCAACACCAGAGATAAAAAGAGGGCGGAATGGTTGCCAGCGGCAATATGGTTTTGGAAACAATGATTAACCAATGTTCTTGCCGCCACCAAGAAAGGGCCCGCTTCGGCAAGAGGGCTTGTCGCTGAGGCTTACTCAGGCTAAAGTCGCCCCTTCAAGAAATCGTTAGGGGGAAGCGTGTTTTCGATCATTCTGGCCGCCGGCTGGCCCATCTGGCCCTTGCTCCTGGCATCGATCATCGCCGTGGCGTTGATCATCGAGCGCCTCGTTACGCTGCGGCGAGCGAAAGTGTTGCCCTCCGGTCTGTTGCAGCGCGTGATCGCCGAGTACCGCAAGCAAGGCGTCAATGACTCGATGCTCGCCGGCCTCGAAGCGCAGTCGCCCCTCGGCCGGGTCCTCGCTGCCGGATTTCGCAGCGTCGGCATGTCGCGCGAAGTCATGCGCGAGTCGATCGAAGAAGCCGGGAGCGTAGTCGCTCACGATCTCGAGCGTTATCTCACCACCCTCGGCACGATCGCTTCGGTGAGCCCGTTGATGGGGCTTTTCGGTACCGTCGTCGGCATGATCGAGATTTTCGGATCGCAGGCGCCGACGGGTTCCAACCCCATGCAGCTTGCACACGGTATTTCCGTCGCGTTGTACAACACGGGGTTCGGTCTCGTCATCGCTATTCCGGCGATGATCTTCTGGCGCCACTTCCGCGCGCTGGTCAATAGCTTCGTGCTTGAGATGCAGCAGCAGGCGGTTCGTCTGGTCGAAGTGCTGCAAGGCGAGCGCAAGGCGTAGGAAAGCACGATGAACTTTCAGCGCGGTCGCGGGCACGACGATCCGGAAATCAACCTCATTCCGTTCATCGACGTGTTGTTGGTGATCATCATCTTCCTGATGCTGACGACCACCTATGCCAAGTTTTCAGGGCTTGAAATCAACCTGCCGACGGCGGACGCAAATCAGCAGGCTGAGCAGCCGAACGAAGTTTCGGTAGCGGTGACCGCGGCCGGGCAAGTTCTGGTGAACAAAACGCCCCTGGCTTCACCCGATGTCCGCGCCATCAGCGAGGCGCTCCGGCGCGCCGCAGGAGACAACAAGGACCCGCTGATCGTCATTAATGCGGATGCCAAGGCGACCCACCAGAGCGTCGTGGATGTCATGCAGGCGGCGCAGTCGGCGGGTTACGCTCGTATTTCTTTCGCCACGCAGTCGGCGCCCTGACAGGCGTTGCCTAGTTCGGCGTGAGCCGCCGATGATGTTTCGCGCCCTTGCCCAGCGCCTGCCGGTACTCTGGTACCGGCCAAGGTTAGCGCTTTCCCTGTTGCCCCTGCTTCCCTTTGCCTGGTTGTTCCGGGCGCTTGTCCGCTTCCGCCGCGCGGCGTACCGAAGGGGAATGTTCGAATCCCAAAGCTTGCCGGTCCCCGTGATCGTTGTCGGGAATATCACCGTCGGCGGCAGCGGCAAAACCCCCTTTGTTCTATGGCTCGTCGAGCAGTTGCGTAAACGCGGATGGAACCCGGGGATTATCAGCCGCGGATACGGCGGCAAGATCGAAGGCGTCGGCGAAGCACGGCCTGACGCGAAGGCTGGTACCGTGGGCGACGAACCGCTGCTGTTGGCGCGGCGTAGCGGGGTTCCCGTTTTCGTCGGCCGCGACCGGCTTGCTGCGGGGCTGGCGCTCCTCGCTGCCCATCCGGCATGCAACGTGATCGTTTCTGACGACGGACTCCAGCACTATCGGTTGCGCCGCGGGGCGGAAATCGTGGTGTTCGACGCCCGGGGTGCGGGAAACGGTCAGCTGCTGCCGGCCGGCCCTCTGCGTGAGCCGGTCGCCCGCCTTGGGTCGGCAACAGCGATCGTGTGGAACGGTGTCGATACCTCGCCTGCCGCATTCTTTCCTGAGCTGCCGCCACGCTATGTTATGCGCCTGTCGGGAAAGCGTTTCATCAGTCTGAACGATGAGCGAACGGCTTCGGCGGACGATTTGCGCGGCAAACGCCTGTATGCGGTGGCGGGCATCGGGCATCCGGAACGTTTCTTTGCGCAATTGCGGGAGCTTGGCCTCGATTTCCAAGCACGCGCTTTCCCGGACCACCACCAGTACACAACGAACGATTTTGCTTTCGCGCACGATGGTGTTCTCCTGTTGACCGAGAAGGATGCGGTAAAATGTTCCGGTTTGATTGCCGGCGAAGCCTGGGCCCTGCCCGTGGACGCCGAGATCGTGGCGGCGCCCGGCGCCCGGCCCCTGCTTGACCGAATTCTGGAGAATTTCAACGATGGACGCACGTTTGCTTGACATCCTCGTCTGCCCGATCTGCAAAGCCAACCTCGAGTACCGCAAGGCGCAACTCGAACTTGTCTGCAAGCCTTGCAAGCTCGCTTATCCGGTGCGCGACGATATTCCCATCATGCTTGAAGACGAAGCCCGCCAGCTCGGGCCGGAGGAAGCCTGAATGAACGCCTCGCCCATCCGCTTCAAGGCTGTTGTCCCGGCTCGGTACGCTTCGTCGCGCTTGCCGGCAAAACCCTTGCTCGATCTCGGCGGCAAGCCGATGGTGGCACGGGTGGCCGAGCGCGCTTTGCTCTCCGGGGCCGAAGAAGTGTGGGTGGCGACTGATCATGCGGACGTGGTAGCCGCCGCGCAATCCAACGGGCTACAAGTGATGCTCACGCGCGCCGATCATCCGACCGGAACCGATCGCCTTGCCGAAGTCGTCGAACAGCGTGGTTGGAGCGACGACACCATCATTGTCAACGTGCAGGGCGACGAGCCCTTGATCGATCCGGTGATCATCGCCCAGATGGCGCGGCAACTGGCGGAGAGCGGAGCCGACATCGCCACTGTGGCGCATCCGATCTCGGAAGCGGCTGAGTTTTTCAATCCCAATCTCGTCAAGGTCGTTTGCAAGGCCGACGGTGACGCCATGTACTTCTCACGCGCGCCCATCCCTTACGCGCGCGATCACTTTGCCGCACCGGGCGGCAAGGAAACGCTTCCCGCCGGATTGCCGGCTTTCCGGCATATCGGTCTGTATGCCTATCGCGCCCATTTCCTGCGCGCCTATGCGCGCCTGGCGCCATCGCCCGTCGAGCGGTTCGAGGCGCTTGAGCAACTGCGCGCGCTCTATCATGGTTTCCGGATCAGCGTCGTGATCTCAGAGCATCTGCCGATGCCGGGCGTCGATACGCCGGAAGAAGCGGCCCGCATGCAGCAGTGGTTCCGCGAGCACTAAGCATCGGATTTCGGAATTCGAGGGCGGTCGATCGAGAGAAAGTCAGGCGCGTGATTCAAAGCCCCGGTGGGTAAGGAGTCACGAGGCTTCAGGTTTTTCAACACTCCGAAGGAAAAAAAGTGAGACTGATCCTGCTGGGTGCCCCGGGCGCGGGCAAAGGCACACAGGCGAAGTTCATCTGCGAGAAGTACGGTATTCCGCAAATCTCCACGGGCGACATGCTGCGTGCGGCGATCAAGGCAAGGACGCCGGTCGGCATCGAGGCGGAAAAGGTGATGGCCGAAGGGCGTCTGGTTTCCGACGACATCATCATCAAGCTGGTCAAGGACCGCATTCAGCAGGACGATTGTCGGGGCGGCTACCTGTTCGACGGCTTTCCGCGCACGATCCCGCAGGCCGACGCGATGCGCGAGGTCGGCGCGACGCTGGACTTCGTGCTCGAAATCGACGTCGACGATGCCGTCATCCTGGAGCGGATGAGCGGCCGGCGCGTGCATCTCGGCTCGGGGCGCACCTATCACATAAAGTTCAATCCGCCGAAGGTTGAAGGCTGCGACGACGTGACCGGCGAACCGCTGATTCTGCGCGACGACGACAAGGAGGAAACGGTGCGCAACCGGCTCCGCGTTTACCATTCCCAGACCGAGCAGCTGGTTGATTACTACAGCAAATGGGCGGCGACCGGTGATCCTGCCGCCCCGAAATATCGTCGCATTCCGGGCGTGGGCGACATCGAACAAATCCGGGAGGCGATTTTCGCCGCGTTGAACCAAATCAATCCTCGGTGATCAACAGTACCGTCTTTCGATAGGCCGAACTGACCCGGGCAAAGCGGGCGTGACCTCCCAGCAGAGGAGGGGCCGGAACTAACTAAGTGCAGTGGTTGGACCATTTCGGCGTCGGTCGTCACCGGCGCCGTCTGGCCTTGAATGAGGTTGCGCTTATGTCAGTAGGTCTCGTCTTCGCGCTCGTGTGTGCTCTTGCCGCCGCCTTGTACGGAGGGGCGACGGCGCGGTGGATTCTCTCGTTATCCGCTGGCGATGAACGGATGCAGGACATCGCTCGCGCCATTCAAGTCGGCGCCTCCGCCTACCTGAGCAAGCAGTACCGGACGATCGCCGTCGTCGGCGCGGCACTCACGCTTCTGATTGGCGCTTTCCTCGGCCTTCAGATCGCCGGCGGTTTCGTAATTGGCGCGGTGTTGTCCGGGGCAACGGGGTTCATCGGCATGCATGTGTCAGTGCGCGCCAATGTACGAACCGCTCAGGCGGCGCGTTCCGGAGTTGCAGCCGCGCTGGACGTTGCCTTCAAGGGCGGCGCAATTACCGGGATGCTCGTGGTGGGCCTTGGACTGCTTGGGGTCGCCGGCTATTACGCGGTCCTGCGATCAGGCGGAGCGGACTTCCGGCATGCGGTGGAACCCCTCGTCGGGCTGGCGTTTGGTGCGTCATTGATCTCGATCTTCGCCCGCCTCGGTGGTGGGATTTTCACCAAGGGGGCCGACGTGGGTGCTGATCTAGTCGGCAAAGTCGAAGCGGGCATTCCCGAGGATGATCCGCGCAATCCGGCGGTTATCGCCGATAACGTAGGCGATAACGTAGGCGACTGCGCCGGTATGGCGGCCGACCTGTTCGAGACTTATGCCGTAACCGTCGTCGCCACGATGGTCCTTGGCGCCATGATGCTCAAGGGAGCGTCGGGAGCGAGTGATGCGTTGATCGTCTATCCGCTGGTCCTCGGCGGCGTCTCGATCATTGCCTCGATCGTCGGCTGCTTCTTTGTACGGGCCCGCGACGAGGGCAAGATTATGAACGCACTCTATCGGGGGCTGGCGGTTGCCGGCGCCATTGCACTCGTCGCGTTTTACCCGGTGACTGCCTGGATGCTGGGCGACGGCGTCGCGCAGGCTGACGGAACGACGATCACATCGCTGCGCATCTACGCGTCGGCGGCTATCGGACTTGTCCTTACCGGGCTGCTGGTGTGGATCACCGAGTACTACACCGGTACCGAATTTGCGCCGGTCAAGTACGTCGCAGAAGCCTCGACGACGGGTCATGGCACCAACATCATCGCCGGACTCGGCATCTCGATGAAAGCCACGGCGCTGCCTGTGATCTCCGTCTGTGCCGCAATCTACCTGACCTACGCCTTGGCGGGTCTGTACGGCATCGCGATCGCGGCCACGGCGATGCTTTCAATGACGGGCATTATCGTCGCGCTCGACGCGTATGGCCCGATTACCGACAACGCCGGCGGCATCGCGGAAATGGCAGGACTACCGCAACAGGTGCGCGACGTTACCGACCCGCTCGATGCTGTCGGCAATACCACCAAGGCCGTGACGAAAGGTTATGCGATCGGCTCGGCCGGCCTCGCCGCGCTCGTCTTGTTCGCCGATTACACCCATGCCCTGGAGGGGCGGTTCAACGACGCCATGCGTTTCGATCTCTCCGACCATATGGTCATCATCGGCCTGTTCATCGGCGGCCTGATTCCCTATCTGTTCAGCGCGATGGCCATGGAAGCGGTCGGGCGTGCGGCGGCGTCGGTGGTCGTAGAGGTCCGCCGTCAGTTCCGTGAGATCCCGGGCATCATGGATGGTGAGGCCAAGCCGGACTATTCCCGTGCGGTCGGCATGCTGACTTCGGCGGCAATCAAGGAAATGGTCCTGCCGTCATTGCTTCCCGTGCTGGTGCCGGTGGTGGTTGGCTTGCTGCTCGGCCCACGCGCTCTGGGCGGCATGCTGATGGGCACGATCATCACCGGCCTGTTCGTCGCGATCTCCATGACCACCGGCGGCGGCGCTTGGGATAACGCCAAGAAGTACATCGAAGACGGTCACTTCGGCGGCAAAGGCTCGGAAGCGCACAAGGCGTCCGTCACCGGCGATACGGTGGGCGATCCCTACAAGGACACGGCGGGGCCGGCGGTGAACCCGCTGATCAAGATCATCAATATCGTCGCGCTGATGATTGTGCCGATCCTGCCGGCGGTTTCGTAACAAAAACGGGGCCGTCGGCCCCGTTTCTCCTTGTTTCGGCTGACTTACGCAGCGACCGCCGGATTGAGCGTGTAGATGCCGGTCAAGCTCGCTTCCGCGAGCACGTGACCGCATATTGCCTCTCGCACCTGTTGTCCCGTGAACTTTCCTTCGACCGGGACGTGCTCGAGATCAAGCGCGTACAGCGTGAAGATGTAATGATGCCTCAGTTCGTCGTTCCAGGGCGGGCATGGGCCGTCGTAGCCGTAATAGTCGCCGCGCATGTCGTTATCGCCGTCGAACCAGCCGGTGAAGTCGTTGATACCTTGTCGTGTGCCATGTAATGCAGCGGGACCGGGTTTGCCGCGCGGCGAAACGTCGTTCGAAAACTCGCCTTGAGCGATCTTCCGTATGTCGAAGGGAATGTCGACGAGCACCCAATGGAAGAAGTCGACGCGCGGCAGGGAAGCCGGGACCGTGCGCCCCTCCTGATTCACGTCATCACCGCTGCTCGGCACATCCGGATCGTGGCAGATCAGCGCGAACGACCGGGTTCCGACCGGGACTTCCTCCCAGCTTAGTTGGGGGTTGAGATTCTTGCCGAGGCAGACGTGGTGCGCGGGGTCGGGAATGCAGAAAGAAAGATCGCCCGACAGTCTCTGCCCATCGATGAAGCTTGCGCTCGTCAACTTCATGGTGATTTCCTCCAGGTGATCATTCGGCCGCCCGGCGCTTGAAATCGTTCAACCGGAAGCCGGTTATCCATAGTGTAGCGAAATAAACCGTGCCGCCTATCGCGACGAGGGCCGATAGACGCATGACGCGCTCGACAAGGCTCCATGCCATCCAATCCGCTGTATTGCCGCCCGCGAGAAGCAAAGCCGCGGAAAGGCAAGCAAGGGCGAACAGCAGCTTGGCGAGGAATTTTCCCCATCCGGGTTGCGGCGTGTAAACACCCTGTCGACGGAGCCCACGGAACAGGAGAGCTGCATTCAGGCAGGCGCCGAGCCCGATCGAAAGCGCGAGCCCGGCGTGTCGCAACCAGCCGATCAGCAGGAGGTTGAGCACCTGCGTGGCGAACAGCGTGACCAACGCGATCTTCACCGGCGTACGCACGTTCTGCCGGGCATAGAAACCGGGGGCGAGTACCTTTACCAGGATCAGCCCGAGCAGTCCGACGCTATACGCGACCAAGGCTTGGCGCGTCATATAGACGTCGTTTTCAGTGAACGCGCCATGGTGAAACAGGGTCGCTATCAAAGGAATGGCCGTCAGGGCGAGTGCGACGGCGGCTGGAGCAGCGAGCAATAGCGTCAGGCGCAGGCCCCAGTCGAGGAGTTTCGAGTACTCTTCCAGCCTCTCGCCGGCGTGGTACCGGGAAAGCGACGGGAGCAGGATGGTTCCCAGGGCGGCACCCAGCATGCCGGACGGGAATTCCATTAGCCGGTCAGCGTAGTAGAGCCAGGAGACGCTTCCCGTGTCGAGGAAGGAAGCAAAAACGGTGTTGATCAATAGACTGATCTGTGCCACCGACACGCCGAGTACCGCCGGGCCCATCAATTTAAGGATGCGCCGGACACCGGGATCTTCCCAAGAGAGGGAGAAGCGCGGAAGCATCCCGATGCGTCGCAGATGCGGGATCTGAAATGCGAGTTGGAGAATTCCGCCGACGAATACCGCCCAGCCGAGCGCCATCACCGGCTGTGCGAACCTCGGGGCGGCGAATAGCGCCATGCCGATGAACGCGAGATTGAGCAGAACCGGCGTAAAGGCCGGGACCGCAAAGCGGCTCCAGGTGTTCAGGATGCCTCCCGCCAAGGCGACAAGCGACATGAACAGAATGTACGGGAAGGTGATGCGGGTGAGCGCGACCGTGAGTGCGAATTTTTGCGGATCGCTCACGAATCCCGGGGCCGATATGTAAACAAGGACCGGCGCGCCGATCATGCCGAGCAGCGTGACTGCGAGCAGAACCAGCATGAGCAAACTCGCGACGTGGTCGACAAGCCTCTTCGTGTCTGCGGGCTCACGGTTGTTCTTGTATTCTCCAAGGATGGGCACGAAAGCCTGTGAGAACGCACCTTCCGCGAATAGCCGTCGTAACAGATTGGGCAGCTTGAAGGCGACGAAGAAGGCGTCGGTCATTACGCCAGCGCCGAAAATACGGGCGATCACAAAATCGCGCACGAAACCCAGGATACGGGATACGAGCGTCATGCCACTGACCGTGGCGAGGGCTTTGAGCAGATTCATGCGGGAGTTTTGCTTCCTCGGAGAAGCCGGTATCTTAGCTTCTCGCTGCAGGCCGGCCAAACGCTCATCGTTTCCCATCGCTTGCTTTGGAAAATCGAAGCGGGTAGAATCACGCGCTTTCCATCAACTCCTCCGATTTTAGGGACCACTATTCATGGCCAACAGCGCACAAGCTCGCAAGCGCGCCCGCCAAGCGGTTAAGCAACGCGCCCACAATATCAGCCTGCGCTCCAGTTTGCGTACGGCGGTAAAGCGTGTGCAAAAGGCGATTGCCGCTGGCGATAAGGCTGCTGCTCAAAGCGTCTATCAAGAGTCCGTCTCGGTTATCGACCGTATCGCGGACAAGAAGATCATTCACAAGAACAAGGCCGCTCGCCACAAGAGCCGCCTTTCCCAGCAGATTAAGGCGCTGGCTGCCGCCTGAGCAGATTCTTGCCAATAAAAAACGGCGTCAGCGGGCGCCGTTTTTTTTCGCTCTCGGAACTTGCCACCGGTCTTTGATTGGCCGGTCCCGCCGCTGATTCTACAACCCCGCACTCTCCCGCAACTCGGCGTAGAGCATGGCGTAGTTGCGAGCGCCTTCACTGCCTGCATTGAAGTGGAACACGTCCTGCTGGCGTGAGGGGCTTTGCGCGACCGCGACATTCTCGTTGATTACGGTATCGCATACGTCGCCGCCGTAGCATTCGCTCAGTTGGCGTCGGACGTCCTCGCTCATCCTGCGCCGGCGGTCGAAACGCGTGAGAATGTAGCGGCGCGCGACACGCCGCTTGAGGACCGGTTCGAGAACAGCGAGGGTTCGCGTCATTTGTTCCGCTGCTTGCAGCGACAAGTAGTCCGTGGAAACGGGAATAAGCAGGAGATCGCATGCGAAAATGGCGTTGAGCGCCAGAACGCCGATCGCCGGGCAGCAATCGATCAGTACATTCTCCGCGGCATTGCCGGGTATATTGAGATCCATCTGATCGAGACCGAGCCGGAGCTTGTTGAGCGCCGCCGGGCCCTTGCCGATGATTGAATCCGCTTTCATCAACTGCTGGTGCGCTGGAACCAGCCGGCCGATTCCGTCCCAAGGCGTAGCAATCTGTTCGAGTGAGCGCGAACCCTGAAAGAAGCCGTAAACGCTGCGGTTCGGGTCCGGGATGCGATGACCGCGGATATTTGACAAATGGCATTGCGGATCGAGGTCGACGAGCAGCGGCTGAGCGCCTTCGCGGGCCATCGCGGCGCCAAGATTGAGCGCGGTCGTTGTTTTCCCGACGCCGCCCTTCTGATTGAACACAGCAATGCGCATGGCTCATTGTAGCGTCGGCCGATATCTCGTGCGCTTTCCCGCGTTATATACAAGACCCTGATTTTCTCCTAGAATTTCACCCCTTGCCGTCCTCGCGCGCAATCGGGGACGCTGAGGCGTGAGCCGTTTGGCGCGGCCCGACGCGAAATTATCCCGGCGGCGTAAGCCGCCGTTTCAGTTTCGGGGTTCCATCCAAGGGTTTGTATATGTCTCACCTAATGAACACTTATGCCAGGCTGCCGGTTGCGTTTACCCATGGCAACGGGAGCCGGGTGACCGATACGGAAGGCCGCGTTTATCTCGACGCAATGTCCGGGATAGCGGTATCCACGCTAGGACATAACCACCCCGAACTGGTCGCCGCGATCGCCGCTCAAGCCGGGCGCCTGCTGCATACCTCGAACCTTTATCGTATTCCCCAGCAAGAAGAACTCGCAGACAAGCTTGCCGGGCTCGCCGGCATGGACGAAGTGTTCTTCTGCAACTCTGGATGCGAAGCGAACGAAGCGGCGATCAAGCTCGCCCGGTTCTACGGCCATCAGCGTAATGTCGATAGTCCGACCATTGTCGTCATGGAGAAGGCATTCCATGGGCGCACGATGGCAACGCTTTCCGCGACCGGCAACCGCAAGACACAAGCGGGCTTCGAGCCGCTCGTCTCGGGCTTTGTGCGTGTGCCGTACAACGATCTTGAAGCTGTCCGCGCTATCGCTGAACACAACAAGAACGTCGTCGCGGTCATGCTCGAAATCCTGCAGGGCGAAGGCGGTATCCATGAGGCCGACATTGCCTATCAGCGCGGCCTGCGCGCCTTGTGCGACGAGCAGGGCTGGCTGCTTATCTGTGACGAAGTCCAGTGCGGCATGGGCCGTACCGGCAAGTGGTTCGGCTTTCAACATTCGGGAATCCGACCCGACATCGTGACCTTGGCCAAGGGATTGGCCGGTGGTGTTCCGATCGGCGCCTGTATCACCGCAGGGCGCGCGGCGGGTCTGTTCAAGCCGGGCAATCACGGATCGACTTTCGGCGGCAACCAGCTGGCGACGACGGCGGCGTTGACCACGATCGCCGTGATCGAGAAGGAAAGCTTGATCGCGAAAGCGGAGATGATCGGGCGCCGGATTCGGGACGGGCTCGCCGAAGCATTGGCAGGCGCTGCCGGCGTGGTCGAGATACGCGGTCAGGGCCTCATGATCGGCATCGAACTGGATCGTCCGTGCGGCGAACTCGTAACTCGCGCACTGGCGGCCGGGTTGCTCATCAACGTGACGGCAGAGCGAGTGGTGCGCCTCCTTCCGTGCTTGACCTTTACTGAAGACGATGCCAACGAGCTGGTGTCGCGCCTGGCAACGCTCCTGTGCGACTATCTTGCTTCCTGAGCGGAGACCGACCATGACAGCGGCGAAGCGGGACGTAAAACACTTCCTTCAGTTCAAGGACTTCACGCGTGCCGAGTTTGATTACCTTTTCGAACGCACGCGCTGGATCAAGCAGCAGTTCAAGTCGTACAAGCAGTACTGGCCACTGAGCGACCGTACGCTGGTGATGATCTTCGAGAAGGCGAGTACGCGTACGCGCTTGTCCTTTGAAGCCGGAATCCAGCAGCTTGGCGGCAGCGCGATCTACCTCAACACGCGCGACTCGCAGCTCGGACGCGGAGAGCCCGTGGAGGATGCTGCGCAGGTCATTTCGCGCATGAGCGATGTGATCATGATTCGTACGTTCGAACAGCGCATCGTCGAGCGGCTTGCGGCGCATTCTCGGGTACCGGTGATCAACGGGCTGACCAACGAATACCACCCGTGCCAGATCATGGCCGACATTTACACCTATATCGAGCAGCGCGGTCCGATCCAAGGCAAGACCGTGGCTTGGATCGGTGATTCGAACAACGTCTGCAACACTTGGCTGCAGGCGGCCGAGGTGCTCGATTTTACGGTGCACGTCTCGACGCCGCCGGGATACGAGATCGAACCGGAGCGTGCTGGCTTGCATGGCACCGGACATTTCAAACAATTTGCCGACCCAATGGAGGCAGCCAAAGGCGCCGACATCGTCACAACCGACGTCTGGACCTCGATGGGGTTTGAGGCGGAGAACGAGGAACGTCTGCGCGACTTCGCCGATTGGCAGGTTGATGCGGAGATGATGGGCATCGCGCGTCCGGACGCGATATTCTTGCACTGCCTGCCGGCGCACCGTGGTGAAGAAGTTACGGCGGAGGTGATCGATGGTCCGCAAAGTGTCGTTTGGGACGAGGCGGAGAATCGCTTGCATGTCCAAAAGGCGCTGATGGAGTATCTGGTCCTCGGCCGGGTGGACTCGTAATCAAGTGCATTGAGGCGCGCTGCGCACGCGGGTTGCCGAGAATCTTGCCAACGGCAAGAGCGGCTGATGGGTTGGGATCGCAACTTGGGTTGTAACGATGTTCGGTTTTAGCGAAGAAGAGATCGCGCATTTCGGCATGACGTACGGGCTCGGCATTTTCATGCTTTTTATGCTGTTCATCATTGGCGAACTGGCGTGGAAGGCGAAGGCGGGTAAGACCGGAACGTTCATCCTCTTTTTCGTGCTTGCGTTTGGCATGGTGGGTTTCGTCGCCAAGTCGGTTATCCAGTTACTGGTGGAAGTCTGAAAATGTCGCAATTCGATAATGTAAGCGTCGTCAAGCAGGCCAACGTGTATTTCGACGGCAAATGCGTAAGTCACACCGTGCAGTTTGCCGACGGCACGCGCAAAACCCTCGGGGTGATTCTGCCTTCCTCGCTGATCTTCAACACTGGAACTCCGGAAGTCATGGAGGGGGTGAGCGGCTCGTGTCGCGTGCGTTTGAAGGGTGAGACGGAGTGGAAGACGTTTTCGGCTGGACAGTCATTCAAAGTCCCCGGTAATTCGTCGTTCGAAATCGCTTGCGACGAACCGTACCACTACGTCTGCCATTTCGGCTGAGCGGGGGCTGGGATGCCGTCTTTCGACTTTTCTTCCGAGGTGGACGCCGTCGCGCTGAAGAATGCCATCGATCTCGTTGGCAAGAAAATCATCGGGCGCCACGACTTCAAGGGAACCAGCGCCAAAGTCGAGCTGAACGAAAAGGACAAAGTCATCACGCTGTACGCCGACTCCGAGTTTCAGCTGAACCAGATCAAGGACATCCTTTTCCCAGAGATGGAGAAGAAGGATCCGGACAGTACCAAACGCCTCGATTCCCAGACCGTGCAAAAAGTCTCCGGGGACAAGGTCAAGCAGGAACTCAAAATAAAGATCGGGATTGAGAGCGAGCTCGCGAAGAAGATCGTGAAGTTGCTCAAGGATTCCAAACTCAAGGTACAGGCTGCCATCCAAGGCGACGCGGTGCGTGTGAGCGGAGCCAAGCGCGACGCTTTGCAAGAGGCGATTGCGTTGGTGAAGAAAACGGTGACCGACTACCCGGTGAAATACGGTAATTTTCGCGATTGAATGAACGTCCCAGCCGCCGCGTCGTGACGCGGCGCCACGAGGCCGCTGCGGCCTCGGCGCCTTTGTTGTTGCCCCAACTCAGCTTGCCGAACACGGCAGGCTGCTTTGTCGGGGACCGTCACGCTCCAAACGCCTCCCGGCTTTCCCAACATGTCCTCGAAATCCAGTACTGACGTCGACGAGCGCGAGCACGAGAACCCGAGCGCGTTGTCGTGGGTAGAGGAATTACGGCGCGTCTCCATGGCGGTGGGCAAGAAGCCCGGCCGAGTTTCCGGTAGCCGTAACCAGCTCTACTACGTTCTCCACTGGACGGCGGATCTGCGCGGATTCGGCGTTACGCTGCACAAAGGGCGCGACCTGGAAACGGCCGAAGAATGGTGGGGCGTAGACCGGGCTCTGGGTAAATTGCCGCCCTTTGCCGGCGAGGACGATCTGGCAATTCTTCGTCTTTTGTGGGATGAGCGTACGCACGACTGTGGTCTGCGCGCCTTCGCCCTTGGTCCCCAGCACGGGGCTGAACTGCTCGGACAATTGCTTCAGACAGGGCGCTTCTATGCCGAAAACGAGCACTCGCCCTTGGCGTTGGCGGAGGCGCGCAAGGCCGAGGTGCGGTGGGCCGCTGACGTGCACGGACTCAGGCGGCCGCGGTTCGTGCCGCGTCCGGAGGCTTCTCTCGTTGTACCCGTTCAGCCGCCCTGGTACGTCGATCTTGATGAGGGAACTGCCGGGCCGCTCGATGTGCCGGGGAATCCGGAGGCGATTGCGCAGCTGTTCACGCTGCCGCCGCTTTCTGCGAACGAGGCGGCACAGGTCGCCCAGGCTCTGGCTCAGCGCATCCCGGAGTTGCCTCTGCGGGAAGAACAGCGAGACGTGCCGGTACGACGTATCGACTGCCGTCCGATCGCTGCATTGCGTTTGCGCACGCTGGATACTTGCGGGAACGACGAGTGGCGCGGATATGCAGCGACCTCCGAGCAGGGGGCCTTCGACGTCGTCTTGCCGTTATTCAGTTATCAGGATGCGGATATCAAACCGGGCGATGAGCGGGAGTATCTGACACTACCCGATGGAGAGACGGTGCAGGTGGTACGCCGGCGCGAGTTCGAGTCCGAATTGATGCGGCATCTCGGCGAAGCCGGCCTTGAGATGATCCCGGCGCGCGTGTTGTATACGTTCGGCAGTCCGCCCGACCACGCCTACGGCCTGACCGATGAGTCGCGCTGGAATGATTTCATGCGCGATGCCGTCCCTCTCTTGAAACGAGTCGGCTGGCAGGTCGAGTTCGATGAGGATTTCCGCCACCATGCGCTGGAAGTCGAAGCCTGGGACGCTGAACTGAGTGAGTCGGACAACGGCTGGTTCAATCTTGACATGGGGATCTTCGTCGACGGCCAGCGTCTACCCCTGGCTCCGCTCCTGGCGGGCTTGTTCCGGCGCGACGGTCGCTGGTTGGACAGCGTCCTGCTCAGCCGCATCGAGAACGACGAAATCATCGAGTTGCAGACGCCGACGCGAGTGCGCATCCGGGTTCCGGCGGAACGCCTGAAACCGCTGGCCGCCACCCTGCTCGACTTGTTCGATGGCTTCGACGGTGGCAACACGTTGCGCGTTTCCCGTTTCGACGCGCCGCGCCTGGCGCAGCTGACCGATACCCGTCGCTGGCAATTCCGGGGGTACGGCGACGTTTTTGCACTCGCTGAGCGCCTTGAAGCGGCGCAAGGCATCGCGCCGATCGAGGCGCCCGCAGGGCTCAAGCTTGAACTCCGTTCGTATCAGAAAGAAGGCCTCGCCTGGCTGCAATTCCTGCGCGAACAAAAATTGTCCGGCATTCTGGCCGACGACATGGGGCTGGGAAAAACAGCACAGGCGCTCGCGCACCTTCTGTTCGAAAAGGAAGCAGGAAGGCTCGACCGCCCGGCGCTCATCGTCCTGCCGACGTCGCTCATCTTCAACTGGAAGAACGAAGCGGCGCGCTTTGCTCCTGCGCTGTCCGTGCTCTCGCTGCACGGTGCGGAGCGCAAGGGGCGTTTCGCAGAAATTCCGGCGCATGACGTCGTGCTTACCACGTACCCCTTGCTTTGGCGCGATGCCGAAGAACTGACCAAACATAGCTACCACCTTCTGATTCTCGACGAGGCCCAGACGGTCAAGAATTCCCGCAGCCAGGGCGCGGAAGTCGTGCGCCGCATCGAGGCCAGGCATCGTCTCTGTCTTACCGGTACGCCGTTGGAAAACCATCTCGGCGAGTTGTGGAGCCAGTTCGATTTCTTGATGCCGGGCTTCCTTGGCGACAGCAATGCATTTGCCCGTTACTGGCGTTCGCCGATCGAAAAGCAGGGCGACGCCGAACGCCGCGATTTGCTTGCGCGGCGCATACGCCCCTTCGTGCTGCGGCGGAAAAAGGAACAGGTCGCGCGCGAATTGCCACCAAAGACCATTATCGTGCGCAAGGTTGAACTCACGGGCGGCCAGCGGGATCTCTACGAAACTGTGCGTGCCGCGATGGACGCCATGGTGCGCGAAGAAGTGGCGAGCAAAGGCTTCGGGCGTAGCCAGATCGTGATTCTCGACGCGCTGCTCAAACTCCGGCAGGTGTGCTGCGACCCGCGTCTGGTACGTACGGCAGCGGCCTTGCGCGTCAAGGAGCGCGCCAAGCTGGACCTGTTGATGACGATGTTGCCCGAGCAGGTGGACGAAGGGCGGCGCATCCTGCTCTTCTCACAATTCACCAGCATGTTGTCCCTGATCGAGGCGGAACTCAAACAGGCTGGGCTCGACTTCGTGACGCTTACAGGGGATACGGCCGACCGGGAAACGCCGGTGCGCCGGTTCCAGGCGGGTGAGGTGCCGATCTTCCTGATCAGCCTCAAGGCCGGGGGCGTCGGCCTCAATCTGACGGCGGCCGATACGGTCATTCATTACGATCCCTGGTGGAATCCCGCCGTCGAGAATCAGGCGACCGATCGCGCTCACCGTCTCGGTCAGGATAAGCCGGTCTTCGTCTACAAACTCATCATCGCGGGCAGCATCGAGGAAAAGATCCTCGCCTTGCAGGAGCGCAAAGCCGACCTTGCCGCCGGAATTCTTTCCGAAGACCGGGGCGTCAGTGTCAAGTTCGGCGAAGAAGACATCGCCGCCCTGTTCGCCCCATTGCCCGAATAACCTGCTCCTCTCCCTCTCCGAGGCCCCCTTTTGATCCTGGTCAACCTGTCCGCTCCGCGGTTCAGGTAGGATTACGGTCGTCCGGGGGTGTCCGCTTGGCGGTGGCCTCAACGTGTTTGGTGAACACGCGTGGGTCGTCAAACGATTGTTGTTTTGGGCCAGTTTGCGCGTAGTCAATTTCCAGATTGAACCGTCCCTTCTGGGCGTGAAAACGGGGCCTTCTGTCAGGCTCCCGCCGGACAGCGAGGGACGACTCGGGAATTACGGAAAACGATGAATATTCAGGTTTTTTTGATACCAAAATACCGTTTTCGGTTTGACCGGCGTGCGCGCTGAGGGGATAATTTCCGGTTTTATGACTCGCTCGCCCCCGGCTCAGCTTTCCCCTTTTTCGGTGTCTGGAGTCACTTGGCGACAGCATCAGGTTTCTTTACTTCTATGGAATCGACAATGACCAAAGTAGACTCCACCCTTGCCATCGATCCTTATTACGATGGGGTTCCGGCATACATGACCGAAGTGTATGACTGGGCCTATGTAGACCCCAAGTGGGTTCGCGCACTCGATCACAACTGGGTCGTACGCGTCCTTTTGTTCCTCAACGACCAGCGCCTGATGCGCGCCTACCTGAACGAAATCAAGGAAGGCATGCGCGTCTGGCAACTCGCTCACGTCTATGGCGACTTAGTGACCCGAGCGGCGCGCAAGGTGGGCCCCAAAGGAGCATTCCACCTGACGGACGTGACTCCGGTCCAGATCGAGCACGGCGAACGCAAATTGGCCGGAATGGATTGGACGAAGGTGATCCGCAGCGATGCGGCCGATTTCACTGGCGACGCGGCGACCAAGTACGACCTGATCTGCAGTTTCTTCCTCCTGCATGAAGTGCCGGAGGAAAAGAAACACGAGATCGTGAACCATATGCTCGAAAAGCTTCCCAAGGGCAGCAAGGCGGTCTTTGTCGATTACCACAATCCGGCGCGGTGGCAGCCGATCCGCTACATCCTCAAGGTCGTGAATCACTACCTCGAACCGTTTGCCGAGGCGATGTGGCACAACGAAATCCAGCACTACGCCAAGAAGGCTGACCGGTTTGTCTGGAAAAAGCGCACATTCTTCGGTGGCGTCTACCAGTGCGTCGTCGTCCAGCATAAAGAATAGGTCGGGAGCCGGTCAGCCCGGTTCCTCCTTAGAAACGCGGCCGAGTGCCGCGTTTTCTTTTGCGGATCAAAGTCGGTGGCGAAGGTCTTCACCTCCATGTCGTGCGGCGTGGTCGGCAGCCGGTGTTCAACGATGAGCGCTCCCTGTAGTTGTCTGCCAATGGTGCGAGGTCTCGCACCAACGCGCATCTCCACTACTTGGAGCGAGCGAGGGCTTGCTAGCGCAAGACACCTTGTAGCCAGGAAGCATAGAGCTGGTCAGCCAACCGGCGCAGAGCAGGGATCCGCGCTACAGCTTCTGCCTGCATTTGTTCCGGTGTCTGGACAGAAGCCGGCAAGAGTGAAAGGCCGGCCACTTCGGCTGGCCAGGCCGTACACCACTCTGCGATCATTTCCGCCGTCATCTCGACGTGGAATTGCATTCCGAGGTGCGGCCCGAACACAAAGGCTTGGTTGGCGCAGAAATCGTTGGTAAAGATGCGGCAGGCTCCGTCCGGGACGCCGAAGGTTTCTCCGTGCCATTGGAAGACTGTTGCTTCGCCGGTTTGATCTTTGGGATGGCCGCCCAACCAGCGCTGTGTTTCCTCACTATCCTCGACGCGCACCAGGCCCCATCCGATCTCCTTGACGGGACTGCGCGTGACCGTGCCGCCGAGGGCCTTGCTGAGGAGCTGGCCGCCCAGGCAATGTCCAATAACCGGAATGCCTGCTGCCACCGATTCACGAATCAGAGCACAGACCTCATTTATCCAGGGTAAGGCGTCGTTCACGCTCATCGGGCCGCCCATCAGGCACAGCCCGGAAAAACCGGAGACATCCACCGGAACGGGCTCGTCGCGGTCGATAGCGACCAGTTGGTGGGGCACCGAGTGCTTTTCCAGGAATGTGGCAAAATAGCCCGGACCTTCCGTTTCTGCATGACGAACAATAACGACGGGTTTCATTGGCGATACTTTCGGCTCGACGGATTATGGAAAAAAACGGAATAAGCAGCGTCTTGCATTCTAGTGAGTCGAAGATTGGAAGCCTATTGCTGCTTGGAGTTGCGTTGGCGGGCACGTCGTTTGCTCATGGCGCAGACGTCGGCCTGGCGGGCGTATTTCCCGGCAAGGCCCTGTTGACGATCAACGGCGGCGCGCCGCGCATTGTCGCCGTTGGCGCGAAGACCGATGAAGGTGTCCGCGTGATTGCGATTGACGGCGAAACGGCGACGCTTGAAGTAGACGGTAAGAAGCGGACGTTGCGTGTCGGGCAGAATGTTGCGGCGCAGGCAACGAGCGGGCCGGCGACGGCGGTGCTGACGGCAGACGGTCGCGGGCACTTTTTGACGTCGGGAACGATCAATGGAAAGCCCGTGCGTTTTCTGGTCGATACCGGGGCGTCGACGGTGGCATTGGGCGCAAGCGATGCGCGGAACATCGGCATCGACGTGAGTAGGGGGACCGCAGGGTATAGTCAGACGGCGAACGGGGTAGCCCCGGTCTGGCATGTGAAGCTCGATACCGTGCGTATTGGTGACATCGTAGTGAATAATGTGGATGCCACAGTGCACGAGAATGATCTGCCGGTCGCTTTGCTCGGCATGAGTTTTTTGAACCGTATGGAAATGCAGCGTGATGCTGGCACCATGACGCTGAAGAAACGCTACTAGGAGAATCGAATGCCCCACCGCGACCAAGAAATTGCGATGCTGCGCCGCGAAGTTGAACTGCTGATGGGAGAACGCCAGATTCTGCTACGCGTCGTCGGCGCCACTGCTGCGCTGATCGCCAGTCTGGATAGCCGCCGCTTGCCGGTCGGTGCGGTCGAGGCGGCCGACCTGGTGGCGACCTCGATCAATACGCTTCCGGAAGAAACGCTGCAGGATGCGCTTGACTCCGTGCGTGCCGGGATCGAAACCGAGGAGATGGCCGCGGCCAAATAGCGCGGAGAGTGGGCTGGGAGAAAAAATGATTGAGGACAGGGCGGAGACGGAGCGGCTCGATGTCGGTCTGCTGCGCTCAGTCCTCAACCCGAATCCGGCGAGCGGCGCGGCTGTCAGAGAGGAAGGCGTCGGCAACGAGGCGTTGATTCCAGCTGCTGTCTTGTTCCCGATCGTTCTCCATGCCAGCGGGCCTTCGGTTCTGCTCACCCAACGTACCGAACACCTGAAGAATCACGCGGGCCAAATCAGTTTCCCTGGGGGACGGGCGGAGGCCGAGGACCTATCCCCGGCGCACACAGCATTGCGGGAGGCGCAAGAGGAAATCGGGCTGGCTTCGAAAAGTGCCGAAATCCTTGGCTACCTTCCGGAATACCGTACGAGTACGGGCTTCTGCGTTACGCCGGTGGTCGCCTTGCTGACGCCGCCCCTCGACCTCAGAGCCGATCCGACGGAGGTCGCCGAGATCTTCGAAGTGCCGTTCGCGCATCTGATGAACAGCGCCAACCACCAACGGGATTCTTTAACGCGCAACGGCGTCGTGCGGCGTTTTTTTGCGATTCCCTACGAGAACCGCTACATCTGGGGAGCGACGGCAGGAATCATCGTCACTCTGGCGCGTGCTCTCATGGCGGCGGAGGCCAGCCGCGTGGCCGACCGTTGTCCAGTGGCCGACTGAGCCAGGTACGCCCGACGGGCTCGTCCGCGCTGTTGTGCTTCGCATCGTCAGGCCTGAAGCACCGCGAAGGCGCAACGCCTGATCCTCTCGCCGAATAGGCTCCCGGTCCTTCTGTCCGCTGGCGGCAATATGGTATCTTCGGCCTTTCAGAAGCGAGGCAGGCGTGCAGAGGGTGACGCCGTGCCGCAGACCTATTTGCCATGGCTCTTTTATCGCTCGTTGCCGTCCTGTTGCTCGAACAGATCCGCCCCTTGCCTTATCGCTGGGTCGTCTATGAGCCGCTATCGAAGCTCGCGCGGGTTCTCGAAAGTTTCTTCAATGCCGGCGAGCGGAAGCACGGGGTGGTGGCCTGGCTCATTGCCGCCGGCGGCTTGGTCGTCGTCGCCGGAGCTGTCTATGCGGCGCTCCATGCGCTGAATCCGTTGCTTGGTTGGCTCTGGAACGTCCTCGTTCTTTACCTGACGATGGGATTCCGCCAGTTCAGCCACTACTACACCGACATTCAAATGGCATTGCGCATGGAGGACGTGCCGCACGCGCGCGAACTGCTAGGCGAGTGGCGCGGACGACCGGCGGACGGGCTTTCATCATCCGACATTGCGCGGCTAGCCATTGAGGAGGCGCTTGGTGCGTCGCACCGCCACGTCTTTGGCGTCATCGTCTGCTTCGTCCTGCTTCCGGGGCCTTGCGGTGCGGTGCTCTATCGTGTCGCGGCGTTTCTTGCCGATTTCTGGGGGCGACGCACGGCCATGGAATCCGGAGACTTCGGCACATTTTCGCGGCAGGCGTTCGCCGTCATCGATTGGCTACCGCTGCGCGCGACAGCGGCGGCTTTCGCCGTCGTCGGAAATTTCGAGGACGCTGTTTATTGCTGGCGGACTCAGGCGGCGCGGTGGGCGGGCGGTGATTCTGCCGGTGGCCTTGGCGTCGTCTTAGCTAGCGGGGCGGGGGCGCTCGGCGTGCGACTTGGTATGCCGGTGATGGAATTGGGCGAGATCTCGGACCGTGCCGAAATCGGGCTTGGGGAAGAGGCGGACGTCGATTTTATGCAGAGCGCCGTCGGGCTCGTCTGGCGGGCGTTGTTGCTGTGCCTGCTGCTCCTGTTGCTGGTCAGCATCGCAGGGCTGGTCGGGAGGTAGCCTCGGCGTCTCCCGACCGTCAAACTTCGGTCCGGTCGGCCTAATCGGTGCTTCTTTCTTCAAGAATCGCGTGCGTTTGCGGAGTGAAGAAGCGCAGCGTGTTGCGGCCTGCGGCCTTCGCTTCGTACATCGCGATATCGGCCTGTTTGAGAAGCTCGAATGGCGTCGCGTGGTGGTTGGCGAACAGCGTGATGCCCAGGCTGGCGGATGTTCGGTAGGTTCTCCCTGGCAGAGCATAAGGCGTATTGATGGCGGCCAGGATCTTGCGGGCGACGAGTCGCGCCTGTGCTGCGCTCTCCTCGGAGTCGGTGCTGAGGTCGGCCAACATGAGGACAAATTCGTCGCCACCGAAGCGGGCGACGGTGTCGCCTTCGCGCACGCAGGCTGACAACCTCTCGGCGACCTGTTCCAGAAGTGAATCGCCGACATCGTGCCCGAGCGTATCGTTGAGCGCTTTGAAGTTATCGATATCGAGGAAGAGCAAAGCGCCCTGACGGCCTGTCCGGGCACTCGACGCCAATGCCTGTTGCAGACGATCGAGCAACAGACGGCGGTTGGGTAGGCGCGTGAGCGGATCGTAGAATGCCAGGTGCTTGATTTCCTCCTCGGCGGCTTTGCGTTGGGTAATGTCGGTCAGTGTTCCTACGTAGTGCGTGACGTTTCCCGCGCCATCTTTCACGGCCGTGATGGTCAGCCATTCCGGATACACTTCCCCGTTCTTGCGCCGGTTCCAGATTTCGCCGTGCCACGCGCCGAGCGTGGCAATGCTATGCCACATGGCGGCATAAAACGCTTCGTTATGCCGCCCGGAACTGAGGACGCGGGGCGTTTTGCCGATCAGATCAGACGCCGTGTAACCGGTGACACGGGTAAAGGCGGGGTTGATGCGCAGGATGATCTGATTGGCATCGGTGATTACCATGCCTTCCTGAGCCTCGAAGGCCGTTGCGGCGACCCGTAATTCGTCTTCGGTCTGCTTCAGTGTGGTGACGTCCTGCATCGTCCCGACACAACGCAGAGGCTGCATGTCTTCGTCGAATTCGACATTCGCACGCTGACTGATCCAGCGAATGCGATTGTCTACCCAGATGCGGTGCTGGTTTACGAGCGGAGCGCCTGCCAACGCGCGCTGCCAGTCATCTTCCAACTGCTTGAGATCGTCCGGGTGTACGCGCGCGAGGTAACGGGTACGCGTCCCTCGGCTACCGAGCGGCAGGCCGACGATGCGGCAGCATTCGGCCGACATGTCGATCCTGTCGTTGTCAAAGTAATAGACCCAACTCCCGATATGTGCCACCGCCTGTGCTTCATTGAGATCCGCGGCAATCGTCTGGGCTTGTTCCGTACGATGTGCGAGGTCCTGACCCAATCGTTCCACCTCGTCAAGGCGGTGATGATAGGAGCGCGTCAGGAGGCTGATCAGGACGGTGGCGAAAACGATACAGGTGATCTGCACGAGGCCGTACAGCACGGCGGGGGTGGCCTGAGCGCCCGGTCTGGCCGTCGCCGGCTCAGCCACCACGAGGACAATCGTCGCCGTGATGGCCAACCCGGCCAACAGTGAGGCGCTGCGCGCGCCGAGCAACCATCCGCAGAGCATTACCAGCAGCGGGTAGACGGAAACCGCCGTGCCGCGCACTCCGCCGTAGAGCGAGAGGAAGGTCGTTACGATGAGCCAGGTGGCCCAGACGAGAAGCGTCAGTGCCACCCGAACCTTGCCGAGCGCAATGAGGACGAGTGCTGCGCCGGAAACGGCGATTTGCGCTGCCGGCCCGGCTGCGCGGGCAAGATCTCCGGGGACGACAAAAACAACCAGGAGAAGAAAACTGAGGGCGGCGACGATGACGGCGCCGATGGCCAGTTTCAGGAAAACGAGGGAGAACCCCCACGGCAAGGGAAAGGTAGTGGTCCGATCAACGAGATCCAAATCATTTGTCATGACCGCGCTCGCGCTTCATCGCCCAAATCCACTATAGACCAGGCAATGCGATGTTGCGCCGGCGAGCGGTAAGGCAGAGGCGGAGAGTCGCCTGGCCTCAGTAGAGTAGGTAGTCGCGCCGGATGGCTTCCCAGGCCGTCTCGTCGGGTTTCGCCAACGCATCGAGGTCGGAAGGCGTCGCTTGCGGGTCGTCGACCCATTCGCGCAGGAGTGGTCCCCCGTTGATCAGATCGATCGCCAAGCGGTCGCGTTCATACTCGTACGGAAAGTCGCGCCACAAGGGGTAATCGGGCTGCTGCCGCCGCAATGCCTTGAAAACCGCGCTTTGCAGCCGCCAGGGGCGAAACTCGGCGTGCTCGTAACTTGCATCCTCGACATGGATCTGGATGCCGTTACAGAGCTGGTGGGCATGTTTGTGGAACGTCGGCTCGAACCAGCAATCGCGCAACCGGCAGCCGCTCAGCCACTGCGGAGCCAGTGCATGCAGTTGGGCGAGCAACGAGCGCGCGTCAATATCCGGGGCGCCGAAGAGTTCGAGTGGGCGGGTCGTTCCCCGTCCTTCCGAGAGGGTCGTCCCTTCAAGCATGACCGTACCGGCGTAGCAGCGTGCCATCGAAAGGTTAGGTGCATTCGGGCTTGGGTTGACCCAGGTGTGTTCGCCGAGCGGCCAGCCGTAGCCTGGCCCAACGTCGGGTGCCCAGCCTTCCATCGTCACCACGCGGCAATCAACGTCGAGCTTCAGCGTGGCCACGAACCAGGCAGCCAGTTCTCCCATCGTCAGGCCATGCCGCATCGGCAGGGGACCGGCGCCAACGAAGCTTTCCCAGCCAGGCCGCAACAGTAGTCCTTCGACAGGCCGGCCGGCCGGGTTGGGGCGGTCGAGTACCCACACCTGTTTGCCGTGTTCGGCGGCCGACTCGAGCATGTACCGCAGGGTGGTGATGAAGGTGTAGATACGGCAGCCCAGGTCCTGCAGATCGATGAGCAACACGTCGAACGTGTCCATCATGGCCGCCGTCGGCCGGCGTACCTCGCCATAGAGGCTGAACACAGGAATGCCGTGGCGCGGGTCGAGAAAGTCCGCCGACTCGACCATGTTGTCCTGCTTGTCACCCCGTAACCCGTGCTGCGGGCCAAAGGCAGCGGTGAGCCGGATGTCCGGCAAACTGGCAAGAGCATCGATCGCGTGCGTGAGATCGGCCGTGACGGATGCTGGGTGGGCGAGCAATGCGACACGTTTGCCGATCAACGGCTTGCGCAGGGCGGCGTCGGCGAGCAGCCGGTCGAGGCCGAAGGAAATCGAGGTCATGGAGGCGCTCAAGCGGGCAAAGGCGGCACGGCGAGGTGCAAGGTAAAGCTGCCGCGGTGGTGGAAATCGGGGCGCTCGGCAGGGTGAGCCAGAGCCCAGTAGCTATGGGCATCGTGGGTGACGTCGCGCGCTTCGAGCACGGCGGACAGACCTACGTGCCAAGTACCGGCCCAATGGGGAAGGGATGCGGCCGGGACGATTGCTTCGACCTCCAGCCGTCCGGCAAAGCGGTGCGTTGTGATCGTGGGAGCCAGGCGCGGGTCATCCGCTGCGGCGCGTTGTCGATAACCGGAGAACGCATAGGCGGCCCACAGCCCGGACGGCGAGAAGTTGAACTCGACGTAGCTGTCCGCCGAGGCCGGTGCGACGAAGACCTCGAAGCACGTGTGCTCCCATAGCGCGTCGCGCCGATCGGCCGCCTGCGGCTCAGGGACGAACAGGCGGGCCATGTCGCCCCATACACAGTAGGTAAGTGCGAGGCTTCCGTCGGCGAGCAGACGTGCCTGCGCTTCGACGGCGCGAACCATGGGCGCGGCATTTGCGGGATGGCAGGAGAGGGAAAAAGGGGATTGCGGGGATGGGTCGAAGGGCATTGGGGCATTTTATCAGTCTGCCGTCGCCTGCCATCTCCGAAAAGCCCTCGTCACCATGGTGGCTGAAGCCCTGGACCCTGAGTACACCCTTCACCACAGGCGAATGTTGGCATGCTCCGATCGATTGTCTCTTCCATCTTCGCAGCGGTTGCCGTTCTGCTGTTGAGTACGATGCTCGAACCGGCCGCGCAGACTGCGGTACGTACGACGTGGCTCTATTTGCAGCCGGTTCCGACAGTGCTTCCCGTCCCAGTGGACCGCGTAAGTCCCCGAAAGCTTGCCGATTCCTGGCACGCGGCCCGCTCGGGTGGGAGGCGGCATGAGGGCATCGACATCTTTGCGTCCCGGGGTACGCCAGTGCGCTCGACCACACGGGGGATCATTGCCCGGGTCGGACACAATACGTTGGGTGGCAACTTCGTCTGGGTCATCGGCCCGGCAGGACACCGCCATTACTATGCGCACCTTGCGCGCTTCGGCGATGTGCATGCCGGGCGTTTCGTCTTGCCTGGCGACGTTCTCGGTTACGTAGGAAACAGCGGTAACGCAGCCGGTGGGCCGGCGCATCTGCATTACGGAATCTACACCAGCGCCGGGCCAATCAATCCGTATCCTCTCCTGCGCGGGGTAGGAATGCCGTTTGCCGCCTCGTAGCGTGATTACCGAAAATGGACGGTCAGGAAGGCCGCCGGCCGGCATCCTGGTCATATCGCCGCACTTCGACGACGGCGTTCTCTCCTGCGGAAGGCTTCTTGCCGACAGCCCCGGTTCGCACGTACTGACGGTTTTTGCCGGAGATCCACCGTCTGCCTTGGGTCTAACCGACTGGGACCGTGCCTGCGGATTCGCTTCAAGCGAGGAGGCCATGGCGAGTCGGCGGGCCGAGGATAACGAAGCGATCGCCCTCCTCGGCGCCCGGCCAGTGCGGCTCGCGTATCGGGACAGCCAGTATTGCGAAGCCGGTGATGGACCGGAAGCTGCCGACATCGCCCGGGAAATCGCCCGGGTGGCGTGTGAGGTGGAGCCGAGCGCGGTTTTCCTGCCGCTGGGCCTCTTCCATTCCGACCATCGCCTTGCGCACGACGGTGCCATGCAGGCTCATTGGGAACTCGCCGAGCAAGGTCGGGAAAAGGGGATCTTGCGCGCAGGGTGGTTCCTCTATGCCGATGCCCTCTACCGCACGATCCCGGAATTACTTGCGCGCCGCCTTGACGAGTTGCAAGCACGAAGGGTGGCCGTGTCGCCGGTCGAGTTCGAGATCGGTGCAGATGCCAGCGAGAAGAAGGAAGCCGCTGCAGCGTGCTATCGCTCGCAACTCCGGGGACTGGCGACTCCTGGTCGCCTGGGAATGGGCGATGTGGCGCGCCCCGAAACGTATTGGCGCCTGGACGACGCCAGAAGGAGAGCATGATGGCGATCGATGAAGTCGATGTGGCGCTCGTTGTCCTCACCTACAACCGGCGGCAGCAGGTTCTGCACACACTCGGAACGCTACTAGAGAACTGTCACGACGTACCCATTTGGGTTGTCGACAATGGCTCGCGGGACGGCACGGCGCGGGCTATCGCCGAGCATTACCCGGGGATTCGGGTCGTGGCGTTGCCGCGTAACCTTGGTGCGGCGGCCCGCAATTACGGCGCGCAGGCGGCTTGCGCGCGGTACATCGCATTTTGCGACGACGACACCTGGTGGGCGCCGGGAGCACTCGCCCGCGGAGTCGCGATTCTCGAAGCGCAGCCGGGATTGGCGGTACTTACCGCTCGCATCCTGGTCGGTCCGGAGGAGCACCTCGACCCGACGAGCGCGGTCATGGCCGACAGTCCGATCCCGAACACGATGCATTTCGTTGGCAGCGAAGTCGCGGGGATCATGGCCGGGGCCTCAATTATGCGCCGCGACGCTTTTCTCGCTGCTGGTGGTTACGAGCCGCGTTTCTTCATCGGCGGCGAGGAGCGGCTGCTGGCGCTCGATCTGATGGCCGCCGGGTGGCACCTTGGATACGCCCCGGAACTCGTCGTGCATCACTTCCCAAGCCGGCTACGTGATGTCACCGGCAGGCGTCGCCTGCTGGTCAGGAATGCTCTTTGGTGCGCCTGGCTGCGTCGGTCGGCGCGGGACGCATGGTGGGAGACCCGGCATATCCTGCACGGCGTGTTGCACGATGCCATGCTCTTGAGCGGCTTAGCAGCGGCCTTGCCGGGGCTGCCCTGGCTGCTGGCCAATCGGCGGCCGGTGCCGTTGTCGGTGGAGGAACGGCTCCGTTTGCTGGAAGGCCGTACGGCTTGAGCATCGTTCGGAGGCCTTTGCGGGCGATAGCCCCATCGAGGCAGTTTTACGTACGGCGCGCTTAACGACTGCTAGCAAAACGCCTTTCACAAACGTCACGCCTGAACCGGTACCTCATCGACTGACGCTAGGCGCGGGACGGCCGTGCGGCCGCCCGCCCTCTCGTGTGCAGCTACCTCAGCTCAGCGCATTGAGCGCCGCGTCATAGTTCGGCTCGTTCTTGATTTCCGACACCAGTTCGCTGTGCAGGACCTTGTTCTCTGCGTCGAGGACGACGACCGCACGGGCGGCGACCCCAGCGAGCGGCCCGCTGGTGATCTCGACGCCGTAATTCTTCAGGAATTCGCGACCGCGCATCGCCGAAAGCGTGACCACGTTCTCCAGCCCTTCGGCGCCGCAGAAGCGTTTCTGTGCGAACGGTAGGTCGGCCGAGATGCATAGCACGACCGTATTGGCCAGCTCGTTCGCCGACTTGTTGAACTTGCGCACCGAGGTGGCGCAGGTCGGCGTGTCGATGCTCGGGAAAATATTCAGCACTTTGCGCTTGCCGGAGAACTTTTCGAGCGAAACGTCGGCCAAATCGCTGCCGA
Source organism: Propionivibrio soli (assembly GCF_025770765.1). Taxonomy (GTDB): domain Bacteria; phylum Pseudomonadota; class Gammaproteobacteria; order Burkholderiales; family Rhodocyclaceae; genus Propionivibrio; species Propionivibrio soli. The sequence continues at coordinate 68,512 of NZ_JANZKY010000017.1, read as the reverse complement.
CCAGCGAGAACGCGGGCGCCTGTTGCCCCTTTTGCGGGAACGTTCCAGAGAGTTGTACGGGGTTGCCGCCGAGAGTCACTGAGCTAGCCATATCGATTCCTTTAGGGTTTGGAGTTATTCGGTCTTGCTGGTTAATTGTTGCTTTGCTTGATCCGAGGTCGTTGGCGCCGGCGCCGGAACGCCCTACGGTAACGGCCTTTCTTTGTCAGTACCAAGCGGCAAAAGTTCGGTCGTCACCAGACGGGCATCGGCTATCATGATGCCCCGCACATATCCTCCAGTTACCCGGAACCCTTTGATATGCAAGACACTACGTCCGATCCAACACCCGTTCGCCTCGAAGACTACACGCCGCCGCCCTTCCTGATCGACGACGTCAGGCTCGATGTCGATATCCGTGCCGAGTATGCGCTTGTTACCTCGACGCTGCGCGTTTTGCGCAATCCACTGGTGCAGGGATCGGCAGCGCTTGAATTGGACGGCGAGGATCTCGACACTCAATCTGTTCGCGTCGACGGTCGCCTGCTCCAGGATGGCGACTACCATGTCGAGGCTGGGAGTTTGTCGATCAACGTCGTGCCCGAGCGTTTCACCCTCGAAACGCAAGTACGTATCCGGCCCGATCAGAATACTCAGCTTTCCGGGTTGTACCGGAGCCGCGATGGGTATTTCACCCAGTGCGAGCCGCAAGGATTCCGGCGCATTACCTGGTTCATCGACCGTCCGGACGTCATGGCGCGATACGCGGTGACAATCCACGCCGACAAGGCCGCTTTCCCGGTTCTGCTTGCGAACGGCAACCCGGTGGGCGCGGGCGATGAGCCGGACGGACGCCATTATGCGAGATGGGAGGACCCGTTCCGCAAGCCGTGTTATCTCTTCGCCATGGTGGCCGGCAAGCTCGACGTCTTGCGCGACCGGTACCGCACCGCGTCCGGCCGCGAGGTACAGCTCGCCATTTACGTCGAACCGGGCAAGCTCGACCAATGTGCACACGCAATGGCGGCGCTGAAGAAGTCGATGCGCTGGGACGAACAGCGGTTCGGTCTCGAATGCGACCTCGACCACTACATGATCGTGGCCGTCGGCGACTTCAACATGGGAGCCATGGAAAACAAAGGGCTCAACATCTTCAACACGAAGTACGTGCTGGCACGCGCCGACGTGGCGACCGACGTCGATTTCGAGAATATCGACCGGGTCGTCGCGCACGAATACTTTCACAATTGGACCGGCAACCGCGTCACCTGTCGGGACTGGTTTCAACTGTCGCTCAAGGAAGGACTCACGGTTTTTCGCGACCAGGAGTTCGGCGCCGATACGCACAGCCGCGAGACGGCGCGCATCCGCGAAGTCCGTGGCTTGCGTGCCGCTCAGTTTCCAGAGGATGCGGGCCCGATGGCGCACCCCGTGCGACCCTCAACTTACCTCGAGATCAACAATTTCTACACGGCGACGGTGTACGAAAAGGGCGCCGAGGTCGTGCGCATGATCCAGACCTTGATCGGCAGAGAGGCTTTCCGCCGCGGCATGGACCTGTATTTCGCCCGTCATGATGGGCAGGCGGTTACCTGCGACGATTTCGTCGCAGCCATGGCGGATGCGGCCGGCTTCGATTTCGAGCCGTTCATGACGTGGTACTCGCAGGCCGGTACCCCGAAGGTCACGGCGCGCGGCGAGTACGACAGCCGGAAACGGTGTTACGCCTTGACGCTCACGCAAAGTTGCGCCCCCTCGCCGGGGCAGTCAGAAAAAGAGAGTTACCTGATTCCCGTTGCCGTCGGCTTGCTTGGCCCCGACGGCAAGGACATGTTGTTCGGCAATGAGGCGGACCCGGAACCGAAGACGCGCGTTCTGCAACTGCTTGAGCCGGAGCAAACGTTTGTTTTCGAGAATATCGACGCGCCGCCCGTGCCGTCGTTGCTGCGCAACTTCTCGGCGCCGGTTGTCCTTGAGTGCGACTACACGATCGCCGAACTCGCCCACCTGATGGCCCATGACAGCGACCCGTTCAACCGCTGGGAAGCAGGGCAGCGGCTTTACGGACAATTGGTGCGCGCCGCGGTCGCCAATCTGGCCCGCGGCCAGGCGCCTGAATGGCCGATGAGCGTTCTCGATGCGGCGCGCAAGGTGCTGGTGGGCTCGGGCGAACCGGCCTTTATCGCCGAAGCGCTGACCTTGCCGAGCGAACCGACGCTCGCCGAACAGATGGAGGTCGTCGACCCCGAACGTTTGTACGAAGCGCGCACGGGTCTCGCCCGATTCCTGGCTCATGGGCTCGAAGCTGAATTCGCTCGCCGCTACGAGGCGCTTGCGCCCGCCGGGCCTTATTCGACCGAGACGGAGGAAGTCGGTCGGCGCGCGTTGCGTAACTTGTGTCTCGCTTACCTGAACGAACTCGATCGTCAGGACTATCGGTCCGTCGCGCGCCGGCAGTTTGATTCGGCGGACAACATGACCGATCAATTTGCTGCCTTGGCCGTCCTCGCCAACGCTCCGGGTCCGGAGGGCGATGCGGCCCTCGATGCTTTCTACGAGCGTTGGCAGGCCGAGGATCTGGTCGTCGACAAGTGGTTCGCGGTACAGGCGTCGAGCCGTCTGCCGGGCCGACTCGAACGCGTCGAGCGCCTGACGTCCCACCCGGCGTTCGATCTGCGGACGCCGAACAAGGTCTATTCGCTATTGCGCACGTTTGGCGCCAACCATCGGCATTTCCACTCGGCTGATGGAGGCGGTTATCGCTTCCTGGCAAGCCAGATCGCACGGCTCGACGCGATGAACCCCCAAGTCGCGGCGCGCTTGGCGCGGGCGTTCGACCGGTGGCGCCGTTTCGATGCGGTACGCCAGGGGCATGCCAAGGCCGCGCTCGAATCACTGCATCGCCTGGAGGGATTGTCCAGGGACGTCTTCGAGGTGGTCGACAAGGCGCTGCGCTGAGCGGGTTTGGTGGCGGGTAGCATCGTGCCCGGGGCAGGGAGCAAGCGTCTGCGCTAACAAGCGCGTGACGTTGCTGGCCGCACCGCTTGATCATGCGGTTCGTACTTGCCGGGGATCTTGGCGGCACGCGACAATACGCGTTTTCTTCTCGTGCTGCCGCCCATGACCGTCAGTGTGTCTCCGCCTCGTTCGCCTGGCGATCTGTTTATCTGCTTCACGCTTACGGCATTGCAGGGTTTCGGCGGCGTCATGGCCGTCATCCAGAATGAGCTCGTCGAGCGACGGCATTGGATGACGCATGAAGAATTCATCGAGGACTGGGCCGTCGCCCAGATTTCGCCGGGACCGAACGTCGTCAACCTGGCCTTGATGATCGGCACGCGTTACTTCGGCCTGCGCGGTGCGCTCGCCGCGCTGGCCGGCCTGATTACGGCTCCGCTCATTCTCCTGCTGATTCTTGCGCTCGCATATGCCCGGTGGGGGGCGCAGCCCGCCGTGGTCGGTGCTTTGCGCGGCATGGGCGCGGTCGCGGCCGGCCTGATCATTGCCGCGGGGCTGCGCTTGCTCGGCGCCTTGCGTTCCAATCCTCTTGGCATGGCGATGTGCGCAGCGCTCGGGGGCGCATGCTTCGTCGCCGTGGCGCTCCTGCGCTGGCCGCAGCCCTATGTTTTGTTCGGCCTCGGGGCGGTGGCGTGTACCATCGCTTACAGGCGATTGAGCGCGTGAACGAGATGATCGTACCAGTGATCGGATGGGCCGATTGGGTCCAGTTGCTTGCCCACTATCTCGTCTTTTCATTGATCTCAGTCGGTGGCGCGATCACCGTGTTGCCCGAAATGCACCGGCTGCTCGTGGTGAGCCAGCACTGGCTGAGCGACGCCCAATTCAGTGCTTCGGTAGCCCTTGCCCAGGCCTCGCCGGGGCCGAATATCCTCTTCGTCGCTTTGATGGGATGGAATATCGGCCTCAACGCCGGGAGCACCTGGCTCGCACTCGTCGCCGCAATCCTCTGCCTCGTCAGCGTTCTTCTGCCCAGCAGCGTGCTCGCCGTCCTTGCCGCCCGCTGGGGTCACCACAATCGCGAGCGGCGGGCTGTCCGTGCGTTCAAGCAGGGGATGAGCCCGATCGTCGTATCCTTGCTCATCGCTACCGGCTGGATACTCGCCAGCGCCAATGGCGACCCGGCACGCGACTGGCCGCTTTGGGCGGTGACCGCGGTTTCCGCGCTTGTGGTCTGGCGCACGAAGGTGCACCTCCTCTGGCTTTTGGCGCTAGGCGCTCTCCTGGGTGCAGCGGGTCTCTTGTAGCAGAATGCAGTTGACCGACGGGAGAAGGCCTTGCGCGTCCGTGGTGGCAGGCATTTTCTTGAACGCGGCATCCCGCGTCGTTAAAGGGGTTGTTTTTTTCGCCAACCTCGTTTCTAATCGGATCTCACGTTTTCTTTTCGGCCCGCCGACCATGCCTTCTTTTGATGCCCTCGCCCTGCAAACCCTCATCGCTATTGCGCTGACGGCGTCGGCCATCATTACGATCGGTGCGGTATCGGTAGTACGCGTAGTACACGTAGTACTGGTACCCAACGCACCGTCGAGGGCTCGCCGAAGATAAGTCGAAAACAAAACGACCGAAATTCCGAAACCCCCGCCGGTGCAAACCGGGCGGGGGTTTCGCTTTCTGGACTCCCGACCGGCCAAGCCGCTAACCCAGCCGTAGAAAGGAGATGTCCATGCCGAGTACCCCAACCGAAAACCTCACCGGTGCGCAGATTGTCGTGCGCTTGCTGGAACGACAAGGTGTGCGCCGTGTTTCCGGCATTCCGGGTGGTGCGATTCTGCCCTTGTACGACGCGATGTCGAAGTCGTCGAAGATCGAGCACGTACTGGCACGGCACGAACAGGGCGCCGGCTTCATTGCACAGGGTATCGCACGCGCCAGCGGCGAGGTCGGTGTTTGCATGGCCTCTTCGGGCCCGGGGGCAACGAATCTGCTGACCGCGATTGCGGATGCCAAACTCGACTCCATCCCCTTGATCGCGATCACCGGGCAGGTTCCCCGACCGATGATCGGGACCGACGCATTCCAGGAAGTCGACACCTACAGCCTGTCGATCCCCATCACCAAGCACAACTTCCTCGTTGGCTCGGCCGAGGAACTGCTCGAAGTCATTCCGCGCGCTTTCCGCCTGGCCGCCTCCGGCCGGCCGGGACCGGTGCTGATCGATATCCCGAAGGATGTGCAGAATGAAGTGGTCTCCGTCACGGAGTGGCCGGAGCCGGGCAAAGCCGAACCGACTGCGGCGCCGGATGCCGATCTGATCGCGCGTGCGGCCGAGATGATCAACGCTGCTGATCGACCGCTTCTCTATCTGGGCGGCGGCGTCGTGCATTCGGGCGCCTCGGCTGAGGCGGTAGCCTTCGCCGAGAAACTCAGCCTGCCGACCGTGATGACCCTCATGGCGCTCGGCACGATGCCGGTTGACCATCCGCTTTCGCTTGGCATGCTAGGCATGCATGGTGCGCGGTGCACCAACCTCCTGCTCGACGAATGCGATCTCTTGATCGCGATCGGTGCGCGCTTCGATGACCGTGCCACGGGGAAAGTGGCGGCCTTCTGTCCGCAGGCGAAGATCGTACACATCGACATCGATCCGTCCGAACTCGGCAAGATCAAGGCGGCGCACGTTGGCGTGCAGGGCGACGTCAAGACCGTACTCAAGCAACTGGCGCCGAAGACGTTCGCCTGCCTGCGCAAGGATTGGCTTACCCGCGTGGCGGAAGTGAAAGCCGATCATCCATTACGCATGCCGGGGGTCGATGACCCGCGCACTCCTTATGGATTGATCCGTGCCGTGGCCGAGAGTGTCGACGACGAAGCGACAATCTGTACGGACGTCGGGCAACACCAGATGTGGGTGGCCCAGGCGTATCCATTGCGCAGGGAGCGCCAATGGCTCACGTCTGGCGGGCTCGGTACGATGGGCTTTGGCCTACCGGCCGCGATCGGCGCCGCCTTGGCCGAACCGGAGCGCACGGTGGTCTGCTTCTCCGGCGACGGCAGCATTCTGATGAACATCCAGGAGTTCGCGACGGCGGCGGAGGAAGGCGCAAACGTCAAGGTGGTGCTGATGAACAACGCGTCGCTCGGCCTGGTGTTCCAGCAGCAGACGCTTTTTTATGGCGAACGCATCTACGCCTCGAAATATAAGGGCGTTCCGGATTTCCTGACGGTGGCGAAGGGTTTCGGCTGGGAGACGGTCGATCTCGATGCAGCGCCCGATGCCCGCGCCGCGTTGCGCGACGCCATGAGCCACCGAGGTCCGACGCTGATCCATGCCAGCATCGACATGCGCGAGCAAGTGTTGCCGATGGTCGCGCCCGGCGCATCGAACAAAGACATGATCGGAGGCTAAAATGAATTCCCTGACCCGAAACGAAACCCGCGCGCTGGCTCGTACCGTTCTCGAACTCGACGTCAATAACCATGCGGGCGTGATGTCGCACGTCTGCGGACTCTTCTCGCGTCGTGCCTACAACGTCGAAGGCATTCTGTGCATGCCGGTCGGCATGGGCAGCACGAGCCGCATTTGGCTCATGGTGAACGAGGATGGCCGCCTTGACCAAATGGTGAAGCAACTCGAGAAACTCGAAGACGTACTAGCCGTGCGCCGCCATGGCACCGAGCATGAAGTGTTCGAGCGGCTGGAGGAGTTCTTCCGCTAGCCAGAAGCCGGGGCACAACCCGATCCCAAGCCCCGGCGGTTTTGGCCGCCGCCGAGAATCGCTATAACATGCGCTCCTGACGCGCCGGAGAACGAACAGGCCGGCGACGGAGGAGCCATGCGCCTGTTGCTTGTTGAAGACGACCCGATGATCGGTGCCAGTGTGCAGAACGGACTGCGCCAGGAAGGCTATACGGTCGATTGGGTGCGCGATGGTTCCGCGGCGGAACTTGCACTTGCCAACGGCGTTTATGCGTTGGTCCTGCTCGATCTCGGTTTGCCGAGAAAGACGGGGTTGGAGTTATTGGCTGGGATGCGGCGCAAGGGGCTCGACGTGCCGGTCCTTGTCATCACCGCCCGCGATTCGGTGGTCGACCGCGTCAAAGGCCTCGATGCGGGGGCGGACGACTATCTCGTGAAACCGTTCGACCTCGACGAACTCTCCGCACGCGTACGCGCGCTCCTGAGGCGCAAGAGCGGGCGCGCCTCGCCGGTTATCGAGCACGGGGCACTTTCGCTCAACCCGGCGACGCACGAGGTGACGCTCAAAGGCGTACCGGTGGCCCTTTCCGGTCGCGAGTTCGCCCTGCTGCACGCGCTTCTCGAAAAGCCCGGTGTCCCTCTTTCAAGGACGCAGATCGAAGAGCGCCTGTACGGCTGGGACGAAGAGATCGAGAGTAACGCGGTCGAGGTCTATATTCATTCGCTGCGTCGCAAGCTCGGGACCGAGTGGATACGTAATGTACGCGGTGTCGGTTACCTGGTACCGAGGCGTCCGTGAGATCGATCCGCCGCCATCTGCTGATCGCGCTGCTCGGCACACTCTGCGCCGCGATGCTGCTCGGCGGGTGGGCAACCTACCGGGCGGCGCGCGAGGAAGCCGGCATGCTTTTCGACTACCACCTGAAGCAGATCGCGCTCTCGCTGCGCGACCAGACCTTTCTCGGCCCTGCGGAAGCGCTGGCCAGCGACGAGAGCCTCGATTATGTCATTCGCGTCTGGGACCGCAATGGGCTCACGGTCTATTACTCGAAGCCGCACGAAGCTTTGCCCGAACTGACCCGACTCGGTTACTCGACCGCGGAGTCGCCGGAAGGCGAATGGCGGCTGTTTGCGATCCAGTACCACGGGCTGACGATCGCTGTGGCCCAGCCGATGCGCGTGCGCAATCAGCTGGCGGCGAATGCGGCGTGGAGCACCCTCAGGCCGTTCTTCGTGCTGCTGCCCGTACTTGGGGTGCTGATCTGGGTGCTCGTCGGACGCGGCCTGCGGCCATTGGCGCGCCTGGCGCACTCGCTTCATGAGCGCACGCCCGATTCGCTCAGCCCCTTGCCCGACGATAATGTCCCCGATGAAGCGCAGCCTCTCGTCTCGTCCCTGAACGATCTCCTCGCCCGGCTGAAGTCGGCGCTCGATGCGCAGCGCGCCTTCATCGCGGATGCCGCGCACGAGTTGCGTACGCCATTGACTGCGCTGCAACTGCAAACACAGCTTGTCGAGCGCGCGCCCACCGAGGCGGCGCGGACGGCCGCGCTTGCTGAACTCAAAGAAGGGCTGCAGCGGGCGACGCATGCGGTACAGCAACTACTAACCTTGGCGCGCCACGAGCCGGGTGCCGCGGAATACCGCAAGTTGCCGGTGAAGCTGGCTGATCTCGCCCGGCAATCGGTCGTCGACCACGCCTTGCTTGCGGATGCGAGAGATATCGATCTCGGTGTTGCAGAGACGGATGAGTCCGCGACGGTTCTCGCGGACGCCGATGCCCTGCGCGTCGTGTTCGCCAACCTGATCGGCAACGCGCTTCGGTATACGCCGACCGGCGGCCGAGTGGACGTGCGGTGCGGCTTGGAAGATGTGAAGGATGAGGGAAGCGCTGCCTTCCTCGAAGTCAGCGACACGGGGTCGGGAATCCCTGTCGAGGAGCGTGAGCGCGTTTTCGACCGCTTTTATCGTCGCGGTGGCGAAAGCGAGACGGGAAGCGGTCTGGGTCTGGCGATCGTGCGCACCATCGCGGATCGTCACCAAGCCCGGGTGGTTCTGGGAGATGTACCTTCTGGCGGGTTGCGCGTACGCGTTGTATTCCCGCCTCGCACCGCATCGGAATAGCCGCGACCTATGGAACCGCCGATTATTCCGGAGTCGGTGCCGGCAAAGGATACTCGGCCATAACTTCGTAGTCTGGTCCGGCCGTTGATAATCGAGAGCGAACGAGCACAAAGCGCGTACACGGCCACCGGATCGGTTCGATCGACGGCAGAGCGGAGCGGTGTTCGGTGCCCGCGACCTTGCGGATCAGGGTGATGTGCGGGACAAAACGGCGTCCCTCGTCATCGATGGTGAATCCGGCCGTTTTCAACGCTCCGCGCAGCCGATCAACCAAATCGGCCAACGCGTCGGAGGGCGCTACACCCGCCCACAGCAAACGGTTGTGGCGCCAGTAACCGATCCGGTCTACAACAAGCTCGAACGCTTGCCGCCCCACGCCGTTACCCGCGGTGATCGCATCATCGACTCGGTCGTCGTCGACATCGCCGAGAAAAGCCAGCGTTATGTGGATTGTCTGCGTTCGCGTCGGCTTGCCTCTATAGAACTCGTGACACCGTTGCGCGATCCTCTCGAGTTCGGCGGCCGCCGCCGTGTCGGGCCACAGCGCAAAGAAAAGTCTCATGTCGTTTGCTCGTCTCCAGGCATCGGTTGCGAAGCCGATGCTTGCTCTTCGAAAAAGGTTGGGGCCGGAGCGCAACTTGCCAGCGTTTCTTAAGTCGATTTTAAGTGTCGGCGTCGTACGATCTGCCTCATCGCAAGCGATATCGCTGCATTATTTGACCAAAAGGAGAGCGACAATGACTTCAAAGACACTCAAACGAAGCGTTATTGCCGCCGTCGTTACGGCGGCCATCGCCGGCGCCTATTCGTTCAGCGACGAGTATGCGCAGCACTGGTCGGCTCGCGCCGCCGCGTTGCAACCCACAGCTTCAGCGCCGCAACCGGCCGTGCCGGCTCCCCCCGCGTCCGCGGCGGCAAGTACGGGCGCGCCGGCTCCCTTGCCCGACATGAGCGCGATTGTTGCCCGCAATGGCCCGGCCGTGGTCAACATCAGCGTATCGGGTACGGCGAAAAACCAAGGTTCTCCTGATTTCCCGCAATTGGATCCGAGCGACCCCTTTTATGAGTTCTTCCGCCATTTCGGCATTCCGCAACAGGGCCAAGGTGGCGGAGAACGCCGTATTCGTGGGCAAGGGTCCGGCTTCATCCTGCGTGAAGACGGCGTCATCCTGACCAACGCGCACGTCGTGGAAGGTGCCGACGAGGTGATGGTCAAGCTCGTCGATAAGCGCGAGTTCAAAGCCAAGGTGCTCGGCTCCGATAAAGCCACCGACGTCGCGGTGCTCAAGATCGACGCACGTAATCTGCCGACGTTGAAGATCGGCAGTACGGCGAACACGCGCGTCGGCGAATGGGTATTGGCGATCGGCTCGCCGTTCGGCTTCGAGAACAGCGCCACTGCCGGCATCGTTTCGGCGAAATCGCGCTCGCTGCCGGACGACAACTACGTGTCGTTCATCCAGACCGACGTGGCCGTGAACCCAGGGAATTCCGGCGGCCCGCTGTTTAACATGGCGGGTGAGGTGATCGGTATCAACTCGCAGATTTATAGTCGTACCGGCGGCTATCAGGGCCTGTCGTTCGCGATTCCGATCGAGATCGCGGTCAAGGTGGAGCAACAGATCGTCAAATTCGGCAAGGTCCAGCGCGGCCGCCTTGGCGTGGCGATTCAGGAATTGAACCAGTCGCTCGCCGAATCGTTTGGCATCAAGAAGGCGGGCGGGGCGCTGATTTCGTCCGTGGAAGAAGGTAGTCCGGCGGCGAAGGCCGGGTTGCAACCAGGCGACGTCATCCTCGGTGTGGACGGCAAGGAAGTGACCAGTTCTTCAGAACTCCCGCCGTTGATCGGTGACGTTCGCCCTGGCGAATCGGTGAAACTGCAGGTCTGGCGCAAGGGCAATACGCGCGATGTCGAGGTGAAGGTCGGTGCGCAGAAGGAAACGACGGCCTCGGCCACGGAAGGAAGCAACAGCGCCGACCAGGGGCGCCTTGGTCTCGCCGTACGTCCGCTGACTGCCCAGGAGCGTCGTCAGGCGGATTTGCGGTCCGGCCTGTTGGTGCAGAACGCGTCGGGTTCGGCGGCGCGCGCTGGTATCCGTCCGGGGGACATCATCCTCTCGGTGAACGGGGAACCGGTAACGAGCGTCGAACAGTTGCGGGCTCTGATCAGCAAGGCGAACAAGCGCGTGGCGTTGCTGATCCAACGCGACGACGCCCAACTCTTCGTTCCGGTGGACGTCGGTTAACTTGCGGATCGACCAGTACAAACGGCCGCGCTGAGCGGCCGTTTCTTTTGTGGTGCAGGGTGCGGGTAGCTACTTTCGACCTCCGTGCGAGCCGCCCTTGTCCCAGCCATAGCGCACCGCTCGCTGCCAGCGGCTCCCCGCCTGCAACAGCGCGTTCGAGGCCGTCGGGGCAGTGGACGTGCCGACCTGCTTCGGTTGCGGTCGGCCGGGCTTGGCTGGTTTTCTGGGGCGATCGTTCATGGCGCGAAAAGCGGCGAAAATGCCTATGGTAGACTTTTCGCCCGATTCTAACGCCCCGGGAAACCCATGTCTGGCAATACCTTCGGAACTCTTTTCGCCGTTACGTCGTTCGGCGAGTCCCACGGCCCGGCCATCGGGTGCGTCGTCGACGGCTGTCCTCCCGGTCTCGAGCTCGATGCCGCCGATATTCAGGCCGAACTCGATCGCCGCAAGCCCGGCACGTCCCGCCATGTCACGCAACGCCGTGAACCGGATACGGTTGAGATTCTCTCTGGCGTTTTCGATGGGCGAACCACGGGAACCCCGATCGCGTTGCTCATCCGTAACCAGGATCAGCGCAGCAAGGATTACGGCAATATCGCCGAGACGTTCAGGCCTGGGCATGCGGATTATGCCTATACACAAAAATACGGATTTCGCGATTACCGTGGCGGCGGGCGGTCGTCGGCGCGCGAGACGGCTGTCCGCGTCGCGGCGGGTGCGATCGCCCGCAAATGGTTGAAGGAGCGCTACGGTGTGGCGATCCGCGGTTGGATGAGCCAGCTCGGCCCGATCGCCATCCCGTTTGTCGACGCCGACGCCATTTCTGCCAACCCGTTCTTTGCCCCGAACGCCGCGGTAGTCCCCGAGCTTGAAGCCTACATGGATGCGCTACGCAAATCGGGTGACTCGATCGGTGCGCGTATTCGCGTAACCGCCACTGGAGTGCCGCCCGGTTGGGGAGAACCCGTTTATGATCGGCTGGACGCCGAGATCGCTTACGCCATGATGGGCATCAATGCCGTCAAAGGCGTGGAGATCGGGGCGGGCTTCGCGAGTGTGGAGCAGAAGGGTAGCGAGCATGGCGACGAGATGACACCCGACGGCTTCCTTTCGAACAACGCGGGCGGGGTCCTCGGTGGAATATCGACCGGACAGGAGATCGTGGTCGATTTGGCTATCAAGCCCACATCGAGCATCCGTCTGCCGCGCCGCTCAATAAACCTGGCCGGCGATGCGATCACCGTCGAAACCCACGGACGCCACGATCCTTGCGTCGGCATTCGCGCCACTCCGATTGCCGAAGCCATGCTGGCGCTTGTTCTTGTCGATCACGCACTACGGCATCGCGCGCAGTGCGGCGACGTCGAGTGCGCGACGCCGCGCCTTCGGCCTCAGCGCTAATTTCCAAGAGCCGCTGCGCTTTGCGCGCGGCGCCGACCCGCGTCGGCCGAGGCTTCGTCTGGTGCTGTTTGCCAACCTGCACATGCGGCATTGAGAACCGTTATCGGCTGTCCTGTTTACTGACCAAAATTGCAGTATCACGGGGGTCAACACTTTCCCGGCGCGGTGGTAAATTAATCGCGCAGACGTTCATCTAGCCTGCCGTTTTTCAACCGCGCTGGCTGTGCATCGGCCCGGCCAGATTTACAGAGTGAGGGTACGATCATGCAGATTGAGCATCACGAGCTTCACCGCGAGTTCCCTGAATTTCTGGATGTAATGCAAGCGTTGAGAACATCGGATAGTACGTTCAGTCAAATGTTTGACGAGTATCACAACCTGACCAACCAAGTGGAACGCCTCGAAGAAGAAGACATCCCGGTCGACGATTTCACGATCGAAGACATGAAGAAGATGCGCGTGAAACTCAAGGACAAGATGTATCGGATTCTGGTAGCCCATAGAACCAGCAACTGACGCTTCTCTGTTCGGCGGGGCGGGGGCATTCGGTAGAATCTCCGGATGCACCGTCTCCCATACTGGCGACTTTCCGCCTACTACTTTTCCTATTTCGCCTTCATCGGCGTCTTCTCCCCGTATTTCGGGCTATACCTCCAGTCGTTATCCTTATCGGCGTGGGACATCGGTGTGGTGATGTCGCAGATGCAATTGATGCGTCTGTTCGCGCCTTATCTTGCTGGCGGTCTGTCGGATCGCTTGCAGAAGCGGATTCTCATCGTCCGAACGAGTAGCGCCGCGGCGCTTGTCGTTTTCTTCGCTTTCCTGTTTAGCAATACGTTCCTGACTGTGCTGACGGCGATGTCCGTTTTTTCGTTCTGTTGGGCCGCGGCTTTACCGCTAGTCGAAACATTGACGTTCGACCATCTGCGCGAGAATCCTGCGCGTTATAGCCGAATCCGTGTATGGGGCTCGATCGGCTTTGTCGTTGCCGTCCTGGGGACGGGCGCTTTGCTCGATCGGGTGGCGATAGCCAGCCTCGTCTGGATCGGTCTCGGCTCGTTGTTGTGTATTTTCGCTTCCGCGGCTGTCGTCCCGGATGCCGAAGGCCACGTATCGGGAACGGAGCGGCGGCCAGTTGGGCAGATACTCAGGCAACCGAGAGTTCTCGCTTTGTTCGTCGCGTGTTTCGCGGCCTACGCGGCGCATGCGGCGCTGAACATCTTTTACTCGATCCTGCTGTCCGACCATGGGTACAGCAAATCGGCCGTCGGCATGTTGTGGACGATTGGCGTCATCGTCGAAATAGGCGTGTTCTTTTTCATGCCGCGCCTGATGCGTCGATTCAACCTGCGCGTGATTCTGCTGGCCAGCCTCGGCGCGGCAGTCGTCCGCTTCGTGATGATCGGTGCTGCGGTGGATTTGCCCGCCATATTGGTGTTCGCGCAACTCCTGCATGGTCTGACCTTCGGTTCGTTTCATGCCGCCGCCATCGCTGCCGTCAATCGCTGGTTTCCGGACAGTACCCGTTCGCGTGGGCAGGCCTTGTACTCGAGCCTGTCCTTCGGGGCCGGAGGACTGGTGGGTGGGCTCGTGAGCGGCTGGACTTGGGGAAGCCTCGGCGGCGAAGCGACGTTCGCGCTCAGCTCGGTCTATGCTTTGATAGGGTTTCTATTGGTCGCTCGCTACGTCAAGAAGAGCGATGTCAGCGAACAGCCGGCAACCGGCGTTGTCCATGCAACACCCAATCGATGAGGGATGCCATGAAAACTCCAACGATGAAAAATGGCGCCTTGGCGCTGATTGTGACGCTCTTTCTTACCGGATGCGCGACCACAACCACCACGACGGGAGGCGCGGTCGGTGTCGATCGGCAACAGACCATGCTTGTGTCCGCTGCTGAAGTTAATCGGGCAGCGGAGAAGGCGTATACGCAGACGATCGGCGAAGCGCGGGCGAAAGGGCTCCTCGACCGCAATCCGGCTCAGGTGCAGCGCGTGCGGACGATCGCGGGCCGGTTGATTCCGACGACGGGTGTCTTCCGTCCCGATGCGCCGAGCTGGCGTTGGGAAACCCACGTCATTACGTCGAAGGAACTCAACGCGTGGTGTATGCCGGGAGGCAAGATCGCCGTGTATACGGCACTCATGGAACAGTTGGGCCTCAGCGACGACGAGTTGGCCGCTGTGATGGGCCACGAGATAGCGCATGCGCTGCGCGAGCACGGACGTGAAAAGGCTGGCCAGGCAGCGGGAATGGACGTGGCGGCCGCCATTGGTGGCGTGCTGATCGGCTCTTACTATGGCGTCGACCCGAGCCTTGGACAGAACGTTCTCGGGACGGTGGGTGATCTGGCGTTCATGCGACCGAACTCGCGGGCTATGGAACAAGAGGCGGACCGCGTCGGTATCGAACTGGTGGCACGCGCTGGTTATAACCCGCACGCTTCGATCTCGCTCTGGGAAAAGATGGCCCGCGCTTCCGGTAATGGTGTTCCGCAATGGCTCTCGACACATCCATCTCACGAGTCGCGAATCGCCGACCTGCGCGTCTATGCCGACCGCGTCGATCCGCTGTACAAGGCGGCGCAACGAAACAATTGACTTGTTCTTCATAGGCTTGTCCAAGCTGACAGCCCTTCTGCACCATGCGATAATCGGTCGCCCGGCAGTACCGAGAATGCCTTCGGTTTAGGGGGGCATGGCGGCGGTATGCTGCCGGTAATGAAGGGTGAGCGATCGCGGTCCGATCTGCCAATGCAAATACTCCATTTTTCAGCGGAGACCGAAAAACATGAGAAAAGGCGTTTCCTTTATTTGCGTCATGTTGTGCCTCGCATCATTGGCTGCGTGCAACACGATTCAGGGGGTCGGGCGTGACATCGAGCGCGGCGGCCAGGCGATCGAGCGGGCGGCGAACAAGTAAGCGAGGAAGTGCGTATTGAGGAAGACGGTCGGGGCCTTTTGTCCGGGCTGTCCGTCCTGAACGAGTTGCAACAAGTACCGAACAACACAAAGGAACCACAATGAAGATTTGCGTTTTGCCGGGTGATGGGATCGGGCCGGAAATCATGGCCGAAGCGGTGCGTGTGCTGAAAGCGCTTGATCTCAAGTTCGAAATGGAAGAAGCGCTCCTCGGCGGTTGCGCCGTTGATGCCACGGGCAGCCCATTTCCGGAAGCGACGCAAAAGCTCGCCCAACAGGCCGATGCTGTTCTGCTCGGCGCGGTGGGCGGGCCGAAATGGGACGTGCTGCCGCGGGAACAACGCCCGGAACGTGGGCTGCTCGGCATCCGTAAGCTGCTCGGCTTGTTCGCCAACCTGCGGCCGGCCGTTCTCTACCCAGAGCTGGCCAACGCTTCGACGCTTAAGCCCGAAGTGGTAGCGGGTCTCGACATCCTGATCGTGCGTGAACTCACCGGCGATATCTATTTCGGTCAACCGAGAGGTATTGAAACGCGTTTGGTAGACGGGAGATCGCAACGTGTCGGCGTCAATACGATGCACTACTCGGAAAGTGAAATCCGGCGCATCGGGCGTGTTGCTTTTGAAGCTGCGCGCAAGCGTCAGCGCAAGGTGTGTTCGGTCGACAAGATGAATGTGCTCGAAACGACGCAACTTTGGCGTGACGTGATGAACGAACTGGCGCCGGAGTATCCGGACGTCGAATTGACGCACATGCTGGTCGATAACGCGGCGATGCAGTTAGTGCGGGCGCCGAAACAATTCGACGTTATGGTGACCGGCAACATGTTTGGCGACATCCTGTCGGACGAGGCATCAATGCTTACAGGCTCGATCGGCATGTTGCCGTCGGCCTCGCTGGACGAGAACAACAAAGGCATGTACGAGCCTTGCCACGGCTCCGCGCCAGACATCGCCGGGAAAGGGCTGGCTAACCCGCTGGCGACGATTCTTTCGGCGGCGATGATGCTGCGTTACACGTTTGCGCGTGAAGATATGGCGCAACGTATCGAGAACGCCGTGAAGAAGGTTCTCGCTGAGGGTTACCGTACCGGCGACATTTTCGAGCCGGGAACGAAGAAAGTGGGCACGCGTGAAATGGGCGACGCGGTGCTGGCCGCCTTGTAAGGCGGCAAGGTTTTTTACTCCTTGATTGGGAAATCTTGAAATGATGAAGGTCGGTTTTGTTGGATGGCGCGGCATGGTCGGTTCGGTGCTCATGCAGCGCATGGTGGAAGAACGGGATTTCGATCATATCGATCCCGTCTACTTTTCGACCTCCGCCATTGGCGGCACTGGCCCGGCTCTGGGCGGCAAAGACGGTGGCGTGCTTCAGGACGCCATGTCCGTCGACCTTCTGAAACAAATGGATGTCGTCGTGACGTGCCAAGGCGGCGACTACACCAAAGAGGTCTTCCCGAAACTGCGCGCTACGGGCTGGAATGGCCACTGGATCGATGCCGCGTCTTCGCTGCGCATGGAGAAAGACGCGGTGATCGTTCTCGATCCCGTCAACCTCGACGTAATCAAGAACGCGCTGGTCAAGGGCGGTAAGAACTGGATTGGCGGCAACTGCACCGTTTCGCTGATGCTCATGGGCCTCGGCGGGCTGTTCCATAAGGATCTGGTCGAGTGGGTTTCGGCCATGACCTACCAAGCGGCCTCCGGCGCCGGCGCGCAAAACATGCGGGAATTGATCGCCCAGATGGGTGCGTTGCACGATGCGGTGAAGACCGATCTTGCTGACCCCGCCTCGGCCATTCTTGAAATCGACCGGAAGGTATCGGAAACGATGCGAGCTCCGTCATTTCCGACCAAGAACTTTCGCAACACGGCGCTGGCTGGCAGCCTGATTCCCTGGATTGACGTTCCCGTTGAGGGAGGGCAATCGAAAGAGGAGTGGAAGGGCGGTGCCGAGTGCAACAAGATTCTTGGGCGGCCGGCATTCCGTACGCCGGGCAGTATTCCGATCGACGGCATTTGTGTGCGTATCGGTGCCATGCGCTGTCATTCGCAAGGTTTGACCATCAAACTGAAGAAGGACGTTCCCATCGATGAAGTGTCCGACATCCTTGCCCAAGGCAATCAATGGGTCAAAGTTGTTCCGAATCAGCGTGAAATCACCGAACGCGAACTTACGCCGGCGGCGGTTACCGGAACGCTGACCGTGCCGGTTGGTCGCTTGCACAAGCTTGCTATGGGACCTGAATACCTCGGAGCCTTTACGGTGGGCGACCAACTATTGTGGGGTGCCGCCGAGCCTCTGCGTCGTATGTTGCGCATACTCATCGATAAGTGATTGTGTTTTATGAACAAAAAGCCGGGGTTTTGGCCCCGGCTTTTTGTTGTATCGAAACACCACATTTGTTGTTTCGATACCCCACATCACAAGCAAGTTTAGCTTGCATGGCTAACTCCATGATGTTATTTTAATAATTCCGGTTTGGACGCTCAGGGTGGCGCCGTGGCTAATAAAACATATCAAGCACAAAAATTCCTTCGCTTACGTACCTCGGTTATGGCCGTGGCTTCCTGTCTCGCACTGACAGGGATGCCCTCGGCCGCAAACGCAGCTGGTTTGGGGAGAATCGTCGTATTTTCGGCGCTCGGGCAGCCTTTACGAGCGGAAATCGAAGTAACCGCGACGCGGGAAGAATTATCCGGTATGACGGCAAAGCTGGCGCCGCCGGAGGCGTTCAAGCAGGCCGGGCTCGATTACGCCACCACCCTCCTGGGAATCAAATTCAACCTCGAAAAGCGTCCGAACGGCCAACCGGTGCTCAAACTCAGCTCCGATCGCCCAATCAACGATCCGTTTGTAGACATGCTAATGGAGTTGAACTGGTCAACCGGACGGTTGGTGCGCGAGTACACATTCCTCCTCGATCCGCCGGAAGTGGCCGCCAAGAACGCTGCGCCCGTGGCCTCAGCCACTGTTGCGCCCACCGCGCCCACCGGAGCGACAGGTAAAGCCCCGGTGCCAAGCGCTCGAAGCTCTGGCATCGACGATGAGGTACGCGAGAAAGCGCTGGCCAGGTTGCGGAGCCGGGAATCGGCGCCCGCGCCGCAAGCTGCACAACCGGCCGCACCGGCGCAACCCACTCCGAAAGCGGCTGAGTCGTCCGCCGAGAGCCACGATACGTGGACGGTCAAGAGTGGTGACACGCTGCGCAAAATCGCAACTCAGACGAAGCCGGAAGGTGTTTCCCTCGATCAGATGCTCGTCGGCCTGTTGCGGGCAAATGAGGACGCCTTCGATGGCGGAAACATGAACCGGCTGAAGTCCGGGAAAATTCTTTCGGTACCGCCCAAGCCAACGGTCGAGTCTCTCCCCGAAGCCGAGGCCCGTAGCGTCGTCGTCGCACAGTCCTCGGACTGGAACAACTATCGGCGAAAATTGGCGGCGACTGCGGCTCAAACGCCGGTCCAGGAAACTCCGGCCGGTCAGGAATCGGCTGGCAAGATCACCGCCAAAGTGGATGACAAGGCGGCTCCGACGACCGAACCCAAGGATCAGTTAAAAGTCTCAAAAACCATCACCGCTGGCGGCAAGGGCGGAGCGGCGGCGAAAGCGAGTGAAGAGGATATCGTCGCGCGTGACAAGGCAATCAAGGAAGCGAACGAGCGTGTGGCGGCTCTGGAAAAGAACGTTGCCGATTTGCAGAAACTGCTTGAACTGAAGAACCAGAACCTTGCTGAGTTGCAGAAGCAGGCAGCTGCGCAACAAGCGGCCCCCGTCGCCCCCCCCCCCCCTAAACCGGAAGTTGCACCTCAACCTGCGGCGAAAGCAGAGGCTCCGGCCGTCCCGGCACCCGCTCCGACGCCTCCGCCAGCAGCGGAAAAGCCGAGCGAGCCGGCCACCCCCGAATCGAAGCCCGAAGTAAAACCGGAGGCGCCTGCTCCGGCACCCGCGGCGGCCACCGAAATGCCGGCCGCCCCTCCTGTACCGGCGAAGCCCAAACCCGCGGCACCTCCACCGCCGCCTCCGCCCGAGCCTAGTATCGTTGACGACCTGCTGGACAACCCGCTGTTACTTGGCGGCGCTGCCGTGGTTCTCGCGCTCGGCGGCGCTCTCGTCGTCGCCCGTCGTCGGCGGGCTGGAAAGGAAGAGGCCCCTATCGATCTGAGCAGCACGTTAGCGCCGCAGAGTGCGAGCCTTGCTGCCAACTCGGTTTTCCGCAGTACGGGCGGGCAGAGCGTTGATACCTCGTCCCATACGCCAGTGCAGACTGACTTCAGCCAAGCCGGTCCGGGCAGTATTGATACGGACGAAGTCGACCCGGTCGCCGAAGCCGACGTTTATATGGCCTATGGCAGGGACGCGCAGGCCGAGGAGATTCTCGTTGAAGCGCGCCAGAAAGATCCGAAGCGTTATGCGATTCATTTGAAACTGCTGGAGATCTACGCGGGCCGTAAAGACGTAAAACAATTCGAGGCTCTGGCGACAGAACTCTATGGAGAAACCGCGGGCGTTGGAGCAGATTGGGAAAAAGCCGCTGCCATGGGCGCGAAGCTTGACCCGGGCAACCCGCTGTTCAAGGGTGCTAAAATCGGCGCTGACGCGTTCGACGCAGATGCCACCGTCGTTGTTTCACCGCAGTCCATGAAGAATACGGTGACAATGCCGGGTGAACTATCGCGGCTCGCCGGGGCGGCGGGTGTTGCCGCGGCTGTTTCTGCCGCCGAGCCCAGCCCGGTCCCTGCGCCGGTTGCTGCGGCTGCAGCACCAGCTGCTGAAGTTCCCGATCTCAATACCCTGGATTTCGATCTTGGTCCTAATGAGGGGACGGTTTCCACGCCGGCCGCCAAGCCGGCTCCGCAACAGCAATTGCGCGAGGAACCGGTGAAAGCCGCCGAGCCGGCACCTCTCGATTTCGATCTCGGCCTTAATGCGGCACCGCCAGCGCCTGCAAAGGCGGAACCGGCGGCTTCGGCCGCGAAGAAGGATCAAACAACGACTGATTTCGATTTCAAGCTGCCTGATTTGCAAGCCGCAACGACAAGCCAGCCCGGGCCAGTGGGAACGTCGTCGGCTCTCGATTTCGATCTCGGTAACGAGCCTCATCTCGGCGCCGTCGCGACCCATCCGCTGGGACTCGGGGCGGAGACGGCCAAGGCAGAGCCTTCTTCTGTTGCTCCGGCTGTGCCGGCGGATGAGGAGGGCGTAGAGTTCGATGTCAGCCTGACGGAATCGACATTCCTCGGCCGGTCCGAACCGGGGAGCACGCCCTATGACATGTCGATGATCGACCTGGACCTCGGCGAATCGGCTCCTCAGAAACCGGTGGACAAACAGCCCGAGCCGGCTGTAGTGCCGGCGGCCAAACCGGTCGTCGATCGGGCGGAGCAGCCTTTTGACGAGGCGCAGGTATCGACAGCGGTGAACCCTGACTTCATGACCGAGCAGGCAGAAACGGTGTTCAACCCGCAGTTTGCGGCCGAACCGGAAGACCTGCTGCCGCCACAGGACTTTTCCGTGTCGTCGTCGTCTCAGACGAAGGCTCCTGAGCCGGCTACCGCGCAGGAGGAGATGCTGCCTGAGTTCGAAATCAGCGCGAACGAGGAGGTGGCCACCAAACTCGATTTGGCGAAAGCTTATGAAGAGATGGGCGACCTTGAAGGTGCACGCGAACTTTTGCAGGAAGTCATGAAAGAGGGCGACGGGACGCAACGCGAGAAAGCGCAGGCGATCCTCGCCAAGATTGGCGAATAGTCCCGGTTGCGAACTTGAATCGAGGCCGCGGTCCGGTACGGGTCCGCGGCCTTTTTATTTCTTGAGCATCTTTCTTGCCTCAATTAGCATCTCATCTTCATCCGACGACCCGTCTGGTTGTCTGGCTCGCATTGATGATCGGAGTGCAGGCGATGAGCGGGGTCGTGCTTGCATCTGCTTTCCTTGTCGTGCCGATGCTTGGGCTGCGCGCACTCCGCCGCAGTAGTCGGCTTATCTGGCGTACGCGTTATCTGCTGGTCTCGCTCGTCGCTGTGTTCGCGTGGGGTGTTGCTGGCGAGCCGGTTTGGGACGGGCCGTTGGCACCCACGCGTGAAGGGTTGGTGGTCGCGCTGACCCATCTTGGGCGCTTGATATTGGTGTTGATGGCGGTCGGCGCGTTTCTCGAAACGATGCCTGTCCCTGACTTGCTGGCCGCTACCCGTGGCTTGCTTAGCCCGCTGGGTCGCTTGGGTGTCGATTGCGACCGCGGAGTCGTTCGACTGATGCTTGTTTTGCGTTACATGGAGAGCTTGCCTAGACCCCGAGGCTGGAGGACGTTGCTCGACATGCCGGCCACAGGAACAACCGAGCTGGTTGAGGTCCCCCATTACGACCGCGGTTGGGTGGATTATGTGGTCCTGTTCTTGGTCGTGTTGGGAATGGTGACCATCTATCTGGGGTAGAAGAAATGCGTGTTGCATTAGGCATCGAATATGATGGCTCATCCTACAGGGGCTACCAGGAACAACCGGGCGGGCAGACGATCCAGGATGAACTGCAGCGGGCGCTCGCGAAGATCGCCGCTACGCCGGTCAACGTAGTCTGCGCGGGACGGACCGACGCCGGAGTGCATGCGACTGGCCAGGTTGTTCACTTTGATACCGAAGCGAGACGTCCGATGACCGCGTGGGTGCGCGGCGTGAATACCTTCCTTCCACCGGACATCGCGATACGCTGGGCGCGCGTGGTGCCCGATGCCTTTCATGCACGGTTTTCCGCGTTCGGTCGTTCCTACCGCTACCTGCTGATCAACCGGCCGCAGCGTCCCGGTGTGTGGAATGGCCGGGCTGGCTGGTATCACCATCCGCTCGATGTTTCTCGTATGCGGGAAGCCGCGGGCTTACTGCTCGGTGAGCACGATTTCTCGGCGTTTCGCGCGGCGGACTGTCAGGCCAAGTCGCCGGTCAAGCTCATGCGACGGGCCGAGGTGAAACGTTTGGGCGACCTCGTGGTCTTCGATTTCGAGGCCGGCGCGTTTCTGCATCATATGGTGCGCAATCTGGTCGGTAGCCTGGTCTATGTTGGTCAAGGAAAGCAACCTCCGGGTTGGGTCGCGGAATTGCTCCTCAAAGCGGACAGGCGGCTGGCGGCTCCGACCTTTTCCCCGGCAGGGTTGTATCTTGTCGGTGTGCATTACGAGCCTCATTGGGGGCTTCCCAGCAACGAGGGAGCGGTTGAAACGCTTTTCTGACATCGGAACGGACGATCTCGAATGAAAACGCGCATCAAGATCTGCGGCTTGACCCGCCTTGAGGACGTTCGGGCCGCTGTCGCGGCTGGCTCGGATGCTATCGGGCTCGTCTTCTATCCGCCAAGCCCACGATACGTGGAACGCGAGACGGCCGCTGTTCTGGCGCGCGCCGTGCCGCCCTTCATTACCGTGACTGGCCTTTTCGTTAATGCTGCGCCTGCCGAGGTCCGGGAAACGCTGGCTGTCGTGCCGGTTCATCTGTTGCAGTTCCATGGCGACGAAGACGAAGCGTACTGCCGCCAATTCGACCGGCCGTACATCAAGGTCGCTCGGGTGAAGCCGGGAATGGATTTGCTACAATACGTTGCAGGATTTCCTTCCGCGCAGGCAATTGTTCTCGATGCATTCGTGGATGGCTTCGGTGGTGGCGGAAAGACGTTCGACTGGAATTTGATTCCGTTGGAACTCGGCAAGCCGCTTGTTTTGTCCGGGGGCTTGAACGCTGCGAACGTGGGTGAGGCAATCGCACTAGCTAGACCGGAGGCGGTCGACGTATCGTCCGGCGTCGAAAGTGCGAAGGGAATCAAGGATGCGGACAAGATTCGTTCGTTTGTCGCGGCCGTGCGTGCGGCCGGACTGATGCCGATCGACTGATCGGCCGTTGCGGGAGCTGTTGGCCCAAACGGGATTATCGATGCGCAAGACTCCTGGCGGGATTACCCGCACTTGCTGGCGACGCTTCTACGCCGACCATGCTTGAGGCAGCCGACTGCTAGCCGGTCGTTGTCTTTTTTTTCCATTGCATCTGCCTCAGGAGAAATCATGGTTGCTCCAAGTTACGATTTACCGGACGCCCGCGGCCATTTCGGTCCGTATGGCGGCATTTTTGTTGCCGAGACGCTGATCCCGGCTCTCGAAGAACTGCGCGCGGCATATGCCGAAGCGCTGAAGGATCCGGCGTTTATCGCCGAGTTTGAATACGACCTCAAGCACTACGTCGGGCGACCAAGTCCCGTGTACCACGCTAAGCGGTGGTCCGAGCAACTCGGCGGCGCGCAGATCTATCTCAAGCGCGAGGATTTGAACCACACCGGTGCCCACAAGGTGAACAATTGCATCGGCCAGGCGATTCTGGCCCGGCGTATGGGCAAGAAGCGCGTTATCGCGGAAACCGGCGCCGGCCAGCACGGCGTGGCGACGGCCACGGTGGCGGCGCGTTACGGCATGGAATGCGTGGTGTACATGGGGTCCGAGGACATTCGGCGCCAGGCTGCCAACGTCTATCGCATGAAACTTCTCGGTGCCACCGTCGTGCCGGTCGAGAGCGGCTCGAAAACGCTCAAGGACGCGATGAACGAGGCGATGCGCGACTGGGTGACGAACGTTTCCGAAACCTTCTACATCATCGGCACCGTCGCCGGGCCACATCCCTACCCCATGATGGTGCGCAACTTCCAGGCGGTGGTTGGCAAAGAAGCCATCGGACAGATGCAAGAACATTGCGGGCGTCACCCTGACGCCGTTATCGCTTGCGTCGGCGGCGGCTCGAACGCCATGGGCATATTTCACCCGTACATTCCGGTGGAAAGCGTGCGGCTGATTGGTGTCGAGGCGGCGGGTGACGGACTGGAAACGGGA
Organism: Propionivibrio soli; assembly: GCF_025770765.1. Taxonomy (GTDB): domain Bacteria; phylum Pseudomonadota; class Gammaproteobacteria; order Burkholderiales; family Rhodocyclaceae; genus Propionivibrio; species Propionivibrio soli. The sequence continues at coordinate 44,320 of NZ_JANZKY010000017.1, read as the reverse complement.
CGTCATGCGGCCTCGCTGAATGCCGGCCGGCCCGGTGTTCTGCATGGTAACCGCACGTACTTGCTGCAGGATGAAAACGGCCAGATCATCGAAACGCATTCGATCTCGGCTGGGCTCGATTACCCGGGGGTCGGCCCCGAGCACTCCTGGCTCAAGGATTCGGGGCGCGCGGAGTACGCGACGATCACCGATATGGAGGCTCTGGCGGCTTTTCATACGCTGTGCCGGATGGAGGGAATCATTCCGGCTCTCGAGTCCAGCCATGCGCTGGCGTATGCGGCGAAGTTGGCGCCGACGTTGCCGAAAGACAAGGTGCTGCTCGTTAATCTCTCGGGTCGGGGTGACAAAGACATCCACACCGTCGCCGAAAAGTCGGGGATTAAATTCTAATGTCCAAAATTCAAGCCACATTTGAGCGCCTCCGGGCGCAGCGGCGCAAAGTCCTCATTCCCTTCATTACGGCGGGTGACCCGGACCCGGCCTTGACCGTGCCCTTGATGCACGCGCTGGTCGAAGCCGGATCGGACATCATCGAACTGGGCGTCCCCTTTTCGGACCCGATGGCCGATGGCCCGACCGTTCAGCGCGCATCGGAGCGCGCGCTTGCCAAAGGGGTGAGTCTGCGCAAGGTCCTCGGTATGGTTGCCAACTTTCGTGCCGACAACAACGAGACGCCGGTTGTATTGATGGGATATGCCAATCCCATCGAGGCGATGGGCGTCGAGGAATTCGCCGCGGCGGCGTTCGACGCCGGTGTCGATGGCGTGCTTGTCGTCGACTATTCGCCGCAGGAAAGCGGCGAATTCGCCAAGGCGATGCAAGCCAATGCGCTCGATCCGATTTTCCTGCTTGCCCCGACTTCGACGCCGGAACGCGTGGCCGAAGTCGCGGCACTCGCCAGCGGGTACGTCTATTATGTGTCGCTCAAAGGCGTTACCGGGTCGTCGGCGCTCGACGTGAAGGCGGTGACGGCACGTATTCCCGAACTGCGCGCCGCGCTCGGCGTTCCGGTTGGCGTTGGTTTCGGCATTCGCGACGCTAAGACCGCCGGCGCTGTGGCGCGGGCGGCGGACGCCGTGGTCGTCGGTAGCCGGATCATCGAGGAGATCGAATCCTCGACAGCGGAGGACGTGTGTGCTCGTGTGCGCGACCTGGTGATCGAGCTGCGTGAAGGCATTGACGACGCGATGATGCCAGCCTGCGCAGGAGAGTGCTGATGAGCTGGCTCAACAAGCTCCTGCCACCGAAGATCAAACGCAACGAACCGGGAACGGCGCGCAAGTCGTCGTTGCCGGAAGGCTTGTGGACCAAATGCCCTTCGTGCGAAACAGTCCTTTACGCCACCGATCTAGAGAAGAACTGCAACGTTTGCCCGAAATGCGATTTTCATAAAAGGATCAACGCGCGGGCACGTGTGGATTTGCTGCTCGATGCAGAAGGACGTTTCGAAATCGGCGCCGAGGTTTTGCCTGTAGATGCATTGAAGTTCAAAGATAGCCGTCGCTATACCGAGCGTCTGCTCGATGCATCCGAGAGCACAGGCGAGACGGACGCGCTGGTTGTCATGCAGGGATCGTTGCATACAATTCCCGTCGTTGTCGCGGCATTCGAGTTCGAGTTCATGGGCGGGTCGATGGGCGCGGTGCTTGGCGAGCGTTTCGTGCGAGGGGTTCAGGCGGCATGCGAGCATGGCTTGCCGTTTATTTGCGTGACGGCATCGGGCGGGGCGCGCATGCAGGAAGGGCTGTTCTCGCTGATGCAGATGGGTAAGACCTGTGCGGCGCTCACTCGCTTAACGGCAGAAAAACTGCCGTTCATCTCGGTTTTGACCGATCCCACGATGGGCGGCGTTTCCGCCTCGTTTGCCTTCATGGGCGACGTGGTGATCGCCGAACCCGGGGCCCTGATCGGTTTTGCAGGTCCTCGCGTAATCGAGCAGACGGTGCGGCAGAAACTTCCAGAGGGGTTTCAACGCGCTGAGTTCCTGCTCGAAAAGGGGGCCATCGACATGATTGTTGACAGGCGCGAACTGAAGGCCAAGCTCGCGCAGTTGCTGACCTTGCTGCAGAAGCTACCGGCCGCTGCGTAAGGTTGGGCGAAAAAACTACTGGCCGCTTTCGCCGGGCGGCCGGTAGTTCCCCTTGCCTGCAGTATGTCCGGTGCTTGTTCCAAAGACCTTGTTTCGTTGCCGTGAAAACTCTTCTCGAATGGCTTGATCATCTCGAGCGTCTGCATCCAAAAGGGCAAGGCGGGATCGAGCTTGGCCTCGACCGTGTGGCTTGCGTGAAGGCCGCCCTGCAGCAGAAGGCGAGTGGTCCTGTCATCGTGGTCGGGGGAACAAATGGCAAAGGGTCGACCTGTGCCTATCTCGAAGCGATCTATGCGGCCGCCGGCTACCGGGTCGGTTGCTATACCTCGCCTCATCTCGTGGACTACAACGAGCGCGTGCGCGTCGATCGCGGCCCGATTGACGATGACGCATTGTGTGAAGCTTTCTCGCGTGTGGAAGCCGCCAGACAAGCGGCTGGTAACGTGGCGCTCACCTATTTCGAGTTCGGAACGCTGGCGGCATGGGAAGTCTTTGCAAGGCGAGGCGTCGACGTGACGATTCTCGAAGTCGGACTTGGCGGTCGGCTCGACGCGGTGAATGTCTATGATGCCGACTGCGCCATTGTGACGGGAATCGCGATTGACCATACGGATTGGCTGGGCCCGACACGCGAAACGATCGGTTTTGAAAAAGCCGGAATCTTTCGTCCCGCGGCCGGAGGCCGCGTAGCCATTTGTGCGGATCCGCAACCCCCGCAGTCATTGCTGGGCCATGCGGCCCGTATCGGCGCCGATCTGCGCTTGTTCGGCCGCGATTTCGGCTTTTCTTCCGAAAGAGAGGGCTGGACGTTTCTTGTTACGGGCGCGGTCCGTCTCGAAAACCTTCCGTGCCCGGCCCTGATTGGCGACTATCAGCTGCGCAATGCCACCGCCGCGCTCATGGCGATCGACGTACTCGGTGGCCAGCTGGTGGTGACTCCGGAAAACGTGCGCCGTGGCTTGCTTGAACCCGATTTGAAAGGCCGGTTCCAGAGGTTGCCCGGTCGTCCGACCATTGTGCTCGACGTCGCCCATAATCCGCAGGCGACGGGGGCCTTTGCCGCCAACCTCGATGCCATGGAAGGGTTCGCCCAGACGATTGCGGTCGTCGGTATGCTGCGCGACAAGGATATGGCGGGAGCGCTCGCGCCACTGGCCGGGCGTGTGGATCGGTGGCTGGTCGCTGGTTTGGACGTCCCTCGCGGTGCGGTGGCTGAAGCCCTGGTGTCGGTCATTGAAACCAATCGGCTGGGCGGCTTGGTCGAACGGTTCGAGTCGCCGGCCGCCGCATTTGCGTACGCGGGTAGGGTGGCGAGCGAAAATGATAGAATTATTGTTTTTGGATCCTTCTACACGGTGGCGGCCGTGCTGCGAGCGGTCCAGAACCACGGCTGATCGGTTCGTTTACCGGTTTTGCTCTCGTTACAAATCCGCCGTGACCTCACGACCCCGACGATAAACGAATGGCCGATTCATCTGATGCCAACTTGCAGTTGAAAAAGCGAGCCCGGCGCCGCCTCGTGGGGGCTGTCGCTTTCGCAGGCTTGGCTGCCGTTATTCTGCCGATGGTGATGGACGAGGAGCCGAAGCAGCAAGTTCAGGACGTCCAGATCCGCATCCCGGAGCGCGACAAGGCACCGCCGTTCAATCCCTCCGCAAGTAAACCCGAGCAGGCGGCGCATACTCGGACGGATAACGAGGCTTCTGGGACGGCAAAAGATTCCGGCTCCGAAGCGCACTCCGGTAAAACGGCCGATGTTGCGACGCCCAAACCGCCGGTGCGGCCCCCCGAAAAAACCATTGAGAAGCCCGCGGAAAAGGTTACCGAGAAGCCAGCACCGAAGCCGGCCGAGAAGACGCCTGAGAAGACCGTCAAATCCGCCGAAAAACCCGCCGAAAAACCCACTGAGAAACCCACCAAGGCGAGCGAAAGCGAGGCTCAACGCGCCGCTGCGATTCTGGCAGGAAAATCCCCGGAAGCCGCCAGTGCCGCGTCGGCAGGCGGGAGCGGCCAGTTCGTGATCCTGATCGGCGCCTTCTCGAACCAGGCCAACGTTAAGCAATTGCAGACGAAGATTTCGGAACTCGGCGTTAAGGTGTATACCGAGCCTCTCGATACGCCGGAAGGGCGCAAAACGCGGGTACGAGCCGGCCCCTTCCCGAATCGTGACGCGGCCGACAAGGCCTTGTCGCGAATGAAGAAGATTGGTGTCAACGGCGTCATTGCGGCCAAGTAATGACGGGGCTTGATTACGCCGTTATCGTCATCGTAGCCGCCTCGGCCTTGCTTGGACTCTGGCGAGGCGTTGTCGGCGAAGTGATCGCCTTGGGCGCATGGGTCTTGGCTTTCTTCGCTGCGAAGTGGTGGGCGGCCGAGGTGGCGAACCTTTTCACCTTCATAGCCGATCCCGGGATGCGTGTCGTTGCCGCGTGGGTCGCCATTTTTATGGTGATCCTGATCGTCATGGCGCTGATCCGGCTGGCCGTGCGCGGATTGCTCGCAGCCCTCGGCCTCAGCCTGGCAGACCGTTTTCTCGGCATTATCTTCGGGGTTGCGCGCGGCCTGTTGGTGGTGCTGGCGCTGGTGGCCATCGGTGCGATGGTGGGGTTGCCGAAGGAAAAGTGGTGGAGCGAAGCGTATTTCCTGGCTCCGCTTGAAACGGCGGTAATTGCGGCGAAGCCGTGGCTGCCTCCGGAAGTCTCCAAACGTATTCGATTCAGGTAGGAAAAAAGCTATGTGCGGTATTCTCGGGGTTGTCGCTACCACACCAGTCAACCAGCTGCTCTACGACGGACTTATGGTGCTCCAGCACCGGGGGCAGGATGCGGCGGGCATTGCCACCGGAAATGGTGACGCATTCCATATGCATAAAGGGTCTGGCTTGGTGCGCGACGTTTTCCGTACGCGCAACATGCGTGCGCTGCCCGGAAACATGGGTATTGCGCATTGCCGCTACCCGACAGCGGGCTCGTCGTCCGACTCTGCCGAGTCGCAGCCTTTCTACGTGAACTCGCCGTTCGGTTTGGTGCTGGCCCATAACGGCAACCTCACGAATACGCAGCAATTGCAGGAGGAGATGTTCCGCCAGGATCTGCGCCACATCAACACAAATTCGGATTCCGAAGTCCTGCTGAATGTACTCGCCCACGAGTTGCAGGAATCGGCCAAGGGATTCCGACTCGACCTGGATACCATCTTTGCCGCCGTTTCCGGTGTGCACCGGCGCTGCCGAGGTGCGTACGCCGTCGTCGTGCTGATCGCCGGCTACGGTATGCTGGCGTTCCGTGACCCGCACGGTATCCGACCGCTCGTCATCGGCGTTAACGAGACGCCCGAAGGTAACGATTACCTCGTGGCATCAGAATCCGTCGCACTCGACACGCTGGGGTTCAGGGTGCTGCGCGACGTCGCGCCCGGGGAAGCCGTCTTCATCGATATGGCGCGCAACATCCACTTCCGGCAATGTGCCGAGAGTCCGGTGCTTTCTCCTTGTATCTTCGAGTACGTTTACCTGGCGCGTCCCGACTCCGTGATCGACGGTGTTTCGGTTTACGAAACCCGCCTGCGCATGGGCGAACATCTGGCGGATAAAGTGGCGGAGCGCATTCCGGTGAGCGAGATCGACGTCGTCATCCCGATTCCGGATTCGAGCCGTCCGTCGGCGATGCAACTTGCGCAGCGTCTCGGACTGCCGTATCGCGAAGGCTATGTGAAGAATCGCTATATCGGTCGCACGTTCATCATGCCTGGACAGGCGACCCGGAAGAAATCGGTGCGCCAGAAGCTCAATACGGTGGCGCAAGAATTCAAGGGTAAGCGCGTTCTGCTCGTCGACGATTCGATCGTCCGCGGAACGACGAGCCGGGAAATTGTCGAGATGGCGCGAGCCGCTGGCGCGCTGAAGGTCTACTTTGCCTCGGCCGCGCCACCCGTCCGCTACCCGAACGTTTATGGCATCGACATGCCGACGCGCGGCGAGTTGATTGCCACTGGACGCACCGACGACGAGATTGCGCGCGAGATTGGCGCCGATGCGCTGGTCTATCAGGATCTCGACGCACTGAAGGCCTCGGTTCGCGGGCTCAAGCCGTCGTTGGCGAGCTTCGACTGCTCGTGTTTCGATGGATTGTATGTGACCGGGGACGTGACGCCCGAATACCTCGACGCGGTCGAGGAGTCTCGTGGCGGCAAGGCGATGTCCGGAAACGTCGACGGTGGTGATTCGCGTCAATTGAACTTGAACCTTAAAACGGCGGGCATTGCAGATGGACAAGAAGTACGCGCCTGAAACTCTTGCGGTGCGAGCCGGGCAGGCGCGTAGCCAGTTCAACGAGCACGCGGAAGCGCTTTACCTCACATCGAGTTTCGTATTCGACTCGGCGGCGCAGGCCGCGGCGCGGTTTTCCGGTGAGGAAGAGGGGAACGTCTACTCGCGTTTTACGAACCCAACGGTGACCGCTTTTCAGGAACGTCTGGCCGCCCTTGAGGGAGGCGAGGCGTGCGTGGCGACGGCGTCGGGCATGTCGGCGATTCTCTCGCTAGTCATGGCGCTTTGTAGCGCCGGAGATCACATCGTTGCTTCGAGCGGCTTGTTCGGTGCCACGCAGCAGCTTCTTGGCAATATCATGTCGCGCTTCGGTGTCGAAACGACGTTTGTTGCGGCAACCGACGTGAGAGCCTGGGAAGCGGCCGTGCGGCCGCAAACCAAACTTTTTTTCCTCGAGACGCCATCGAATCCGCTGACAGAAGTTGCCGATATTGCTGCTCTGGTTGAGGTAGGACGTGCGGCGGGTGTGCGAGTCGTCGTCGACAACTGTTTCTGCACGCCGATCTTGCAGCGCCCGCTCGATTTTGGCACCGACCTCGTTGTCCATTCGGCGACTAAGTTTCTCGACGGCCAGGGCCGCGTGCTCGGCGGTGCCGTGGTCGGCGCACGCAAGCTCACCGACGAGGTTTTCAAATTCCTGCGCACGGCAGGGCCCACGCTCTCGGCGTTCAACGCCTGGGTACTGCTCAAAGGCCTGGAGACATTGAAGATTCGCCTCGAGGCGCAATCGGCGAATGCGCTGGAATTGGCGCGCTGGCTTGAGGCGCACCCGAAAGTAGCCCGGGTTTATTACCCCGGTCTCGAGTCGCATCCTCAGTTCGAACTGGCGCAGCGGCAACAGAAGAGCGGTGGCGCGATCGTCGCATTCGAGGTGAAAGGGGCTCGCGCCGAGGCGTGGAAAGTCGTGGATAGCTGCCGGTTATTGTCGATCACGGCCAATTTGGGCGACACGAAGACGACTTTGACCCATCCCGCGACCACGACCCACGGTCGAATTACGCCGGAACAACGAGCGGCAGCGGGCATTACCGAAGGGCTATTGCGCATCGCCGTTGGCTTGGAAGCACCGGTGGATCTGCAGGACGATCTGGATTCGGGTCTGCAACTGATCTGATCTAGGTCCTCTCCGCCCTTGGTGGGCGCTTCAGCCTAAGGCATGCTTCGGCGGCGCATGCTCGTCCAGCGCATCGACGGAATCCCCGAGTGCACGCTTGATCGATGCGGGAAGCATGAACCAGCTGAGCAGTGTGGATGCAACGCACAGCAGCCAGAAAAGCAGAAATCCGATGGAATAGGTGGCAATCGCTGAAAGCGCGACCGGTTGCCCAAGAAGGAAAAGCTGCTTTGGATCGATGACGGTGAAGAACACGACTTCGGCGATGCCGGCGGCAATGAACGCCGGCCAGAGTATCCAGATGACGTGCTTCATGTGATATCCCCCGTTCCTAAGTGAGGCCGTCACGTAATCGCGGCTCGGTAAGGCTTCGAGTCAGCTTTCGGTTATCTGGTTCCTAATGCCGAAAGGCTACCTCACCAAGGGAAGGCAGACTGAGCGCGTTGGGCGCACGTTCTCCTAACCGCAGCTAGAGCAAAGTCCGTATCCGGCTTACTGGTAGGTCGGATACGGAGGCGTTTTGAGTACGACTTATATCCGGAAACGGCCGACCAACTCGTGCAGACCGTTGGACAAGGCGCGCAGTTCGCCGACGGTTCGCGTCGCGCTCTGGACCGCATGGTCCGTCTCTAGCGTCATCCGGTTGACCTCTTCGGCAGCGCGCGCCATCTCGTTGGTGGCCACGGATTGCTCCCGCGTGGCTCCTGCGATATCGCGTATCGCGCCGACCACCACGGCGATTTCGCCCTGAATGCTGGCAATTTCGGTGGCGACGGATTGCGAAGCGGAGAGTCCGGTGGCCACCGAGCGTTGCGTTTCGCCCATGTCGGCCAGCGCCGACTGGATGTCGCCGTGGGTCGAATCGATCAGCCGGCCGATCTCTACGGTCGACTTCGCGGTTCGTTCAGCGAGCTTGCGCACTTCGTCGGCGACGACCGCGAACCCGCGCCCGGATTCGCCGGCGCGCGCCGCTTCGATGGCCGCGTTCAGTGCTAGCAGGTTTGTCTGATCGGCGATTTCGCGGATGGCGCCGATGATCGCGTTCATTTCGGTCGAACGTTCGCCGAGTGAGCCCAAAGTGGTCGCCAAGCGGCCCACTTCGTCAGAGATCTTCTCGATGCCTTTGGCGAGATCGTTGACAGCGTCGACGGAGTGCAGCGATACCTCGCCGGTCCGCGTGGCCGTCTGCTCGGCCTGCTTCGCATTGTCGGCGATATGGTCGATGCTCACGGTGATCTGCTCGATCGTCGCCGCCGTTGAACTCAAGGTTTCTGCCTGACGTTTGGATTCGTCGGCCATCGAGTGTGTTACCTGGCTCAGCGAGTCGATACCCGCAAACAGGGAATCCACCTTGTCGCGCACATCGATGAACATGCTGCGCAGGCTTCCGGTGAAGTTGTTGAACGCCGTGGCGGTATGGCCGATCTCGTCGTCGGCGCCAACGGGCAACTTGCGGGTCAGATCCCCCTGGCCGGTCGATATTTCGGCGAGTGCGTCGCGCAGACCGAACAGACCTTTCAGAAGGCGGCCCAGAGCGGCGCTCGCCAGCAGCGCGCCGAGGACGACGATCGCTAGCCCCGCCGACACGAGCACCCCAAGCAGGGAATTCAGTGGTGCCAGGATCGCCGCTTTATCGACAACGGCGCAGAGTACCCAATCCTCGCCCGTGATCGGCGCGATCGCAACGTATTTGCCTGCGCCGTCGAGAGCAAGCTCGCGCAGAACGATCCGGTCGCCTTCCGTTTTCAGTACGGAGGCGTCGAAGCCGGAGATGACCTCGCCCACCGGCTTAAGCGCGGAGTCCGGCTTGGTGTGCGCGACGATCTTGGCGTCGCGCGTGGCGAGGAAAGCGTAGCCGTTGCCGCGCAATTCGATCGAGTTGACGATGCCGATGATTTCTTCAAGGGAAATGTCGCCCCCCACGACGCCGGCTTGCCCAGCATGGTCGAAGGGCCTGGCGACCGTAATCCCTGGCTTCTTGGTGCTCGCAAAGATATACGGCGCCGTGGCTACCGTACCCTTCACTTCGTTGGCTAGCTTGTACCAAGGACGAGCGGTGGGATCGTAACCTTCAGGTGGCTTCTTCTCTTCAAGGTTGTAGACCATCCGTTTATCGGCGAAGCCGGCGAACGTCTGGTCGAAACGCCCCGCCTCTTTGCCCGCCAGCAGGAACGGGATGACCTCGCCGCCCGCCGAAAGGCGCGACGCCGTGGCGTCAATGGCGCCACGGCGCTGACCCATCCAGCGGGTGAGAGCCTCCCGGTTCCCTTTGATGGCGGCCTCGATCTCTTTGTTGACGCCGTCAATGATCTCGGCGCGCATCTGCCAATACGCGATACCTGAGAGCGTTGCGATGACCACGGCCAGCATGGTGGCGACGAAAACCAGCAAACGTTGTTTGAGCGACATGCGGTTCTCCTGTGGGTTAACCGGGTTGAAGGACGTTGATCAGTTGGGTACCCAATCGGTTGGCGCTTTGAACGAGTCGCGCAACAAATGGCCCATCTGCAACTGAAGATTGATTTGTTTGGGCGGAATCGGTGACTCGAACCATTTTCGGTAGATTGCGTTGATTTCGCCTTGGGTAATAATCCGCGCCACTTCGGTATCGACGACCTTCTTGAATGCCGGATCATCCTTGCTCATCATCATGGCGAGGGGTTCGACGGTCAGGGTGTCCCGCGTAATCGAGTAGTTGTTCGGGTTCTTCGATGCGGCGCGCAGACTATACAGCAGTACGTCGTCCATGATGAATGCATCGGCCTTGCCGCCTTCGACGAATGAGAACGACTCGTTGTGGTCCTTGGCGAGAACGAGTTTGGCCCCCAAGCCCCGTCCCTCATTCAAATCGTTGAAGAGTTTTTCGCTGCTCGTGCCCTTGGTTGTGACCACCGTCTTGCCATTGAGGTCGAACATCGACTTGATACCGCTGTCGGCCCGCGTGAGGAAACGCGTCACGGCGAGGAAGGTGGGGATCGTGAAGGCGACCTCCTTGCGTCGTTCGGCCGAACTTGTGGTCGAGCCGCACTCGATATCCGCTTCTCCGGAAGCGACCGCCTTCATGCGGCTCGATGACGATACGGGTACGTATTTCACCGTGAGGTCCGAGCGCTTCAACTCGCGCTTCATGGCGTCAACGACCTTCAGGCAGATATCGATCGAATAGCCGATCGGCCGGTTGTTTTCGTCCAGGTAGGAGAAGGGAGGCGACGAGTCCCGATAACCGATGGTCACCGCACCGGTTTTCGCGATCCGGTCAAGTGTGGGCCCGGCGGATGCGATGGCCGATGAGAGAAGCAGGACCCCCAGGCAGAACAGGCGCGCCGGATTGAGACCAGTTTTGTTCTTGCACCTGAGCATTACTCGTGTTGCCGACATTGTTTTCCTCCCTGTGGAAATCTTGGTGGCTGAAGTAAGGTTCCTTTTTTGTGCGGCGCGCCGCTCTTGGGCGGGCGCTCTTGTTTTCTCCTGCAGTGAGTTCCTGATAACGAAAACGCGGTCGTTAACTCGGGGCCGGAACCCACCCGGCGACCGGTCAAGACCGCGTTGGTTGCGCGGCAGAACGGCCATCGACCATTCTGCCAGACTTCAGGTCAAGAAGGATCAGTACTCCCAGAAAATGCGCTGCAATTCCTTGCTGTCGTTGGTCTTGTTTAGAGCCACCGAGGCGAGGATCTTGGCCTTTTGCGGATTGAGATCATGGGCAACGATCCAGTCGTACTTGTCGTCCGGTTGTTCGGCGTTGCGCAGGACGAAGCCGCCGGCATTGACGCGGGAGGATCGAATGATTTGTATGCCCTTGCTGCGCAGGTCCTGCAGCACCGGAACGACGGCCGCCGATACCGAGCCATTGCCTGTGCCGGCGTGAATGATTGCCTTGGCCCCGGCGTTGGCAAACGCGCGATACGCGGTTTCGGAGACGTTGCCGTAGGCGTAGGCGATCTCGACCAGAGGCAGGCTGTCAATCTTGTCGATATCGAATTCCGAGTTCACCGTATGGCGCTTGGCGGGGAGGCGGAACCAGTAGTTCTTGCCTTCGACGACCATGCCCAGGGCTCCCCACGGGCTCTTGAACGCCTCGGTGCGGATGTTGATCGCTTTCGCCACGTCGCGTGCGCTGTTGATTTCGTCGTTCATCGTTACCAATACGCCTTTGCCCCGCGCATCCTGGCTTCCGGCGACGGTCACCGCATTGAAGAGATTGAGCATTCCGTCGGCGGACATGGCCGTTCCCGGACGCATCGAACCGACAACGACGATCGGCTTCTCGCTGTGAATCACGAGGTTGAGGAAGTAGGCCGTTTCCTCTAGCGTGTCGGTCCCGTGAGTGATCACGATACCGTCGACGTCATTTTGCTTGAGCAGCGCCGAGACACGTTTGCCCAGCGTCAGCAAATGCGCGTTGGTGAAGCTCTCCGAAGCGATCTGAAAGACTTGGTCGCCGCGCACGTTGGCGACATTGGCCAGTTGCGGGATGCCCGCGATCAGCTTGTCGACAGGAACCTTAGCGGCTTGATAGGTGGCGCTGTTCGTGGCGTCCGCCCCGGCGCCGGCAATTGTTCCCCCCGTAGCGAGGATGACAACGTTCGGCTTGGTTTGTGCGATTGCCATGGAACAAACAGCTAGTACGGACAGCAACCCTACAGCCCATTGACGCAATGTTCTTCTCATCATGGTCGTTTCCTTTTCTGGTGATTTTGCGAAAAGTGAAGTGAACGTGGATCGGGCGCTGACGACGACTCCTCGTCAGTTCGGCCATCGTCGGCTTATGTCAGCCAACCGGCGGAAATCCATTTGCATAGACCGTGCCACGCCACGAAGGTTGCAAGCGGCGGATTTCTATGGGTTTATTTTTCGCCTCGTCCGGGTTGCCGGACGTCCTGGTGTCGTGTTGTTCGGTATTCCGAACAGAAGCAGGCTCGCCGACTAATTGCGGGTAGAGGGCTTCGCCGTCGACGCACGACGCAAGGCGAGCGCGAGCCCCGAGGCGCAGATGATCGCCATGCCAACGGCTCCGGGCAGATCGGGCAAGTGGCCGAAGACGATCCACCCGAGAAGCGTGACCCAAACAAGCTGCATGTAGAGCAGAGTGGCTAGCGTGGATGCCGGCGTCTCCTTCGCCGCCCAGGTGAACATGAAGTGCCCCACGCCGGCGGTTAGCCCGAGCGACGCGAATAGGGTGATCTGCGCGAGCGTTGGCTGTGCGCCTTCCCAGTATTGGGGAACCACGAGCGAAGTGGCGATGGTTCCGATCAGGGCCGTGTAGAAAAGCTGACGCATGGCTGGCTCGGTGGATGCGAGCTTGCGCGTGAGCATCTGATAGGCGGCATAGCAGAGCGCCGAACCGAGCGCATAGGCGACGCCGATGCCGGACAAGGCGCCGCCCGGCCGGGCAATCAGGACAACGCCGACAAAGCCCGCGATGGTCGCGAGCCACCCGACGTAGCCGACCTTTTCGTTCAATACGGGTCCTGAAAGCAGGGAGACAAAAAAGGGCGCGACGAACATCAGCGCCGACGTCTCGGCGATCGGCAGGTTCTTCAGCGCAGTTTGAAAGAGGAGCGAGACGCCGAGCAGCATCAAGGCGCGGAAGACCATCAATCCGGGCCGCTTGGTGGCGATCAGCGACCATCCGGCCTTCGGCGCAACGGTGACAAGCATGATCAGCAAATGCACCGAGTAACGCGCCCAGATGACCAGTGGAACGGCGTAAAACAAGGTCAGGTATTTCGCCGATGCATCGTGGAGCGCAAAAACGAAGGTGGTAATTAGGATGAGCAGGGCACCACGGTGTCTAGTCGGCACGGGAAATCCAGGAATTGAGGCAAGAACGGGCGCTGTCGATCAGTTCTCCGGCCGTAAGGCCGACGGGGCCGAGGCCTTGCGCCACCAAGCGGTCGGCCGAGGCGCCGTGCAGGTGAACGGAACCCAGCAAAGCGGCAAGCGGATCCCAGCCTTGTGCGAGCAGGGAGACGACGATGCCGGTCAACACGTCGCCGCTTCCGGCCGTGGCGAGCCCTGGGTTGCCAGACGGGTTGATGAACCACTGGCCATCCGGCGCCGCGACGATGGTGCCGCAGCCCTTCAGGGCCACGTAAGCGTGGAACCCCGATGCGATGGTCTGCGCGGCTCGAACGCGGTCTTGTTGTACCTCTGCAGTCGTCGTCTTCAGCAGCCGCGCGGCTTCCGCCGGGTGCGGAGTCAAGAAAGTAGGTGCGCCGCGCATGTTTACTTGTTTGCGCGCCGTGTCATCCTCGGCCAGCAGGTTGAGCGCGTCGGCGTCGAGCACCAACGGGACGGTGCTCGCAAGGGCTTTTGCCAACACGGCCTGTGCTTCCGCGCTGCGTCCCATCCCTGGACCGCAGGCGAGTGCCGTCAGTTGCGCCGCGAAAAGGCCATCAACTTTGCGTACCATGAGTTCCGGCTGTCCGAAATCGATAGCCGGGCCATGCTCATCAAGCAGCCCAAGGTATACCCGCCCGGCGCCGATGCGCAGGGCGGCCCGCGCGGCAAGCAGGGCGGCGCCGACCATGCTCGGCGCACCGCCGAGTATTCCGGCCTCGCCGTACGTGCCCTTATGACTATTGCGGGGCCGCGGCCGCAGCCGCGATGCGAAGTGGGTGCGATCGATCAGGCTACCGGCGTTTTGCGAATCGGAGGGCTCAAGGTCCAGTGTTGCGACCGAGACGGCGCCCGCATGATCCGGCCCATCGCCGGTAAACAGGCCGGGCTTTGCGCCGATGAAGGTAATCGTATGGCTGGCGCGTATTGTTGCACCGTGGCGCTTCCCCGTATCGCTATCGAGGCCGCTCGGACAATCAAGAGCCAGCAGCGGGCAGCAGTCACGCTCGGCCAAGGTGTTCGCGCTCTCGATCAGATCCGAGTAGGGAGTCACGATGTCGCGCTTCAAGCCGATGCCGAACAATCCGTCGATGATCAGCGACCAACGAATCGCGTCAGGGATCTCGGGCAAGACGGTGCCGCCTGCCACGCTGAAACGATCGTAAGCGGCCTTGGCATCCTTCGGTAGCGCATCGGCCTTACCGGCAAAGACGAGATAGGTGTCAAAGAAGCGCTCGCGGAGCAGGCGCGCCGCTTCGAACGCATCACCCCCGTTGTTCCCGGGACCGGTAAGCACGAGTACGGCACCGCCGCTGGACAACTGGATCGCCAGATCGGCGGCGGCTCGCCCCGCCCGCTGCATGAGCGGGAGATGGGACGCCGCGGCTTCGATGCGGCGGATGTCGTCGGTCCGATAGAGCAGCGTCATGGCGAGGCGGAAGAATGCGGGAAAGGCATTCTACCGCGTCACCTTGCCGCGTGCGCCGCCTTCGGCGCGCCGGGACAGCCCCTCTCCGCCTAGCTTGCGAGACAGGGGGCGTAATCCGGGCGTGAGAGGGAGGAGATACCAATACCCGGCTCGGGGGCAAGGTCCTCGAGCCGGATTAGCGGTTTTCCTATTTCTTGTTTTGAACGCCGCGTGGGGTCATCTTGAAGCGATAGATTTCCGAGATCTCGCGGTCGTAACCCGGGTAGAAACCCTTGACCATGCCGAGAACGATACGCGATCCACGGTTGAACAGAACGAGCAATTCACCGGTCTTCGGATCGACCGCGCTGCCTTCGATTTCGCCTTGCCGCTTGACCTCCGTGAAGACCTTCTCGCGCACGACGTTCGCGTAGGACTTGTCGGTGACTTCGACGCGGTACAGGTTGTCTGCCTCATCATCGTCCGCTGTGCCGTCGTCGGCGGTCACGAAGAGGTTGCCCTTCCAATAGTGGATACCCTGAATCCACTGAGGCACGGGCTGAAGGTGGACCTTACGCAAGTATTTGCCGGAATCGAGACTGTACTCGTAGATGTAACGACCGCTTTCTTCTCCAACCCACGAGACCATCCAGACGCTGCGTTTGTCGGGGTCGACGCAGATGGCGGATACCTCCTGCTGGCCGCTCGACGGTTCGAAACTGAAGGCGCGTTTCAACTTGAGCGTCTCGGCGTCGTGGATCGCGATCTGGATGTCCTTGCCCACACCGTCCATGAAGTATTCGGCGCTCACGAAGACTTCGCCGTTGTAGACGTCGATGCCGCCGATGTGGTTGGACGCGATCGGGTATCCGTCGAATGGAGTCTCGTTCGAAAGAAGCAAATTGCCTTTCTTGTCGTACTTGTACAGGGCCTTACTGCCGCTCACATAGTAATAGGTGCCATCGCTGGCGACGCCCTGGCGTCCTTTGACTTCAAGCGTGTCGATGAGCTTGTAGTCGTATTTCGGCTGTGGATTGGACAGCCGAGGTTCGGCCGCGAAGATACTTGCGCTGAATAGCGCTCCGCAAAGCAAAGGCAGGGCAAGCAGACGGCAACGTTTGAGCATGACGACCTCCTTGGTTGAATGATTGTGGTTGTTATTGCACGAATACGAAACAAGAATTTTCACAAAACGACATAATGGTAGCCAAATGAAAGTTATGTCGCGGTTTTGTGTTTGTCAACGAACATTCGATGGCGAACATCAGAGCGGGAAAAGTGGCTGAAGCTCACAAACGCCACCCGTACCCGTTGCTGCACTTTCCCGTTTGTTCTCGCAGTTCCTCGTTGGTGCGCCGACTGTTTTGCGTGTAATGGCCGCCTATTGCCCGGCGAGTCCTGCGGCAACCGGGCGACGGAACGCGTGCCATGCCGGCAGTACGGCGAAAAACGCGCCGGCCAACACCAACCCCCCGAGCAGGATTATCTCTTCAGCACCGAGGCTCGGCTGCATTGCAAAACCCGTCCTGCCTTGCAGCCAGAGAGAAAGCGCTGCCGCGGCACCGTAGCCGAGCAGCAGGCCGAGGACGGCACCGGCGCCGATGAGCAGCGCCACTTCTATCCAAACGGTGCAGAAGACATAACCGCGGCTTGCACCGATCGCGCGCAGCACAGCAAACTGGCGCCGACGGGCGAGGAAGCCGACGAACAACGCCATCAGTACGGCGGCAACGACCAGCGCTTGCGTGGCAACGGCCAGCAACGACATGAGATCGCGCACGTTACCTAAGGCGACATACAGCTCGTTGAGGACTTCGGCGGGAAACAAGGCTGTGCTGTTTGCAGTGCGGAAAAGGCCGCGTAGCCCGTAGGCTGCGGCCACCGACTGTGGCTTGACCGTGATCGCCGGCACACCGGGTAGCCGCGAAGCCGCCCAAGGCGGCCCAATGTGTTCGTCGTCCGAGGCGTGTCCGTCCGGCAGCCCATGCACGGCCCAGACGTCTTCGATCGGCACCAGAACCGCCGTGTCCCAGATCGTGTTTCTCGCGGGCAGGCGGCCGACGACGGTGTAGTGCATTGCGGCGTGCGTGCCGTCATGATGATCTTCGCCATCGTCATCATCATCGTCATGGTGCTGGCCGTGCTGCGGGCTGATCGTGGCGCCAATGGCGAGCGGCACTGCGGCGCCGATCACCGCTTCGCCGCGGGCGGCGAATACGCGACCTTCGCGCGGCGTAAGCCGCCCTCCGCGCAGCGCGAAATCGGTTGTGGTACCGACGATCGCGTGCCCGTGCCAGTTGTCGCCGAACGCGATCGGTGCCGCATAACCGACCCCGGGGGCGAGACTCGCCTTGATGAGCGTGGCACCGTCAACGAGTGGGATGGCCTGCGGTTGCAGATAGACCGTGGACAAAACGAGCTGGGTCGGGCTGCCGGGCGCGCCGATCAGCAGATCGAAGTCGTCGGCGGCGCGCGCGCTGCCTTGACGCAGGGCACGTTCCTGCGAGATCACGGCAATTCCGGTGGCCAACGCCAGCGCAACGAGCAGAACGGTGACGAGCGCCAGCAGTCGGTTGCGGCGCAGGTCGGCAAAGACGATCGGAAAGGGATTCATTGCAGCGTTCCATCTTCGAGCGTCATGCAACGATCCAGCCGATCGAGCAGTTCGTGGTCGTGTGAGACGACGATCAGTGTCGTGCCACGTGTCCGCGCGAGGTCGACAAGCAGGTCGCCGATGCGCGCGCGGTGGTCGGGGTCGAGGCTGGCGGTGGGCTCGTCGGCGATTACGACTCCGGGTTCGAACAGCAGGGCGCGGGCAAAAGCGACGCGCTGCCGTTCTCCGCGCGAGAGCAGGGCGACGTCACGTTTTGGACAGTCGATACCCGTTGCATCGAGTAGTCCGGCGGCGCGCTGGCGCATGGTGCCGTCGGGACGCCAGCGGTCGAAGTGGACAGGAAGGAGCACGTTGTCGAGCGCCGAGAGTCCATCGACTAAATGGAAGTCCTGGAAGATCAGGCCGAGGTTCCTGTGACGCCACGCGTCGCGCTCGTCGGCGCGCAATGCGCAGAGATCGGTGTCGTCCCAGCGGATGCGGCCGGACCCCGGTACGGCGATTCCGGTCAGGCAGTGGAATAGCGTCGTTTTTCCAGCGCCGGAAGGGCCGCGGATACCCAAGCTGCCCCCGGCCGGCACGGCAAGGTCGGCGAATCCAAACAATGCGCGCTGCTGGCCGGGAAAGCGCCAGAGCACGTCTTGTGCATGAAGTGTCTTGCCCATAGCTACCCGATGATGTCGGCGTCGACGATGCGCACCTGGCTGACAAACCCGCTTTGCGGGTCGGTCCAGGAACCGATTTCCAGCCGCCCTTCGACCGCGATGCGTTGCTGGAAATCGACCGGGACCAGCGTTTTCCGCAGATAAACGACGACGATGTCAACGGGCCATTCGGCATCCGAGGCGCAGAACGGGCAGACGGCGACCGGCTCGCGCGTGAGCACGAAAAATTTGCTCTCGGGTTTCAGCGGCGGCGCCATGAAACCGCGTAGGCGCACCGCCTGGCCCTTAAGTGACAGGGCACGGTCCGAGTACTTGATGCCGAGCACGCCGATCGACTTGTACAGACCATCGAAGGTCAGGACTTCGGCGGCGTGTGCCAACGTCGGGACGGCAAGCAAGGCCAAGGAAAGAAATGTCCGCCGCGAGAGCGCGAAGGCCTCGGCGGCGGGCTCGCTTGTTGCAGTCTCCGTCATTGTTTCCCGGCCGCCTTGCCTTGCGGCGCGAACGACAGCGCCTCGGCAATGACGCGGAAGAGGTCGCTGTTCTCCATCTGGCCGCGCACCCGCTCGGCGCCCGGTCCCATGGCCGTCAGAATTACGTCGTCGCCTGAGTGGATCCCCTGGTTCGCGGCGCGCGACCCTTTGTTCGGCAGGTTGCCGACGCGCAGGACGGCGCCCGGGATGTCCTTGTACTTCTCGTTAGCGACCATGACGCCGTCGGCGTTCTTGATCGCCGGAACGAACTCGCCGTCGAGGAACGGGCGGAAGGTATCGTAATAGTCAGGCGTGGCGCCGAAGACGAAGCGCAACCGGCGCGGTACGTCCACGCTAACCGGATAACCTTCGTCGTTCGGTTGGTAGTCGGGGATGCCGGCGCCCTCGTAGATACCGACCTTGTTACGCATTTCGGCTTCCGGCGAGTTGTCGTCGACCGTGCCGATTACGCTCACGGGGTGGCTGTGATCGGCAGTGACCAGGATCAACGTATTGTTGCCGTTGGCCTTGGCCCAGTCCTTCGCCTTCTTCACCGCGTTGTCGAGCATGATCGTGTCGAAGATCGCGCGCTCCGGGTCCATCGAGTGCGAATACTTGTCGATGCGCGCCGACTCGACCATCAGCACGAAGCCGTTCTTGTTGCGCGAAAGGATCTTGATCGCCGCGTCCATTTCTTCGACCACGTCAGGCTGGTCCGGGAATTTGGCGACCGAACCCTTTTTGAGGAATTTGAGATCCAGGGCGCCGTCGACGTTGCTCGTGTTGTAAAGGCCGAGGAGTCTCGTTGTCTTAGCACCGTCGGCGGCGGCGAGCATTTCGGTCTTGGTCGTCGCCAACGCGTAGCCGGCTTGTTTGAACAGGCCGATGTAGTCAACCTCGTCGCTTCGCTTCGAGCCCGCGGTCGATTTGGGCAGGAAGTTCGGCGAGCCGCCGCCCATCATGACGTCGATCTTGCTGTCGTAGAACATCTTGACGATGTCGTTGAAGTCCGAACGGCGGCGGGTATGGGCGACCATCGCGGCGGGCGTGGCGTCCTCGATTTCAGAGTTGGTCACGGCGCCGACGGCCATCCCCTTGCGCTTGGCGATCGACGTGAGCGTCTCGACCTTCGGGTGGTCCAGCGTGCTGGCCGCGCGCGAGCAATAGACGCCGAGTGCATTCACGCAGGATTTGTGGCCGGTGGTGTAGGCGTGCGCCGCGTTCGCCGAGTCGGTGATGATCGAATCGGTACCTTGGGTCGTCAACAGCGCCATATACGGCATGTCGTCCATCGCCAGCTTGCCCTTGATCTTGCCGTTCTCGACTCCTTTCGAAAGAAGCCTGGCCGCCGTGCGGTGGCCGATCGAGAAACCATCGCCGATGAAAAGGATGACGTTCTTCGCCGCCCGCTTGGCGGGCGTTCCGTATACGGTCCATTCAACCGACTTCGTCGTCGTCCCGTCGCTGGCGGTGACCGTGTAGTTTCCGGGCTTGGAGATCGATGCGTCACGCAACAGCAGGCTGGAAACGTCCTTGCCGTCTTCGCGGGCGACCAGTTCGGCGGGCTTGCCGAACACCTTGGCATGATCCTGTCCATTGATCGTCACCGATACCTTGGCCGGGTCGACGATGCCGGGAAACTCCACCTTGAGGTCGAAGCGGCTGCCGGAAAGGATGTCGGCGCGGTCGATCGGATAGATGGTTTGCGCGGCGGCAGGTAGCGAGAAGACGGCGGCAACGAGCACCGCCAACGGCGAAAGGGTGAGACGCATGGGCTGTGGTTCCTTGGTGAGAGAAAACCCATACGCTAGTCATTGCATATTGCATTTCGGTTACGTCTTGAACCCTGCCATCTGTTTCCTGCGCTGGATGGCAGGTGAGCGCAGTTCGAACTATCCCTTGCGGGCCGGGAAATGCCCGGGTCGGCTATAATGCCGCCTTGCTGTTGTTTTCAAGCAGTTTTTGCGGTTCTCCTCTTCCTCAACGCTTTCCCTAGCAGACCATGGCCGACATCCTTTTCTTGCGCGGGGCTCCCGCTTATTCGATCTTCAGACTGCAGGGCTTGCAGCAACGCATCCAGGCGTTGGCGCCGACCGCCAGGGTGGTCAGTGCCGAGTACTGGCATTTCGTGAAGCTGAAAGCGGCGTTGGCAGGCGAAGGTCGGCAGCAACTTGCGGCGTTGCTCGAAGAGAGGCCAGTTGCGGAACAAAAAGGCGTTCTATTCCTCATCACGCCGCGCGTCGGCACGATCTCGCCGTGGTCGTCGAAAGCGACGGACATTGCGTGGAATTGCGGCCTTGCTGCGATCGAGCGCATCGAGCGCGGCATCGCTTTTCGCATTGAAGGAGGGGGCGACGCGCAACGCGCGGCGATTGCGGCGTTGCTGCATGACCGTATGACCGAGGCGGTGCTGAGCCGCTTCGACGACACCGCCGAACTGTTCCGTCACTTCACGCCGAAACCGATGAGCACCGTTGACGTCGTGGGCGGCGGTCGCAGCGCTCTGGTCGAAGCGAATACGCGGTTAGGGCTGGCCTTGTCTGAGGATGAAATCGACTACCTCGTCGACCTCTTTGCGGCCAAGACGGGACGCAACCCGACCGACGTCGAACTCATGATGTTCGCCCAGGCCAACTCCGAGCACTGCCGGCACAAGATCTTCAACGCGTCGTGGATCATCGACGGCGAGGCCAAGAAGGAAACGTTATTCGGCATGATCCGTGAGACGCATGCGGCGCATCCGGAAGGCAATGTCGTCGTTTATTCGGACAACTCGTCGGTGTTCGAAGGAACGGAAGTCGAGCGTTTCTATCCCGGGGCAGACGGTAGTTATGCTTACCATAAGGACCTCACGCATATTCTTGCGAAGGTCGAGACCCACAACCACCCGACGGCGATTTCACCGTTCCCCGGTGCCGCCACGGGTTCCGGTGGCGAAATTCGTGACGAAGGCTCGACAGGGCGTGGGTCCAGGCCAAAAGCCGGCCTGTGCGGGTTCTCGGTCTCCAATCTATACCTCCCGGAAGCCATTCAGGCGTGGGAAGCGGAAATGGCGCCGTACGGGCGGCCGTCGCGCATTGCTTCCGCGTTATCGATCATGCTCGACGGGCCGATCGGTGCGGCAGCATTCAACAACGAGTTCGGTCGCCCGAACCTCGCCGGCTATTTCCGCACCTACGAGCAGCGTGTCGGCGAGGGCTCCGGTGCCGTCGTACGCGGTTATCACAAGCCGATCATGGTCGCCGGCGGCGTCGGCAACATTTCCGACAGCCAGGCGCACAAGGAGCCGAAGTTCGCGCCCGGCACGTTCTTCATCCAGCTTGGCGGCCCCGGCATGTTGATCGGCCTTGGCGGCGGTGCTGCGAGCTCGATGAGTACGGGCGCCAATGCCGAAGACCTCGATTTTGCTTCCGTACAGCGCGGCAACCCCGAGATGCAGCGGCGGGCACAGGAAGTCATTGACCGTTGCTGGCAGCTCGGCGCACCGAAGAAGGACATCGCCCAGCCGGGAGACGGCAACCCCATCCTGTCGATCCACGACGTCGGCGCAGGCGGCCTTTCCAACGCCTTCCCGGAACTGGCGCACGGCGGTGGTGCCGGTGCCTGCTTTGAATTGCGCGACGTGCATATTGAAGAACCGGGTATGTCGCCGGCGGAAATCTGGAGCAACGAGTCGCAGGAGCGGTACGTTCTGGCGATCCCCCCGAGCCGCTTGGCCGAATTCGAAGCGATGTGCGAGCGTGAGCGCTGTCCGTTCGCCGTCGTCGGCACGGCGTCCGACGACAACCGGTTGGTGGTGGCCGACCGCCACTTCGGCAACAAGCCAGTGGATATGGACATGGACGCCTTGCTCGGCAAGCCGCCCCGAATGACGCGCGACGTGACGCGTCTGCCGAATGTCGCCGAGGCCTTGGATTCGTCTTCCATCGATATCAAGGACGCCGCGTACCGCGTATTGCGCTTGCCGGCCGTGGCCGACAAGACGTTCCTCATCTCGATCGGTGACCGTTCGGTCGGCGGCATGACGGCGCGCGACCAGATGGTTGGTCCCTGGCAGGTACCGGTAGCCGACGTGGCGGTGACGACGATGGGCTTCCATACCTTGCGCGGTGAAGCGTTCGCCATGGGCGAACGCACCCCGATAGCGATCCTCGACGCGCCGGCGTCGGGCCGGATGGCGGTGGGCGAAGCGCTAACCAATATCGCCGCAGCCCGCATCGCCAAGCTCGGCGACGTCAAACTCTCGGCCAACTGGATGGCGCCGGCCGGTGTGCCGGGCGAAGACGCACGGCTGTTCGACACGGTGCGCTCAGTGTCCGACCTGTGCCAGAAGATCGGGGTGTCGATTCCTGTCGGCAAGGATTCGCTGTCGATGCGGACGGCATGGGATGACAACGGCGAAGCGAAGCAGGTCGTGGCGCCGCTGTCGCTGATCGTCAGTTCGTTCGCTCCGGTACAGGATGCTCGGCGCACGCTGACACCGCAGCTTCAACTCGACATCGGCGACACCGACCTCATCCTGATCGATCTGGGCGAGGGGCGGAATCGCATCGGTGGTTCGGCATTGGCGCAAGTTTTCAACGCGACCGGAACGGACGGTCCGGATGTCGATACGCCAGAAAAGCTAGCCGCGTTTTTCACCACGGTGCAGAAGCTGGCCAATGACGGCTTGCTGCTGGCGTACCATGACCGCTCGGACGGCGGACTGTTCGCCTGCGCCGCCGAGATGGCCTTCGCTTCACGCGGAGGCATGACGCTCGACCTCAACGGCTTATGCGACGGGTCGCACGATGGCCAGTTGAGGGCGTTGTTCAGCGAGGAGCTTGGCGCTGTCGTGCAGGTGCGCCGGTCGGTACGCAATACGGTGCTGTCGACATTGCAGATGGCCGGACTCGCGGCACGCGTCATTGGCGCTCCGGATCAGGGCGATGAGCTGCGTGTGATATGCAAGGCCGACGCCGTCTTGTCGGAAAAACGCGTCGATCTGCACCGCGCCTGGTCGGAAACGAGCTACCGCATGCAGTCGCTACGCGACAATCCGGAGTGCGCGCAGCAGGAGTACGACCGCCTGCTGGATGGGGGCGACAAGGGGCTTTCGGTCGAGCTGACCTACCAACCGCAGGAGGATATCGCGGCGCCGTTCATCGCCACGGGTGCCCGCCCGAAAATGGCGATCCTGCGCGAGCAGGGCGTTAATAGCCAGATCGAAATGGCGGCCGCGTTCGACCGCGCCGGTTTCGCTTCCGTCGATGTGCATATGAGCGACATCCTCGCCGGGCGCGTCTCGCTAGCGGGTTTTAAGGGCGCCGTCGCTTGCGGCGGCTTTTCTTACGGCGATGTGCTCGGGGCTGGCAAGGGCTGGGCGCGCACAATCCTCTTCAACCCCCGCGCGCGCGACGAGTTCTCGGCGTTTTTTGGACGCAGCGATACCTTTGCGTTGGGCGTATGCAACGGTTGTCAGATGATGAGCGCATTGAAGGAATTGATTCCCGGAGCCGACGCTTGGCCGCGGTTCGAGCGCAACAAGGTGGAGCAGTTCGAGGCGCGCTTTACGATGGCCGAACTTCCCGAATCACCGTCGCTGTTCTTCGCAGGCATGGTGGGCAGCCGCATGCCGATCGTCGTGTCGCACGGCGAAGGCCGCGCCGAGTTCGACTCGGCCGAGCAACAGGCGAAAGTGCTGGTGGCGATGCGCTATCTCGACAATGCGGGTAATCCCACCGAGGTGTACCCGTACAACCCGAATGGTTCGCCAGCCGGTATTACCGGTGTGACGACGGCCGATGGCCGTTTCACGATCATGATGCCGCACCCGGAACGCGTGTTCCGTACCGTGCAGATGTCATGGCACCCTGATGAGCACGGCGAGGACTCGCCGTGGATGCGCATGTTCCGCAATGCGCGCCGCTGGGTGGGGTGAGGGCGGGTGGCCCTTGGCGAGTGAAAGGCAACCAAGGGCCGCGACCGGGGGCGAAGAAAACCATCGGACGGAGCGCTTCGGTTTCTTGCCCCTCCTGAGCGGTGGGTAGTGCAAGAGAGCAACGGAGCAACGCAAACAAAAACGCCGGGAATTCTCCCGGCGTTTTCTTGTTCAGACAGTCGTACGGCGGATTACTGAACCTTGGCTTTGGCGCGCAGGTCTTCGATCATCTTGTTGATCTGTTGCGACTGCGCCTGCTGCATCAGGCGAGGCTGCACTTCTTCGAATGCAGGGGCGCTCAGCGGACGCGTATCTTCAAGCTGAATCACGTGGTAGCCGAACTCCGACTTCACCGGCGTTTCGGTGTACTTACCCTTTTCCAACGTCGTCAGCGCATCGCTGAACGGCTTGACGAAATTGCCGGCGCTAGCCCAACCGAGATCGCCGCCGTTGTCCTTGGAGCCCGGGTCGATCGATTTCTTAGCCAGTTCATCGAACTTGGTGCCTTTTTTCAAATCCTCGATGATCGACTTCGCTTCGTCTTCGCTGGCGACCAGGATGTGGCTCGCCTTGTATTCGGTCGCGCCCATCTGCGTCTTGATCGTTTCGTATTGCGCGCGCAACTGCGCCTCGCTGATCGGGTTCTTCTTCAGGTATTCCTGGACGTAGGCGCGCACGAAGAAGGCTTGGCGAGCGGCTTCGGCTTGCGCGGCGATCTCGGGCTTCTTGTCGAGGCCGGCTTTCTTGGCTTCCTGCACGAGAAGCTCGCGACGGATCAGTTCTTCGCGCACGGCGTTCTTCAGTTCCGGCGTGTCGGGCGCGCCCTGCGCCTTCTGCTCGTTGATGAACACGTTAGCCATGCTTTGCGAGACGGGGACTCCGTTCACGGTCACGAAAGCGTTTCCGGCGGCCAGCAAAGGCGCCGAGATCGTGGCGCCAGCGAGCAGCGCAACCGCGAGTTTCGAGAGCTTATACATGTGTGGCATTCCTTGTGTTGTACGGGACCGGAGCATCATCAGGCCCCCGTTATTGAGATAAAGCTGAAACTTGAAAGTTCATATCGCCTCTTCAGGCGTCAAAGACTCGATGCTTAACGCATGGATTCTACTACGCATCAATTCGTCCAGGGCACCATAAATCAGCCGGTGCCTGGCAATCTTTGAATGACCGGCAAAGGCCGCGGAAACGATGCGCAGGCGGTAATGGCCTCCACCGCGCGCACCCGCGTGTCCGGCATGGTGGGCCGAATCATCGATCAACTCGAATGCCACCGGGTGGAGAAACTCCAGGCGCTGACGAAGCAGGTGTTCGACGTCCTCGGGACTTTTCCCCGGAGGCTGCTCAGACATTCCCGACATTACGGCCATTACGCGGGCAGCGCCTTGTTGAATGGCTTGACGGTTACCTTGGCGTAGACGTTGGCGGCGACATAGGGGTCGGCGTCGGCCCAGGCACGTGCGTCGGCAAGAGATGGAAACTCGGCGATCACGACGCTACCCGAGAAACCGGCCGGGCCGGGGTCGGGAGCATCGATGGCCGGGCAAGGGCCGGCGACAATCAAGCGTCCCTCAATCTGCAGGGCACGCAGACGTTCAAGGTGCGCCGGACGCGCCGCCAGGCGGCGCGGCAATGCGTCAGAAAGATCTTCTCCAATGATCGCGTAAAGCACTATTCTTTTTCCTCGATGTATTTCGACAGTACGAGCCCCTGCGCGAGCGCGAACAAGAGCGTGAATCCGATCCCGCCGAAAACCTTGAAATCTACCCAGATTTCCGTCGATACGTTGAGGAAGAAGGCGACGGCGAGATTTGCAAATCCCATGAAGGCAAAAAAGCCCACCCAAGACCAGTTGAGGCGGTTCCAAACGTTCTCGGGGGCTTCAAACTGCTCCGACAGCAGCGCACGGATGAGGTTCTTTTTAAGAATCACTGCGCTTCCGGCGAGGGCGCATGCGAACGTCCAATAAAGGACGGTCGGTTTCCACTTGATGAACGTCTCGTTGCCGAAATAAAGGGTCATTCCACCGAACACGGTAATGACGACCAGACTGACCCACAGCATCGCGTCCACCTTGCGGTGTTTCAGCCACACCCAGGCGATTTGCAGGAAAGTGGCGACGATCGCAACAACAGTGGCTACGTAAATGCCGCCCAGCTTGAAGGCGGCGAAGAAGAGAATGATGGGGAAGAGGTCGAAAAGAAATTTCATGGGGCAACCGGGTAGAATTTTGCGGATTATGTCCGAACGGGCGAGGGGCGTCCACGATTGAGGTCTGACTGAAAATCGACGACGCTTGTTTGACGAGGACGAGGGAAACGTGAAGGAAACCGAAATTTACGACCGCCGCGACGCTCTGGAACGCCTGGGCGGTGACGAAGAGCTCTTCGCCAATGCCGCCACGTTGTTCGCCGCGGAAAGCGAGAACTACTGCCGGGCGCTGACCGACGCGGTTGCTTCCGGTGATGCGACCGCCGTGCGGCGCGAGGCGCATACGGTGAAGAGTATGTTGGCCACTTTTTCTCACGAGGCCGGGCGGCAACTCGCTCAACGTCTCGAATCATCCGCTACATCCGGAATGCTTGAAGGCGCGCAGGCGCTGGCGGACGAACTGTGTCGGTCTGTGCGGTCGCTGGCGGCGGCTCTCACAGAAGATGCGCGACGAGCGGCGGGCGCTAACTAAAGCGGGAACTCCAGTCGGGAGGCAGCCTCTTCGGGCGTCGTGTTGGCCGGTATCGTCCCCAGCAGTGGCGCGCTCATACGCGCGCACAGGGCTTCGAGATTCTCCTCGAACCGACTCATGTGCGGGTCAATGCGGTTGGCGACCCAGCCGGCAAGTTCGAGACCGCGGGCGGCAATCGCTTCCTGCGTGAGCAGCGCGTGATTGATACAGCCGAGCCGCATGCCGACCACCAGAATGACGGGCAAATCGAGTCGTTCGGCCAAATCTCCAGCGTCGATGTGCGGACCGAGTGGGACGCAGAATCCGCCCACGCCCTCAACCAGCACGGCGTCGGCCATGCGACGCAATTCCTTGAAGGCGACGACGATGCTGTCGAGTTCGATCGGGCGGCCGGCCTCTTCGGCCGCGATGTGCGGCGCGATCGGCGGCGAGAAGAGGTAGGGATTGACGAGCTCATGCGGCGCCTTGAAGCACGACGCGGCCATCAGGGATTCAACGTCCTCGTTGCGTCCGGCGGCATCCGTGCCGGCGGCGACGGGCTTCATGCCGACGGCGCGCACACCTCTGCCGCATAGATTGCGCAGCAAAGCGCAGGTGGTGAAGGTCTTGCCGACTTCCGTGTCGGTACCGGTGATGAACCAGGCGCGTGGCGTTGTTGAATTCATTTTGGTTTCCGTACGGTGGGCACGGGGTCTGAATTGACCAGCAGGAAAACGATCTTATGTTCCGCCCCACATTGTAGTCGCTGGCCTCGGCATTGTTGGCCCATGTTATCTTGGCGCTAGTTGGGCATCCGATACCTGGGTTCCGATCGTCTTCTAGTTGCCGGCTTTTTCGGCGCAGGCGAGGACGACGTCGTAACTTGCCGGCAGTCCCTCCGCCGTACGATGCCGCTCGTAAGCGGTCTGCACCTGTTGCCAAGCGCGGCGCCCGAACATGCCGCTACGTCCGTTGTCGCCCACATTGTTTGCGCCGATATCCTTGACGGCGCGAAGCAGCGCCTTCAAATCGGGGTAGAACACGGTGTGCGTTTCGCGTTTCAGCATCACCTTTTGCAACCCAGCCGTCTCCAGCACCGCGGCGATGCGATCCGGCTCGCTGAACGGCAAGGTATGGCGGTATTGGTCTACCCCGGAGAACGCATCGCGCAGTTCGTGGAACGTTGCCGGCCCCAGCGTGCTCACGGCTAGTGCGCCGCCTGCCCGGAGTACCCTTGCCGCCTCGGTAAATGTGGTGGCCAGGTCGCACCACTGAACCGTCAGGCTCGACCACCACACATCGAAGGCTTGCGCGCGGAATGGCAAGTGCTCGATGTCGGCTGCACAGCAGAACGTGTGTCCGCGGCGTGCCTGCCGGACCATGGCCGGGGCGAAATCGGCGACGACGATTTGAGCGTTCGGCCAGCGCGCGCCCAGTATTCCGGCGCCATAACCCGTGCCGCATCCTGCATCGAGAATGGTTCCGGGAATGGCGGCGTGAAAGCCAACGAGTTCCTCCAGGAGGCGATCGCAGACCCGGCGCTGCACCACGGCGGCGCCGTCGTAGGTTTCCGCCGCCCGGTCGAAGGATTCTCGAACGCGCTGTTTCAGTGAAGGATCAGGCATGGCAGAAATTCCGCACTGAACGGCCGAAACGTTCCGGGTCATGGAGGAAGGGCGCGTGCGCTGCGTCGGGGAAGACCTCGAGTTTCGCTTGCGGAAGGGTGTCGTGGAGCCAGCGCGCTGCCGACGGAGGCATCAACGGATCGCGCTCACCATGAACGAGCAGCACCGGTTGCTGCACTGAGCGGACGAGCGGCCGTAGGTCCGTATCGCGCAGCCAATCGAGACCGGCGAGCAGGAACCTCGGCTCCGGCGTTGGGCTTTCCGCCAGCAAGCGGTTGAGGTCGCGTGCAATGCTTCGAGCCCGCGAATCGCCTTGGTTGAACAGCGCGACGAAACGTTGCCGTACGCCATCCGGATCACCGCCTAGGGCATCTTGGAAGGCTTTCAGAACGGTCTCCGGTTGGGCGGCCGGCCAGTCGGTGTCCTGTGTGAAGCGTGGGGTACCGCCGACGAGGACAAGCTTGGCGATACGCGAGGGCATCAACGCGGCGGCTTGCAGCGCGAGCAGGGCGCCAAGCGACCAGCCGCAGACGATGCAACCGTCCGGTACGGCGGCCGCGAGTGCATCCGCCGTGTCCGCGAATGAAGGCGCGGTAGAGGCGTGAGCGTCGTGTTCGGTGGCCGGTTCATAGCCCGGCAGATCGACGAGGTGCACCCGGAAGTGGTCGGCCAGGTTCGGGAGCACGCTGTTCCACGCCCTGCGGTTGACCCCCCAGCCGTGGATCAGGACGAGGTCGCCGGCTGTTGGCGATGTCGTCTCGGAAGTTCCGACGGATGTGATCCGCAACAGGGAAGCGGTTCGAGTCATGCCAGATCCCGCAAGGCGTCGACGAGTTTCGCGACGTGCGCCTCGGTATGGGCGGCGCTGAGCGATACGCGCAACCGGGCCGTTCCCTTCGCCACTGTTGGCGGGCGGATCGCCGGCACCCAAAGGCCGCGGTCGTAGAGCGACGCGGCGACGCGCAGGGCTTCGTGGTTGTCGCCGATGATCACCGGTTGAATGGCGGTGGGTGAATCGAGGAGCCGCCAGCGCGTGCCGGCGAGCCCTGCGCGCAATTGCGCGGCGAGGCGAACAAGTTGCGACCGACGCGCATCGCCGTGTTCGATGAGCCGGAGGCTCGCGGAAAGCGCGCAGGCAATCAGCGGACTGGCGCCAGTGGTGAAGATGTAGGTGCGGGCCGTCTGCAGCAGCCACGCGACCGCGAGTTCCGATGCGGCGACGAAGGCACCGGAAGCGCCTGCCGCCTTGCCCAGCGTTCCCATGTAGATGAGACGTTCGCTGATCGGCAGTCCGCAATGCGCTACGCTGCCTCTCCCCTGTGGGCCGAGGACGCCGAAGCCGTGTGCGTCGTCGACGACCAGCCAAGCATCGAAGCGCTCGGCGATCTCCAGCAGTTCGGCCAGGGGGGCAATGTCCCCATCCATGCTGAATACGGCGTCGGTGAGGATCAGCTTGCGTTTGGCGGTACTCGCCTCAAGCAGCCGTACGAGAGCAGGTACGTCTGCATGCGGATAACGGCGGTGCTCGGCTCGCGAAAGCTGGACCGCGTCGATCAGGGAGGCGTGGTTGAGCCGGTCGGCGAAGACGGCATCCCCGCGCCCGACCAGTGCGGGAACGATGCCGAGGTTCGCCATGTAGCCGGTCGAGAACAGCAGGGCGCGCGGGAAACCGGTGAATGCAGCGAGTTCGCATTCCAGTTGTTCGTGAGCAGCGAGGTGGCCGCTCACGAGGTGAGAAGCGCCGCTACCCACGCCCCAGGTGCGTGCTCCGACACAAACCGCTTCGATCAGGGCCGGATCGTTGGCCAGACCGAGATAGTCGTTGCTGCAAAAGCTGATCAGGTCGCGCCCATCCACACGCGCTAGCGGTCCGCAGGGCGCTTCGAGGGTTCGCCGGCGACGCTGCAGGCCGTCACGCTCCCGTGCATCGATCTGCTGCTGCAGTTCTTCCCAGATCATGCGGGTAACGCGTCCTCCAAGGCACCGGCGATGCTTCGCCCGAGGTGCGCGATTTCTTCGTCGTCCACGATGTAGGGCGGCATCACGTAAACCGTTGTGCCGATCGGCCGCAGCAGGGTTTCGCGATCCAGTGCGGCACGATAGAAACGCCGGGAAAAGCCGGCATCCGCGGTGTCGACATCGAAGGCGGCAATCATCCCGCGTTGGCGAATGTTACGCACGTACGGACGTTCGGCCAGTGGCGCCAGCATGGCGGCGAGCTTCACGGCGCGTGCCTGGTTTTCGACGAGCACTCGGTCGGCGGCGAAGATGTCCAGCGTAGCGAGCGCCGCGCAGCAGGCGAGCGCGTTACCGGTATAGGAATGCGAGTGGAGAAAACCACGCGCCGTCGCGTCATCGTAGAACGCCTCGTAGATCGCATCTGTGGTGAGCACGATCGAGAGCGGCAAGTAGCCGCCGGAGATGCCTTTCGAAAGGCAGAGGAAGTCCGGCCGGATGCCCGCTTGTTCGTGTGCAAAAAAGCTTCCGGTGCGCCCGCAGCCGACAGCAATCTCATCGCAGATCAGATGCACCTGATAGCGGTCGCAGAGCGCGCGTGCCAGACGCAGGTATTCGGGGTCGTACATCACCATGCCGCTGGCGCATTGGATCAGCGGCTCGACGATGAAGGCGGCGAGCGTCTCATGGTGTTCAGCCAAGTATCGTTCGAGTTCGGCAGCCGTCCGGCGCGCCACGTCGGCTGGCGTTTCGCCATCGCGCGCTTTTCGCGCGTCCGGGGATGGAACGGTGGCCGCCGCCCTCACCAGCGGTGCGTAGGCGTCCTTGAAGATCGCGACATCGGTGACGGCGAGAGCGCCGACCGTTTCGCCGTGGTAGCCGCCTTCGAGGCACAAAAAGCCCTGCTTCTTTTCGAGACCGCGGTTGCGCCAGCTATGAAAGGACATCTTCAGCGCGATTTCGGTGGCCGAGGCGCCGTCAGAGGCGAAGAAACAATGACCGAGCGTCCCGCCGGCCAATGCCGATAATCGTTCAGACAACTCGACCACTGGCCGGTGTGTGAAACCGGCGAGGATGACATGTTCGAGTTCGTCGAGTTGCTCGCGTAACGCCGCGTTGATACGCGGGTTGGCGTGACCGAAGAGATTCACCCACCACGAGCTGATGGCGTCAAGGTAACGTCGGCCGTCAAAATCGTACAACCACGCGCCCTCGCCGCGCGCGACGGGAATCATCGGCAGTTCGCCGCCAGCGTGCTGCTTCATCTGAGTGCATGGATGCCATACGGCAGCCAGGCTTCGACGCAGCAACTCGGAATTTTTCATCGGATCGACTCAATGCAAAGTCTGTGAAGGCGCGTTGTTCTGTTCCGGCATCTCGGCGTGGACGCTTTCGCCATCCATGTTCGGGTAGAGCGGTGCGCCGCAGTCGTCGCAGAATTCGAACGGGAAGCGCTGGGTGTGAATAACTACTTCCTTGATGCCCGACTCGCGCAGCAGGCTTTCGACTTCGCCGACGACATCCGTGCTTTCGTCTTCCGCACCGAGCAGCGGCCACACAACGCCGTGGTAAATCGCGTCGCCATCGCGCGGGCCGAAGCCGATCCGGTATTCCTCCAGGCGTTTATCGTGGAACGCGCCGACTACGGCGCGCAGCGATTCGGCCGGTTTGCCGAGCGTCGTTTGCAGGAAAGCGACCGACGCCCGAAGCGAATACGGGCGGGAGGCCATGTCGGCGGCGCGGCAGGCGGCGTGATA
The DNA here is from genome assembly GCF_025770765.1 of Propionivibrio soli. Classification (GTDB taxonomy): domain Bacteria; phylum Pseudomonadota; class Gammaproteobacteria; order Burkholderiales; family Rhodocyclaceae; genus Propionivibrio; species Propionivibrio soli. The sequence goes on along the minus strand of NZ_JANZKY010000017.1, from coordinate 11,875 downwards.
GGCATCGGCCAGCAAGGGCTGGAAAGCACACCCGGTGAGCAGCGGCTCCAAGCTGGGACTGCCCTGCTTGACCCATTCCTTGAGTGCCGATTCGCGCGTGCTCTCGTCCGATTCGTTCCAGCGAAAAATCGCCGTACCCCGCGGCACGGCAATAGCGCCCAGAAGGTAGCGGGTATCGGAAAGGAACTGATTCGTTTCGGGCAGGGTGGAAACATCGAGCTTCAACGACGCGTTGGCGAGCGCCGCCGCACCGAGGTCGCGCATCAGCTGCCAGGTGTCGACGAACGTACGCGGCAGTTGGTCAGGGCTGTACAGGTAGTCGGCGAGCGCAATGCGCGCCTGCGCCGAAAAGACGTGCGCGCCGAGTTGCACCTTCAGCGTCTGCAGCGTCGCCTTGGGTATCGTCCCGGCGGGAATCGAGAAACGCGACCAGGCGAGCAAGGGGACGTTGAACAACAGCACGTCGAAATCCTCTCCTTGGTGCGACATGACGCAGGACTCGGCGCAAGCTTCAATGATGTCCGCCAGGTCGTCGTGCGCTTCCGCGTGTGAATCGAACAGACGATCGAGCGACGCATTCAGGTCGTCCTCGGCCCCTGTGCGCAGCAGCGACGTGACCAATTCCGAAAGCTGTTTTTCCCAAAAGGCGTCCTCGAGTCGTCCGCCGGATTCGGCCAAGCCGGTCGCCAGGCGGCTGAGTTCGTTGGCGTCGGCCGAGATGCGTTTGCGGGAAGAGAGGCGATTACGTTTCATAGTGGCCGTTGGACGAAGAAGCAATCCACTATTGTACAAGACGGGGGCGCCTCCGCGCTCGCCAGGCCTGTGGCTCGGGAGTTCCGGGTGCGAGGGGCATGACATTCCAAAGGAGAAACAGACGGAGTCTTGGCTCTCGCCATCGCGGAACGCGGGGGCTGCCCTTAGCTACAATGCAGGCGGCGTGCTTTTTTCCCAGCGATGTTCGTTTCCGACCGTAAGCAAAAAAACTCCAAAACATGCTAATTCTCCTCTCTCCTGCCAAATCACTCGATTTCGAAACGCCTTCGGGCACCTCCGCTTTTTCACAGCCGGTGCTGCTCGAACAGTCCCGTAAGTTGATGGCGCGTCTGCGCAAGCTCTCGCCAGCGGAGATAGGGACACTGATGGGCATCAGCGATCGGCTGGCTGTTCTCAACGCAGAGCGGTTTGCCGCATGGAAGCCGCCGTTCTCGCCCTCAAACGCCAAACAAGCGATGCTCGCTTTTAACGGCGACGTTTACGACGGGCTCGCCGCACGAACATTCGGTGAGGGAGATCTGGAATATGCGCAGTCGCATTTGCGCATCCTTTCGGGTTTGTATGGCGTGCTGCGGCCTCTCGACCTCATTCAGGCGTATCGCCTCGAGATGAGCATCAAGCTTCCCACCCCGGGTCACAAGGACTTGTACGAGTTCTGGGGTGAACGCCTTACCAAAACTCTGAATGAAGCGGCGCGTGATATTTCGGCTGAGGCAGTGGTCAATCTTGCGTCAGAGGAGTATTTCCGGGCGGTGAGGGCCGACAAGTTGGCCGTGCCACCGATTCAGCCTGTGTTTGAGGACTGGAGCGGCGGCAAGTACAAGGTCCTCGGATTGTTTGCGAAACGAGCGCGCGGCAAGATGGCGCGCTTTGCGATTACCCGCCGTCTCGAAGAGGCGCTCGGATTGCGTGAATTTTCCGAAGACGGATACGCGTTCGTCGCCGAGGCCTCGGATGATTTGCGTTGGGTCTTCCGGCGGCGGTCGAAATAGAACATACGCAGCCAAGGCGTGATGGCATGGCGACGATAGCTGTTTCTCAGTCCTGCTCCGTGCTCGGCGCGCTATCGCCGGTACAAAGGCATAGAAAAAAGAGAAACGCCGCAGCCGTCTATCGAGTTCCTCGCGAGTCGTCTTTAGTTGCAGAGCGTCGGGTGGCGGCAGGCAATTTCCGGCGTGACGATCGGGCAGGGCGGCGGAATGCGCCGATGACGGGACAGCTTGAGTAGATGCTTGTCGCGCGTGATCAGCAGATCGCCTTGGCTACGGGCGGCAAGGACCAAGAATTTCTGATCGTCGGGGTCGCGGCACGTCGGTATGATGAAGGTCTCGCCGGAAACCGGTTCGCAGGCGCTGGCAAGGCACCGGTAGCGCTGGAGAAGATCGGTGCGGGCGGCCGCATCGAGCGCAAATTCGGGGTACGTCGTCACGCGTTCGAGTTCGGCGAAGCAGGGGGCGTCGGTGAAGCAAATCGAACGGCGGCTGAGCAGCGCGTCGTATAGGGGGGCCGATCGGGGATCGGCGAAGAACAGAATGTCCAAGACGACGTTCGTGTCCAGAATCAGGCGCAAAATAGTTCCAAAAAATGATGATCTTGGGAGTTGTCCTGTGCATCATACACACATAGAATTGCGCGATTGTCACAGTTGGTTGTCCTTCGGGTGTTTCTGAAAGCACAAGACCGTGTTGCCTCTGCTGCAGAACATTGAAGCGATTTCCGCCTGCAGAGATCGGGACAAGCTGCCACGTGCCTTGCTAAAGGCCGTTGTTTCGCTGCTCCGGGGAGATGCGGATGTTGGCATTTTCTGGCGAGAGCCGCAGGGCGAACCCGTTCTTCGTCTTTTTTCCGGGCCGACGATCATGCGGTCGGCCGTTTCCCTGTGGCCGTCGTTCCTTGAGGAAGTACGCAACGACGGGCGGCTGGTGACGCGTTGCCTGAGCGGACGTAATTGCGGTGCGATTATGTTGCAGCCATCGGAACTGAGCGGCGAACAACTGATCTTGGCTTACGACGTCGACCAGGCGGACAGCGACGAGTATGCCGAAGAAATTGCCAGCCTGGCGCGCATCTACGGTAGTCAGATCAAGCTTCTCGATTACAGCGAACTCGATACGCTGACGCGCCTGCTCAACCGCAAGACCTTCGACGAAACCTTCGACCGTCTGCTGACGTCGTCGTCGATCGAAACGCCGGACGATGATTTCGAAGACCGGCGCGATCATCTCGAAGCCGGTTCGCCGGCCTGGTTGTGCGTGATCGACGTCGACCATTTCAAGCGCGTCAATGACTCGTTCGGCCACCTGTTCGGCGACGAAGTGCTGTTGCGCATGGGCGATCTGATGCGCAAGACCTTCCGCGGCGGGGATCGACTTTTCCGTTTCGGTGGCGAGGAATTTGTTGTCATCCTCAACGCACAGGACGAGGCTCTGGCGGCAACGAGTTTCAACCGTTTTCGCATTTCCGTCGAAAATCACGAGTTTCCCCAGGTCGGAAAGGTAACGTGCTCGATCGGTTTTACCGCCGTGACGAACCGGGATGTGCCAACGGACGTGGTTGGACGGGCTGACGAGGCGCTGTATTACGCCAAGGAGAACGGTCGCAATCAGGTGCGCTGTTACGAGCGGCTGGTGGCCGAAGGTGCGATCGTCAAGCCGTCGGTCGCGGAGACGCCGGCTACCGACGATTTCGACATCGACGCCCTGTTCGGCTGATTACCACATTTCCAATAGCCCTTGCCGGAAGCCGTTCCGTGAGTCAGTTTCCTCGAATCGCGTTGTGCGAAGACGAAGTCGAAATTTCGGCAATCCGAGCACAGGGCGCCGGTGGCCAGAACGTCAACAAGGTTTCGAATGCCGTCCATCTGCGGTTCGACGTGCGTGCTTCGTCGTTGCCCGATGATCTGAAATCGAGATTGCTATTGCTGCGCGACCAGCGTATTACCGAGGACGGCGTGGTCGTGATCAAGGCTCAGCAGCACCGCAGTCTCGAGCGTAACCGGACCGACGCGCTGACCCGCCTACGCGAACTGATTGCCCGCGCCGCGGAGGTTCCCGCCGTTCGCCGGCCGACGCGCCCTTCCTCAACAGCCCGAAAGAAGCGTGTCGATGCGAAGGTCAAGCGCGGACTGGTCAAGGTACAGCGGGCGCGCGTAAGCGAATACTGACGGCTTGGCACGGGGCGAAATTCAATGCCAAGGCCGTGCTTCGATGCGCAGTCTCCCTTGAACGCCGGGCCGCGTACGCTGCGTGATCGGAATCTCGAAGGCGAGGCCTTCATTCCCGTCGAATGGCTGTGTCGGTGCATCAAGCCCCGGTTTCCCGGGATTGTCGCCCTGAAATCCGTATTTGATGCGCCAGCCGTTGACCGCCTTGCCGTCGGGTACCGCCTCGACGAGGATGAGATCGCGCAGGATGTATCCGCCTTCGTAGTGACGAGTCAGAAAGAGCTTTCCGTCGACCTCGTAGTCGGGAACGAGAACCTTCAGGTCGAGCGCGAAACTGACCGCCCCCGAGTTCTTGACGCTGTGTCTCGGATCGAGAAACACCGAGAACAGGTGCGGGCTGCGTGATCGGTCCGGCGGCCGCCGCGTGCGGTCGGCCCCGGGAAATAGTTCGGCATAGGTGCGGAAAATTGCCGAGTGTTCGCGGACTTCACGGCGCGTGATATGCCAATGAAATCCGCGAATACTTACCGCCAGCTCGATTTGATAGGAAGCGCGCACGGTGCGCCCGGCGTCGAGTTCCTTCTGCACTTCGACGGGCAGGCTGATGTCGTCGATATCGAGGATACCGTCGACGCGCAAAACGCCGAACAGGAAGCGTGTCAGGTTCTGGTACCCCTCCTCTGAATTGACAATCCCATAGTGCCCGGAATGGCTGCGATGCACGAAAGCGCGGGGCGATTGGACGTCCTCGCCGTCCGCGTCTGAGCCGTGCGTGGTAGCGTTCTCGATGCGCACCAGTCCATCGCTTGCGTCACCGGCGCCCCAAGCCGAGATTCCTCCGAATACCGTGTAGTCACGCGGGTTGGTGCCGACGAGGTTGAAGATGCGTTCAGGCGGAAAGCCACGGACGATTGAAACGTCGTCCCCCGCCGGCAAACCAAGATAGCTGGCCATGCGTTCGCGGTTGAAATTGTTGGCGTCACCGAACGACAACCACCCCGGGACGTTACGCACGATGCGCATATCGATCCCGTTGTGCGGGGTCGCGTAGGTGAACAGTTTGTCCACGGCGGCACGCGCTTGTGCGCTACCGAGCTTCGGATTTTGCAGGAAGGCTCGGCAGATCAGGCCACCCATCGAGTGCGCGACGAGATAGACGCGAAAACTCTCCGGCGTCACGCCGTTCTTCGGGTTAGCGCAAATCTTGTCGCGCAGCCGGAGGATCAGCGTGTCGAGACCGCGGGCGAAGTGTTCAATCGGCGGCGTCTGGCCGCTCCCAAAGTCCTCGCTGGCCTCGTCGTAATAGCGGAAGATGATGATGCTGCGGTAGGCGACGCCTTCCTGGGCCTGTTCGACGGCGACGAGATCGACGCCGTCCACGAACACGTCGTTGTAGTCATAGTCGCGCATCAGGCGGACGAGCGGCGATTCGAAAAAGTAGCGCTTGATCTCGCCCGTCCACGCTTGGCGACATTTCGTCGAGCCGATGTTGAATCCCATGTACGGGTCGGCCACGGTGTCCTCGATCTCACCCTGTGTGCCGGCAAAGCCGCGTACGTAGATGATCGGATGAAACGGGTGATGCGATGTATCCGGCATGGCGACCTCCGCGAATGCAAGGAACAAACGACGGGGTTTTTCCGGCGAAGCGCGTGCGACCGACGCGGCAAACGCCGAATGATGACAACGGCGTCCCCTCAACCTAGCAGATGGTCACCATGAACGCCAGGAAGTCGAGGCCTCGTTTTTGTTTCCAGGGATGGAATGGAAAATGCGTAAAGGCTGAGCAATGGGCCTGGGACACCTCGGTTAGCGGCTTGGCAAAAGGCGACGCCCGATCCCCGGAGAAGAGAATCGGGGCCACGAGGTGGGGACGGGCCGTGCGCGGAATTACATCCTGGCGCCGACCCGGCTTGGCGGGCAGGGGGCGCTTAGGACTTGTCGATCGGAACGGCGCGGAACGCCGGCGTTTCTTCGAGCTCGCGCGTCAAAGCCTCCAGTTTAGGGAAGCGCCCAGGCGTCCACTCGTCTGGGATCGTGTAGCGTACGAACGATACGGCCACGGCAGCCATGATGTCCGCATGAGTAAGCAAGCCCTCGACGAAACGTTCGCCCCGCAACGCATCTTCCAAAAGTTGCATTGCCGTATTGAACTGCGATCGCAGCCGGTTGAGCCAGTCCGGCCACTGCTTGTCCGCTGGCCGCCGCTGCTCATAGTAGATCGCGGCTGCCTTGTCGGCAGCCGCTTGTCCGTGCGCCGCATGTTGCCAGACGCGCATCCTCGCTCGCCCGGCGGCGGGAATCAGCGTCGTTTTGCCCAACCCAAGAGCCACGTCGTCGAGGTAATCGAGGATGAACGCGCTTTCGTGCAGACGATCGCCTTCCGGCGTAATGAGCAGTGGTACGCGCAGCAGGGGATTCACCGGCGTCATCGCTTCCACGTGGCGAAAGACGGAAAGCGATTGGTGGTCGAACGCAATGTCGTAGTAACTCATGGCGATCGCCACACGCCGCACATAAGGAGAATCGAACAATCCGAGCAGGAAGTGATTCTTGGTGTCGTTCATCGCGTTCCTTTCGTACCAAACTCACGGGTTGGGAAAACCGACTAAATGCAATGTTTCGTACGACCGCTGGAAGTGGTTGCAAATTCCTTACCGCGCGCAATGATTGCTCGTGCCCGGCAGAACAAGCGTTCGAGGAGCGAAGGCGGGAAGGCGTTCTGCCGGAGCTGGAAGGCCGCTTTGCCGGCGGCACCGATGGCCTGAACAACCGTTTTTCCTTGCCGGCTGAGGTGCCGGAATTGCCCTGCGCGTAAAACGACGTCGCGCCGGTTGTTCTCTTCCGTGAGCCAGATCTCGCCGCTCAGGCAATGCAATTCGTCGGCGCTCCCGCTCAAGGCGATCACCTCGGCGTCATTCAGATTGAACTGCAGGTAGGTCGATCTGCGTAACATATCGCATACTCCTTGCGTGGGCCGGAAAGGCATGGAAAACGCTGCTACGGAACAATTGTCCAGTCGGAGTCGTGCGATTTCAATCGACATTTATTTCAAAATAATGTTAGTTTAGTTCACATGTCAAACTTGCTGGCCACGAATACTGACACCCCCGACTTTCCTCGCACACCGTCGTTGGGCGCGCTGCGCGCGTTCATGGCCGTCGCTCGTTACGGCGGCGTCTCGCGGGCGGCGGAAGCGCTGCACCTCACCCATAGCGCCGTCAGCCACCAGATCCGTGCGCTGCAGGAAGAACTCGGGATGACGTTGTTCGAACGCAACGGGCGCGGGTTGAGCCTTGCCGAAGAAGCTGCGGAGTACGCCAGGCGGATCGAGGGAGCGTTTCGCGAGATCGAGGAGGCGACGCTAGCCTTCACGACTGGCGAACGCAAACGCCTGCGTGTCAGCACGATTCCGTCATTTGCCGCACGCTGGCTGCTGCCGCGACTCGGCGATTTCATCTCGGCCTGGCCCGAAACCGACGTCGAAGTTCATTCGACGTGTCGCTTGGCCGATCTCAAGGGCGGGGAGGTGGATGTGGCGATCCGTTTCGGCAGCGGGCGCTATCCGGGCCTGTTCAGCGAATGCCTGATGCGCGACTGGCTGTTCCCGGTGTGTTCTCCGGAGTTCGCCAAGCGCTATGGGTTGCGGGACGGTTCCGGAATCGAAGGCGCGCCGTTGCTGCACTCCGATAACGAGCCATGGTCCGTGTGGTTTCCGGCCGCGGGCATCGTCGCGGCCGAGCCCGAGCGCGGCGTGACCTTCAACGACTCGGCGCTGATGTTGCAGGCGGCCGCGGCCGGCCAGGGGCTGTGTCTTGGCCGGCAGTCCCTAGCGTACGACGATATCGTGGCTGGGCGCCTGGTGCGGCCTTTCAGCGCTTACGTCGAGTCGCAGAACGCGTACTACTTCGTCTGCCGCAAGGAAAAGGTCGAGACACCGGCGGTAGCGGACTTTCGTGCTTGGATGGCGGAGCGCGTGGCGGCTTTTCCGATGCTCGGCGGTTTGGCTGAGGAAGCGGTTGAAAAGCGGAGCGGGGACGACGCCAACATCGTAGGTGCGAAGGTGCTGCGACGCCGCGCCCCTAAAGCGGGCGAACGGGCGTTGCGCGCTGCACCATAATAAGGCGCGCCGTGCCAACACTTGGCGGGTAACACGGGTTTTTACCGTTTATTCATCGGGTTGCCGGATGGCGCGTGAACCGCATGGTTTTTGCTTGTAGTCGGTCGTGAATGACGAAACCGAAGACGGGCAAATTGCCATGACGAACGTGCACCACCTTGAGAAATGCTCGCGGCATGATGAGCCGCTGGCTGAGGGCACGCGGCGCATCATCGATGGCCGGGAACGCGTGTTTTTCGATGGTTATTGGATCAAGACCTACCCGGTCCCGGTTGACTCGCTCGAAGCGAAGAGGCGCTTGATCGAAGCGCTCACCCGGCGTCTTTTCAACCACACCGAGCACGGCCTCAATATCCCGGGTAGTCGCCTCGCCGAGGCTCGCGAGAATTGCGCGGCAGAAAAAGACCCGGCGCGCAAACGCGTCAAGTCGGCCATGCTGGCTGGTGCGTTGTTCAACCGTGCCACCGACATCTTTAGCAAGCTGGTCGAGCTGCAGGCAGCCGGCATTGAAATCCGCAGCGACGATCCGCTTATGCGCGAATGCGGTCATTGCCTTCTGGAAGCCATGGAACTTGGCCGCTGCGTTCTCCACCGAAGCGGCGAAGAGGGCATTGACGAACTCTGGGGTGAACCCTTCCGAGCCTTCTCGATTCCCATCGAGGAGTTTTATGAAGGCCGCTACATCAAGATCGGCCAGGCCATGCGCGACATCGACCGGATTGGCGAGGCGATGATCGTGAATTTCACCGGTATTCCGGCCTTTGAACGCGTCGAAGCGCCCATTCGGGAGTTTGTCGAAGCGGCGAAAGTGAAAACCGAGACTTTGCGCACGGACCCCGACATCTTTGACGTGTGGGCCTCGCTTGCGACCGCGGCGGAGCGGCTCGGTAACTTCGTTCCTCACCCGCTACCCGTGGTGCTCGGCCACGTCATCCCGCGTTACAACCTCTCGGATGGAATGCAGTTGATCCGTAGCGGGCGCGACCTGATCTTCTATATCGCGCGTGCGCGCACGCCGATGCCGAAAAGCACGCGGGAGTACATCGAGCGCTGTGAGGGCTACCTGTTGACCGGTCGTCTCCCGCTGCTTCCGGCACCATTGCCGGCCTGAGGGGTGAGACCTGGGCGTTTGCCGACGCTGGCTTCGAGCCGGAAAGCGACTGCTCTCACAGATTGCCCTCACAATTCGGGTCTTGGCTTGACGTCGGTGAGCGCGTGCATTCCCTCCGAATGAAGCGGACGCATTCTCTCTGACTTGCAACGTGGTTGCCATTGAGGTGTAGAAGGTTTCATGCGGCCGACGGCTTTGGTTGTCGCTCCTGTCGAAAAGGGGAGAGGGCGGAGGAGCCGTCTAGACAGCAGCCCTGCGCGGCGGCGCCGTCGTTTCGCGTTGCTTCAGGACAGCCTCTGAGACCATGCTGCATACCGGCAAGTCGAGGTCCTTGATCCGGTTTGCGAGCAGGGTGCCTGCATGGCGTCCGATCTGCCTTGCCTCGATCGACATGGTTGTCAGCGGCGGCCGCCAGTTGGCTGCGGACTCGATGTCGTCGAAACCAACCAGCGAGACGTCGAGTCCGGGTGTCAAGCCAAGTTCGTAAACGCCCAGGGTTGCCCCGAACGCGATGATGTCGTTGAAGCAGACGAGCGCCGTGGGTGCCGCCGCCGAGGAAATCAGTTTCTTGGCGGCCACGGCGGCATCGCCGAAAGTGTGTTTGCAAGTAATCGTCGGCATCGATTCCGCCGGTAGATCGCGACTTCTCACGGCGTCGCAGAATCCACCGTAGCGTACCTGGTTCACCGATGGCGATACCGCGCTCCCGATGAACCCGATATGCCGGTGGCCGAGGTCGAGCAGGTGCTCGGCGGCACGCCGGCAGCCGAGACGATTGTTGATCCCCGCGTAATCGAAGGGCGCATCTTCGATCATCCGGAACACCTGCGTGATCGGGACGCCGATGCGCGTGTAAGGGGCCAGGTCCTCGGCCGTGGTGCCGCCCACCGTACTGATGACGAGTCCGTCAACGCGCATTTCGAGCATTCTTTGCAGCAGATGCGCTTGGCGTTCCTCCGACTCGTTGGTGTCCGCGATAAAGACGGCCTTGCCCAAGGGGGTGAGGACGTCTTCGACGCCGGTCAGCAGGTCCGAATACACCGGGTTGGCGATGTCCGGAATGATAAGGCCGACCGTATTGGTGAATGACGAGCGCAAGTTGGCGGCGCTGCGGTTATAGACATAGCCGACCTCGGCCATTGCCCGCTCGACCTTCTTGCGCGTTTTTTCGGCGACGAGGGGGCTGTCCCGGCAAACCAGCGATACCGTCGCCCGGGATACTCCGGCGACCTTCGCGACATCTAGGAGCGTGACCACCAATCACCTCGCAATAGAACCACTTCCTGCCGTTTCTTCTTGAAACGCGTTGGTTCCCTCTGGATTCTTCGTTTGCGGTCCGCATTCCTGCCGCAAGACCGTATCAGTGCACGCACCAAATTATAGCGAAAATGGGGTTGCATTTAATAAATAGATCGATCTAAAATTAGATCGATCTATTTATCTCTGGACCCTAATCTAATCGTAAGTGGAGCGCCTAAGAAAATGAATGCGGAACAGTGCCGTTGCGGGGGAAGCGACAAGCGGAAAGCCATTGTCGGGATCACGGAACCCGGGTATGCCGACCATAGTGTGGAAGCCGATATCCTTTCCCCGCTTGGCGCCGAAGTGCGCCTGCTGCGCTGGGGAGGAGACCGCGCCAAGCTGCTTGAAATGCTGGATGAACTTGATGTGGTGATGGTGCGCGATATCCCGGTACTCGACGCGGAAGCTATTGGACATTTAAAAGCAGGGAGCGGAATTGTCCGCTATGGCGTGGGAGTTGATACGATCGATCTAAATGCCGCGCGGGAACGCGGCATCAAAGTGGCGAATGTTCCGGACTATGGCGCCGACATCGAAGTGGCGGATCATGCGGCCGCGCTCACATTGGCACTTGTCAGGCGGGTCGTCACCCGGGACGAGAAGGTGAAGGCGGGGCAATGGAATATTGCCCAGAAGGAGCCCATCTATCGGATCAACGGGTCCACGTTGGGTTTGGTCGGATTCGGCAAGATCGCGCGCTCCTATCTTGAGCGCATGCGCGGTTTCGGTGTCGGCGAAGTTCTCGTGTACGACCCCTATATCACCGACGAATACGCGGCGCAATTCGGTGCGCAACGGACCGATTTCGACAATATCTGCCGCCGGGCCAGCATCATTTCCCTGCATGCGCCGGCCACCGCCGAAACACGGAATATGGTCAATGCCCGGACGCTCGGGTTGATGAATGAGAAAACATGCATCATCAATACCTCTCGCGGTGGGCTGATCGACACGGCGGCCCTGGCTGAGGCGCTGAAGGCGGGAAAGATCTTCGGTGCTGCGCTCGACGTGCTCGACAAGGAGCCGGTGGCGGCCGACTGTCCGCTGACCGGGCTAGAAAACGTAATCCTGACCGACCATACCGGCTGGTATTCGGAAGCTAGCGTGCGCTCGATTCAGGAAAAAGCCGCCCAGGCCGCGGTGGAAATACTTACCACTGGCACACCGACCAACTGGGTTAACCGCTGGTAGGGGGCGAAGATGAAGAGCATCGAATACCAAGGGGTGCAAGCGGTGAAGGTGGGTGAGCGGGCGATCCCGGAGGTGGGGCCGGGCGAGGTCCTGATCAAGGTCGCCTACGTCGGCGTATGCGGTTCCGACATGATCATCTACCAAGGCGTGCACCCGCGCGCCCAAGCCCCGCTCATCATGGGCCACGAATTCGCCGGCACCATCGTCCAAGGGC
>NZ_JANZKY010000016.1 GCF_025770765.1 Propionivibrio soli | reverse complement strand
TCGCTAAAGAGTTGCCTTCGCTGCGGTCCACGCCGACCATAACGCCTCGCTAGAAGAACACTCCAGTATCTGCACTCCTTCCCCCGAAATGCGTCCCACGAAATACCGTCGCCTCAAATGCGATTACCCGCCCAGTCTAGGAGCAAGCGATGTTTGCGGTTGTTTATGCAGATGGTTGGTGGTCGGCGGTGTGTTGCGGGTTTGGCTCGCGTTTTCGTCAACTAACTGGTTGGCGGGCCAGGCAGGTGGCTATTGAGAGCGAGGCGCGCGGGTAAGGTGTGGTACTATTCATCCCGGCGGGTCTCCCCGCATTGCAGGGTGGTGAACCTGGTCAGGTCCGGAAGGAAGCAGCCACAGCCATTTACTGTGAGTGCCGGGGTAAGGCTCGCCATTTCCTTTTTGTCTCCAATTAATACGGCTTGAACAGATTTCGCCCGGGATACGTCTTGAGTGCTTTTCCGAGTCAGAATTGAGGCTAATGGAGCACGCACCAGAGCTATCCGAGCCAAGAAGGAATGATTCTTGACGGGTTCTGAAGACAATTCGCCGAGGATCGGAAGTTGCGTACGTTTCGGCTCCTGTTGTTGAAAGCCTGTACCGTACGAACGCCACATGAACCACCCGACCGTTAGCAGGTCATTTCGAAGAATCTCCATCTCCTTGTGAACAACGAACTCATTCTCCCGAAAGTTGGATTCGTCTCTCTCGGCTGCCCGAAGGCGCTTGTCGACTCAGAACAAATCCTGACCAAGCTGCGCGCTGAAGGTTATCTCGTTTCGTCCTCGTACGAAGGTGCCGACCTCGTTGTCGTTAATACATGCGGATTCATTGATGCCGCGGTGGAAGAGTCGCTGGAAGCGATTGGTGAAGCGCTCGCGGAGAACGGGAAAGTCATCGTTACCGGGTGCCTGGGAGCTAAGGGTGACGTGGTTCGAAACGCGCATCCGCAAGTGCTGGCGATCACAGGCCCGCATGCCGCGGATGAGGTGATGTTGCACGTCCGGTCGCACCTTCCTCAACCCCACGATCCGTTTACGAGCCTGATACCCCCGCAAGGCGTCAAGCTGACGCCAGACCATTTTGCGTATCTAAAAACCTCGGAAGGATGCAATCATAGTTGCACGTTCTGCATCATCCCTTCGCTACGCGGTCCGCTGGTCAGTCGGCCGATCGGAGACGTGTTGCAAGAAGCGAGAAACCTGGCCGATGCGGGTGTCCGCGAGTTGTTGGTGATTTCGCAAGACACGAGTGCCTACGGCCTCGATGTGAAATACCGGACCGGGTTTTTCGGCGGTCGTCCGGTCAAGACCCGACTGAAGGAATTGTGCGAAGCGCTTGGAGAACTCGGCATTTGGGTTCGTTTGCATTATGTGTATCCGTATCCAAGCGTGGATGACCTCTTGCCGTTGATGGCCGAGGGCAAGATTCTGCCTTACCTTGATGTTCCTTTTCAGCATGCCAGCCCACGCATCCTGAAGGCGATGAAGCGGCCGGCGAGTGCCGAGAACAATCTCGAACGCATCAAGGCGTGGCGCGCGATTTGTCCGGATTTGACGTTGCGCAGCACCTTCATCACGGGGTTCCCGGGCGAAACCGAAGAGGAATTCGAGGAACTACTCACGTTTCTCGAAGAAGCACGCATCGACCGTGTCGGCTGCTTTTCGTACTCACCGGTCGAGGGTGCTGCGGCCAACGACCTGCCGGGTGCTCTTCCTGATGAGGTGCGTGAGGATCGCCGTCGCCGGTTGATGGAAGTGCAGGAAGACATTTCCGCCGAACTGCTTGCCGCCAAGATCGATCGCGAGATTGAGGTGCTCGTGGATGCGGTCGACGACGAAGGGACGATTGCCCGGTCTTCGGCCGATGCACCTGAAATTGACGGCCTCGTTCTGATCGACAACTATTTCGATGCGGAACCGGGGGACTTCTTGCGTGTGCGCGTGGTGGACGCGGATGAGCATGATCTTTATGCGGAAGTCATAGACAAAGATGAGGACGGAGCGTGACTTTGCTTGAAGAGTTTGCCTCAATCGTTGGCGCGTCCAACGTGTTGACGAGCCCGGATGACATGCACGCCTATCTGGGTGATTGGCGCGGTCGGTATCGCGGAAAGGCGCGTTGTGTCGTACGTCCGGGAAGCACCAAGGAGGTGGCAGGGATTGTTCGCGTCTGTGCGCAACACGACGCACCTATCGTTCCTCAAGGAGGTAACACAAGTCATTGCGGCGCGAGTGTGCCGGATACGAGCGGTGACGCTGTGGTGGTCAGCCTCTCGCGGATGAACACAATCCGAAGCATCGATCCCGCCAACAACACGATGATCGTGGAAGCGGGGTGTGTGCTGCAGCGCATCCAGGAAGCGGCGGCGGACGCCGGGCGATTGTTCCCTCTGTCGCTTGCAGCGGAAGGCAGTTGCGAAATAGGGGGTAACCTTTCGACCAACGCCGGTGGGGTGCAGGTATTGCGTTACGGCAACGCCCGCGAACTCGTTCTCGGGCTAGAAGTGGTGCTTCCCAATGGCGACGTATGGGACGGTTTGCGAGGGCTGCGCAAGGACAACACCGGGTACGACCTGAAGCAGCTTTTCCTCGGGGCCGAAGGCACGCTAGGCATCATTACCGCCGCCGTACTGAAACTCTTCCCTTTGCCGGCGGCGACGGCCACAGCGTGGCTCGCCATCGATTCGCCACGTGCCGCCGTGAGCCTTCTCAACGCGCTACAAGCGGCTTTCGGGCCGGCGCTAACCGCTTGCGAACTCGTATCTGATGTAGCGCTTGGGATGGTGCTCAAGCATATCGAAGGGGCCCAGCCGCCGCTTGGGCGGAGTGCCTGGTACCTTCTGATCGAGCTTTCAGGCACTGGCGAAGAAGCGCCCATGCGTGCGGCGCTTGAGGGCTTTCTCGCCACGGCGCTGGAGCAGGGCGTGATCGGCGACGCCGTGCTGGCCCAGAGCGGCGAACAGGCACGCCGGCTTTGGTCGTTGCGCGAGAGCATCAGCGAGGCGCAGAAGATCGAGGGCGTCAGCATCAAGCACGACGTTTCCGTGCCCGTTTCGCGTATCGCTGAATTCGTGGAGCGGGCGGATGCCGCTCTGCAAGACGTTTTTCCCGACGTGCGTATCGTAGCGTTCGGGCATGTGGGCGATGGCAACCTCCACTACAACCAGTCCAACGCCGACCCAGCGAAGAATACCGAATTCATCGCCATGCAACCGCGAGTGAACGAGATCGTTCACGACCTGGTTCATGAACTCGGCGGAAGCATTAGTGCCGAGCACGGAATCGGGCAGTTGAAGCGCGACGAAATGCGGCGCTACAAGAGTTCGATCGAACTAGGCATGATGCGTGCAATCAAGAATGCCCTCGATCCTCAAGGACTGATGAATCCCGGCAAGGTCCTGTAGGTTCCGCGCTGCTGGGGCGGTGGTAGATAGAAACGCCTAGCCGGAAGGCTATTGCGTTTCTGAGATAGAGGCTGTTCCTGCGTTATGGCTCGCTCGCAGGCGTTCCACTGTGCTTGGCGATGGCTGCAATTTGGCGATCATGCCAGCGCGCCAGGAAGAGGATCGTTGCAACACCGCCAATCAATGCGAACAGCATGTCTGACTGGGTGTCCCATTGATAGCCCTGCGTTCCGAGGAACTCATCTGCCCCCTGGCCAAGCATTTCTGCCGCACCCCATTCGATCAGCTCGTACATCGCACTGATCGCCAGAACGACGCAAAGCGTCAAGAAACTCAGCATGCGATGCCCCCGTACATGGTGACCGCGGGTCAGGATTTCCCGGGTTGCCAGCGCGGGGACAAAGCCCTGGAAAAAGTGACCGATCTTGTCGTAAGGGTTGCGCTGCATCCCGAATAGGTCAGCAATCTCGAATCCAAGCGGTACGCGGGCATACGTGTAAGTGCCGCCCACGATCAGGACGACGGCGTGCGCGACGATCAGCACGTAGAGCAGTGTCGTCAGCGGGAAACACCGATACGTGTACGCCATGACGACAAGCGCAATGACGACGGGGAACACTTCCAGCAACCAGGTAGTGAAGTCGTAGGGTGAAAGGCCCGTGTAGACGAGTAAACCGACGATAAAGGCCGCCGCGGCCAAGAGCGCCGGGCCGCGCCGATCGCGGTGTATAGATGAGGGGGCTGTAGCGTTCATATATCCCGTGGAAGTCATGATTTGTTATCGCCGCTTCAATGACTTTCTAGCGTACCAATGGCAAGTGGCGGTGAGTTTATCCCGCGCCGCTTTCGGGGCCGGTCGACGGATCTTGGCGATAGAAGCGACAGAACAACGCATAGAGTTCCGGGTATTCATTGCGCAAAAGCTCGGGTGTCTCGAAGAATGCCTCGCTCATGACTGCAAAAAACTCACCCGGGCTTTCGCTCGCGTAGGGGTCGAAGACAAGCGAATCCACCGCCTCGTCGCCGTCGAACTCTGCTTTGTCGACGCGTACGCAGAAATCATCGTAGGCTGCGAGCAGGGTGTAGCTCCACTCGTTGCGCGAAAGGCCTGGCGGAAGCGGCGGAACTCCGTCGGCATCACCATTTAGCATGTCGAGTTTGTGCGCGAACTCGTGTATGACGACGTTGTATCCCTCGCCGGCCATCTGCGCATCCCGCCACGAAATCAGCAAGGGGCCTCCATCCCAAGCCTCGCCCGACGCGACGTCGTCGTACTCGTGGACGACGCCGAACTCATCTTCGATCGTGCGCGGAATGACGAACTCGTCGGGATAAACCACAATACCGACCCAGTTCTTGTAGCAGCTCAGCCCGAGATTGAGGATCGGTAGGCAGCCCTGAGCAGCGATCGACACGCACATGGCGTCTGTCAGCTCCAGACCGCCGGCACTTGAGAATTCCTTAGTGGCAAGGAACGTTTCCACCAGTTCGCGCAGGCGGCTTTTGTCCGTTACAGGGAGACGATCAATGAATGGTAACGCCGTGAGCGTTTGATGCCACAGTTCATTCGGCAATGGCGCCGTTTGCCGTTTCCCGCGCAACCAATCGACGAGCTTTCCGAACGGCATCAGGGTGCCTTGCGCGAGGTGGTGAGATAGATCCCGGCAAAGATCAGCCCAATGCCGACCAAATGATAAACGTACGGGATTTCATCGAGAAAGACGGCGGACAGAACCGTTCCGAATACCGGCATCAGGTGGATGAATAGACTTGCTTTGTTGGCACCCACTTCGCCTACCGCCCGATTGTAGAAGATGTAGCCGACGAAGCTCGGCAAGGTGCCGATGTAAGCAATTCCTGCCAGAGCGCCGGGTGTCGGACGGATCAGTCGGCCTTGCCAGACCTCCCAAGCATACGCAGGTGCTAGCGCGACGAGACCGACGATCGAGAAGGCGGCGAGCAGAAGCATGGGATGGACGCCCGTTGGCCGCCACTGCAGTCCGATGGTGTACAGCGCCCAGACGAAGACGGCCAGGAGCATCCAGAGATCGCCGAGGTTGAGCGTCAAGCCAGCGAGTGTTGCGGCATCACCGCGGGCGACGATGGTGGTGACACCGGCAAGTGAAATGAATACGCCTAACCATCCGAGAGGGCTCAGTCGTTTTCCGAGAAACGCCCAGGAAAGCGCGATCGTGGCTACCGGAATGAACGAGTTGAGCAGAAGGGCGTTGGTCGCTGCCGTATATTGCAGGGCAATGTAAGCCAGCGTGTTGTATCCGCCGACGCCGAGCAGGCCGAGGACGAGAACGGGGCGCCAGCCTCGCTTGAGCAAAGGCCACTGCGCACGCAAATGCGGCAGTGCCATGGGCAACGTGAGCGCAGCGGCGATCGCCCAGCGCCAGAAAGCGAGCGAGAACGGTGGCACATCGCCCCGAATGGCGCGTCCGACCACCATGTTCCCAGACCAGAACAGGGTGGTTAGCGTAAGCAGGACATACGGATGGTGAAATCTGGCGAACATCGGATTGAGCGTGCGGTGGCCGGGAGAGCAGAACTGCGATTATAGGGGAGTTGCGCGGGCGAGTTGCCCGGAGTACCGGTTGTTCGGCATACGCGCCTAATCTGCCATCATTAAGAAACACCAACTTCCGGGAGCAGACCTTCCTGTTCCGTTGTCTGAGGCGTTACCAAACTCAACAGAACGGCCGCAACCTGGCGGCTTATAATGGGACATGGTCTCCGTCGTGCATTCCGTGGCCGCGCAAAGCGGCCTCGAACATTCCCTGAAAACACTCTGCGAAGGACTTTCCGAAGACGAATCGGAAAGGGTCCATCGCGCGGCCGAATACGCGCAGTCGATCTATCAGGATCGAAAGCTCGGAAGCGGCGAGGGTGTCTGGCACCATGCGCTCGGCATGGCGTTGATTCTAGTCGGACTGAAGCTCGATGCCGACTGCCGGCTGGCCGCGTTGCTGTTCGCCGTACCCACTTACGAAAAAGAAGGTCTGACCCATATCGAGGAGCGGTTTGGGCAGGCCGTAACGCAATTGGTCGGCGGAATTTCACGATTGAATCAACTGCGTCCGATCACACGTGGTTTCGTCGCGCATTCCGCCGAGAGCGGCGAGCAGAATCCAGCGGAAATGAAGGCGCAGATCGAGATTCTGCGCAAGATGTTCCTGGCCATGGTCGAGGATATCCGCGTCGTCTTGCTGCGCCTGGCGTCGCGGACGCAAACCATGCGCCATTATGCGACCGAGCCGGACGACCTGCGCGTCCCGGTGGCGCGCGAAACGCTGGAGTTGTATTCGCCGCTCGCCAACCGCCTTGGCGTTTGGGAATTGAAATGGGAACTCGAGGATCTCTCGTTCCGTTTCCTTTACCCCGATGTATACAAGAAAATCGCCAAGCAGCTCGACGAAAAACGCGCCGAACGCGAGCAATTTATCGCCGACGCGGTGGCGCGCTTGCGTGAAGAGTTGGCGGCTGCAGGCATCAGCAACGCCGAAATCTACGGGCGGCCGAAGCACATCTACAGCATCTGGAACAAGATGCGGAAGAAGGGCGTTGAATTCTCCGAGGTGTACGACATCCGCGCCCTGCGCGTGATTGTCGATGAAGTGAAGGACTGCTACACGGTGCTCGGCATCGTGCATAACCTCTGGTCGCCGATCCCGAAGGAGTTCGACGACTACATTTCGCATCCGAAGGGGAACAACTACCGATCGCTGCATACGGCCGTCAGCTGTCCGGACGGGCGCGCCCTCGAAGTCCAGATTCGCACGCGCGAGATGCACAAACACGCCGAGCTCGGCGTGGCGGCGCACTGGCGTTACAAAGAAGGTGCCAAGCGGCCTGCAGGAAGCAACTACGACGAGAAAATCGCCTGGCTGCGGCAGTTGCTGAGTTGGAAGGACGAAGTCTCGGACTCGTCGGACTGGGTTAAGCATTACAAGGAAGCCGCTCTCGACGAAACGATTTACGTCATGACGCCCCAGGGTCGCGTCGTCGACCTGCCACGCGGCGCGACCCCGATCGACTTCGCCTATCGAGTGCATACGGACCTTGGGCATCGTTGCCGCGGTGCGAAGGTCGATGGTGCTCTGGTGACCCTGAATACGCCGCTGGAAACAGGGCAGCGCGTCGAGATCATCACCGCGAAACAGGGCGGCCCGTCGCGTGATTGGCTGAATTCGTCGCTGGGCTATCTCTTCACCCATCGTGCCCGCGCGAAGGCGCGGCAGTGGTTCGCCAATCTGGCTCTGGAGCAATCCGTCGCCGACGGACGTGCCATCGTCGCGCGCGAGCTGCAGCGCATGGGCGAAACGAGCACCAAACTTGATGAACTGGCGACGAAGCTCGGTTTCGCGAAGAGCGACGACCTGTTCATCGCGGTTGCCCGCGCCGAACTGAGTACCCGGCAACTGCAGACCGCCGTGCGCGGGACGGATGAAGCCGCGGAGGACAAGGTTCCCGCCGAGCCGCCCGTACGCAAGCACAAGGCCAGCGACGACGCGGACAAAGGCATCCTGATCGTCGGCGTCGACAAACTCCTGACCCAACTTGCCGGTTGCTGCAAACCCGCGCCGCCCGATCCGATCGTCGGTTTTGTGACACGTGGCAAAGGCGTGTCGATTCACCGCGCCGATTGTCCCAATTTCGCCAACATGGAAGCGATGCAGCCCGAGCGGGTCATCGAGACAGCCTGGGGCAGCGAAACGGATGGCGTCTTCGCCGTCGATATTGTCGTCGAGGCGAACGACCGGCAAGGGTTGCTGCGCGACGTTTCCGAGGTGTTGACGAAGGAAAAGCTGAACGTGATCGCGGTCAGCACGCAATCGAAACAGGGCGCGGCGCATATGCGCTTCACCGCCGAGATCAGCAATCTGAGTCAGCTCAAGCGCACCTTGGCGCAACTGCACGAGGTGCAGGGCGTCGTCGGCGCACGGCGCGCCTGACCCGCCTCCGACCGCCTATCTGGCGGCGGCCTCGGCGTCTCTCGGCTGGGTTATCCCCGGCGTTTCTCTTCGTCCTCGGCAAAGAGCGCCGCGCCCACGATGCCTGCTTGGTTAAGGAAAGTTGCGGCAACAAAGGGCGCTTGAGTGTTGATGGCAGACTCGAACTTGTGAAGCTTCTTGCTCGCGCCGCCTCCAAGGATGATCAGATCGGGCCAGAAATGGTGTTCCATCGTTGTCAGGTAGAGATTGAAGCGCCCACCCCATTCTTTCCAGGTCAGCTTTTTCTCTGTCCGCACGGCCTGCGAAGCGTACTTCTCGGATTCCACGCCGTTTTCGAGGTAGATGTGTCCCAGCTCGGTGTTGGGCAGCAGGTGCCCCTCGGTGAACAACGCCGTGCCGATCCCGGTACCGATAGTGATAATCAGCACGACACCCGCGTGGTCCTTGCCGGCGCCGAAACGCATTTCGGCAATGCCGGCCGCGTCAGTGTCATTCACGACATGAACACGGCGACCGGCGCGGTGCGAGAGGAAGTCGGCGACCGGTACGCCGAGGAACGCGCGGTCGATGTTCTTCGCCGTGCGTGCGATACCGCCTTGGAGCGCGGCGGGAAAACCGATACCCACCAGTCCGTGCCATTGATGTTGCGCGATCAGCGCCTCAACCGCATTGCCGATCGCGTCGGGTGTCGCGGGTTGAGGAGTCGGTACGCGTATGCGTTCCCCCAACAATTCTCCCGAGGAGGTTTGCACGATGCCTGCCTTGATGCCTGTTCCACCGATGTCGATGCCAAGAATCTCCACGCTGGCTCCCGTAAAATAGGACCCGAATCTGCCGAGACTGTGTACGCAACCGGCATGCCCGGCTGCGGCGAAGCGCCCCCGGCGCTTCAACGGCGCCAATCAGAAGGAATCCATAATGAAAAGAGCCCCGCAGCCAGTGCCGCTGGCGAAAAGCTATCTATTACTGAACCATGGACCGGTAACGCTGGTGACGAGCGCACACGGCGAAAGGCGAAACGTCATGTCCGCGTCGTGGGCGATGCCGCTCGACTTCGATCCGCCGAAGGTGTTGCTGGTCGTCGACCGACAGACCTATACGCGGCAGCTCATCGACGCATCAGGCGAGTTTGCGCTCAACCTGCCGTGCCGCGCTCTGGCTGACAAAGCCCTTGCCGCCGGCAGCATTTCGGGGCGCGACTTGGACGGCAGCGACAAATTTTCCCGTATCGGCTTCGAGACCTTTGCAGCCAGCCGGATCGCGGCGCCACTCGTTGCCGGGTGCGCCGCTTGGCTCGAATGCCGGGTGCTCCCCGAGCCGGCAAACGAGAAGCGCTATGATCTCTTTATCGCCGAAGTGCTGGCGGCTTGGGCCGATCCGGAGATATTCTCCGAAGGACGTTGGCATTTTCGCGACGACAAGCAGAAGACGATCCACTATCAGGCGGGTGGCATGTTCTTCGAGACTGGCGATCCGTTTGAATGCCGGGAGCCGGCGGTTCAGTAAGCAGTGAAAGCCCCAACGGGCGGCCCCGGTCTTCAGGTGATTTCAGCGAGCAGCGCGTCGACCATGCCTTCGGCCTGACGCAAGTAGCCGCCCCCGAAAAGATTGAAATGATTCAGCACATGATAGAGGTTGTAGAGCGTCCGACGTTGCTCATAACCAGCGGCGAGTGGCCACGCTTCCCGGTACGCAGCGTAGAAGCGGTGCGGAAAGCCGCCAAACAGCTCGGTCATCGCCAGATCCGCCTCGCGATCGCCAAAATAGACGGCCGGATCGAATAGCGCCAATTGGCCACCGACGAGCGCGGCGTTGCCTTGCCATAGGTCGCCGTGCAGGAGGCTGGGCTCGGTGTGGTGATCGGCGAAAAAGGCACTCACCGCGTCGAGAAGGCGGTTTCCGGCGCGAAAGAGCCGGTCGGAGCCGCCATTGCGACGGGCGAGTTCAAGCTGGGGTTTGAGTCGCTGTTGCGCGAAGAAGCGCGGCCATCCCTGTTCGGCGGTGTTTTCCTGGCGTGTTGCACCGATGAAATTGTCGCGGTGCCAACCGAAACGCTCGCTGCGCATGCGATGCAACTCGGCGAGCGCACGACCGGCGTTTTCGGCCGCCGTGTCATCGCCGAGCGGCGCGAGCGGGAGGTATTCAAGGATAAGGTAAGCGCGGTCACCAGCGATGCCATCGCCAACGACCTGTGGCACACGGACCGCCAGACAGCGGGCAAGGGCGCGCAGGCCATCCGCTTCGGCGGCGAACAGCTCGTGCTGCTCGGCGTTGTTAAGTTTCACGAACCACCGTGCGCTGCCGGCTTCGATAGCGATTGAATGCGAGATCGAGCCACCGCCGACCGGAGTGGCTCGTGATAGCGTGCTCCGTTTGCCCGTGAACGCGCTGATGGCGTCCTCGAGAGCGGCGGTCAGTACGTGGTCCATGATGGAAAGACAGGGCTGGGCAGGCATGTCGATTCCCGTTCCCGCAGGCAGGCAGGTACATTCGACCGACCGCCAGCGAGCGAAAACGAAGCCGTCAGCCTTGGGGTTTCAGCATCTCGATCAGCGCCGTCTGCGCGCAGAACGGCTTGCTGCGCGAGTTTCGGCGCAGGTGGTAGCTGCCATGGGAGTCCATTTCCCAAGCCTGGACGTTGTCGGCGAGGTAGGGCTTGAGGCCTTCCGCGATGACCCGGCGCTTGAGTTTCTTGTCGAGCAACGGGAAGGCGAGCTCGATGCGGCGGAAGAAGTTGCGTTCCATCCAGTCGGCGCTGGACAGATAAACGATCTCTTCTCCGCCCGCGTGGAAATAGAACACGCGGTGATGTTCGAGAAGGCGGCCGACGACCGAACGCACGCGAATGTTCTCCGACAACCCCTTGATTCCAGGCCGCAAGGCACACACCCCGCGGACGATCAGGTCGATCTTCACTCCGGCCTGTGAGGCGTCGTAGAGCGCGCTGATCGTTTCCGGCTCCAGCAGAGAGTTCATCTTGGCGATGATGCGCGAACGTTTTCCGGCGCGGGCTGCCTTGGCCTCGGCGCCAATCGCGGCGAGGACGTTCTGGTGCAACGAGAACGGAGCCTGCCAGAGATGCTTGAGCGCTTGGGCGCGGCCAAGCCCAGTGAGCTGTTTGAAGACTTCGTTGACGTCGGCGCAAAGCTCTTCGTTGCTCGTCAGCAGTCCGAAGTCGGTGTACAGACGGGCGGTCTTCGGGTGATAGTTGCCTGTGCCGATATGCACATAACGGCGTAGGGCGGTGCCTGATTTGCTTTCTTCGCGGCGCACGATCATCAGCATCTTGGCGTGCGTTTTGTAGCCGACCACCCCGTAGACGACGTGCGCGCCGACTTCCTCGAGCTTTGTCGCCCAGCCGATGTTCGCTTCTTCGTCAAAGCGTGCCATCAGTTCGACGACGACGGTCACTTCCTTGCCGTTCTGCGCGGCGCGCACCAGCGATTGCATCAGGACGGAATCGGTGCCGGTGCGGTAGACCGTCATCTTGATCGCGACGACCTGGGGATCTGTGGTCGCCTGGTCGATTAGAGCGATGACCGGCGAGAAACTCTGAAAGGGATGATGCAGCAGGATGTCGCCCGCTCGGATATCGTCGAAAATGCTGTGGCCTTTCTGCAGCGCCTTCGGAAGGCCGGGGACGAAGGGCGTGTACTTGAGGTCGTCGCGCGCGACCCAATCGGGAATCTGCATCAGCCGAACCAGATTAACGGGCCCAACGACCCGGTACAGGTCGGTTTCCGTCAGATTGAATTGGGCCAGCAGGAACTGCGCCATCTTGTCCGAGCAATTGTCGGCGACCTCCAGGCGGACACCGTCGCCGAAATGGCGTTGCGGGAGTTCGCCCTGCACCTTCGTGCGCAGGTTCTTGACTTCCTCTTCGTCGACAAACAGGTCGCTGTTGCGCGTGACGCGGAATTGATAGCAGCCGAGGACCGCCATGCCGGCGAACAGCTCACCGACGAATTCGTGCAGCACGGACGAGAAGAAGACGAACGCGTACTCGCAATCACAGAGTTCGCGCGGCAGGCGGATGACGCGCGGTAAAACCCGCGGCGCCTGCACGATGGCGGCGCCGGAACTGCGGCCGAACGCGTCTTTGCCGTCGAGCTCGACGGCAAAGTTCAGGCTCTTGTTGAGCACACGAGGGAACGGGTGCGAGGGATCAAGTCCGATCGGAGTGAGGACCGGCATCACGTCGCGGAAGAAGTAACTCCTGATCCACTCCCTTTGCTCGGCCGTCCAGGTCGAACGCCGGAGAAATTGGATACCCTCTTTGGCGAGCTGCGGGAGGATTTCATGGTTCAGTAGAGCGTACTGTTCCTCAACGAGGGCATGTGCTTCTCGGCTGATGCGCTCGTACGCTGCGCGGGCCGTGAGCCCGTCGGTTGTGACCACCACCGAGTTCAGTTTGACCTGTTCCTTGAGCCCAGCCACCCGGATCTCGAAGAATTCGTCGAGATTGCTGCTCACAATGCAGATGAAGCGCAACCGTTCGAGCAGAGGCGTTTGCGGATTTTTCGCCTGATGGAGAACCCGCTTGTTGAACGCCAGGATGCCGAGTTCCCGGTTCAAGAAGTTATCTGGGGTGTAATGGGTGTTTCCGGTGTGCGGAAGATCGATGCGAGCTGTCATTGTTGGAATTGGAGCAGGATTGTGGGGGCGATACAAGAGTCGATTCTTTTTCGTTTTGGTTCCCGTTTTATTACATCGGCACGCCGCGGACCCGGCGCCGCGACGGCTCCAGGAAAAGGATTCTTACCTCAATGCTAGAATCCCTTTCGACTTAGCGCGAGGAAATAAGACGTAGACCATGGCTTACGAACAAATCGCGGCGGTTGATCTTGGCTCGAACAGCTTCCGCATGGAGATCGGCCGCGTGGTCGACGATCAGATTTATCCCCTGGATACGCTCAAGGAGCCGGTACGGCTTGCCTCGGGGCTGACGCCAGGGAAAATCCTGGATGATGCGGCACAGGCGAGGGCACTCGAGACGCTGGGCCGCTTCGCCGAGCGCTTGCGAGGGTTCGAGCCGGATGCCGTGCGCGCGGTTGCGACGAACACGCTGCGCGTGGCCAAAAACGCCAAGGCCTTCATCCCTCGCGCAGAAGCCATCCTCGGTTTCCCGATCGAAGTCATCGCGGGGCGCGAGGAGGCACGGCTGATCTACATCGGCGCGGTCCATGCGCTGCCGGCGGCGCCGCACAAACGGCTGGTCGTCGATATCGGCGGCGGCTCCACAGAGTTCATCATCGGCAAACGAATGAACCCGGAGTTGTTGGAGTCGCTTTACATGGGGTGCGTCAGCTACTCCTTGCGCTTCTTTCCCGACGGGAAGATCGACAAGAAGCGTTTCCAGGAGGCGGAAGTCGCTGCAGCGAGGGAAATCGAAGCAATCGCCGAAGATTTCCACCGCGTTGGGTGGACTGAAGCGGCGGCATCGTCTGGCACGGCTCGGGCAATCGCCGATTTGCTGGAGAATAATGGCCTCAACCCCGGGGGCGGTACGGGAATTACCCGGGAAGGGCTGGCAAAGCTGCGCGCGGCGTTGATCCGCGCCGGTTCGATGGCTGATTTCAAGCTTCCTGGTCTGCCGGTCGACCGTGTGCCCGTGTTTCCCGGTGGTGTGGCCATCCTTTCGGCAGTTTTCTCCGCTTTGGGCATTTCGCGCATGGTGTATGCGGCGGGAGCCCTGCGTTTGGGCGTGCTTTACGATCTGCTCGGCCGCTTCCACGCCCACGACATGCGGGACGCGACCGTCCAGCACTTCATGCGGCGTTACGGGGTGGATACCGTACAGCAGGAGCGCGTGGAGCGCACGGCACTCCGTTTGCTTGAGCAGTTGATCGGCGTCGATCTTCCGGAACACGAGGCCGACGTTCGCTTTCTCCGCTGGGCGGCGTCGCTGCACGAGATCGGCCTGTCGATTTCGCACAGCGGTTCTCATAAGCACGGTGCCTACATCGCAACTTACTCTGATATGCCGGGCTTTTCGCGCAAAGACCAGGAACGACTTGCGCTGCTGATCCTGTCGCAGCGGGGAAAACTGGAAAAACTGCCGCCGATGACGGCTTCGGATCCGGCGTGGCGCCTCGTTTTGTGTTTGCGCCTCGCCACGTTATTCCACCGGTCACGTTCCGATCACCCGCTCCCGGAAGTGCTGGTACGGCAAGCGGAGTCGGCGTTCCAGATCGAACTTCCCGCAGCGTGGCTTCCGGCCAACCCGCTGACGGCCGCCGCGCTCAATGACGAAATTGCCGCCTGGCGGCGCGTCGGCTTCGGGCTGCGCGTGAAGCGGCGGCTTGGTGTCCCCATCCATGCTTGAGCACGCATGAAAGCCGCTACGATCGACGTCGCCGAGTACGAAGGGCGCATCCGAGTGGCGCTTTCCGGCCATTGGACCCTGGCTAACCTGCCGACCCCCGTGGCGGCGATGGAGGCAAGACTGCGCGACTGCGCGGCGCGCGATGCAGAGTGGGACCTTGAAGGGGTGGACCGAATCGACAGCGTCGGCGCCATTCTGCTTTGGCGCGCCTGGGGGCATCGATGGCCGGCAGAGCTGGCCGCGACGGCGCCGCAACGGGCGGCGCTCGAACGAGCCGCGAACATTCGGCACGAGCGCCGCTCAGTTCCACGGTATCGTCGGTGGATAACGATCGAAACGTTGGGGCGATTGGTTTTCGCCGCCGGCCGGAACCTTCTCGACATCGTGGCGTTGATCGGGCAACTGCTGCTCGACATCGTCTATCTAGCTATCCACCCGCGTGATATTCCGTGGCGGGAGTTTTCAGCGAATGTGTTCAAGAGCGGGGCGCTGGCGCTACCGGTGACGGCGCTGGTCGGTTTCCTCATCGGCGTCGTCCTGTCGTATCTCTCGTCATTGCAACTCAAGACCTTCGGCGCCGACGTGTACATCGTGAATCTGCTCGGTATCAGCATCATTCGCGAGTTGGGGCCGGTGATCGTCGCCGTTCTCGTCGCTGGCCGGTCAGGGTCGGCAATGACGGCGCAAATCGGGGTGATGCGGGTTACGCAGGAGATCGACGCGTTGGCGACGATGGGCGTTTCGCGTAGCGTCCGTCTCGTTCTACCCAAAGTGCTTGCGCTTGCGGTCGCCATGCCGCTGCTCGTGCTTTGGTGCGCGGCGGCGGGTATCCTCGGGGGGATGGTTTCGGCGAATCTGGAAATGGGGCTGGCCTATGGCTTCTTCCTCGATACGCTGCCCAAAGTCGTCCCTGTAGCCAACTTGTGGATCGGGCTCGGCAAAGGCTTTTTCTTTGGCATGCTGATTGCTCTCCTTGCCTGTCACTTCGGTCTCAAGGTCCGGCCCAACACGGAGAGCTTGTCCTCGAAAACGACGACCGCGGTGGTCACGGCGATCACCGCCGTCATCGTGGTCGATGCGGTATTCGCCATCGTTACCCGCAATATCGGGATTCCGGGCAGCGTATGACAGAGACGCCTGTCGTTACCTCGATATCGAGCGGTCCGAAGCCCGCGCCGGTGATCCGGATTCGTGGTCTCAACACCCGTTTCGGAGAGGCGGTGATCCATCGCGATATCGATCTCGATGTCGCCGCGGGCGAGATTCTCGGTCTGGTCGGCGGATCGGGAAGCGGCAAGACGACACTATTGCGTGAAATTGTCGGTCTCCTCATACCGCGCAAGGGAACGGTGGAACTGTTCGGTGAATCGGTGTTTTCAGACGATCCTATCGTCCGTCGCAATATCCGGCGCCGATTTGGCATGCTCTTTCAGCAAGGGGCATTGTTCTCAGCCCTCTCGGTCTATGACAACATCGCTTTTCCATTGCGTGAATTGCGCGTGCTTGATGAAGGTCTCATCCGCGAACTCGTCTATCTCAAGCTCGGCATGGTCGATCTCGAACCCAGGCATGCGCTGCTCATGCCCGCCGAGCTCTCGGGCGGCATGATCAAGCGGGTCGCGCTGGCGCGAGCGATCTCGCTGGAACCAGAACTGCTCGTCCTTGACGAGCCGACGGCGGGGCTGGATCCCGACCTTGCAGAAGGATTCGTGCGTCTGATCGGCACGTTGCAGAAGGAACTCGGATTTACCGTTGTCATGGTGACACACGACCTGGAAACGCTCGCTGGTCTCGCCACCCGGGTCGCCGTTCTGGCTGACCAGCGTATCATTGCATGCGGCACGCCCGCGGAGGTTCTCGAGGTTGATCATCCTTTCATCCGGAATTTCTTCTGTTCCGAGCACGCGATCGCGCTCATGAGAAAAGGACCGGCCTAAACCATGGAAAACCGTTCGCACGCTCTGATTGCCGGGCTGTTCTCGCTACTCCTCGGTTTTTCCGCCATCGCCGCACTCTGGTGGTTCGGCGGTGACGACGAATCGACCAACGAGTACGTTGTCATGACTCGCAGGAACGTTACCGGTTTGAGCGTTCAGGGCCAGGTGCGCTACCGTGGCATCCGCGTCGGTCGCGTTGAAGCGATCAAGCTGGACCCTTCCGACTCACGCAGCACATTGATCCGTATCAGTGTGCACAAAGACATCCCGGTGACGCGCGGAACCACGGCGCGACTTGGATTCCAGGGACTGACCGGAATCGCGCACATTCTGCTTGAGGACCGCGGTACGGATACGACGCCGCTTGGAATAGCCGGTGAAAATCTGGCGAGTGGCGAAGCTCCGCGTATCCCGATGCAGGATTCCCTGATGCAGGAATTTGTCGACCTCGGTGGCGATACGTTGCGGCAGGCACGCGAGTTTCTGATCAGCGCGAATCAGGTGATGAACGCTGAGAATCGCCAGAACATCGGGCAGATGCTGGCCAACCTTGAAGCCACCACGCGCAATATGACCGAAGCTACGACGCAGTTGCGCCAGGTGCTGACGCCCGAGAACATCCGGACGCTGAGTTCAACGCTTGCCCATGCCGAGCGTACGGTCGGCCAGGCGGCGCCTTTTTTTGAAGAGGCTCGCGGCCTTGTCGCGAACCTGCAGTCCGTCAGCCAGAAGCTGGACGCGACGCTCGGCACATCGACAGACGGCGGCGCTGCGACCTTGATGCCGAAACTCAACGACCTAAGCACCGAGTTGGCCGCCAGCGCACAGCGGCTGAATCGCGTTCTGCAAATGCTGGAGGAATCGCCGCAGAGCCTGATCTTCGGGCGCCAAAAGATACCCCCGGGGCCCGGCGAGACGGGTTTTGTCGCACCGGGCAACAAAGGGGGGAAGCCATGATCGGGAGAAGCGCAGCGCTCGTGTTTGCCGGAGTGATTGCAGGATGCGTATCGACTGGGCGAGATGTCGGACCGTCCGCCGTGTACGACTTCGGTCTTCCGGTTGCCCGCCTCGTCGCCGACCAACCCTGGATGACTCCCCTTGCGCTCGAAGTCAGATCACCGGCATGGTTCGATTCACTCAATGTCGATTACCGGCTGGCGTATGACGACCCGCTGAAGCAACGAGAGTACGCCGGCAGCCGCTGGGCCGGTCCTCCAGGCGTGCTACTCGCGCAGCGCCTACGGCAGCAGCTCGGTGCGGTCGCGACGGGCGGTATGCCGACGGCCGATTGCCTGATCAGGATCGACCTGCAGGAGTTCTCGCAAATCTTCGACGCACCGGGGCGTAGCCGGGCGGTCGTGCAGACGAATGTGAGTCTCGTCGATACGCGCCGGGCACTGCTCGCCCAACGCTCAATGGCCGTCGAGCGCCCGTCGCCTTCGCCGGACGCCAACGGCGGTGTGCGTGCGCTTGTTGAGGCGAGCGACGAACTGGGTCGGCAAATTGCCCAATGGCTTTCCGAGCTCCACCAAGGTGGAAAACTCGCCAAATGCCGGATGCCGGGTTAGATCATCTAGCGTTGAGAATGGGCTATTCGCCCTGAATTGCGCGCTGTCGCCCATGCGTTTTCCCATGCACCTGTGCGGTGCGTTCGTGTCGCGGATATGACGACGTGCCCCGGGCTGGTGCGCGCGGCTGGCTGTACTTCCCACGGACCGAGCTAGTACGAAGCTTTACGCGCTTTCGAGCTGGGAGCCGTCGTGGCCCGGTTATTGCGTCCTCTGCCCTCCGGGAAGGAGGTTGGGGAATGCGGCAATTCGTCCATCGATTGATCGGGCGGCTCAGCGTCAGCCGTAAACTGACGTTGATCTATGTGCTCGACCTCTCGGCAGTCATTTTCGTTTCGACGATTCTGATCAACGAGAAGTACATCGCCATCGACTTCACCCGCAAGGAAGTCGTGGGCAACGCCTACATAGCGCAGGTGCGCGCGGCCATTTTCACCGATAGTAATGTTCCCGCCAGTGCGGATAGCCCCGCTGAGCGCGTGGCATTCGCCGAGCGGCGTTATGGAAAAGGCATGCGCAGTGCCGAGCAGTCCGCCGCGTTGGTGCGGCAGTTGGAGCAAGATGCGCCGGGCGTCGGGGGCTACGGGGCTGTTACTGCCGCCGCGGCCCAGGCGTTGATCACCCGCGTCGGCAACCATTCGAACCTGATTCTCGACCCCGACCTCGACAGCTACTACGCGATGTCGTTGGTGATCCTGCGTTTCCCGGAACTGTATGGGTTGGTGGGCCAGATCGGCGAGAAGGCGTTGGCGGTACGTGAAGCACGCACGCCGGCCTCGCGTGCGCAACGGCAGACCGAGTACCTCATCGTGGAGGGACGGCTCGACGCCGTTGCCTCCGGGATTTCCGCTGATTACGAAGAAGCGCTCGACGCAGGTAAAGCCGGGTTGCGCGCACATCTTTCGCCATCCCGAGAACGTCTTCTTTCGGCTATTGAGGGATTGCGCGAACAAACGCGACAAGTGGCTCTGGAAGCAGGATTTCGGCCGTCGGCGCGCGAGGTCAACGCAATGACATCAGAGTTGAGAGATGCCCTGGCCGAAGCTTGGGAGCGCACAGGAACATCGCTCGACGAACTGCTCGCCCTGCGCATCGAGGGCCTGTTCACGCGCATGTGGTGGCACCTTGGAACGGCGGTGATGCTTTTGCTTCTGATTCTGTCCGTCGTCTTCTATGTCGCGCGCATGATCGCACGGCCCATCAAGCGGTTATCGGAGGTCGCCGAACGTGTCAGCGCTTCGGCAGACTACTCGCTACGTGCCACGTGGTCGTCTGGCGACGAGATTGGCCGGCTGGTGCATGCCTTCAATGAAATGCTTGGGCAACTCGACCGCTTCAGGCGCATCGAGCAGGAACTCGCGGCCAACGCGCGTGCTGCGCTCGCACAACGCGAGCTGCTCGAAGCAATCCCGATTCCATTGATGGTGACCGCGATTCCGCGTCACGAAGTACTTCACGCGAACCATCCGGCAACGGCTTGGCTGCATGGACAGAAAACCGATCCCTGGATGCGCGGACTCGACGCATCGCATCGGGTCCGTTTCTTTCAGCAATTGGCCGATTTCGACGAGGTCCGGGAGTTCGAGGCGGTTTGGCATGGCGGCGGAGATGAGCACTGGATGCTGCTTTCGGCCACGCGGCTGCGCTATCAGGATCAGGACGCGGTGCTCACGGCGTTCACTCCCATCGGCCGCCTGAAGCAGATGGAAGCAGGACTCGAACTATGGGCGAAGGTCTTCGAGGCTTCGTCGGAGAGCATCATGATCACGAACGCCGAGCGTGAGGTGGTGACCGTGAATCGTGCGTTCTGCCGCAGCACCGCTTACGACCTCTCGGAAGTCGTCGGTAATCCACCGGATCTGCTGCGTTCAGACCACTATTCCGACGGACACTTTGACCAAGTCTGGAAGGCGGCGACGGCGCGTGGGTCCTGGCAGGGCGAATTGTGGTTGCGGCGCAAGACGGGTGAGGTCTTCCCCGTCTGGGCTGTGCTTAATGCGGTGCGCGATGCCGAGGGGCTGATCACTCATTACGTGGCGGCGTTTCTCGATGTCAGTGAACGCAAGGAGAACGAGCGGCGCATTCGTCACCTCGCGCATCACGACACGCTGACCGATTTGCCCAACCGGGCGCTCTGTTTGGATCGCCTCAACATGGCAATCCAACAGGCTGACCGCAACAACAAACGCGTTGGCGTGTTGTTCATCGACCTCGACCGCTTCAAGAACATCAACGATTCGCTCGGTCACCACATCGGCGACGGGCTTCTACGTTCCGTGGCGCGCCGCCTGCTCGATGCGGTGCGAGCCGGAGATACCGTCAGCCGTCACGGAGGTGACGAGTTCGTCGTCATCTTCAATGGTGTGAAGGATGTCGACGAGGTGCGCCACATCGTCGAACGTCGGCTGATTCCACCGATCCGCCGGCCGCACGATGTCGACGGCGCGGAATTGTGCGTTTCGTGCAGCGTCGGCATCGCGCTTTATCCCGAAGATGGTCGGGATGTCGATACGCTGATGAGGAATGCTGATGCAGCGATGTATCAAGCCAAACAGGCCGGCCGTAACAATGCACAGTTCTTTACCGCCGAGCTCGACCGCAACGCTCGCGAACGTATGGAGATCGAACGCGACCTGCGCGGCGCTGCCGAACGCGGCGAGCTGTTTCTGCTTTATCAACCGCGTGTCGATGTCCGCAGTGGCCGGCTCATCGGCGTTGAGGCGCTCGTACGGTGGAATCATCCGGAATGGGGCGTGGTTTCGCCAGGCCGCTTCATTCCGGTGGCGGAGGAGACCGGACTGATCGTGCCGATCGGCTATTGGATATTCGGCGAAGCCTGTCGCCAGCAGGCCGAGTGGCGGGAAGCAGGGAGCGGCGTCGTTCCGGTTTCTGTCAATCTCTCGCCGGCACAGTTTCGCGATGCCGGCTTGCTCGAAGCGGTACGTACGACACTGCAGGTACATGCGATCGATCCTCGGCATATCGAGTTCGAGCTGACCGAGTCGTTGTTGATGGAAGACATGAGCAATACCATCGACTTGCTGCAGGCGATCAAGGACATCGGCATTTCTCTCTCCGTCGACGACTTCGGAACCGGCTACTCGAGCCTCAATTATCTGTATCGCTTTCCCATCGACCGGCTCAAGATCGATCAGTCGTTCGTCTGTGACATGCTCGACGATCCAAAGGATCTGGCGATCACGCAGGCGATCATCGGCCTTGGGCACGCGCTCGGCTTGCGCGTCGTCGCCGAAGGCGTTGAGAGCGCCGAGCAGGAGAAAGCACTGGCGGCCGCTGGGTGCGATGAGCTGCAGGGGTTTTATTTCAGTAAGCCTTTGGCTGCCGGTGAGGTTCCGGCTCGGGGGCGGACCCTTGGGCGGATATTCAGCGCTTCAGATACGGGGCGGGACATAAACGCCGTTCCCCTATGCAAAGACCAGGCGGGAGTTTCCGCTTAGGCTGAGGGGCCTTCAGTTAACGACCCGACAATGCGTATTTGATTTGGTAAGTTACCTCCATTTCCGGGTTTCCGCGGTAGTTGACGTAGCGGTTCTTCGGCTACACTTCGGACGAAGCAATTGCAATGACGAAGGAGAAGAATATGGCGACGAAGACTGTTTCTGCCGAAGCGAAGGCAAAGCCTGTAGAAGGTGCAAAAGTCTCCAGCGGTGTGAGCGGCACGCTGCCGATCAAGCGCAAGCGCCTGGCCAAGGCT
Source organism: Propionivibrio soli (assembly GCF_025770765.1). Lineage (GTDB taxonomy): Bacteria > Pseudomonadota > Gammaproteobacteria > Burkholderiales > Rhodocyclaceae > Propionivibrio > Propionivibrio soli. The sequence continues at coordinate 124,156 of NZ_JANZKY010000016.1, read as the reverse complement.
TTCCCACTCCCGCTTGATGAGCAGAGGAAAAAAGAACGCGTGGTGCGCGAAAAATTCTCGCTGCCGAAAGCGGAATATGCCCGGCTCGAAGCCCTCAAGGGGCGCCTTGCCGACCAGGGCCTCGCCGTGAAGAAGAGCCAGTTGGTCCGCGCCGGACTGATTCTGCTTGCCGCGCTTGCGGATGAAGACCTGCGGGAAGTTGTAAGCAAAGTCCCTGCGAAATAAGGAAAAAACGCCCGGTCGGCGATGAAGCGCTCGGTGCATTTTGAATGTTGCAATTTTATGACTTTGAGATTACAGAAAAATGAACAGGACTCGGATGTGAATAACTACCGAGAAGTTGCAGCCGTTCGTGGTTCCAAGAAATGACAATAAACTATCGAGTATTCGGGTACGAGGACTATGCGCAGGCACGTGCGCTTTGGGAAAGAGCATCGGGCGTCGGACTCAGCGACGCCGATTCACCCGAGGGAATCCGTACCTACCTGGAACGCAATCCGGGGACGTCGTTTGTGGCGACCGACGCTCGCATCGTCGTTGGTACCGTTCTCTGCGGCCATGATGGCCGTCGCGGCCTGATCCACCATCTCGCGACGGCAGACTCGTATCGTCGCCGGGGTATTGCCACGGTGCTGCTGCAGTCCGGTCTGCGGGCGCTGCGCGCACGCGGCATCGACAAGTGCCATCTGTTTGTCTTCCGTGCCAATGCTGAAGGTACTGCATTCTGGCGTGCTGTCGCCGCCGAGGAACGGACGGAACTCGCTCTATTCTCGCTGCCCACGAAGGGCGACTGAAGTAAGACAGCAAACCTCTTTTCTGAAGGATAGCGATGGTACCCGCCGTTTCAGATTTGAACGAGCTGCTGCGTTCGATGGAACCTCTGCTTCATGAAGGCGTTTATGTCTATTGCGTCGTCGCTGACGACGTTATCCTCGGGCAGCTTTCCCCTGTCGCTACGGTAAGAGAAAGCGAAGGCACGACGCTTATCCTCGCGGCCGATGAAGCGCAACGTGCGGGGCTTACCGCCGTTTTTCGCGCGCGTTGGATTACGCTTCAGGTTCATTCGGATTTGCAGGCCGTCGGTTTGACGGCGGCATTTGCTGGCGCCTTGGGGGCGGCGGGTATCAGCTGTAACGTCGTCGCCGGCGCGCATCATGACCATCTATTTGTGCCCGAAACGCAGGCTGAACGCGCCATCGACGTCTTGCGCGAGCTTCAACGCACCGCCTGAGCAACTCGTCCTCGAAGGGGCTCAATTCTCTTCTTGACTTAGAGTGCACTTCAAGTCCTAGCATGGGTTCCGTGACCAGCAACGTTATTTCCATCGGAGAACTTTCCCGGTTGTGCGGCTTGTCGACGCACACGCTGCGCTTTTACGAAAAGCAAGGCATCCTGCGGCCGGCCGGTCGTGCCAATAGCGGCCACCGCCAATACAACCGGGAAGACGTTCTTTGGCTTGAATTCGTTCTTCGCCTGAAGCTCACCGGGATGCCGCTCGCCGAGATCCGGCAGTACGCCGACCTTCGTGCGCAAGGGGACGTGACGTTGCAACCGCGGCTGACGATGCTCAAGCTCCATCGTGAGCACCTGGTCACACGCATCGACGAGCTTTCAAAATGCGTCGGCGCGCTTGACGAGAAGATTGCGACCTATCGAAAGATGATCGTCAAAGCGCGGGCGCCTCGTGCAAAGGTGACCAAATGAACCAGACACAGTCCTCCACCGACAATACCCGCTACGCTCGCGGTTGGGCAAAACTTCAGGAGGTCGACGGCCGTGCCGGAGAGGCCGTTGTTGCCTCACTGGCCGACATTGCCCCGGATTTCGCGAAATACGTGATCGAGTTTCCGTTCGGGGACATCTACTCGCGACCACAGCTTGACCTCAAGACCCGGGAGATCGGAGTCGTCGCCGCTTTGACGGCATTGGGCAATGCCGCACCGCAGTTGAAGGTGCATATTCACGGAGCGTTGAACGTGGGCTGCACGCGTGAGGAAGTGGTCGAGATCATCATGCAAATGGCCGTGTATGCCGGGTTCCCCGCCGCACTCAACGGGCTGTTTGCGGCCAAGGACGTGTTTGCCGAGCGCGACGCGACGATGTGACGGTACCCGGGACCCGCCCCTGGGTTACGAGAAGCAACGAAACGGCGGCCGGACAGTCTATTGGGTGCGAGCGGCAGAATTGCCGCTCGTCTCGCATTTCCACATTCCCACCATCCTGTCGAACGAGGCCGCCATGAAGAAGACGCTTCAGTTTCCGATTCTGATCGAGGCTCCCCGCAAAGTGGTTTGGGACACGATGCTCGGTCCCGATACCTACAAGTTATGGACGGCCGAGTTCTGCGAAGGGTCGTTTTTCGAGGGAAGCTGGCATCAGGGCGAAAAGATCCGCTTCATGTCGCCGAGCGGCGACGGCCTGATTTCGGAGATCGCCGAGAACCGCCTGCATGAATACGTGTCGATCCGGCACCTCGGGATGATCGTCGCGGGCAAGGAAGACACGATGAGCGATGCCGTCAAAGCCTGGACTCCTGCCTATGAGAACTACCGGTTCAATCAGGCACCGAATGGAACCGAGTTGATCGTGTCAATCGACGTGACCCCGGAGTTCGAGAAATACATGCAGGACGCCTTCCCGAAAGCGCTGCAGCGGCTCAAGGGACTCTGTGAGAAGAGGCCAGGCTGATACAGCAAGTGTGCGCGGCCTCGACGCGGATGCGGGGCGTTCTTGCGCCGATTCCATCCCGGAGTGCCCTGGGCGGTTTGCGCGCGGGGACTCGGGCGGGAGAGGGGCGCGACGTATCTCCTGCTTGCTGCAGCGATTTACAGACCGGCTCGTTGACGGCTAGACTCAAATCTCCTGTCATTCCACGATGGAGCACGCGCGGCCCAAGCAATGTGACGGTCGTGCTGTTCAAACGACCAATAGATAGATCGTTGCCGACGTTCAACTCTACAGCAATGAAAGGACAGCCATGGACTACAAAGGCAGTTGCCACTGCGGGCAGATCAGATTCGAGGTCAGCGGCGAACTCACGCAGGTGATGGCCTGCAATTGTTCTATCTGTTCGCGCAAAGGAGCGTTGATGTGGTTCGTGCCGCGCGATAGCCTGCGCCTGCTTACTCCAGAATCGGATATGGCCACCTATACCTTCGGCAAGCACGTTATCCAGCATCACTTCTGCCCGAAATGCGGAATCCACCCGTTCGGCGAAGGCGTCGACCCGGCGGGAAACCGCATGGCGGCCGTCAACGTACGCTGCCTTGAGGATGTCGATTTCTCGTCGCTTCCGGTCAAGCAATTCGACGGAAGGGCGCTCTAGAAAACCGAAGAACAGGGGAGAGAAGGATGATCATTACTACCACACCGGGCATCGAAGGCCGTCGTATCGCCAAGTACTGTGGAATCGTTGCCGGAGAAGCGATTCTGGGCGCCAACGTGATCAAGGATTTCTTTGCGGGGATTCGCGATTTCGTCGGCGGTCGTTCCGCCACCTACGAACGTGAGCTGCAGCGGGCACGCGATATCGCGATGAAGGAACTTGAGGAACGCGCCGCCGCGCTCGGGGCAGACGCTGTGGTCGGTGTGGATTTGGACTACGAGGTGCTCGGGCGGGACAACGGCATGCTGATGGTGTGCACGAGCGGAACCGCCGTTGTTCTCGAGCGGTGAGCCGAGCGGTCTCCGTGATGTGCCTGAACGCTCGCCGTCGAAACGGCTCCCCGGTTTTCTGAAAGCAGACTGATGAGCAATTCAACTCATTTTGCCAAGACGCCAGAACCGCCGTATTACGCGGTCATATTCACGTCGCGCCGCACGGAGGACGACTATGGCTATGGGAAGATGGCGGACAGGATGGAAACGTTAGCCACCGGACGCCCGGGGTTCCTGGGCATTGAGAGTGCACGCGATGCGGAAGGTTTCGGCATCACGATTTCCTATTGGGAAACCACGGAAGCGATTGCTGCGTGGAAAGCGGACCTGTCCCATGTCGCGGCACAGGATCTCGGGAAACAGCGCTGGTACGAACACTACGAAGTCAGGGTGGCACGCGTTGAGCGGGCTTACGGCAAGCCCCATGAATGACGCGCGGCAACCCGCTAGCCGTTGGGGCAAGTCCGATCTCCAATACAGCATGGAAAGTATTCGACGCAGGATGTTAATGTGGGATTTACACTCGACAAGGTCGTGCCGTGGGGCCGCTCATACGACGAGTACGTCGGCATGTTCGATCTTTCACCCAGGGATCTCGAACAGAGTATTCTCGGCTGCGGCGATAGCCCTGCTTCGTTCAACGCGACGCTAACGCAACGAAGCGGGCGGGTCGTCTCATTTGATCCAGTCTATGCGTTCGACGCAGCACAGATTCGTGGCCGGATTGCGGATACCTACGAAAAGGTCCTCGAACAATTGCGGCAGAATCAGGCGGACTATGTCTGGGGGATGATGAGATCGGTCGAGGAGGTCGGGCGCGTGCGCTTGTCGGCCATGGAGAACTTTCTCGCGGACTTCTCCGCCGGGAAGCGCGATGGCCGTTACGTAGCCGGCGAATTACCGCGGCTGCCGTTTGCAAGTGACACCTTCGACCTCGCGCTCTCGTCGCACTTCCTCTTTCTGTACAGTGACCATTTATCCGAAACGTTCCATCTGGAGTCGCTGCAGGAGATGCTGCGCGTGGCCCGCGAAGTGCGCGTCTTTCCTCTGCTTACGCTCGACGGCCGCCGCTCGCCGCATCTCGATTCAATGATCGATGAGTTGGGCCGGAGCGGGTTTGCCGTCTCGACCCGGCGCGTCGCCTACGAATTTCAGCGCGGCGGGAACGAGATGTTGGTGATCAGGCGCGCCGTAGAGCCGGTAGCCCGAGAATCTCAGGAGGTCGCCGAGAACTGCGCGCGCACCTTGGCATAGGCATCGAGCAAGCGTTTGTGGGTCTGGCAACCCGTGAGTTCCAGGCTGGGTGCGTCCATGCCGAAAAAGCGGTCTTCACGACTCAGCAGCGCTTCCGCCTGGTTCAAGGTGAGCCCCCCGTAGAGTCCGAGCAGCGCGTCGCGGTAGAGTCTGTAATCGCTGTCGTCACCAAGCCGCAGCAAGGTCTCGATGCAGCCATAGACGCGGCGGCGGTCGGCGTCGATCTGCGCGAAATGACGCACCCATTCGCACCCTTCGCGGGTCGCCGCCTCGTCGCCGATGGCGAGTGCAAGCAGAGTCTTCAATTCTCCAACGCGCAGATCTTCCCAAAGCGAGCCTTGGTCGGGCGCAAGCCCGATGATCCCGGCGACCGGCCGGTCGTCGGCCAAGCCTGACTCATTGAGCGCGTCGAGCAGATCGCGGCATTCCTCGTCGTCGAGTTCGGGCAGGTAGAGGATCGGTTCCCGGATGCCGTTGCCCATGCTGTTGTTCTCGTATTCGAGGTCGTCCATGGGGTAGATCTCCGACATCCCGGGGACGAGTACGTGGCATGCGTATACGCCGAGATGGGATCGATCGGCAACATAGATGTCATAGCCGTCGCCCTGAATCATGTCGACCAGGCTGGCATAATCCTCGGCTGTCGTTTCGCTGAAATCCCAGTCGCAGAACTCGAAGTCCGGCGTGTCGCCCAGGAAGTTCCAGCTGACGATGCCGCTTGAGTCGACGAAATGGACTTCAAGGTTCGGGGCGCTGCCTACTTCTTCGAGGTCGAAGCCCGGCTCGGGGAACCCATTCAACGCGTCGAGCGCGCGGCCTTGCAGCAGTTCGGTCAAGGCCCGCTCGAGGGCGACTTCGAAACGCGGATGCGCGCCAAAACTGGCGAAACAACCCTGATCGGTAGGGTTGAGCAGCGTGACGTTCATGACCGGGTATTGCCCGCCAAGCGACGCGTCGCGCACGAGGACGCCGAAACCGGCTTGGCGCAGGCTGCGTATTCCGGCCTCGATCTTGGGAAAGCGCGCGATCACCTCGGCTGGCACGGCAGGCAGGCAGAGCCCTTCCCGAATGATGCGGAACTTCACGTGGCGCTCGACAATTTCGGACAGAGCCTGCGCACGTGCTTCGTTGACGCTGTTGCCCGCCGACATGCCGTTGCTGACATAGAGATTGCCGATGATATTCACCGGGAACCACACCGTCTCGTTATCGCTCAGGCGCACAAAGGGCAGGGTACAGATGCCGCGCTCCGAGTTGCCGGAGTTGCGGTCCACGAGTGCCTCGGGCGGGATCGAGTCCTCGGGGTTGTAGAGCTGCTGGAGTTCCGGCGTGAGCAAGTCGGCGGGCCAGGCCTCCTCATCGATGGCGAACCAGCGTTCCTGCGGATGGTGGGTGAAAAGCTCGCCTGCCAGTTGCGGACCGAGGTAGTAATGGCTCCAGAAATGGTTGCATGCCAACCGTTCGAAAAACTCACCGAGGGCGCTCGCGAGCGCCGCGAGCTGCGATCCGCCCTTGCCGTTGGTGTAGAGCAGCGGACAATCGCGGTCGGCAAGATGTACCGACCAGACGCCCTCGACCGGATTCAGCCAAGAGCGTTCCTCGACGTGGAATCCGATGCGCGCGAGTCCGGCCTGCATCCGGTTGATCGACGCTTCGAGAGAAGCGTCCTTGCCGGCGATGAAATGTTCGATGCGCATACGGTTCCTCAACGTGCCCGCAGTATTCGGCCGGCTGCGATTTCCGGTGTGGCGGTCCTCGGCACACCATTACGTGCGCCGAGGTGAATGATGACGCGCAGAGCGTCCAGTGAGGGGCTGGCGCTAGACGGCCAGTTCGTAAACCTGGCGCGACCCTTCGAGCGTCAGATTCTGATGCTCGCCAAGAGCCTTCATTCCGTGGCGTTCGAGTTGAGCGACCAGGGGGGGCACGGCATCCTTGCCGATGCCGTAATCGGAGAGCCGCGTCTTTACCTGTACCGATTCGAAGAACTGGCGGGTGCGGGCGATCGCCTCATCGATGCGCGCTTTTTCGTCGCCTTGCGTCAGGCCCCATACGCGCTCGGCGTACTGCAGCAACTTCGCCTGTTTCTCCTCGCGCCGGACCTGCAGCATCGCCGGCAGGACGATGGCCAGCGTCTGCGCATGATCGAGCCCGTGCAAGGCAGTGATTTCGTGTCCCAGCATGTGGGTCGCCCAGTCGGTCGGGACGCCGACCCCGATCAGGCCGTTCAAGGCCAGCGTCGCGGTCCACATCAGGTTGGCGCGCACGGCGTAGTTTTCCGGCTCGCGCAGGGCTTTCGGCCCTTCCTCGATCAACGTCAGCAGCAGGCCCTCGGCAAACCGGTCCTGTACCTTGGCGTCGGCCGGGTACGTTAGGTATTGCTCGACGACGTGTACGAAGGCGTCAACAACGCCGTTGGATACCTGCCGCGCGGGCAACGTGTAGGTCTTGGTCGGATCGAGTACCGAGAAGCGGGGGTACAGCAGGTTGCTGAAGAAGGCCAACTTGTCATTGGTCGCCCGCTTGGTGATTACCGCGCCGCTGTTCATTTCGGAGCCGGTGGCGGGCAGGGTCAGCACGCTGCCGAACGGCACGGCGCTCGTGATCCGGGCTCGTTTGGCGAGGATGTCCCATGGCTCGCCGTCGAAGGGGATGGCGCCGGCAATGAACTTGGTGCCGTCGATCACCGAGCCGCCGCCGACGGCGAGCAGGAAGTCCACCTTTTCCTTACGCGCCAGTTCGACAGCCTTCATCAAGGTTTCGTAAGTCGGATTCGGCTCGATGCCGCCGAATTCAAGAACGGTGAAACCGCTCAACGCGGCTTTGACTTCGTCCAGCGTGCCCGTTTTGACTACGCTGCCGCCGCCGTAGGTGATGAGCACCCGCGCGCCTGCTGGCACTTCGCGGGCAACATCAGCAATACGACCGGCGCCGAACAGGATGCGGGTGGGGTTATAGAACGTGAAATTTTCCATCGATTAACTCCTCAAACGAGCGGAACCATACCGCGATGCAACGTACGATCCCAGAGAAACGAAAACGATCCCGCTCGCTAGCCATCCGGTGAGCGGCTCATCGAGCAGGGGTACGGCAACAACCCCGATAACGATCGGAACCAGCGCTAGAAAAGCCGAAGCGCGCTCTGGCCCGAGCAGTTTGATGGCGCGCAGGTAGGCGAGCATGGCGAGCACGGTGGCGACGATGCCTTGGAAGAACCCCTGGATCGCGATCATCGTCATCGTAGCCTCGCTGAGCGCCTTTGGCAGCCACAAAAAATAGATCGGCAGATAGACGAGCGACGAGCCAAAGGCGACGGCCCGCGTCTGAACCCACGGCGAGTAACCCCAGCGAGAGCCGAGAACCGCGTAGAAAGCCCACAGTACCGATGAGGTAAAGATCAGCAGGTCGCCGAACACCATGGCACTTGACCAGTCGCTGAAGTACGGCATGGCGGCACAAGCCACGCCGACGGCAATGAGCACGAGTCCGAGGCAACGCATCGCGTTCGGTCGCGTCCCCGCGATAAACCAGGCGACGAAAGTCACCAGAAAGGGTTGCATGCCCGAAAGCAGGATCGCGCCATGTGACGCCGGCGCGTACTTGAAGCCGGCGTAGGCCAACGGGCAATAGAGCACACTGCACAGGAAGGTGAGCAACCACAGCCGGCCGTCGCGCCAGGCGTCCTTCGGCATGCTGCCGATGAACGGGAGCAGCACCACCCCGGCGGTGATCAGGCGCAGCGCGAAGACGTCGTAGGGCGTAAGCGGACTCTTGCCCGCCATCCGGGAGACGAGGGAAAAGCACGCCCACATGACGAGCGTGGCAGTCGCAGCCAGATAGCCTTCGTAGAGCTGTTTCCGGTCGGTCAAACGTGGTCCTTCGGCAAGTCGGGGTCAGGGTTGGGGCATCTTCTGGAACAAGCCGCGTAGCGCACCCTGCAGGTCCCCCGGGAGCAGAACCGTCTTGGCGTTCTGCGATTCGGCCAGCTTGCCCAGGCTGGTAATGTATTTCTCGCCGAGCAGGTAGAACATCGGCAATTCGTTTTCGCCGAAAGCGCTCGTGATCTTTGTGATCGCTTGCGACGAGGCGTCGGCCAGCATGACTTGCGCTTCGGCGTCGCGTTTTGCCGATTCCAGGCGTGCCTCGGCGGAGAGAATCATCGATTGCTTCTCGCCCTCGGCGCGGGTGACCATCGCCTTCCGTTCCCGCTCGGCGGCCGCCTGCAGTTCCATTGCGCGTTGCATCGATTGCGAGGGCTTGATGTCCTGAATTTCGACCGACTTGACGGTCAGTCCCCAGTCGAGCGCTTCATCGGCAACTCCGGCCTTCAAACGTGTCTTGATCATGTCGCGCGAGGACAGCGCATGGTCGAGTTCCATTTCACCGACGATCGAGCGCAATGTAGTCATGATCATGTTGCGAATCGCCTCGGAGTAGTTCTCGACGCCGTAGACGGCCTTCACCGGGTCTGTAACCTTGATGAAGGCGATGGCGTTGACCACGATCACCGCATTGTCGCGGGTGATCACTTCCTGCTCCTGAACGTCGAGGATGATGTCCTTCGTCGTGACCTTATACGACACCGTGTCGAAGTAGGGGATGATGAAACGCAGCCCGGGCATGAGCGTCACGCGGTACTTACCCAGCCGCTGCACGATCCATTCCTCGCCCTGGGGCACGATACGGACGCCTTTGGCGATCGTCACGATGACGAAAACGAGAAATACGACTGAGGTGACGGTCATGCCGATCATTTCGCTTCCTCCACTTTCATGAAATTTCCTTCGACGGCGACCACGCGCACGCGGTCGCCCGCCTTGATCTTCGTGTCCGCGTAGCACTCCCAGAGGTCGGAACCCAGGATGGGGCGCTGGAAGCGCACATGGCCGCGCGTTTCCGGCGCGAGATCATTCACGAGGACGCCCGTCTCCCCGGGCACCGACGCCGCCGAAGTTCCGACCGACGTCACGGTGCGCGGCCGGAAATGCCGGAACCAGACGGCGACCAGGGCGAGTGACAAAGCCGCCCAGAGCAGCATCTGCGTGGAGATGGCGAGGTCCGGCGCGAACAGCAGGACCAAGCCGACGCCAATGGCGCCGATACCGAACCAGATGATGAAGAATGCTGGGACCGCGAGTTCCGCCATGGCGAGGACGAGGCCGAGGACCATCCAATGCCACCATTCGAACATTATTCTTCTTCCCTGAAGGCGAATCGAGTGCGACAAGCATAACCGATCATCGGCGCACAGTGCATGCGCCCCAGGAGCTGAATCGGACTACCATAGCGCGTCCATGCCATACGGCGCAGGTATACGCCGTTGGCCATTCACAGGAGATCATCGTGCTGAGCAAGGAAGTCACGCCGAGTCGCATCGTCGCTTACCTCGACCAATATGTCATCGGGCAGGAAGAGGCAAAAAAAACCTTGGCCGTCGCCGTGTATGCGCATTACCGCAAGATCGCGACGCTGGGGCAGGGAGATGGCGCCCTGACCAAGAGCAACGTGCTGCTCGTCGGGCCATCGGGAACCGGAAAAACGCTGACCTGCGAAACGCTGGCACGGATGCTCGGCGTGCCTTTCGCGACCGGCAATGCGACGTCGCTGGCGCAGACCAAGTACGTCAACGAGGAAATCGAGGCCATCCTGCAGCGCCTCGTCGACAAGGCCGCCGGGGATCCCCGCAGGGCGGGTTTCGGCATCGTCTTCATCGACGAGATCGACAAGCTGAAGGCATCGGGAACGGAGGGACGCGTTACCTCCGGGGAGGGCGTTCAACACGCGTTGCTCAAGATCATGGAAGGCGTCCCCGTCAGACTCGCCGGCGGCCAGTATCTCGACACGACGAACGTGCTCTTCATTTGCGGCGGAGCCTTTGTGGGGCTCGACAAGATCATGGCGAAGACGCATAGCTTCGGCTTCATCGCCACCGCTGCCGCCGACGACAAGAGCATCCTCGATCGGTTGAACAAGCGGGTCAAACCGACGGATTTGTTCGAATACGGGTTGATTCCCGAATTCACCGGCCGCCTGCCGGTAGTCGCCAACTTCCAGGATTTGAGCAAGGACATGCTCGTGCGCATCATGAGCGTGCCGAAGAACGCGATCTATCGGCAATACGTCGAGCTTTTCCGCGCAGAAGGCGTCGAACTCGCGGTGGGACCGCGCGTCTTTGAGCAGATCGCCGAAATCGCCATCGAATATAAGACTGGAGCCCGCAGCCTGCGCGGCATTTTCGAGGAACTGATCACGCCGGTCCTCTATCTCGTGCCAGACAACCGCGAAATCGGACGCGTCGAGATCAACTCGCTCTTCGAGGAACCGCGACTGCTGAAACGCTCGGCGAACTGAACAAGCCGCGCTGTGGGCCGACGCCTAACGGTCGTCGGCCACCACGCGACCCACCACCGACCCCCTCTGCCGATTCGGAATGCTCCCGCCCAAGCCTGGGGCGGCGGCCGTCTTTTCAGCGATACACAAGCACCGGAATCCGGGTATGCGTCAGCACCTTGTTCGTTTCGCTGCCGAGCAGGAGCCCGCTGAAGCCCCGGCGACCGTGGGACGCCATGAAGATGAGGTCGCAACCGCTCTTTGTGGCCGCCTCGATGATTGCCTCATAGACCACGTCGTTGGTCAGCGAGAGCTTCGTGCAAGGGACGCCCTCGTTCGCGCACAGCGTCTCGACCGGATCCAGGATCTGTGCCGCCTGTTCCTCGGTCATCTTCGCGAAGTGTTCGGGCGAGGTGGAGTCGATCAAGGCGCCTTCGCCGTAATACGTCACGGGGTACTCCGGCTTGGCATAAAACGCGGTAATGCGCGCTCCCGCTTCCTTGGCGAAGGAAACAGCACGCCGAACCGTCTCTTGCGAGAACGGGGAACCGTCGGTCGGAACCAGAATGTGCTTGAACATGATGACTCCTTTCTTGCGATCGGGAGCAAAGGCCGCATCATTGTTGGAGCATCGCCGTATGGCTGGTCGCCGACGCTTCATTGACGTGGCGCTTCGTTGCCTCTTGTTGCGGGTTCTTAACAGCCCACTTTCACTATAGACGCAAAATCGGTCGAGGAACAAAGGAATCCGCCTGCTCGCCCGCGGTCAAAAACTCTACCGGAGCACGGGACAGGACGGCTAATCCTTCTTTGGATGGCGGCGACGCGCCAGGGCCTTGGCCGATTTGATTTCGGTCAAGGGAATTGGGCGGGCGTTCCTGCACAATGGGTTCATTGGTAAATCTCTTGATCGAGGGCCTCGAATGAACAGCATCCGTGAATTACTTGCCAACGACCACCGTCACTGCGACGACGGCTTTGCCGAGGTTGAACAGGCTGTGCGCAAAGGCGAATGGGACAAGGCGGAAGCGGCTTTTCTGCGTTTTCGGGATGCCGTGCTACGCCATCTGGATATCGAGGAAAACGTGTTGTTCCCAGCGTTCGAAGACCGGACCGGAATGCGCATGGGGCCGACGCAGGTGATGCGCAACGAACATGCGCAGATGCGCGACTTGCTCACGCTGACCGGGGTGGCGCTGACCCAGCGGGATGCCGACGAGTATCTCGGAAACGCCGAAACGCTACTCATCCTGACGCAACAACATAACATGAAGGAGGAGAACATCCTTTATCCGATGTGCGACCAACACCTGAGCGCTGATCGGGACGGATTGCTGACTATCCTGAGCGCCGGAATTGCGAGTACCGCTTCCGCGGGAGGAGGCGTCTGATGGGCGCAGAGGAGATTGTGGTGGTCGACGGACGCGATCTCGAGCCGCCGGAACCGTTCGAACGCACGATGGCAGCTATCGATCTGATAAGCCCAGGCCAGAAGGTGATGCTGCGTATCGGACGCGAGCCTTTTCCTCTCTACCGTGCGCTGGAACTGAACGGTTTCTCCTGGCAGACCGAACGGGTTCGGGATGGCTCGTTCGAAATCCTCATCTGGCACAAGCCGAGCGCGTAATGGGGGTTGGCCTCCGGCCCGTACGCACGGGCGGCGCCGCTTGCATATCGGGTGGGCCCGAAGGCTGGAACAAGAACAAGAGTGACTGATGCAGACGCTGCTCTCTTATGATCAATCGCCGCCGCTGGCGGCTCCGTTTCGTTTCTTTCTTACCGCGCCGGTGTTCGGCATTCTCGGCGGCGTGTTGATTCTCTGCTATCCCGAGGTATTCGCCTCGCGCTGGACGCCGGCGACCCTGGCGCTTACTCACCTCATAACCGTTGGCTTCATGTTGCAGGTGATGCTCGGTGCGCTGATCCAGATTCTGCCCGTGGTCGCCGGAGCCAATATCGGTTCGCCCTTGCGTGTCGCGGGTCTTGTTCACGCAGCGATCTCTGTCGGTACCGTGTTCCTCGTCGCCGCGTTTTTCAGTTATTCGCCAGCCGCTTTCAAGGTGGCGGCACTGCTGTTTACGGTTGGGATCGCGTGCTTTATCGTCTCCGCCCTACGCGCATTCAGCGGTGTGCCGACCACGAGCCCGACCGTGGGCGGTCTCAAGCTGTCTCTTGCCGGCCTTACGGTCACCGCGGCCCTTGGCGTTGGCTTGACCGCAGCCCTCGGCTGGTCACTCGATTGGCCACTCATGCAACTCGCGGACATCCACTTGGGGTGGGGGTTCGTGGCTTGGGGAACGGTACTGCTGGCCGCCGTCGCCTATGTGGTCGTGCCGATGTTCCAGATCACGCGCCCCTACCCACGTGTTTTTGAGCGGTTTTTCGCCGTCGCGACGATTGGGGCCCTCGCCGTCTGGTCGATATCGGAGTGGGTGGATGCCGGAGCGATATCCCTCGTTTTGGCGCTCGTCGTGGTCTTGGCGGTTGCCTGCTTCGCCGGTGTAACGCTGAAAGTACAGCGTACGAGCAAACGATCGCGCTTCGATGCGACCCAGCATCTGTGGCGTGCCGCGATGCTGAGCGCGCTGGCGGCCTGTGCTGTGTGGGGAGCGGGGCGGTTCGTGCCCACGGTCGCCGAGCGCGCGGAGTGGCCGGTTCTGTTCGGTGCGCTCGTCCTCGCCGGTGGGTTCATGTCGGTCATCGTCGGCATGTTGTACAAGATCGTTCCCTTCCTCGTCTGGCTGCATCTGCAGAATCTTGGACAGGGACGGGTCGTGGCGCCGAACATGAAGAAGATCATTTCAGAAGCGGCGATGGAACGGCAGTCCGCGGCGCACGTCCTTGCTTGCGTACTGGTGGCGCTCGCGGCCCTCTGGCCGGCGACGTTTGCGTATCCGGCGGGCGCCAGTCTCGTTGTCGCCAATGCTTGGCTTTTGTGGAACCTAACGGCTGCCGTGCGGCTCTATCGCAGCCAGGTATCCCACATCGAATCGCTGCGCGCCTGAAGCCGGGGCGCGACACCACGGCCACGTCGAAACTATACGAACCCCATGCTCTACCTCGCGCTACGTCATATCCATATCACCTGCGTCATTCTCAGCGGAACGGGATTCTTCATCCGTGGCTTGGGGATGCTCGCCGATTCTCCATGGCTCAACCGGCGCTGGGTACGTATCGTGCCGCATATCGTCGACACCGTGCTCCTTGGCAGCGCAATCTGGCTGGCGCTTCTCACCCATCAATATCCCTTGGCGCTCGACTGGCTGACCGCGAAGGTAATCGCGCTCGTGGTCTACGTCATTCTTGGGGCGATGGCTCTGCGGCGTGGACGAACCAAGTCGGCGCGCGCTGGCTACTTCGTGGCCGCTTTGCTGACCTTCGGCTACATCGTTTCGGTGGCGCTGACACGTAGTCCGCTCGGCGTATTTTCCTGAGGTGCTCGACACGGGCCGCCAAGGAATGCTCTAAACTAGGCCGCAACGCGCTTTGCCCAGATGCTATGACCGCACTCTCCGATACACTCGTTTTCGACCCGCAGATCGTTCGCCGCTTTGACGTCAATGGCCCGCGCTACACGTCTTATCCGACGGCCGACCGTTTTGCCGACGATTTCGGGCCGCAAGACGCGGCGTACTGGCTTCGCCACCGCCGCACGGAAACAGCGGGGCCAGGCAGCGCCGGGCGCCGGCAACTGTCGCTGTATTTTCATCTGCCGTTCTGCAACACGATCTGCTACTACTGCGCCTGCAACAAGATCATTACCAAGGACCACGGTCGTTCGGCCAAGTACCTGAAATACCTGGCGCGGGAGTTGGCGTTGCAGACGGGTTTTCTCACTCCCGAAGACAACGAAGTCGAGCAACTACATTGGGGCGGCGGTACACCGACCTTTCTTTCGCACGACGAAATGCGCCAACTTATGGCGGCGACGCGCAAGCACTTCCGGTTGCTTGAAGGCGGGGAGTTTTCGATCGAGGTCGATCCGCGCAAAGTGGACCGCGCGACGGTGCAATTGCTCGGCGAGCTCGGCTTCAACCGCATGAGCATCGGCGTTCAGGATTTTGACGAGAACGTGCAGCGCGCGGTGAATCGCATCCAGAGCGAGGAGGAAACGTTCGATGTGATCGAGGCGGCGCGTGCCAACGGTTTCAAATCGGTCAGTATCGACCTCATCTACGGTTTACCCAAGCAAACGGTGAGCGGTTTCGAACGTACGCTCGAGCGTGTCATCGCGGTCAGCCCGGATCGGCTTTCGGTCTACAACTACGCGCATCTGCCCGGTCTCTTCAAACCGCAGCGGCGCATCCTCGATTCCGATCTGCCGACCGCCGACGCTCGCCTGCAGATATTGGCGATGGCCATCGCCAAGCTGACCGAGGCCGGTTATGTCTTTATCGGCATGGACCACTTCGCCAAGCCGGACGACGAGTTGGCGATCGCGCAGAGGGAAGGGCGCTTGCATCGCAATTTCCAGGGCTACTCGACGCATGCCGATTGCGACATGCTTGCCTTCGGCATCTCTTCGATCAGCAAGGTCGGGGCGAGCTATTACCAGAACGTGAAAACGCTCGACGAGTACTACGCACGGCTGGACGACAGTATCCTGCCGGCCTTTCGCGGCATCAGGCTCGATGCGGACGACGTTCTCCGGCGCGCAATCATCCAGGCGCTCATGTGCCATTTCGAGCTTTCGATGGATGCCGTCGAAACGACGTACGGGATCGACTTCAAACGCTATTTCGCCCCCGAGCTTATTGCACTTGGGGAAATGGGCGAGGCCGGCCTGCTTCGAGTCGAGGACCGGCGCATCATCGTCCTGCCCAAGGGGCGCATGATCGTGCGCGCGATCGCGATGGCCTTTGATCGGCGGCTGCGTGCCGACCGCGAAAACAAACGCTATTCGAAGGTGATTTGACGCGGCGGTGTTGTAGCCAAAAAGCATACCCAGAAGGCTGCGGCCCCCTCCGTTGTTTCCCCCGCCGCTTTCAGACAACCGCGAACCGCTATACGCTGTGTGTCCTGCTTTGGCGTCGATTGTCCCCATGCGCTAGACTGCCGCATCCCGTTGCGTCCGCTACATCATTCCCCAGGATCTTGCCCCCACCAAATGCCCGAATCCAGTCTCCTAGCGCTGTTCGTCGTCGGACTGCTTGGCGGGACACATTGCGTCGGCATGTGCGGGGGGATCGTCGGTGCTCTCTCATTCGGCGGTCGCGCACGATTGTCACTGCATTTAGCCTACAACGCGGGACGAATCGCGAGTTATGGAGTGGCCGGCGCCATCGCGGGAGCCCTCGGGGGAGCGAGTCTTGTTCTCGCCAACCAGTTGCCGATGCGCCTTGCTCTTTACGCAGCGGCGAACCTGATGCTCGTAGCGCTTGGCCTGTACCTGATGGGAGCGACGCAGGTGCTCGCGTTTGCCGAGCGGGCGGGCCAGCGGCTATGGAAGCATGTGCAGCCTTTGGGCGGGCGTTTTCTGCCTGCACGGAACGTTTCGCAGGCGTTCCCGCTGGGCTTGCTGTGGGGCTGGTTGCCGTGTGGGTTGGTGTATAGCGCACTCGTTACAGCGCTAACCAGCGGTTCGGCGGCGCGCGGGGCCGCGCTGATGCTCGCGTTTGGGGCGGGCACGCTGCCGAACCTGCTTCTTGCCGGGTTGCTTGTTACACGGTTACGGGCTTATGCCGGCAAGCCTGCTGTACGCCTCGCGGCTGGGCTGCTCGTCGCGGGGTTTGGCGTATGGGGACTACTCGGGGTGACGCGGACGGTGATGGGTTTTTAGCTTAGCCCTCCGGCTTTTTCATGGTTGCTCAGAACTGGCTTTCCTGGAGCGCTTTTGCCTCCGGAAACGAGGTCGCTTAAGAGAAAACGCGCACGCGAGCATGAACGGCATTAGCGATGCCATGGTGACGGCCTCCCGGAAAACGCCGGGGACGGCAAACGGTGCCAGTGCGAGTACCGCTGAAAGGGCCTGAAAGAGAGGAAATCAGCGGACTCTCGGCAGCAACTTTCCCCCGACAGAAGCGCGGACTCGCCGCCGGAGTTTCAAAATGGCATGGGAGCCTCTTTCGCCGCAAGCCACTGGTTTTCCATCGTTTACAATGCATGGAGAGGTCTCGCGTGTGCACTGAGATGCCCTGGCGCCGAGTGTTTTCGCTGGGTACAGGGAGCGTCGCGCTGTTGGCTGTCTTGGGGAAACTGGATCAGTAAGGTGCAGTATCGGGTGAGGGAGAGAGGGTGCCTGCAGAAAACGATATCGGGGCGACGGGTTCATCGCAAGGTGAGGCCTTTCTGAGAGATCTGCTCGACGCGCCCGAGCACATCCTTTATCGGCTCGACCTCGTGCGTGGCGGATTCGACTACATCAGCCCGATCGCCGCGACGACGTTCGGCGTCAGCGAGGAAGACCTGCGGGACCACGGTCTTGCGCTGTTGCTCGAAAAGCATTTCCACCCGGACGACGTGGCACCCTTCCGGCAGCGGGTGCGAGAGTTGTGCCGCCGCACGCCTGGTCAAACGGTACGTGTTGCCCTGGACCATCGCCTGTTCGACCGATATGGAGAGATCGTTTGGTATCGGAACTCGATGACAGTCGTCTCCGGTCCTGACGGAAGACCTACGCTGGCCAGCGGCGTCGTGGTCGATGTTTCGGCACGGCGCAAGTCGGAACTTGCCTTGCGTGAAAGCGAGCGCAAATACCGCGCAACGATGGATGCCTTGCAGGTCGGCGTGTTCATGATCCAGGACGGCAAGTTCTGCTTCGTCAATCCGAAACTCTGCGAGATGTTCGGCTATAGCGAGGCCGAGCTGCTTTCCGGTATGGAGCCGGCGGACACCGTTGCGCCAGAACTTCGTGCCATCACCGCCGAGAAGATTCGCCGCCGCGCCGCCGGTGAGCGGGAAGGGCCATACGAAAGCACGGGCGTACGTAAGGATGGGACGCGATTCCCGATCATGATACTTGGCGAGCCGAGTGAGCTCGACGGCCAACCGGGCTCCGTCGGGACGGTGATCGACATGAGCGTTCAGCGCAGCGTCGAACAGGCGCTCAAAGACGCGACGGAGCGTTATTCGGTGCTGTTCGAGGGGGCGCATGAAGCGATCATCGTCGTTGATGTCGAGAGCGACCTGCTTATTGACGCGAATGTCGGGGCGGAACTCCTGTTCCGGCATCCGCACGAGGAAATGGTCGGGCGGCGATTATCTGGCCTATTCCCGCCCGAGCGATCGGAGGCTTTCCGTAGGGCGCTCTTGGAGCGTGCCTTGCACGGACACGGAGCGCCTCTGGAAATGGAGGTGCTGACGGCGGAGGGCTCGCTGATCGCCGTCGAGGCCGGTGCCAATGCCATGGAAACGTCGAAGGGACAGCACTTGGTGCAGTGCGTGTTTCACGACATTCAGCAGCGAAAGCAGGCGGAGCAGGAACAGAAACTCGCTGCCCTGGTTTTTGAAACAAGCCAGGAATCAATTCTCGTCACCGATGCCCGCGGCAACATCATCTCGGTCAACGGGGTGTGCCAGGAGATGAACGGGTACTCGGCGGCCGAACTCATCGGCCAGACCCCGCGCATTCTGCGTTCCGGCCGGCACTCGCCCGAGTTCTACGCGGCGATGTGGGAGACGATCAACGCCACGGGCCATTGGCAAGGCGAGGTGTGGAACCAGCGGCGTAACGGCGAGGTGTTCCCTGTCTGGCTGCGCATCAGTGTTTACCGGGACGCGAGCGGCAAGGTGCGCAATTATGTCGGCACGGCCACCGATATCTCGGAACGTCTCGCGGCGCAGGAGCGAATCCGGCAACTCGCCTATTTCGACCCGCTCACCAACCTGCCGAACCGGCGCATGCTGCAAGACCGCGCGCAGCAGGCGCTGGCAAGTGCCGAACGGGAACACAAGCAACTCGCTCTGCTTTTCCTCGACCTCGACCATTTCAAGACGATCAACGATTCGCTGGGGCATTCGGCCGGCGATCGGCTTTTGAGGGAAGTGGCACGCCGGCTGAGTGCCTCGGTGCGCCGCATGGACACCGTGGCGCGGCTGGGCGGCGACGAGTTCGTCGTGCTGCTGACCGAGGCAACACTCGAAGGAACGGCGGAGGTGGCGCGCAAGATCCTCGACGTGGTGGCCCGGCCGTACCCGGTTGATCAGCATGAATTGGGCGTGACACCGTCGGTCGGCATCAGCGTTTTCCCCCAGGATGGCACTGATTTCGAGACACTGCTCAAACACGCCGACGCGGCGATGTATCGGGCCAAGGAGTCGGGGCGGAACGCGTACCAGTTCTTTACCAGCGAGATGAATGCCGCCGCACTGGAACGACTGACGCTGGAAAACAGCCTGCGCCAAGGCATCGAGCGCGGCGAATTCCTGCTTTACTATCAACCACAAGTCGAGGTGAGCAGTGGCCGCATCGTCGGCGCCGAGGCGCTCGTGCGTTGGCGACACCCGATGATCGGCATGGTCCCGCCCGGCAAGTTCATTCCCGTAGCCGAGGTGTCCGGGCTCATTGTCGTTATCGGCGACTGGGTTTTGCGGGAAGCTTGTCGGCAGAACAAGGCCTGGCAGGACGAAGGATTGCCGCCGATACGCATCGCTGTGAACATCTCCTCCGTGCAGTTCCGGGGCGGGCAGTTGGAGAAGTCAGTACGTACCGTCCTCGCCGACACGGCATTGGCGGCTGAATGGCTCGAACTCGAGCTTACCGAGGGCATCGTCATGGGCGGGGCGAACGAGACGATCGACACCTTGCAACGGCTTTCTTCGATCGGTGTCAAACTGGCGATCGACGATTTCGGCACCGGTTATTCGAGCTTGTCGTACCTCAAGCGTTTCCCGATCGACAAGCTGAAGATCGACCAATCGTTCGTGCGCGATATCGTGGGCGATCCGGACGACTGGGCCATCGCTACCGCGGTGATCAGCATGGGGCACAGCCTGCGTCTGAGCGTAATCGCGGAGGGTGTCGAGCACGCCGAGCAACTCGAGATGCTGGAAAGCCAAGGGTGCGACGAGGTTCAGGGTTATTACTTCAGCGCGCCGCTGCCGGCGGAGGGTTTCGCCGAGTTGTTGCGACAGCAGCGTTTCTTGAACGAGGATTGACGAGTGAAGAGCCTGGTCATCGGTGTCGGCGGCATGACGTGTCAGGGATGTGCGAAGAGCGTCGGCGACGTGCTGCAGGAGCTGCCCGGCGTCGTACAGCTCAATGTGTCGCTCGATTCGGGAAATGCCAGCGTCGTTTATGACGAGACGCTTGTAGAACCTGAGCGGTTCAAGAAGGCGATCGAGGACGCGGGATTCGACGCCGCGCTTTAATTGGGCACGGGCGGACCGCCGACGGGATATGAACCATGAATGATGTGAAAGCTGCGGTATCGGTGGGACAAGCTGGCGCTGTCAAGCTGACCTCGCTCTCGCACGGAGGGGGTTGTGGCTGCAAGATCGCGCCCGGCGTTCTCGAACGCATTCTGGCGAAGTCCGCGCCCGCGCTGATTCCATCGCAGCTCCTCGTCGGTATCGAAACGAGTGACGACGCGGCGGTTTATCAGATCAACGACCACCAAGCGATCGTTGCGACGACCGATTTTTTCATGCCGATCGTCGACGACCCGTTCGACTTCGGACGCATCGCGGCGACCAACGCGCTTTCCGACGTCTACGCGATGGGCGGCACGCCGCTCTTCGCGCTGGCGATCGTCGGTATGCCGGTGAACACGTTGCCGATGGCGACGATCCGGCGCATCCTGAAGGGCGGAGAAGCCGTGTGCGCCAAGGCGGGCATCCCGATCGCGGGCGGGCACACGATCGACTCCACCGAGCCGATCTACGGGCTCGTCGCCATCGGGCTCGTCGATCCAAAGAACCTCAAGCGCAATGCCGGCGCGCACCCGGGCGACAAACTCGTCCTCGGCAAACCGCTTGGTGTCGGCTTGTATAGCGCTGCGCTACGCAAGGGCAAGCTGGCGCGGCGGGATTATGCGGCAATGATCGAGACGACGACGCAGTTGAACACTCCCGGTGCCGCACTGGGCCGGGTGGCGGCGGTTCACGCGATGACGGATGTTACAGGCTTCGGTCTGCTTGGCCATCTGGTCGAGATCTGCAAGGCGTCGAACGCCACGGCGGTGCTCGACTACGGTGCACTGCCGGTGCTCCCGCGCGGGCTCGACTATGCTGCGACGGGATGTGTGACCGGCGCCTCGGCACGTAACTGGGCGGGCTACGGTAAGCGCGTTGTACTCGGCAAGGGGCGCTTCAACGACGCTGAGAAAGCCCTACTGACTGATCCGCAGACGAGCGGCGGTTTGCTCGTTGCCTGCGCCTCCGAGGCCGTCAACGACGTGCTTGCCATTTTCGGAGCCGAAGGATTCGCTCAGGCAGCCGTAATCGGCGAAATGGTCGAAGGCAAGGCGCGCGTTATTTTCGCGCCATGAACCGGCGGTGCACGGGTCGGCGAAGCCAACGCTCAGATTACGCCGGCGATCAGCCCAGCGCCTACTACGACGAGCAGTACCGAAACGATGATCTGGATCGAGCGGATCGTCAGCTTCTTGATCATCCGTGCGCCGATAAACGCCCCGGCGAAGGCGGCGAGGGTCGCAATGCCGACGGGCATCCAGTCGACGTTCTTCGGCTGCAGGCTCGCTTCCCAACCATAGATCGCCATCCGCGTCAGGTCGACGAGAACGGCGAGGACGACGCCGGTGGCGATGAATTGCTCCTTGCTGATGCCGGCCTTGATCAGGAATAAGCTGCGGAAAGCGCCTTGGTGTCCGGAGAGGCCACCGAAAAAACCGCTGATCAGGCCGCCAAAGGGCAGGTACTTCGGCTCGAAGGTCATAGCCGAAAAACGCGGTGAAAACTCGAGTGCGACGAAAAGGATGATGACGATGCCGACCACCAGCTTGACCGGCATCATTTGCATCGTCATCCCGGCGAGGGTGTATTCGGCGAGAGGCGCGAGTTGGGTCAACTCGCCGAGAAGCAGTGCACCGAGAAGCGCTGCGATCACGGCCGGAATTCCGAAGCGTAATACGACACCGCGATCGGCGTGCAGGCCGACGAGTCCGAGTTTGAAGATGTTGTTGGCGAAATGCACGACCGCCGTCATGGCGATCGCGACGTCAACCGGGAAAAACAAGGCGACGACCGGCATCAGCAACGTGCCGAGTCCGAAGCCAGAGAAAAGCGTAAGCGCGGAGGCCAGCAGGGCGGCGACGGCAATGATCAATGTGCTCATGGCGGGCGGAGCTCCTCCTGTTGGACGAACCTGCTGCTGTCACTGAACCCTGCAATATAGCGACAAGCCTAGGTATTGGGGGGCTGTTGATTACCGAATTAATGGCGGATAAGTTTTCCGGCAATTCACATCTTGTCGACGGCATAAACCGATTAGGTAATCTCCGTTCCGCAGCGGAACCGGCCATCGAAAAACCCCCTAAAGCCAGGGGACCATTCGGTCCTTCTTGACGCTTGATGCAAAGAGGAAATGGCAGTTTCTCGTTCCGTCCCAAAAAGTATCCTTCCGGTCGTGTCCACCAAACCGGCGGCTGACGTTCTTCCTTTCGGGGCGGCGCTCAAAGCACGAATCGATAACCAATTCCTGATTCGGTGAGAACGTGCTTCGGCATCGAAGGATCGCGTTCGATCTTCTTGCGCAAGTTGGCCATATGCACCCGAACATAGTGCAAGTCCTCCAGGTGGCTCGGCCCCCAGACCTTCGTGAGCAGTTGGCGATGGGTGATGACACGGTCCGGTTGAGCGACCAGAAAGGTGAGTAGGCGATATTCGATTGGCGTGAGATGCAACGGTTGGCCATTCCGTTCAACCAAGCGGCGAGCCAGATCGATGCGGACATCGCCGAAACTGACGAGAGATTCTCCCGAATCCGCGTAAGCATGACGTCGGAACTGAGCTCGCACGCGGGCGAGCAGTTCGCCGGCCCCGAACGGTTTCACGAGATAGTCGTCGGCGCCAGCATCCAGCGCTCCGATCTTGTCGCTCTCCGCGCCACGCGCTGAGAGAACGATGACAGGAATTCCCGTCCAGGCCCGCAGTTCGCGGATGAAGTCCACGCCGTCACCATCGGGAAGACCAAGGTCGAGCATGACGAGTTCCGGCCGCCGGGTGCCCGCTTCGATCAAGCCCCTTTTGAGCGTGTCGGCTTCATAAGCTTCATACCCTTCGCTTTCCAGCGCCATACGGACAAAACGGCGGATGTCACTTTCGTCCTCGACGATCAGTACTCGAGGCTTGTTTTCACTCATGATTGCGTATCCGGCAGTTCCTCGCCGCCATCGTCGGCCGGCGGTTTGCCGCGCGGCAGGGTGACGACGAAACTTGCGCCGCCTTCCTTGCGTGTTTCGCCACGGATCGTGCCGCCGTGGGCCTGCATTATCGCGCGGCAGATGGTAAGGCCTAAGCCAACTCCGGGCGTTGCGCTTTCGCGGCGGCCACGTTCGAATTTTTCGAAGATCGCCTCTTCACGCCCGCGTGGCAGACCTGGGCCATGGTCGTCTATACGCAGCACCACGTCGTCGGTTTCCGCATGTGCGCGAATTTCGATCGGCGTGCCAGCCGGCGTGTACTTGCTCGCGTTCTCCAGCACGTTGACCAGCACGCGCTCGATCAGAACTGCGTCGAAATGCAGCAACGGCAGGTCCGCCGCCAGGTCGGTCCGGATCGGCCGTCCATTCAGCAACGAGGCGCACGCGCCGAGCGCGGTGCCGATCACTTCCTCAAGCGGTTGCCACTGCCGATTGAGCTGTACTGCACCCGATTCCAGCCGCGCCATGTCGAGCAGGTTGCCGACCAGCGTGTTCATGCGCGTCGCAGAGTTGCGCATCGACTGGATCACTTCGAGCTGCTGTCCGGTCGGCACCGGCCGGGTCATCTGCAGGGTATCAGCTAGTCCGACCAGTGAAGCGAGCGGCGTGCGCAGGTCGTGCGAGATCGCCGAGAGCAGCGAGTTGCGCAGGCGTTCCGATTCCATCTGCACGGTGGTCTTCTGCGCGATGTCGATGTAATGGATGCGTTCGACCGAGATGGCGAGCAGGGAGGCGCAGGTATCGAGTACGCGGCGCAGTTCGGGATCGAGCAGGCCGCTGCCGCCTGGTTCGACGGCCAGCACGCCGCGCAAGCGCATCGTGGCCTTGAGCGGCAGCACCAGGCATTTGCTGGCGGGCAGCGTGTCGGTACCGCGTCCGGCGGCCACGCCACGCTCGAAGGCCCATGATGCGACCCCCATGTCGACGTCGGTGGTCGCTCCCGGCATGATCTGGAGCTTGTCCTCGTCGTCGGCGAAGAGCAGCACCGACTTGAAGCCGAATTCCGTGGCTAGGAAGCGGATGCCGATTTCGGCGACCTGCTCGGGCAACAGTGTCGCGGACAGCTCGCGCGACATTTCATACAACCCGCTGATGCGCCGCTCGCGCTCAGTGACTGCCGCCACCTGCACGCGCAGGCCGGCCGTCAACTGGCCGACGACGAGGGCGACGACGAGCATAACGGCGAAGGTGATCAGGTATTGGATGTCGCTGACGGCGAACGAGAAGCGCGGCGGGACGAAGAAGAAGTCGAAGAGCCCGACGCCGACGAAGGCAGCGAGCACGGCCGGGCCACGTCCGAACGCCAGCGCCACGCCGACGATGGCGAGCAGGAACAGCATGACGATGTTGGTCAGCTCGATGCGGCCCAGCAGCGGCGTGGCCGCTAGCGTGGTGGCGCCGCATATGGCAATGGCAGCGGCATAGCCTTTCCAGTGCACCGGCGCGGCGCCTCGCCGCGATTTTCCCCCTCCTTCGTTACCCCCCCTTGTTTTGCGCGGCAACGCGACGCGCAGGATGTCCAGATCACCGGCCTCGCCCTCAATGGCCTCACCGATCGTCTGTTGCCACGGCCAGCGCCAGCGCCGGTGCGAGCGCCCCATCACGAGGCGCGACAGGTTATGTTCGCGGGCATAGCGCACCAGCGCCGGGGCAATGGCCGGTGCGGATAGGGTGGCCGTCGTCGCGCCGAGATCCTGTGCGAGCTTGAGCACCCGTAGCATCTCCTGGTGCTGTTGCTCATCCGCATAATTTCGGGTTTCTACATGCACCGCATGCCACGGTACGTCGAATTGCGCCG
Source organism: Propionivibrio soli (assembly GCF_025770765.1). Taxonomy (GTDB): domain Bacteria; phylum Pseudomonadota; class Gammaproteobacteria; order Burkholderiales; family Rhodocyclaceae; genus Propionivibrio; species Propionivibrio soli. The sequence continues at coordinate 98,797 of NZ_JANZKY010000016.1, read as the reverse complement.
CCAGGCGCGCGCAACTGCGCACGATCTTCTCGCCACGTTCGCCGCCGCCTTTACCTCCCTCCACACAGGCCAGCAGCGATTCGCGTGTCGGCCACACGGGGGCTGTCGAACTACGTTTGCGGTAAGCCTGCATCTCGTCGTCGACGCGGTTAGCCGCGCGTCGCAGAGACAATTCGCGCAGAGCCAGCAGATTACCTTTTCGGAAGAAATTCTTCGACGCGAGCTTTGCCTGTTCGGGGAGATAAACCTTGCCCTGGCGCAAGCGCTCGATTAGTTCGTCGGGCGGGAAGTCGACGACGACCACCTCGTCGGCCTCGTCGAATAGGCGATCAGGCACTGTCTCCCAGACACGGATGCCGGTGATGCCGCTGACGATATCGTTGAGGCTTTCAAGGTGCTGCACGTTGATGGTGGAATAGACGTCGATACCGGCGTCAAGCAGTTCCTGCACATCCTGCCAGCGTTTCGGATGGCGCGAACCGGCGACGTTCGAGTGCGCTAGTTCGTCCATCAGAATGGTCGCCGGCTTGCGCGCCAGCGCGCCGTCGATATCGAACTCCTTGAGGATGCGGTGGCGGTAAGGGACGTCGCGCAAAGGCAGCCGTTCCATGCCGTCGGCCATGACCTCGGTTTCCATGCGTCCGTGTGTCTCGACCACGCCGATTACCACATCGGTGCCCTGTAGCAACTGCTGGCGGGCGTCGCCGAGCATCGCGTAGGTCTTGCCGACCCCGGCAGAGGCGCCGAAGAATATCTTCAGCTTGCCGCGCCTTGCCTTGGCCTCGTCGGCCTGGACCTGGCTCAGCAACTTGTCTGGGTCAGGCCGCTCGCTGTCCATCGTTATTGTTCCTTGTCTTTCCTAGCGTAAACCATCGAGCGCCAAGTTCAGTGCCAGCACGTTGACCCGTGGCTCTCCGAAGATACCCCATTGACGGCTCTCTGTGTATTGAGCGACGAGACCTTCCACGACAGCGAGCTCGATCCCCCGCACGCGGGCGATGCGGCCGGCTTGGTACGCCGCCGCCGCTATGCCGATGTGCGGATCAAGGCCGCTGGCCGAGGCGGTGACCAGATCGGCGGGTATCGGTAATGTATTGCCCGGATCGGCAGCCCTTAGCGTGTCTATTCGGCCTTTGACCACGTCCATGAGGGCGGGATTGAGCGGCCCTAGATTCGAACCGCCCGACGCGGACGCGTTGTACGGCATCGGCGTGGTGGCCGACGGGCGGCCCCAGAAGTATCTAGGATCGCTGAAGTTCTGCCCGATAAGGCGCGAGCCGATCGTCTTGCCGTCCTTGACGATCAGGCTGCCGCCCGCTTCCACCGGGAAGGTGGTCTTGGCAATGCCGGTCACGAGGAGTGGATAGGCGAGGCCGGTGATGACGCTCAACAGCACGAACAGGCTGAGGGCGGGGCGTAGCAGGGTTTTCATTGAGTTCTCCTGTGTTCAGGCTAGACCAGCCGCAGCGATCAGCACGTCGATCAGCTTGATGCCGAGGAAGGGGGCGACGATGCCGCCGAGGCCGTAGACCGCCAGGTTCTGGCGCAGCAGCGTGGCCGCGCCGAGCGGGCGGTACTTGACGCCCTTCAAGGCCAGCGGGATCAGGAAGACGATGATCAGGGCGTTGAAGATCACCGCCGAGAGGATCGCCGACGACGGACTCGCAAGGCCCATGACGTTGAGCGCCGAAAGCTGCGGGTAGGTGCTGACGAAGGCTGCCGGGATGATGGCGAAGTACTTGGCGATGTCGTTGGCGATGGAAAACGTGGTCAGCGACCCGCGCGTCATCAGCATTTGCTTGCCGGTCTCGACGACCTCGATCAGTTTGGTCGGGTTGGAGTCGAGGTCGACCATGTTGCCGGCCTCCTTGGCCGCCTGCGTGCCGGTGTTCATGGCCACGGCCACGTCGGCCTGGGCCAGCGCCGGGGCGTCGTTGGTGCCGTCGCCGGTCATCGCCACCAGACGGCCCTCCGTTTGGTACTGGCGGATCAGCTTGAGTTTGGCTTCTGGCGTGGCTTCGGCCAGGAAGTCGTCGACGCCCGCTTCGGCGGCGATCGCCGCGGCCGTCACGCGGTTGTCGCCGGTGACCATCACCGTCTTGATGCCCATCTGGCGCAGTTCGGCGAAGCGTTCCTTGATGCCGCCCTTGACGATGTCCTTGAGTTCGATCACGCCGAGGACGCGTACCTTGCCGCCTGCGCTTTCAGCGACCACCAGCGGCGTGCTGCCGCGGCGGGCGACGTCGTCGACCTTGCCGCTCACCGACTTTGGAAAGTGGCCGCCCTCGGCTTCGACGAAGGCCTTGATGGCTTCCGCCGCGCCCTTGCGGATCTGCCGCTCGCCCAGGTTGACGCCGCTCATGCGCGTCTGCGCGGTGAAGTGCACGAAGTGGGCGTCGAGCGCATGGATGTCGCGTTCGCGCAGTTTGAAGCGCTGCTTGGCGAGGACGACGATGCTGCGGCCTTCCGGCGTCTCGTCGGCCAGCGAGGCAAGTTGCGCGGCGTCGGCGAGTTCGGCTTCGGTGATCCCGTCGGCCGGCAGGAAGGTCGAGGCCTGACGGTTACCGAGGGTGATCGTTCCGGTCTTGTCGAGCAGCAGCACATCGACGTCGCCGGCCGCCTCGACCGCGCGCCCGGAGGTGGCGATGACGTTGGCTTGCATCATGCGGCTCATGCCGGCGACGCCGATGGCCGAGAGGAGGCCGGCGATCGTGGTCGGGATCAGGCAGACGAGCAGCGCGATTAGCACGGTGATGCTGACCGGGGTGCCCGACTGTGCAACGTCGACACTGAACAACGAGTACGGCAGCAGCGTCACCGTCACGGCCAGGAAGACGATGGTCAGCGCGACGAGCAGGATGGTCAGTGCGATCTCGTTCGGCGTCTTCTGGCGCTTGGCGTTTTCAACCATGGCGATCATGCGGTCGACGAAGGTCTCGCCGGGGTTCACCGTGACGCGCGCGATGATCCAGTCGGACAGCACGCGTGTGCCGCCGGTGACCGAGGAAAAGTCGCCGCCGGATTCGCGGATGACCGGCGCCGATTCGCCGGTGATCGCCGACTCGTCCACCGACGCGACGCCTTCGATGACCTCGCCGTCGGCCGGAATGAACTCTTGCGCGGCGACCAGGATGACGTCGCCCTTGCGCAGGTCGGTGGCCGGAATCATCTGCCATTTGGCATTGATGTGCGGCTCATACAGTTTCTTGGCCCAGGTTTCCTTTTTCAGGCCGCGCAGCGAAGCCGCCTGCGCCTTGCTGCGTCCTTCGGCCAGTGCTTCTGCGAAGTTGGCGAAGAGCACGGTGAACCACAACCACAGGGCCACGGCCAGGATGAATCCGGTCGGCGCTTCGCCCTGGCCACCCAGGGCTTGCACCCAGAGGATGGTGGTCAGGATGCTGCCGATATATACGACGAACATCACCGGGTTGCGCCATTGCACAGCCGGGTTCAGTTTCCTGAACGATTCGGCTATGGCAGGAACGGCCAGGGTCGGGTCGAACAGCGTAAATGTCTTGCGGGTCATTGTTGTTCTCCAATCAGTACGTGGCGAAGAGCATCAACTGCTCGATGACCGGACCAAGTGCCAGCGCAGGAACGTAGTTCAGCAGGCCGACCAGCAACACGACGCCGATCAGCAGGACGACGAACAACGGCCCATGGGTCGGCAGCGTGCCTTCGGTGACGGCCAGGCGCTTCTTGGCGGCCAGCGAGCCGGCCATGGCCAGCACTGGCACGATCACGCCGAAGCGTCCGAACCACATCGCGATCCCCAGCATGGTGTTGTAGAACGGCGTATTGGCGGAAAGCCCGGCAAACGCGCTGCCGTTGTTGTTGGCCGCCGAGGAGAAGGCGTAGAGGATCTCGGAGAAACCGTGCGCGCCGGGGTTGGCGATGCCGGCACGGCCGTCGCCGGTGATCACGGCGACGGCCGTGCCGACCAGCACCAGCAGCGGAGTGACCAGGATGGCGATGGAGGTCATCTTCATCTCGTAGGTCTCGATCTTCTTGCCGAGATACTCCGGCGTGCGGCCGATCATCAGGCCGGAAATGAAGACCGCCAGGATGGCGAACACCAGCATGCCGTAAAGGCCCGAGCCGACGCCGCCGAAGACCACTTCTCCGAGTTGCATGTCGACCAGCGGCACCAGGCCGCCGAGCGGCATGAACGAGTCGTGCATGGCGATTACCGCGCCGCAGGACGCGGCGGTGGTGATTGTGGCGAACAGTCCGGAATCGGCGATACCGAAACGCGTCTCCTTGCCTTCCATGTTGCCGAACGTCGGATCGACGCCGAGTTGCGTCAGCAGAGGGTTGGCCTGCTGTTCAAAATACATGGCGGCGATTGCCAGTCCGGCGAACATCACCGTCATCACGGCGAGTACGGCCCAGCCCTGGCGGGTGTCGCCGACCATGCGTCCGAAGGTGAAGCACAGCGCACCGGGGATCAGGAAGATCGACAGCATCTGGATGAAGTTCGACAGCGGCGTCGGATTCTCGTAGGGATGCGCCGAGTTGGCGTTGAAGAAGCCGCCGCCGTTGGTGCCGAGCATCTTGATCGCCTCCTGCGAGGCGACCGGCCCCATGGCCAGCGTCTGGGTCGCCGTTTCAGCGGGTTCGTTGACCACGGCGCCTTTTTCATCCTTGACCGGCTGGCCGTCGGCGTCGAGTTTGGGTGCGTCGTACTTGGTGACTTCCAGCGTCGTGACTTCCTTGTACGCATCGAGGTTCTGGATCGACCCTTGGCCTACCAGGAAGACGGCATAGACGATGGAGATCGGCAACAGGACGTACAGTGTGACGCGCGTGAGATCGACCCAGGCATTGCCTACCGTCGCTGCGGTGTGGCGGGCGAAGCCGCGGATCAGTGCGATGACGACGACGATGCCGGTGGCGGCGGACAGGAAGTTCTGCACGGTGAGCGCCAGCATCTGCGTCAGGTAGCTCATCGTCGACTCGCCGCCGTAGCCCTGCCAGTTGGTGTTCGAGACGAAGCTGATCGCTGTGTTGAACGCCGAGTCCGGACTGACGTTAGCCATGCCCTGCGGGTTGAGCGGCAGCCACGCCTGCAGGCGCTGCAGCGCGTACACGGCAAGAACGCCGAGCGCATTGAACAGAAGGATGGCGAAGGCGTATTTCAGCCAGACCATCTCCTCGTCCGCCTGCACGCCACACAGCCGATAGAGGGGGCTTTCGGTCTTGCGGACGAATCCATAATCGCCTGCCATCACCTTGGCGAGATAGAGACCCATCGGTTTGACGGTCACCAACAGGATGGCCAGGAAAAGTCCAAGAAGCGTCCAGGCATGCGTGGTCATGAAAAGTCCTCCGGGTTGAGCAGCGCTGCAACCAGATAGACGAGCAGGCCGGCGGCGACGATGCCGCTGAGAACGTAAAGCCAGGTCATCTGCCACCTCCCAACCGGGCACAGCCGGCGGCAAAGCCGATCATCAGGACGAAGAACAGTCCGATGAGCGCGAGAAAGGCGATATCCATGAGCGAACTCCATTGTTTTATTTCGACGGATTCATCGTATAAAGCTGGTCGTCAAAATGATCGAAAGATGTGCGCTACCCGTATCAAGAAACCGTAAAAATCGGGGGGCGTCGCATCAGAAAAAGACCGTCGCGATGACTCGACGAGGCTCGTTTTGTACCGAGGAGGCTGCGCGTTCGGCGCGGCGTGTCCGAGGAGGCGTGAGCAGGCGTTTGGCCACGGTGTGGACGACGGCAATCGCCATAACGGCTAGCGCTGCTATCGCCAGACGCAACAACAGCGGGTGTGTGGCAATGAGGATCAGGTAGCTTCGGATTGTCATGATGGTTCTCCTTGATTGACACCATCATGCTAAGAACACGCGCGTCAAAACGTTGGAAAGACTCGAGGCGCGTGCATCAAGATTTCGTAAATTCCGGTCCCATGATCTCGATTTTGCTGAAAACTCTTTGTAAAGACTGTGGCCCGTTCTGAAGCCCTCCACGACTTCATTCCGTATGCTGTTCTTTGGGTATGCCTGTCGGCGGCGATCGGTCCGCCAGCTCCGCTCAAGAACACGTCGTGTGCCAGCGTGTTGACTTCGCCTTTCGCTTGTTGTGTGATGCCCTCGGAAGGGTAGTCTGAAGCAGTCGCTTATCCAGGAGTCTCCTGACCAGATTGAGCGACGACGGAGTCGGATGAAGGAGGCTCTATGAGTAGGATTACGAAGAAGCATGTGGCCAGCGCGATGCGCAAGAAGATCAGGCTGACGGGGATTGAACCCGGTGGTCCCCTCGATGATCTCCTCGGGACGGTCGCTGAGCAGCTGACTCAAACGGGTTCCGTGACGTTGAAAGAGTACGGTACCTTTACCGTTAGGAAGCGCGGATTGCGCCTGCTTCTTGATCCGCACTTCGGGCTGCGTGCTAAAGCCGCCTCCCCGCGAATCGTGCAATTCACTCCGAGCAAAACGTTTGAGGTGAAGTTGCTCAACGCCAGCCTACCGGGGGACCCAACCACCGACGCGCCGCCGCCGCGCAAAATGAAACCGGTGAAGAGCTAGAACGGGCAGCCAACGTGCTCAACGAGATACCAAAGCTCTTCGGCAAGAACTTCGTCGTCGGCTTCCTGCTACCGGGATTCGCGTTCTGCTTGGCCGCCACACTGACGACGAACGTATTGCACCTCACCCTGCCTGGCTGGGATTCAATTACCAAGGATCTCGCGACGCTCGGAGGCATGGCCGCGTTGTTCTCGTGGCTGGTAGGGACGATCCTGGTTGCTTTCAATCGATTCATCTATCGGCTTTTCGAGGGGTACATCGGCATCGCTTCCTGGTCGGTATTGAAGCGCATAGAGACATACCGATTCGAGGCGACCCACACGGCCGTTAAGGCCCTTGCTGAAGCCTATGAGCGGCAAGGCGAACAGTTCACCGACGAACAACAGCGAACCTGGAGCGCGCTTAACCTTAAGCTGGCCGAGCAGTTTCCTGATTCGGAGCGCTTCCTTCTCCCGACAAGCCTGGGAAACCGGATCCGCGCGTTCGAGGTGTACCCGCGCGTCATGTACGGTCTTGACGGCATCCCAGGTTGGAGCCGGCTCGTGTGCATCCTGCCCAAAGACTACGCGGAGGTTATTGAAACGGCGAAAACAGGGGCCGACCTTTGGCTGAATCTCTCGGTGTTATCGCTGCTCCTCGCCGATGCCGCCGCTTTGCTGTGCGCTTACCACGGATATGTCCGCGAGGTCTGGTTGCCGACGAGCGGACTGCTGTTATCCATCTTGTTCTACTACTTTGCCTTGGGTGCCACTTCCGAATGGGGGCAAACGGTGAAGGCGGCCTTCGACGTATTCCTTCCGGCATTGTCCGAGAAACTTGGCTACGAGACCGAGCCTTTGGTTGGCGACGAAGCACGTCGTTGGGCAGGAATCAGCGAAGCAATCATCTACCGCGACCCGAGCCGCCTGTCGTCGCCCAGAGGAAAAAAACAGGTCAAGAAGACCTACCGGCTGAAGCCCCCTTGTGGTTGTTGTCGCTTCGGCAGCTGATGCCAACATCGTTTTGTTGCTGCAAATCGGTGGCCCGGCCTCGCTTTCGATGAGAAGGCTGCATGGCGCGGTGTAGGTTGAGTAACCGATAGCACGAAGGCAACCGGACGGCTACGTGACCCTATCGTGCCGATGGGACCAACCGGCGCCTTTCTTCCCGATGGCATCACCGTTTACTCGATGGGGCGATGGCACACAGAGGCCGCGTGAGCCCAAGGCCGGGATCCGGCCTTTGCTCTACACTGTACGGCGTCATTCGGCCGACACGCTTCGTTTGTGGGCGGCGGGCGAGGTGCTCTGATATGTGGTCTGGGCGCTGAACGGTGCCCGTGGTATCGATTGCTACCCACAGAATCTGGGGCCATTCCTGTGGATAAGACCTGGATAAGCTCGCTAAGCCGATGTCGGTAAAAGAGATCTCCAGCCTGCCTGTTTTTTTGGCGATCGGCGGAGGAATTGGCGCACGTGGTCGATCCGCACCAGATACGTAGCGACGATGCGAGATGCTAATCGCTTAATCATGCCCAAGCGCGCTCTATGGCTCACTTATCGGTTCCTGTACCGACGCCGTTGCCGGCGATCGCTTCGCTATCTCGTGACATGTGCGGGCTGCAATCGCCACCGTGCTCAGGGCTATGACGATTAAGGCCGCCGCGACAGCGAACGTGAGCCGCATCCCCCCGGCCACGGCTTCGGGTGGTGCGCTGGCAAAGTCGCTGCTCGCGGACGCCAGCGCGAATACCGTGCCCATGAACGATGCTCCGGAGATCAAGCCTAGATTGCGTGAAAGATTGAGCATGCCTGAGACTAGGCCCCGCCGGTCTGTCTCGACGCCGCTCATGACGGCGGTGTTGTTGGCCGTCTGGAACAAGGCGTAGCTTGAGGTGACGACAACGAGGGGGGCGAGGTAGCCCGCGAGCCCCGCGGCCGTAGGTAGCGCCGCCAGCGCGGTAAAGCCGCTCGTTATTCCGGCAAGGCCGATCAACGTCATGCGGGGTGCGCCGACTCGGTCAACCAGCCGCCCGGCTGGGAAAGCGGTCAACGCCGCCATCAGAGGACCGACCGAGAGGACCAAACCGGTCGCCGCACTGTCCAGACCAAGCGAACGCGACAGATAGAACGGGCCGACCACCAACGTCGCCATGATCACGGTCGATACTAAAGCGTTTGTCACCAGGTTTGAACGCAAGGCGCGGTCGGCGAAGATCTTGGGTTGGACCAGCGGCGAAACCGCCTTTGCCTCGACGCGCATGAAGACCACTGCGCCGCCGGCGGCAGCCAACAACAGTAATCCGTTGACCGTACTGAATTGGCCGTGCCCCAAAGTCATCGCAAGCGCATAGGCGGCCAGACTGAGCGCGAGCAGCAGCGTGCCGGCGTAGTCGAAACGAATGTGTCGCAACGGGGCACCATTCGGGGTGGCCGGAAGAAAGCGCAGGACCAGGAACAATGCCGCCGCACCTAACGGTACTTTGATCAGGAAGATAGCCTGCCAGCCGAACCCTGAGATCAGCAAGCCTCCCAGCGTTGGACCGAGCGCGGTGCCGATCGCCGACATCGTCCCGAGCAGGCCGATCGCGCTGCCTGTCCGTTCCTTGGGGACCGTTTCACCGACCACCGCCATGGCCAGAGTCATCATGCTAGCCGCCCCGACGCCCTGCAACGCGCGTGCGGCGATCAATACGCCGAGCGAGGGGGCAAGCCCGCACAGGGTCGATGCGGCGGCGAACACCGTGATCCCGGCCAACAACAGGCGTCGCCGGCCGACGAGGTCGCCGAGCCGTCCGACGCTGATGATTACGGTAGTGATAGCCAGCAGATAGGCCAGAACGATCCACTGCACATCGGCAAAGGTGGCGTCGAACGCCGACATCAATTCAGGCAAAGCAACGCTGGCGATGCTGATACCCAGCGAAGCCAGCAGGATGCACAACGACAGGCTGGACAAGGCCCAACGGACGGAAGTCGGTGGTTGGCTCAGTTCGGTGTTCAACTCAGACTCCTTGATCAGAAGGCTCGCGAATCGAGCGTCATCTAGAGCATAGGGGCCTCAGCAATATGGCGGAAGGCGCTACGTTTGCACTTTATCCGTGCGTTTGACGCCATATCTCAACCCCGCGTGCTAAGGTGGAAACATGTCGATGCCCGATCTGAATCTGCTCGTTACGCTCGACGTGCTGCTCGCCGAAGGCAGTGTCGCTCGTGCCGCACGGCGCCTGCGCCTCAGCCCCTCGGCGATGAGCCGCGCGTTGGCTCGGCTACGGGAAACGACCGGCGATCCGCTCTTGGTCCGAGCCGGTCGCGGGTTGGTACCGACGCCGCGCGCCATCGAACTGCGCGAGCGGGTCGGCCAACTCGTTCAAGAAGGGAAAGCCGTGCTACGCCCGGTGGAAGTGCTCGACCCCGGACGCCTGGTGCGGACTTTTACCTTGCGTACCAGCGAAGGATTCGTCGAGAACTTCGGCCCGCCGCTCATCGCTCGCATCGGCCAGGAAGCGCCGGGCGTTCGGCTCTGTTTCGTGCAGAAACCGGACAAGGACAGCGCGCCGCTGCGCGACGGCCTCATCGATCTGGAAACCGGCGTTGTGGAGCAATCGACTGCGCCCGAGCTGCGCGCGCAGTCCCTGTTCCGCGACCGCTTCATCGGCGCCGTACGCGCAGGTCATCCACTGAGTCGTGGCAAGATTACGCCCGCTCGATATGCAGGCGGCAAGCATATCTACGTTTCGCGACGCGGCCGGGACCGCGGGCCGATCGACGAAGCGCTCGAATCTCTTGGGCTGGTGCGCAAAGTGGTTACCATCGTCGGTGGCTTTTCGACCGCACTGGCTTTGGCGCGTGCTTCCGACTTGGTTGCCTCCGTCCCTGAACGCCACACCGGTAATCTACGCGACGGTATGTTCAGTTTCACTTTGCCGGTCAAGACCCCCGAACTCACGATATCCATGTTGTGGCATCCGAGGCAGGACGCCGACCCGGCGCACCGCTGGCTTCGGCGGCATGTGCGAGAGGTCTGCTCGGATTTGCGCTGAGGATGGCCACGCGTCTGCGAGGGCAGGGCCAAGGCGCATAGCAGCATCGGCGTGGCAGAAATCATTGAAGGAAATGACGGAACGACTGATCGTGCACAGCCAAGCCTGAAGGGTCGGCTTGTGTCTCTAGAGATTCGTCAGGCGTTTCTAAAGCGTTGTTCTCCTAGGCAGGCCTTGTATTTCTTGCTGTCTTGGAAGTCGTCGGGTGAGTGAACGGTGGGCCGGATAAAGGAACGCCTTTTTTAACATCAAATAACTGGAGCGCTGTTGGCAAGTTAAGGCCAATGCGCGAGGTTGTTGGATCGCCGGAAGTGCAGTTAGCTAGACAAAAGGCGTGCGTTGATTGCTCAACACACGCCTTTGTTAGTCAGCTCGGTTTCACCGGCCAACGTATGCGCTCGTGTTTGCCGCTTAGCCGCAGGTGCCGACTGCCCCGCAGGCCGTGCAGAAGTCGCAGCCGTCCTTCCGGATCATCGTGTAATTGCCGCACTCGCTGCAGAGCTTGCCCGGGGTCGGCTTGGCCGATTTGCTGCCGGCCGGCGGCTCGAGGATGCCCATCTGCTGCAGCGGCATGCCGTTTTCGTCGAGGATACCCAGCATCGCGTAGCGGTGGATGATCAGATTGGCGATGTAGGCGACCGTCGAGGGATAGGTCTGCTGCTTGCGCGTTCCGGGCACGAAGGCCATGAAGTCCCCGAGCGGCTCGGGATAATCGAGCAGTTTCCGCAACTTCATGCCGATCCACGCCGGATCAAGCACGCGCATATCGAGCGAGAGCAGCTTGGTCAAGCCGTCGAGAGCGCGCGGGTAATTGCCCGAGAGCCATACCGAATACGGACGCGTGACGCCGTCCGGCAGAGTGATTTCCTTGAGCCCGAGCACGAAGTCCTCGTTGGTTGCCGGGTTGAAAACGTCGACAGTCCAGGAAAGCGTCCCATCGGTGCCGGTCTTCGGCTCCTTGAGGCTGAACAGCGCATCGAGCACCGGGGTCGGGCCTTCATTCTTGAAGGCGCCCAACTGTTCCACCCGGTATTCGATCAGGCGTGCCATCGCGGAGACGACCGACGGCATGCGCTTGCGTTCGCCGTGGGGCGGGAAGGGCATGTCGAAACCTTCGCCATCGGGTGTCTTGGCCAGCGATTCGAGCTTGAGCTTGAGCCAGCCGTGATCGTTGGCGCGCATATCCATTGACAGTGTCTTGGCGACGGCGCCGAGACCGCGCGGCTGCGCGGGCCCATTGACCCAGGCTTCGAACGGCCAGGAACGACCTTCCTGGTCGACGTGGCCGACGAACAGGGCGAACTTGCCGAGCTCATGCTCGATCATGTAGGTCCAGGCCATATTGCCTTCGGGCAGGTTCGGGCGGCCTGGCCAGCGCAGGCTCGAGAGCACAGGCGCCGGCAGATTCTTGATCGACAGCCGCCGGTTGGCGTCGCCGTTCACGAAGTCTTGCGGCGTCTTGGTTTCTGTCTTTGCCGGTTCGACGGAGAGCACAGCGCCGAGCACGTTGTTCGGACGATAGGTCGCCAGTCCCTTCAGACCGGATTTCCAGGCGCTCATATAGAGGCCCTGGAAGTCTTCGTACGGATAGTCGGCCGGGACGTTGACCGTCTTCGAGATCGATGTGTCGATGTAGGGCGCGACGGCGGCGACCATGTCTTTGTGCGCCTGGGCGGAAATCTCGAGCGCGGTGACGAAGTAGTCAGGCAGGTTCTCGACGTTACCGCCCATGTGCTTGTACAACCGCCAAGCGTAGTCTTCGACGGCGTATTCCTTGATCGTGCCGTCGACCATGCGCTTCTTACGGCTGTAGGTCCAGGAGAACGGTGGCTCGATGCCGTTGCTGGCGTTGTCGGCGAAGGCGAGCGAAATCGTGCCGGTAGGCGCGATGGAGAGTAGGTGCGAGTTGCGCAGCCCGTTCTTGCGAATCTCGGCCTTGACGTCTGCCGGCAGGCGCGATGCGAAGTTGCCGCCGGAAAGATACAGTTCGGCGTTGAACAGCGGGAACGCGCCGCGTTCCTTGGCCAATTCCGAGGATGCCAGATACGCGGTGTCACGCATGAATTCCGAAATGCGGGCGGCCATCGCACGCGCTTCTGGGCGGTCGTAACGCAGGCGAAGCATGCACAAGGCATCCCCGAGACCGGTGTAACCGAGTCCGACGCGACGCTTGTTGGCGGCTTCTTCCTTCTGGCGATCGAGCGGCCACGCCGTAACGTCGAGCACGTTGTCCAGCATGCGCACCGAAACCTTGATCACTTCAGCGAAAGCGTCGAAGTCGAACTCGGTTTGGTCGGTGAACGGATGCTTGACAAACAGGGTCAGGTTGATCGACCCAAGGCAGCAGCAACCGTACGGCGGCAGGGGTTGCTCGGCGCACGGATTGGTAGCCTCAATCAACTCGCAGTAGTTGAGGTTGTTGTCCCGATTCATGCGGTCAAGGAACAGGATGCCCGGCTCCGCATGGTCGTAGGTGGATTTCATGACCTGATCCCACAGGTCGCGGGCGTGCACCTTGCGGTAGACCCAAAGCCCATCGTCGCGCTGATAGGCACCGCTTGCCTTCATGTCAGCGTTCGGCTCGGCGCGATGTACGAGCTCGACGTCTTCGTTGGCGTCAACGGCTTGCATGAAAGCGTCGGTTACGCCGATCGAGATATTGAAGTTTGTGAGGTCGCCGTGATCCTTGGCGTGGATGAAGTCCTCGATGTCCGGGTGGTCGCAGCGCAGCACGCCCATCTGGGCACCGCGGCGGGCGCCAGCCGATTCCACGGTTTCGCACGACCGATCGAAAACGCGCATGTAGGAGACGGGTCCTGATGCACGCGACTGCGTGCCCTTGACGAGCGCGCCGACCGGACGGATCGACGAGAAATCGTAGCCAACTCCGCCACCGCGGCGCATTGTCTCGGCCGCTTGCGCGAGGGCCGTGTAAATGCCCGGCTTGCCATCGACCGTTTCCACGATCGAGTCGCCGACGGGTTGCACGAAGCAGTTGATCAGGGTCGCAGCGAGCGGCGTGCCGGCAGCCGAATTGATGCGCCCAGCCGGGACGAAGCCGTTTTCCTGAGCCCAGAGAAAACGTTCCTCCCATTTCGGGCGCAGCTTTTCCTCTTCGGTCGCCGCCAAGGCGCGGGCGACGCGCCGCCGCACGTCGTGAACGTTGGTTTCGGCTCCCTTGGCATATTTTTCCACCAGCACTTCGGTGGAAATTTCCTGCTCGGAGAGCGGGACCACGTCTGGTACTTCGGCGATGGCGGTCAGGGAAAGCTGTTGCGCGTTCTGGCTCATGTTCTGCCTTTCAATTCGGTTGCGGTTGCTGATGATGTGACGTTGCTGCGTGGCGGCAAGTTCCGGGGTTTCGACACCTCTTTTGGGGAGCGCCGCGGACAGCAAGGAATGCATGGATCGTGCCCGGCGTTTACCGGCGAATCAGGCTCTAAGCTACTACATATAGTGGTCGTAGGCAACCCGATTACTATATATAGTTGTTTTCGCATTGTGGTTAAGGGCGAAAAAACACTTTGGAATCACCGCCTTGGCGCCGAGGATGAAAAATCCCGTACCGGCGCTGGACGCGGGCAGGCAACTCCCCTTGTTTCCTCTCTCCCGCTCCTTTGATCAAGCCGTATGGTGCGGTGAAGGGCGCATCGGATAACAATAAAACACGCGAAAAACCTCTCTTTTGTCGCTAAAATCGTCGATTTGCATCGATCGTGCAGCGAAAATACCGATTTAGCATTGTTTCCGGGCCGCTGGCGCCCGATCTGGTAGAATGAGCGGGTTCGGAAACAAAGACGTGGCAGACGCCACGTACCGACGGAGGCGTTGCCGGAATCCGTCCTCGGACGGCCGATACTGCGGGAGAGAACTCATGACAAGTGAGTGCGTGGCAGGCGACGCGAACACAAAATAAGGAATACAAGGAATAAACATGTTTGTCTTCGTACTGAATTGCGGCAGCTCCTCGTTTAAATACCAATTGCTTGACATGTCCAATGAACGTCGTGTGGCCGTCGGCCTCGTCGAACGCATTGGCATGAAGGACTCGGTTCTCGCTTATGAGCCGGCTGGTGGAGAAAAGCTCAAGGAGACCGCGGATATTGCCAATCACGAGGAGGCGATCAAGCGCGTTCTCGGCAAGCTTGTCGATGCCAAGGTCGGTGTCATCAAGTCGCTTTCCGATATCGCGGCGATCGGCCACCGCGTCGTTCACGGCGCGGAGAAGTTTTCGGGCTCGGTCCTGATCACCGATGCAGTGATTGCTGCGCTCAAGGAAAATATTCCGCTGGCGCCATTGCACAACCCGCCCAATATCACGGGGATCGAGGCGATGATGAAGGCAATGCCTGGCGTGCCGAACGTCGGCGTTTTCGACACCGCGTTCCACGCCACCATGCCAGCGGAATCGTATATCTATGCCGTCCCCTACGAGTGGTACGAGAAACACCATGTGCGGCGCTACGGCTTCCACGGCACGTCGCATCGCTTTGTCTCGGAGCGCGCGGCGCAGATTCTCGGTATCCAAAAAGACCGCTTCAATTGCGTGACGTGCCACATGGGCAACGGGTCGTCGTTTACTGCGGTGAAGGATGGCAAGTCGTACGACACCAGCATGGGCATGACGCCGCTCGAAGGAATCGTCATGGGCACGCGTTGCGGCGACATCGACGCCGGCATCCCCAACTTTCTCGCCGCCAACGTCAATATGTCGTTCGCGGATATCGATAATGCGTTGAACAAGAAGTCCGGCCTGCTCGGTATCTCCGGCATCAGCTCCGACATGCGCGATATCCGCAAGGCGGCAAGCGAGGGCAACGCGCGGGCTCAGTTGGCGGTCGACGTTCTGCGCCACCGCGTTCTCAAGTACATCGGAGCCTATGCCATTGAGCTGGGGCGGGTCGATGCCATCGTCTTCACGGGCGGTATCGGGGAGAACGATATCGACTTCCGCGCTTCGGTGGTCGAACGCCTCACCGCGCTTGGCATCAAGCTCAATGCCACGGCGAACAACGTGCGCGGAGAAGAGGCCATTATCTCGACCGCGGATTCGGCGATCAAAGTGCTCGTTGTCCCCACCAACGAAGAACTCGTGATCGCACGCGATACCAAAGAGATCGTCGGCAAATAATTCAGGCGGTTCCAATGACAAAGGCGGCCGCGGCTGCCTTTGTTTCTTTGGCTTTGCCGTTGCTTGCTCTTACTCCGAATCTGGCGCGTGGGTTCGGTTGTAGTGCGCGATCAGCGTGGCGATGACGCACGACGCGAGACGTGTTTCGGCGGTATCCGCACGGCTCGTGAGGACAATTGGCACCTTGGCACCGAGCACGATGCCGGCTGTCAGCGCGTTCGCCAAGTACTCCAGCTGCTTGGCCAGCATGTTCCCCGACTCAAGATCCGGAACAACCAGGATTTCTGCGCGGCCCGCGACCGGCGAGTCGATTCCCTTTGTCGTGGCCGCCACCATCGACACGGCATTGTCGAAGGCGAGCGGGCCGTCGAGTACGCCCCCTTTGATCTGGCGCCGGTCGGCCATCTTGCAGAGCGCGGCGGCGTCCAGCGTGGACTGGATCTTCGGGTTGATCGTCTCGACGGCGGAGAGAATGGCTACCTTCGGCTGTGGTATGCCGATGATGTGTGCGAGATCGATCGCGTTCTGAATGATGTCGGCTTTCTCTTCAAGCGTCGGGGCGATATTGATCGCCGCGTCGGTAATCATGATCGGACGCGGATAGGTGGGCACGTCCATCAGGAACACGTGGCTGATGCGGCGAGAGGTGCGCAGACCCGCTGCGCGCGAGACGACTTCGGCCATCAGTTCGTCGGTATGCAGGCTGCCTTTCATGATCGCCTCGGCGTCGCCGTTGCGGATCAGCGTAACGGCCATGGCGGCCGACTCGTGGCTATGCTTGACGTTGACGATGCGGTATTTCGAAATGTCGAAATTGTTCTCTTCCGCGACCGAGCGGATTTTCACCTCCGGTCCGATGAGAATCGGGTCGATGAGCTTGCTCTCGGCGGCCATCAGCGCGCCACGCAGCGACTCCTTGTCGCAGGGATGAACGACGGCCATGTCGATCGCGGCCAAGCCCTTGGCGCGTGCCACGAGCGCCTGTAGCCGTCCATACTTGTCGGAGATCGTCACGTTCGGAAGCTGCATGCGGCGGGTTCTCGATTTCTCGTTGGGCGCGAGCACTTCGACGGTGCCGAGAACAACGTCCTGACCGGCCTGGTTCGTACAGGCGCAATCGAAAACGATGTGCCGGTTGTGCGGAATCTTTTCTTTAGCGGTGACGCGTATCGTGATGGTGTCACCCACGGTCACTGGTTTGACGAAGCGCAGGGACTGACTAACGAGAATGGTGCCGGGGCCGGGATACTGCGTACCGAGCGTCGTGGAGATCAGCGACGCGCTCCACATGCCGTGAGCAACGACTTCCTTGAACATGCCGCTCGTCGCGTATTCATGGTCGACGATCGCCGGGTTGATGTCGCCCGACATGATGGCGAACAGCTGAATGTCTTCGGCCCCGAGCGTTCGTGTCAGGGTCGCGCTTTCGCCGATGTTGATCTCGTCGAAGGTTCGGCTTTCGAGAAAGGCCGGCTGGCTCTCTGTGCGCATGGTCAGGCTCCGAAAAAGGTCTTCTTCAACATGACCACCGCGTGTTCATCGGGTGGCCGATGCGGACGTTTACTCAGTCGGAAACTTGTCTGCGGGCGTTCATCGGATTCGTTCTTGCCCGCAGTCGCGCCATACGCCGATAGCATTGACAATGGCCGCGATATATCCCGTGCCTCAGCTCTTGGTGGCCGGTGGCGTGGAATGCTCCCTTTGTTTTTGTGAGAGCGATTATAAGCTGCAGCGAAGCCGGCACAAGGGGCAAATCAGCGCCGGCCGACGTGCGGCTAAAGGCGGAAAAGGAACAGACAGAAAACCGATGTTCCGAGGCGTTTGGAACGCTATGGAGTCAGCGTTCGGCCTCTGTAAAGGAAGTTCGCGTCGTCAGGCTTTGGCCATTTTCGCGTAAGCGGCGAGAGCGAGCCGTACTTGCGAGTTCATCGCCGCCTGGTCCCCCATACCAAACTCGCTTTGCAGCGATGCCTTGTTGTCGCCAATGTAATCGATCACGCGGTCGAGGTTTGCCAGACGGTTCGTGATGAAGTTGTTGTCGGCGTTGAGCAGTTCGGCGGATTTGTCGAAATTGGCGCTGAACTCCTTGACCGTGTTCACCACGCCGTTGAAGTTCTTGCTCAAGGCGGCGTCGAATTTCGCGGCGTCGAACGAGGCCAGGTTGGTGCTGTCGTCGATTGTCACGCCGAGATCGGCCAGCCCGTGAAAACCGTCCTTGGCGCCGTTGAAGATGTTCTTGACGCTTTGCTCCAGTTCGTAGAGCGACACTTCCGCTGCCTGCGTGCCGTCCAGGACGCCACCGGTTTGCACTGTCTTGTCGAAGCGGTTGATCCAGGCGTTGTACTGATCGACGAAGGATTGCAGTTGAGTCTTGATCGTGGCGCCGTCCACGGTTGCAGTTCCGGCCGCCGCGTTGAGCGCTTCGCCAGCATCTTCCATGGTGGCGACGCCTTGCCCCATGGCCGTCAACTCGGCGTACTGGGCCTTGTAGTTCACTTCCCGGTTGTTGACGACGGTCATCATGCGGTAAGCCGACTCGGGGTCGAACAACGAGAGATTGCGTCCACCGGACAGGCCGCTCAGGCCGGACAACCCACTGGCCGCGTTCTGAGTACTGCCCAGAAAATCGAAACTATTGGCCGCCCCCGTTTGGCCCACCGAGCCCAGCAGTGCGTTGACCGATTGCGCCTGAAGTGCCGCCATGCGCACGGCCAATGAGGTCGAGAAATCCGTGCTTTGTCCGTCACCGGCGGATTTTGCGGCGCTGCTGGACTGGCTGGCGGTGGTGCTATCGCCGGACGGCAGCAGCTTCCATAAGGTGCTCGCAATTCCCAGGGCAGAGGTCAGATTCATGATGAAACTCCGAAAGCGCTATCGGCAGTTGCCGGCTTTCGTTCATCTGCAATATCTGCGCCAGAAGCCGTGTAGAAACACCTCTCGTCCAGCCGACTTGCGTTTCGCCACGAGAGGAGTCGGTGAGCCGTCCGTGCAAGGGACTTCAGTACCCGTCGGCCCCGCCGGCAAGCGGCAAAAACTGCCGCGCCGTCGGGACGATTTCGCCGCTTCAGAAGACCTTCAAACCATGCAGCAGGACGACGGCGATGGAAAGCGGCGTGACGTAGCGGACGAGGAAGAAAACCGCGTTGATCACCGGGGCATTGGAGAGGTCGCCGTGGTTGCTCAACTGATCGCGGAGTTGCGGCAGCCCGTATATCCAGCCGACGAAAAGACAGATGAGGATGCCGCCGAGCGGAAGCAGCACGTTCGAACTCAGGAAATCGAAGAGGTCGAACGGATTGAGGCCGAACAGCTTCAGGTCGGCGGTGACGCTGTTCGAAAGCGCGGCCGGGATACCGAACACGGCTACCGCGAGAATCGTGCATAAGGCGGCCTGCTTGCGGCCGAATCCATAACGTTCGGCGAGGATCGCTACCGGTACCTCGAGCAGTGAAAGCATGGCACCGACGCTGGCGATCGCCGTCAGGAAGAAAAAGATGGTCATGAACAGCGTGCCGCCGGGCATCGAGGTGAATACGGCGGGAATCGTCATGAAGACGAGCGATGGGCCGGACGCGGGCTCGAAGCCGAAAGCGAACACGGCCGGGAAGATCGCAATCCCGGCCAGGAGTGAGATCGACAGGTCGGCGAGCATGACGCGAGCCGTCGTTCCGGGAATGTTCTGGTTTTCGCGGAAGTAGCTGCCGTAGGTGAGCATCGTCCCCATGCCGACCGACAATTTGAAGAAGGCGAGGCCGAGTGCCGTGAGGATGACGCCGGGGGTGATTTTCGAGAAATCCGGCCTGAACAGGAAGGCGAGTCCTTCGGCCGAGCCGGGCAGCGTCAGGCTGCGCACGCAGAGCACGAGGAGAAGCAGGAAGAGCAGGGGCATCAGTTTGCGTGCGACGGCTTCGATGCCGCGCGCGACGCCGAGCATGATGATGGCCCCAGTCACCACGAGCACCACCGCTTGCCAGAACACCGAGGTACCGGGGCTCGACACAAGGCCGCCGAAAATGCTCGCGGCCGCCTTCGGGTCGGTCGTCGTCAACTCTCCGAATGCGGCCTTGAATACGTAGGCGTACACCCAGCCTGCGACGTCGGAGTAGAAGGCGAGGATGAACAAGGCGGCGGCAAAGCCCATCCAGCCGATCGATTTCCACCACCATTGCCCTTTCGGGGCCTCGCGTTCGAAGGTCGTGATCGCGTTGGCGCGCGCCGCGCGCCCGAGCATTGTCTCGACGATCATCACCGGCAGGCCGACGAGCAGCGTGGCGAGCAGATAAACCAAGAGAAACCCCGCGCCGCCGTTAGTGCCGGTGAGGGAGGGGAATTTCCAGATGTTGCCGAGTCCGACCGCGGAACCCACGGTGGCAAGAAAGACGCCGAAGGTGCTGGTAAAGCCGTCACGGGCTGTTGATGCCATTCGTTTCCCCCCATTGGCGGCAGACGCCGCGTTTCGAATAGAAATGGGCGCCGCACGGGGCGGTCGCCGAGTGTTGCGGGAGGATACTCCGATTTCTCTATCGCGGATCGAACGGAGTTGCTTCGCCCTTACTTTGCCGGGTAGGGCGAGAACTGGTTGGCCACGGCCCACCACCGACCGTTCTCCCGGACGAAAAAGTACATCTCGCGCCCTTCGCTATGAACCGTCTTGCCGCCCATATCGAACGACATATCAAAGTAATAGGTGACGACGGCGGCGTCCTCATAGATCTGGATCGACGGCTCGATTTCCCGCCAGTAGTGAATGCGCGCCGCGTCGCAGAATCTTTTCCAGCCGGCTACGCACGCCTCACCGCCCTCGAGCCGGTTCCGGTCGACGGGCGTCACGGCCACCATGGCGTCGTGGAAATAGTCGCGAAGACGATCCGGATCGCCTTTGGTCCAAGCGTCGTTCATGGCGCGTACGGTAGCCCAAAGTTCGGCTGCAACCTTCTCGTCGAAGGGGTGACTCATTCGCATCTCCTTGTGATGCTCTAGACGTTTTAGGGCAAAACGTCGTCGGCGTCGGCTTCGAGATAGGCTTTCTTGAGCGTCACATAGTGCTCGGCCGAGTAGCGCAGAAAGGCGCGTTCGGCCTCCGTCAGCGGGCGCAGCGGCTGAGCGGGCTGCCCCACGTACAGAAAGCCGCTTTCAAGGCGCTTGCCCGGCGGTACGAGCGTTCCCGCGCCGATCATCACGTGGTCTTCGACGACAACGTCGTCCATGATGATCGATCCCATCCCGACCAGACACTCGTCCCCGATCGAGCATCCATGCAGGACGACCGAATGACCGATGGTCACGTAGTTGCCGATGACGAGCGGTGATCCAGCGGGCTTCTTCGGGCTCTTGTGCGTCACGTGGCCCATGGTGAGGTCCTGAATGTTCGTACAGCGCCCGACCGTAATGTGATTGACGTCGCCGCGCAGCACCGCGTTGCACCAAACCGAACTGTCGTCGCCGATCTCAACCTCGCCGATGACCTGCGCCGACGTATGGACAAAAACCCCGTCGCCTAAACGGGGCATGACGGAACGAAAGGGGGATAGCGCCATTTGCTTGCTCGTCGTTAGCGGCCTTGGCTGCAACTGACGCCAAGGTGGGATGGAGAAGTGGGATGGAAAAACGCGCAGTCTACACCGCAAGTTCAACATCAGTGGCGTAGGGATGATCAGGCGTTCGTGGTCCAACCAATCAGGAGCAGGCTGGCGGTACCGACGGCGAACTGGTCGCTAGCGATGCGCGCGGCAAAGTGCATTCAGCCGCAGATCGTCGCTAGGATTTCGGCCGATCTCTCGATAGGGGGGCATCGACTTACCGTACTCCTTCCAAGCATGTGGCGGAGGGAAACACTGCCGGGAGGTTGTGGACGTCTTCTCGGCGAGCCGCCTATGTTGCCTCATCGCCGAGCTTTTTCCATTCCACATTGCCGACGATCGTCGAGCGGACGACCGTCAAATCCTCGCACCCGGGAATGGCCGCGATCGCCTCGCGCACAGACGTCGACAGGCGTCGATTGAGCCAGGGGCTCAACGTGACCTTGAGAATGGAATCGATCGCAATCGGGACGTCGAGATAGGAAGCTTCGCGTTCCTCAGAAGCATAGATGGCCCGGTATTCGGCTTCGGCGACGAAACCGGCGCGCTTGAGAAACGGCAGCTCGTCGATCCTCGGGGGGCGCGGACGCCGGCGTGCCTCATGCACCTTCTGATAATCGACGGCACGCACCGTGATGCCACGCACCCTGCCCAGCGCCTTGATGAGCGATGGGCGATCGAAATGCACGCAGACGCCCGCGGACCCGGGCGCAAAGATGCGCCAGTGATGGTAGGTCTCTTCGGACTCGGTCAGGCACAAGGCGAGGACAGACTTCAACTGCCGCTTCTCCTTGTACGTGAGCAGATAGTAGGAGTCGTTGGTATCGTCCCAGTCCTTGGGATCGACGAGGGTCAGCTTTTTGTGGCGCAGCATGTAGAGCAACGCCGGGAGGTCGGTGTAACGGCGCAGAACTTCGCGTGTAGCCTCTTTTTGCATAGTAAGGATCGCACGCGCGGTTCGGGAAGGGCCTCGCGTAGCAAGGGGCGTCGTGCGTCGGCGAATGGGTTGGCAACCAACATCGACCGAGCGGATGGGGCAAAGTTCTGCCGAATTCAGGACAGCCACCGCAAATACAAACACCGCGCCGGCGCGGTGTTCTGCGTGGGCGCGGCATCGAGCAGGGCGCCGAAGCGTCCTGAGAAAACGAGGATCAGTCGAGTACGTGCGAAGCCATGCCGTCGGCGAGTTTCGGCTCGAACCAGGTCGACTTCGGCGGCATGACTTCCCCGGCGTCGGCGACCGACATCAGCTCTGACATTTGCGTCGGGAACATGGCGAAAGCGACGGCCATCTCGCCGCTGTTCACACGCCGTTCGAGCTCGGTGAGACCGCGAATACCGCCCACGAAGTCGATCCGCGTATCGCGGCGCAGGTCGGCGATGCCGAGGACAGGTCCAAGGACCTGTTCGGAGAGGACCGAGACATCAAGCCGGCGTACCGGGTCTTGCGCTGGCACGAGTTCCGGCCGGATCGCTAGGTGGTACCAGCGCTTGTCGAGATACATGCCGAAGGTGCCCGTTCGCTCGGGCCTGACCGCATCCGCCGCCGGCGTCACGGTGCAACGTTCGGCGACGGCCTTGAGGAAGGAGTCGACGCTATGGCCATTGAGATCGCGGACGACCCGGTTGTAGTCCATGATCCGCATTTGCCGGGCGGGGAAGATGACGGCCAGGAAGTACTCCGCGGAGTCCGGGCGTCCTTTGCCGCGCCGGGCGGCAGCGACCCGCGAGGCCGCGGCAGAGCGGTGATGCCCGTCAGCGATGTACAGGCTGGGCATGGCGCCGATCACGACACTGATGCGATCGATACTCGTCGCGTCGTCGATCAGCCACACGGTGTGTCGGATACCGTCGTCGGCCGTGACATCGGCAATCGGTTCGCCGGCCGTGGCCGCGGCGATCAAGCGCTCCGCCTCGTCGCTATCGGGATGAGCGAGCAGGACCGGGCCCGTTTGCGCATTCAGCGCCTCGATCTGGCGCACACGGTCGTCTTCCTTATCCGGGCGGGTGAATTCGTGTTTGCGAATGCGGTTGGCGTCGTAGGCGGCAACCGACGCGGCAGCGATCAGGCCGGTCTGCGTATGCGATCCCATGACGAGACGGTACGCGTAATAGCACGGCTTCGCATCGCGAATAAGGATACCGCCGGCGATCATCTTTTTCAGGTTCTCGGCCGATTTGGCGTACACCTCGGGCGAGTAATGGTCGACATCGGGCGGCAGGTCGATTTCCGCCTTGGAAATATGCAGGAAAGAATACGGTTTGCCGGCGGCGCGCTGCCGCGCTTCGTCGCTGGAGAGCACATCGTAGGGCGGAGCAGCGACGGCGTTCGCGTGTTCTGGACGAGGCCGCAGGCCGGTGAAGGGGCGGATCAGAGGGGTGGCGGCAGTCAAGCGAGTCTCCTTGCAGTGTTGTGATAATCGATTATCGAGCTACGGCAGACCGCCCGTGACTCTTACGCGTTCCGTGTCGGCAAGACCGCGCGCAGGATCTCGGCCGCATTGCGTATCATCGCTTCGGTCGAATCCCAGTCGATGCAAGCGTCGGTCACCGAACAGCCGTATTTGAGCTGGGAGCGGTCTTGCGGAATCGCTTGATTGCCGGCGACGATGTTCGATTCGATCATCATGCCGATCAGCGAGCGGTTACCGAAGCGCACCTGGTTGACCACGTCAGCCATCACGAGGGGCTGCAGTTCGGGGTTCTTGTAACTGTTGGCGTGCGAACAATCGACGACGATGTTCGGCGTCAGCCCGGCTTTGCGCAGCGCCTGCTCGGCCATCTGGACGCTTACCGTGTCGTAGTTGGGCCGTCCATCCCCGCCGCGCAGCACGAGATGTCCATAGCGGTTGCCGCGCGTGCGCACGATGGCGCTGTGTCCCTGGCCGTTGATGCCGAGGAAACTGTGCGGTTGCGATGCCGAAAGAATCGCGTTGATGGCGATCGCGACGTCACCGTTGGTGCCGTTCTTGAAGCCGACCGGCGTCGAGAGTCCCGACGAAATCTCCCGGTGCGTTTGCGATTCGGTCGTGCGTGCACCGATCGCGGTCCACGCGATCAGGTCACCCAGGTACTGCGGCGAGATGGGGTCCAGGGCCTCGGTGCCTGCGGCTAGTCCGAGTTCGGCCACGTCGCGCAGGAAGCGCCGCGCCTGTTGCATGCCCTTGTCGATGCGGAACGAATCGTCCATGTCCGGATCGTTGATAAACCCCTTCCATCCCGTTGTCGTGCGCGGCTTTTCGAAGTAGACGCGCATGACGAGGAAGAGCGTATCGCTGACCTGTTCCGCGAGCTTCTTCAAACGTCGCGCATAATCGAGGCCGGCCACCGGGTCGTGGATCGAGCAGGGGCCCAGAACGACGAAGAGCCGGTTGTCCCGGCGGTCTAGAATGTTGCGCAGGGTCTCGCGTGCCGCCATCACCGTACGGGTGGCCTCGGACGTCAATGGAACGCGTTCGTGGATTTCCTCCGGCGATGGCATCACTTCGAAATCGATGACGTTGACGTTTTCGATATCGGGTGTGGCCAGGTTCGTCTTGTCCGGATGGTTCATGCGTCAACCTCGAAAAGTGCGGGGCCGACTGTCGTCGGCAGTGGAAGGAAAACGATTTTACATCGCTCGCCGTGGTTGAGTGCGGCGGGCGATGTGGGAACAAAGGACATGCTGCGGAAAGCGACGGCAAGGGCCGCTTGAGCGCGGGTCATCCCTTTAGCTGGCGCATCAGATCCTTGATGGCCGCCACCCGGTCGGCCAACGTAGCGGTGGGCCGTTTGAGCGAGAGCTTATCTTGCCCAGCCAGCCGGTAGTTCCGGTTTTTCTGAATTAGGTTGATGATGCGGATCGGCTCGATCGGCGGATTCGGTTCGAACTGTAGGTGAATATTCTCAAGGCCGGCGTCGATCTTGACGATGCCGAGCGGCTTGCAGAGCAGGCGCAGACGGTGGCTCTCGAGCAGCGATTGCGCCTGCGGCGGCAGGTCGCCGAAACGGTCGACGAATTCCTCTTGCATCGCGGCGATGTCGTCCATCGTCTCGCTATTGGCGAGACGCTTGTAGAGCGTCAGCCGCTCGTGCACATCCGGCACGTAGGCGTCGGGAAGCAGAGCCGGGATGTGCAGATTGATTTCCGTGGCAATGCCGAGCGGCTGCGTGAGGTCCGGTTCCTTGCCCTGCTTCAGGGCGGAGACGGCGCGGTTGAGCATCTCGGTATAGAGGTTGAAGCCGACTTCCTGCATCTCGCCCGACTGGTTTTCTCCGAGCACTTCCCCGGCGCCACGAATCTCGAGATCGTGCATGGCGAGGTAGAAGCCGGCCCCGAGTTCATCCATCATTTGGATGGCATCGAGACGTTGGCGAGCCTGCTTGCTCAGGCCGGCGGTGGCTTCGGTACCGCCCGGCGTCAGGAGATAGGCGTAGGCCTGGTGGTGCGAACGCCCGACGCGCCCGCGCAGCTGATGCAACTGCGCAAGACCGAACTTGTCGGCGCGGTTGATGACGATGGTGTTGGCGTGCGGATTGTCGATGCCGGTTTCGATGATCGTCGTACATAACAGCAAGTTGGCGCGCTGCTGCGTGAAGTCACGCATCACGCGCTCGAGCTCCCGTTCGCTCATCTGGCCGTGACCGACGACGATGCGCGCCTCCGGTAGCAACTTGGTGAGCTTGTCACGCATGTTCTCGATGGTCTCGACTTCGTTATGCAGGAAGTAGACCTGGCCGCCGCGCTTGAATTCGCGCAGCAGCGCCTCGCGGATAATGCCGTCCGAGTACCCGGAAACGAAGGTCTTGATCGCCAGCCGCTTCTGCGGAGCCGTAGCGATCACTGAAAAGTCGCGCAGGCCTTCGAGCGACATGCCGAGCGTGCGCGGGATCGGCGTTGCCGTCAGGGTAAGCACGTCCACCTCGGCGCGTAGCGCCTTCAGCGTCTCCTTCTGACGTACGCCGAAACGGTGTTCCTCATCGATGATGACGAGCCCAAGGCGGGGGAATTCGACATCCTTCTGCAGCAGCTTGTGCGTGCCGATCGCGATGTCGACCTTGCCCTCGGCGAGTTCCTTCAGTGCCTGCGTCGTCTCCTTGCCCGTCTTGAAACGCGACAACTCGACGATCCTCACCGGCCACACATGCGCGATCTGCGCAAAGCGATCGCTGAAGGTCTGAAAGTGTTGTTCGCAAAGCAGCGTCGTCGGGCACAGCACTGCCACCTGCTTGCCGCCGGCCACGGCACAGAACGCCGCACGCAAGGCAACCTCGGTCTTGCCGAAGCCGACGTCGCCGCACACAAGGCGGTCCATCGGCTTGCCGGACTTCATGTCGTTGATTACGGCTTCGATCGCTGCCGCCTGGTCGGGCGTTTCCTCAAAGCCGAAGCCGTCGGCGAATGCTTCGTAATCGTGCGTTTTGAACTGGAAAGAATGCCCCTCACGCGCGGCGCGCATGGCGTACAGGGAGAGCAATTCGGCCGCGGTGTCGCGCGCCTGCAGCGCGGCTTTGCGCTTGGCCTTCTCCCATTGCTGGCTCCCCAGCGCATGGAGCGGCGCGGCCTCAGGGTCGGCGCCCGAATAGCGCGAGATGACGTGAAGCTGCGATACCGGGACGTAAAGCTTGGCCTCGTTTGCATAATGGAGTTCGAGAAACTCCATATCGCCTTCGCCAAGATCGAGGTGGACGAGCCCCTGGTAGCGGGCGATGCCATGCTGTTCGTGGACGACCGGGTCGCCGATCTTGAGTTCGGTAAGGTCGCGCAGCCAATTGTCGAGCGATGCTCTGCGTTGTGCCGCCTGGCGGCTGCGCCGGGTCGGGCTACCGGCATACAGCTCGGCCTCGGTGACGAACGCCAAGTTGCCGAACACGAAACCGCGATGCAACGGACCGACACCCAGGGCGATTTTCGCGTCGCTGGCGATGAATCCGCCGATGTCGGCGCTGGGCGCGGCTTTGACGCCATACTCGGAAAACAGCTCGGCCAGTGTTTCGCGGCGACCCGCCGATTCGGCAAGAAGAAGTATTCGCCCATCAAAGGTATCGATGAAGCTCTTCAAGCGTGCCAACGGATCTTCGGCGCGGCGGTCGACGGCGATCGCCGGTATCGGCACCGTGGCTCCTCCGACCCCTTCGCCGATGGCTAGCCGCGTATAGGGCTTGGCGGCAACGAAGAACGGTTCTTCCGCGAGAAAGAGTTCGGCCGGGGAGAGCAAGGGCCGGCTGCGCTCCCCGGAGAGCATGTCGTAGCGTGATCGGGCGTCGTTCCAGAAGGCGCGAATCGCCTCCGGTACGTCGTTATGGAGACAGAGCACGGTCTCCGGCGGCAAGTAATCGAACAGCGTCGCCGTTTCTTCGAAGAAGAGCGGCAACCAGTATTCGATACCCGCCGATGGGATGCCGGCGGAGATGTCCTTGTAGATCCCGGACTTTGCCGGGTCGCCCTCGAAGCGCTCGCGGAAGCGTTGCCGGAAGCGCGCCCGTCCTTTGTCGTCGAGCGGAAACTCCCGTGCTGGCAACAGCCGGATTTCCGGCACGGGATAGAGCGTGCGCTGCGTGTCGACGTCGAACGTTTTGATACTCTCGATTTCGTCGCCGAAAAGATCGAGGCGGAAGGGCAGCGCCGAGCCCATCGGGAACAAATCCACGAGTCCGCCGCGGATCGAGTACTCGCCCGGCGAAACGACCTGCGTGACATGCGTATACCCGGCGAGCGTCAATTGCGCTCGAAAGCGCTCGGCGTCCAGTGTCTCGCCGTTCTTGAGGAAAAAGGTGTAGGCCGCGAGGTAGGCCGGCGGCGCCATCCGGTACATGGCCGTCGACGCCGGCACGAGCAGTACGTCGCACTCGCCGCGCGTGACGGCGTAGAGGGTTGCGAGCCGCTCGGAGATGAGGTCGTGGTGGGGCGAGAAGCTATCGTACGGCAGGGTTTCCCAGTCGGGGAGCTGACGGACGCGCAGACCCGGTGCGAACCAGGGAATCTCGTCGAGCAGCCGTTGCGCATCGCCGGCGGTGGCGGTGAGTACGGCCAGCATGTGTCCACCGAGAGAGTCCGCCATTTGCGCGATGTACAGCGCGTCGGCGGACCCCGCGAATGGAGGGAGTTGGGTGCGCTCGCCGTTTCTGAACTTCGGTATCGGCAGCCGCAGTCCATGCTGGAGGGCGGCTAATGCATCGAGGACGGCGGGCTCTGAAACGGGCGTATTTTGAGGCACGAGCAGTGTTTCGGAGTGGTTCGGGGAAACAGTCGATTATAGCGGAATGCCGGGCCGTCTCGGTCATACGCGGGTTGCGGAGATTGCCCGGCGAGTACCTTGGATTACGGAATGCCTGAAGCGGCCGCAGCGAAGCGTTTCAGGAACCAACGCGCGGCTTCGTGAGCGAAGATGTCGAAGCCTTCTGATGTAGCGTAGTCCAAACCGATTTCCGGGATTGTGCGGAACTCGGTCAGACCCGGGATCTCGTGCAGTGCGCGCCGGCTCGCTGCCACCTGGTGCAAGTCGTTCTCCTCCGCCACCATGAGCAGCGGCGATTCGAGGGAACGCAGATACAGCACACCGGCAAGGTCGATCAACCCGCCTCGGCATACCACGCCGGCGATGTCATGATCGCGCAATGCGGCCACCCGCACGGCGACCGGGGACGTAGCATTGGCGGCGCAGAGGCCAAGCGGTTGCGGCTGGATTTCGCCGAGGATCATGCGGGTCTTGATGAGTCCGAGGAAGTCGAGCAGCCGTTTGGCGAGCAGTGGGACGTTGTTGTGCGTGTCGGGAAAATGTTCTTCCTGATGGGCAAGCAGATCGACGTTCAGCGTGGACAGTCCGGCATCGCGCAGAATGTGCGCCAGCCTCTCGTCGCGCTTGTCGAGAGCCAATGCCGCATGGACGAGCACCACAAGGCCTGGGGCACCCGGTATCAGGGTCAGCCGTCCATGCAGCAAGCCGTGCTCGGACGAGACCGAAAGCGGGATGCCGAACGTGTCCGACGCGAAGTCGATCATCGGCGCGCCAGCCGCACCGGGATCCGGCGAGCGCCGAACGGCTTGCCGAAACGCCCGAAGTGGCCGGCAATCACGGTCCGGCAATGCGGACAGCGGCCATCATTGGGCAGGTCGTAATGCCGGATGGTATGCCAATCCCGTTCGATCAGCGCCGCGTGGCAGGCGGGGCAGAAGGTCGTTCCTCCCTCGGAATCATGCACATTGCCGGTATAGACATAGTGCAGACCTGCGTCGAGGGCGATGCGTCGGGCGTGGCTGAGCGTCGAGGCCGGCGTACTCGGCAAATCGTCCATCTTCCAATCGGGGTGGAAGGCGGTGAAATGTAGCGGGACGTCGGGGCCGAGTTCGCGCCGGACCCAGTCGGAGAGTGCCTTGATCTCGGCAGTGGAGTCGTTCTGCCCGGGAATCAGCAGGGTCGTGATTTCCAGCCAGCACGACGTTTCATGGTGGATGTAGACCAGTGTGTCGAGCACCGGGCGAAGGTGGCCGCCACAAAGCTTGACGTAGAAATCGTCGGTGAAGCCCTTCAGGTCGACGTTGGCGGCGTCCATGGCGGCATAGAATACCTTGGCCGGTTCGGGATGAATGTACCCGGCCGTCACGGCCACGGTCTTCACTCCCTGCTTACGGCAGGCGAGCGCGGTATCGATCGCATACTCGGCAAAGACCACAGGGTCGTTGTATGTGAAGGCGACCGATTCCGCTCCGTAAGCCGCCGCCGCCGCGGCAATGCCGTCGGGACTTGCCGCGTCCATCAGGCGGTCCATGTCCTTCGACTTCGAGATGTCCCAGTTCTGACAGAACTTGCAAGCGAGATTGCAGCCCGCCGTTCCGAATGAGAGGACCGATGAGCCGGGATAGAAGTGATTGAGGGGCTTCTTCTCGATCGGGTCGATGCAAAAACCGGACGAGCGGCCGTACGTGGTCAGCACCATATGACCGCCGAGGTTCTGGCGCACGAAGCAGGCGCCGCGCTGTCCCGCATGCAGCTTGCAGTCGCGCGGGCAGAGATCGCATTGGATGCGTTCCGCCTTGCCCGATTCTGCCGGCAAGGTATGCCACCACTGCGCGGGATGGATCGATTCGGGGGTTTTCACTTCTCTTTCCATTTCTGAACGCCGTAACGGGCGAGACGAATGTCGTCGTCCCAGAAATCGGCAGGTAATCCGGCCTTGACTTTGAGGTTGGCGACGAAGTTCCGGGGATCGGGGAGCGATTCCCAAACTTGCGGCAGAAAGGTCGCGCGCCGGCTGCCGTGCGACAGGATCAGCCCATCAACGCCCGGTTGAAGCTGGCCGATCGCGTCGGCTTCGTCGACGAATTCCATCGGTTCCGAAACCCCGAGCAGGGAGACCTCGACCCGGGTCCGCGACAGTTCGTCCGCCTGCAGCGGTGGGAAGCGCGGGTCGCGAAATGCCGCCGCCACAGCGTTCTCGGCGACGTCGGCAGCGAGTGGGCGATGCGCTTCCAGGCTGCCGATGCAGCCGCGCAGTTGACCGTCCTGCGTCAGCGTGACAAAGGTTGCACCGGGGCGCGCGAGGTCCGGGTGCGAGGCCACGTTCTGCTGTACGGCAGCACCGAACCGCTTCTCGATTGCTTTGCGCGCGATCGTCAACAGGGCATAGCCAAGTGGATCAATGGGCATGCTTTTCATCCTCGTCGAAGGCAAAGGCGCCATACCCCACTACACGGGTCTTGTTGCCCGCCGTATCGCCCGAATTGCGTAGATCGAGCAACCTTGCATGCAAGCCATGATGGGCGGCGGCGATCAACAAGCCGTTGACTGGTGTCGCCCCGCAGGCCTCGTGGTGCTCGATGTCCGGCCGCATGGCGACGATTTCCTGTGCGGTACGCGCGTCTACGCTCCGTGCCTCGCTGTAAGGCAGGTAATGCGACAGGTCCGAACTGACGACGATCAGCGTCTCATCGCCGCCCCACAGACGCTCGATGACTTCTGCGACGGCCTCGGGCGAGACGCGTCCGACGGCCAGTGGCACCAGCGCAAAGTCGCCAAGCGCCACTTGCAGGAAGGGAAGCTGGACCTCCAGCGAATGCTCCTGTTCATGAGCCGCCTCGCTCACCACGATTTGCGGCAGATCGGCGATGGCGGCAATCGCCTCGGCGTCTACGGGCACTACGCCGAGCGGCGTTGCGAACGCGCGGCTGGCCGGTACGGCGATGCCGTCGACGGCGACACGGTGCGTCGGACCAAGGAGCACGACCCGTCGCACCATGTCCTCAAGGCGCCGTAGCGGGGCGTAGATCGACGCGGCGATGGGGCCCGAGTAAATGTACCCGGCGTGCGGAACGATAACCGCCTTGGGCATCGCGGAGGCGCTACGGGGTGCCTCGGCAAGCATGTGGGAAACGAGGCTGTCGAGTGCCGACGCGGAATCCGGATAGAAGCTGCCGGCGACGGCGGCGGGGCGAACAGTGTGGCTCATGGCTGTTTCCTCCTTCTGTCCATTATGGGAACGGACCCAGCAAATGCAAGAGCCGCGCCTGGGATCGTTTCCGCTAGAATGGCGCGATGCGCCGTCATATCGCCATTGTTCCCGCCGCAGGTAGCGGCGCTCGTTTCGGAGCCGACATCCCCAAACAGTATCTCGCCGTCGCGGGGCGGCCGTTGATCCATCACGCGCTGGCAACTCTCTGCGCATCTCGCCGCATCGACAGCGTCTGGGTGGTTCTTTCGCGGGGCGACGAGTGGTGGGAGACCTTTGATTGGAACGACCTCGGTCCCAAACTGCATCCCGTCCGCTGCGGCGGCATGACGCGCGCGGAGAGTGTGGTGAACGGCTTGTGCGCGGCACGGGAAGCGCTATCCGATGACGACTGGGTGTTGGTGCACGACGCGGCCCGCCCATGCTTGACACAGGAGATGCTCGATACTCTGTGCGATGAGTTGGCCGACGATCCAATCGGAGGACTTCTTGCCGTTCCGGTTGCCGACACGTTGAAGCGTGGCGACGAAGAGCGGCGCGTCGTTGCCACCGAGCCCAGGGAAGGACTCTGGCAGGCGCAAACGCCGCAGATGTTTCGCTACGGCCTCCTTTGTGATGCTCTGGCCGGGCACCTCGGCGTGACCGATGAGGCGTCCGCGGTCGAGTCGGCCGGGTTTCGACCGAAGCTCGTACGTGCGGATGCCACCAACCTCAAGGTAACCTTCGCTGCAGATCTGCGGCTCGCAGAACTGATCCTTCTCGGGAGAAGCCGATGATTCGTGTTGGGCAGGGTTCGGACATCCACGCCCTGGTGACTGGGCGCAAACTGATCATCGGCGGTGTCGAGATTGCCCACGAGAAAGGCTTGCTCGGCCATTCGGACGCAGACGTCCTGCTGCATGCGATCATCGATGCCTTGCTGGGGGCGGCTGGGCTAGGCGACATCGGCCGTCATTTTCCCGATACCGACGAACGTTATCGCGGTGCCGACAGTCGCGTGCTCTTGCGTACAACGCGTGAGAAGCTCGCACAGGCGGGCTGGCATGTGGTCAATCTTGACGCGACGATCAATGCCCAGCGCCCGAAGATGGCGCCCCATATCCCCGCCATGGTGGAGATCATCGCGGCGGATCTCGGCATTCCGTATGGGTGCGTGAATATCAAAGCCAAAACTGGCGAACGCCTGGGTTTCGTTGGTCGTGAAGAGGGCATTTCCTGCGATGCCGTGGCATTGATCGAAGGCGGGCTTCCCGATCGCTGACCTTCCTGGCGGCTTCGCTGCATACGGTAAGGCACTTCTTCTCTCCTTGTTGCGAGCCGTTATCAGTCGAGCGGCAGGTGAAAATTGGTCTGGCCACTTATCCAATTTCTAATCAAATCAAAGCGGTACACGGCAAGGCGGCCGGCTGGCACAGGGTTTTTCTGCTAGAATCGCGGGCTCAAAAAAAGAACGAAGTGACCGCTGGCAAGACGGGTGGGCGCCGCTTCGCGGAGGGCCCCCGGTATTGCCGTTTTTATGATTGTTGACCGTAGATTGGGGTAGAAATGTCGAATAAATTCGTTTATGTCTTTGGCCCCTCGAAGACTGAAGGCGCGGCCGATATGAAAGACCGGCTGGGCGGCAAGGGCGCAAACCTCGCCGAAATGTGTCGCCTGGGCATTTCGGTGCCGCCAGGCCTCACCATCAGCGCCGAGGTGTGTACGGTATATACCGAACAAGGCGCCGATGCCGTCCGCAAGCTGATC
Organism: Propionivibrio soli; assembly: GCF_025770765.1. Lineage (GTDB taxonomy): Bacteria > Pseudomonadota > Gammaproteobacteria > Burkholderiales > Rhodocyclaceae > Propionivibrio > Propionivibrio soli. The sequence continues at coordinate 65,357 of NZ_JANZKY010000016.1, read as the reverse complement.
GAATCTGAAGTGCTGCAGGGCGTCGCCTTTGTCGAGAAAGAAATGGGCAAGAAGTTCGGCGACGCGGCCGATCCGCTGCTGGTTTCTGTACGTTCAGGCTCGCGTGCATCGATGCCTGGAATGATGGACACCATCCTCAACCTCGGTCTCAATGACGAGGCGGTCGTCGGTTTGACGAACAAGTCTGGCAACGAGCGTTTTGCGTGGGATTCCTACCGCCGTTTCATCCAGATGTACGGCGACGTGGTCATGGGCTTGAAGCCGGAGTCGAAGGAAGACCACGATCCGTTCGAAGTCATCATCGACGAGATCAAGGAGAAGAAAGGCGTTGAGCTCGACACTCAACTCGAGGTCGCCGATCTCAAGCACATGGTCAGCGAATTCAAGGCGCTGATCCGCAATCGCTTGGGCCGCGAGTTCCCCAACAATCCGTGGGACCAGCTGTGGGGCGCCATCATGGCGGTGTTCCAGAGCTGGGACAACGATCGTGCCAAGCTCTATCGCAAGATGAACGATATCCCCGATTCCTGGGGAACGGCCGTCAACGTTCAGTCGATGGTCTTCGGCAACCTGGGCGACCACAGCGGTACCGGCGTTGCCTTCACACGCGACGCGGCGTCGGGCGAAGATATCTTCAATGGTGAATTCCTGGTCAACGCTCAGGGCGAGGACGTCGTCGCCGGTATCCGCACGCCGCAGCAGATTACGCTCGAAGGATCACGCCGCTGGGCGCAACTGGCGCAGGTCAGCGAAGAGGACCGCCGCAGCAAGTTCCCCTCGCTCGAAGAACTGATGCCCGAGATTTACCAGCAACTCTTGAAGACCGAGACGGCGCTGGAAAATCACTACAAGGACATGCAGGACATCGAGTTCACGATCCAGGAAGGCAAGCTCTGGATGCTGCAGACGCGCTCCGCGAAGCGCACGGGCGCCGCCATGGTGCGTGCCGCGATGGAAATGCTGCAGCAGGGATTGATTGACGAGAAGACCGCGCTGCTGCGTGTTACGCCGGATCGCTTGAACGAGCTTCTGCATCCGGTGTTCGATCGCCAGGCCGTGAAGAGCGCGCGCAGCATCGCGCACGGACTGCCGGCTTCTCCCGGCGCGGCCACGGGCCAGATCGTATTCTTCGCCGATGAAGCCGAAGAATGGGTAGCCAAGGGCAAGACCGTGATTCTCGTCCGCCAGGAAACTTCTCCGGAAGACCTGCGCGGTATGGCGGTCGCCAAAGGCATCCTGACGGCGCGTGGTGGCATGACTTCGCACGCGGCGGTTGTCGCGCGCGGCATGGGTAAGTGCTGCGTCTCCGGTGCGGGTTCGGTACGCGTCGATCCTAAGGCGCGCACGATGACGGTCGGCGGCAAGGTCTACAAGGAAGGCGACTGGGTTTCACTCGACGGGTCGACGGGACAGGTCTACGAAGGCCAGGTTCCGACCAAGGACGCGGATCTCTCGGGCGACTTCGGCAAGCTGATGGAACTCGCCGAGCGTTACAAGCGCCTCGCTGTTCGCGCCAATGCGGATACGCCTGAAGATGCGCGCGTCGCACGCAATTTCGGCGCCGTGGGCATCGGCCTCTGCCGGACCGAACACATGTTCTTCGAGGGCGATCGGATCAAGTCGGTACGCGAAATGATCCTTGCTCAAGACGAAGCAGGGCGCCGCAAGGCGCTCGCCAAGCTGCTGCCGATGCAGCGTGGCGACTTCGAAGGCATCTTCAAGGCGATGGACGGGCTGCCCGTCACCATTCGCCTGCTTGATCCGCCGTTGCATGAATTCCTGCCGCATGATGAGACCAACCAGCGCGAGATGGCCAAGGAAATGGGCCTCTCGTACGAGGAGATCAAGAATCGCGTCGATGATCTGCACGAAGCCAATCCGATGATGGGACACCGTGGCTGCCGCCTCGGTATCACCTATCCGGAAATCACCGAAATGCAGGCTCGCGCAATTATCGAAGCCGCGCTCAACTGCAAGGCCCAGGGTATCAACCCGAAGGTCGAGATCATGATCCCGCTCGTCGGTACGGTGCGCGAATTCAACGCCCAGGCAAAAGTGATCCGGAGTACAGCGGAAGCGGTATTTGCCGAGCGTAAGGCGACGATCGACTTCATGGTCGGCACGATGATCGAAACTCCGCGCGGCGCACTCGTCGCCGACAGCATCGGCAAGCAGGCCGAGTTCTTCTCGTTCGGTACCAACGACCTGACGCAGATGACCCTCGGCTTCTCGCGTGATGACATTGGCAAGTTCCTGCCGGTGTATCTGAAGGACGGCATGTACGAGCAGGACCCGTTCCAGTCGATCGACCAGAAGGGCGTCGGCCAGTTGGTACAGATGGCTGCCCAGAAGGGCCGCTCGGTGCGTGCGAACATCAAGCTCGGTGTCTGCGGCGAACATGGCGGCGACCCGGCGTCGATCGATTTCTTCCATCGCGTCGGTCTCGACTACGTGAGCTGCTCGCCGTTCCGTGTGCCGATCGCGCGTCTGGCGGCGGCGCAAGCAGCGATCAGCAACAAGTAAGCAAATAAGGCGTCCAGTGCCATCTGATAGGCGCTGGACGTTGTGGGGCAGCAGATCCGTCGGCCGTTTCGGTCGGCGGATTTTTTTTTGCGCTTAGGCTATCTCTACGGACGGCGAGGAAAACGCAGGCGTGCGATGAGTCCGCCGCCTTCCCGATTGAGCAATTCCAGCCGGCCGCCATGTAGGCGGGCTATCCGTTCGACGATCGCCAGCCCCAGACCCGTTCCACTCGCGTTCGAGCGCGCGTTTTCAAGTCGGGTGAACGGTCGCTTCAAGCGTTCGACTTCGTCCTCCGGAATCCCGGGACCCCGATCGAGTACGTCGATCAGAATGTCGCCCTGCTCGTGGCGCGTTTCGACCCGGATTTCTCCATCGCCGTATTTCCGCGCGTTTTCCATCAGGTTGGTGACCGCGCGTGTCAGAGCCTGACGGTGCACCGACGCGGGCGGCAGTTTCCCGAGGTTAAGCTGGGGATGCTGACCACTTCGTTCCTGCGCGCTTGCCACCTGCGTAATCAGCGCATTCACGTCAAGCCGTTCCGGCGCCTCCTTGCCTTCGCCGCGCGCGTAGATGAGGAACTGCCGGATGATGGCGTCCATCTGCTCGATGTCTTGCGCGATTCCTTCGCGGGCGTCGTCGTCCGAAATGGCCAGTTCGAGTTCCAGCCGCAATCGCGCGAGCGGGGTGCGCAGATCGTGCGAGATGCCGGCGAGGACTTCGGCACGTTCTGCGTCGATGCGCTGCAGGCTGTCCGACATGCGATTGAAGGCCTCGGCGAGTTCGCATAATTCCGCCGCGCCTTCCTCGGGAACCGGCTTGGGGTGCCGTCCTTGGCCGACTTCGCGTGCCGCGCCGACGAGCCGGCGCAAAGGGCGCGTGATATGCGACACGATCACCCAGGCGACAGCGAGCGTCAGGGCCAGGGAGGCGGCCGCCCAGGCGAGCCATTGCCAGGGGAAAGCGGTCTCCGCCCGTTCGCCGGGGAGCATGAGCCAATAGTCGTCGTCGGCGGTGTTGCCGATCGAAAAGCTCGTCCAGATGCCTGATTGGCCGTTCACCGTGCCAACCACCCGCGTATCGGGACCGAGGAGGTCGCGGATGGTTTCGGCCACGATGCGGAAGAAGAACGTGTCCGGCAGCGAGTCCACATCATCGTCCTGCTCGGCGGGATAAATATGGACCCCCTCGCTCTCCGCCAAATCGCGCAACAGGTTGAGACGCTTTGCGGGCTGCGCATTGACGAGCGCGGCGTGCGTGAGGTTGACCACACTTGCTGCCAGTTCGCCCACCTGGCGTGCGCGCGGTTCTTGTTCCGCGAGGCTGAACAAGGTGAGCCATGTAGCCACCGAAATCAGGAGAAGCAGACTGAGGAGCAAAAATGCCCGCAGCAGCAAAGTCCTCGGGACGAATCTGCGCAGGGAGATCACGAACAAGTTTTGAGCAATCGTTTGACGGGCCAGTCTTACTTTGTCTGTACCTGACCGTCGGGGATGAAGACGTAGCCGAAGCCCCAGACGGTTTGCAGGTAGCGGGGGGTCGATGGCTCGGGTTCGACGAGCTTGCGCAACCGGGATACCTGGACGTCGATGGCGCGGTCGAAGGGCCCTTGCTCGCGTCCCCGCGCCAGAGTCATCAGCCGGTCGCGCGAGAGCGGCTGACGCGGGTGTTCGAGCAGTGCTTTGAGCACCGCGAACTCGCCGGTCGTCAAGGGCTGGATTTCCCCTTTGCGCTTTAGTGTGCGAATTCCGAGGTCGACCTCGACGTCGCCAAAAACGATGATTTTGTCCTCGGATGTCGGTGCCCCGGGAACCGAGCTTCCTCTCCGACGCAAAACGGCTTGGATGCGCGCAACGAGTTCGCGGGGATTGAATGGCTTGGGCAGATAGTCGTCGGCACCCATTTCAAGCCCGACGATGCGATCGATTTCGTCGCCTTTGGCCGTCAACATGATGATTGCCTGTAGCGGCTCGGCAGCTCGCAGTCGGCGGCAGATCGAGAGTCCATCCTCACCGGGTAGCATGAGGTCAAGCACGATCAGGTCGAAGCTCTCGCGCGCCAACCATTTGTCCATTGCCTCCGCAGCTTCAGCCGTCTTGACGGCGAACCCTTGCTCTCCAAGATAGCGTTGGAGCAGATCGCGGAGCCGGCGGTCGTCATCTACGACGAGGATTTTTCTTTCAGCCATGCGGCAATCCTAACCGGAAGCGTCGGATGCGAAAAGGGGCCGGTGCTCGCGTAAAGGCGGCCGGATCGGGGGGTACCGAAGGAATGGCGGGTAGAACAACGGAATGATGCACGCATTGTCCTGGCGTATAGCATCACCATCCGGTGATGCAAAAGGGACACGGGCCATTGGCAGCGTGGCACGCGTCAGAAAGCGGACATCAGAGCGTATTCGGCTTCGCGCAGATAAGGGAGCGAGCGGGCCACGGCGCGTTCGGACGTCTCGGTGCCCATCGGCAAGCTGACGCTGATCGAGCCAACCATTGTGCCGTCGCGCTTGCGGATGGCGACTGCAATACCGCGCACCGAGGGGGCTAGTTGCTGTTCGAGCAGCGCGTAGCCACGAACGCGGGCATTGTCGATGTTCTCACGCACGGCGTCGGCCGTCGTAGCCGTGTGCTGCGTGTACGGAACGAATTTTCTTCCGGCCAGCCAGGCGTCGACCTCTTCCTTGGGGCGGTACGCGAGCATCGCAATGCCGGCCGCGGCGAGGTTGGCAGACACCCGGGCACCGAGTACGAAGCCGACATTCTGTATTTGGCTCGATCCGTCGCGTGCCACGAATACGACATCGGTTTCGTCGAGCACGGCGTAATAGGTCGCCCCGCCGAGCGCAACAGCGATGCGCTGCAGGTACGGCTGGACGGCGCGTGGGAGTTTTGCTGAATCGAAGTATGACCAGCCGAGCCGGAGGACACGCGGCGTTAGCCAGAACATTTGGCCGTCGCTTTCTACGTATCCGAGGTGCTCCAGCGTGCGCAGGTAACGGCGTGCCGCCGTCCGCGTGATTCCGGTGCGACGGGCGGCTGTCGAGGCAGTTAGGCGAGGATGCGCGTCGTTAAAGGCTTCGATGATGCGGATGCCTTTGTCGAGACCAGCGATCCAGTCGCGTTTATCGAGTTCCCGCTTTTCCGTCATTTCCCCTCCGGGTGCGCGATAGTCGCGCGAAGTGTATGAATATCGCGCAGAAGTTTTGAGCCGTCAATGTGCTCATTCCGGAGAAGACGAAACTGCCGCTTTTTTCCGCACAAGGAACCTCCCTCGTCGCTGAAGCCCCCGCTGTCTTTACCATGGCATCCCGAGTGGCACGAGGGTTGGCTGGAACCTAGACACAGCAGGGTCTCGCGGCGTTTCATGGATCTGCGAGCGGTGCGCCGTTCTTTTCCTTTTGTATGCCAAAAACGTAATTTTGGCATTGATTGGTTCGTTCCAAACCTGCATAACCTTATGCCAATCCATCGTTTGTGACACTGGGTGATCCTTGCAAAAATTTGCCTCGGTTTTGGGGGGCGGCATGCCGAACTGCCACGTATCGGCCTTTAGGCGGGTGGCGGCTCGAAGCGCTCTTTTGAGTTCCTCGCAAACCGTATTGGCGTGCCGTCGGTACGGTATGAGGAAGATTTAGAATGAGGTCGTGGTTTCGATGATCCGTCCGAGTCGCACTAAGCGTGGGCCGGCTGGTCAGAGAACCCGGACGTTGCTCTGCCGGTTCGATCGCAATCGATTGGGCGGCAGTTCGGCCGACCACGAATAAGCAATCTTTATTATCTCGGAGACCTAAAGCATGACCACACAAACAAAGATCATCTGGACCAAGATCGACGAAGCGCCGGCGTTGGCGACTTATTCGTTCTTGCCCATCGTGCAGGCCTTTACGAAGAATACCGGGGTCGAGGTCGAAACCAGCGATATTTCCTTGGCCGGTCGCATTCTTTCCAACTTCCCCGAGAGACTGACCGAAGCGCAGCGCGTTGCCGACAATCTCACGCAGCTCGGCGAATTAACGCTCCGTCCCGAAGCCAACATCATCAAGTTGCCGAACATCAGCGCCTCGGTCCCGCAACTGAAAGAGGCGATCAAGGAACTGCAGGGCAAGGGCTACAACGTCCCGGACTATCCCGAGAATCCCCAGACCGACGAGGAGAAGGAGATTAACGCGCGGTACTCCAAGGTCTTGGGCTCCGCCGTCAATCCCGTCCTGCGCGAAGGCAACTCCGACCGGCGCGCGCCGCTCTCCGTGAAGAACTTCGCGCGCAAGAATCCGCACAAGCTTGGACCTTGGTCGGCCGACTCGAAGGCGCGCGTTGTCTTCATGTCGAACGGCGATTTCTACGGCAACGAGAAGTCCGTCGTCATTGAAGCAGCCAGCGAGATGAAGATCGAGTTCGTCGGCGCCGACGGCGCGGTGAAAGTGCTCAAGGACAAACTGAAGGCATCGGCGGGCGAAATCGTCGACGGCACCTTCATGAGCAAGAAAGCTCTCCGTCAGTTCTATGCCGAGCAGATCGAGAAGGCGAAGAGCGAAGGCCTGCTCCTTTCGCTGCACTTGAAGGCGACGATGATGAAGGTGTCCGACCCGGTGCTCTTCGGCCACGCCGTTTCCGTCTTCTTCGAGGATGTGTTCGCCAAGCATGCCGAGACCTTCAAGCAACTCGGTGTCAATCCGAACATGGGCTTGGGCGACCTCTATGCCAAGATCAAGACGCTGCCGGAAGCGAAGCAGGCCGAAATCGAAGCCGACATCAAGGCCGTGTATGCCAAGCGCCCAGCGCTGGCCATGGTCGATTCCGACAAGGGCATTACTAACCTGCACGTGCCGAGTGACGTCATCGTGGATGCGTCGATGCCAGTCGTCGTTCGCGATTCCGGCAAGATGTGGAACCGGGAGGGCAAGCTGCAGGAAACGCTGGCGATGGTCCCCGACCGCTGCTACTCGCAGATGTACCAAGCGATGATCGAGGACTGCAAGAAGAACGGCGCCTACAATCCTGCGACCATGGGCTCGGTGCCGAACGTCGGCTTGATGGCTCAGAAGGCCGAAGAATACGGTTCGCACCCGACGACGTTTGTTATCCCGGCCGACGGTACGGTTCGTGTCGTGGATGCCGCGGGCAAGACGCTGATCGAGCATCAGGTCGGCGCCGGCGACATCTGGCGCATGTCGCGCGTTAAAGATATCCCCGTCCAGGACTGGGTCAAGCTGGCGGTCAATCGCGCCCGTGCAACCGGCGCGCCGGCCGTGTTCTGGCTCGACAAGAATCGTGCTCACGACGCGAACGTGATTGCCAAGGTTGAGAAATACCTGAAGAACCACGACACGAGCGGCCTCGAGATCAAGATCCTGTCGCCGGTCGATGCGATGAAGTTCTCCGTTGAGCGCATTCGCCAAGGCAAGGACATCATCTCGGTGACCGGTAACGTCCTGCGTGACTACCTGACCGACCTTTTCCCGATCCTCGAACTCGGCACCAGCGCCAAGATGCTGTCGATCGTTCCGCTGCTCGCTGGTGGCGGACTGTTCGAAACGGGGGCTGGCGGCTCGGCACCGAAGCACGTCCAGCAATTCCTCAAGGAAGGCTATCTGCGTTGGGACTCGCTCGGCGAGTTCTCGGCTCTTGGCGCTTCGCTGGAACACCTGGCGGTCAACTTCAAGAACCCGAAAGCGCAGGTTCTGGCCGACGCGCTCGACGTAGCGATCGCCAAGTTCCTCGACAACAACAAGTCGCCGGCGCGTAAGGTAGGCGAGATCGACAACCGCGGCAGCCACTTCTATCTCGCGATGTATTGGGCCGAAGGTCTGGCCGCGCAGAGCAAGGATGCCGAACTTCAGGCGCGCTTCGCCAAGGTGGCCAAGGCCATGCAGGAAAACGAGGCGAAGATCAACGCGGAGTTGATCGGAGCACAGGGTAAGCCGGTTGACATCGGTGGTTACTACTTGCCGGAGTTCGGGAAAGTGTCGAAGGCGATGCGCCCGAGCGCGACGCTGAACGCCATCATCGATGCACTGTGAGGCAGCGGCAGTACTTGTTTAACTGAGCTTGATTAAAAGGGGGACTCCGGCCGCCCCCTCGTTCCCGGGGTGGGGCGGAGGGCGGGCCGGCGACATTACGAGAAAGAAAACAGGGAAGCGAACAGGGTGATCGCACAGCTGGTATCCCGATCCGACGTTGCTTCGGCACGAGAACTGATCGAGCGCAACGAGCTTTCCTTCGAGGAAGGTTACGACGAGCTGTTCGGCATTTACGAGAGCGGCACGCTCGTCGCCGTTGGCGCGCGGGCAGGCAACATCCTGAAAATGCTTGCCGTGGAGCCCTCGCATCAAGGCGGCTCCTTGCTCGGTGAGCTTGTTACGGCACTCGTTTCCCGCGGGCTGGAAGCCGGGTACGAGTCTCTATTCGTATTCACCAAGCCCGCCTATGCGATGACGTTCCAATCGCTCAACTTCACCTTGCTCGCCAATCAGGGAAAGGTCGCCCTGCTTGAGTACGGCAAAGGCCTGAAGTGTTGGCTGGCCTCGAACAGCGCTCTGGTGAAACCAGGACTGAACGGCGCGATTGTCGTCAACTGTAACCCGTTTACCCTCGGGCATCGTTACGTCATCGAAAGTGCCGCAAAGGCCGTCGAGAATCTGTACGTTTTCGTCGTGCGCGAAGACCGGTCCGTGTTTCCGTTCGACGTCCGTTTCCGGCTGGTGAAAGAGGGCGTACGCGATCTCGCGAACGTAATCCTCCTCGATACGTCGCGCTATATCGTGAGCGGTGCGACGTTCCCGACCTATTTCCTCAAGAAGGACGATCCCGTGGCGCGCATCCAGATGGAACTGGACGTCATTCTTTTCGCTTCGCGGATTGCACCTTACTTCGGCATCACGCGCCGTTTCGTGGGGACGGAACCCAACTGCCGTCTGACGAACGGTTACAACGAAACGATGAAGCGGTTGCTCCCCGAGTATGGGATCGAACTCGTCGAGATCGAGCGCAAACAGGCGACAACGGGAGTAATCAGCGCATCGAAGGTGCGTGAACTATTGCTTAGCGACGATGTAGGGCAATTGAAGGACTACGTGCCTCAAACTACCCTCGATTTCCTCACGAGCGACGAAGCGGAACCGATTCGGAACACATTGCGGTATGACAATAGGAGGTAACGTATGGAAATACTGAAGAAAGGACAGGCGGGCACGATGCAGTCCAGTGACCTGATGGTCACTGTCGAGCCGGCCGACCGACTCTTGATCGAGATCGAGTCGACGGTGAAGAAGCAGTTTGAGCATCTGATCCGCGCCAAACTCGAGGAAGTGCTGGCCAAGAATGCCGTCAAATCCGGCAAGGTAAGCATCAGCGATCGCGGGGCGCTCGATTACGCGATTGAGGCGCGTCTGGAAGCCGCGTTGCAGCGGGCAGGGGGAGCGTAATGGAAAACGAGAACACGACATTCAGATACAAGGAATACAAGCAGGGGCGTCGTTTCCTGCTCAAAATCCTGCCGGGCCAATCGCTGGTCGAAAACATCAAGAAGCTGGTGGTGAAGGAGAGCGTGAAGTCCGCGGTCATCCTGTCAGCGCTTGGTTCGATCCGCAAAGTGCGCATCAATGGTATCAAGAGCGGCGCCAAGCTGCCGATCACGCGCGCGCGCCTCACGCCCCATGAACTGGAAGGGCCGCTCGAGCTGCTCGGCCTGACCGGAAATATCATTCCCGGGGAAGATCACCAACCGGATTGCCATTTGCATATAATCGCCGGCAAGGCATCGGGCGACGTGGTCGGTGGACAGCTCGAGGACGCCGAGGTGTTTGCGACCTGCGAAATTGTCCTCGTCGAGTTGATGGTCGAAGGCGTCGAACGCCACAAGTCGCAAAGCGGCGGTACGGCAACCATCTACTTTGCGGAGGAATAACCATGGCCGATTTCAAACTGCGCCGCTCGCTGCTCTACGTGCCGGGCAACATGCCCTCGATGCTCCAGAACATTCCGCTGTTCCAGTGCGATGCCGTTCAGATCGACCTGGAAGACGCCGTGCCATTGTCCGAGAAAGACGCCGCGCGGATTCTGGTGCGCCGCTTCCTCGACAACTACAAGGTGCGCAACAAGGAGATCCTGGTGCGTATCAACGGGCTCGACACCAAGTGGGCTCTCGATGATCTGAAGACCGTGTTGCCGGCGAAACCGGATGGTATTCGCCTGCCGAAGGCGGATACACCGGAGGTTGTCGAGCACCTCGATACGTTGTTGACCGAATACGAAGAAGAACTCGGTTTGCGCGTCGGTCACTTCAAGATTCTGCCCTCGATCGAAACTGCCGAAGGCGTGCTCAACGCGCCAAAAACCGCGCGCGCGTCCGACCGCCTGATTGGCCTTGCCTTCGGCGCCGAGGACTACACGGCGACGATGGAAATCAACCGCACCAAGACCGGCGAGGAATTGTTCAACGCCCGGATGAACGTGCTGTGGGGCGCCAAGGCAGCCGGTATTCAGGCGATCGACTCGATCTTCGCCGATGTGAACGACATGGAGGCGCTGCGCAAGGAAACCGAACTCATCAAGAAGCTCGGCTTTACCGGCAAATGCATGATCAACCCGCGCCAGATCGACATCATCCACGAGGTTTTCGCGCCGAAGCAGGAGGAAGTTGATTACGCACTGGAGGTGATGGACGCCATCAAGCGTGCGCGCGAGATGGGAACAGGCGTCATTTCACTGAAGGGCAAGATGATCGACCGACCGGTGGTTGTGCGCGCCGCGCGCGTGCTGAACACCGCCCGTGCCCACGGCATGGTCGATATCGTCATCAACGAGGAGGACATCAATGGCACGGAATAGCGTGGGACGGGAGATCCCGGAGACATTTGCTGGCAAGAAACTCATCCCGTACAGCGATCCCTGGTCCCTGCAGCCGCATGCGGAACGTTCGACACGGGCGATTCGGCGGCTCACACATAACGGCAGCAAACTCGTCGGCGGCCTGCGCGATGCGATCATCGCGTCGGGGCTCAAGGACGGAATGACGATTTCGACGCACCACAGCCTGCGCAACGGCGATTACTTGCTGAATGAACTGGTCAAGGAGATCGATGCGCTCGGCATTCGCGACATCAAGATCGCGTCGAGTTCGGTGCATATCGTGCACGCGGAGTTGATTCCCTACATTCGCAAGGGCGTCATCACGGCCTTCGAATGCGGCGTCAACGGCCCGATCGGCGAACTCGTGTCGAAGGGGGAACTCGATTGCCCGATCATCGTGCGATCGCACGGCGGCCGCGCGCGTTCCCTGATCACCGGCGAAGTGCCCGTCGACGTCGCCTTCCTCGCCGCTCCGTATTGCGACGAGTACGGCAACTTCAACGGCTTCTACGGCCCGTCGGCCTGCGGCAGCTTGGGTTACGCGCTGGTCGATGCGCAGCATGCGCACAAGGTGGTCGCCGTCACCGACAACCTAGTACCGTTCCCCGCGGTGCCGGTCGGCATTCCGCAAACCGTGGTCGATTTCGTTTGTCAGGTGCCGCGCCTCGGCGATCCGAAGAAAATCGTGTCGTCGACGACCAAGGTTACGACCGATCCGATCGGCCTGCAGATTGCCAAGTACGCGGCGATGGTGATCGAGTCATCGGGCTACATGAAGACCGGCTTCTCGTTCCAGACCGGAACCGGCGGCATTTCGCTGGCGGTGGCCGAACACGTACGCAACATGATGCGCAAGGGCAACATCAAGGGCAGCTTCGGTTGCGGCGGCATCACCGGCTACTTCGTCGACATGCTTGAGGAGGGCCTGTTCGAGGCCTTGTTCGACGTTCAATGCTTCGACCTCAAGGCCGTCGAGTCGATCGGGCGCAACCAGAAGCACGTCGAGATGACGGCCGGCACGTACGCCAACCCGTTCAACTGCGGTTCCGTGGTCGATCGCCTCGACTGCGCGATCCTTAGCGCGACTGAAATCGACGTCAACTTCAACGTCAACGTCAATACCGAATCGATGGGCTACCTGTTGCACAACACAGGCGGCCACTGCGACGTCGCGGCCGGTGCCAAGGTCTCGATCGTTGTGGCTCCGTCGATCCGCGGTCGTCTGCCGATCGTCCGCGACGAAGTGACGACGATTACTACGCCGGGCGAAACCGTCGGCGTCATCGTCACGGAACGCGGCATCGCCGTAAACGACAATCTGCCCGACCTCAAGGCCGAACTGATCAAGCGCGGGGCGCCGGTGAAGGATATCCGCCAGCTCCGCGATGAGATCTACTCGGTTACCGGTATTCCGAAGCCGGTTGAGTTCGAGGACAAGATCGTTGCTCTCATCGAGTACCGTGACGGCTCCATCATTGACGTCGTCCGCCAGGTCAAGCCGTAATTACCTGGACGCGCGGGACAGCCGCCAGGATGCCCTCGCTCAAGCCTTGAGCGCGGGGCATCGAGCGACGCTGTTCATGTCGCTCAACATTCCAGGACAAGAAAAGACGCCTCCCGGTGCGGAGGCGCTTTTTTCGTGGATGCTCGGTGAGATTGCATCCGTTTTCCCGCGACGTGTCGTACTTATCGCCGCATGCGATTTGCTTGGACCGTATTCCATTCTCGGCATCGACGGAGAGCCAGAGTCGATCAAGCGTCGCTGCGTGGAGCTTGAGGCCCTACGGCCATCGGCGCGTCTCGTCGATCTCGACGTTTACGCCGTTGGTGGAGTGCAGGTTGACCGTGCGGCGCTGGGCCTTCCTAGTCGTACCTGCCTCCTATGCAACGAGCGCGCTGTCGACTGCATCCGCAGCAAGCGCCATGCTTTTGAACAAACGATCGGAAAAGTCCATGAACTCCTCGCGCCATTCCGAGCTTGAGCGCTTGGCTATCGCCCTGGGAAGAGGGGCGAGCATGGAACTCTACCTAACGCCGAAGCCCGGTCTCGTGGACCTCATGGACAACGGTTCGCACCCGGATCTCTCGGTTCCGATCATGGAGCGATCAATCGGCATCGTCGAGGATTACCTAGGAGAACTGGTTGCCTCACTCATCGCCGGCGAGCCGTTCTTGCGTCAGCAGGCCATTGCCATCCGCGCCGAGCAGCGGCTTTACAGAGAGCTTGGAACGAATACGCACAAAGGGTACATCTTCCTCAGCGGTATGCTGCTGATCGCGTTTTATCATGCCGATGGAAGCGATGAGGCGTCGGTGCGTGTCTCTCTATCGTCGATCTCGGAAGTGTTTTTCCACTCGGCCGTCGACACCGACTCCAACGGTGCCAGGGCCCGTCGTCAGTTCAAGGCGGGTGGCATTATCCGCGAGGCGACAGGGGGCTATCCGTCGCTGTTCGATACTGCGCTGCCGGTGTTCCGTCAGACTCTCGCACAGAGCGGATGCATGACTACGGCATCGTTTGCCATGATGGCGCAGCTAATGCAAACGGTCGACGATACGACCACGCTGCACCGCGGCGGACCAGAGGGTTTGATGCGCGTACGGCGGGATGGGGGCGAACTCGAACGGATCATCGCCGACGGTGGCGAATTCATTCCGTATCTCGAAGAACTCAACCGCGAGTACAAAAGCCGGAACCTGACGATTGGCGGCGTCGCCGACATGCTGGGTATCGCGTTTGGCTGGCTAACCGCCGGGGCGGAGATTGCACCGGTCGATGCGGAAACCCCGGTTCAGGCCGTTCTGGCTGCGGGGTGAGCAGAGCGCCCGGCGAACCGGGCGCTCTGCTTTCGCTGTGCTTTATTTCTTGGTGGCGAGAGCCGCAGGTTCGAGGCCCTGCTTTTCGATGATCGGATAGGCGACCGGCGATATCAGGAACCTGACCAGTTCCTGCGCCGCGGTTGGTTCCTTCGACGTCTTGGCCGCACCGACCGAAAAGACCGTCACCTTCTGATACGGCTCAGGTATTGCGCCGACGAAATCGACTCCCGGGATCGGCAGCAGTTCGCTCACCTGTTGGAATCCGAGTTCGAGGTCTCCGCGTGCCACCCAGGTGGCGACACGATCTTTCACGATCTCCTTGGCCTTGCTCATGATCCGGCCTTCCGCGCCGATCTTGGGGAAGACCTCTTGCGAGAGGTAGACGCCGCTCGCACTTGCGGAATAGCCGATCGATTTGGCATCGAGGAGCACCTTCTCAAAAGCTTCCTTGGTACCGATGTCGGGCTTCGGCTGCCCGGCTCTCACCACCATGCCGATCTTCGAATGCACGAGATCGACGCGGCTGCCTGGAATGGCGAAACCTTGCTCGATCAGCTTGTCAAGTTCGGTGCCGGCCATCATCAGCAGATCGGCTGCTTCGCCGCGCTGGATACGAGCCGGGATTGCCGTCGGCGACGAGCCCATAGACGAACCGGAGATGAGCACGATCTTGTGTCCCGTCGCCTTCTCGAAGGCCGGCCCGAGTTCTTCCATGGCCGAGTAAAAGCCACCCGAACTCATGACGACCACTTCGGCGGCCACGCCTTTGGTAGCCACGAACGGCAACGCACACAGGCAGGCAACCAATAGCCCACGGATCGATGACATCGTTCTTCCTCCTACGTTATGAATAATCTTCGGCAGTGTTTGCGCCAGACGGCGGTGGCGCACATCGGCGGGATAGTCGTGCAGAAGAACTTGGACGACGGCGGGTTCTTCCCTCTTGTTTCTGCTTGCGCAATCCGAGATTAAGTTGGCGTCCGATGTCGCCGCTGTGTAGCGAATGCCAGTGGTGCTGCGTGGATGAGAGCGCGCCAAAAGCCACCAAGGGCACCAAACCTCTTCAGGAAGTATCCTGTCGCTGGCTTGATACTCATGGTGGCGGATGGTGGTTCGCTTACGCCTCGACGACTCTCGAAGCTACTGGCTGACTTGTCTGGCCAACTTGTTTTTCTTGATTTTCTTGCTCATCATCGGCCACAGGAAAGTCAGGACGGCCACCGTGAGAACCAGGACGGACACCGGGCGGGTTACGAAACCCATGCCGCTGCCATCGCCGATGATGATCTGCTTGCGCAACGAATTTTCGATGATTTCGCCAAGGATCAGGCCAAGAATCACCGCGGCGTTGGAGTACTTGAACTTGTCAAAGAAATAGCCAACGAGGCCAAACACGAACATGATCAGGACGTCGTAGAAGCTGTTCTTGAGCGAGTAGGCGCCGACAAGGCCGAGCGTGATGATCAGCGAACCGAGCAGCGGATAGGGCAGCTTCAGGATGTGTCCGAACTGGCTGGTGACGAATCGCCCGCCCACGAACAGCAACAGCGCGGCCGTGATCAAGGCCAGGAAGATGGCGTTGAGCATGATCGGCTGTTCCCGAAGCAACATCGGTCCAGGTGTCAGTCCGATGATCAAGAAGGCGGCCATGATGACCGCGGCAACCGGGCTGCCCGGGATGCCGAGCGTCAGCGTGGGAACCATCGAGCCGCCGACGGCCGCATTGTGTGAACACTCCGGGGCGATGATTCCGCGCGGATTGCCTTCACCGAACTTCGGATTGGCATTCTCATTCTGGGCTTCCGAGCCGTAGGCTATCAGGCTGGCGATCGAGCCGCCCGCCGCGGGAATGATGCCGATAATCGTGCCGATGACCGAGCCTCGGATGAAGCTGGACCACATCTTGGCCATCTCGGAGAATTTCAGGAGCTTGATCTTGACCTTATGCTCGGAGCGTAGCGACGTATCGACGTGACGGTACTCCTCGATGTTCTTGTAGACTTCCGCAACCGCAAATGCTCCGATCATGACCGATATATAGTTGATTCCGTTAAGTAACGACGGTTGTTCGAAAGCAAAGCGTTCGACGCCGTTGATGCTGTCTATCCCGATGGTGCCAATCATCAGGCCAATCATCACGGAGACGACCGCCTTGGTCTGGTTCTTGGCGCCGAGGCTGGTGATGCAGCTTAGACCGATCAAGCCCAAGCCGAAGTACTCAGCGCTCTGAAAAGACAGCGCGGCCTGTGCCAGCATGGGGGACGCCAAAAGCATGACGAAGGCCGAGAAGATGGTACCGAAAGACGACGCGGTGACCGCCAGCCCCAACGCCTCTCCGGCCTTGCCCTTCTGCGCCATCGGGTAACCATCGAACGTAGTCGCAACCGCCTCCGGAGTGCCCGGGGTCTTGAGCAGGATCGACGAAATCGATCCGCCGCAGGAGCCGCCAACGTAGCACGACACCATGAGGATGATGGCCATGATCGGGTCCATCGAATAGGTGAAAGGTAGAAGCAGAATGATCGCCATCGACGTGCTGAGGCCGGGAAGTGCGCCGCATATCATGCCGAAAAGCATACCGACGCAAACCAGCAGAAAGGTCATCGGGTTGTACACGGCGACCAGGGATTGAATGATGATATCCATTGACTGGTTTCCTTCGGTCAGTAGATCAGGTAGCTCAAATCACGGAAGAGCTCCGCGCCGCGCGGCAGGGGAACATAGAACAGGATCCCGAATACGACGACCATGACGGCGGTGGTGACGCCTGAAAAGACGGCGAGTGCCGCGGGCTTGCGGTATCCCATGGAAAGAGGTGCAACCACAAGGTAGATCAAGGTGGCCAGTACGAACCCGATGACGTCGAGCAGTCCGACATAGGCGGCCAATACCAACACGTTGATGAACACCATGCGCCCGTCGACGGAGCGCAGGTTCAGCATCGGAATGTCGACCTTGCGTTTTTCCTTGATGGTGTGAATGGTGATCATCGCCAGGCCGATCAGAGCGATGACGCCTATGATGATCGGGAACCCCCCGGCACCGAGCACGTCAGCCGGGTTGTCCGTGGCCGGGAGTTGTATCGCTTGCGCCAGATAGAACAGGACGCCCAGCCCGATAAGTATGTTGAATACGATTTCTGCTGCCATGAAATGACGCCCCCTCTTGAACTATCTGATTTGCACGACTGGGGGCGAAACCTGGGGCCCCTGGTCGTTCTTAGTTGCCAGAAGCCTGGTGCTATTTCTGTTTGACCAGCCCAAGTTCCTTGAAGACTGTTGAGTACCCTTCAAATTCTGCATCCCACGACTTGCGGAAATCGTCTGCCTTCATGTAGCCGGGAACGAGGTTGGTCATTTCCTTCTTTTCCATTTCCTTGTAGGCCGGATCGTCGTAAGCCTTCTGGAATGCCTCGATGATGATCTTCTTGACCGGTTCCGGCGTTCCCTTCTTGACCACGAACCCGCGCCACGACCCTTGAGTGAAGTTGATCTTTTTCTCGACTGAGCTTGGAACATCCTTCAGTGCCGGAACGTCAAGGCGCTTGTCGTTGAGTACCACCACCGGCCGCACGTCGCCGCCGGACATCAGGCTCATGAAAGAAATCAGCTTGTCCTGATAGACATCCAACTCGCCACCGAGAACGGCGGCTTTGAGTTCGGAACCGGACTTGTAGGGAACATAGGTCCATTGGATGCCAGCTGCCCGGGCAAAACCGTTGGCGATGTAATCGTCCAACCCGCCGGGCGACAGACCGCCGATCTTCAGCTTCTTGGGGTTGGCCTTGGCGAAGGCCAGAAGGTCGTCGAGCGTCTTGTAGCTGCTCTTCGCGGACACACCGAAGAGCACCACATCGGACTGCACTTTCATGATCGGCTCGAATTCCTTGCGGAACTTGACCGAACTCTTGTTTTGGGCCTCGACGATCAGAAGCGACGGCGTGATTTCGAGAATGGTGTATCCGTCGGCCGGTGCGCCGAACGCGTGCAGCAAGCCTTCGATGGTACCGGCGCCGCCCTTGTTGACGGCGACCAGCGGTTTGCCGAGGTATTTCTCGGCGATCTGCGAGTACTGGCGGGCAAAGATGTCGCTCGCGCCGCCCACGCCAAACGGAATGACCATTTCGACCGGGCGTTTCGGGTAGTTCTGAGCGGCCGCCCCGCTGCTCAGTGCAGCCAGGATGGCCGTTACAGCCACCATCGCGATGCCTCGTACTTTCATTGTTGACTCCTCCGAGTAAAAATCGAATATTTGTTGGAAATCGCCATTCTTATAGATGCGCCGACTCTCTTCCCTCGGAACAGATTACGGCGACAGGTAAGCCTTGCGCGAAACATAGACCTCTCCATCCATGATCGGGCGAGCGGTGCGGCAGACACCAGCCTGCAAGAGGTTCCAGCCCCCGTTTTCAGATCGTTCAATCCCGACAAAAACCTCGAGTACTCCGGATGGATGCCCAACGCGTACTTCCCCTGTGGCCTTGGCACGCGCCGATGCGATTTCATTGACAACGGTGCCTTCGATCCGAGCCGCGGTGGCAATACAGATTCCCCCGGTCACGGCATACGTCTTGTGCATCTGAGCCATGGCCTTTGTCCGGGCGAGGAGATCGACTTCATCGGATCCGATCAGCGAACCTTCGCTCGAAACATAGTCTTGCGCGGGGGCGACGAAGGCAACTTTCGGAACAGCCGGACCGACCTTGTCCTTGTTCTTTGCCAGCCCCATCATGACGCCGGCGGCTACACGGATTTCCTCCATGATGGAGAGAATGCTCGGGTTGCGTTCGCAGTCTTCCGGCAACTCCTTGCCGGTCAGGCCGATGTCGCTGGCTCTGACGAACACGGATGGGTTTGCCGCATCCACCAGACTGACCCGGATTGAGCGTCCGTCGTTCAGCGCCATGGTGTCCTGCACGTTTCCGGTTGGAAGCAGCCGGCCGGTTTTCGAACCAGCCGAGTTCGGGAAATTCATTACGATCCTTGCGCCCTTTCCAGGAACGCCCGCGATCGTATAGTCGCCCTCGAAGGTGACTTCGCCGTCCCGGACTGGTATGAGCGCTTCGATGATCTTGCTGGTGTTGGTATTAAAGATGACCACCTTCGTGACCGGTTCGACGGCCTTCACCAACCCTTGGCGGATGGCATAGACACCGACTCCCGAAGAGATATTGCCGCAGTTCCCCTCGTAGTCGACGACGGCTTCCTTGATGCCGACATAACCGAACGTATAGTCGATATCCACCCCGGGGCGACGAGAGGGAGACAACAAGGCAACTTTGCTGGTAAGAGGGTCAGCTCCGCCCATTCCATTGATTTGGCGAACATCGGGACTACCGTAGATATCGAGGATAACGCGATCGCGCGCGGCAGGATCTGAGGGTAGATCCTTCTCCATCAGGTAAACCCCCTTGCTTGTCCCGCCCCGCATATAAACGGCCGGAATCTTCACGAACTCCATCTGCATGTCTTGCTCCGAAAGCGTTTGGTTTTTTCGGCCAGGGCCTTTTTATCGCCAGCGAACGGCTGGTTTTTTGCGACCCATGGTAAGTACTTTCGGTTTGCGGTAGAAATGCAATAAATTGTTTGATTATTGCTGTTTGTGCATGAATCAATCACGGTGGAACCAACCAGATTTCGGACGTAAGGAGACGCAGTGAAGGTAGATTTCGACGGGATTCAGGCGTTTGTTGCGATTGCCGAGCTGGGGGGCTTTGGCAAAGCCGCCGAGCAACTGCACGTCACACAGACGGCATTGACGCGGCGACTGCAGAAGCTTGAGGCTTACCTCGGGCTGAAACTGTTCGACCGGACCACTCGGTATGTCGAACTAACGGCCGTCGGTCGCGACTTTCTGCCTCAGGCAAGGGTTATCGTGGGAGAGGTGACGCGGTCCATCGAGGGACTCAAGGACATGTCCAAACGATCGCATGGCAGCTTTACGCTCGCCTGCGTTCCCAGCATGTGCGCGCACATCCTGCCGGAGTTCATCAGGCAGTATGCCGACATCTGTCCGGGCAATCGAATCCGGTTGCTTGACGCGACATCCTATGAGGTCCGGAATGCGGTGCTCAACAATTTCGCTGAACTTGGAATATGCATCATGGGCGAACGCAACGATGAGCTCGCCGAAATCCCGCTGTTCGACGATCGCCTCATGTTCTTCTGCCGAGACTCGCATCCGTTCAGCAACAAGAGCTCTGTTAGCTGGTCGGACATGAGTCGTGCGGACTTGATCGTCGTGAGCAACATGATGGCGACCAGAGTCGTCATGGACTATCAGTTGGCAAAAAGAGGTATCAGGTTGAGCGGAGCGTACGAGGTCCGGCACCACGCCACGGCCATCAGTCTGGTGGCCGCCGGCGTCGGTTGCGCCATACTGCCCGCGTCTACGCTCGAAGAAGGCGATCGCCAGGGCATCAGGCGCATTCCCCTTGTTGGACCCGTCGTAAAACGGAAGGTCGTGCTGACCAAACGAAAAAAGAGCACGTTGTCTCCAGCGGCCGACGCTTTCTTCAATCTCCTCAAGGATTACCGGTTCGAGGTTTGAGGATGGGAGGCTGGGTTTTTGAGCGGAAGCAGTCTGTCTCGCTTCGCCCGCCTCGTCTGTGGATGGGCGGATGAGATCGCGGGTTCAGGCCTGCCGCTCCATGGAACAAGGCCGTCGATTGTCTTGCTCGGTCGTTCAGCGCTATGGCGCTGAACGTGAGTTAATGGTGGCCGGAGATCCCTTCCGGAAACCAATTCTTACAACTTCCCACCATTTGAATAAACCACGGTAACAAGTTTGGCGCAGACTTGCGTCCAAGAGTAGCGGCGAAGCGTTTCCTGGCGGCTCGAGTCAGGGCAAAATACGCGTCGATGCGCGCTGTGGGGCGGGCGATTGAATTGAAGGGGTAAGGAGGTTGGCTGTGGTTCGACTGGGCAAACGGATGAGGAGCACGCTCGCGGTCCTGCTCGCCTTGGCTTTGTCGGCGCCGGCCGTGCAAGCCGACAGCCCATGGAGAAACGGCTGGAGTCGCAACGGACCCGGGCCTGCGGGGTATGAGAACCAGCGCGCTTCCAGACAGGATGACGATCGGCGTCAGTACTATCAGCGCGATCAGGGGCGCGATGCGCAGCGAGGGGAGAGGTTGTCGCCCGAAGAGCGTCAGCAGTTGCGGCGCGACATCAAGGACGCGGGCCGGGAACTCTATCCGGGCCGGCGCTAAATGCGCGGCTTCCGTTGATCGTCTTTCCAACCTTCACGTACGGCAGCGCTCTCCCAACGAAGCCCGGCGGCATTGTTTTCTGAACTCGCCAATTCTCCTTCACTCGTTCCTGAAAAGAAAAGGCGCAACCCGCCGTGAGGCGGATTGCGCCAAGAGCTGCCGAGTACGAAATCAGTTGGTTTCGACGAGGGCGAGAACTTCGTCGCCGTCCTTGTCGGTGATCAGTCGGTCGATCTTCAGCAGAGAACTCCAACGGCTGAAGGCGCCGATGAAGACCGCGGTGATGAGGACCATTAGGATGACCGACATCGTCGACAGCAAGTAGAGCTGCTTCGGCATGTAGTTCAGCGTGATGTTCAGGTATCCCGCCCACATCACGGTCGGGTACACCAACAGCCCCGGAGTAGCTGTGACCCAGGCGTAGCGGGCCTTGCCGAGGCGGATGAGCATCGTTGTGCCGACGATCAGCGCGCACGAAGCAAGCAGTTGGTTCGCCATGCCGAATAACGGCCAGATCGTCGAGATGTCACCGGTGTAGACCAGGTACCCCCAAGCAGAGGTGAACAATGCGCTGCAGATGATCACGCCTGGCGTCCAGGAGTTGTCAGCGAACGGCTTGTAGACGCGACCGAGCATTTCCTGGAGCAGGTAACGGCCGACGCGGGTGCCGGCATCGACGGCGGTTAGGATGAACACCGCTTCAAACATGATCGCGAAGTGGTACCAGTAAGCCATCATCCCCTTCATGAACGGCACTGAAGAGAAGATGTAGGCCATGCCCACGGCCAGCGAGACCGCGCCGCCTGGCCGACCTTGCACTTGCTCACCGACCTGTGCGGCAAGTTCCGGCAGGTTGACCGTGCTCAGCCCCAGTTTGGCGAAGGCCGCCGGCGCTGCGTTGATCGCGAAGTAGTCAGCCGGAACGAGCACGCAAGCAGCGATCAGCGCCATGATGGCGACGAAGCCTTCGGTCAACATCGCGCCGTAGCCGACGAACAGGATATCGCGCTCGTTGGCGATCATCTTCGGTGTCGTTCCCGAACCGATGATGGCGTGGAAGCCGGACAGCGCGCCGCAGGCGATGGTGATGAACAAGTATGGGAAGAGCGCTCCTGGAATCACTGGGCCGCCGCCGAAGACGTAGTCCGTCATAGCCGGCATGTGCATGACCGGGTTGACGAACATGATGCCGATGGCCAGTGCGCCGATCGTACCGATCTTCAGATAGGTCGACAGGTAGTCGCGGGGAACGAGCAGGAACCACACCGGCAAAGCCGAGGCGAAGAAGCCGTACGCGGGAATGATGATCGCGAGTTCCTTCTTGGTGAAGGTCAGCATCGCGGCGAGCGTCGGGTTGGCGGCCACGTGCGGGCCGACGATGATCGACAGCGCCAGCAGGACGACCCCGATGATGCTGCCGCCCTTGATGTCACCCGGGCGGACCTTCTGCATATACACGCCCATGACCATCGCGATGGGGATCGTCGCAAAGACGGTGAAGGTGCCCCACGGGCTGTTGAACATGGCGTTGACGACAGCGATCGAAAGACCGGCCAGCGTCAGGATCAGGATGAACAGGATCGAGACAGAGGCGATCTTGCCGGTAAGTTTGCCGATCTCGGTTTCCGCGATGACCGACAGGCTCTTGCCCCGGTGACGTACCGAGGCGAACAGCACGACCGCGTCATGGACGCCGCCGGCCAGCACGCAGCCCACGAGGATCCACAAAGCGCCCGGCATGTAGCCGAACTGCGCGGCGAGAACCGGACCGAGCAGCGGTCCGGCGGCCGCGATGGCGGCGAAGTGGTGACCGAACAGAACGAACTTGTTGGTCTTCAAGTAGTCATGGCCATCGGCCATGGTGACGGCTGGCGTATCCCGTTCCGCCTTTAAGCCGAGAACCTTGTTGGCCAAAAATAGACCGTAGAAGCGGTAGGCTATGGCGAATACGCACGCCGCCGCAAAGATCATGGTTAATGAATGCATCAACTTCCCCTTAGGTTGGTTTTGAATCCGGATTCTCTGGCGAAGCCCCCTGGTTCGCCGCGCTTCTTCTTGTTTCGTGCCCCCGGTCTCGACGGATTTCCGGCTGCTCGCCTGGGAGTCCGCTATGCCAATCTAACGCCGCCCCTTCGTGAAGGGGCTTGGAATCCTGCAAGCGGTCGGTGGCCGGATTAAGCGGCCGCTTAACGGGGTAAGCGGTGGGGTTGCATCGGGAATCTGGCGCGAGTAGGCGGCCGTCTACATGGCGGGACGAACCGATTTTCGCTGCACCGAGAACGTTTTCATTGCATCTTCCCGGTTGGCGTAGTCGATCTGGCCTTGGCGGACAATACCGAGCACCAGCATGTTCTCGCTGATTGCGTCATGGTCGGTTTTCGAGAATGGCGTCTGGTACGTCGTGACCGCGCCGGCAATCGGCCGGTCAAGATTC
The DNA here is from genome assembly GCF_025770765.1 of Propionivibrio soli. Taxonomy (GTDB): domain Bacteria; phylum Pseudomonadota; class Gammaproteobacteria; order Burkholderiales; family Rhodocyclaceae; genus Propionivibrio; species Propionivibrio soli. Next base: position 41,527 of record NZ_JANZKY010000016.1, on the reverse strand, counting down.
TCGAGCGCGGCTTTGATCTTCACCGGTTCGTCGCTACGCGCCTGCAGAATCGCCTGATAGACGATCATCATCGCATCGTAACCTTGCGCGGCGGCCATCGGGGCCGGGATAACGCCGGTGCCATACTTCTTTTGATAGGCGAGGATGAACGCGTTACGCGTTTGAAAACCGGCCTGCTGAACGAACGACACGGCGACCAGCGTCCCCTCCGCCGCCGGGCCCGAACCGTCGATGAAGTTGCGCCACGATAGCGGCCAGCTACCGAAGATCTGCACCGGCCATTTTTGTCGCGCTACGCTTTTCGCGATGACGGCGGCTTCCGGCCCCACGGTCCAGGCCAGCACCGCGTCGGCTCCGGACGCTTTTGCTTCAGTCGCCTGCTCGGCCAGCGACGTAACACCGATCGGAAAACGTTGCACGGAAACCGGAGCCAGCTTCTGTTCGGCAAGCGCTTTTTTGACGTAGCTCAGACCCGACTCGCCGTAGGCCGACGTGTCGGCAAACACGGCAATTCTTCGCAACCCGCGTTTAAGGGCTTCGCGCACCAGAAACTCGGCCTGGATTTCATCGCGCGGGGCGTTGCGAAAGACGTAAAAATCGGGCGTCGCCGCCAAGCGTTCGGCCAACGGAGTTCCTGCCGAGACGGCGATCAGCAGCGGCACCTTGCCGTTCTGGTAAGCGTCCAGGCTGGCGAGGCCGACGCCAGCATTACATATGCCGATCGTCGCCGAGACTTTCTGTTCGCGCACAAGATCCTCCGCCACTTGTTTGCCGATGGCGTTGTCCGCCTTGTCGTCGCGTATGACGAGTTCGATCTTCTTGCCGAGTGCGCCGCCTGCCCATCCATTGATCTCGTCGGCCGCCAGCTGGACGCCGTTACGCAGGCTGATACCCATGTCCGACGATCCACCGCTCATCGGGCAAGAAACTCCGACGCGTATCGTGTCCGCAGCGTAGGCCGTGGACGCGAGCGCAGATGCGAATACGAGAAGCGCGGCGAAACGGCGTACGAAGACGTAGGGACTCGTAGCCTCTGTCGACCGATATAGATGGCTGAATTGATTGCCTAACCCGCGGTGGCCGCAAGAAAACTGCATCGTCGTTTCCCCGAGTGATTGTTGTTCGACAGGTGCCTGGTACATGCTGCCGGGGTCGGTCTTGGCTCTCACGCTGACCGCGCCGCAGGATAACGATCGCATAAGGCGAGTGCCAGGTGCGCGTTTTCCGGCCAACGGTCGGTAGCGCGAACGAGCGGTTGGGGAGGTGGGCGAGCGGCAGCTCGGGCTAGACGATCAGCAGCCGGTCTTTGAGTTCTCTGAGGTGTCGCCGGCTGACAGGGACGCGCTTGCTGCTTTGGGTGATGATCTCCGCGGCCCCGTTTTCGAGCAGTTCGATTTCGGCGACCCGGTCGAGATTGACGAGGTACTGACGGTGGCAGCGAACGAGCGGCGTCCGCTCCTGGAGGAGCTTGAGGGTGAGTTCGGTGACTCCTTGCCGTTCGCTGGCAACGACGTTGACGCCACAGATATCCGTGTAGACGTATTCGACCTCGTCGAGGGCAACGAGGAAGATGCGGTTACGACCGATGCAGGGGATCTGTTGCAGCCTGCTGTCGGCCCCGGGAAACGCCTTCGTCGAGGGGCGCGCACCGGAACGCAGCCAGTCGAGCGTCTTCGCCAGACGCTCCGGGTCGACGGGTTTGACGAGGTAATCGGCGGCGTGCTCCTCGAAAGCCTTGAGCGCGTGCTGATCGTAGGCGGTGACGAAAACGATGTGCGGAAGCGCCGAGGGCTCGATCATCCCCACCATCTCGAGCCCGCTGATGCGCGGCATCTGGATATCGAGAAAGACGACGTCGGGCCGCAGCCGATGAATCGCCGACAGGCCTTCGATGGCGTTAGCGCATTCCCCGATGACTTCGACGTCCGGCGCCTCGCCGAGCAGCGCTTTGAGTTCCTCGCGGGACGGCGCCTCGTCGTCGACAATCAGAGCGGTCAGCATGGCACAAGTTCTTCTTCGACCGGGACGCGGATGGCGACGCGCGTGTAGGTTTCCGGCTCGCACGCCACGTCGATGCCGTAGGCGGCGCCGTAGCGAATCTTGATGCGCCGATCCACGAGGCTCATACCCAGTCCGTTCCTTTCGGCCGCGGGCTGGTAAAGGCCCGCGGAATCTTCCACGAAGATCGAGAGCACGCCGTCAGTGCGTTGAGCGCTGATCGTGATGCGCCCGGGCTCGATCATTTGCGAGATGCCGTATTTTATGGCGTTCTCGACGATCGGCTGCAACGAAAAAGCGGGCAGTCGCAAGTGCATGAACTCGTCCGGGATGGCCATCACCACTTCGAGCCGGTCGGCGAACCGTGCCAGTTCGATCTGAAGATAAGCGTTGACGTGCTCGATTTCATCTTCAAGCGATGCCTCGTTGCCGAGGCGCTTCAGGCTCTTGCGGAAGAAGGTCGAGAGGTAGAGGACGAGCTGGCGTGCGGCCTCCGGGTCACGTCGGATGACGGCCGCCAGTGTATTGAGCGCGTTGAACAGAAAATGCGGATTGATCTGCGCCTGCAGCAACTTGATTTCCGATTGCGCCAGCAAGCGCTTCTGTTCCTCGATCTTGCCAGCCAGGACCTGGTTGGAGAGCAGGCGGGCAATACCTTCCCCCAACGTTCGGTTGAGCGACGAGAAAAACTTGGTCTTCGGTTCGTAGAGTTTGATCGTTCCGATGACGCGGTTCTCCTCGCCGCGCAGCGGGATGACCAGGCAGGAGCCGAGCTTGCAGTCCTTCGAAACCGCGCACGAATAAACGATGTCGACGCCGTCGGCATAGACGACCTCGTTGTTCTTGATGGCGTAGAAGGTGTGCGGCGACGAGATAGGGGTGCCGGGAATATGGTGGTCGGCGCCGGTGCCGACGAAGCCAAGCAGCTTCTCGCAATCGGTGATGGCCACCGCGCCGACGCCGGTTTCCTCGCGGATGATCTTGGCGAGGCGCGTGCAATTGTCGACGTTGAAACCCTGCATCAATACGCCGACCGAGCGTTCGGCGATGCGCAAGGCCTTCGCCGAGAAGGCGATCGAGTATTTTTCGAGCGTCTCGCGCCGGTCGAGGATAAGGCGCATGAACAAACCGGCCCCGATGGAGTTGGCCACGATCATCGGCAGCGCGATGTGTGCGACAAGCCGCGCCGCGTGGTCGAATGGCCGCGCCATGGCGAGGATGATGAGCATTTGCGTCATTTCGGCGAGCATGGTGGCGCCGAGCGCGAACAATGGACTCAGCAAGCGGTCGGCACGATGGCGGCGCAGCAGGTAAAAGTGAAACAGGCCACCGATGAGTCCCTCCACGGTGGTCGACACGGCGCACGCCGAGGCGGTGAAACCACCCATCGAATAACGGTGGATGCCGCCGGTGAGTCCGACTGCGAGGCCGACAACCGGTCCGCCGAGAATGCCCCCGAGTACGGCCCCGATGGCGCGGGTATTGGCGATTGCGTCCTCGATCTGAAAACCGAGGTAGGTGCCCATGATGCAGAAACCGGAGAAGACGAGGTAGCAGACGAGCTTGTCGGGCAGGCGCACGGTGACCTGCATCAAAGGCGCGAACAGCGGCGTCTTGCTCAGCAGATAGGCAACGACGAGGTAGACGCACATCTGCTGCACCAGGCTGCCGATTAACGCCAAGTGGTTGATTTCTTCGAGCATGATGTAGCGGGTCCGGAAAACGACTAACGGAGATTGTACGAGTCTGCGCGAAAAAGGGTGGTCGTCCGGCCTGATGCCGCCAACTTGGGCGGCGCGACGGTTTCAGCCCTCAGACGTTGGCTCGGGTGGATGTTGCTGCCCGCGGCTACCCACAGTTAGCCGCAGGCGGGGGCGGTTTCATTCCGTGGGGAGATAGCGCAGGCGAGCAAACGCTGCCGCAGCGATGCCTCGGGGAGGTTTTCGCCAATCACCACCAGGCGTGAGACGCGCGGCTCGTCGGGGGCCCACAGTGCGTCGAAGTCGAAACCGGCGACGCGCTGTACGCCCTGGAAGACGAGGCGGCGATCTTCTCCGCCGACGGCGAGGATGCCCTTGTAGCGCAGCAATTTGTCGCCGAACTCGTCGATCATCGACTGCATGGCGTCGCTCATCTGGCTGAGATCGATTTCGCCCATCTCCACGACGAAGGCCCGGATGGCGTCGGTCGCGTTGTTACGTTTATGGAAGACACCAGATGGGGATATCGAAAGCGGACGATAACGTACGGATTCACGATCGGCGGCTTCGGCGGCGAGCAATGACGCGTCGAGGTTGAAACCGCCGATTCCGAGCAACAGGCCCGGGTCGACGCGGCCACGATCGAGAACGCTGATCGGCGCGCGCGGGTTGATACTGGAAAGCCGCTCCGACAGCGTGGCGACCGCACCTTCATCGACGAGGTCGCTCTTCGCGAGCAGCAACCGGTCGGCGAAGCCGGCCTGCCGTTGAGCAACGAGGCGTGTATCGAGTTGCCCGGCGCCATGAAGCGCGTCTACGACGACCACGATGCCGTCGAGCAGGAAGGTATCGCGCAGTTCCGGCGCGGCGAAGAATGTCTGAGCGACGGCGCCGGGGTCGGCCAAACCCGTCGTTTCGATGATGATCCAGTCGAACGACAATTCACCGGCTGTCCGACGCCGAGCAAGCTCCTGCAGCCCGCGTACCAGGTCCGCGTTGATCGTGCAGCACACGCAGCCGTTGGTCAGCTCCACGACCCCGCCGCGTCGATCGGAGATCAGCCCGCTATCGATGTTGATGGCGCCGAACTCGTTCTCGACGATCGCGAAGCGTCGTCCCATCGGATTGGCCAGCAGATAGTTGAGGACAGTCGTCTTGCCGGCCCCGAGAAAACCGGAAAGAAGGGTGACCGGGATCGGGGCAACTGAAGGTGCGGCGTTCATCTCTTTCTCAATCCGACGAGTGTGAGGCGGTACTTCAACAACAACCACCGGAGCGACCGGAGGCATAACGCGCTTCCTGGCGGTCGCGGAAAAACTCCGCCTCGCTGAGGATCGGCCGCTCGGGGTGCGTGGCCCGCATGTGTGCGACGTAGGTGGCGTAGTCGGGCAAGCCGACCATGAGTCTGGCCGCCTGCCCGAGATACTTCCCAACCTTTGAAAGGTCGCTAAACACCGTTACACCTCGACGGCCGGGGTTGCCTGGTAAGGCACTTCGCGGCTTGTCGGCGCGCCTTCCTGCAAGGCCTTGAGGCAGGCGGCAATGGTGTAGAACAGGATGCTGACGACGACGAACATGAAGAACATCGTCAGTACGGCGTCGAGCTGGTTGTTGAAGACGATCTGCCGCATCTGCTCGATACTCTTCGCCGGTGCCAGAACTTCGCCTTTGTCGAGTGCCGCCTGGAACTTGTCGGCGAGCGCCAGGAACCCGATCTTCGGACTGGCGTGGAAGATCTTCTGCCAACCGGCCGTCAGTGTGCAGACGAGGAGCCAGGCGGTCGGCAGGATGGTTACCCAGGCGTACTTTTGCCGCTTCATCTTGAACAGGACGACGGTGCATAACATGAGTGCCACGCCGGCAAGCATCTGGTTCGAAATGCCGAACAGCGGCCACAGGCTATTAATTCCTCCCAGCGGGTCGATGACGCCCTGGTAAAGGATGTAGCCCCACGCGGCAACGCAAAGCCCGGTGGCAATGAGATTGGCCGGCCAGGAGCGCGTGGATTTGAGCGCCGGCACGAAAGTGCCAAGGAGGTCCTGCAACATGAAGCGTCCGGCGCGCGTCCCCGCGTCGCACGCGGTGAGGATGAAGAGCGCTTCGAACAGGATGGCGAAGTGGTACCAGAACGCCATCATCGCTTTGCCGCCAATCACGTGCGAGAAGATTTGCGCCATGCCGACGGCGAGAGTCGGCGCGCCGCCGGCGCGCGAGATGATGCTCGTTTCGCCGACATCCTTCGCCGTCTGGATCAACACGTCGGGCGTGATGACGAAGCCCCACTGCGAGATGACCTGCGCGGCGTTCGCGGCGGTCGCGCCGATCACGGCGGGCGGGCTGTTCATCGCGAAATAGACGCCCGGGTCGATCACCGACGCGGCGACCATCGCCATGATGGCAACGAACGACTCCATCAGCATGCCGCCGTAGCCGATGTAGCGCACGTTCTTCTCATTGTCGATGAGCTTCGGCGTCGTCCCTGACGAAATCAATGCGTGGAACCCCGAAACCGCGCCGCAGGCGATGGTGATGAAGATGAACGGGAACAGGCTGCCCGACCACGCGGGGCCGGTGCCGTCGACGAACTGCGTGACGGCCGGCATGCTCAGGCTGGGTGCGACGAAGACAATGGAAACCGCCAGGCAAACGATGGTGCCGATCTTCAGGAAGGTTGACAGATAGTCGCGCGGCGCAAGGAGCAGCCAGACGGGAAGGACCGAGGCGATGAATCCGTAGCCGATCAGCATCCAGGTGAGCGTTTTCGCATCGAACGTGAACACCGGTGCCCACGTCGGACTTTCGGCGACCTGGCCGCCGAGCATGATGGCGGCGATCAGCAGCACGAAGCCGATAACCGAGATTTCGCCGACGCGCCCGGGGCGGATGAAGCGCAGATACACACCCATGAACATGGCGAGCGGGATGGTTGCCGCGACGGTGAAGGTTCCCCAGGGGCTGGCGGCGAGCGCCTTGACGACGATCAGCGCCAGGACGGCGAGAATGATCACCATGATCATGAAAGCGCCGAACAACGCGATGATCCCGGGTACATTGCCGAGTTCGGACTTGATCAGATCGCCAAGCGAGCGGCCGTCGCGGCGCGTTGAGACGAAGAGCACCATGGAGTCCTGTACTGCACCGGCTAGTACAACACCGACGATGATCCACAACGTTCCCGGCAGGTAGCCCATCTGCGCGGCGAGGACCGGGCCGACGAGCGGCCCGGCGCCGGCGATCGCCGCGAAGTGATGGCCGAAGAGAATGTGTTTGTTGGTCGGAACGTAGTCGAGTCCGTCGTTGTGGCGCAGCGCAGGCGTCATCCGCGTCGGGTCGAGCTGCATCACGTTCTGGGCGATGTACAGGCTGTAATAGCGATACGCGACGAGATAGATCGAGACAGCGGCGGTGACGATCCACAGCGCGTTGATGGTCTCGCCGCGCGAGAGGGCGACAGTCCCGAGCGAAAAGACGCCGACGGCGGTTAATAACCACCAGATCAGATGTTTGGAAACGAGATTCATGACTCCTCCGGTCTTGTGATGAAGCACCGCTTCAGATAGCGGGTCTGAGGAATTCGTTTCAGTCGCTCCTCGGTTATTTTGCGAACGGTCGTCAAGCGCGGCGAGCGGTTGCCGGGGAGGGCGAGCGGCGGAATTCCTCGTGCGAAGCGGCACAGCTTCCACGGGAGAATGAAGGCGGGAATTATTCGCGACCTACTGGCGACAGACCTCCAGACGCGCCGCGGGCGGGGCGTGAATAAACGAAGGCCGGCTGGTGCCGACCTTCGTTAGCAAAGCGTGTTCTTGTGCTGCACGTGCCGCTTTTCGCGGCGCAACTATCGATCTATCGCGACAACTCGGCGATCGTTGGCGCGTCCAACATTCCAGTCACCGGGAGGCGGCGGGATTGCTGGAATTTGCTCAACTGCGCCTTGGTGCGCGGTCCCATGTTGCCGTCTGGCTTGCCGACGCTGAATCCGAGTTCGTTCAGTTTTGTCTGCGCTTCAAGAACGGTCATGGGCGACGCGCTCGGTGTCGCCGGGGTGTTGCCGCCTTGTACCGCCAGTTGCCCGCCGGTGCCCAGGCCACCCTTGACGGTTTGCGCCTTGTAGCTGCGCACGGCGCGCACGACGCCGTTGTATGAGTCCATCAACGCTGCGACGATCACTTTGCCTTCGGCGGTGTTGGCGTAGCCACCCCCAGCCGCACCCAAGTGTGAGCCAAGAATGCCGCCAACGGCGCCGAAATCCCAGTTGCGGGCGCTACCTTCGGATGCAGCGAGTTGCACGCCCGAGCGATTATCGACGAGGGTCAGCAGCGTGCTCGCTTCCTTCGCGTTCAGGCTGCCGCCGACTGCCGCGCCGACAGAGCCGAACAGCCCGCCGATCGCACCGCCAAGACCGCCCGCGTTCTGGTTCGAGAAGGTGATCGAGGGCGACAGCGAATAGTCGGCCGAGACCATCTGCCCCTTTCCGAAGTTCGAGTTAGTGCGCAACTCGCCGGCCTGATTCAGCGCGCGCTCTTGCATCATGTTGTTCATCGCGCGGCCGCGCTCGACGACCACAAAGCAGTTCGACTGCTGGATCATCAGCTTGAGCACGGGGGTCGTCGAGCCCAGGTGGTATTGCCCGGTCAGGATGCCGTACCAAGGCGCCGACGTATCTTCGACGACGGTGATCGTTCCGAGCGTCGCGTCGCAGCGTTCGAGTTTGTTGTTGGCATTCTGACTTTCCGAACCGCCGGCCGAGCCGGTTGCCTCGGTTTTCGCGTCGGCCGACCCCATCTGCATGTTCGAACAGCCGGCCAGCATCGCGGCAAGGGCAAACGTCGACAATTCGGATACCCATCTCTTTTTCATATAACTTCCTCCACACTTTCGGATTACATATTGTTGATCTCTTTGTCTGCCGCTCGGGCAAACGGTTTTCCGAAGACGGGCATCCCCCTTCGGTGCCCGGAACGAGCATGGATCGATCCGGCGGCGTTTTTCTTGTGCTGGCGTCAAGTTTAATCCGAGTGGCGTGTTCTCAGAAAGCGGTGTTGAGTGCCGCCAGGATGACGATACAGAGGTGCATGATTCCGCCGTCGGACGGCGAGTATTTGTACCTTTTTGGGGACGGGTCACCCTCGTTGTCTGAGTCTTCGGCGTTTTCTGACGACCGCCAGCCCTTTATGCAGCAGCAAGGGAAGGAGGCCGATCAAGGCGAGAGAAGCAAGCGTAGCCGGGGAGAGGATATCGGACGGGGAGGCAAGTTCGGCGAGCCGCTCGCCCGCGTTCGCGTAGATGATCGTTCCCGGCAGCATTCCAAGCTGGCTGACCCAATAGTAGGTGCGTAACCTCATACGCGTGAGGCCGAGAAGCACGTTGACCAGAAAAAATGGAAAAACTGGAACCAGGCGCAGCGAGAACAGGTAAAAAGCCCCGTCTTTCTCAATGCCGGCGTTGATGCCGCGCAAACGCAGTGCGAACCGATGCTCGAACAAACGCCGGAGGCCGTGGCGTGAAGCGAGGAAGGCGATCGTCGCTCCGAGTGTCGACGCAAACGAAATGAGGAGGACGCCCCAGCCAACGCCGAACAGGGCTCCACCGAGAAGCGTCATCACGGCGCCGCCCGGTATGGAGAGGGCGGAAAATACGGTGTAGGCGACGAAAAACGTGACGGGCGCGCTCAGTGGGTGCTGGTTAACCCACGCAACCAAGTCAGCTTGCCGACTCTTCACGTCGGCGAAATCGACCGGGCTGCCGAGGAAAAGAATCACCCAAGCGAGGACGAGGCCGACCAGCAGAATTACTGCCAGTGAGCGAAACGCGACCGCCTTGGCATTCATAGCGTAGCTTCTTGAACGAATGAGATAGAGAGCCTTCGCGCTTGCCATAGTGGCAATTGGTGGTCCGAGCCCTTCGTGGCCGGAACCGTTGACGGTATCGCGCCTCGCCCGCTCTCGACGCTGAACTGACCGGCCGCAGATAAGGCCGCCGTTGGATTTGAGAAGCCGTATTGCCCTGTGTCGCGCGGCCCTTTATCAGCTTCCAGTCGGGGGTTGCCGCGCGGCGATGACGCTTCATTTGCAACGGCAGGGAAACCACGGCAAACTACGCCTCGTTTTTCACCGCATCTTCACAGACGCATTTCGGGGTAGTCGATGAACGCATCCATCCTTAAGTACTTGAGAGCCAATGGCGAACAGCTTGATTCCGAGATTTCGGAGGCGCTCCGCATCCCGATGGGGCAACTCACGAATCTGGTCGCCGAACTGGCGGCGTCGGGCGAGATCATCTGCTGCAAAGTCACGCGGTTCATTGACGGCAAGAAGATCGAAGGTACCAGTTGCCGGCTGTCATGCGATCTCCCCGCGCCCGCGCGCGGAAGAAAGCCGGGAGCGCGGAAGGAACCGGACGACCGGATTCCCGAATAGGTCACGGCCGCCGAACTGATTGAATTCCGGGGACTCGGACAAGCGCGCCCGGAAGCGCGGTGCTTTATGCTTCCAGATATGACAACGCCACCGAAAGGTGGCGTTGTGCTTTGTCGGCCGGGAAGGGAAGTGGAAGCACGCTTCCGCTAAGCAATCACTGTGCGGCGCCCGACTCCTGAACCGCGGGTAATTCAACCGCGGCAGCCGGGGCCGATTTGTGAGGCGCCTCCGGATTCCAGCCCAAGGTCGCCTGAAGGACGAAGAAGCCGACGACGTAAGCGAGGGCAACGTGCCACCCGTGCCGGAGCCAGTTTGCAACTGATTTGGCCTCGGGGAACATGTTCGAAAGCGCGACGCCGGCCGAAGAGCCGAACCAGATCATCGAGCCGCCGAAGCCCACGGCATAAGCCAAGCCACCCCAGTCATAGCCGCCTTGCTTGAGCGCCAGGGCTGTAAGCGGAATATTGTCGAATACGGCGGAGACGAAGCCGAGCGTGAGCGCCGCCATCGCGGACGCGGGCGGCAATTTTTCCACCGGCATCATCGAAGCGCAGGTTACCAACGAGAGCAGGAAGACCGACCCTTTGAAGGTGTCGGGCAGGACCTCCCAATCAGGCCGGCGCACCGGAACGGAAAGGAGAATCGCGACCCAGACGCCAACCCCGATGAAGGGGAAGAGATCGGCCAGATGATTGAATTTGACGTTGATCACGACGTTGGTGACGATCGCGAAGATCAGGATCAAGGCAACGATGCCAACCCGGGCGGTATCGACCCGGGTGCTCTCGTGCGCATGCTTGATCATCGGAGAATAGGCGTGCTGCTGCTTGGCGCCGAAGTAGGCGGTAATGCAGAGGGCGACGGCGGCCGCCACGTAGGCATGAAAGACATTCAGCGGACTGACACCGTCGATCCACATCATGGTCGTGGTCGTGTCGCCTACGACCGATCCAGAGCCGCCGGCATTCGAGGCCGCGACGATGGCCGCCAAGTACCCCACATGCACCTTGGACTTGAATAGCTGGTGCGCCATGGCGCCACCGATCAGTGCGGCCGCGATGTTATCGAGGAAGCTCGATAGGACGAAAACCATGACCAGCAGTACGAAACCACCTTTCCAGTCGTTCGGCAGGTACTTGGGGAGAACAACGGGGATGTGGCTCTTCTCGAAATGCCGGGAGAGCAGGGCAAAACCCATCAACAGGCAGAACAGGTTGGCGAGAACAACCCATTCGTGCTGCAAATGGAGGGAGAGTCCTTGAAATCCGTCACCGGTTTTGAAGCCCGTGAAGATCAGCTTGTAAAGCGCGATCGTCACCATTCCGGTGAGACCGACGTAGAGCGTATGGTTATGAAAAAGCGCGACGCCCAGCAGAGTAAGGGCAAAAAGGATGAAATCGAGCGGTATTCCACCGACCACTATGAGTTCGCCGGCCCAAGCGGGGGAGGTGAACCCGGCTAAGACGAGGATGGAAAGACACGCTCGGACTGCTGTTTTTGTCATTGAGACTCTCCCAGGAAACAATTCCTTGGGATTTTACCTGCAAAAACTACTGCGGTGGCCCGGTTGTCTGACAAATCGGGATCCGTGGCGCGCTTGTATCCTGCCGCAACGGCTAGTTAGGGCCTCAGGGCGTCGCCGATCACTTGTGCGTTGTGTCGCATCAGATCGAGGTAGGTCGCCGCCGGTCCGGAGGCTGGCGAGAGAGAGTCCGAATAGAGTACGCCGCCTACCTTGGCCCCGGATTCTTTTTGAATCCGTTCGATCAGACGCGGGCTTGAGATGTTTTCCATGAAGACGGCGGGAATCCTCTCGGCGCGGATTTGTTTGATGATGCGAGCCGTACCTGCGGCGGAAGGTTCCGCCTCCGTGCTGATGCCAACCGGGGAAACGAACCGCACGCCATAGGCTCGGCTGAAGTAACCGAAGGCATCGTGTGAACTGACGACCTTGCGCCGTTCTTTCGGGATCGCGTTGAAGATTGCCTTGATCTCGGTGTCCAGCGACCCAAGTTCTTTTCGATAGGCAGCGGCATTGGCCTCGTAAACGTTCTTACCCGCCGGGTCCGCCTCGCTCAGTGCCTGGGCAATGTTCGCGACATAACGATCGGCATTGGCCAGATCCTGCCAGGCGTGCGGGTCAACGGCCCCATGAGCGTGGCCCTCGTGTGCCGATTCTTCGTGGTCTTCAGCTTGTTTCAGAACCTTGATGCCGGTCGTGGCTACCACGACCCGGCCTTTGTAGCCGGAAGACTTGATCAACCGATCGATCCAGCCTTCGAAGCCAAGACCGTTGACGACAACGAGGTTGGCGCCGGCGATCTTCTTCGCGTCGGCCGGCGTCGGTTGGAAAACGTGCGCATCATTTCCTGCTTCAACAAGATTGTGAACCTGCACGCGGTCGCCGCCCACGCGCCGAACCATATCGCCCAGGATGCTGAAAGTCGCCACTGCGTTCAGTGTCTCGGCCAATGCCTGGGTACTGCCGATGACTGCACACAGGCCTGCGACGGCAAGCAAAATTTTCCGCAACTTTGCAAACGACGGACGACGGGAAACTGAATGACCTCTTTGCACCGATCTTCTCCTTTGATTTCAGCGCGTGAAATGCCAGCGTGGGCGACGCCGGCTGACCAGCGGCCCGAGTGGCCCAACGATCATCGAGAGCAAATAAAGTCCGCCGAGCGTGAGGACGATTGCCGGCCCGGCCGGCAAGTCGACGTAGTACGAGAGAAGCAGCCCGACTACTGACCCGGCAAAGGCGAGGGCGATCGCGACGAGGATCAGCGGTGCGATCGTTTGCACCCAGAAACGGGCGGCAGCCGATGGCAGAATCATGATGCCGACGGCCATCAGCGTGCCGAGCGCGTGAAACCCACCGATCAGATTGAGAACGACCAACGCCATGAACCCGTAATGCGCAACCGCACCGAGGTGGCTGATCCGCGCGAGGTAAGCCGGATCGCAACATTCGAGGACGATGAGGCGCAGTCCGGCGGCGATGGCGACGATCGACAGCGAGGCGAAAGCGGCGAGCAGCAGCAGCGCGGTATCGTCTAGCGCCAGAACGCTGCCGAACAAAATGTGCAATAGATCGACACTGCTTCCGCGCATCGAGATGATCAGAACACCGGCGGAAAGCGAGATCAGGTAGAAGGTCGCCAGACTGGCGTCTTCCTTGATGACCGAATTGCGTGCGACGCCGCCCGCCAACAAGGCCACCGCGACACCGGCCACCAATCCGCCGATCGTCATCGCGGGCAGCGAGAGGCCGGCCAACAGATAACCGATCGCGGCGCCGGGCAGGATGGCGTGAGAAATCGCATCACCGGCGAGGCTCATGCGCCGGAGCATCAGAAAGACCCCGATGGGCGTTGCGCCTAGCGACAGGGCAAGGCAACCGGCCAGCGCGCGCCGCATGAAGGCGAACTCGATGAACGGTGAGAGAACAGGAACGCTTGCTAAGGTATCGACGAGGCTCATCCGTGCTTGTGTCCCAGGTGAGCATGGATAGCCTGTTCCGCGTCCTCGTCAGCCGCGCAGACGGGCGCACCGACGAGTTCGCCCTGTTCCTCGGCCAATTGCCGCGCGCGCTTGAGGTTTTCCGCCGTAAGTACCGCCTCGGTCGGGCCTCGTGCGATGACCTCGCGCGCCAGCAGCAGCGTCTCGGGATATTCTGAACGAACGTGTTCTAGATCGTGGAGTACACTGATGACCGTACGGCCTTCGGTGTTCCAGCGTCGTACGAGTCCAGCGAGATCATGGACAGTATTGGCGTCGATCGCGCTGTAGGGTTCGTCCAGCAGAACGAGCGGCGAGTCCTGCAGCATGACGTGGGCAAACCGTGCACGTTGCAATTGTCCGCCGGACAACTGACCGATCGGCCTATTCTCAAGTCCCGTCAGGCCCACAGCCGCCAGCGACTCGGCGATACGTCGTTCGGCCGTCGCATCGAACCGCCGGAAGGCACCGAAGTGTCGCCAGAGACCCATGGCGACGAAATCCTGGACGACGATCGGGAACGTGTTATCAAGCGTCGATTGTTGCGTCAGGTACGCGATGTTTTCCTTGCGCACACCGTGAAGATGGATGGTTCCTTGAAATGGGCGCAACTCACCAGCGATCCCCTTGAGCAGCGTCGATTTCCCGGCGCCGTTCGGGCCCACGATCGCCAACAGCGTTCCGGGCGCAACCTCTCCATGGAGATGGTGCACGGCTGGATGGTGGTTGTACCCGAGCGTCAGATTCTCGAAACGGACGATCGCCGCGTTGTCGGCTTTCATGCGAGCGCCCACAGAATTGTGATCCACAACAGGGCGAGCGCCCCCGCGGCGCAAGTGAGCCGGGCAGCCAGGCCTGAGCGTAGAACGCTTCCGGGCATGGCAGACGAGGTCGACGGTGGGTAGGAATGATGCAGGGGCATCGCGACGGATCTCCGATGGCGAGGATCAGAGGCCCTCATGCTGCCGGAAACTAGAGCTAAATGCAACTGTGTTGCACAAACTCGGTGGGCTGAGGCGATTACCTTAAATAGCAGTAACGAAACACCTTTGCCACGGTTTCAGGCTGCTCACAACTGATAATATTGCCGTCCACTTTTTCACCGCTTCCCCATGCGCTCTCAGCGTCTGTAGCGGGTTTCCGTCGAGCAGGAGTTCCTTTGGAAAAACGCCGTTTCCCCCGTTACCAGTTGGCTAAGCCGCTGACCGGAGTCGTCGAACAGGAGGGGCAACGTTACCGCGGTACGGTTCTCAATCTGTCCGCTGGCGGCTTTTACCTGCGTCTTGCCGAAGCGCCAAAAAAGCCCCTCGTCATACAGGGCGACAGCGATTATGGTGAGATCATCTACGCTGGGCGAACGGCTTCCGGGTTCGGGAACATCATGCGGGTCGACAAGTATCGCGGCAGCGTTGCCCTCGCGTTTGCGTGGGACCGAGGTGCGATGGACGCGGAGAGTACCAACGTCGTCGGCGAGGTGATTCAGGAGCAAGAGCAAAAGCGCGCGCTCGGCCGGGTCACGACGGCGGAAAATGAAGTCGTGGTGGGTGGCCACGTCTCCTCGGCGCTTGCCTACGATATTTTTTCGGCATTGCGCGCGCTCAGTGGAGACGAGCGCAACCGAAATGCGGCACAAGGCGCCGACCGCGCGCGTCTATCGCTCAAAGGCTGCACGTCGGTCGACTCCAGCGGAGTCGAGATGTTCTTGGCTTTGCGCGACCGCGGCGTCGCGATTGTCGGCATTGAGCCGGAGATTGACGCCGTCATCCGGCGGTTTCAGATCGGAGGGGCAGCGGACGGCAAAGGGGGCGGCGATGCAGGATGAGTTTTACATGCGCGAAGCCCTGTCGCTGGCCCGCTCGGCGGAATGCCTCGGCGAAGTCCCGGTCGGCGCCGTAGTCGTTCGCGACGGCGAGATCATCGGCCGAGGATTCAATTCGCCGATCGGTGAGAGCGATCCCACCGCCCACGCTGAAATTGCTGCTCTGCGCGATGCTGCGCGACGACTGGGAAACTACCGCCTTCCGGGCTGCGAGTTGTTCGTGACGCTCGAACCCTGTGCAATGTGTGCAGGCGCGATTCTCCATTCCCGGATCGCTCGGGTCATCTATGGAGCGCGCGACCTAAAGACCGGCGTCCACGGCAGCGTCGTCGATCTCTTTGCGATCGAACGCTTGAATCATCATACGGAGGTGGTGGGGGGCATCCTCGCCGATGAATGCGGGCAATTGCTGTCAGACTTTTTCGCCAGCCGGCGCGTCAAGGCGGGGGTGTAACCGTGCGCATCCATATCTCGCTTGCGCGCCAAGTCTTGACGCTATTCGACGACGCAGGGTCGGCCGTACGTACATACTCCGTCTCCACCGCACTTAAAGGTGCAGGCGAACGGCGCGGGAGCTACCAGACGCCACGTGGCAAACACGTTGTGCGTGCCAAGATTGGGAATGGGCTGCCGGAAAATGCGGTCTTCGCTGGTCGGCGCGCCACGGGAGAAATCTATACGCCGGCGCTGGGGGCCGCCTATCCCGAGCGCGACTGGATTCTTACGCGAATTCTTTGGCTATCCGGTTGCGAGCCGGAAAGAAACCGCCTCGGGGACGTCGATACGATGCGCCGCTACATCTACATCCATGGCGCTCCAGAGTCGGCGGCCATGGGCGATCCGGGTTCGCATGGCTGCATTCGAATGCGTAACACCGACATCATCGAGTTGTTCGATCTCACACCGCCCTACACCCCGGTCGAAATTACCGAGGACTAAACTCCCCAAGACTGTGGAGTGTCGGTTACACCACCACAGGTTCGATCGACACCAAGCGTGCATCCGCGCCTTCTAGCCGGAGATCGGCGGCGCTGCTGAAGCCTTCTTGTACTACGGCGAGAGCGTCGGTCCCTTCCCCCGGGGCGGGCGCCGCGTTCGCCACCATGCCGCAGGCCTGCTCGGCGTTTTGCGCGAGATAGATAGCCGCACCCGGGACCACCGGCGTTGTGGTGTGAATGCGATAAAGATGGCGCTTGACCTTGCCCAGGTACTGGGTGCGGGCAACCACTTCCTGGCCTGGATAACAACCCTTGTGGAAGCTGACGCCGCCGATCTTGTCGAAATTCGCCATTTGGGGCACGAAAGCTTCACTCGTCGGCCCGCTGATCAACGGAACGCCCGCCTGCACATCGAGCCAGTGCCAAACCGGCGTGCCCACCGCGCGCGCCTTTTCGGCGAGTCCTGACCAGATGCCAGGCGCAGCTTCTGAGGCGGCGACGATGGCGAAGCGTGAACCGCCGAGGCGGATTACGGTGCCATTGGAGAACGGCGTCGCGCCGAGCGCCGCCGTCGGTACCGGCAGGTCGATGCCTTGCAGGGCCGCTTCAGCGCGTGGTCCGGAGAGTCCTATGAACTCGTAGTTCGCGGTCAGATCGGCGATCTTCACCTTCGAGCGCAACACATAGATGCGTAGCCGTTTGGCAATCGCTTCCCGCAGATCGGCCGAGAGCAAGGCGCGGTAGTCCGGACCGTTGAGGAAGAGAACGAAACTAGCGAGCATTCGACCTTTCGCGGTACACCACGCGGAATGCTGCGCCGCCCCGGCACCGAGGTGCTTGACGTCACTTGTGAGCTGGTTATGCAGGAACTCCTTAGCGTCCTCGCCAGAACACTCAAGGAGACCGAGATGGACGAGCGGCGCGATCACGGTTCCGTCGCGAGCGGCGAGGCGTTCGGCGGCCGGATCCCCAAAGTCACCGACGAAATCGTTTTCGATATGGGCTCCCAAGCCCTTGAGGTGTTCCTGCCAACTGGAGTTCATCGTTGGGTGATTTTCCGTGATGTAAGAGTTGAACGAGATCGAAGGCGGCCGGGGGATTCAGTCCAGGTCCGACGGCGATGCCTGTCCGCAGGAAAAGCCCTGCAAGCCGAGCTTCGACCGGCGACCCGCATGCGCGGTTCATAGGCACGCTTTCGGATATTATATAGACACCCGCACCCGCCGCCGTACCTCAGTCCGGGTCCGCGCTTCCTTGCCGCGACAGCTCACTACCGAAAATGATAAGAAAACTCATCGCCCTTGGACTGTTCGTGATGGCCGCCCTGGCTGGCGGCTTCTATTGGTACGTTTCTTCGCCCCTGTCGCTGATTAGCGAACGTGTCGAGTTCCACATCATGCCGGGGAGCGGGATGCGGGCTGCTGCAAACGATATTCAAGGCGCGGGAGTCTCGGTTCGTCCTTGGGCATTGATCGTGCTAGGCAAACTGCTGCGGGCGGAAACTTCGATCAAGGCGGGGAGCTACGAGATCACTCGCGGTGTGACGACGTTGGAGCTTTTGCGCAAGCTGACCCGTGGGGATGTGTCCCAGGCAGAGATGGTCTTCATCGAGGGCTGGACCTTCCGCCAGATGCGGGAGCGACTCGACGCACATCCCGATGTACGGCATGACACCAAGGGGTTGCCGGAAGCCGAGGTGATGCGACTTGTCGGTGCCACTCGGAACGTTGCCGAGGGTCTCTTCTTCCCCGATACCTATCTGTTTGCCAAGCAGAGTCGCGATGTCGATATCCTCGCCCGGGCGTACCGTGCGATGGAGCGCCATCTAGCGCGTGAATGGGAGACCCGTGCGGTCGGACTTCCGTTTGCCGATCCTTATCAGGCACTGACACTGGCGTCGATCGTCGAGAAGGAAACCGGTCGCGTCCAGGACCGGCCGTTGATTGCGGCCGTGTTCATCAACCGGTTGCGGCAGGGTATGCTGCTGCAGACCGATCCGACGGTTATCTACGGGATCGGTGAAAAGTTCGACGGTAACTTGCGCAAGCGCGATTTGCTGCAGGACACGCCGTACAACACCTATGTAAGAGCAGGACTGCCGCCGACGCCGATCGCGATGCCGGGTCTCGCCTCCTTGCAGGCCGCCCTTCATCCGGCGCCGAGCCAGGCACTGTACTTTGTTGCCCGGGGTGATGGCAGCAGCCACTTTTCGCGTACCCTGGAAGAGCACAATCAGGCGGTTAATCGTTACCAGAAATCGGCTAAATAACGCCGCTGACCGCTATCTCGGAGAAGATACGTTGCAAAAACGAGGCAGGTTCATCACATTCGAAGGAATCGACGGCGCGGGCAAGAGTACTCATATCGCCGGGACCGCGGAGCTTCTCCGCCAACATGGCCACAGCGTCGTGTGTACGCGCGAGCCGGGCGGGACACCGCTGGGGGAGAAGCTCCGCGAGTTGCTGCTGCACGAACGGATGCACCTTGAGACCGAAGCGCTGCTAATGTTTGCCGCACGCAGGGAACACCTCGCGGAGGTTATCGAACCGGCACTCGCGCGTGGCGAGTGGGTGGTCTGTGATCGCTTCAGCGACGCGACGTACGCCTACCAAGGGGGGGGGCGCGGGCTCGACAAGACAAAGTTCGAAGCGCTCGAACAGTGGGTCCATGGTCACCTGCATCCCGACCTCACCTTCCTCTTCGATCTCGCCCCGGCCATTGCCGGCGAGCGGATCGCTGCACAAGGCCGCGACCTCGACAAGTTTGAACAAGAACGTGCCGATTTCCACGCCCGGGTGCGCGAGGCCTACCTCGAACGCGCGGCCGCCGCCCCGCAGCGAATCTGTGTCATCGATGCCGGTCAAAGCGTTGAGGCGATCAAGGCGCAGGTGCAGGGAACGATCGCCAACCGTTACCTATAAACGTATGAACGCAATCGAATTACACCGCGAAACCTGGGATCAGCTCGGACGGCGACGCGCGCAGTTGCCGCACGCACTGCTCATCGCCGGACAGCGGGGAATCGGCAAATCGGAATTGGCCCGACGTTTCGCCGAGTCGTTGCTGTGCGAGAACCCCGGGCAAGATAACGTGGCGTGCGGGGCTTGCCTCGCCTGCGGTTGGCTCGCCCAGGGCAACCATCCCGATTTTCGCCTGGTCCAGCCCGACGCTTTGTCCGAGGATGACAGCGTCGTTACCGAATCCGCGAGCAAGAAAAAACCGAGCCAGCAGATCACCATCGAGCAAGTACGCTCGCTGGACGATTTCCTCCATGTCGGGACGCATCGACAGGGCGTCCGCGTAATCCTCATCAACCCCGCCGAGGCGATGAACCGGGCGACGGCGAACGCGCTTCTGAAATCGCTTGAAGAACCGGTGGAGGGAACCGTTTTCATCCTCGTAACGAGCGAACCCGAGCGCTTGCTGCCGACGATCCGTAGCCGGTGCCAAGTCGTCGTAGCGGCGCTTCCCCCGCATGATCGCGCCATGGCATGGCTCCAGGATGTCGGGGTCAATGACGCTGACCGTTGGTTGGCGCTCGCGGGTGGGGCACCATTACTTGCCGAGGAGTTGGGCGGGGACGGAGAGCGCGGCTTGGTCGATGCCTTGATCAAGGAATTGGCGCGCGGTCCAGGTATCGAACCGTTGACCGCGGCGGTTATTCTGGATCGGGCGGTGAAGGCGGAGACGCGACCGGCGCCGTTGAAGCGGCTGGTCGAATGGGTACAGAAGTGGGTATTCGATCTCGCATTGGTAAGCGTCGACCTGGCGCCGCGCTATTTTCAGACGCAACATAAGGTGCTGCGGGAGTTGGCGAAGTCATCCGATGTCGGTGGAGTCTTGGCCTTCAGCCGGAAAGCGATACAATACCGAATGGAATGTGAGCAACCGTTGAACAGCCGCCTGTTTCTGGAAGACTTTTTTCTTCGCTATGCAGCGCTGTTTGAAACCCATTGAGACGTTTGAAACCCTATGGCAGAACTCGGTGATTCGAAGCCGCCGGTGACCGGCGGGGCGCGCCCGAGCGTCCTGTCGCTCAATATCAACTCGAAATCGGCGCTTTATGCCGCTTTCATGCCGATGCTGCGCAACGGCGGAATCTTCATTCCGACGACCCGGCAATACAAACTCGGCGATGAAGTTTTCATGTTGTTGTCCTTGATGGACGACCCGGCGAAGCTGCCGATTGCCGGTACGGTGGTCTGGATTACGCCAGCCGGAGCGCAGAACAGCAAAGCGCAGGGAATTGGCGTGCATTTCAAGAGCGACGAAAGCGGAATCGAAGCCAAACGCAAGATCGAAGGGCTGCTCGGTGGCGTGATGCAGTCGGCGCGGCCGACCCATACCATGTAGAGCCACGTAAGCGAAGACTGATGCTTGTCGACTCCCACTGCCATCTCGATTTTCCTGACCTCGCCGAAAACCTCCCGCCACTGCTAGACCTGATGCAGCAAAACGGCGTTGGCCACGCCGTATGCATTGGCGTGGCGCTGGAGGATTTGCCGCGCATTATCGCTATCGCCGAGGCTCACTCCAACGTTTTTGCGTCCGTTGGCGTTCACCCGGAAAACACAGGCGTACGTGAGGCGACGGTCGACGAACTCGTGCGACTCGCACAGCATCCGAAGGTCATCGCAATCGGCGAAACGGGGCTGGATTACTACTGGCATAAGGATGCGCCCGAGTGGCAGCGCGAACGCTTCCGGGTGCATATCCGGGCCGCCATCGAGACCGGCAAGCCGCTCGTCATCCACAACCGCGATGCAACCGCTGACACGCTGCGACTGCTGAAGGAAGAGGGCGCCGAACGGGTGGGCGGCATCATGCACTGCTTTACGGAGAACTGGGAGACAGCCGAGGCGGCGTTGGCGCTCGGCTTCCACATCTCGTTGTCCGGCATCGTGACGTTCAAGAACGCGCACGCCGTCAAGGACGTGGCTCGCCGGGTTCCGCTCAATCGGTTGCTGGTCGAGACAGACGCGCCGTATCTCGCCCCCGTTCCCTATCGCGGAAAAACCAACCAGCCCGCCTACGTCAAGTACGTGGCGGAGGAGATCGCACGGCTGCGCGAAGTACCGGTTGCGGATATCGCTGCGGCGACGACGGCGAACTTCTTTCGCCTTTTCCCACACATAGCTTGAGATTCTTGAGAGGTCAGGTTGATGAAGGCATTTGCATTTCTGTTCGCTCTTCTGTTACCCGCGTTGGCGTCTGCCGGTGCTTACGAAGACATGGAGGAAGCCCTGATTCGCCGTGATGCAAGCGCGGTGATCAACCTCATCAACCGGGGTGTTGACGTGAATACCGTTGACCGCGTGGGCAACACCCTGCTGACGCAAGCCATCCGGCAGGACATTCCGGATCTGTTCGACTACCTCATGCAGCATCGGGCCCGGCTCAACATCCGCAATCGGAACGGCGAAACCGCCCTCAGTATCGCGGCTTATACGGGCAAGCTGAACTACGTTAAGCGGCTTGTCGATGCCGGCGCCGACGTGAATTTTTTCGGATGGCCGCCGCTCTCGTATGCGGCGTTCAATGGCCATGTCGATGTCGCTGAATACTTGATCAAGCACGGCGCCGACGTGAACGCCAAGACCGAGAATGGCTCCACGGCGCTGTTTTTCGCCGCGCGGTACGGCCATGCGAAGGTTGTCGACCTGCTGCTCAAGAACGAAGCCGATCCGACGATTACCAATGAAAACGGCGAAACGGCCGTCGACTGGGCGTTGAAGAGCCGAAACACCGAAATCGAGTCGGTGCTGCGTGCGGCGGGCGGGCGTTCAGGCAAATCGATGGTGATCGACCTGTCAAAGTGAAAAATCGGCTTCCGGCCGGCGAACGGCCAGTTCCTTGACCCGGACCTTTCCTGTTTTGAGTGTTTTGCCGACAAGGCGATAGATTTCCGGGTCGAACCCACCGGCGGTATCGTGGCGGTTCTCCAGCAGTTCGGCGAGCGTGGCTTCGCTGTGGGCAGTGCCCAGATAGCACCAACGATCGAACACGTGATACTCCTCGCGCATGCCGTATTCGTCGCGCTCCACAAGGGCGATCGGCCCCGGGTACGGCCAAGGCGCGATACGGAACTTAGCGAGGGCAGCCATGACCCGCGCGCTATGCAACGAAATCGGTTCTCTGCCGGCGCATACGCCGCGGCAGCTTTTCTGCTTGAACGCGGCGCAGGGTTCCCCCAATTTGCCCGTCAGCCCCAGTTGGTTCTGGCAAAGCTTGTGTGCTTCGGCGAGCTTTCGTAGAGCGTTGGTCGCTTCCCGACGGTTCATGTAGAGGCCGAACAGGTCCTCGGTGATCGTGAAATCGACGTCGCGGGCATAAACCAGTTGTGGCCGGAAATCCCCTTCTCCGTGTCGGACCAATTGCCAGGAACACAGATCTTCTCCAGGCTTGCGGGCGGGAGCGGCAAGCTCCAGCTCCCGCAAGCGAGCGCCGAGTTCTCCTGCCGCTTCTCGCCATTCGATGTGGCACGTGTCCCGCACCAGCGCCGAATCTCGATTGGCCGAGGCGTAGTGCGCGAGGACATTTTGACGCAGGTTCATCCCGCGCTTGGCGAGCAGCAACGTTCCGTCCTGCGCATACATCGCATAGGCGCCGGGGGCCTCGGGTAGGTCGTCGACAATCGTCGGATCGATCTGCGCCGGCAGATCCGGTCGGCCGACGATGATGTCGATGACTTGCCGTACGTCTTCGCACGGCAGCAATTCATGCCACAACTGCCAGAGATCCCAAAGGGCACGTGCATCGGCCAGCGCCCGGTGTCGGTCGTCGACGACGAGGTTGTAGCGCGCGAGCAGCGTGTCCAAGCTATGGCGGTGGTGTTCGGGAAACAGTTTGCGCGAGAGCTTCACGGTGCACAGGTTCGGGGCGCGGAAGTCGATGTCCAGACGTTTGAACTCGCGTTTGAGGAAGGTGTAGTCGAAGCGTGCGTTATGTGCGATGAACAATCGTCCCCGCAGCTTTTCCATGATCGTCGGTGCCAGTTGCGCGAACGTTGGGGCATCGGCGACCATGGCATCGTCGATTCCGGTAAGGCCGGTGATGAACGGCGAGATCGGGGTCTCGGGATTGATCAACGCACTCCACTCGCGCGCGCCGTCTTCGTCGACGACAACGCACCCGATCTCAATGATGCGGTCGTTGGCGAAGTTGGCTCCCGTTGTCTCCAAGTCGACGAAAACAAGCGGTTCACGGAAAAGGGCGGGGTTCATGCATGCAGTCGTGGGGTCATGCACACCGCAACGAGTCGGTGGCGAAAAAGGCGATCCGGCCATGCCGGTCTACGTCGTTCGTGCCGCATGGCGGCGTATCGCCCGATTGTCGCAGATTTGACTGTCCGTACGGAAGCGGTTCCCGACGCACCAAGGACGGAAAAGGGGTTGAAAGGGGCTGAAAGGGGTTAAATGACCGGCCCCACCAGCGCTCCGGTCCCCGCCGTGACGATCATGGCGAGCGCTCCCCAGAACGTGACTCTTCCCGCACCTATTCGAGCGCTGGCACCGCCCGCTCGGGCAGCGAGCGCGCCAAGAATGGCGAGGAAGGCCAGCGATGTACCGGATACCGCCAAGATCAGCCCTCGGCTGGGTGTCAGCGCGGCGACGATCAAGGGCAGCAAGGCGCCGACGGCGAAACTCGCCGCCGATGAAAGAGCGGCCTGCACCGGGCGCGCTTGGGTATTTTCGGAAATGCCCAACTCGTCCCGCGCGTGGGCACCCAACGCATCGCGTTCCATCAGTTGCTCGGCGACTTGCTGCGCAAGCGTCGGGTCAAGGCCGCGGCCGACGTAGATGGCCGACAGTTCCTGGCGTTCGGCGAGCGGGTCCCTGGCCAGTTCGGCACGCTCGCGCGACAAGTCGGCAGCCTCCGTATCCGCTTGCGAGTGGACCGAAACATACTCGCCCGCGGCCATCGACATGGCGCCTGCGACGAGTGCCGCGATACCAGTGATCAAGATGCTCGAGTGGTCCGCATTTGCCGCTGCGACACCGACGACGAGGCTGGCCGTGGAAACGATGCCATCGTTGGCGCCCAGCACCGAGGCACGTAACCAGCCGATGCGTTCGGTACGGTGACGTTCGGTGTGGCGGCGGTTGAGTCTTAGCATGATCTGGAAAGCTTTCGTGGGTATCGGGAACAAATTCGCGAATTCGTCATGCCGGCAAGCGGGTTGCCCGAGAGCGTTCGCGGAAGCACGTCCTAGAGATAAAGATAGCTGGGCGACCGCCAAAAAGCACAGAAGAAACGCAGGCGACACGCAGGCCTTTTCGCAAGCTAAACTTAAGCTAAAACAAACTAAGTTTAACTATCAATAGCGCATCCGCCTCGATAGACTTTCTTCGTGCGTTGGCTCGACTCCTGCAATATGAGGGCTTCGAGCGGAGCAGGAGGGCTTCGACGACGCTTGGCTGGATAGGTTCTGTCGACGCGAGTAGCATCAAGCTAACGGGGGAGACGTGAATACTTCGGTTTATGGAGTCTGGGACGGCGTCGCGCACGACACGCGCGCGTCGGCTTCTTCTGGCTCGGCAGTAACTCTGGCAGATCTTGGCGAATTTGCTCCTGACAACACCACCAAGGCATTCATTGCTGATCGAGGTTTCCTGGTTCTCGATCCCGATATAAGCCTTGCCGAGGCTTTCTGCCAGTATATGAGCCGCGCCGCTGACGAGTCATGCGGCCGATGTACGCCGTGCCGAGTCGGTACGCAACGCATACGGGATCTGCTGCGGGGTTTTGCCGATGGCGAAGCCGGTGGCGAAGTACTCGACGAGGTTGAGGAGATCGCGGCGCAGGTTACGCAAACGGCATTGTGCGGCCTGGGCCAGACCTGCGCTCGCAGCCTGCTTGACGCCTTGCACCACTTCCGCGCCGATTTCACTCCTTTATCCCCGGCACAGGCGGTTTTTCAGCACAGCTACGTTTATACGACGGCTCCGTGCATCGAAGCCTGTCCATCGAAGGTCGATGTTCCACGCTATGTCGATGGCGTGAAGGCGGGTAAGTTCGACTTCGCACTCGGTGTTGTTCTCGATCGGTATTCGATGGTCGCGACCTGCGGCCGCGTGTGCGTGCGTTTCTGCGAACACGCTTGCCGTCGCGCACAAGCCGAGGGTCCAGTCGCCATCCGTATGCTCAAGCGGTACGCGGCGGACCAAGCGCTGCATGGCGGACAGCTTCGCTTTGCTCAAAGCACCGAGCGCCGCCATCAGCGTATCGCAATCGTCGGGGCAGGACCGGCTGGCATCACGTGCGCCTACAAGCTGCTGCTCGATGGCTTCCAGGTCGACGTATTTGATGCCCACCGAGCGGCGGGCGGCATGGCGTCGGTCGGCATCCCAAGCTACCGGTTGCCAAAGGATGTGCTGAAAGCCGAGAGCGAGGACGTCGTTCGCGAGCTGGGTGGCGAGTTTCATTACGGCAAGGTGTTGGGCAGGGATTTCACGGTGGACGATCTGCTGGACAAGGGATATGACTCGGTGTTTCTCGCCTACGGTGCCAGCCAGGGAACGCAGCTCGGCATTCGCAACGAAAACCCGAAGCCCGAAGGTTATGCCTCAGGCATCGATTTCCTGCTCGACGTTCATAAACACGTCGAGTACGGAGAGCCCTTCAAGGTATCAGGTGACGTGATCGTCGTCGGTGGCGGCAACGTGGCCATGGACTGTGTGCGGTCGGCCCGCCGCATGGGTGCGCGTTCCGTTCACCTTGTCTATCGCCGCACAGTCCAGGACATGCCGGCCGAGCGCGACGAGATCGTTGCTGCCGAGCATGAAGGTATCATCTTTCACTGCCTGACGAATCCCTCTGCGCTCGTGGTGGAAAACGGCAGGCTCGTAGGCGTGGAAGTGGTCCAGATGCGCCAGACCGAGCTCGATGCCCGCGGGCGCCGCAGCGTCGAAGCGATTCCTGGAAGCGAGAGCCTCATGAAGTGCGATTTGCTTGTGGCAGCGATCGGGCAGCAGGTGGACAAGGCCGTTTTGTCTCCCGAAGAAGGAATCGAACTCGATCGCTGGAACTGCATCGTCGTCAATCCGGACACGCTCGAAACCTCGCGCCGGGGCGTTTTCGCCGGTGGCGACTGCGTGTTGGGGCCGCTGACGCTCGTCAATGCGCTCGACCACGGCGAACGGGCGGCGGCCAGCATTTGTGACTATCTCCTGCACGGCGACGTGCACGTCAAGCCGGCTTCGTACATGCAGCGATTCCTCGCGCGCAACAAGCTGCTGGGTAACGAGTGCCTTGGGAAGATTCCACCCCGGAAACCACCCGCCAAGGTACACGAGCTCGATGCTGCGGCCCGCGTCGGCACCTTTGCCGAGGTCGAGACCGCCATGTCGAAGGACGAGGCGTATGAAGAGGCGAGCCGGTGCCTGCGCTGCTATCGGATGTATTCGGTCGTCACCGCGAAGGCCCTCATACCCGAGGGTAACGGTGGTCATTCCAGTTCAACGTTACAGGGCAGGCGGCAATGAAGGCGCACATCAACGGTACCGAATACTCCTTTGAGGCCAACGAAACGATCCTCGAAGTGGCGCGGCGAAATGGCGTGCACATCCCGACGCTGTGCGAGCTTAACGACATCGACCATGCGCCCGGCACCTGCCGCGTTTGTCTGGTTGAAGTGCATCGGGATGGCGAAACGGGGCCGGCGTACCTCACGGCTTGCGACACACCGCTCGGCGAAGGATGGAAGATCCTGACGCGTACGCACAAGGTGCAGGAAATGCGCCAATTGCAGATGGAAATGACGATGGCGGACCATCGTCAGGACTGTTCGACGTGCCCGCGTACCGGCAACTGCGAGCTGCTCGTCGCGGCGCAATCGGTCGGGCTGAAACATGTCCGTTTCCGCTATCAGCAAGGTTGGAAGGACCTGCCGCCGGATACCGGTACGCAGCCGATCATCTACGACCGCAGCCGATGCATTCGTTGCCAGCGTTGCGTTGCCGTCTGCCGCAACGTGCAGAACGTCGATGCTCTAGAAATGACCGGGTGGGGCAACACGGCCGGCATACGCCTCAAGGGCGGGTCGGTCGACGCCTCGCCGTGCGTGACCTGCGGGCAATGCGTGATGGTGTGCCCAACCGGTGCGCTGGCCGAGCGTGACCAGGTCCAGGAGGTGCTCGACTACCTCGCCGATCCGGACATCGTTACGGTATTTCAGACGGCCCCGGCGATCCGCGTCGGTTTCGGCGAGGAGTTCGGATTGCCTCCCGGAACGAACGTCGAAGGGCAGATTATCGCGGCCCTGCGCAAGCTCGGCGCCGACGTAATCCTCGATACCAACTTTGCGGCCGACGTCGTGATCATGGAAGAGGGTACCGAGCTGCTCGGCCACTTGCGCGAAAAGAAACGGCCGACGTTCACCTCGTGTTGCCCGGCCTGGATCAACTTCGCCGAGAAACACTATCCCGAGATCCTGCCGTTGCTGTCGACCACACGGTCGCCCCAGGCCGTCATGGGCAAGGTGGCCAAGACCTATCTCGCCGAGAAGCGGGGATTCGACCCGAAAATGATGCGCATGATTTCGATCATGCCGTGCACCGCGAAGAAGGAGGAGGCGGCGCGGCCAGTTCTCGGCTCCAACGGTGTTCCCGATGTCGACGTCGTCCTCACGATGCGCGAATTCGCCCGGTTGCTGCGCCGGGAGGGCATCGACCTGAAGACGCTAGAGCCTTCCGCGTACGACGATCCGTTCATGAGCGAGTACTCCGGCGCCGGAGCGATCTTCGGCACCACAGGAGGCGTCATGGAGGCGGCGGTGCGCACGATGTACTACGTGGTTAACGGCAAGGAACTCGAACACGTAGAAATCTCGCAGTTGCGCGGATTCGAGAACGTACGCTCGGCGAACGTCGATCTCGGCGGCCAGTACGGCGAAATCAAGGTCGCGATGTGTCACGGCCTGAAAGGCACGCGCAAGCTCGTGCAAGCGGTGCTCGACGGAACGGCGGATTTCGACTTCATCGAGATCATGGCCTGCCCGGGCGGTTGTGTGGACGGCGGTGGGACGCTGCGTTCGAAGAAGTCGTATCTGCCGTACGCGATGAAGCGGCGCGAAACAATCTTCAACATCGACCGCAAGACAAAGGTGCGCCAGTCGCACAACAACCAGCAGGTAAAACGTCTTTACGCCGATTATCTCGAGGAGCCGCATTCGGAGAAGGCGCACCACATGTTGCACACGCACTATGCGCCGCGTCCCTACCGGTCGACCAGCGGTGCTGACATCGGCGCGGCGTGGGATGAACTGCAGACGCAAGGCGGAGGGCGTACGGAGAAATGAGCGGTCAGGAAGTCGTGGATTGGTTGCCTTCAGACGAGGTTGATGAGGTCCTGCGGAACGCCGGGCGCGATGCTGACGTCGACGGCGGACGGTTCCGCGCCGTGCTGCAAAAGGCGCAGGAATTGAAGGGGTTGGACATGGCCGACGTGGCCACGCTCTGCCAGGCGAACACGCCCGAACAGTTGGACGAACTCTTCGCTACCGCGCGTGCGGTTAAGGAAACAATCTACGGACACCGCATGGTGCTCTTTGCGCCGTTGTACATTTCCAACGTCTGCGGCAACGAATGCACGTATTGCGCGTTTCGCAGTTCGAACAAATCGTTGCCCCGTACAGCGCTCGATATGGACGGTATTCGCCGCGAGACGGCGGAACTCGTCCGGCAAGGGCACAAGCGGCTATTGCTCGTGGCCGGCGAAGGTTATCCGGCATCCAAAGGCGGCTTCCGGTACATCCTCGACGCGATTGCGGCGGTATATGACGTTACCGATGCGACAGGGAACATCCGGCGTTTGAACGTCAATCTTGCGCCGCTGGATGTTGAGGAATTCAGGCAGCTGAAAACCGCCGGGATCGGTACATACCAGCTATTCCAGGAGACTTACCATCGCGGCACGTATGCGACGGTGCATCCGAGCGGCCGCAAGCGTGATTTCGATTGGCGTGTCACCGCCTTCGACCGGGCCATGGAAGCCGGTGTCGACGACGTCGGGATGGGCGTGCTGTTCGGTTTGCATGACTGGCGTTTCGAAGTGCTCAGCCTCATGCAGCACATCCGGCACTTGGAGGCGGTGTTCGGCGTCGGTTGCCATACGATCAGCGTGCCGCGGATTGAACCGGCCGACGGATCGCCGCTTTCGATGACACCGCCGGCGCCCGTCTCCGATACCGATTTCCGCAAGATCATCGCCATCCTGCGGCTGGCCGTTCCCTATACCGGGCTGATCCTGTCGACAAGGGAATCTGCTGCCATTCGCCGTGAATGCTATGCACTGGGCATCTCCCAGATTTCGGCGGGAAGCCGGACGAATCCGGGGGGCTACAGCGAAGGCGAAACAGCTGCAGGCCAGTTTCAACTCGGCGACCATCGCACGCTCGAAGAAATTGTCGAGGAGCTGGCGACGATGGGCTTCATTCCGTCGTTCTGCACGGCATGCTACCGGCTTGGCCGCACCGGGCAGGATTTCATGGATCTCGCCAAACCGGGCTTGATCAAGCTCAAGTGCGATCCGAACGCCGTTACGACGTTCCAGGAATACTTGATCGACTACGCGCCGACGTCGGCGCGCTGTGCGGGCGAGCAGGCGATCGCGCGCGAACTCGGCGGCATGAGCGACCGTGCCCGGCGTGCGGCCGAGCGGATGCTGACCAAGATTCGCGCCGGCCGGCGCGATATCTACTGCTGAGGCGAGCCGGTATGCGCACGGAGACGGATTCGCTCGGCGCCTTCCCGGTGCCCGAGGAGGCGCTGTACGGCATCCATACGGCACGCGCGCTCGCCAACTTCCCGCTCTCCGGGATGCATTGCGCGGTGGGTCTTGTGCGCGGCATCGCGCTCGTCAAATTCGCCTGCGCCCGTACTAATGCGGACCTAGGCTATCTCGACGCCGAAGTGGCCGCCGCGATTGCGGACGCGAGTCTTGAGATGGCCGAAGGCGGGTTGCGCGAGGCGGTGGTCGTCGATGCCTTGCAGGGCGGGGCCGGTACGTCACTCAACATGAACGTCAACGAGGTACTCGCCAACCGCGCTGAGGAGATTCTCGGCGGCCGGCGTGGCGAGTACCGCCGTGTGCATCCGCTACATCACGTGAATTTGCATCAGTCGACCAACGACGTCTTTCCAACGGCGCTCCGGATCGCGGCGATCGAAGCCCTGCGCCGCCTGGAAAAGGCGATCGCTGCTCTCCAGAGCGCGTTTCAAGTTAAGGAACAGGACTTTGCCAAAATCGTGAAGGTTGGCCGCACGCAATTGCAGGATGCCTGTCCAATGACGCTCGGTAGCGAAGTGTCAGCGTGGTCCGAAGCCATGGGCCGTGACCGCTGGCGGGTCTTCAAGTGCGAGGAACGGCTACGTGTCATCAACCTCGGTGGCACGGCGATCGGGACCGGGCTGACGGCGCCGCGCGACTACATCTTTCGCGTCATCGAAAAATTGCGCGAAGTGACGAAGCTGGGACTGGCGCGTGCAGAGAACCTGGTCGATGCGACGCAAAATGCCGACGTTTTCGTCGAGGTCTCGGGCATTCTGAAGGCGCACGCGGTGAATCTGTTCAAGATTTCGTCGGACTTGCGCTTGCTTGCTTCGGGGCCCCATGCCGGGCTGGCCGAAGTCGTACTTCCATCCATGCAGGTCGGCTCAAGCGTGATGCCGGGAAAGGTGAATCCGGTCATTTGCGAAGCCGTCGGGCAGTCCGCGTTGCAGGTCATGAGCCAGGACTTGGCGGTGACGCTGGCGGCTCAATCGGGTCAGCTTGAACTCAACGCCTTTTTGCCGTTGATCGCCCATGCGCTGCTCGGCAATCTCGAACTTTTGACTCGGACCGACACGGTATTCCGCGAGCGTTGCATCGAGGGGCTCTCGGCCAATGAGGCACGCTGTGCCGATCTTCTGGAACACTCGCATGCGCAGGTCACAGCGCTCGTTCCCGTGCTCGGTTATGAACTCGCCGCCGATGTTGCGGGAGAGGCACAACGCAGCGGCAGTACGGTCCGTGCCGTTGTTATCGCTCGGGGATTGCTAGCGCCCGCAGTGCTGGATCGACTGCTTTCCGCCGACGCGATGACCGCGCTCGGCTATGTGAAGGAGTGACACCGATGCAGGACACACCCAAAGGCTTGCGTCTGCATATCGGCCTTTTCGGGCGCCGTAACAGCGGGAAATCGACGTTGATGAACGCGCTGATCGGGCAACCTGTTTCGATCGTGTCGCCGGAGCCGGGAACGACGACCGACCCGGTGGAGAAGACCTTCGAATTGTCGCCGATCGGACCGGTAGTCTTTATTGATACGGCCGGTTTCGACGACGTCGGTGCCCTCGGCACTCTGCGCGTACAGCGGACACGGGATGTGCTGGAACGCGCCGACATCGGCGTCGTCATTGTAGGGTCGGAAGGCCTCGGTTCCTTCGAGCATGAGTTGATCGACGCTCTGTGCGAGGCGGAAACCCCGCTCGTCGTCGCTTTCAACAAAGCCGATCTCGGTGCGCCGTCAGCGGAGCAGCTAGCTACATTGCAGAGCCGCGATATAGAGACCGTCGTGGTTTCCGCGACCCAAGGCACGGGCATCGACCGGGTCAAGGAAGCCCTGTTCCGGCAGGCGCCGGAAACCTGCGTTGACGAGCCGCGGCTGGTCGGCGACCTGATCGGTCCGGGCGATCTTGTCGTGCTCGTCGTGCCGATCGACCTCGGGGCGCCGAAAGGCCGGCTGATCCTGCCCCAGGTGCAGACGCTGCGCGACATTCTCGATAGTGACGCTGCGGGACTAGTAGTCAAGGAGCGTGAGCTCGCGACGACCTTGGCGCGTATGCCGGAGGCGCCGAAACTCGTTGTCTGTGACTCGCAAGTCGTCCTCAAGGTCGCCGCCGATACGCCGTCGGCGATTCGGATGACGACGTTCTCGATCCTGATGGCGCGCTTCAAGGGGGATTTCCTTGGATTTGCGGCCGGCGCCGGCGCGATATCTCGGTTGCGGCCCAGCCACCGCGTGCTGATTGCCGAAGCTTGCGCACACCACCCCTTGGCAGACGATATCGGCCGGGTCAAGATTCCGCGCTGGCTGCGGCAATATGCCGGTGGCAGCCTTGAGATCGACGTGCGCGCGGGCAATGATTTTCCGGAGGACCTGAGTCCGTACCAATTGATCGTCCAGTGCGGCGGCTGCTCGGTGACGCGCAAGCAGATGCTCGTGCGCCAGTATCGGGCGGCGCGCCAGAAGGTGCCGATGACCAATTACGGCATGGCGATCTCGGTATCGCAAGGCGTCATCGAACGTGCGCTCGAATGTTTCCCGGCCGCGCTGGACGCCTATCGACGTGGCATGGCAGGAGATTGACGTGACGCAAGCGGTACGCATCGAGTGGAAAATCCGGTCAAGGGTTGCTACCGCAGACGGGCTCGCGACCGGCATGTCATCGAGTGGGCCTGACGAGCGCCCTGTAGCGTGCGAGTTCGCGGAGCGGCTGACGCAGTCGCCCCTGGACAGGCAGACTGTCCGACGCATTCTTGGCGTAAGGGAACCGGACGAAGTGGAAACCGTTCGGCGTACCGCGGAGCGTGTTCTGCTCGAGCATTGTGGTGACACCGTTCGATTGCGCGGGTTGATCGAGTTTTCGAATCGCTGCACCGCCAACTGCTATTACTGCGGCATACGGCGAGGCAATCGGGCGATTGAGCGCTACACGCTGGATCTCGATGAGATTGTCGAGACAGCCGAGTGGAGCGCGGCGAAAGGCTATGGATCGGTTGTCCTGCAGTCGGGCGAGCGGCGTGACCCGAAGTTCGCCCGTTTCGTCACCGATGCCGTACGCGCCATCAAGGCCGCTACCCGTTCCCCTGTACTCCCCGAGGGCGTCGGGATAACGCTGTGCGTGGGTGAGCAGGACGCAGCCACGTACGAGCAATGGTTCGCGGCTGGTGCTCATCGCTACCTGTTGCGCATCGAGACTTCATCGCCGACGTTGTTTCGTACGCTGCATCCCGTATCGCAGAGCCACGCTGCCCGCCTCGCTTGTCTCCATACGCTGAAATCGATCGGGTACAGGGTCGGCACCGGCGTCATGATCGGCGTGCCGGGCCAGTCGATCGATGATCTCGCCGACGATGTGATGTTCTTTCGTGACTTCGGCATCGACATGATCGGCATGGGGCCTTACATCCCGCATGCGCAAGCGCCCCTTCGCGGGGCGGCGACCATTCCCGACACTGCAGCCCGATTGTCGTTGGCGCTCAAGATGATTGCCGCGGCCCGGCTGGCGATGCCGGATATCAACATCGCCGCTACCACCGCTCTGCAAACTCTCGCTCCTGACGGACGGGAACAAGGGTTGCGCTTTGGCGCCAACGTCATCATGCCGCAGGTTACGCCACCGCATGTGCGCCGCGCCTATACGCTCTACGATGGAAAGCCGTGCCTCGATGACGACGCGGGGCAATGCGCCGATTGCCTCGAACGGCGCATCCAGTCGGTGGGTCGGTCAATGCTTAGGAATCAGTGGGGTGACCGCCCGCGTCCATAGCTCTTTGCTACGGAGACCGAAATTTGTGCGAGTGGCGGCGGTTGCCGCCGATCCGGCAAAATCTACCGGGGATTACGCGCGTGCGAGGTAGCGTTTCGACAACTCCACCTCAGCCGTCATGAGATCGGGGCCGAAGATGGTCGGTGTCTCGACCCCCGTTTCGTAGAAAACCCAACGCGGCCCATCGTCGAGGAACTCGACGTGAAACGAGCCCATCCGACCCGCGTCGTTGGCAACCTTGGCGCCGGCGTCGTAAACCAGTAGAACGGCGTCGTTTTCGTCATGGAGTTCGACCGAGCCATCGAACCGGTTCATGACGTGGCTGAAACTCTTTTCGCCGACACTGAAAATCCTGATAGTGGCAGGCATGGTTTCGTCCTCAAGATGCGACGCTGGATAACAAGCGCAAAACGTGCCACGGGGCAATTCCCGTGAACGTTTTCACGAAATAAGGGTGACTTCGAACACTGCGGTACGCCTCATGTAAGAAAAGGCGACCGTTTGGGTAAAGCGTTGAATGAGGGATCGCAAGAGCAGAAGATGTTACAAACCTTTGTATGTCGAGAGCAGGCGGTGAGCCTGCTCAGCGACGTTTGCTTTCGACGGCGAAGCGGTTCATGCTACGCCGCGACTAAAACCGGGGAGAGAGAAGAATGCGGCTGGGATTCATGGGGGCAGCGGGTGAGGTGACGGGATCGTGCACGCTTGTGGAGACGGGCGGAGTACGCTTCCTGGTCGATTGCGGGATGTTCCAAGGTGGGCCTGAGGCGCGAGTGAAGAACCTGCGCGCGCTAAATTTCGGTTTCGATGTGCGCCAGCTCGATTTCGTGTTGCTGACCCACGCGCACATCGACCATACCGGCCTGATTCCCCGTTTGGCCGTGCTCGGCTACCGGGGACCGATCTACGCCACGCCGGCGACGGTTGACCTGCTTGCCGTGTTGCTTCCGGACAGCGCGCACATCCAGGAAAAGGAAACCGAGTGGCAATTGCGTAATAAGCATCGCCGGGGAAAGGACGAGCGCGCCGTCAATGCGCCGCTTTATACGGTGGTAGAGGCCATGGCGGCCTTGAAGCTACTCAAGGCGGTCCGCTGCGGAGAGACGATTCAACCGGCGGAAAAGGTCAAGGTTTGTTTTCATGAGGCCGGACACATTCTCGGGTCGGCGTGGATCGAGATCACGGTGAGTGACGAAGGCAAACCGCGCAAGCTGGTTTTTTCGGGCGATCTTGGCATGTACGGTCGTCCCGTGCTCAAGGACCCCGAAAAGGTGATCGCCGACGCCGACGTTCTCGTCATCGAGTCCACATACGGCAATCGCCAGCACCGTTCGATGCACGAAACGGAGGACGAAATCGTCGCCGCCTTCAACCGAACGCAGGCGACGCACGGAAACCTTGTCATCCCGTCGTTCGCCGTTGGACGCACGCAAGAGATCATCTACGTGTTAGCCGATCTGGTCAGGCGCGAGCGGCTTCGTCCTCTACACATTTACGTCGATTCGCCAATGGCGAACACGGCAACTCGCATCACGTTGTCGCATCCGGAATTGCTCGACGCAGAGACCGGGGATCTGCTGCGCTGGCTTGAGGCCAACCCGGGCAAGGTGAAGATCGACTTCGTCTCCGACGTGGAGCACTCGCGAGCCCTTAACAATGTCCGGTCAGGAGCGGTGATCATTTCGGCCAGCGGGATGTGTGAAGCCGGCCGCATCAAGTATCACTTGCGGGAGAACTTGCCGCGTAGCGAATGCAGCATCCTGATCGCCGGTTTCCAGGCCGCAGGGACGCTCGGGCGCCGGTTGGTGGACGGCGCGCGAATGGTGCGCATCTTTGGAGAGCCGGTTTCCGTGCGTGCGCGGATTTACACGGTCGGCGGATTGTCGGCGCATGCGGATCAACCCACGTTGCTCGATTGGCTGCGCGGCTTCCATAAGGCGCCGCGCAACACGTTTGTCGTGCATGGTGAAGGTCTGGCGTCGGCGGCGTTCGCTGAAGCGATCCACGCTCAGCTCGGGTGGGGCAACGTGCGGCTTCCTCAAGCCGGCGAGCGCTTCACCTTGTAGGGCGATCTCGCTGCTCAGCGGGTCTTTTCGTTAAGGCCCGCCTTCTTTCTTGCGTTTCTACGTCCTGTCTTCAAGGCTCGTACGGCGACACGGCGGACCGTTCATGGGAAGGTGGCAGGGGGCGTTTGATGGCCGCCGGCCCATCGTTCTACCCCGCAGATTGTCCGCGCGATGCGGCTGCGTAGGAGGGGCGGAGTATAATCGCGCCTTGTCCATGCAGGGCGCATGGATGGCCCGGAACCGCCTCGAATGCGGTTGACGACGACGGTGCCCGAGCAAGCTTTCGCCCAATCCGATGGAGTCCCCACGACGACTACAAATACTAATCCCCGGCCCACCGGGGTTCCGTTCACGTGAAGGAGTAGCAGATGAATCAGCGGTTTACGCAAACATTCCTGGTGACGCCAGCCCGCCAGGGAGTCGGGCTGACTTCGGTGTCCCTGGGGATCGTGCGTGCATTGCAGCGTCTCGGGGTCGCCGTCGGCTTCGCAAAGCCGGTCGCTCAGGAGACGGACGACAGTTCCACGTTCTTTGCCCGGGAAATCTTCCAGGTTCCGGTTCCGGACGCCATTTCGCTCGAGGAGGCATCGGAGCGGATTGCGGCCAACCAGGGGAGCGAACTCCTGGAACAGGTGATGGCGCTATGCATGAAGGCGGGCGCCGACGCCACCGTGCTTGTGGTTGAGGGGCTGCATTCCGATTCGTCACACTCCTTTACGTCGCAACTCAACCTCGACATCGCGCGCAGCCTGAATGCCGAGGTTATAGTCGTCGCCGATGCCTCCGTTCCCACGGCCATTGCCGACCTTCGCCTCGGCGCCCGGCAAGCGGCGAACAGCGGGTGCAAGGTCGCCGGCGCGATCTTCAACAAGGCCCCGGAGGACTTCGACGTCGAGGCGGCGAAGCGCCAACTCGGCAATACTGCCATCTGGGGCGTCGTGCATGAGAATGCGCTTCTGCGCGCGCCGCGTACCCTTGATGTCGCGCGCCACATTAATGCGGAAACCATCGTCGAAGGCGAGATAGCCACACGTCGGGTGACGGATACGATCATCACCGCGCGTTCGGCCGCTAACTTCATTCCGCGCCTGCGCCCCGGGACGCTGGTGATAGCGACCGGCGACCGCGACGACATCATGATGACCGTCGCCTTGGCAGCGAGCCGCGGGATTCCGTTGGCCGGATTGCTCCTGACGCATAACAGCTCCATCTCGCCGCAGGTGATGGATCTCGCCGGCCCGGCGCTCAACACCGGCTTGCCGATTCTGCGCACGGGCGGCGACAGCTATGCCACGGCGCGGCTGGTGAGCCACATCCCGGATGCTGTGCCACGCGATGATCTGGGACGTATGAACGCCGCGCTGGATACGGTGGCCGAACACCTGGATACGCAGACCATGACGGCTTCTTTCCGGATTCCGGAAAGCATCAAGCTTTCGCCGCCGGCTTTCCGCTATCAGCTTATCCAAAAGGCCCGTGCCGAACAGAAGCGCATCGTGCTGCCGGAAGGCGACGAGCCGCGTACGGTTCGCGCCGCGACGATCTGCGCGGAGAAAGGCATCGCACACTGCGTTTTGCTTGGGAAGCGCGAAACGATCGAAACCGTGGCGGCCTCGCAGGGAATTACGCTGCCGTCGAAGAATCTCGAAATACTCGATCCGGACAGTGTCCGCGAGCGGTACATCGCGCCGATGGTCGAACTGCGCAAGTCAAAAGGGCTGACGCCCCAGATGGCGGCCGCTCAGCTCGAGGATACGGTTGTCCTCGGGACCATGATGTTGGCGATTGGCGAAGTGGACGGCCTCGTTTCGGGGGCCGTACATACGACGGCAAATACGGTGCGCCCGGCCCTGCAATTGATCAAAACGGCGCCGGGCTCGTCCATCGTCTCGTCGGTGTTCTTCATGCTGATGCCGGACCAGGTGCTGGCCTATGCCGACTGCGCGATCAATCCGAACCCGACCGCTGAAGAACTGGCGCAGATCGCCAAGCAGACATCGGATAGCGCGGCGGCGTTTGGCATTACCCCGAAGGTGGCGATGATCAGCTATAGCACGGGCAGTTCCGGTGCCGGGCAGGACGTCGAGAAAGTGCGTGAAGCAACAGAGATCGCGCGCCGGGACTTCCCGGATCTGGTCCTCGACGGGCCGATGCAGTACGACGCGGCCTCGGTGGCGGACGTTGGCCGGCAGAAGGCGCCGAACAGTCCGGTGGCCGGGCAGGCCACGGTTTTCATCTTCCCCGATCTGAATACCGGCAACACCACTTACAAGGCCGTTCAGCGCAGCGCCAACGTGCTCTCCGTCGGGCCGATGCTGCAGGGGCTACGTAAGCCGGTCAACGATCTTTCCCGCGGCGCTCTAGTCGACGACATCGTGTTCACGATCGCGTTGACGGCGATTCAGGCGCAGGAAATCGCGCGGGCCGCGGCAGCAGGAAAATAGCGGCAAGGGCGGGAAGGAGCGAGAGCATCGTTCCATTCCGCCTCGTTTTCAAAGCGGCCGGGTCGTTGTGCCCGGCTTTCCTGTCTCCAGGTGTACCACGGGGTTGTGCCAACGACCGTCGACAGCGATCAGCGAGTCGGCTTGACAGGGACCCCAGGTGCCGGGCGCATACGGATAGATCGGCGCGTGGTTTTCCAGCACCGGGTCGACGACTTCCCACGCGGCTTCAACAGCATCCTGCCGGATGAATAGGGCACCGTTACCTGCCATTGCATCTCCAATCAGCCGCTCGTAAGGTGTTTCTTCCGCCGGCCGCTCATCGACAAGCAGCAGCTCACGCTGATCGCCGATGAAATCCTTGCCGAAACGCTTTACACGAGCGGCCAACGCTATCGCGGAATTCGGCGATAGCCGGAAGCGCAGGTAATTAGCGGTGCCATCCTCGGGCGCCGAATCGGCAAACAGGCGCTGGGGCGGCGGCTTCATCTGCACCGTGACTTCACAGGCCGTTTCCGGCAGGCATTTGCCGGAACGCAGATACCAGGGAACGCCTTGCCAACGCCAGGAGTCGATAAAGAGGCGCAACGCACAGAATGTTTCCACGTCTGAGTCCGCCTTGATCCCCGGCTCCCCGCGATAGCCGGTGTATTGGCCGCGCACGAGATCGGAAGGTGAGAGCGGGCGCATGGCCCGAAAAACATCGGCAGTCTGTTTGTGTACCGCGCCGAAGCCCCGATAAGGCGGCGGCTCCATGGCGAGCAAAGCGACGATCTGAAAAAGATGGTTCTGAATAACGTCGCGCAGGCACCCGGCCGTCTCGTAGAAGGCTCCACGGCTTCCGACACCGAAGTTCTCCGAGAGAGTGACCTGGACGCTGCTCACATGATCCCGATTCCAGATCGGCTCGAGGAAAGAATTGGCGAACCGGAAATAGAGGATGTTCATGATCGCCTCCTTGCCGAGGAAGTGATCGATGCGAAAGATGGCATCCTCAGGGAAAACCATATGCGCGATCCGATTGAGTTCTCGGGCCGAACACAGGTCACGACCGAACGGCTTTTCAACGATGACGCGTGCATTGTCGGCAAGACCCGAGGTGCCAAGGCCTTGGATCATCGTCTCGAACATGGCGGGTGGGATGGCGAGATAATGCGCGGGGCGCCGAGCGTCGCCGAGCGCTTCGCGAAGCGCCGCAAATGTCTTGGGGTCGTTGTAGTTGCCGCTGACGTACTTAAGCCTTGAAAGCAGATGGTCAAGGGCTTGCGGGTTGTCGATGCCTCCGGCGTCCCGGATGCTGTTGGCCGCCCGTTCGTGCAACTGCTGCAGCGACCATTTTGACGAGGCGACGCCGACGACGGGGACGTTGAGCGCGCCGCGCTTGGCCATCGCATAGATGGCGGGGAACAGCTTTTTGTAGACGAGGTCGCCGGTAACGCCAAAAAGCACAAGGGCGTCCGAATGCTGTGGTTCTTCCCTGGCCGGTTTCATTTCGATGAAGTCCTTTTGTTCGATTGCGTCCATCGTAATGACCGAAAAGCGCCGAATCGGTTCATCTTTCGTCGCGAGTCGAAGAATCAGCCAAGCGCGTTTGACTAGCTAATAGCTAACGTTCAAAGAGGGTATGAACAAACGCACCCTGTGGCGCACCTCGTCTCCGTAGTCACTGCTTACGCGGCGATCAACGTGGTGAGCCGAGTGACACAGCGGGGCCAATCGACCATAAGGTCGTTGAAGTCACCCCCAGTGACGCATTTCCGCGATACCGGAACGTTCCTGCCAGAATCTCGCCGGGTTGATGCTGATCAGGATGACTTCGCGCGGCACGTCATTGCTCACGGTATATCCGTCGCGCGAGGTGTCGCGGCGAATCGGTTCGATAAGCGGCTCCCCTTTGGCGTTGATCAGGCTCAACACCTGAGGGGTCTTTATGCTGCCTGATCGTTTATGGACGATCGCGATCTCGCCGTTGAGTAGCCTGACGAAAGTACCAGGGGGATAAACGCCGATCTCCTTGATGAGCGTGGGAATGAACGGATTGTCGCAGGCCATCTCTGCATCCGTGAAGATCATGCGCTCAGCCTGCGTACCGGTCATCGGCTTGCGGTGCATGCGTGGGCTGATCTTCGCGCAATAAACGTCGAGCGTTCTCAGCAGCAACGCTTCTTCATTGAGTTCCCTGATTCCGCGCGGGTATCCCGTACCTTTGGCCGTCTCGTGGTGGTTTTCGACAGTCGTCAGCCAGCTTCCCGATTCGACACCTGCATCGCGAAGAATTTGAGTGCCGCGCAAGGGGTGCTCACGAACCTCATGATGCTGTTCCGGCGTCAGTGGTCCGCGATGATTCGTGAGTTGCTGTTGCAGTTCGAGCATGCCGATGTTCATGGTCAGTGCAGCACAAACCAGGTCACGCCGGCGTTCCTTCTCCCAGCCAAGGCGCGCGGCGACGAGTTCGCAGAGTGCAGCAACCTGCAACCCATGTACGATCGGATAACGCCGGTGGTCCATCGTCGTCATGATGATCGCAATGGTGGCATCCGAGCTCTTCTGTACCAGCGCCTGAACCGCGTGCGCGAGTTCTCCGGTCCGGCGCGCAAAACCGTTATCGCTATATGGGTGGGCGAGGTGGTAGCCGAGCTTCGCGGTCAGATCGTCCCATATCCAGAATGGGTCGTTGGCGACAGGGTGGGGCTTTTCCACTGCCGCTTCCAGATCGGCCGCGTCGACGTACATGCCGCGATCGAGCAAGGCTTCGAGTTGACTCTCTTTGTCGATCACGAAACCCCGACTGAGAAGCAACTGATCCGCGCTGTCGTAAACGTCCCAAGGCAACGGCTTCCCCACACGAATGTGCCCCTTGTGCAGCTTTAGCGCCTTATTCATTCGACTTCCCCCGATGAAATCGAAATGTTGCTTATGCTTTATTTGATCTGTTATCCACAGTTACGCATGCGTGCCGAGGGAAGTGTAACAGGGCTGGGTGATGATTGCTATTAACCCGGCAACAAATTACCAAACAGCTCAGGCGGCATAGCGAATTTTTTCGTGTTTGAAGTACGACCGAATCCGTTCAGGCTGTTTTTGCAGGCTTCGCAGATGCCCGAGCAGTTTGGTTTG
>NZ_JANZKY010000015.1 GCF_025770765.1 Propionivibrio soli | reverse complement strand
ACCTGACTGACCCCTTTTTGTGCATCGATCGCCGCGGAGAGTCCATCGACACCGACGAGAATCAAAGCCACTACCGAGACGACGATTAGAAGGATGAGCCGCTTGGCGATGGTAAGGTTTTTCATAGAAGAGGCCTCTTTATAGACAGACCAATTGCGGAGATTGTTTTGACGCTTTTCACAAGGGGAGCCTGATCTCACGAAGCATTTCAGCACCTGCTTACAATGCGCACCGGAATGGTGCACCTCATTGATTTTTCATCAATACACATCAACATATTCTTAGATCACGGTAATCTTGTGAGCAAGCTGCATTTTTGGGTCACCACTATGCGCCGTCGGTCGGGTTCATGCAGCCGTGGAACTTCCTGATTGTGCAGTCCGAACCGACGAAGCGGCGAGTGCACGCGGCGTTTGAGAAAGCGCACGCCGAAGCCGCCGATATGTTCGCAGGAGACAAGCGGGCCACCTACCGGAAGCTCAAGTTGGAGGGGATTCTCGAGGCGCCCGTTGGGATTTGCATTACCTGTGATCGCGAGCGAACAGGCCCAGTCGTCGTCGGCCGCACACACATGAAAACGATGGACCTCTACAGCAGTGTCTGCGCGGTTCAGAACCTCTGGCTGGCGGCGCGCGCCGAAGGGCTAGGTGTCGGGTGGGTCAGCATCTTCAATCAGGTTGATTTGCAGACGGCTTTGGGTATTCCGAAGGAAATCGTGCCAATTGCCTATCTGTGCGTCGGTTACGTCAGCCATTTCTACGCCAAACCCGAACTTGAGACTGCGGGTTGGCTGCCGCGGATGCCCATTCAGGACCTTGTCTACTTCGAGGCGTGGGGTCAGAGCGACGCGCAGCGACCTTTAGTGCAGGCTTTGATGCGAGAGCAAGCCATCTTGCAAGCCGACGCGAACGGTTCCCTATACCAGAAATCCACCGAATCACCGGGCGACTGATTGCAGCGGCGTAAGCATGGGAGAACCCGCCAGGCCAAGCCTACGTATTCTCTAGGATGCCACACAGTTCCTGCCTGCGTGCTTGGCCTCATATAGCTTCTCGTCAGCTTCGTGCACTGCCTCATCTTCCGCCGCCTGCTGAGGATTCGCGGTCGCCACGCCGACACTGACGGTGACCCGCTCCACTTCGTCAGGGGGCGAAACCTCGACGGCATGCCGGATATTCTCTGCCACTAT
This sequence comes from Propionivibrio soli, assembly GCF_025770765.1. Classification (GTDB taxonomy): domain Bacteria; phylum Pseudomonadota; class Gammaproteobacteria; order Burkholderiales; family Rhodocyclaceae; genus Propionivibrio; species Propionivibrio soli. The sequence goes on along the minus strand of NZ_JANZKY010000015.1, from coordinate 172,590 downwards.
TCTTGCATCGGAAGTATCGGTGGCCGGCAGCAAAACAATAAACTCCTCGCCGCCGAAACGCGCAACAAAGTCGGTCTGACGAAGCGAGGATTTGAGGATTTTCGCGACGTGCCGTAAAACCTGGTCGCCCGTGGCGTGGCCCAACGTGTCATTAATCCGCTTGAAGAAATCGATGTCGAGAAGCAGGACCGAATAGGCGACGCCGGTTCGCTTCATGCGGAGAAATTCATCTCGTAAGCGCTCGTTCGCCGCCATTCGATTTGCCAACGTGGTCAGCGCGTCCCGACGCGCGAGATACACCAATTCGCCATTAAGCCGTTCGAGCTCGGCCGTCCTCTCCTGCACACGTTGTTCGAGACGGGTGTTGCTATCCTCAAGTGCCAGTTTTCGGTGGATCAAGGTGGACGCCATTCCCCGCACCGCGTCGACCAGTTGCCGCAATTCGGCGGTGGAGGTTGGAACCTCGAGCCGCGTGGTTTCTTCGCCCTGCTCGACCCTTCGTGCGAATTTGGCTAATTGCCGCACCGGGCGACTCATCATCGACGCGCACCACCACACCAAGCAAAGGAACAACACGGTGGCCACAAACACCGATACAAAAAGAACTCGCTGTAGCGCCTTGACGTCTTTGAGCGCAACCTCTTTCGGTTGTCGGATGATAATCCGCCAACTCAATGGGTCGTCGGGAGTTACTTCCCGGATGAAGGCACTGGCGGTCACGTACTCGGTATCCGAACTCCAGGACTCGATGGAGAACGTTGACTTGAACGCGGCCGTCGCCGGGACGCTGAGGTTGTCGAGGGCCATCGGATAGAGAACTTGACCGACTTTGTTCGCAATTAGCACGTCCATCCGCTGTTCATTGGCGCTGAGAGGAATGATCGCCCGAATGGCTTCATCCGCCCACACCCAATGAACGTGCGCTCCGATCACCCCGCGCACGATCCCGCGCGTATCGAAAACTGGCGCCGCAAAGTCAATGAAGCGTACGGAGCCCATCCCGGCATCGGGAGGAAGCAGCTCGGCCAGCCTCGGGCTTTCATGGAGGTCCCCGACAAAAGAACCTTTCATGCCGTTCGCGAACCAGGGCTCTCCCGTGACGTTTTCCCCCACTAAGAGGTGACCCGTTGCAGCACGTACCGTACCGGCCGCCTCAGCAAATCCGATCCAGGAGTAGTAGCGGTGCGATTTCTGCAACCCTTCGAGGATCGGGACGAAGTTCTCGCTCTCCAGTATCTCTTCATGGAAGCGCGCTGTTTCGACTAAGTATTCGATCTCGCGTTGCCGCTCATGGAGGTTCTCGGATAAGACGGTCGCCACGGCGAAGGCGAGTTCCTGCAACGCGCGGCCGCGGTCTTCGATCAGTTGGTTCGAATAGGTATGGCTGACATACATCGAGACCGGCACGCCGACGAGCAGGGCGATGCCCGCGAAAAGGAGCGTAATTCGATGCTGAAAACTCGCGGGGAGAAGCGTCATGGGGCGTAGTACTTGAGCAGCCGGCGGTTTTCTATCGCTCGGCTACGCCTATCCTCACCGGAAAAGTGCGCAAATCGAATGGGTGAAGGATGAGGAGAGATGCTCCCGCTCTTTATTGAGCTCGGACTGGCCAGAGGCTGGTATTCCACGCAACTGTTTGCCTAACAGAGAAGAACCAATCTTTCGATTCATAATAGGGACGCCCCCTTCCCCTCGTTGATGAACTTCATCAGGTCCGGCACGGTGAGCGGCCGACTGAAGAGATACCCTTGGGCCTCATCGCATCCGAGTTTTTTCAGCGTTTGCAGATGGAGTTCGGTCTCCACGCCCTCGGCAATAACGCTGAGGCGCAGCGTCTTGCCCAACTGGATGATGGCGCGAACGATTTCCATCCCTTCGGCATTCGCACCGATTGCTCGAATGAACGACTGGTCGATTTTCAGCCTCTCGACCTTAAACTGCTGCAGATAACTCAAACTGGAATATCCCGTACCGAAGTCATCAATGGACGTCTTTACGCCGAGTGCGCGAACAGCCTCAATGGTAGTCAGCGAATTTCGGATGTCGCTCAGTAGGCCGGATTCGGTAAATTCCAGTTCGAGAAATTGCGGGGGGAAGCCTGTTCGCTCGAGGACTCGCTTAACGGTTCTCAAAATGGCCCCGTTTACGAACTGTTGCGTCGAAACGTTGACGGCGACGACGAAAGGGCCAATGCCGGCATCGAACCATTCCCTGCCCTGCCGGCAGGCTTCATTGATCACCCATTCACCAATTTCGCCAATCATCCCGGACTCTTCGGCGACCGGAATAAATCGCCCGGGCGGAATCACCCCCTCTTCAGGGTGATGCCAGCGTATAAGCGCTTCTACGCCGATGAGGCGTTGTGTTGAAAGGTCGAATTGCGGCTGATAGACGAGATAGAACTCTCTCTTGTCGATGGCCAGACGCAGCATCGCCTTCAGTTTGAGCTTGTCCAGCGCATCGGCATTCATTTCTTCGCTGAAGACGCGATAGCCGTTCTTCCCGGCCGCTTTTGCCGCGTACATGGCGGCTTCGGCGTTCTGCAGCAACGCATCGAAGTCTCTGCCGTGTGCTGGATAGAAAGAAATGCCCACACTCGCCGATATGCCGATGGAGTAGCCTTCGATCTCGAACGGCCAGGCGAGATTAACCAGAATCTGGCTCGCTACACGCTCAACGGCTGCGGATTCTTTGATATCGGGAAGGATAATGACGAACTCATCGCCACCTTGGCGAGAAATCGTGTCAGTTTCCCGGATGAACTGCTTAAGCCGTCCAACGGACGTGACAAGTAACCGATTTCCCGCTTGATGTCCGAAGCTATCGTTGACGTACTTGAAGTTGTCCAGATCGACGAAGAGCACGCCGATTCCCGTCTGCTCGCGCTGAGTCTTGGCGACGGCTTGCTCGAACCTGTCGCGTGTCAGGATACGGTTGGGTAGTCTGGTGAGCGCATCGTGGTGTGAGAGGAATTCAATGCGTTCTTCGGCGAGTTTTCGGTCAGTGATATCGGAGAAGATCGCAAGATGATTGACGATTTCCCCGTCATCGTTCCTGACCACACTGATGCTGAATGATTTGGGCCGTACATCTCCGTTTTTGCATCGATTCCACAGTTCTCCCTTCCAGTACCCGCGCGTGTTGATTGATTCCCACATCGCGTCGTAGAACGCTTTGTCGTGCCGCCCAGAGGCTAGGACTCGAGGATTCTTGCCGACCACTTCCTCCTCGGTGTATCCGGTGATCCGCGTGAATGCCTCATTTACCGTGAGGATGTTGTTGTTACGGTCGCTGACCGTAATGCCCTCTTGGCTGTGCTCGAATACGGCAGCCAATAGGCGAGTTCGGTCGTGAATGAGCTGTTGGAGGCGCTGTTCGCGAGGGCTTTCAAACGCTCTCCCGAATCGCGCTGCCAACCCATCGATGGAAGGATTCAAACTGGTGACGCGCGGCACGAGGAGCATCTTATCCACCGGGTTTTTTTGCTATTTTCATTCATACACCCGGCCTTCACCGGCAATGATTGAGAAATCGGCTGTCCCAATCGTTGGAGCGCAGTCCTTTGGTTCGCTTTTGCTCTTCAATCGCTCCGTCTTCAGGACAGTCAGCGACCACGTCATCGCTGAATTCGAATCCGCTTTAGCGGCAGGGTTCGACGCGCACCATCGAGCATGATGGCGAGCCGAGAAGCACTAGGCTCCCCGGCTGGCCGCTTCGGACCCAAGTGGCCACATTGGGGAAACTGTACGCACTCCTGAGGAGGGAAAAAATCGGGGAAAACCTGATATTTATCAACGAAAAACCCGGCATACGACCACTCCCCACCAAGGCGGATTCCTGCTTCTCATGTCGGGCCGTAGGGGCGACCCCGCAAAAATGGTCAGCCGCGCCGCTCCCTACACCCGATAGGCCCCGACCACTTGACGCACTTCCTTGGCGAGTTCATCCACGTTATGGGCCGCTTCGGAACTGTTCTTCGCGGCGGCACTGCTTTCTTCCGCCATCTGCGCGATCCCCTCCACACTGGACGCGATGGTGTTGCTCGCCTGGCTTTGCTCGCGAATCGCCGACGCAATTTCCTCGACCATCATCACCGCTTGTTTGCTTCCCGCCTCGATTTTCTGAATGGCATCGCTGGCGTTGCCGGCCCGTTCGACCCCGCTTTTCACCAGTCCCTCCGCATGCGTCATGCTGTCAACGGCCGTTTTCGAAACGGACTTCACGGCGTTGATCATCTCGGCGATTTCCGTCGTTGACCCAGCGGTACGCTCCGCCAATTTACGCACCTCGTCGGCAACGACGGCAAACCCGCGTCCCTGTTCTCCGGCGCGTGCGGCCTCGATCGCGGCATTCAAAGCGAGCAAGTTCGTCTGGTCAGCCACTTCTTTGATGACGGACACGACCGAAGAAATCTGCTCACTCCGGGCCTCCAATTGACGAATGCACTCGGCGGCTTCGGATACGGAAGCCGCGATTTGATTGATGTCTTCAACCGTCTGCGAGATAACGTGCTTCCCTTCCTCGGCCAGTTTCCCAGAGTCTGCAGATAAGGTTTGCGCTTCGTTCGACCGGTCGCTGACGTGAGTAATACTGACGGTCATTTCTTCCACGCTGGCGGCCATGCCGGACGCGGCATCGCTTTGATGTGCCGACGCCGACGCCACCTGGTCCGACGCCAGGGCTAATTGGGCCGCCGCCTCCGAGAGCTTGGCGGAACTCATCGTCACAGAACTGAGGCTAGAACGGAGCTTGGCCAATAGCCGGTTCAGGGCCGAAGAAACATCGGAAATCTCATCCTTGCCGATCACTTCCGCCTGCACGGTGAAATCCAACTGTCCTTCAATACGCTCGATGGCGCACTGAATTTCGGATAACGAGCGGTTGATGCCGCGCACGACAACGAAACTGACGGTGCCGACGACGATCGACGCGAACAACGTAATAGCTAAGGTGAGCATCCGCCCACGATTAGCGGCTTTAACGGCGTGTGCTTCCATGCTTCTCGACTGGGTTTCGGTCTCTCCGATATGTTCGTCAATGACGTTGGCGAGCTTCATACGAACCGCGGCCATCGCCGCTGCTTGAGTCTGCGCGGCTTCTTTGTCGAGCCCGCGAGACTTCTCCAGAAGCGATGGAAGCAGGCGGAAGTACTCCTCAGCGGTCGACTTTTCCGCTTCGTAGAGTTCTTTATCTCTTGCGGAGCTAATGAGCGGCTCATACCTGACGAACTCATCGCGCATCGCTTTCTGCGCGACTGCAATACCCTTCTCTGCTTCGTCGAACTCCTTCGGCTCATCAGCCAGAATGTGGCGATACACGTTCATTGCCACTTGTTGTTGATTCGTCTTTAGCCTATAGATCGTTTCCAAGCTCGGGAGAACGTTCTTGGTGGTATAGCTGAGGGCACCACCCAGCGTTTCCGTCAAATAGAATCCGAGTCCGCCCAGGGCAAGCAGAGCCGCCACCGAACAGCAGCCCATGATGAGCAGTTTCTTTGAAATCTTCATGGTGTTCCCCAAATGCGCTTTCGCTGATGCTGCATGGACTATGGTCGTGACGCCAAACGTTAGCAGCGTTAGCCTTGTTGTACTATTTTTGTGTACAGGAGTTTCCCGTAACCTCCTTAGTGTACATGGTTTTTGCCTTAAGAATTGATCTGCATCAACGTCCGAATGTACATTTGCAGACAATTCCAAAAGCGCGTACGGATATTACCAAGGTCATAGCCGTCGGTTGGTCGGCAAAGCAGTCATAAAGATGATGGGAGAATAGAGGTGCTTCGAGTCGGAACGATGTGTGCACTACCGGATGTTCTGCGGGACTTGGGGGAAGATCCGAAGGAGTTGTTGAGCCGGTGTGGTGTCGACGCCTCGATTTTCGATGACCCGGATACGCCGATCTCGCACGCCACACGGAGCGAGGTCGTCGCCTTTTGTATGGCCGCCACAGGGTGCGAACATTTCGGGCTACTCGTTGGCCGGAAAATGCCACTTCGCGGGTTTGGTGCGCTGGGCCTGCTTATGAGGTATTCACGCGACCTGCGCGCGGCGCTCCGTTCGTTGGTGGAATACCGCCGCTTTCAGGTGCATGGCTCGATGATCCATTTCACCGAGAGCACCCAAGCCGCCGAGTTGGAGTACGAGATGTATGCGAAGGACCGCACTACCCCCGACCAGATCGGCGACGGTGTCATCGGGGGCTTGTACTCGGTTCTAAAGGAGTTATGCGGCCCGAAGTGGGAAGCGAAGGAAGTCCGGCTCAAGCGCCCGCGACCGACGAACGTTGCACCGTACCAGGCGGCCTTTAGCTGCTCGGTCGTTTTCTCAGCGGACCGTAACGCCGTGGTGTTTGATCCCGGTTGGCTGGACACTCCGTTTTCTCGGTACGACCGCGATTTAGTGGCCTATCTTGAGAAATCGATGGGCGTGTTCGCCGGTTCCACAGGCGGCGATTTCACACGCGACGTTCGCGGTGCCTTGCGCAAGGCAATCTTGGCCGGCGAGGCGACGGCACCCGCATTAGCGGATACCTTCGGGGTCCACGAGCGCACGCTTCATCGTCGCCTGACCGACGAAGGGACGAGCTTCCATGAACTGCTCGATGAGCAGCGCTTTGACCTAGCTCGCGTGCTTCTGGAAGATGCCAAACTCCCGATTGCCGAGGTGGCTAAACGGTTGGGCTATACCGCCGCCAGTTCGTTTTGTAGGGCGTTTCGACGGTGGAGCGGAATGACGCCCGAGACCTGGCGCGAGCGCCGGAAAATGTTTGATTATCGACTTTTGAGCTGAAGGCTTGCGACGAGGAACGTTCGCTATCCGGGTAGTCAGCTGACAGCCCGCTTCTGGCCGAAGCCACAGTTCAAAGACATCGTCGATAAGCGGCCGTTGGCGCCTTATCGTTGGCCTAACGTCAGCTTTCCGAAAAGCATCCTGAAGGACAGCCCCCGGCCAAAAGCGACCGATCGCCTTTTCCGGCTTGCGGTCAATCAGTGGTCCTCTTTTCTCTGAAACCCGCCGTTCAGGCGACGTACGCAGCTCGGCATTTGTCGACATCAGACGCTGGCCGGTAAAACATGCCCGCTTCATGCTGCCCGTTTCGATCCAATCCGTCTCCGAACCGCGGCAGCATCTCGACTCTACGGTCTTTGCTATCAGTGATAGCTTTTTCACCTTTGCTTGGGAGCAAAGGTATTGGCTCGGTCAAATAGCGAGAAGATCATTCTATTGAAGCATTGGCAACGTATCCGCGACCGAACCACTTGAAGAAAGTGCCGTCTGATCTTAGGTCGATCACCCTCCTTAGCGGTTCCATTGCTACACATGAAACCTCGGTCCGATATTCGCCTCTCCATGCTGGACCTCGTGTCCGTACGGGAGAATTACAGCGTGGCAGACGCTCTCGCTATTGCCCTAAAGACCGCACAACATACTGAGCGTCTTGGTTTTACCCGCTATTGGCTGGCCGAGCATCACAACATGCCGGGCATCGCGAGCTCAGCCACCGCCGTGCTTATCGGGTACATCGCGGGAGGGACGCAGCGTATTCGCGTCGGCTCAGGCGGAATCATGTTGCCCAATCACGCGCCTCTGGTGGTCGCAGAAGCCTTTGGTACGCTGGCCGAGCTATATCCAGGTCGCATCGATTTGGGCTTAGGCCGAGCACCTGGCACCGACCCGGTCACCATGCGAGCCCTCCGCCGGGAACGAGTGGAGACCGAAAACGATTTTCCACGCGATGTCGCTGATCTTCAGCAATTGCTTGCCGCGCCGCAAAAAGGTCAAGCGATCACCGCCATGCCCGGTGCCGGAACCGAGGTGCCGATTTGGCTATTGGGTTCGAGCCTTTTCTCTGCGCAATTGGCCGCAGAGCGCGGCTTGCCTTATGCGTTTGCCTCACATTTCGCGCCTCGCCTGCTGCATCAGGCCATCGATTTATATCGCCGTCGTTTCCGCCCCTCGACGTCCCTGGGGGACCCTTATGTCATGATCGGCGTGCCACTGATTGCGGCGCCGAGCGATGAAGAGGCTGAATACCTTGCTAGCAGTACCTACCAACGTGTCCTTGCTCTTCTGAGAGGAGACCGGCGCCGCTTACCACCGCCGATTGAGGGCTTCATGGCGCAGTTGAGTCCGCAGGAACGCGCCACCATTGGCGATTTCCTGGGGACCGCGGTAATTGGCAGTCCTGAGACCGTGCGTAGCGGCCTGGCCGAACTGTTGCGGACCACTGCAGCGGATGAATTGATGCTGGTCTGCGACATCTACGATCCCGAATTTCGTTTGCGCTCGCTCGACATCGTTTCTTCGGTTTGCAAAACGTAATCCATGCTTCTCTAGGTGCCGCGCTGGGGTTTGTATGCCGCCTAACATGATGACCGGCGCCGGTGGGACCGGCTGTTGTACTTTGTTAACGGGCGTTCGCTTGGCAACGAAGCGAAGGGTTTCTATGGGTCGGACGTGTGAGTTCGTTGGCGTTGGAAGCTGGCCTTCGGCAAGCAACGTTGCCGAGCTGTAGCAAATTGTCACACTGCAGACCCACACAGTATGTCGAGCAAAGAGGGCTTTCCTGGAAGAAAGGAAATCATGCGATAAAACGGGTTACAGGCACGCAGACCGTCGTGATCCTGAGCAAAGCAGACAACCGATATACTACTTGCAGGAGCGCTTCAGGCCGATTATTGGCGATGAGATGAAACGGCCGAACAGGAGAACGCCCTGAAGAAGCTGCTGGCCGCACGTGATCTCAAGGTGGTGATCATGAAGGAGATCAATGCAATATGAAGTGAGCGTACCCGCCCAGCTCGGTACGCTCAGTACGCCAAGGGAGGCGGCCTATCGGAACGAAAGCCGCATGCGCTGAGGTGACTGCGAGATTGTTCGACTGTCGTGTGGCTTACCCTTTTGCGAATTTGCTCGGGAGACGTCTGCTAACTAACCTATTTGCGTCCTGCAACATCCCGCTAACCTAGTTTTGTCCGCGCAAAGCGACAAAAAAAGTGAGTTTTTTGCCCCCCTGTCAGATCCTTGATTTTTCACGCTGGTGCGCTCACTCTTTTTTGTCCACCTACTCCGGGCACCATTCTCGACCGTGACGGCGGTTGGAAACCGAAAAGCGTTTAGTCCGTCCCTGTGTATGTGCATGTAACGTACGAACCGCTGCGCAGCGGTTTCCATTCGGGTACCCGTAACGTTCGAAAACGCCACGAAAGAGGCTTGAGGTGGCGAGTAGCGCGCTTGTTTATCCGTTAAGCAAGTAGTTGAGCAACAACATCGTGGCTATTCCACCCAACGAAGGAATCATGGTGCGCTTGACGATTTCGAAAGGCGAGCATTGGCCTGCCTTACTGACCGCGATGATCACCCCCGCGACCGGCGAAATCGCTCGCCCCATGCCGGCCATCAGTTGCATCGGCAGGACCATGGTTACGGCGCTGACGCCGAACTTAGTGGCGATCGTTGGCGCAAGTCCCGAGAAGGCGAAGAACGCGGCCACGCCTGAGCCGGTAATCATCGCCGTGACGCCGACCATCAGGGTCATGATGGCGGCCATGACATTGACGCCAAAGCCCGCGTCGCGCACCGAGTCGATCATGAAACCCACTGCCCCTACTGCCTGCAGTCCCTGGGCAAATACGTCGGCGCAGACCAGCAGCGAAACAACGCTGGCGAAGGTCGCGCCGACGCTGTTGAAGAAGACCTGGAAACTCTTGAAGACGGCTTTGACGTCACGCTTTACCGCCAGCTCACAAGTCATGCCAACTAGCGAACCGAGGATCATCGCGGTCACGACGTCCATCGCGACGTGACCGTAGAGCAGCGGACTGAAGACCAGAATCAGCACAATCGGGAGCAATGGAATCAAAGCGTAGAACTGAGGTGCCTCAGACGCCACGTCTGTACTCGCTACCGTCGCCGGCTGTTCAGCATATACATGGGCGGCGACATGTCCGGTCTGGCGATCGAAGTAGCGGGCGGTGAAAAAGATCAGGATGGCGACGACACCAACGACCCACATGGCGACCGGGATCTGGTGATGGACGAAATAGATGGCCGCTGGCATCCCCGAGGTCTTGGCCGCCAGATTCGCCGTGCCGACGGCGGGCCCCAAGTCCATGAAGGAGGACAGCCCGATCATCGCCGCCGCCGCAGGTCGGCTGACGCCCAGTGAAATCAGCATGGGAAAGAAGGTGACTAAGAGCAGCATAGCGAGACCAGCGGCGCTCGGAATCGCGACGTGCAAGCACTGACCGAGGACATAGCCTAAGGCGAGAATCGCGTACGGGGCCTTGATCAGCCTAAGCGGCTTGATGCAGAGGCGGACCATCGATCCCGTCGCGCCGATGTGATCCATGTAGTCGGCAAATGCCGCCGAGGACATGATGATCAGCCCGATCCCTGCAATTTGCGTCGTCAGCGATTCCTTGACGAAGGCAAAAATGTCGAATCCTGTCCAACCGGTCGATTTGGCCTTCTGGTATAGGATCGACTGGTCGGGGAAAAGAACGACGGTCAGCGTCAGGAGCGAAAGTCCGGCAACCAGCAACACCGTTTGCGGTTGATAGTTCTTGATGATCAGGCGCGCAGCGATACCTGTGACGACGATGCCAATCAAAAATCCCAACACGATTTCCCCTCCTCTGTTGATCTATTTTTCTGACAGGAAAGTCTCAATTAGTCCGTTGTAATACAGTGGTTCCTGGAAATACGGGGCGTGAGCGATTCCCGGCATCTCGACGTGGCGGGTAAATGGTGTCAGCCTCAGCAAGTCGGCATTGAGCGCCGGCTGCACGACAGTATCGATGGCGCCGGTCAGTATCAGCACAGGCATCTTCAGCGTCGGTAGCAGCGGCCTGTTATCGGCTAACTGAAGCATGCGCGTCGCACGGCGCAATCCTTCCGGCTTCGTCTCGGAGGCAACCTGTGCCGCATAGTTGAAGACCTCCGCTGAACAAGGTGTTGGCAAAAGGTCGGTGGCGCGCTTGATACCGTAGGCCTGCGGCCCGATCTCCGCGAGTTCGCGCATGCGGTTCAGAAATTTTGGCGGCATCGGAACCGATTCAGGCAAGGCGTAGCCCGGGTGGGTACAGGACAATACCAAGCGCGACACGGTCTGCGGATACTTCGCCGCGAAGCGCGAAGCGACCGTTCCGCCCATCGAATGCCCAACCAGGAAGACCATGGACTCATCCAGTTTGGCGAGGAACTCGCGCAAAACTTCGACATACGCGTCAATCGACTCGGGAACCATCTCGGACTCGCCGAATCCCGGCGCGTCCCACGCAATCGCCTGATAGCGGCGCGAGAAATGTTCGAGCTGAAAGGCCCAACTTTTCGAGCTACCGAGCAGTCCGTGCAGAAAAACAATCGCCTTGCCCTCCCCTTGGGAGCGGAAAGCCAGCTTTCGATGCGTCAACTCGGCGATTTGCAGCGGCGGGCAAACCGGTACTCCCCCGCTCGCATCCGTATCCAATGCCATACACAACCTCGCGACCAAGACTGAAATCCACTCTATCACCCGATAATCGATGCATATAATGTTGATTATTTATCAATCGATAGAATTTTCTGATGCATTGAGAGGTAACAATGAACATCAAGGCATTGAGAGCCTTCCGCCTGGTGGTCACCGAAGGTTCAGTCAACGGCGCGGCACGTGCCCTGCACCTGAGCCAACCGGCGGTCAGCCGCCTGATCGCCCTGCTAGAGAGCGAACTGAAGCTGACGTTGTTTCTACGCTCTGGGCGGCGCATGATCCTGACCGACGAGGGGCAGGCTTTCCTGCATGAGGCGGGCCGCATTCTGGCCAATCTCGACGAGATCCCGCGAATTGCCAATGAAATCCGCAGCAGCAAGGTCCGCCGTCTACGCATCGTCACCATGCCGCGCGTGGCCTTGAGCCTAGTCTGCCCGGCGGTCGCCCTGTTCACACGGCGATTCCCCGACGTTCATGTCTCGGTCGACTTAAGAACGCGCCGCGATCTTGAGCAATGGCTGGTCGGTAAGGAATACGACATTGGGTTCGGCGGTACGCCGGTGACCCATCCTGCGGTACGCGGTAACTCGCTAGTCAAGGTGCGGCTCGAGGTTCTACTGTGTAAGGATCACCACCTCGCGGGGAAGGAGGAAATCGCCGTTGAGGATATCGTCAGCGAGCGACTAATCGGTCAGCTGCCTGGTCTGCTGCTGCGTCAACAAATCGACGACATCTTCGATAGCTGCGGTCTCAAGCCGGTCTACAGCGTGATCACCTCGTCGTCGCAAATCGCCTGCCAGCTGGTCATCGCGGGCGCCGGGATTACGATCATCGACCGCTTGAGCGCCGATAGCTTCGATCACACTCAGTTCGTGATGCGTCCGCTGCTTCCCGCCCGCTGGTTCAATTTCGGCGTCATCTTGCCCAAAGCGGGCGACGTTCCCCCTCTGGCGCAGGAGTTCATCGATTGCCTGAAAAGTGAGGTGGACAACCACCTGGTTCCCGGCTCAATCGAGCGGATATAAGGCCGAGGTTCCAGCGGTAATTCTCCCCTTAACGATTCGATGGAAGCGGCAATGGCCAGTTGAGGGAACCGCTGTTCTGGCTGACTCTAGCATTCCCACCGTTGTCAGCCAGCATTGCCTACAGACGAAGAAATGCCGCGGTATCAGATGGTTTGTATCAATCTGAATCGCACTGCGCTTGTACTACGGCATGCGTCGTCAGGAGGCCGAGATTCGGTCAAAGCGACCTGCCGATGATCAGAGGGGCCGGACCGATGTACAGAGAAATCCGGACATCCTCCTGCCTGGACAAGCGCCGCGGGGTCGCGTAGCATCGCCGCCCCGCTGCGCATCTCACCTGCTTTCTCCATGTCCCACGCCACCTCCACCCGCGCCTGCGGCCTCGATTTCGGCACATCCAATTCGACGGTCGGCTGCGTTCGGCCGGGGCAGGACACATTGTTGCCGTTGGAAGATGGCAAGGTGACGCTGCCGTCGGTCGTGTTTTTCAATGCTGACGATGGCCGCACTTGCTTTGGCCGCGCCGCATTGCAAGAGTATCTGGCCGGTTACGAAGGCCGCTTGATGCGTTCGATGAAGAGCCTGCTTGGCAGCCGCCTCCTCGACGGAAGAACCGAAGTCCACGGCCGTTCTCTGCTGTTTCGAGATCTACTCAAGCAGTTCATCGGCGAGCTCAAGCGGCGGGCCGACTTTCAAGGAAAGAGTTCATTCGAGCACGTAGTGCTCGGACGGCCCGTGTATTTCGTCGACGACGACCCAGCGGCCGACCGGATGGCGGAAACGACGCTAGCTGAGATCGCGCGAGCCGTCGGCTTCAAAGAGGTGAGCTTCCAGTACGAACCGATTGCCGCGGCCTTCCATTACGAGACGGAGATACATCGCGAGGAATTGGTCCTCGTTGTCGATATCGGCGGCGGCACCTCGGACTTCTCGCTCGTCCGCCTCTCGCCGCAACGCGCGACGCGGCCAGACCGTCGCGAGGATTTGCTGGCCAACGGTGGCGTGCATATCGGCGGTACCGACTTCGATCGCTTGTTCAGCCTGTCCAGCGTCATGCCGCTCTTCGGCTTCCGCAGCCGGCTGAAAAGCCAGCGCGAAATGCCCTCCCGCGTCTTTTACGACCTCGCGACGTGGCACAGCATCAACGCGGCCTACACGTACCGGGTATTGACCGAACAGACGCGTTTTTCATTTGACGCACAGGAACCGGAAAAAATGGCCCGCCTGCTCACGCTGATCGAGAAGCGCGCTGGCCACTGGCTGGCCAACGAGGTGGAGCAGGCAAAAATCATCCTGTCGGATCAGGTGAGCACGACCTTGGTGCTCGATCGCATCGAGACCGGCCTGCGTCTGCAGTTGACCCGCGACGAATTTGACGCGGCAACGACCGGCTTGGTCAGCAAAATAGAAGCGAAGCTCGCAGTGCTCTTGCGCGACGCCGGCTTGGCGCCTGAACGCATCGATACGATCTTCTTCACCGGCGGCGCCAGTGGCGTGCCACTCCTGCGCCGCCGGATCGCCGCCCTGCTCCCGCAAGCGCGCCCCGTCGAGGGTGACCTGTTTGGGAGCATTGGCGCAGGACTCGCGATCGAGGCGGCACGACGTTACGGGTAGATCTGACACCGCCTGTCCAGTCCAAGGAAAAGCGCGGACTCAGCGTGCTCAATGCTCAGTCGGTATCCACTTGACTTGGCCTGGCGGGTTCTCCCGTGCTTACGCCGCTGCAATCAGTCGCCCGGTGATTCGGTGGATTTCTGGTATAGGGAACCGTTCGCGTCGGCTTGCAAGATGGCTTGCTCTCGCATCAGAGCCTGCACTAAAGGTCGCTTCGCGTCGCTCTGACCCCACGCCTCGAAGTAGACAAGGTCCTGAATGGGCATCCGCGGCAGCCAACCCGCAGTCTCAAGTTCGGGTTTGGCGTAGAAATGGCTGACGTAACCGACGCACAGATAGGCAATTGGCACGATTTCCTTCGGAATACCCAAAGCCGTCTGCAAATCAACCTGATTGAAGATGCTGACCCACCCGACACCTAGCCCTTCGGCGCGCGCCGCCAGCCAGAGGTTCTGAACCGCGCAGACACTGCTGTAGAGGTCCATCGTTTTCATGTGTGTGCGGCCGACGACGACTGGGCCCGTTCGCTCGCGATCACAAGTGATGCAAATCCCAACGGGCGCCTCGAGAATCCCCTCCAACTTGAGCTTCCGGTAGGTGGCCCGCTTGTCTCCTGCGAACATGTCGGCGGCTTCGGCGTGCGCTTTCTCAAACGCCGCGTGCACTCGCCGCTTCGTCGGTTCGGACTGCACGATCAGGAAGTTCCACGGCTGCATGAACCCGACCGACGGCGCATGGTGCGCGGCGGTAAGGATGCGGCTAAGGACATCGTCGGGCACGGCTTTGGGCAGAAACTGACCGCGTACATCGCGACGGGAGAAGATGGCTTGATAGATTGCGGCACGTGCTTCGGCAGTAAAGGCGTGACCGTCGTGGCTGGCTTGTTCAGTTTTCATGGCAATTCCCCTTGCTAGAAAAGTGGGCGCACGACCGGGCCTGGTCATGCGCGGGGTATCTCAGGCCGGTCTTCTGACTCGGATTCATCTGCCGTCGGCGCCTTCCCGGTACATACCAGTGGCGTGTTGCCGAAGCATCGTCCTTACAGCGTTGGGTACGTGACGGTCTTGCACCGTCTTTCCGATTCTCCTCGAGCGTTTCTTGCACGAGGCACCTGAGGCGCGGAATGATCTACGAACAAGGTATCGTTGTCAAAAACGGCCGAAGCTCTCGACGTAACCGCACCCGGCCTTCAGCGAGATTGAACTCACAAATGGAACGTAGCGGCCCCGTAATGACGGAGGCCTCGTAAGTCATTAGCGAAATCTGGCGTACGTCCAGTTGCCGCGCAAAAACATCGGGACACGCCGCTAGGCGCTGCATGACCTGGGCGACTGGAATGCGTCGCCGGTAAAGTCCGAACGTGATGTGTGGAACGAACTCAAAATCCGGTTCCGCCGGTTCCAGTCCGATCAAGGCATCCCTGATCTGTGCGATGCCGCCTTCCTCGTCTTGAACAGACAAGTAGGCGGCCGAGGGAAAGGTTGCTGGCCTACCCACCGTCACCCTGAACGGAGGGATTTGAGCCTGCACCAATGCCTCGATGTGGCATGCGAAATGCGCAGGGGAATAGTCGTCGTCGAACACCGGAGCGGGTGTGGGAAAACCACAGGCACGCAACGTGATGTGCGGTTGCCGTTCGTATCCTGGAAGCAGGCAATCACCGAGCACATGACGCAAACGTGAAGTCATCGCCCGCAGTGGAGCGCAATCCACGTCGATACCCCAAACGGCATAGCGTCGACGGCCTTTTCGCCAGTCGACGAAATCCGCGTGAATGCTCGCGGAGGTCAACGGCGTATCCTGCTCCGCCTCGGGAGCATGGCAAAGCGAGTCATCGAAGTTCATCGCCCTGCATTGTACGTTTCGTGTGTCGAGCTGAAGAAAGAACCGCGTCCCGTTCGAAGAGTGTCCTCAGCAGGTGAGTTGTATAGGCCGCTTCGTTTATGCAAACCCTTGGTAACCTACTTTAGTAGCTCATGGCTCGCGACGTCTTATGCGTTGGGGTGCCAGGTTGCCAGCCAAAACCGCCATTCACAGCGTAATGATAGAAAGGCTGCTGCTCAGCGCATTACCGACGTTTCCAAACTGCCAAAGAAACAGCGAGCGGAAGTTTCGGCAACGGCTACCAACGCTCTTAATCACATCAATGGCGCTGCTGAACTAGTCGTTTTCTTCGTACGTAGGATAGCCCTTGGCGTTGGTTGCTCTTCTTGCCAACGATTCACGCCAGTTTTTTGAATCAGCCTTCTTTGCTCCTTGCCGAACGCGGGTTTGCGCGTAACGCATCCCGATGGCAATGGCGAATAACACCGTCAAATAGAACACCAGCTGCATGCCCGCCGGTTGGGCCTCGTAGCCGACGAGGCCATGCAGCAACGTCCCGGCCGCCGTCGTCTGCGACAAGTACCCGGAGGTATCCCAAATCGGAGCGCCAAGACTCGGCAGCAGATCCGCCTGGACCAGGAAGCGAGCCGCTTGTGACGCCATGCTGGCTGCCAGTAGCAGCACAAAGAGGCTGGTGATCGAGAAGAACCAGCGCAAGGGAATGCGTAAAAGCCCTGCGTAAAGCAAAGCACCAACCAGCAATCCTGCCCCGAGACCGCTCAGCCCCCCGCTAATCGTCGTGCGCAGACCTTCTTCACTGCTGGCCGCCAGTCCGTAGAGAAAAAGCACCGTTTCCGAGCCCTCACGCAGCACCGCAAGCGCGACGACGATGAAAATCAGCGAGCGTTCGCGGGTGCCGCCGTTGATTTCGCTCGCGGTATTCAGCGCTTGTGCCGCCATTTCACGGCCATGAACCGACATCCAGATGTTGTGCCACGCCAACATCCCCACGGCGAGCGTCAAGATGGCGGCATTGAACAGTTCCTGGCCCATCCCGCTCGCCATCTCGGAAATGGCCTCCATGCCCATGGCTACGAACCCCGCACCGGCGATGCCAGCGAAGATGCCACCAAGGATCCAGCGACCCCGCCAAGGAATTCCTCGCGTAGCCGCCGCCATGATGCTGATGATCAGTGACGCTTCCAGCGATTCACGAAAGACGATGAGAGCTGCGGCGAACATGCGGAGGCCTGACAAACTGACGCGTCATTCGACGATGATCACGCCTTGGGCGGCGGCGTCATTCTCGTGGTACTCCTCGACGAAAGGATAACGGCCTGGTTTCAAAGGGCCGATATTGACCGTGCCCGTCGACTTGGCGGGAATCACCTTCTCACGGTTGAGCGGCTTGCTCTCGAACTCGGCGGGGGTGGCGTCTTTGTTCACCACGAGCAACTTGATCTTCTTTCCGGCAGGGATGGTGATTTCCTTCGGATCGAACGCATGGTCCTTAATTGTTAACGTGATCTCGTCCCCGGCGGCCACCGCGGCAGTGGCGACGGACAACATCAATACAAGCGATATCAGCGATTTCATCCTTGCTCCTTGTAGTCTGTTACGGAATGATAATCGTTCGCAATAACAAGGTAAAGACCGCCTGCCTGAAAGTCTTCATCTGGTCTCTTCTATTTCGGCTTCAGCCCAACGTCCGTAAGGATTGGCCATGGAAGTAGCGTTCAGTCCCGCCACAGCAAAGGGATTGGACGTAAGCAGTATCACGCCGAAGAGAGGATCTTGGATTCGCTAAGCGAGGCGTATGGGGGCAATGCGGTCGAGGAGCGAGGTCTGCGGATGTGGCGAACTCAAACGCTGAGGCCACCGCACTACACAAGCAAGTCAGCCACTCTGCGAAATTTGGTGACGAATACGAGTCCTGGATTGTTCTCAGACGTCTTCACGACCAGCAGCATACGGAGCAAGATTAATGTGGTCTCAAGAATCAGGGAGCCAATAGCCCTCCTCCAAGTCCGGCCAGCCCAACAACGAACACCGGCGAAACTCTCCCGAAGGCCAGCATGCCATAGGCAGCTAGTGCCAAAGCGAGATCTGCTCTCGAATGAATGGCGCTCGTCCAGACTGGGTCATAAAGCGCCGCGCCGAGAATGCCTACTACGGCCGCGTTGATGCCGCTCATCGCTTGTCGGATACCGTCAAGCTGACGCAAGCTTTCCCAATAGGGTAACGCGCCAGCCACCAGTAGAAAGGAAGGAAGAAAAATGGCCAACAACAACACAATCCCGCCAATCCAACCACCTAGCGGAACAGGCATTGCCGCACCAAGAAAGGCTGCGAAGGTAAACAACGGGCCTGGCACGGCTTGCGCTGCGCCATAGCCGGCCAAGAACGTGTCATTGCTAACCCACCCGGGTGGCACAACGCTCGCCTGCAACAAGGGTAGGACGACGTGCCCGCCGCCAAACACCAGTGAACCCGCCTGATAAAAGCCCGAAACTCCCGAAACTACCATTGAGTTGCACAGCGCGGCCAGTGCCGGCAAACCAAGCAACAGTGCACCGAACAGTGCCAGCAAAACGGCGCCGGTTGTCCGGCTGACTCCATAGTTCCGATGCTCCGTCGTCGGGATATGTTCAGCCGATATCAGAGACCACCCGATGATTCCACCGAGCGTGATCGCGAGAATTTGGCTGAACGATAATGGCAAAGTCAGCACGAGCATGGCAGAAGCGATAGCGATACCCCCACGAAGGCGGTCCGGACAGAGCGACTTCGCCATACCCCAGACGGCTTGCGCGACGACCGCAACAGCCATGACTTTCAGGCCATGAATGACGCCGGATTGCGCCAATCCGGCCCAATGGACCACACCAAAGGCAAAGAGGATGAGCGCGATAGCGGATGGCAGAGTAAAACCGAGCCAAGCCGCCGCAGCCCCCAGCCACCCCGCTCGCCCCAACCCTAAACCCATACCAACTTGACTGCTGGCAGGGCCCGGCAGGAACTGGCACAACGCCACCAAGTCGGAGTAGCTGTTGTCGTCCAACCATCGACGGCGTTCGACAAACTCGGCACGGAAGTAGCCCAAATGGGCGATGGGACCGCCAAAGGACGTGAGGCCGAGTCTCAGGAAAATGGTGAGTACTTCAACTGGGCTTCCTTGTCTGTTTTCCGTGTCCCGGGCACCGGGCGCAACATCGTGTGTCATGAGGATTTGTGTAGTTAAGCAGCAGAAGGTTAAAGGGGCATGGCCGCCACGTCCGTCAGAGCATCTCTGGCAACGAGGATATATCAGCGTGGCAACGGAACATCATCAACAGAGTTAAACCTGAGCAAGAGTTACGGCGATAGACATTCCACCGTAAACGGCGGGACCAAAACTTAGCTCAGCACCAGCCAAACAGATAGCGCCCGCCGATTTCGGGAATAACCGTGACGGTACCCGGCAGGCTAGTACGCTGCAAAAGCGCCGGTGATTCTGCTTAGCTCCAAGTCATTTCGCCACCGTTCAAGCCGACAGGGCCACTCCGACCCGAGTTCAACCAACGACTGCGTTTAGCCCCGTATCGCATACCCCATCAGCATGCTGGTAGAGCTTGGACAGAACCGCCCATGACGGCCCAGAGGGCACCCAGTGCCTTTGCGCCAAAGAACTATCGATAAGACATCCGAATCGACCAGCAACGCGATGGAGCAGGAAGAGAAGGAAATGGAATGTCTGATGAAAACTCCTCGATTGTTAAGCCCCATCTTGCTAGATGGTTGGAGATAAGAACCTTGAATCGAAGCTGACATAAATGTAATCACTCCGTCAGGTCATTGTTGGGGGACGTGTACCAAACTGCATATACACGAAGACCCTAACCACCACGGAGAACGGATATGTCAAACGCACGCAGACTTATTGTTCCACTGCTTCTATGGAGTCTTGGCGCGGCTGTTCAAGCAGCTCCTTCCGTTACGACTTCTGATGCCGAGCATGAGCAACACCACGCTGCCGCGGCGGCGGTCCCACCGACTCTCGAATCGAGCGCCGCGCTGCCGAAGGCAACGCCGGCTACCGATTCATTGCAAGAAGAGGCGGCCAAGAGAATTGGCGAGAAAGCTGACGCGGGCACCGATGTTCGTAATCCGGCCATGCAAAGTGGAATGCCAATGATGCAAGCGATGCATGCGCGGGGCGCAATGCCTGGCATGGCGGGAGACATGATGACCACGATGATGAAAGACGATTGCATGTAAGCGCCGTACGACAGACGTCGCCTACGGTTAACGATTACAAAACAAGCAAGCTCACAAAGGAGATCCGCCATGCGTAACGACACTCACTCAACTTCAACCTTCTGGCGCTCGCGCACGGGCACGGCGCTCTTGGTTCTCGGCGCGTTGGCGCTGTTCGTTTTCCTCGTCGAACATCGGGTCCATGCGCTGGGGTATCTTCCTTATCTGTTCCTTCTGATCTGTCCGCTGATGCACTTCTTCATGCACCGCGGTCACGGCCACGAGCATGCGCAACATCAGCATTCCAACGATCACAGGGAACCACCAGAGGAGAATCGCAATGTTCGCTGACAATGCTCCGGCTTACGGTCTTTGGGGCTTGGTTTTCCTGAACGCAGCCATTTTTGTCGGGTTTCTTTAAGCCGCAAACCACGCGCGACTGGCGGCCTGGCCACTCCAGTCGTTCTCTGGGCGGGTGCGCCTTTTTTTATGCGGAGCACGGTCCGTCATCACACGTCAACCGAACATGTGGACGCTAATCGGACTTGGCGTAGGCGCCGCCTATGCTACAACGCGGCTGCTGCGCTCGTTCCTGACATGTTTCCCGCGTCCTTTCGGACCGGGGGCCACGTAGCGCGGGTACTTCGAAGCGGTCGCCATCATTGTTTCCTTGGCGTGCTCAAGGCGCGTTTTTCAGCCATTTGTCGAAAGCTTCGATTTCCTTCTTCTGGTCTTCGATGATCTTCTTCGCCATGCGCTTTAGTTGCGCCGACTTACCGTGCTCAACTTCCACGCGTGCCATGTCGACCGCCTGTTGGTGATGCATTTTCATCATCGTGGCGAAGTCCTTGTCGACGTCCCCTGTGGATTTCATCTGCTGCATTTGTTCCATGCCTTTCATCATGGAATGACTGAGTTCGTCCGTTTCCTTGGAACCCACTGCTTCTTGGGCGAACACTGGGTTTATTGCTAATGCCATAAGGCAAACGGTGGCCCATTGCCGTGTTGATTTGACGGTTGCGTAATCGTGAGTCATGGAGGGCTCCTACAGGAGTGTCGAAAAACCGCCGGCATCAACGAGCCAAGGAAAGTTTCCGTCGTGTCAGGCGGATAGAACGCAGACGCGTTACGTTCGCTATGCAGCCATTCATCGGCAAGAACCATTCCTTCTCCAGTACGCGGAGAACACGCCTCTCACTGCCAAGAAATCGGTAGTACGCCATCATTGATCCAATTAGCGCGCACCGAGAGGAAACCACTTCTCCGACACGCTATACCCACGACCGCGAAGCCCTGACGCGTTTGTAATTTCCTGTTCACCGTCCCGTTGGTCTTCGCTCCTTAAGATGATCCTCACGATCTGACGATAAGCGGCAGACGCGAAACCCCATCAACTTAGGAGACATGCATGAATACCAGTTTCACGAGATTTGCCTTGATCGCCGGCCTTTGCGTAGCAGGTACCGCTACCGCTTATGCAGCGATCGATACGAGTTTCGGACAAGCGAGCGTTGCCGTATCCCGCGCGCGTACCGTAACCGTCGATAGTCAGACCAAATACATAAACGTCGAGCGTGGAGAAACAGTGACGATCAATGCCGGCGGCAAAACGGTTACCTGGAAGTTCGACACGCCGTATCAGGGCAGTATCGCCTTCCCTCTATCCAAGATCGTACCGGAGGCAGGCGGTACCACCGTCTATGTTTCGCAGCCCTACCTCGGAAGCATCCAGTGAGAGTCGGCCGGCGGCGCGCTCCCAAGCCGCTGGCGCCAACCTCAAAAACGGGAGCATAAACCCCAGTTTTAGATGAACCACTGAAGGAGAAATGAAATGCTGAAGAGAATCATGATTGCCGCCGCGATCGGCGCCATTGCCAGCTCAACCTTTGCTGCAGACGCGGCGCACACGGCGGCGAACCAGACGCTTGAGTTGAAGAACGGTTCGACGGTGTACATCTTCCCCGATGGAAAGATGGCGATGGAGGGCGTGACAGGAAGAGTTGAACGGATGAAACCTGGCGACGTGATGGAAACCAAGGACGGGAAAAAAATCGTCATGGTGGGCGATGAAGTGATGAAACTGGATTCGCTGAAATACATCAGTCGTTGACGGTGCATGCGGCCCGCTCAGCGTGGCCGCCGTATAGGAAACGCGGTTTAGCCGCTTCCTCTCTCGATTCCTCTGGACGAGGCCAACGACATGATCGCTCTGCGTGCGAAGCACAAAGTTACGACATGACAAGACGAGTCGAACACTACGTTGGACGGATGGTAAGGCTTAATTCCCGGTTGTTCGAAGTAATCTCTCAACGCGCTCGCACGCACGGGGTTCGCTTGGACAACTACTTCTTGGTTGCTCGAGCGACGGGTCAGGTGCGCCGCTTAATCTGCTACGGCTCAAACCTTCGCCTCGCGGTCAGCCCAGCGGACGTCGTCATAATCTGACTGCTGTTCGCCCCATTGGCCGTCCGGACAGCCACGACCACACTGACAAACCGATGAAATCGTCGGATTCTCGCGAGCTTTCCTGTCCGGTCAAATCAAAGGGCGCGCGCGTTATCCCGGCAGCCATCGGCGTCTCAGGCATCCCACTTCGTTGGCACGTAACGTTTATTGCGCCTCTGCGCTTACGGTGGGACAGCAGAGCCTATGCCCGCGGGCGTGACCGCGATAAAGAAGGTGACCAGGCGATCCGGGGAGAGTACGGCAGATCGCTTGGGCCAGGAATGCGCTATTTCTTTGCCGACACACGCTCGGCTCGCGCTTTGGCGACGAGTTGATCGGCAACCGACAACATTTGCGGGTAGCTCGTGATGCCGGGGCCGCCAACCAGGAATCGCCCATCCACGACGAGAACGGGAACACCAGGAAGATTTGCTTGCTCAACCAGCTTGTCGCTGCGGGCAATACGCGACGTCACGGAAAATGAACTGGACGCTTCGCTGAATTTCTTCTGGTCGATGCCTTGCGCCGCAACCCAGGCGGTCACGCTCTTTTCATCGATCAGTTTGACGCGATCTTTATGAATTGCGTTGAAGACGGCCGAGTCAAGGCGCTTTTCCTCTCCAATCGCTTCGAGGGCATAGAATAGTTTGGCGGTGAGCAGATAGAACGGGCTATCGAAGCTTACAGCCTCCTTGCGGAAATATACGTCGCTAGGCAGTTTGGCCGCCCATTCGGCGATAAACGGGTTAAGCGCGTTGCAGTGTGGGCATGCGTATGAGAAAAATTCGATCATTTCGATCTTGTCCGGCGCTTCTTTCGGCAACGCGGACGGGAGCATCGAATACTCCCGACCCAATTGTTGTGCTCCAACGGGAGCCGAAACAAACGCCATGACGACTCCGGTTATGGCCAGCCATCCTGCAAGGAATTTTTCACCTAAGGTACCTTTTGATCTATTTGTTGATAACCCGGCCGCTCTGATGGGCCCTATGTCCGCGGGCGGTCCCCTCAAAGGAACGAGAGCATGCGTCCGTGCGCCGTTGCTAGAGAGCGATCGCTGTCAGAGCCATGACTGAAGAATTGTCGCCACGTCATGCCGATCAATAAAGAGAGGGCCTGCGTAGGATGTTGCGCTTGCTTCAAAATTGGTCGTACCCGACTCCGTGGCCTCGTGCACAACGCCAGGGGCGCTGCTTCCAATCGAACGGCTCGCGAGATCTGGCTCCGCCTAATACGCTGTACCGACCCGCCAGAACAGTGGGCGAAAGACTCAGGTAGTGCCGGAGTCTGAGCTGCCGTTACGCTGGAGCAGCGCCGTCTTCGGCACTGTCACTTTCCGTCGCGCGGGTGGTAATGCTTACTGGCTGGCGGTATTGCCGAGGTTTTCTTGTCCTTGGCGGCTTCCATCTTTTGCGGAGCACCGGTCTTCTCCTGCATGTGTGAGTGCATTGTCATCGGTGCACTAGCCGCCTCGGGCTTTTCAGCCTTCTCCGCTTTGTCCGTATCCGCGGCAGCAAAGACATTCAGCGACAGGGCAAGGGCTCCGGCAAAAAGACCCGACAAGACATACGATTTCTGCTTCATGACATATCTCCAAAAGATTTTGTGGAACAACACGGAACGCCCTGGTATGAGGCGCAGAATGGAGTATGGGTCGCCTCCCCTGTCATTGAAGTGAACGGAGGATTACAAAATGGACAGCTTCGATACGCCAGGAGTTGGGGGGCATCGCGCCGACTACGACGGGCTCGACGGCGGAGCCCAGAGAACCCATCAGCTTTCTTCGAGAGCCTGAAGGAGCGATGCCCGTGATGCGCGGAAGCAAACGATGCTGAAGGTGTTGCGGTTTTTCTGGCTGGCTTGCTCACAATCGGTATACGCGGATTGCGTCTTACGGGACCGCGGCATCATCACGGTCCCGTATTTTCTCGAGGCTTAGCTCTCGAGGCCGCGCTTTAGCCTCCATTGTTTGACCAGCGCGTAGATCGCGGGAATCACGGCAAGCGTGAGGATCGTCGAGGAAACCATACCGCCGACCATCGGCGCGGCGATCCTGCTCATGACTTCCGACCCGGTTCCCGTTCCCCACATGATCGGCAGCAGACCTGCCATGATGGCCACTACCGTCATCATCTTCGGGCGCACGCGTTCCACCGCGCCCTCCATGATCGCTTCGTAGAGATCCGCCACAGCCGGAACCCGTTTGTCCGCAACGCACTTGGCTTTGATTTCTTCCCAAGCGTGATCGAGGTAGATGAGCATGACGACGCCTGTTTCTGCCGCGACACCAGCCAGCGCGATGAAACCGACAGCGACGGCAACGCTCATGTTGTAACCCAGCGCCCACATCAGCCAGATACCTCCCACCAGAGCGAAGGGTACGGACAGCATCACGATCAGCGTTTCGGTCATGCGCCGGAAGTTCATGAACAGAAGCAAAAAGATGACAAGCAAGGTCACAGGAACGACAACCTTCATCTTCTCAATCGCGCGTTCCATATTCTCGAACTGGCCGCTCCACGTGATGTAATAACCCGACGGAAACTTCACCTTTTCGGACACCGCCTGCTTCGCGCGCGCTACGTAGCCCCCCAGGTCGCTGTCACGGGTATCGACATAGATGTACGCCGAAAGCAGCGCGTTCTCGGTGCGTATGCCAGGAGTCCCTTTAGCTACCTCGACCTTGGCCACCTGTCCGAGCGGGATCATGCCGCTCCCCATCGTCGGCACCAGAACTTCACGGGCGATCAACTGAGGATCCGAACGCAATTCACGCGGGTACCTTACCGTCACCCCGTAACGCTCGCGCCCCTCCACCGTCGTGGTTACCATCTCGCCACCCAGCGCTGTTCCAATCACATCCTGCAGCTCGCCAACCGAGAGCCCGTAACGTGCAAGCTGGGTACGATCCGGCTCAATATTGAGGTAGAAGCCACCGGTAATACGTTCGGCAAAAGCGCTCGATGTTCCAGGCACGTCCTTGACGGCCGCCTCGATCTCCTTCGCGAGACGTTCCATCTCGTTCAAGTCCTTGCCGAAAACCTTGATGCCGATCGGCGTGCGGATGCCGGTGGAGAGCATGTCGATCCGCGCCTTGATGGGCATCGTCCAGGCGTTCGAAACCCCTGGAAACTGCATGGCTTTGTCCATTTCGGCGACAAGCTTGTCGATCGTCATTCCCGGCCGCCATTCCGCTTCAGGCTTCAGGTTGATGACTGTCTCGAACATCTCCGTCGGCGCCGGGTCGGTCGCTGTGTTCGCCCTGCCCGCCTTGCCGTACACCGACTCCACTTCCGGGAAGCTCTTGATGATTTTGTTCTGCGTCTGCAGTAACTCAGCGGCCTTGGTAATCGACATGCCGGGGAGCGAAGCCGGCATATAGAGCAGCGTGCCCTCGTTTAGCGTCGGCATGAACTCCGATCCCAACTTGGATGCCGGATAGATCGTGACGCCAAGCGCCACCAGCGCCAGCGCGATAGTCAGTTTCTTCCAGCGCATAACGGCACTGATAATCGGTCGATAGAGCCAGATCAGAAAGCGATTAACCGGGTTCTTGGCTTCGGGCATGATCTTGCCGCGGATGAAGAACAGCATCAGTACTGGCACGAGCGTCACCGAAAGAAAGGCGGCACCGGCCATCGAGAAGGTCTTCGTGTAGGCGAGCGGCGAAAACAGCCGTCCCTCCTGTCCCTCGAGGCTGAACACCGGCAGGAATGAAACGGTGATGATCAAGAGCGAGAAGAAGAGTGCCGGACCGACCTCTTGGCAGGCTTCGATCATAGCCCGTGCTCGGGCCGCATTCGTATGCTGTTCAGGTAGCCGTTCCAGGTGTTTGTGCGCGTTCTCGATCATGACGATCGCCGCATCGATCATGGCACCGATGGCGATGGCAATGCCGCCCAAACTCATCAAATTCGAGTTCATGCCGAGCAGCCGCATGGCAATGAATGCCATCAGGATACCGACCGGCAGCATAAGGATAGCGACCAACGCGCTGCGCACGTGCAAGAGAAACACGATGCACACCAGGGCAACAATGATCGATTCTTCGACCAGCGTATGCTTCAATGTGTCGATGGCGCGGTGAATCAGATCGGCACGATCATAAACCGGGACAACGCTCACCCCCTCCGGCAAACCGGCGGAGACGTCCTTGATCTTCTCTTTGAGGTTGTGGATGACCTCAAGCGCGTTCTCGCCGTAACGTGCCATGGCGATGCCGGAAACGACTTCGCCCTCGCCGTTGAGTTCGGTCAGACCCCGGCGCTCATCGGGCACCAGCTCAACGCGGCCGACGTCTCGGACCAGCACCGGAACGCCTTTCTCGCTCTTGACGACCAGATTCTCAATGTCCGCTATGCCGCGCAGATACCCTTTGCCGCGGACCATGTATTCGGTCTCCGCCATTTCGACGGCACGGCCACCGACGTCACGATTCGAATCGCGGATGACCTGCGCGACTTTCATCAGCGGTATGCCATATGCGCGCAGCTTCACGGGGTCGACGGTCACTTGGTACGTTTGCACGAAACCGCCGATAGAGGCGACTTCGGACACGCCATGCGCCTTGGTCAGCTGATAGCGAACGAACCAGTCCTGGATCGAGCGCAATTCGGCGAGCGTCTTGTCCTTGGCCAGCAACGCGTATTGATAGACCCACCCGACCCCTGTGGCGTCGGGCCCAATCTGCGGTGTGACGCCCTTCGGCATGCGTCCAGAGGCAAAGTTGAGGTATTCGAGGACACGCGAACGCGCCCAATAGATGTCGGTTCCATCCTCGAAGATGATGTAGACGAAGGAGGCGCCGAAGAAGGAGAACCCGCGCACAACCTTCGACTTTGGAACCGAAAGCATCGCTGTCGTCAGCGGGTACGTAATCTGGTCCTCGACCACTTGTGGGGCTTGCCCGGGGTACTCGGTGTAGACAATGACCTGGACGTCGGAGAGGTCCGGCAAGGCGTCAAGTGGCGTACGCAGGACGGCGAAGACTCCGCCCAAAATGATAAACAAGGTGGCGAGCAGGACCAGGGCGCGGTTCTTCCCCGACCATTCAATTATTCTGGCGAGCATGACGAGTTTTCTCCCTGACCACCCGTTCAGTGGCCCGAATGGGCGTTTGCCGGCGCCGGACTTACGGCTCCGACGGGCTTGACCGAGGTGATCACCCATTCACCCTGTCCGCGCTCGACGAACTCGAACGCGACGCGGGCACCGGGTTTCAGATTGGCCAGCAATGCGGTGTTGGCAGCCTTGAACTCCATCGTCATCGCCGGCCACTTGAGCGTGTCGATCGGGCCATGCGCGATGCTCATCGTTCCCGCTTTGGTGTCAAGCTCTTCGATTGTTCCTTCGGCGCGATGACCGCCCGACGCAGCGGCCGGTGTCTGTTGCGCGGCTGGCTCACCGCCTGCAGGCTTGCTCGCGCCGTGTGCGGAATGGCCAAACCCGCCGATTGCCCCCTTGAGATTGCTCTCGGCATCAATGAGGAAGTTCGCGGCGATAACCACGTGTTCCCCCTCCTTCACGCCTTCGACCACCTCGGTATAGTTATCACTACGAGCGCCCAGCTTGACTTCCCTGGGCTCAAAGCGACCTTCGCCCAGTTGCACGAGGACGATCTGGCGCGTTCCGCTATCGATCACCGCCGAAACCGGTACGGTTACAACCGTACCGCGTCCTCCGGCGGGCAGTTCGAGTTGCGCGTACATGGCGGGTTTGAGAAGTTGACCGGGATTGGCCAGTTCGACGCGTACTGGAATCGTGCGGGTCATTTCGTTCAAGGTCGGGTAAACGTAGCTGACCTTGCCTTCAAAAACCTTATCGGGATACGCGTTGATGCGCACCTTGGCGGTGGCACCGGATTTCACGAGGCCGATATCCTGCTCGAACACGTCCGCCACGACCCACACGGAGGAGAGATCGGCGACTTTGTAGAGTTCTTCCCCGGGCATGAAGCGCATGCCCTGCACGGCCTTCTTCTCGGTGATGATGCCGCCAACCGGCGAGCGGAAGGTGAGCGTGCGTTTGGTCTCGCCCGACTGGGCCAGCTGCTTGATCTGAGCCTCCGAGATGTCCCAATTCTTCAGGCGTAACAAGCTGGATTCAGCGAGCTGTTTCATGCCGGACTGCGCCGCGCTACCAGCCTCCTTCAGCGCGTCCACGCCTTGCGCCGCAATGGCGTATTCACGCTGCGCGGAGACAAGTTCGGGGCTGTAAACCTCGAACAGTGGCTGTCCCTTGCCAACCGGCTGGCCGGTGACGTTAACGTGCAGGCGCTCGACATAGCCTTCGAATTTTGGCGAAATCGCGTAAATCCGCCGTTCATCGGGCTCGACACGACCCGACGCGCGGACAACCTTATCCAGTGCGCGGAGCTGCGCCGCTTCGGTACGCACACCCAGCTTCTGGACCTTCTCGGTACTGATTTTGATCTGATTACCTGACGTCGGCTCGCTACTCTCGTCGCCCTCAAAGACCGGGACGTAATCCATGCCCATGGGATCCTTCTTGGGCGTCGGTGAGGTATCGGGCAAACCCATTGGGTTGCGGTAGTAAAGGATCTTTCGTTCCTTCTTTACTCCAGCGGAGGTCGGTGCGGCACTGGCCGCCTGTTCCGAATGGGGTGTCGCCACACCTCGGCCGCCCAGCCAATAACCCACCGTTCCTGCCAACAGGGCGCCGATCACAATACCGATCGTCAATCCCGCTCCTTGCTTCATAGTTCTTCTCCCAGGAGTTTTTCGATTTCTGCGACGCGTATTTGTGCCTCGCCTTGCGCCTTGATCTGACTCAGGCGTGCTTTACGTATCTGCTGCTGCGCTTCAAGCAACGTGGCAAAATCGACCTTACCGTTCTCGTAGGAGGCGAGCGCCGAATTGAAGGTGAGTTCGGCCTGCGGGAGAAGGCTCGTGCCGGCAAGTGCTTCGGTGCGTCGTGCCGCTTCGATACCGGAGAGGTTTTCGGCGAGTTCGGAAAGGACTTCATTGGCTGCCGCCTCTTTGCGTGCGCGAGCGGCAGAAAGCATCGACTCGGACTCCCTTTCCATCGCGCGGCGCGATGACTGCTGCAGCGGGATGTTGAACTCGACCATCAGCTGCCATTCCTTCACCGAATTGCGGTATTGCACAGGCGTCACGCCGACCATGAAGTCCGGGTAGCGTTCCTTGTACGCCAACTCACGCTTCTTCTCCGCTGACTTGATCGCGGCATCTTCAGCGAACAGGCGCGGATTGCGGCCGCGTACCCGCTCCTCGAGCGCCACATAATCCAGCTTGGCCGGCGCGGGCAGCGGAGCCACGGCTTCGGGACTGGAGAGAGGAGCATTGGCGGGGCGCGCAAGCACCATATTGATACGCGCGCGCAGCATGTTCGCTTCGTTTTCCAGCATCACGAGATCGTTGCGCATAGCGGTTTGCTCAACTTGCGCCCGAATGACGTCCTGCTGCATGGCGAGGCCGCCGGCGTATCGGGCTTGTGCCACTTTTTCGAGCCGGATCATGAGATCGAGGATCTCGCGCGTGATCTGTTCGTTGCGATGCACCACGTAGAGCTGAGCATGGGCTGCTTTGAGCCGCGCGGCGATCTCCGCCCAGGTTCCGCGAGACCGCCCCTGGGCACCCTCTGCATCCAGTTCCGCAATTTCGCGTTTCAAGTCTCGCTTGCCGTACCAGGGCAACTCCTGCGAGAGCGTGTACTGCGTGCTGCCCACCCGGTTTGGCGCCAGGGATGGGTTTTGTTCGCCCATCTTGGTGATATCCATCAATTCGATCTTCATCTTCGGATCGGGCAAGGCACCAGCCGGTGTCACCCTCTCCGCCGCGGCATCCGCTTCGTGGCGCATCGAGGCGTAGTCCGGGTTGTTCTGCCGCGCGTAATCAAGAAGACTCGCCACAGTCCGCCCGGGCGGTACATCCTGCGCGGATGCCAAAGGCGGCAGCGCGATGGCTAACGCAAGCGTCAGAACGCGAAGGGAAACGCTGATTCGCATGATTTTGTTCTCCGTACGTCGGAAATTCGGTTGTCTTTGGCTCCGGCTTTCGACCACCCGCCGAGACTCACCGGCCCTGCTTTGAGGGGTTGTTTCCCGTGCAAAACAGGGATGGAGCCAATGGTGTTCCGCGGCGATGTTCTCTGTCGGGGCGCTTTCATTGTCTATCCGTACAATTCCCGGTTTTCTGCGGAAACTACGGGGCGAAGCTTGGCGCGTCCGTATCAGGTGGTTACGGTCTCGTCCGTCGCCGATTGCTTACCGGATGTTCCTTACTTAGCCGCTTCCCACCGCAGGATCGTGATTGCTCCATCGGCGTTATCGGCGAAGAAACGAATCTTGTCGCCTTCCTTCATCTGGTCGAGCCAAGCGGAATCCTTGACACGGAAAACCATGGTCATCGGCGTCGTCATGCCGAGATTGACCAGCGCGCCATGCGATAACGTGACTTTGCCGGCGGCTTTGTCGACTTTTTTCACCACACCGCGGGTCATTGCCGTGCTCGTCGGTGCTTGGGTTTCGGGCGCCGCGGCGCCATGTCCGCCGTGGTCGTGCTCGTTCGCTGCGAAAGCGGGACCTGCAATGAGGAGGCCGGAGAAGGCAAGAACCAGGAGGGTCTTCGAAGATTTGAGAGTCGTAGTCATGATCAAGAAAGAAGAATGAGTGAGAAAGATCAAGGTTTCGGTCAGTGTTTCGCGAACACCTTCGAGGTACCGTCCGTTTGCACCAGAAGGACGTCATAAGGAGGCGCATTGGGGATATCCATCCCAGGCGAACCTGGGGGCATCCCAGGAGAAGCCAGGCCGACGGCCTTCGGCTTTTCCTTGAGCAGTCGGTGAACGTCGGCCGCCGGCACGTGCCCTTCGAGCAAATAGCCTGCAACCTTCGACGTATGGCATGAACCGTATTTATCCGGCATTCCGAGCTTCTTGCGGTTTCCAGGAACATCGGTAACCACGTGCGCCTCGACCTTGAAACCGGCCTTGCGCATGTGCTCGATCCACTTGCCGCAGCAATCGCACGTGGGGCTCTTGTAAATATCCACCTGCGGCAGTTCCTGAGCCAGCGCAGCGGTTGAACCGAGCGCGGCAACTACGAGAAGAGGAGAAAACCAGCGTTTCATGACTTGTCCTTGTCCATGAGAATGCAGCCAGTCTAGAGAGGCCTGTCCAACAGGAAACTGACGGAAAAATTACATTTTCGTAATCTTGGTTTGTGGTCAGTTCTTGACGGTGATTCGTCCCTTCATGCCCGATTCGAGGTGCCCCGGTAAAAGACAGGCGAAATCAAAAGTGCCGGCCTTTGTGAACTTCCAAACGAACTCGCCCGTCTTGCCAGGATCAACGGAAACGGCGTTGGGATCGGCATGTTCCATGTTCGGATTCTTCGCCATCAGGGCACCATGCGCCTTCAATTCAGCGGCCGTTCCCAACACCATTTCATGCTTCAACATCCCGGAGTTCTTGACGACGAAACGAACCGTCTCCCCTCGCCTGACGTTCAACCGTTCTGGCGTGAAACGCATCGCGTCCGTCATATCGAGTTCGACCGTGCGGTTGACGTCCTTGAGCACGCCGGGTTGCCCTAGCGCCGCTGCATGTGCGGACGCTGAAGAGTCGTGGCGGTGATCGCCCGCACCCGTTGCATGGCTTGTTGTAGGGTGAACCAACGCTACGGCGAGGGGGATGATCCCGGCGAAACGTAATGTCATGCGAAGTCCTCCTTATGTGTGTTCGGATTGCGCCGTCGGCGATCTGCCGACGCAGGGCGCGCAGTATGTCCGGCTAACGCCAACAGGAGGCTAACCGTGCGATTACATCTCTGTAATCTGCGGGCCGGAGAAAGCTCTGCAGGTTGGGGAGACGAAGGACCCGGTCTCAGATCACGGGACCGGTAAGGCGACGGTTCGGGGAGGAGAAGTCAGCGTGGGCCACGAGACAGTTGCTTCAGTGGAACCTGGGGATGCAGTCCCCAGGAGCGAGTGCACCGTTTCACGGAATCGGCGGCTCCACAGTGAACGCCGCTGCTCAGACTCGCTTGAGAGCCCGTGCAACTTTGAACGCCGTGTGGGTTCTTTTTTAAACAGGAACTCACACGATCAGCGGTCGGATAAAAGCACTCCGCGCGGAAACGGACAATGCCGTGACCACGCAGTGCACTTGCCTCATTGCGCAGGTTGGATATCGGTGACGATCAGTGCGCCGCCCTCGGTACCGGCCATGAAGCGGATCTTGTCGCCGACTTTGACCTTGTCGAGCAGGGACTTGTCTTTTGCAACAAACACCATGCTCATAGGTGGCATATCGAGGTGCTTGATCGGGCCGTGCTTGATCGTGATCTTCCCGGCTTCGCGGTCGATCTTTCGAACCTCACCGTCCGTTAAGGTCGCGACTTCCGACCCCGATGCCGAACTGCTGACGGCCGGGGTTTGCGCAAAGCTCGCCGTGGGTAGGGCTGATATTGCGCTCAAGGTTGAAATGACTGCCATTATTTGTAGCACTCTTTTCATCAGCGTCTCCTTAATCCTTGGCCCGTTCACCGGAACTCTTGGACGCGATAGGCGTAACGTCGACCTTTCCTCTCATACCGGCCTCGTAGTGCCCTGGCAAGAGGCAGGCGAAATCGAAATCTCCGCTCCGGTTAAAGGTCCAGATCAGTTCCCGCTGCTGCCCCGGGGGTACATGCGCCATATAGGGCTCGTCGTGCTCCATTCCCGGGAATTTCTTCATCAGCGCCGCGTGTTCGTCGAGTTCGGCCTTTGTCCCGAGGACGAATTCGTGCATGGCGGCCCCCATGTTCTTGTGCACGAAGCGGATCGTCTCACCTTGCTTAACTTTCACCCGGTCCGGTGTAAACCGCATGTCGTCCGTCAGTTTTACTTCGATCGTGCGTCGTACTGAACGCGCTTCGCCCGCGATCCCCCAGGGTTTCTGCTCGAACTTGACCCGCGCCGGAGCGTGTTCGGTATCGCCGTGTGCCAAGGCTGTCGTTGCCGATGCGGCTAGAAGAGCAAGACAGAGTGGTTTTTTCCAGTGCAACGGATGTCTCCTTTCGACAAAGTGCGGCGCCCTTTAACCACCAAGGGGTAAGGACGCGTCTCAGATCAATGTTCGGAATGTCCGCCGCGCGGTTTCACTGCCCGCGCATCCGGTACCAAATTGCTCGTACCCGTGGGCATCCGGGTTTCTTGGGGGAGCGTCCCCTCCCATGCATAGGCGACGCTGCCCCGCGGATGACGATAGGGCCCGGGGTCGCTGTAGTCTCCGGGCTTCTGTTCCTTGCGAACTTTGAACACCGTGAACATGCCGCCCATCTCCAGCGCGCCGTATTGCCCGCGGCCCGTCATCATTGGCGCCGTGTTGTCCGGAATCGGCATTTCCATTTCTCCGCCCATATCCGACATGCCTCGTTCGCCCATGAGCATGTAGTCGGGAACAACTTGCTGAATCTTCCCGATCAACCCCCGGTGGTCGACGCCCAGCATGGTGGGAACGGCGTGCCCCATGGCATTCATGGTGTGGTGGCTCTTGTGGCAGTGTATGGCCCAGTCCCCCTCCTCGTCGGCAAGTACCTCGATCTGCCGCATCTGCCCCACGGCAACATCCGTCGTCACTTCCGGCCAGCGCGCATTGGGCGGTGTCGGCCCGCCGTCGGTACCCGTCACAGTGAACTCATGACCATGAAGATGTATGGGGTGGTTGGTCATCGTCAGATTACCGATGCGGATACGCACTCGATCGTTCAGACGTACGTTGAAGCTATCGATCGCAGGAAAAACCCGACTATTCCAACACCAGATATTGAAATCGGTCATCGTCGTGACTTTAGGCGTACGGCTGCCCGGTTCGACATCGAACGCATTGAGCAAGAAACAAAAATCCCGGTCCACCTCAGCAATATGCGGATGCTTTCCCTTGGGATGCGTGACCCAAAGGCCCATCATGCCCATTGCCATCTGAACCATTTCATCGGCGTGCGGGTGATACATGAAGGTGCCTGGACGGCGCGCCTCGAACTCGTACACGAAGGTCTTGCCCGCCGGGATGTGCGGCTGAGTCAATCCGCCGACACCGTCCATGCCGTTGGGGAGGCGTTGTCCGTGCCAGTGAATCGTCGTGTGCTCAGGCAAGCGGTTGGTCACGAAGATGCGCACGCGGTCGCCTTCGACGACTTCAATCGTCGGACCCGGGCTCTGGCCGTTGTACCCCCACATGTTGACCTTGAAACCTAGAGCTACCTCACGCACCACCGGCTCGGCAACAAGATGAAATTCCTTTACGCCGTTGTTGAGGCGCCATGGCAAGGTCCAGCCATTGAGCGTCACCACCGGCGTGTATGGACGGCCGGTCGTAGGAACAAGCGGTGGCGCTGTGCCTGGCGAAGTCTGGATAACGGGTTCGGGCAATGCCGCCAGGGCCGAACGCGCAGCGGCTAACCCGGCAAGGCTGGCGAGACCACCGGCGAGGAATTGACGACGTGGATTTACTGTACTCATGATCTTCCTTTGAGCGTGCCTAGTGAGACGAGGTAGCTTGGTTACCCGCACCGCTATTCCCGAGGGAAACAAAGCGTTCTGGAACACCGCCGATGAGGACATACTGCAAGTCCGCCTCGGCCATCCAGAAATCACGTAACGCCTCGACACTATCGAGCGCCGCCTGCGACCGCTCACGGGCCTCGCCCAAAAGATCCCACACGCTCGCGAGCATGCCGTTGTATTTCAACAGCGTTTCCTCGACGACAGTCTCCTGCCACTTGAGGTTTTCAGTCGCGAGACGGGCCAGGTCGTAGGCTGCTCTGTAGGCAGCAGCGGAGACCTGCGCATTGGCTCGCACGCGCAGGTTGTCCGCCCGCGGCAGTTTTATGGAGAGCACGTCCAATCGCTGCTGTATGGCCTGCGTCGTCGATGCCATCTTGGGCAGCTCAGGCAATGCGTCTGGCAACGCTACCGATGTATGAACGCCGGATAATCCCAACACACCAAGCAGCTCCGCCTGGGCCAACGCCAACGTGTAGCCTGCGCGTTCGACATCCATCCGCGCGGCATTCAGTGCAATGTGGAGACGTGTCTCCTGCAGCTTGCTCCAGTTGCCAACACGGGCCATGCGCGTCGCCAACTCCGCAGCCGATTCAGCGGCGACCAGCGCTTCCTTTCGATACCGGAGGGCCTGCTGAGCCGCTACGGCATCGAGCCACGCCTTTCGGGCAGCGGCCGACACGTCAATCAATTCATCCAGCCCTTCGGCGCGGCGCAACCAGTCAGGATCGACGTCGCCCCATCGGCCTTCTGCGACGAAACGCTCGTTCTCTGAGCCCAGTATTGCCCGCGTCTTCGCGAGATCGAGATGAATTTTCCATGCCTCACGAGCCGCGTCGCCAGACGATTTGAGTACCAACTCTCCGCCATGCGTCGGAACATCGGGAACGGCGGGCTGATTGCCGCTTTCCCATTTGAGAACGTCGCTGTGCCCGCGCTGGAACTTTCCTACAGTGTCGTTCGCAGTGCGCCAATCATCACTCTGCTCCGGCCTCGGTGCGCTTTGAGCAAGCGCTGGCGTTTCGATCACCGATACCAGCAGAACAAACAAGGCAACGGCGAAGGAACTAACCGACCGTGTGCTCACAATAACCTCCTGTCATTACGGTACGACTGGCAACGCGAGCTCCATGTAGCGCGCAGCGGCCCAAGAACGGGATCCACGCGATGGCTGCTTCATCGCAGCAACGGTGTTCTCCACATGGTGTTCCAATCGCCACACGGGCACACAGAGCAGACCCTTGATTCGAAAGTTCCGCGTTCTGACCATTCACAGCGAAAAATCGGCATTCCCCGCTCCGAAACCGACTTGAAGCTGACGGCAAGATTACATTTGCGTAATCCTCGACTCCCGCCGTACCAAACACGGCACAATCCGCTCGTGAGGTCAGAAGCGCTATGGAGAATGAAGATGAAGATTCTGGTTGTCGAAGATGAGCCGAAGACAGGGACCTATTTGAAACAGGGCCTGATGGAGACCGGCTTCGTGGTAGACCTGGCGAACGACGGTTTGGACGGTCTGCACCTTGCGCTGACCGAGGCCTACGATCTGGCGATCCTCGACGTGATGCTTCCCGGCGTAGACGGCTGGCAGGTGCTGCAGCGAATCCGCAAGGCGGGGAAGGACATGCCGGTTCTCTTTCTCACTGCACGCGATCAGGTCGAGGACCGCGTCAAGGGGCTTGAGCTCGGCGCGGATGATTACCTCGTGAAGCCGTTCGCCTTCTCCGAATTATTGGCGCGAGTGCGAACCCTTCTGAGGCGCGGCGGCAAATCGAAAGAATCGGAAGTCTTGCGCGCAGCCGACCTTGAATTGGATCTGCTGCGGCGCCGCGTTACGCGGGCCGGCAAGCGCATCGACCTGACGGCCAAGGAGTTCGCCCTGCTCGAACTTCTCCTGCGTCGCCAAGGGGAGGTGTTACCCAGGTCGTTGATCGCCTCGCAAGTCTGGGACATGAATTTCGACAGCGATACGAATGTGATTGAAGTGGCCATCAAACGCTTGCGGCTGAAGGTCGACGATGATTTCGAACCCAAACTGATCCATACCGTGCGTGGCATGGGTTACGTGCTCGAGACGCAATCGTGAAAGGACGCTGGCGCAAGTCGATCACACTCAGACTGACACTGCTTTTTGCGTCGATCTCCTCGGTGGTGTTTCTGCTTCTAGGCATTCTTATCGGCAATTCTGTCGAGCGCCATTTTGAAGTTCAAGACACGGAGATTCTTACTGGCAAGCTTGAATTAGCAAGGAATGAACTAAGCAAGGTGCGCTCGGAAGAGGAGTTGGTGAATACACTTCGCCAGCTCGACAATGCGCTTGTGGGACATCAAGGGCTCGCCGTCATTATCCTGATGCCTGGAAGCCAGATCGGTTACGCCACGGAGGGAGCCGACTTCCCAAAACGCATACTGGAGCCGGCGCCATCCACCGAAACGCTACGGCCCGTGCGATGGGTAACAGGCGCGAACACGCCCTATCGAGGTCTCGCAACGTCGATCAGAACCGCCATCGACGGAGGCAAGCAGATTTATGCGGTTGCTGCAATCGACATCTCTTACCACGAGCATTTCATGGATCTGTTCCGTCGGACGATGTGGTCGTTTGTCACGCTGGCCGCGGCGCTCACGGGCTTTCTTGGCTGGGTTGCCGTAAGAAGCGGCATGGCTCCCTTGCATTCACTGCGTCGGCAGGCGGAGAACATCACGGCGCACCGGCTGAACGCTCGTTTGGAGGTAGAAGCGATACCGGCTGAACTGCAAGCTCTTGCGGACACCCTCAACGCCATGCTGACTCGCCTTGAGGACTCTTTCCGTCGCCTGTCCGACTTTTCTTCGGACCTCGCCCATGAATTGAGAACACCGATCAGCAACCTGCTGACACAGTCTCAGGTGACTCTCTCCAAACCGCGAACCGCCGAGGAATACCAAGAAATCCTGGCGTCGAACATCGAGGAGTACGAACGGCTTTCGCGCATGGTCACCGACATGCTCTTCCTCGCCAAGGCGGACGATGGGCAGATCATTCCGACAAAGGAAACGCTCGAACTGAAGCGGTTGGTTGAAGACCTGGTTGAGTTCTACCGTCTGATCGCTGAAGACAAAGACATTGCACTCTCATACGACGGTGATGCAATCATCCGGGGCGATTCGCTGATGGTCCGACGTGCAGTCAGCAACCTTTTGTCAAACGCGATACGCCATGCGCCTGCGGGTGGACATGTGACCATTCGCATCGCAAGCACAGACAGTTCGTTTGCCTCACTCTCCGTCGAAAACTCGGGGCCCACCATCCCCCCAGAACACTTGCCACGCCTGTTCGATCGCTTCTACCGTGCCGACCCGTCGCGCCATCGCTTGTCAGACGGCGCCGGGCTCGGTTTAGCGATTACGCGATCCATAGCGCGGGCACATGGCGGTTCGGTAAGCGTTCGTTCGGAGAACGGGATTACGGTGTTCGAATTGCGGTTCCCGACAGAGGAGCGATGGTCAGTGGAAAGCTGAGAGTCAGACTCTCCTAGCAAAGGAAGCGACACCGGAGGCCTCTGTACCTGAGGGGCTGCTAGGCCGAGTTACGGCGCTTTGTCTAGAATGCCGCCATGGCATTTTCGATGCGCTTACTATCGACAATTCAGCAGCGACGGGAATTCTTCCGGCGTTGCTCGGAATGCACAAGGCTGTGCTCTGCACGAGCGATCCTCTCGGGTTCCTCACCAGCGACACGCCAGACAGATCGGTCAGCACGGACCAACGGCAGTTATAGCCGACAAGCAGAAATCGGGGGCAACACTCCCCTACCCTGTTTGACATTATTTCTCCTTTGCCTTGCCCACCAAACCTCTGGAAAACGAGCTGCGCCATAAACAAAGCCATACCCCTTGCGGTAGGATTTGTCCTCTAGCCCACCTACCTCAGACCCTTCATGGCTCATGTAATACCCACCGGCTGGCGCGAACTTACCGCTTTGGGGGCCGCGCAGCGGGAACTTGAAACGCTGACCGTGCTGGCCAATGGCCTTCCGGATGACTACACGATCTACCATGGCCTGCATTGGACCCGTGTGCATCAGGGTACGGCCTTCTTCGGCGAGATCGACTTCGTCGTCGTCAGCCCCTCGGGAAGGCTGCTCCTGATCGAGCAAAAGAGCGGCTTTCTGGCGGAGACCGCAGACGGCTTATGCAAAGCGTACGGCGCCAAGGAGAAATCGGTACCGATCCAGATGAGCCGGTCAATGCATGCTCTGCAAACGCGCCTGGACCAGTCTTGTCCGAATCCGTCCTTCCACCTCGACGCACTACTTTATTGTCCCGACTATACCGTCAGGCAGCCCGGCTCGGCCGGCATTGATCCCGAGCGCATCGTCGATGCGACGCGCCGCGAACACCTCGTGGCAGTCGTCAAATCGATCCTGCCGCTCGGCGCGCAGGCGCACCCGGCAATCGACAAACTGCACCGGTTCCTGGCCGACGAACTCGAATTGGTTCCAGAGGTAACGGCTGTCGCTGGGCAAGCAGGGACTTTGTATACACGACTGTCTGGCGGCCTTACGCATTGGGCTCGCCATATCGAATGTGACCCCTTCCGGCTTCGTGTCATCGGTACGGCCGGTTCGGGAAAGACCCAGTTGGCGCTGGCCGTCTTACGGGATGCGGTAGTGGCTGGACGGCGCCCGCTGTATGTTTGCTATAACCGCCCCTTGGCCGATCACATGGCATTGATTGCACCGAGCGGTGGCATCGTCGCCACCTATCATCAGTTGGCAGACAGGATTTATCGCGGCGCGGGTCACGTGCCGGACTTTTCTCAGCCGGGCGCGTTCGCGCAGCTTGAAGACTTTCTTTCTGGCTTCCAGCCGGACGAAAGCTGGTTGTTCGACGAGATCATCGTCGATGAGGGGCAGGACTTCCAGGAGGCATGGAAGGACAACGTGCTTCGCCTGCTTCGCCCGTCGGGACGCGCGTGGTGGCTAGAGGACCCGACGCAGAACCTCTATGGCCGCCAGCCTGTACGTCTGCCCGGATGGGTGGTTGTCCGCTCGGAAACGAATTACCGCAGCCCGCAAGACATCCTGGTCCAGCTCAATCAGTTGATGGGTAACATGCATCGGTTTGAGGCGGGCAGTCCGCTCACCGGGTCCGGGGTCGAGATTCTCGTCTACAAGGATGCCCCAGACCTCCTAAAGCAAACGAAGCGTGCGATCACCGCGGGGCTTTCTGCCGGGTTCCGCCGGGAGATGATCGCGCTAGTTACTTTCCGTGGCCGAGAGCATTCCCTTTTGGCTCCTTACGACCATTTAGGTCCGTACCCGCTCAAGATCTTCACTGGCCAGTACGACCTATTGGGCAATCCCGTCTTCACCTCGGGCGACATCGCATCCGAATCGATCTACCGTTTCAAAGGGCAAGCCGCCCCGTGCGTGATCTTCACGGAAGTCGATTTCGAAGTACTGGGCGAGAAAGAGTGCCGCAAGCTATTCGTCGGGATGACGCGGGCGACGATGAAACTTATCCTTGTCGTTTCGGAGCGCGCCGGCACGGCGATTGGCGGTCCACGGGCCCCTAGCCAAGAGCGGAGTTAGGCCTCGGGTTTCAACATTGGTCCGGTCGGATACCATGCCCAAGGCATAGCCGCGTATGACCACGATCGGCTATGATGCACCGACGGTCTTGGCCGCGCCAACGACATAACGACGACGAAGGTATCCGATGCGGGAGGCAAGCGAGCGGCGGTTTTCTTCCCTGGTCGAAATGGCCGCCGTGCTTTTGTTCATCGGCATTGATGGGCTTGGGCACTTCAGCAGGCCCGCTTTAATCCGACGATCTATGGTAAAGCGAGTTTGCTCGATTCATGTCTCCAAGCTGATTTACCGCCGCCACTAGACGGCCCTCCTCGTCGTAGGCGGTGCAAGTGTATCGCCCAATTCTAGAGTCTAGAAAGCTGGGCAGAAAAACATCGATCTTCCGTCAAGACGCGCTTTTTTTCCCGGCTACGGCGACTTTTTTCCGCGCTGGAAAGTGGGGCCGGTTTTTCAGCAGGCTCCCCGTCACCCGCCGCATAAACTGCCACCATCGGGCCGGCTTTATTCCGGCGCCAAGCGGCAATATGAACTCTTTTCTGTTTCACCAGAATGTCCATATAGCGCGCGTTCTTGATCGTATTTGCCGATATCCCTGAAGCCTGGGAGGCTTCAAGGTAGGTTAAGCGGCCATACTTTTCCAGCGCCGCTACGATCAGCCTCATTCCATTTGAATCGCGGTCCTCATCGGTGAACTTCGTCCTGGGAAGATCTGGATGATCTCCAAGGCTAAATAGTGGCGTCACGAACCCCTGGCTCGTTTTTCGCCACCCGCTGACATGAACCTGCCTTTTTGTGCGCAAGGCCTTTAGATAACCCCCGCAGGCTAACGTAGTCAAACCAACAAAGGCCTCCCGTGAGATATCACTGGCCGACATGTTCGACTTCCGTGAAAGAAGCGTGAGGATGCGTTGGATAGCAGGACTGGAATTGGAATCCGGGGGAATCATGAGTATTTCCAGATCAAAGCTTGTATGCGCTAACAATCTGTCGCATGTTCGTTGCCAACCGGTCAAGATCACGCGCCGTCTCCGCGCTGTTACCAGCCGCTGCGCTGCTTTCCTCTGACATCTGCGCGATCCTCTCCACCTGTATGGCGATATTGTTGGTGGCAGAGGCTTGTTCTCGGATTGAAGAAGTGATCTCCTCCACCATGGCAACTGCCTCACGGCTGCCTTGGCCGATCTGAACGATGGCGGAATTCGCTTCTTGGGCACTTTCCACTCCCTTGGCGACCTTGCTTACCACGCTCTCCATACTGCTGACGGCGTTACTGGCACCGGTACGCATGGTGTCGATCGTGCTGGAAATCTCTTGGGTTGAAAGAGCCGTACGTTCCGCCAGTTTTCTGACCTCATCGGCCACTACGGCGAATCCCCGTCCTTGCTCACCGGCACGGGCGGCCTCGATCGCTGCGTTCAATGCGAGAAGGTTAGTCTGGTCAGCCACTTCCTTGATTACGGCCACCACCGTGGAAATTTCCTGACTGTGTTTTTCCAGACCATGAATAAGCTCGGCCGCTTCGCTCACGGTGGCGGCAATGTCTTGAATATCGCTTACCGTCTGGCTAATGACTTTCTCGCCGGAGGCGGCCAATTGCCCGGAGTCGCTCGAAAGGCTATTGGCTTCCTGTGCTCTGTCGCCAACATGGTTGATGCTGACCGTCAACTCTTCGACCGTGGCAG
Organism: Propionivibrio soli; assembly: GCF_025770765.1. Lineage (GTDB taxonomy): Bacteria > Pseudomonadota > Gammaproteobacteria > Burkholderiales > Rhodocyclaceae > Propionivibrio > Propionivibrio soli. The sequence goes on along the minus strand of NZ_JANZKY010000015.1, from coordinate 130,190 downwards.
CCATATCGGAAGCCGCTTCACTCTGCTGATGGGAAGCCACGGCCACTTGGCTTGAGGTCGAGGACATCAGACTGGCCGCAGAGGCCACGGAGTGTGCCCCATCGGCGATGGATTTCAGGTTGGCTTGCAGTTTGTCCAACAGACGATTGAGCACCGAAGTGGTCTGCCCGATTTCATCTTGACGAGTTACCTCGACGCGAACCGTGAAGTCGAGGTCGTGTTCCACCTTACTAACCATCGACTGAATTTGGTTTAGGGACTGTCGAACATAAGCAAGCAGGAAGAAACCAAACAGCCCGACGACGAGCACGCCGCCCAGAATGACGGACAACGAGACTGTCTTCCCGAGAGAAGCGCTAGCTATCGCCGAGTTAACCACCTCGTCACCGACGTTCTTGTTCAGCTCCATATGATCGCTGAGGCTTTTTCGAACCTTGCCTCCGAGGGCAGTTCCTTCAGCCACGATCAGATTGCGTGCTCCTTCTTTGTCATTCTGACGTGACAAAGGCAATACCCTATTGAGCATTAACTCCTTGTAAGCTTTCAGATCATTTGCCTCGACTTCGAGCAGTTTTTTGTCCTGCTCGTTGGAGATCATGTTTTCATAGGCCGCAAGGTGTTTCGTCAGGCTATTTGAGGCGTCTTCAATCCTTTTTTCAACGCTTTGAATTGCTGCTTGGTCGGTATTTACGAGATGGGTATAAATGCCCACGCGCAATTCCATATAAGCTTGTCTGGCTTCGCTGAGCGTCTGGATGCTCGGTAGAACGTCACCTTGGATTTTCTTGATGCTCTCGGTTTGTTCATTTGAGACGTAAAGTCCGACGCCCCCAATCAAGATCAAGGCAATGATGGAAGCCGTCACCATGAGTAGGATTCGTCGGCTAATAGTAATTGAGTTCATTCGATTTCCAGATCAAAACAAATAGTGGTTGGTACAAGGAAGAGTGAGAACTTAGGAAACACCTTGAGTGACACCAGATGAGGCGTTGGCGGTGTTGAGCAGATTTCGGCAAGCCGGCAGCTTGGCGGTAGATTCTGTGAGCCCAGTGAAACCGTGGCGTTTTTTCTGCGTGGGCACATGCCCTACATAAGAAGTTTGGTTTTCGCCACGAGAGAAATGAGATATCCAATGTACCAAAGCGTCGATACACGCCCTGCCGACTTGCATCTTTGGTCGAATCGACTGCAAAAAAAAGCCTTCAACCGTATTGGCTAAAGGCTTCACACATGCGGTCAAATGCTGACCTCATACTTCGAGCGCATTTGGCAACCCCGCTACCATAGATAAAAATCGTTAGGCCGGTGGCTTTGCGTCCCCGCTTTTCAGACGGGTATGCCTTTTGATTTCAGTATTTTACAGTACCAGAGTTGAGGTTGTCGAATGGACTTGATAGAACTGGCGACAGTACTGGAGTCCGTGGCTAGCTGTTCGGGTGAGTCATATTGGCGTAGTGCCCTGCTCGACCCGTCTACGAAAAAAGGCTGATTGCGTTGACACAGGAGAACACCCGCCGCTCCCATTAGCTTCGCCCCCTGCCCTGTATCTGCCGCCATTCACGCGGGGTCTGACCGCATTGCGCCTTGAAGGCTCTGGATAACGCGGCCTCACTGCCGTAACCCACATCGACGGCGACCATTTTCAACGACTGCCCCTGGCGCAACGCCTGCATCGCCAACTGGATCCGCCAGCTTTGCAAATAGGTGCCGGGGGTACAGCCAACGGCGCTACGAAAGGTTCCGGCGAAAACACTGCGGGACATGCCCGCCACTTTCGCTAGCTCTTCCAGAGACCAAACGTCTCCCGGCTGCTCGTGCATCGCTACGAGCGCTTTGCGCAATTTGGGGTGCGAAAGGCCGGCCAGCATGCCACCCCGGATCTGGTTCGTTTCCATCAGATGGCGCAGCACCTGAATCAGCACGACTTCGAACAAGCGATCCACCACAGCCCGCCTGCCGCAATGGGTACCAAACGCCTCATCAAATAGCAGCGCCAGAACCTGGTCAGCGCCTTCAATACTCGCCAACGGCAGACAGACGATTTCAGGTAAAGCGGCAACAATGGGGTTTGCTGCGCCTCCTTCGAAATGGAGTTCCGCGCAAGCGAGGTCAGCGCCCCGCTCGGCGTCCGTCACGAAACGGCGAACCGTGGGCCGTGCATAGAGCAGCAGGCTGGGAACGTCCACATGGAGTGTCGGGTACCCAGCACGGCTGACATCCATCGAACCCGCCTTGACCAAGTGCATCTGGCCGGCACCTTCCCCCGCCGTGGAGAAATCCGTGACACCACACAAAGCGCCCGAGTGGAACAGGCGGGCGCGGACCGGGAAATGGTTCAGCAAGGCATCCAGACGATCCGTGCACGTTTCAGCCATTTGATACTCCTTATCAAGTTATCAGGATTTTATTCGACCTTTAGTCCTCTATCTGCACCTATAGTTCGTTCAGCCAAACGGCTAAACCCTCAACCCCTTAGGAGTACCTCATGTCTATCGAAAAAGTTCTGTACCGTGCCCAAGCCACTGCCACAGGCGGTCGGGAAGGCAGCGCTGCGTCTTCAGATGGCGTTCTGAAAGTTCAACTCTCTACACCGCGTGAGTTGGGCGGCGCCGGAGGCCCCGGCACCAATCCCGAGCAACTGTTCGCCGCAGGCTACTCGGCCTGCTTCCTCGGCGCGCTGAAATTCGTTGCGGCCCAAGCGAAGGTCAAGCTCGCAGACACGACCACTGTCACGACCACGGTTGGAATCGGCGCCATCCCCAGCGGTTTTGGCATCGAGGTCGATCTGCAAATCTCCATACCGGATCTGCCGCGCGAGCAAGCTCAGGACTTGGTGGACAAAGCTCACATCGTTTGCCCGTATTCCAACGCCACGCGCAACAACATTGATGTGCGCTTGAGTCTTCTTTGAAGCGCCCCTCCCTCTCCATTTATCAGCAAGGATCAAGAGCATGAAACTCAAACACAAACTCATTGCCGCCACCGCCATCTCCCTGGCATTTTCTTTGTCTTTCGCGGCGGGCAGCCCCGGCGTAGAACACAGCACTCAGACCTTCCTCGAAGCGCTGGCCAAAGGCGGTGGTCAGCCGCTGGAAACGTTGTCACCCGCCGATGCGCGCCAGGTACTCGTTGACGCACAAAAGGGCGCGAAGATGCCGTCCGCCGAAGTGGACGCGAAGACGATCACTGTCGACGGCAAAGAGATCGTGCTCAATATCGTGCGGCCAGTCGGCGCGAAGGGCCTTTTGCCCGCGTTTATCTTCGTGCATGGCGGTGGCTGGATACTGGGCGACTTCCCGACGCATGAACGCTTTGTGCGCGACCTGGTGGCCGACTCCGGCGCGGTGGGCGTGTTCGTGAACTACACTCCATCGCCAGAGGCACGCTACCCGGTGGCGATCAACGAAATCTACGCAGCTACCCAATGGGTAGCCGAGAACGGTGCGCAGATCAATGTTGACGGCAAACGCCTGGCCATCGCGGGTAACAGTGTGGGCGGAAATATGGCCACCGCAGTGGCGTTGATGGCGAAGGCCAAGGGTACCCCCACCCTGCGTTCGCAAGTACTGTTCTGGCCCGTGACGAATGCCAGCTTCGAGAATGCGTCCTACGACGAGTACGCCAACGGGCACTTCCTTACCAAGGGCATGATGAAGTGGTTCTGGGATGCGTACACCACGGACTCTGTGCAGCGTCAGGAGATCTACGCGTCGCCACTACTGGCGACCGCCGAGCAGCTCAAAGGCTTGCCGCCAACCTTGGTTCAGACGGCCGAGAAAGACGTATTGCGTGACGAAGGCGAAGCTTACGCACGCAAGTTGGATGCGGCGGGCGTAAGCGTCGTGGCGACACGCTATAACGGAATGATCCACGACTTTGGTCTGCTCAACGTGCTGTCTGATCTGCCTGCGACGCGCGCGGCGCTGCACCAGGCCAGCGAAGAGTTGAAGGCACGCCTGCGTTAAGTCTTCTTTGCCGTTATTACGCACCGGAGCTACCCCGCTCCGGTGCGATACGCCCTGCTCTTCCCGGCTTTTCAGGATGCCGGCCGAGTGCGAGAAACGATGAGGTTGGCGCTAAGTAGCGACAACTTGACGGTTTTCGGACAGCGGCACGAACGTCTTGCTTGCTCCATCGAGTGCATCAATCACGCCATTCTCTATGTCATAGACCCAGCCATGCAGGTTAAGGCGATGCTGGGCAAGGGCCACCGCGACCGACGGATGAGTCTGAATATTGGCGAGCTGGGCGATAACGTTTTGCCGAACCAGCGCATCAGCCTTCTCGTGTTGCGTCGCATGCGACTGGGCTTCGACAATCGCCTTGGCACAATCCGAATAGCGCAGCCAATGAGCAACTGCCGGCAATTGGTCCATATTCTGGCAACTGGAAATCGCCGACATCGCCCCGCAATTCGAATGGCCGCAAATCACAATATCGGTGACCTTGAGGACGGCCACCGCATACTCGACTGTCGCCGAAACGCCGCCAGGCTCAGGCCCGTAGGACGGAACGATGTTGCCCGCATTGCGGATAACGAACAGATCGCCGGGCTCCTGCTGGGTAAACAGCTCCGGTACGACCCGGCTGTCCGAACAGGTCACGAACAGGACCTTGGGACTCTGGCTCTGTGCCAATTGTTTGAACAGCTGCGTTCTTTCCGGGAAAACGTCTTTTTGAAACTTCAAGAAACCTTCAATGACTTTTTGCACTGCGTGCTCCAAAGGGATTTCCGCTGTTGGAATGTGAATGTCTGCGGTAGAGCCGGAACGTGCTTAGAAGTTCCTACCCCGGGTTCGACACTATGCTTTCTGCATCCGTAGAGCGGACGATTCCGCTGCTGTCGCTGTCCATTGAGCGCTTCACCTGGACGCCGCCTTCCCTACCGCTGATCGCGCAGCAGGCGGTGGCGGCAAAGCCAATACCCGTTGAACTTGCCGTATACGAAACCGGAGATTCCGCGCTTTCCTCGCAATTCCAGGCAGTGGCCCTGCTGACCTTGCTACGGATTGTTACCAAAACAATTCGCTATCTTGACAACGCTTTGCCGAGATGAAACGTTGTTTAACCCGGAGCCCCCGGTCACTAACGAAAAAATGCATCCGGACAGGCGATCAACGTGGCTTTTGACTAGAGGAAAGGGAAGACTGGCAATGAGCTCAGCCCTCTGTATTGGTATCGTTTCAAAGAATGGCGTGTATGAAGTTGTGGCCTTGCAACGTGGCAAGAAAGCGGTTGCGATGGAATTTCCAGCAACGACGGTGGGCGTCGAAGCCATCCGAGATTTTGTGAGTTCCTGCGGTAACCGCGTACGCTTGGCCATAGCTGGCGTTGCCGCACTCAGTCTGGCTTTCGCGTTGGGAGAGGTTCCCGGACGTCAGACATTTGTTGTTTCATCCAACATCAGCATTGCTGGTCAGGCGGCAGCATTGGCTCACTATGCCGATCACACGCTCTGATCCGATTTGTGTTTCACGCTGTGCAAAGAGCGGCATTGTGAAGAGCGCCTTATAACTATGTCGTCAGAGGCCAACCTCGCAAATCCAAGCAGCATGCGAAGCTAAGGGGAAACGTTATCTCGTTGCACACTCATCGCTATGCAAGGAACCGCTCGATCCCGGACGCCATTTCGCCGGGTACTTCGAGCATCGGAAAATGGCTACGCGCTTCCAGCTTCAATACATTGAACCATGAGTGCTCGGCCGCAAATGCACGTTGCGCGGCGAGATATCCCGGATCTTCCGGTTGAGCATAAATATGCAATACCGGAACGGGAGGGTTTAGTCCGGCAAGTACTTTGAGTGGGCTTGTTGCATGGGCATAGGCCGCACTTATTTCGCGCCCCGCGCGGCGCCACATATCGAATGGGTAGGATCCCATATCTTCCCGGACGTAACTCGTCAGTTCGGGAATGTCGAGTCCATGGAGCCACATGGAAAAGAGTTGGTCGCGCGCCTGTCCCCACTGAGTTGGATCTTGGAGCGACTGCAGCGCTTCGAGGAACGGCGGCGGAGCCTCGAGGATGATCCAGTCAAGCAGTACGAGCTTGGAAATACGAGGCCCCAGCCGGCGGCGGAGTTCGATGGCTACCCAGCCTGCATGGGAGAGCGCGACCGGTACGACGTTCGTTGCCCCACTTGCCTCGATGACTGCAAGCGCATCGTCAACCAGATCGTCAGCCCCGAAGTCATGGGTGGGCGTCTCGGACTGCCCATGGCCTCGCCAGTCAACAGACAGGACACGCCGCCGAGTGACGCAGCGGGCGGCAAGTTGACCAAAAACCTGGCGGCTTCCACACCAGCCAGGCAGGAAGAGGAGCGCGGGCTCCCCTTGTCCTTTGTCATCGTAACTAACGCCTATTCCGTCTGACTTGACCTCGCCCATCAGTTCTTCTCCTCGACCCACAATATTGAGCGCTGAACCCGCTTACGGAGGAAAGACCGGAGGCAAAAGATGCTCAGTACTTCGCCAGCCCCCCTCCTCGCTCCCTTGGATAGATGAGCGCATCTTCAGTTCCGCTATCCGGGAGTCCCTGTCTGTTCCGCGATAAGGTCAGGAGCGCCCATGAAAACGGCTGCTGAGAAAATTGAGCCAAGTTGCAAACAGTTCGAGGGTGAGCCGCATTACGACCGTCTTGCATTGTTTGGTGCACTGGTCAGGCGTAGTGAACGAGCCTTGACTCGTGTGCTTGGGTGTTTGACTTGTTTGACTTAGGGAAGGGTGTGCGGAAGCTGCGAGGATTTCCGGATACGGATAAACTGGCATAAGCGCATAGACAGTAGGTCGGACCTGGCCGCATTTGCAGGGGCAGACGCTATTGGCGGCTAATCAAAGAAAGGTTTTCGATATGACCCTAACCCACTGGCTGCTCTTTTGTGGTGTGGCACTCCTTACTACATTCACTCCCGGACCCGCGGTGCTGCTCGCTATATCCAACTCGGTTTCGCTCGGCCCGCGCAGTGCATTGGTTTGCTCGCTGGGCAATGCTCTCGGCTTGTTTATCGTGTCGGGAATAGCGATGGCTGGGATGGGCGTTGTGTTGGCGACCTCAGCCCTTGCCTTTACCGTCTTGAAGGTCATGGGGGCTCTGTATCTCATTTATCTCGGATACAAGCAGTGGCGAAGCCGGGCGAGTGCGTTTAACAGCGCCAACGCGACACTACCCAGAGAGCCTTGGCAATTGTTCGGCAGGGGAATCGTGCTGGCGCTTACGAATCCCAAAGCCATTCTTTTTTTCTCAGCGCTCTTTCCGCAGTTCCTGACGCGCGACTTGCCGCTCATCGAACAATTTGTCGTCCTGACGACCTCGTTCTCGGCCTGCGCTGTCCTGTCGCACACGTTCTATGCTCTGCTTGCGCACAGCCTGAGAAGACAATTTGAAAATCCAACCCGCATCCGGCTATTCAATCGCGTTTCCGGTGCCATCTTCTGCTGCCTTGGGCTTGGGCTGCTGCGTTTGCCGAGTAAGGCCGCTTGAAGTCAAAAGATGCGATCCTCAGAGCCTATTGAATGGCGGCCACGTGGTCGCGAGGAGCAGTTCATCGGATTGAAAACCGCTGCTTCTCGACCTCGCTGATCCAACGGCAGATAACAGAGGGCAGATAACAGCGGAACTCACAGAAGGAAAACACTTTGGATTTGGGGCTGAAAGGAAAAAACGCGCTTGTGTGTGGGGCCAGCAAGGGATTGGGGCGCGGATGCGCGGAGGCGCTCGCCGAGGAAGGAGTGAACCTCGTTATCCTGGCACGCCGCGCCGTCGAGTTGGAGCAAACGGCCGAACAGATTCGCGAACGTTTTGCCGTCAAGGTCACGACCGTCGTTTGCGACATCACCACGGAGGAAGGACGAACCGCAGCGCTGTCTGCATGCCCGCAGCCCGACATTCTTATCAACAATGCGGGCGGTCCTCCAGCCGGCGACTTCCGCGACTTTACCGACGAGGACTGGTATCGCGCCCTGGGTGCCAACATGCTGACGCCGATCGCGCTGATGCGTGCGACCATCGACGGGATGATCACCCGCGGCTTTGGACGCATCGTCAATATCACGAGTGCTGCGGTCAAGGCGCCGATCGGGGTGCTGGGTCTGTCTAACGGGGCTCGAGCCGGACTGACAGGCTTCGTGGCTGGTTTAGCCCGCCAAGTCGCGCCGTATGGCGTGACGATCAATAATCTCCTGCCGGGCTTGTTTGCTACCGATCGTTTAGCTACTGTCACGCGCGCCCAAGCCGAAGCTGCCAATCTCAGCACCGAAGAAGTAACGGCGCGTCAATTGCAAGGCATTCCCTGCGGGCGTTTCGGACAAATCGAGGAGTTCGGGGCGGCTTGCGCTTTCCTCTGCAGCGTTCACGCCGGTTACGTGACGGGGCAGAATTTTCTTATGGACGGGGGGAGCTATCCAGGCGTCCTCTGATGGCGAAGCACGATAATTCTTGTTTCGCAGTTAGTCAGCAATGCTCGCCGAAGCTCTTACACCGGAGTCTGCTGGTGCACCACTAACTTCCACCCCTCATTGCGCACGTACGTACTGCTTATCAAAGCAATATAAGGTTGGAGCCGTTGGCGTTGCGCCGTGACCTTGTAGACCACGGTTGCCACGTTCTCCGTGAGCGCAATCACCCGGGGATTCTCGATCTGGAATGTTTCCCAAGGCTGTATGCCGAGGGACTGCAGGATGCGTTCCCTCCCCTCGATGCGCATTCCGCCAGGAAACAGCATGACGGCATCTTCGCGGAGCATGGTGGCATAAAAATCCTTCCCCGCTTCGCCTACCGACGAAAGCGCCTCCCATCCCTGGCGCTCCAGATCAATCAGTTCGTTCATCTGCCGTCATCCCATGTGGTGCTTCTAACGTTCGTGAAACGCCATTTTTTGACATGAACTATCCAGAAGTCGTTCTCCACGGTTGTGAAGGACGGATATGTCTTTGGAACCATGAAAGGTGGGATCATTCACGCGGTTTAAGGGTGTGGCTGAAAATGAACGGAAGGAAAATTCGCCCTGTCTAATTTTAGTTACGGGACAGGAGAAAAACCGTGGGTGGCGAACATCAAAATAGAAATGGTGAGGAATGCCAACCCGCAGGCCGGGTCGTATCGCGCGAGAGTGAGAGAAAAACAGGCGGCGATCTAGTCGGCGCGACGCCAGGTGAAGCACCTGCCAACGCCACGAGGCGACGCGCGGAACGCAGGCAGTCGAGCGCTTTGATCGCATGGTGGGGCGATAGCGAGCGACGATCAGGCAAAGACCGACGCGCCTCACCGAGTGGCAATGATATCGACCACGACTAGACCCCTCCCTCGCTACTTCGGCAGAGTGGCGTTGAATTTCGTATCCTTATGTAATGTAATGGCTCTTGGGGATCGAGGGCTGATCCCCACGTTGATGCCGTCACCCAATATCGAGGAGCGGGCCGCATGAACAACTCAGTGATGACCGTCGAAGCCTCGCCTGCGCTGGTGCGCACGGCGCATATCGTTTACGCACTTCATGCGTTGGGCTTGGCGGTAGGCGCGTTTGGAGCAGCCACGGTGATCGGTTCCTTCCTGCTCGGCTGGCCGTCGATAATTGCGGTGATCGTCAACTACATCTATCGCGGCGATGCGCGCGGCACGTGGCTTGAGTCGCATTTCGACTGGCAAATCCGCACCTTCTGGTACGCGCTGGCTTGGGCAGTGTTGGTGGCCCTGGTTTCTCTGCCGCTGACGCTGGTCATCATCGGCTTCGGAACCTGGGCGTTCGGCATGTTCATACTCGGCTTGTGGGCCATCTACCGAATCATGCGCGGTTGGTTGCGCCTGAATGCCCACCAGCCGATGCACGCTTAGGCTCCATTCTCTCGAGCAAAGTTACACGGCTTCCAGCCGTCTCAGCTCGTTTAGTTCCGAGGCAAGGTACGTCCATACGGTTGCGCGGCCTGTCCTCGACGTCCTGATCGAACGCGCGGCCTGGCTGACGAGCAGAAATCGGTTCAGCTCCCCCACCCTACCCGTTCACCAGTCCGTCCCACGAATTCGGTCATAGACGAGTTCATGTCCATATGCATGTACGAGGGTGAGGAAATTGGGGGTTCCAAGTTGACATGGTGACGCCGGGCTGAGCCAGAGGCAGTCCGAGGCCCCGTTTCAGCACGGCGCTCGCGGAGAACTCAATTGGCACCGGCTGCTGCGAGTTACTCCACTTCTCGGCGAAGCACCACGTGAGTTGCCTTCTCCGATGCGGCATGCTGCACGCATTTGTATCCGGAGGCTCGCAGGTCAACGCCCTCGAAGAGGCGCTCGCCGCTGCCCAGTAGCACAGGCGAAATAGCAAGATGCATCTCGTCAATTAGGCCGGCGCGCAGATACTGCTGGATCGTGTTGACGCCGCCACCGATACGCACATCCATCTCGCCGGCCGCATCACGCGCCCGGTCCAGCGCTTCAAGAATGCCGCCGGTAACAAAATGAAATGTGGTGTTGCCCTCCATCTGGATAGGAGAACGCGCATGATGAGTGAGGACGAAGACTGGGACGTGATAAGGCGGGTCCTCTCCCCACCAGCCTTTCCAATTCAGGTCTTTCCACGGGCCTCGAATCGGACCGAACATATTCCTGCCGAGAATCCATGCCCCGACATTCGTAAACCCTCTCGCCGCAAATTCCTCGTCGGTGCCCATGGTGCCGCTATTCAACCCAAACAGGGCTTGCTGGAACGTGCGTGTCGGCAATGCCCACTGATGCAAATCGTTACCGCCCACGCCTAGCGGATTGTTGATGTCCTGACGAGGCCCGGCGCCGTATCCGTCAAGGGAGATGGTGAAGCTTTCGACTCGCACTCGGGTCACCTCAATCCTCCTTAATTCGTCTTGATGCCAATGCAGGAATTCGACCGTGAAAGCTCTTCGTTTGCGGATGACAAACTGTCATCTAGGCTGTCGCGCGCCCGGCAGCTGCGCCTCAATGGCGGCCTTGTCAATCACAGACCATACGCGAAGGATTTTGTTTTCCGTGAACTCATAAAAAACGTTCTCGGAAAACGATACGGTCAGTCCATCAATATCGAGGTTCATGAATCGCCCACGGGGAGTGCAGTTGAAGGCCAGTCGGCTGGCGACAAACCGTGAGTCAGCCACCAGGAGTTCTATGTTGAAGTGCAGGTCCGGTATGCTGGCGAAGTCGTTCTCCAGCATCGCCTGGTAGCCCGCGAGGCCAAGACGTTTCCCGTTGTGCACAACACCGTCGTGAACATGGCGCCCAAGATCTGACCATTTCTGCATGTTCAAGCAGGCGATATACTCCTTGTAGAGGCGGGCAAGGTGAGTCTCAGTCAAGAGGCGTTCATCCCTAAGCTTCGATCAGAAGCAAGCCATTCAGCATGCGTCGTGCCCGCTACGTCCAGGCCTTGGACCCAGGGGATAGCCCTCGTCAACAACCGCTTGACGCGTTTTCATCGAAGCGGCTGACGCCTCTTGCTGGGATCCCACGGTTGATCGCCCCAGTCCAAGGAAGGAACACTTATTGCCTGGACAAAGGGCCCTGGGGCAATGCAGAAGGAGTCGGCTGATGAACCTAAACGCACTGATGGTTCGCTACATCGTTCACGACGTCGATACCGCGGTAGCTTTTTACACCGAGCACTTTGGGTTCCGAGTGATCGGCCAGTCCGGGCCGTACTTCGCGATTCTTGAGAAGAATAACTTGCAGCTCGTATTGAGTCCGCCGAAGGGGCCCGGAGGAGGCTCTCAACCGACGCCCGATGGCCGTAGGCCGGAGCCTGGCGGGTGGAATCGTCTCATCGTGAAAAGCGAAAGACTTGATGAGGACATTTCCACCTTGCGCGCTGTGGGCGTTGGTTTTCGCAGCGACATTGTTTCCGGCCCAGGAGGACGACAGATTCTTGTTGAGGATCCCTCAGGAAATCTCGTGGAGATATTTGAACCTGCTCCTGAGCCGAAGAAGTAGAAGACGATCGGAAACCTGTTGTTTCGAGCTTGGGTGTTGCCTCCACTGCCTGTCTCGGGATTCCTGTTCGGCAAGGAGGGCGACGCGAAGGTAAAGCGTTATTCGGTGCCTAGCAGGTGCTGAAAAGACCACGAACAGCGAGCAAATATCTGTCTAGCGATTACTCGAGACTATCGGTACCCGGCATCCGGCGCAGGCATGCACGGTGGGTAGACCGCGCAAGCAGGTCAATCACTTCGCCGGGGCAAATTACGCGCTGCGCAAGGCTCAAAGAGCTTGTCATTCATACAGAAGGCCGGGTTACGTGCTGATTCCCCGGTCTCTCGCCAAAGCGCGGTCGAAATCTCCTTGCTAACAATTGCCTTGGCCAGTTGTCCAATGGCCGGACAGAAGGAGACCGCCATGTCCGATAGCCTGTCGGAGGTATTCGCCCATTCGATGAAAAAACATCCCATCAAGTTCGTCGTCGGCTTGCTCATTAACCTGGGAGGAATCCTCGCGCTCCTTGCCATGTGGTATGGGGTAGCGCCTTAGTTTTCCTGGACCCGTTTCGAGGCGAAGCATCGGAATTTGACCTAGGATGGGTATCGGGATACGGGCTGTGGAAGTTGCCAAAGAGTCCCGCTCACATCGCAGGCATTCACTTATCGCAGGAGGTCGTTCATGTCCAAGGTACTCGTTCTGTACTATTCCAGTTACGGTCACATCGAAACCATGGCGCAAGCGGTTGCCGAAGGCGCCCAGTCCGCGGGGGCGAAAGTTGACATCAAACGAGTTCCTGAAACGGCGCCTGCGGAGGTTGCAAAGGCCGCGCACTTCAAGTTGGACCAGGCGGCGCCTGTCGCGACAGTCGCCGAGTTGGCTGATTACGACTCCATCATCGTTGGCTGCCCCACGCGCTTCGGCCGCATGCCGTCCCAAATGGCCAGCTTCCTCGATCAGGCGGGCGGACTTTGGGCGAGCGGTGCGCTCAACGGCAAGGTGGGCGGCGCCTTCACGTCGACGGCAACGCAACACGGCGGGCAGGAAGTCACCCTGTTTTCCGTCATTGCCAACCTGTTGCATTTCGGCATGGTCGTGGTCGGCCTGCCCTACAGCTATCAGGGACAAATGACGCTCGACGAGATTGTTGGCGGCAGCCCTTATGGCGCAACGACGATTGCTGGTGGCCAGGGGCAGCGGCAACCCAGTGCGAACGAACTCGCGGGAGCCCGGTACCAGGGGCGATTGATCGCTGAAACCGCCAACAAATTGTTCGGTTAGTTTTCCGGCCTCCATGTAGTTTTGCGCTTGTACTCTCAGACACCAGAAGGCACGAGAGAGTCATGCCTTCTGGCATCAGACTTGCGCCAACAATATCTCGACGAAGGCTTCTGGCTTCAAGCGAGGAATATTGTGGCCACAGTCGAAAGAAAACGTGGCCCACTCAGGATCGGCGCTCAATCGTTGATAGAGATCGAGAAAAGGGCTGCCTTCCCATCCATGCGCTCCGACAAACGCTTTTCGCGGGACTTCGCGCCAGGACCCGCTTAGCTTGATCGCCTGTAAGAACGTCCCCATGGGGTGTGCGCGGCATCGGGAGTCCAGGTTGGGCGGCGGTGCGCAAGTCAGGCCGTCGGCCGCCGCCCCGAGAATGAACATATCCCGAAAGCGAGGGCTGGTGAGTGACCAGACCGAGTCGCCCGACTCGGGGACATACGCGTCGGAATAAACGAGAGCCCGGATATCGGCAGCTTCCACGTCGGCGGCACCGCTGACGATCATTCCGCCGTACGAGTGACCGGCCAAAACGATTTCATCGCCTCGATGAGCCCGAATGGCGCGAACCGCTTCGTGTATGTGAAGGTCGAGGTTAGCCAGCGGAGCCGGTACGTCGCCAAGCCCGGCAAGCGTTAACGGCAGAGCCTTATGACCGCGCGCGATGAGCGATTCTTCGACTTTCTCGAACGCCCAACCACCCTGCCAACCGCCAGGTATCAAGATAAAGGTGGCCATTTCTCTTATATCTCCGTTTCTGCATCCACGGCATTTGCTTCAGGTCCATCGAGCTTTCTTGCTTTCCAGGGTACCGAAGCGGGATGGAATGCATCCGGCGGTGTAAGCAAGCGGCGCGCCCATGGCATGAATAGCGCTGCCTGCTGGCCAGTTCGCGTGTTGCCTCGATATCACGCGTTCCGTAGGCGGGGAAACTGCCATTTTCCGGGAACGGCGCGTAACCTACGCATCACCCACGGCGTTCCCCATTCCAAGACTATTTTCCAATGAATACGATCGAAGAACTCCGCCACCTTTACCCAGCGCCGACCGAGCGCCTTGTGAAGAAGCAGCTTTCCTCCCTTGATTCCCATTGCAGCCGCTTTATCTCGCTCTCCCCGTTCGTCGTGATTGCGAGCTCCGCTCGCAATTACTCGGCGGATGCCTCTCCCCGCGGTGGCGCTCCAGGTTTCGTCAAAGTGCTCGATGATAGGACGCTGCTTATCCCGGATGCCCCAGGGAATAATCGGATCGACACCTTGCAGAATATCGTCGATACCGGCCACGTGGGCTTGCTATTTCTGATACCTGGGATCGACGAGACGCTGCGTGTGAATGGTACGGCGCAGCTTTCGACGTGTGAGACGCTGATGACGCATTTTGCCGAGGAGAAACGGCAACCGAAGTTGCTCATCAAGGTAACGGCCGAGGAAGTCTTTCTTCATTGCCCCAAAGCACTTATGCGTTCAAGGCTATGGGATCAGCTAGCGCACGTCGAGCGTTCCGTTATGCCCACCGTAATCGAAATGATTAACGACCAAACGGGCATAACGCTTCCCGTGAAAACGCACGAAGAGACCCGTGCAGACTTTGCCAAGGACTTGTGAGCGCATAACGACGGAGACGGAGGACAAGCGGGGGCCGGGTACATGGAGAACCTCGGTCCGCACCTTCGCCACTATCCGGGCGAGACCGTCCTAAGCTGGGCAATGACGACAGGCAATGTGTTGATGCCCCAATGCTCAGTGTATCTGCCGTCACAGAGCCGGACGATGTCGATTACTTCAATGGCGATAGAGCGTCCTGTAGGTGCAATCCCTTGAAGCGCCCCTAAATGCGTACCGTGTATCGTCTTGCGCGTCGTCACTTTGTCGCCTTCAGCGATTTGATCGTGGATCTCGACTCGTAGATCGGGGAAAGCCGGTCGAAGAATCTGATTCAGCGTGAGAAACATGCCATCTGATCCCGGCGACATTCCTGGAGCGGCCGTTCGATTGACGAAGTCTGGCGCCATGATCTCCTTAAATGCAGTCAGGTCGCCCTTTTCGATGAAATCGTGGTTGAACCTTAGGACAACTTCCTTGTTGCGCTGCAGCGTTTGTTGATCAACCACTTTGAATTCCTCCATTAATGCAACGAAAGTACAACTTATGCCGCATGAGATGGTTCCCAAGCGTCCCGACCGCCTTCTATCGTTGCCGGACAAGACAATTCCTTTGAGTTGGAGTTCGGATTTCTTTTTTTGCGAGGTGGCTAAGGGCCTGGAAATGACGACATCGAACGCGAACGGAACCGGATGTCACCGAGTCAATCACAGGAAGGTGGCATTGGCGATCCGCGTTTCTCTGCCCTGTGGCATTGATTCACGGCAGCTCTCAAACCGTTCCTAGTACAACCCGCAAACCGAGGCTTACTGCATGCACGACTACGAAATATCCGACGACAAGTCGCGGCTAGACATCGATGCGATTCATGAGTTCTTGTCACAAAGTTACTGGTCCCCGGGGATTCCGCGCTCAACCGTCGAACGCGCGATTCAAGGATCGATGTGTTTCGGCGTTTATCTTGATGACAAACAAGTTGGCTTCGCTCGCGTTATTTCCGACAAGGCGACATTCGCCTACCTCGCTGATGTCTTTATCCTCGATGGGCATCGCGGGCTCGGCCTGTCGAAAAGGCTCATGGCGCATGTTTTCGAGCACGCAGACCTTCAAGGGCTGCGCCGCTTCATGCTCGCTACAAAAGACGCGCACGGGCTCTATAGCCAGTTCGGCTTTTCCGAGCTTGCCAATCCCCACATCTACATGGAAATTCTGCGGCCTGACATTTACCAGTCGCCCACACGTTAAGGTCCCTCTAGCGATTAACCGTTGGATTCCACTGCGGCCTTCGAGCAACGCGCTCCGTTCAATTGCTTCCAGCGTCCGTCTCGAGTCTGAACATGGCCCAGTGACTCCCCTTCCGCGGGCAAGCAAACGGCTCGGACTCCATGGCAACGACGATCGATCCCGATCAGTTTCTCGATTTATCCCGGACCGCCCCCTTCTCACGCGAAGAGGGTTTGGCGGCATGGGAGGCTGCCTACGCAGCACTTGATCAACGGCTCAGCGTCCTCGGAGAACGAGCCCAACTCTTCGTTGTGTTTGGAGTGCAGGCCGGCGGCAAGTCCACCTGGGTTCGCCATAGAATCCCGTCCGCGTCAGACCATACGGTGTTCTTTTCAGGCCCTCTGCCTTCTCGAAGGCATCGTCATCGCGTTCTGGCGATTGCAGGACGTTATTGCTGCAGCGTTACTGCCGTCTGGGTGAAGGTTCCGCTCGGCCTCGCTCTAGAACGAAATGCTCAGCGAAAAGGTTTGGCGAGGGTTCCTGAATCGATCATTGCGCACGTGTACTCAAATCTCGAGCCAGCTACGCTTGATGAAGGGTTTCATGAAGTCATCGTGGTAGACGGCGCCGACAAAATGTAACCGTTTCAGGGCCATCTCAGTAGCTTTGAAGCCAGAAGCAAACCGCTCCACGCCTAGCGGTGCAGATTCCAATGGCAAGTCCGTACAGTATGCCAAGGGCAGAGAAGCCGGCCTCTCCGTTCCGTTGAAACCGCTACGCGGACTTCACTTCCACGATTGCCTTGAGGGTGAGCGGCAATCCGTTTCGCAGCGAACTCACACCGACGACGGAGCGTGCGTGGGCGCCCGCGGCACCGAATACTTGGACGAGAAGATCCGATGCGCCATCGAGGACTTTGGCGTGATCCTCAAACTCCGGAACGGCGTTGATCGAACCGGTAAGTTCGACCACCTGAGCCACGTGATCGAGGGAGCCCAATTGGTTCTTGATCGCGGCAAGCAGCTCCACGCACGCCGAGCGCGCCAGCGCATAACCGTCGGCCACCGAGTACTCGCGCCCTAGCCTGCCTTTCAACGGCCGATGGTCAATCGGGCGTGGCGCTTTGCCGGAGATGAACAACAGGTTTCCGGTTTGAACCGCCGACGAGTAGTTCCCCGCGGGAGCACTCGCCGGAGGAAGCACGAGGCCAAGATCCTTTAGTCGTTGCTCTGCATCCACGTCGCAACCCCTATCCTTTCCACACTGCTATACGTTTTGCTGAAGTACTGTTCCCGCTAAGGGCCGCGCAGCCCAAGACGGCTCCACCGCTTTAGCTATCTCGGCGCAGGCGCAGAACGGCGCTGTCAGCTTTGGCGCACGGCGTCGATAGCCAACACGCCGGCGTCCTCGGCGCCATAGCCGGCGGCGATCAGTTGATCCATGCGCGCGGCGATGGAGCGCAACGCGGCGAGCGGCTGATTGCCTGCTGTTTCGAGCATCAATCCCACGTCCTTGCGCGCCATGGCAAGTTCGAACGTTGGCGTGAAGTTGCATGCCGCCATATTCGTACCGCGTGAGGCAGCCGCTCCATTCAGGTCGAGTCTTCCGAGCAACGTGATGGCATCTTCGGGCTCGACGCCCCCGGCTTTGGCCAGCGTCAGAATATCGGCCAGAATACCCCAAAGACCAATGAACATGGCATTGCCGAATAGCTTGTTGAGCGCGGCAAGATCCGGGCGTTCCCCGAGATAATCCAGCCGTCCCGTCATGCGGGCGAGTTCTGCTTTGACGCTGTTGAATACGGTTTCCGGCCCGCTCGCCAACATCGATCCCTGTGCATTCCGAGCGGCCGCTGGTCCCATGAAGACGGGGCAATGAAGATACTGGATTCCCTCGGCCTGAAGCCGCGTAACTCGTTCCGCGGTCAGTTTGGGCAAGGTGGTGCTGTGGTCGATCAAAACCGTACTGGAGGAAAGGCCAGGACGCGCAGTGGCGATTACGTCTTCCACCACCGCATCATCCTTGAGAATCAGGTGGACCCGATCAACGCCTTGAACAGCATCGGCTGGCGTGGCGGCGGCTTTGACGCCGAACGGTGCCAAAGCGAGGACTTTATCAGGCGACCGGTTCCAAGCCGTGACGTCATCGCCACGTTTGGCGGCGGCTTCCGCGAAAGCGCTGCCGAGTAATCCTGTGCCGAGAAATGCGATAGTGCCCATGGCGTCTTTCCTCAAAAGGTGGTGCGTCCCTCACGCTGACGATCAGCGATTCAGCCCGCGAAATATGTGATCTATCCTACGCGCAACGTCCCGGCAATTTCACTTCCCGCGAAGCAAACCAGTGAAAAGCATGCGGCATGAAGCTCTGCAACATGACTTTGCGCGTCATTCGGCTACATGTGCCTTGCAATACTCCACGAAGGCCCGTACGGCGGTGGGCGTCTGCCGGCTCGCGTAGTAAAAATGAAACCCGGGATGCGTGGGCCACGCCTCGGCCATAACGGGCAATAGCCGACCATCGGCAATGTACCGCCTCACCTGCCGTTCAAACACGTAGGCGATGCCGATCCCATCGAGCGCCGCTAGCGCCATGCTCACGCTATCGGAGACGGTTAGCGGGCCTTCCACCGCAACTTCGGCAACATGGCCGTGATGTTTGACCTCCCATCGGTAAATCGCACCGCTGCTGCGAAAACGATAACGAATACAGGAATGATTGCGTAGATCCTCCAGTGTTTCAGGTAGTCCATGCCGCTTGGCATAAGCGGGCGAAGCCACCATGCACGTGCGTTCCTGGCGTGTCAGCGGCACGGCTACCATGTCCCGCTGCACGGCCTCACCGAGGCGAATACCGAGGTCGAAGCCCGAACCGACGATGTCCACAAAACCATCATCGAGGGTGAGTTCCAGTTGCACGGCCGGGTGCGTTGCCAGAAAACCCGGCAGCACCGGGCGCAACAACATCTCGTGCACCACCAGTGGTGCGTTGACCCGCAAACGGCCCCCTACGCCCACGCGAAAGTGGTCGAGCACTTCCGACGCCTCCATCAGTTCGCTCACCGCCGGGCCGACCCGCGCCAGATAACGTTCCCCGGCCTCGGTGAGACTGACACTACGCGTCGTGCGGTGCAGTAACCGAACCCCGAGGCGGTCTTCAAGTTGCTTGACGGCCTGACTCACCGCTGGCGGCGTCACTTCAAGCGCCGAGGCGGCCGCCGTGAAGCTCCGATGCCGCGCCACCGTGGTAAAGGCAAGCAGACCATCCAGTTGGGTGAGCTTCATTATGTAGCCCTGCTTATTAGCACGTGAAGATTATGTGGATTTATTCACCTTTCGACAATGACTAAGCTTCTCTTCATCCAACACGCGAAGGAGCACACCATGTCACTTGACACCTACTACACGCTAGGCCGCAGCGGACTGCGCGTCAGCCGGCTCTCACTCGGCGCCATGACATTCGGGACCGAATGGGGCTGGGGATCGGACAAAGGAAACGCACGACGCATCTTCGATCTGTATGTCGAGCGCGGCGGCAATTTCGTCGATACCGCCGACGTCTATACAAACGGTACGAGCGAAACCTGGCTCGGCGAGTTCGTCGCCGAGTCCCACCTACGAGACCGACTGGTAATCGCGAGCAAGTACACGTTCAACCTGGGCGATCGTAATGCCAATGGCGGCGGTAACGGGCGCAAAAACCTGTTGCGAGCCGTCGAGGGCTCGCTCAAGCGGCTCAATACGGACTACCTGGATCTGTTCTATGTGCACGCCTGGGATCAGCTAACGCCGGTAGAAGAAGTCATGCGCACCATGGACGACCTCGTTCGCAGCGGCAAAGTGAGGCACGTCGGCCTCTCCGACGTTCCCGCCTGGTATGCGGCCCGGGCCCAGACGCTCGCCGAATGGCGAGGCTATGAACCGGTCTCGGCATTGCAGCTCCAGTATTCCTTGGTGGAACGCCATCTTGAGCACGAACATGCGCGGCTGGCGACTGAGCTCGGCATGGGAATCACCGTCTGGAGCCCATTGGCCAGCGGCCTGCTTTCCGGGCGATATCGGCGCGATGCCGCACCCGATGGACGTTTAGGGGCGATGAAAGATAACGGCAATCCTGCCTTCCAGCATCTCAACGAACGTAACTGGCGCATCGTCGAAGAACTGGAGCGCGTTTCTGCGGAGGTCGGTCGCCCGATGGCGCAGGTGGCGTTGAACTGGGTAGCCGGCCGGCCCGGTGTAGCAAGTGTCATTCTGGGCGCGAGTCGCCCTGAGCAGCTTGTCGACAACTTGGGCGCGTTGGATTTCGAGTTACCCTCGGTATTGGCCGAACGCCTGACGCAAGCCAGCGAATCGCCGCTGCCGTTCCCGTACTACTTCTTTACCAATGCCATGCAGGGAATGATGTATGGCGGCGCGACGGTCGGCGACAAACCAGACGGATACTACAGGCCAATCCGAGTGTACGGCTCGGGCAGCGGCGTGGAATGACCGGGCGATAGTCCGCGTCTGGAGATGTGCTTTTTGAAAGGATTGGGGAACCCTGCCCGTCGATCAGGCTAGTGCCGAGAAACAGGCAGCACCCAGTTCCACTTGACGGCGGCCAGGCGAAAGACCGTAATGCCGGCCGTCGCCACCCACCCCGCCACCTCGCTCGGGATGGAAAGGTATGTCAGGAGGAAAAAGAAGTAGCACCCGACGAAGGCACATGTCGCATAAAGGGGCGTCTGCTGGAACAGGGAAGGTAGCTCCTGGCACAGGATGTCCCGAATGACGCCGCCGAATGTTCCGGTAATGGTGCCCATCAGCGCGGCGATGAATGTCGACGTGCCAGCCTGCAACGCGTATCCCGCCCCGGCAACGCTGAATAGCCCAAGGCCAAGCGCATCCGCTACCAGCAACACGAAAGCGGGGAGCCGTGCCGTGATGGGAAAAAATGCGAAAACCGCCGACAAGCCAAGGATCGCGACGGCATACGCGTCATGCTCGATCCAGAACACCGGGGAGCGATCGAGCAATAGATCGCGCAGCGTGCCGCCCCCAAATGCCGCCGCCAAGGCGACGACGAACAGACCTACAAGGTCCATATCGCGGTGTCTTGCCTCGACAAGCCCGGAAAGGGCAAAGGCAACGACGCCGACAGCTTCAAGAAGCGCAAATACGGTCATAGGTGCCAACTATAGCAGGCCAGAAAAGACCGCCGGGACCAGCCATTCTTTGCGTCGGGTGCACGAGCTCATGCTTGCGATCAAACGCCTCGCCGACGAACCTCTCCCAGACTGTTGCCCTGGCTATCCATGGCTTCGGCATCAGCCCCCTCGTGATTCAGTGCCGGCCAGCTCATGGCGCGAGACCCAATGTCATAGACCGTCTCGCCATGCTCGCCACCGAGGCAGTCGAACTTGAAGATCATGCATTTGTCTGATTCCCCTTATCGAGCACAGGCGTGAGGGAACATGAGCGCAATCAAACAGGAAATGCCCCCCGTGGTCTTGCGGGAGGATCGCGGCGCCGTCGCCATCTTGACGCTGAACCGGCCGAGCAAGCTTAACGCTCTGAACAACGAGTTGATCGCTTGCCTGATGGAAGCCTTCGACCGTATTGAGCTCGATTCCACCATCCGGGTCGTTGTGATCGTAGGGTCTGGAAGAGCTTTCAGCGCTGGCGCTGACATCGCGGAGTTCCAGAAACACATGCGAGCGGGCCCGGAAAGCGCCGTCATGCATTTCATGCGCCCTGGTCATCACCTGACCCGCCGGGTGGAATCCTTTCCCAAGCCGATTATCGTGGCCGTCAATGGGCTCGCGTTTGGCGGCGGCTGCGAAGTGACCGAAGCCGCGCATCTTGCCCTTGCCGCGGAGTCCGCCTCCTTCTCGAAAGCGGAGATCAATATCGGAATAATGCCGACTTTTGGCGGCACTCAACGCTTGCCGCGCAATGTCGGCCGGAAGGCGGCAATCGAACTGATTCTGACGGGGCGAGTATTCTCATCGAGCGAGGCCGCCGACCTTGGGTTGGTAAACCGAGTCGTTGCGGACGACGAACTGCTCCACGAAACAATGGCGCTCGCGAACGAACTGGCCGCCAAACCTCCGCTCTCCGTAGCGGCCACGCTCTCAGTCAGCGATTCACCGCGGCATGGACGCTTCCATTGACGACGGGCTCGCCATCGAAGAAGCGGCTTTCGCGCGTATCGTTCCAACCCTTGACGCCCAAGAAGGCGTCGCCGCCTTTGTCGAGAAACGCCGTCCGAGTTTCGTGGGCAAGTAAGGCGAGCAACGAGGAACAGTCTACTTGCAGGGGAAACCGGACACTCACTTCCGGTCAAGCGAGCGATCTGCCTGCTTCGGCAAATTCTTCGTAGAGCTATGGAGCGCCTCTACCGCGCAGAACCTCGGCTTCGAGGCGCTCCAGATTCTGTTGATTGGCCGCCGCAACGAACTGCGCTATGCGTTGGTAGTGCTCGACCGTATCGAAGACTTGGCGCCATCTCACTTCGGTGCCCTCGCCGTGCGGAGACAACTCAATCGTCAATACGAAGTGATGTCCGTTGAGATGTTCGATCTCGAAAACCCTGTCGGTTTCGACGCGGGTGAAGCGGCTTTCATTCGGATAGTCTTGACCGTCCGGCCCGTGCATCGTCAAACGCCATGTTCCGCCTGGATGGAAGGCGAATTCGTGGATGGTGTTGGTGAATCCGTCCGGTCCCCACCACCTGGCAATACGCGCCGGATCGCTCATGGCGCGAAAAACCTCGGAGGGGCTGGCGGAAATCTGTTTGCTTCGGGTGTCCGAACGGTTGGGAGTGGGTTCCATCGCTCACCTTTCGTCAAGATCCGGTGCCGCGGCGCGCAGCTTCGATGGCGGCGATGTCGATCTTTCGCATGCCCATCATCGCTTTGAATGCCCGTTTGGCCGCCGCGGCGTCCGGGTCGGTCACGGCCGCCGTGAGCGCGCGCGGCGTGATTTGCCACGACACTCCCCACTTATCTTTGCACCAGCCACAAGCACTCTCCTGACCTCCGTTTTCCATGATCGCATTCCATAGGCGATCTGTTTCACTCTGGTCGTCAGTAGCCACTTGGAACGAGAAAGCTTCGCTATGCTTGAAAGCCGGCCCTCCGTTGAGGCCGAGACAAGGGATGCCCAACACGGTGAATTCGACGGTCAAGACATCGCCTTCCTTTCCCGACGGATAGTCGCCGGGTGCGCGATGGACGGCTTTCACTGCGCTGTCCGGGAAGGTTTCGGCGTAGAACGTCGCGGCCTCCAACGCCGTGCCGTCGTACCAAAGGCAAATCGTGTTCTTGCTAACCATGGGGTCTCCTGAAACGGGTGGGAGAAGGTGTCCATAGGGTACGGCGAGCGGTTCCCGTGCTCCCGCCTGTGCGGGTCACGCGAAGCCCTCACGCGCACCTTCGCAGGCGCCTCCCGAGAGGGGGCCAAGTCACAGAGGCCCTGCTACTACCCGTCAAGTCACGTCAGGACGAATCGCCGCCCAATTCGACGGAAGGGCCATGTTGGTCTTAGAGAGGGATTTGATCGAAGCGTTCCGGCACCGAGCACGCCACGCCGTGACGTGCTCATGTACCGGCAATGTGCGGCTATTTCTTGCCGCGCGTGGCGAACACCGCCCCGGCCAGCAGGATGAAAGCGCCGATCACGACCTTTTGCCAAGTGCTCGGGACGCCGGCCAGGATCATGACGTTGTTGATCAGCGTGACGAGGATCACGCCGAGCAACGTACCGGATACCGTTCCCGTGCCGCCGGTAATGCGCGCCCCACCCAGGATGACCGCGGCGATCACGTCCAACTCGGTGCCGACAAGATCGAATGGGCTTGCCAGGCGAATGGTGGAAGCATGCACGATGCCTCCGATGCCGGCGAGCAGACCGACATAGCCGAAGGCAAAAACGTGTACCACGCGCACGTTGTAGCCCAGTCGTTCCGCGATGGCTAAGCTGCCGCCCATCGCGTAGATCGCTCGGCCCATCAGCGTACGGTTGAGCAGGAACCACGTCACGGCGGCCGCGAGCGCAAGGACCAAGACCGACGCCGGCAGGATGGCCGTTGCTCCGGTGGCGGACCGGTAATTGAACAACGCGATGCGCCCAAAGTTATCCATGCTCTGAGGAATCACCATGAAAAACAACGTGCCGACGAACGTGAGAAGAAAGCCGCGCAGCAGATATTGAGTCCCGATGGTGACGATCAGCGAAGGTGCCTTGAGCCTGTGGACCATATAACCGTTGCATGCGCCGAGCAGCGTTCCGATGATGGCTCCACTCACGATAATGACGATGAATGGAGCTTCCGGCCAGTAGCCCAGTACGGCCTTGGTGATCGCGTACATGCACAGCACGGCGATGGCGGTGAACGAGACGTCGATGCCGCCGGCCGCGAGCACGATCAACACGCCGAGCGCGAACAGGCCGGTGACGGTGGACGAACGCAGGATGTCGAAGACGGTCGAGAGTTCGAAGAAGTTGGGATTGATGCTGCCCACGATCACGCTGACGGCAACGATAAGAACCAGCGTGAATGACTCCGGATGCCGGGCGAAAAAGCCCCGGTGCGGCACGCCCGCCATATGCGAACCGCCTTTCAATGCGGATGCCACGGCATTCATGCGCGTACCTCCTCGGCGTCATCACCGATCAGCGCATGGTACAAGTCCGCTTCTTGCAGGGTGGCCGCATCGTATTCGCCGGCCAGGTGTCCTTTGCGCATGAGCAAAATCCGGTCGCAGTTTTGCAGGAGTTCGGGAAGGTCGTCGCTAATGATGAGGACCGTCAGCCCGTTTTCGGCCAGCCGTTGGACGATGCGGTAGATCGTATCCTTGGAACCGACATCGACACCGACGGTCGGCCCGTGCAGGACCAGCACCCGCGGTTCGATGGCGAGCCAGCGCCCAATCAGCACGCGTTGCTGGTTGCCGCCCGAGAGCGACTGAACGGGCAGACGGATGTTCGGTGCGGCAATCTGCAAATCCTTGATCGTGCGCGCGGCCAAATCATCGCCCTTCCCGGCGTCGAGCATGCCGAAGCGGCCCAGCAGGCGATCGAGCACGGCGGTGGCGACATTGTCGCGAATGGATTTGTCGAGGAACAGGCCCTCGCTCAATCGGTCCTCCGGCACATAGCCAATCCCCTTGGCGATGGCTTCGGCCGGCGTCTTGAAATGCTGCACTTCGTTATCGACGCGGATCTCGCCGCGATCCGCCGGGCGGACACCGGCAAGGGCCAACGCCAGCTCGTTGCGCCCTGAATCGAGCAGCCCGGTCAAACCCAGAATCTCGCCGCGTCGGAGGGCGAAGGAAACGCCATCGAACGCTCCTGCAACGCCAAGATTGCGCACGTCGAGGACGATTTCGCCCCAGTTCGCGTTGGCTCGGTAACGGCGGCCTTCGAGTTGCTTTCCAGTCATGAGCTGCATCAGTTGCGATTTGGTGTAGTCGGCGATCGGTCCTTGCGCGACTTTTTCGCCATCGCGCAGGATGATGACTTGCCCGCCGATGGCATAACACTCATCGAGCTTGTGGCTGACGAAAAGCACCGCGACACCGGATGCGCGCAGCCCTTCGATAACACGAATGAGGTTGTCGACCTCGCGCTGCGTCAGCGCCGTCGTCGGTTCGTCCATGATCACCATGCGCGCCTTGGTGGCAATGGCTCGAGCAATGGCAACCAGTTGGCGCGTAGCAATGGGCAGCAGTTCGACGGGCGTATCGCGGAATCGCGCATCACTGGGCAGGCCCGCGGCCTCCAGCGCGTGGACGGCCGTTTGCGCCAGAGTCGGCCGATCGTAACGGCGCAACAGACGACCGTTGGTGGCCACCAGTTGTTCGGTCAGCGCAACGTTTTCCGCGACGCTCAGATTGGGGATCAGCGAAAGATCCTGGTATACGGTTTCGATGCCGGCTCCCAGGGAATCGAGCGGCTTGAGCTCGCTATACGTGCGGCCGGCGACGATCAAGTGGCCCTCGTCCGGCGGCTGTGCCCCCGAAATGATCTTGATCAGCGTGCTCTTGCCGCAGCCATTCTCGCCGAGCAGGTGATAGATCTCGCCTGGCACGATATCGAGCGAAACCCCCTTCAGCGCGTGCACGCCACCGAAGCGCTTGTGGATTCCGACCGCGCTCAGGAACGGCTGTCCAGAGTCTTGGAGAGACGAATTACCGACTTGCGTTGAAGTGTCTATTGGCATTGCGGACAAATCATCGAGGCGCTATAGGGATGAAGATCCGCCGCGCTAACCGTTACGAAGCGCGGCGGTGGGACTACGCGTCCCGGAACACGCGGATTTCGGATTGCTCCGTTGTCCGCATGTTCCGGTCCATTCGTCAGAATGGATACTGCTTGTAGTTGCTCTTGTCGGCGTCGACCCACGCCTGGCCCTTAACGACGATTCCGCCTCCGGGTCCTTTTGTCACTTTGACCTTGTCGTAACCCTTGATGCCCAGGTCCATGCCGTCGGTGACGGTCTTGCCGTCGAGCAACAGCTTGGCGATCTTGTTCATCGCCAGACCCGCGTCTTTCGGATCCCAGAAGGCGATGCCGTTGATGGCGCCGGATTCGAGGTACTTGGCCGTCTCGCTCGGCAGACCGGTACCGAACACGCAAACCTTGCCTTGCAGGCCGGCTTCCTCAAGCGCGCGTCCGATGCCTAGCACGTCAACCGACGAACCGCCCTGGAAGCCCTTGATGTCCGGATGCTTGCGCAGCAGTTCCTTGGCCTTCTCGTAAGCCTTGGTCGCATCGTTGTTCGACTCGGTCTTGGCGTCGACGAGCTGCATCTTCGGATACTTCTTGGCAGCATTGGCCGCACCGCCTTCAGCCCATTGCACGTGGGACTGCATGCCCAGCGATCCGACGAACGACGTCCACTTGCCCGCCTCGCCCATGCATTTCGCCAGGCGATCGTTGATGCGTGCGCCGTAAGCCGCGTTTTCGAACGCTTCGACGTCGACCATCGTGTTCTTCTGGTTATCCGCTTCATGAGTAACGACCTTGATGCCGCGCGACATGGCCTTCTTGAACACCGGCTCAAGGGCAGCGGGGTCGATCGGCACTACGGCCAGCGCGTCGACCTTCTTGGCAATCAGATCCTCGATCACGCGCAATTGCTGCGCGGCGTCGGCCTGGCCAGGACCGGTCTGCTCTGTCTTGATCCCCGCATTCTGCGTGCCGAATTCCTTGACGCCGGCTTCCATGCGGTCGAACCAGGCAATGCCGGTGATTTTCACGACCGTCGTGATGGTCTGTTGCTTGCCTTGCGCGTAGAGCGTACCCGCGGCACCCAGGAATGCCAGGGCGAGCGCGGAACAAATCAGCTTACGATTCATCAACCTCTCCTCGTGAAATATGCCCCCGGTTTCTTGTCCCTGCGCGGGAGGGCGCCGCTTCGGGTCGTACAAATGAATTAGGAAGCGACTAACCCGGACTCCGGATCAGCGGCCAGAAAGCTCGTAAATCGAAACGGCTGGAAGCGAGCGAAAGCAGCAGTAGTGCGCCCCATGCCATGTCGCGGAAGAAGCTCGAAATGCCGACCAGATTGAATGCGCTGGACATGACCTGCAGCGTCGTCGCTGAAAAGAACAGGCACAGCGCCCTGCCGTAACCGCCCTCCGGTTTCACGCCCGCCATCACCACCGTCAGGATGGCGATCATGAGGTAGGAGCTACCGAAGTCCCACTTGGCGCTCGATGTTCGGGAGGCGATGATGATTCCCGCGATCGCTGCCAGGATGCCGCAGAAGGTGTAGGTGAAAACCAGCATGCGGTTCTCTGGAATGCCCGCATAGCGCGCCGCTTTAGGGTTCGTCCCCATCAAGAAAAGACGAATGCCGAACGGGCTGCGCTTGAGCACGAAACCGACCAACGCGACGATGGCGATGAAGATCAGGAAAGGAATCGGCACGTTGAACAGCGTTTCGTTGCCGATGGCCGAAAGCGCTTCGACATATCCGATGCGGACGGCCGAGCCGTTGGTCAGTCCGACTGCGAGGCCGGTGAAGAGAAGCTGCGTGCCGAGCGTGGCTAGGATCGGTGTCATGCGGCCGCGCGCGATGAGGAGGCCGTTGATGAGGCCGCCGGCTGCACCGACAAGTAGCGAGAGCCCGACGAACCCGAGCGTGAAAGCAACCGGAGCATCGTCCGGTGAGAAAAAGTGCGGAACGACGAGGCCGGCGACCACGCCCGCCAAGTTGG
Source organism: Propionivibrio soli (assembly GCF_025770765.1). Lineage (GTDB taxonomy): Bacteria > Pseudomonadota > Gammaproteobacteria > Burkholderiales > Rhodocyclaceae > Propionivibrio > Propionivibrio soli. The sequence continues at coordinate 101,965 of NZ_JANZKY010000015.1, read as the reverse complement.
CAAGGGCGACCACGGACAAATCGATGCCGCCATTGCCGGAGATCATCGCCAGCATCACGGCAATCGCCAGGATGCCGAGTTCCGATACCTGGCCACCCATTGACTGCAAGTTGTCGATGTCAATGAAAAGTCCCCCAGAGACCGCCGTCGCAAGCAGGACGACGACCACGTTCATGGCGACCAGAAAAACCAGATGACGATCAGAGAACCACTCTTTCATCGACCCAATCCTTGTTTTGTGCCTTGCGCTTTGACGGTCAGACAGCGCCGCTATCGCGGCGCGAGATACGCGCGCAACGCTGTACAGCGGCCAAACCGCTTGCCGGCGACCACGCTTAGTCGAAAACGACGCCCTTCTTGAGAATGAAGCAGCCGTAGGGTCGGTTTTCGCTGTTCTGCACGACGGCGAAGCATTTCTTCGCGGCGGCGTAGAACTGATGGCGTTCGATCACCGTGTGCTGTACCGCCCGCCCTTCCGCCTTGTTGCAGGCAGCCAGTACATCGGCGTGCACGGGGAGGATGGCGCCGGGCTGGTCAACCGGGTCCATCCAGGCGAGCGGGGCATCGACGAAGTTATCTAGCGGCATCAGTTCGAGAATTCCGCCAATGGACGTCGGCGCATCCATGCCGCCCAGGGTGATCAACTTGCCGGACTGCGTTTCCATGGCGACCGATTGCGCGGGGAAATTTCGATCCACGACAACGAGTTCGTCGCCGTGGCCCATCGCCGCAAGCACCCACAACAATTCGGCATCCATGAACGCCGGCACGTGTTTCAGCATTCTTCCCTCCTTGATTGGAACGTCTCAGCGGCTCTCCCTGTTCGGGCGCGCCTTTCGCGGCGCAACTCCTCAAGCCGGACAAAACAAACGCAATAACTAAAAACCGTTAGCAATCGTTTGCGCAAACGTTTGCCTCACTATACAGGCGCGAAAACCGCTTAGCAACACACCTTGAATCGGTGACCCGGCGTCAGACCGCCGGCTTCAGTTCTCGGCGATAGGGAATCGACGGCTGCGCTCCGCGTCGCGTGACGCATACGGCACTTGCACGTTGTCCAAGTGCCACGGCATCAAGCAATCCCATCCCTTCGATAAGCCCGGCAGATAAACCGCCGATGAAGGTATCGCCGGCTGCCGTCGTATCCACGGCCTTGACCACGTTGGCGGGCAGATGGTTCTCACCGGCGTCGGAGACAACAACTACCCCGTTCTCGCCCAAGGTAATCAGCACGTACTTCACACCGCGTTGACGCAATACCCTCGCGGCGGCAAACGCACTGGGCACGTCCACCACTTCGATTCCCGAAAGGAGCGAAGCTTCCGATTCGTTAGGCACCAGGAAATCGATCTTAGTCCAAAGGTTTTCGGGCAACGGCGCGGCCGGGCCGGGGTTCAGCAAAACCGGCACACCGGCCGCATGAGCCATACCGATGGCGTGCTCTACGACCGGCATCGGCACTTCCAGTTGCAGCACCAGCAAGGCCGCACCCTCGATCATCCCGGCATGGGAATCAATGGCCTGCGGTGTGAGAGCGCCGTTGGCACCCGCCGCCAGCACGATGCGGTTCTGTCCGATGTCCTCGACGAGAATCATGGCGACTCCCGTGCCGACTTCGGTCGTCTGCCGAACACCGGTGACGTCGATGCCGTCCGCTATGAGCCCTTCGCGCAGGGTGGTGCCGAAACCATCGTTGCCCACCTGCCCTATCATGCTCACGCGCGCGCCGAGGCGGGCACAGGCAACCGCCTGATTGGCTCCTTTCCCCCCCGGCAGGGTGGAAAACTCATGGCCGTGCAGCGTCTCTCCACCGGCGGGGACGCGCGGCGTGCGCATCACCAAGTCCATATTGAGACTGCCAACGACAACGATCGGTTTGCCTTTTCGGCTTGAGAAATCCAATGAGCTCATGATTTTGCTTTAGCGGGTCGATAGGCGGCCGTTGATTCCCGAACCTTCAACTCGGGGTCGAGAATGATGCGCCGCCCCTCATTGCCGCTGGCATTGAGACGGTCGAGCAGGAGTTCGGCGGCGGACGTGCCGATTTGCCGTTTCGGTTGGGCTACGGTGGTCAAAGGCGGCGCAGAAAACGCAGCGAGCTCGATGTCATCGAAGCCAACGATGGAGAGCTGCTCCGGTACGGAGATTCCGGCTTCCCGAGCCGCGAGCAATGCACCAAACGCCATCAAGTCGTTGCACACAAAGACGGCTGTGGGACGCGGCTTGCGCTTGAGCAGAACCTGCATGGCAAGGTAGCCGCCACGCGCCGTGAAGTCGCCGCGCGCCAAGTCGGTTTCCTTCCGTTCGACACGTGCTTCTTCCAGTGCCTGCTTCCACCCGGCGCGCCGCTGCGAGCTCGGCGACAATCCCGGCGGTCCGCTGATGCAGGCCACTCGGGGATGCCCGAGGTCGAGCAGATGCCGTGTGGCGAGTTCCCCTCCGACCGTATGGTTGACCTCCACAAGGTCGCAGTTCGGTAGGCCCGCCACCTCCCGGTCGAGGAGCACCAACGGGATATTGACGTCGCTAAAGGTGGCACGCACGACGGCATCGCTGCCCGACGCCACGAACACTAGGCCGTCAACGCGCTTCTCGGCAAGCACGCGCACGTACGCCGTCTGCCGCTTCGGGTCGTCGTTGGAGTTGCACAGAATGATGTTGTACCCGGCGGCGAAGCAGCGGTCCTCGACGCCTCGGATGATCTCTGCGAAGTATGGGTTGGAGTTGTTCGGGATCACCATGCCGAAGGTGCGCGTGGTGTTGTGCTTGAGACTGCGCGCGACGGCACTCGGAACGTAGCCCAGTTCCCGCACCGCCTCCTCCACACTCTGGCGGGCGGCTTCACTGACGAAGCGCGTGCCGTTGACCACATGCGACACGGTGGTCACCGAGACCCCGGCGCGAAGCGCTACGTCCTTGATGTTCGCCATTCGTTTGCTTTCGGTATCGTCTTGAGCGCGATGTTTCCCGACATTTCAATACTCAGGTGCGCCTGCTCCGGCTCCGCTCGCGGTACATGTCGAGGATTACCGCGGCGATGATCACGCAGCCCGTTATGATTCGTTTGGTCGGCTCCGAAGCGCCTATTTGCGCCAGTCCCGCCTCCAGCACCGAGATTACCAAAACTCCGAAGAAGGTGCTGATGACCGAACCGCGCCCACCCATCAGGCTCGTTCCGCCGATGACCACCGAGGCAATCACGACCAGCTCCGCGCCGATCCCCGCATTGGGGTCCGCGGCCTCGAGGCGCGAGGACTGCATGATGCCGGCAAGCCCGGCGAGCGCACCGAGAATCGCATAAACGGCGATCTTGATCGGCCGCGGGTCGACGCCGGCGAGCCGCATGGCTTCTTCGTTGGTGCCGATGCCAATCATGTAACGCCCGAAAACCGAACGCGTCAGGACAAGATGCGCAACGATGACGATCACGATGGCAATCAAGAACGCGGGCGATACGCCGCCGAACATCGGCGCACTCAGCCACTCCACCGCTTCGCCGATGTACTGCGTACGCGAATCCGTCGCGATGTAGGCGGCACCGCGTGCCACTTCGAGCATGCCGAGCGTGACGATGAAGGACGGAATCCGCCACCCGACCGAGATCGCTCCATTCAACAGCCCCGCCACCGTCCCGACCACCATCGCGACGACGACGGCCAGATAAAGCGGCCATTCCCATTGCACCATCGCAATTCCCGCGACGGCGGCCGTCAACGCCATCACCGACCCGACCGAAAGGTCGATGCCGGCAATAATCAGCACGAAGGTCATGCCGACGGCAGTGACGGCGATCGCCGGGATGTCGTTAGCGATGGTGACGAAGGTCTCGGCCGAGAAGAAGTATTCGCTCAGCGACCCAAACAGCACCACCATCAAGGCGAGCGCCGCGATCAGGCCCACATAATTGCCGAAGGCACCGCGCAGCAATGAGCTGCTCCCCGCACCGGTGATTTGTCCTGTCTTATTGTTCATTCGAACCTCAATGGCAAGTCGCACCAACAGCTTCGGTGGTGGAAATCGTTGTTCCGGAAGATTTTTCGCCCGTGAGATAGCCGCTGAAAGCCGCTTCGAGGAGGTCCTGCTGCGTCCATTCGCCTCGCTCGAAAATCCGCACGAGTCGGCCCGCGCTCATCACGGCGATTCGGTCGCACACCGACATGAGTTCGCGCAAATCGCTGGACACCATCAATAGCGCCTTGCCCATCTCGGCCAATTGATCCATCTGCGCATAGATGTCGGCTCGCGCGCCGATGTCGACGCCGCGCGTTGGTTCGTCGAGCAGGAGAACCGCGCAGTCGCGGTGCAGCCAGCGCCCAAAGACGACCTTCTGCTGGTTGCCGCCGGAGAGTTCGCCGACCGGTTGTTCGATCGACTGGCTGCGTACGCCAAGGAGGCTGCTCAAGCGGCCGACCTGTGATCTTTCCTCGTCGGCCTGCAGCCAGCCGCGACGAGAAACTGAAGCGATGTTGGCCAGCGTCGTGTTGATACGGATCGCCAGCGGCAGCAGCAACCCCTGCGTTTTGCGGTCCTCGGTCACCAAGCCGATGCCTTGTCGTACCGCCGACATCGGTGAAGAAATGTGGGCCGGCGTCTCGCGGCCATTCAAGAATATCTCGCCGGCATCGCGGCGGTCGGCGCCGTAGATCAGGCGCAACAACTCGGTACGACCGGCACCCACAAGCCCGGCAACGCCGAGGATTTCGCCGGACTGGAGCGAAAAGCTCACGTCCTGCACGACCTTGCCGCGGCTCAGGCCACGGACTTCGAGGGCCGTTTTGCCCGCCGGACGGCGCGGCCGATCAAGCGCCTCATGGACGTCGCGCCCGACCATCATGCGCACGATGTCCTCCTGGTTTACCTCGCGCATCGGACGGGTACCGATATGGCGACCATCGCGGAGGACCATCACCCGGTCGGCGATTTCCTGCAATTCGTCCAATCGATGTGAGATGTAGATAATGCCCACGCCGCGTTGTTTGAGAACGGCGATCTGCGAAAACAGGTGCTCGATCTCCCGGCTCGTCAGCGCGGCTGTCGGTTCGTCGAGGATCAGGAGCCGGCAATCGCCGACGAGGTTACGGGCGATTTCCACCATTTGCTGGTAGCCGACGCCGAGTTCTCCAACCAGCGTGCGCGGGTCGATGTTGCCGAGGCCGATATTGGCCATCTGGCGTTCTGCCGCTTCGTTCAGCGTATCTCTGTCGATGAAGCCGGCCTTGTGGGGCAAGTGATCCAGCATCAGGTTCTCGGCAACCGTGAGCGTCGGAATCAAGCCGAGTTCCTGCAGCACCATGCGCACGCCGAGGTGTTCCGCTTCGCGCCGCGAAGCGGGCTGGAAAGGCTGGCCGTTGAGGGACATGCGGCCCGCCGTGGCGGGGATCAATCCGGCGACGATCTTGGTCAGAGTGCTCTTGCCGGCCCCGTTTTCGCCGGCCAAAGCCAATACCTCGCCTGCCTGCAGGTCGAACGAAACGTCGCTCAGGACGGGCGTCACATAGGTTTTGCCGAGGCCTTCGCCATGCAGCAACGGTGGGGTCATCTGGATACTCCGCTCGTGCTTAAAGCAGGTGCCCGGAGGCGTTCCGGGCACCGCTCTCCCCTCGGATTACTTGGTAACGAGGTCGACTTGGGTCTCGACTACGCCAGGCAGCTCGGATTGCGGAGTCTTCGCCTTGAGCGCCTTCAATGCGGTTTCGATGCCGAACACCGCTTGCTTGGCGGCATACTGGTCGGCCGTCGCGAGCATCTTGCCGCTCTTCAGCAGCGGTTTGACGGCGTTGATGTTGTCGTAGCCGACGACCTTCACCTGCGCGGTCTTGCCGGCCGTCTTCACCGCGGCCACAGCGCCGAGCGCCATGTTGTCGTTACCGCACAGCAGGGCCTTCATATCGGGGTGTTCACGCAACATCGCACTGGCGACCTTGTTGCCCTTCTCCATTTCCCATTGGCCGGACTGGACGCCAACCACGACGGCGCCGACTTCCTTCATGGCATCCTGGAAACCGGCCGTACGCTGCTGCGCGTTGAACGTCGTCGATACTCCCTCAAGAATGCCGACCTTGTCTCCGGCCTTCAACTGCTTCGCCAGATAGTCGCCGACCAGCTTGGCGCCCTTGCGATTGTCAGGACCGACGAAGGGAACCACCAGGCCTTTTTCCTTCAGCGCGCCGTCATCGAGCTTGTTGTCGATATTGACCACCAGCACGCCCTTGTCGACGGCTTCCTTGACCACCGGCACGAGCGCCTTGGAATCGGCCGGGGCCAGCACGATCGCGTCCACCTTCTCGACGATCATTTGCTGAATGATCTTGATCTGCGCGGCGGTGTCGGTCTCATCCTTGATCCCGTTGGCCACCAGGTTGTAATCCGCGGCATGCGCCTTTTGGTGGGCCTTCGCGCCTTGCTCCATGGTCTGGAAGAACTCGTTCGCCAACGACTTCATTACCAAGGCGACTTTTGGCTTCGCGTCGGCGGCCAGCGCATTCGTGAACGGGAAAGCTGCGAGTACGGCGAGTGTGGCTAACGTCTTGACGGCTATACGACGGCTATTCATGTGACTCTCCTTTAGTGTTTGCGATAACAAAACCACCGTGTGGATACCCGAACCGCTACAAAACGGTATGCGCTCGCAGGCAAACGATTGCGCAAACGTTTGCCTCATTATACGAAGGTGTTTTTGAAATACAAGCACAGGGGGTCGTCTACGTTCTCCTTGCGTTAGGTTGCGCCCTCGCGTCAAACGAACAATTGGAGCGACGTAGAGCGCGCCAGAAGAAGGATAGCCCCTTTAGGACGTGATCTGCTCGTCTTGGCAGGAGAATCGAGGCGGTTCCACGATCCGAAAAACGAGCAGACACCAACCCACGCAGAGCACCGAGCAAGCAAGATTTGCCGTCAAACGAGGCAGCGGGGGCGGCGTTTGCTGCCTAGCACCGTAATGGGTTCGAATGCGGTCGAATGCGCGTCGCGTACGAACGTGGAGACGACGCCTAGACGTCGAGCCGCAGGCAACGCTGGCTAATCGGGAAGGCGGACCGTCAGCTCCAACTCGATCTGAAGGTCCGGCGCGGCCAGTGCGGCCACGCCGACGCCGGTAACGCTGGGCTGGGCACCATCGAAGAACGCCAGTAAAGGCGGGAAAATCAAGTTCAGCCTTTCCGTCGTCAAATCGGTCATGAAACAGCGGGCGATGACGATATCGTGCGGCGTTGCACCGAGCGCTTCCAAAGTCGCCTTAGCGTTCCCCGTCGCGATTTTCATCTGCTCCACCAAATCCTCTGGCACAGGTTCCCCGCCTGGACGCCAAGCGACCTGCCCCGAGATGTACGCCATACGCCCCGGCTCAACAACGGAAATCTGCGAGTAGCCCATGGCGGAGGCGTCTGGGAGCGACGAGGGATTCATGCGAACAATACTTGGCTTCATGAGGTTCCTTGGATTAATGCCGGTTATCGGCATGGAATGAAGCAAGCAGACTGCCGCATCGGAGGAAGAGTTCAATAAGGCCTATCAGGCCGCCGGCCAACCCAAGAATTACCCAACAATACCGCGCGCGCCCAAACCGGCGTCGCCGGCGGATTGGAGTTCAGCAGCCAACCGCGCCAGTCACAGGATGAGTTTCGGTCATCCACCCGACCGGGGGACGCCTCATACGGGCTCGCAGGTATAGACGATGAAACCCAGATGCTTTGCAACTTTGTCGTAAAGCGCCCGACCCGCCATGTTGGTTAAATGGGTCTGCCAATAGACACGCTTCGCACCCGCCATCCGTGCTTGCTCATACACGCCTTCGATGAGTGCGCGCCCAATGCCGGCCCTCCGATGCTCCTGGCTGGTAAAAAGATCCTGGAGGTAGCACACAGGCTCGATCTTGGTCGTGCTGCGATGGAACAGATAATGAGTAAGGCCGACGATCTGGCCTTCGGCTATGGCGACCAGGGCGAAGACGGGCTCGTTGGGATCAAAGAACCGTTCCCACGTCGTGGCGGTGATGGGCTCGGGAAGCGCCGTGTCGGCAACGCGGCCATAGAATGCGTTATAGCCGTCCCAGAGCGGGCGCCACTGGTCGTAGTCGTTGCGAGCGATGAGGCGTACTTCAAGCGGTGTTGGCATGAGTGGATGTCAAAGGCTAAGTTAGTTGTGCGGAAGGGGTTTCAGGCCGTTTCCAGTCTGATACCACACGGCAATTATCCAGGCTGAATCGTCCCACGGACAACGGGTACAGGTTTGCATATCGCGACGGGCAACACCGGTTCCGATGGTGTATTTTGGAATACCCATATGGAAAAATGTTCGTTTCTCCCTGGCAACCTCGCTGCTACATTCGCACGGTTTCGGCTCTTGCCGCTTTCCCCCTCGAAAAAGGAGAATATTCGTGAGCTCTTCCATTCTGCCGCGCATGACGACTCTGCGCGCCTGCTTCGTTTCTCTCGCCTTGGCCTTCGCGGCGGCTCCTCATGGCGCGTCCGCGCAGGAATTGAAGATTGGGCTGAGCAGCAGCCCGGTGGCGGTCGATCCGCACTTCTTCAATAACGATGCGGTAAGCGCGCTGTGCAGCCATATCTACGAGCCCCTCGTGGCCATCGACGCCGATGGCAAACTCGCGCCGGCGCTCGCAGTTTCGTGGCGCACCGTGAACGACACGACGTGGGAGTTCAAGCTGCGCAAGGGCGTGAAGTTCCATGACGGCAGCGACTTCACGGCGGACGATGTGATCTTCTCGCTTGAACGCCCGGCGACGATCGCCAACAGCCCGAGTTCTTTCACCACCTACACGAAGTCGATCGTGGCGAAAAAAGTGGTGGATCCGCTGACAATCCAGTTGACGACCGCCGCCCCGGCGCCGCTGCTCCCCAACGACCTGACGCGCATATTCATCGTCTCGCGCAAGGCCGCCGAGAAAGCGACGACCGACGATTTCAATCAAGGCAAGGTCGAAGGCGGCACCGGGCCGTTCAAGCTCGTGAAGTTCAGCAAGGGCGAGAATCTCCAGCTTGCGCGCTTCGACGGCTATTGGGGCAACAAGGCGGCATGGTCGTCCGTTACGCTGAAGTTCCTGCCCAACGATCCTGCCCGTATGGCCGCCTTGCTTTCGAGCGACGTTCAACTGATCGAAAACGTGCAAGCCAACCTCGTCTCGCAGTTCAAGAGCAACAAGGATTTGAACGTCTTCGAGAAAATGTCGAATCGTTACATGTTCCTTTATACCGACCATCGCGACACGTCGCCGTTCGTGACCGACAAGGCCGGCAAGCCGCTCGACAAGAACCCGCTCAAGGATGCGCGCGTTCGTGAGGCGATCTCAAAGCTGATTGACCGCAACACGCTGACCGAGAAGGTGCTCGACAAACTCGGGGTGCCAAATGCCAACCCGGCGCCTCCCGGAATGTTCGGGCACAACCCGAACCTCAAGCCCGACGCACTGGATATCGCCGGCGCCAAGAAGCTGCTCGCCGAAGCCGGATATCCGGATGGATTCGGGATCACGATCTTCGGACCCAACGACCGCTTCATCAACGACGAGCAGGTCCTGCAGGCCATCGGCCAGATGCTGACGCGCGGAGGCATCGTGACGAAGGTACAGACGCAGCCGATGGCGACCTATATTCCGAAGGCCGCCAAGAAGGAGCTTGGCTTCGGCCTGCTCGGCTGGGGGGTCGGCGGCGGTGAGCCGTCAAGCCCGCTGCGCGGCGTTCTGGCGACGACCGACAAGGACAAAGGTCTCGGAGCGAGCAACTGGAGCAGCTACAGCAATCCCAAGTTCGACGCGACGCTGGTCGAAGCCTTGAGCACGATCGACGACAAAAAACGCGAAAAGCTCTTCCAGGATGCGGCGGAAATCGCAATCAAGAACGACCACGCGATAATCCCTCTGTATAATCAGGTTGCTACGTGGGCCTCGCGCAAGGGAATCCGCTATACGCCGCGGCCCGACGAAGCGACCCTGGCGCAGTTTGTCCAGCCAGAATGAAAGGAATGCCGTAGACCGGCGTAGAACCTCGCCCCGGAGGACAAAACGGGGCGAGGCGCTCAAACAGAACGACCCGAAAATGTGTCAATTGCTCGCGCTGAACAGCAACCACCCCGCTTCAATCACTTTCTCATTCGAAGGATTCGTGGCCCGAGGAGGCTTGACTGACCATCATCGCGACGGCTGGGGAATCGCATTTTTCGAAGACACGGGGTGCCGCGTCTTCATCGACTACCAGGCTTCGATCGACTCGCCGGTGGCGCAGCTGATCAAGCACTACCCGATCAAGTCGACCAACATCATCGCGCACGTGCGCCGGGCGACCCAGGGCAAGATATGCCTGCCCAATTGCCATCCTTTCATGCGCGAACTTTGGGGCAAATACTGGGTGTTCGCTCACAACGGCGATCTCAAGGACTTTTACCCCGAACTCACCGGTCAGTTTCTCCCCGTAGGCTTTACCGATAGCGAAGCGGCGTTCTGCTTGATTCTTCAACGGCTGAGAGAACAGCACCCCTACCGCGAGCCACCGCTCGGGGTTCTGTTTGAGAGCATTCAGGAAATCGTTGCCGACATTGCTCGGCACGGCACCTTCAATTTCCTGCTCTCCAACGGCGACGCGATGTTTGCCCACTGCTCGACAAATCTGCACTGGGTGCAACGCGGTTATCCCTTCTCCACAGCGAAACTGGTCGACTGCGATCTCTCCATCGATTTCAGCCATTACAACAAGCCGAACGACCTGATCACGGTGATCACCACCCAGCCGCTCACCTGTAACGAAAACTGGACCAAGTTCAAGCATGGAGAACTGATCGCCTTTCTCAATGGCGAAATCGTGCGCCGGTATGCGCCGGAGCAGGAACCCCAGGAAGCGGCAGCGCCAGACAACAGCGAAAAGGCCGAAAGCGTCGCATGCTAGTGTTCCTGCTGCGCCGCGTGATGCAGAGCGGCGTGGCGCTGCTCGTCATGTCGGTGCTCGTTTTCGTCGGCGTGTATGCCATCGGCAACCCAATCGATATTCTCGTCAACCCCGAAGCGGACAGCGCGGAGATCGAACGCGCCACGGCGGCGTTGGGCCTGGACCGGCCGCTGTGGACGCAATACCTGATCTTTCTGCAGAAGGCATTCTCGGGCGACTTCGGGAATTCCTTCGTGCATGGCTCATCCGCCACCCAGTTGATCCTGCATCGGATGCCGGCCACGCTGGAACTGGCGTTTGCCGCTCTCGTGATCGCCATCGTCCTCGGCATTCCGCTCGGACTGTGGGCCGGGCTGCGGCCTGAAAGCGCGAGCGGACGAACGATCATGGGGCTCTCGATCCTCGGCTTCTCGTTGCCGACGTTCTGGGTCGGTCTAATGCTCATCATGGTGTTCTCGGTCCAACTCGGCTGGCTACCGTCGAATGGCCGTGGAAGCACGGTTGACCTGTTTGGCCTGCCCGTTTCGATCCTGACATGGGACGGGCTCAAACACATCCTGATGCCCGCGTTGAATCTGGCGCTCTTCAAGATCTCGCTCGTCATTCGACTGACTCGCGCCGGCACACAGGAAGCAATGCTGCAGGACTATGTGCGTTTCGCGCGCGCCAAAGGGCTCAAGGCGTCGCGCATCGTCGGCGTCCACGTTCTCAAGAACATTCTGATTCCTATCGTCACGGTGCTTGGCCTCGAACTCGGCTCGCTGATTGCCTTTGCCGTCGTCACCGAATCGATATTCGCCTGGCCTGGGATGGGCAAGCTGCTGATCGAGTCGATCAGCCTGCTCGATCGGCCGGTGGTCGTGGCCTACCTGTTGATCGTCGTCGCGATGTTCGTCGTGATCAATCTCATCGTCGACATCCTCTACTCGCTCCTCGACCCGCGCATCCGCCTCAACGCCGCCGCCGACTGAACGATGCGCAAACTCCTCGACGCCTATTCGCCGCACTTCGCCGACCGCCTGGCGTTGTTCGCACTGCTCGTGCTCGTGGTGGCCGCCCTCGCCGCCCCGCTGATCTCGCCCCAGAACCCGTACGACCTGGCGCAACTGAACATCGCCGACGGCCGTCTGCCCCCGGGGACCCATGCCGGAAGCGACACGGCCACCGGACCTCAACATTATTGGCTGGGCAGCGACGATCAAGGGCGCGACATGTTCTCGGCGATCCTCTACGGGCTGCGCATCAGTTTGACGGTGGGCCTGAGCAGTACCTTGCTGGCACTGGCTTTCGGACTCTCCCTCGGTCTGCTGGCCGGGTATTTCGGCGGCTGGATCGATACGGCTGTGATGCGCATCGCCGATATCCAATTGTCGTTCCCCGCCATCCTGATCGCCCTCGTGCTGCTGGCTGTGCTGGGTCAAGGCGTAGGCAAGATCATCACCGCACTCTTCGCCGTGCAGTGGGCCTACTACGCGCGGACCGCGCGCAGCGCCGCGCTCGTCGAGCGCAACAAGGACTATATCGCCGCGGCCAGACTGCTCGGGCTAAGCACTTGGCGCATCCTCTTCCGGCATTTGCTGCCGAACTGTCTGCCGCCGCTGATCGTGGTTTCGGCACTGCAAGTGGCAAGCGCCATATCGCTTGAAGCCACGTTGTCGTTCCTCGGCATCGGTCTGCCAATCACAGAACCCTCGCTGGGATTGCTGATTTCGACGGGCTTTCAATACCTCATGGTCGGCGACTACTGGATCAGCTTCTTTCCCGGGATCGCGCTCGTGCTCTTGATCGTGTCGATCAACCTGGTCGCCGATCGCTTGCGCGACGTGCTCAACCCACGGTTGCAAAAGCAATGACGGAGCCCTTGCCCGTGCTGGACGTCAGCCACTTGAGCACGCACTTCGCGACCGCCAAAGGCGTGGTTCGCGCCGTCGACGACGTGAGCCTGCGAGTGCAGTCCGGCCAGATTCTCGGCCTGGTCGGAGAATCGGGGTCCGGAAAGTCGATGACCGGCTTTTCGATTCTCGGTCTCGTCGATCCGCCCGGAAAGGTGGTTGCGGGCAACGTATTGTTCAAGGGGCAGAACCTGCTGACGATGGACCCGGAGCGCCTGCGTCAACTGCGCGGCGACCGCATCGCCATGATCTTCCAGGACCCGATGATGACGCTCAATCCGGTGCTCCGGATCGAGACGCAGATGGTCGAAACGCTGCAGGCCCACCAATCCATCAGCCGCTCTCTGGCACGCACGCGAGCCATCGAGGCGCTCGCCGACGTTGGCATTCCCTCGCCAGCCGAAAGGCTCAGTGCCTATCCGCACCAGTTCTCCGGCGGCATGCGGCAACGCGTGGCGATAGCGATTGCCCTGCTTAACCGACCGGATCTGGTCATCGCCGATGAACCGACCACGGCGCTGGATGTGACGATCCAGGGGCAGATCCTCGCCCTCGTGCAGAGGCTTTGCCGTGAGCGCCAGACAAGCTTGATCTGGATTACGCACGATTTGTCGGTCATCGCCGGGTTGGCCGATCAAGTGGCGGTGATGTACGCCGGCAGAATCGTCGAATCCGGGCCCGTTCAATCCGTGCTTGCCGCTCCATTACACCCTTATACCGAAGGATTGCTCGGCGCGATTCCCGCTTTGCACGAGCGAGGCGAGCCCTTGCGCGCGATTCCCGGTGCGACGCCTTCGCTGGCAAGCCTGCCCACAGGCTGTGCCTTTGCCGATCGTTGTCCGCGGGCTTTCGCCCAATGCTCGGTACCCCTCGGCGAGACAGAAATCGCAGGCGACGCCGGGCCACGCCGCACGCGGTGCTGGTTGCATAGTCCGGTGCCTGCGCCTATGCCTACTATTCAGCGCTGAGCAGGCCCGAACCTGGATATGACCGACTCCCCCGCTTCCGCGTCTCGCTCATCGCCGCTCGTTGAGCTCCGGCACATCAGCAAGTTGTTCGTCCGCTCGCCGGACCTGGCGGCGCGCGTGGCGCAAAAGCTTGGCGCCGCCGTCTCGACGGAGACTGTGCACGCGGTCGACGACGTTTCGCTGACGATTGCCCGTGGGGAGATCGTCGGCCTCGTCGGAGAGTCCGGATGCGGCAAGTCGACGCTTGGGCGCCTGGCGGTCGGTTTGTACGCGCCGACCAGCGGACAGCGCTTCTGGTACGGCGAAGAGACGGGAGGTGCTCCCGGCAAGCAAACCGAACGGCTCGCCATAGACGAGCTGCCCGCCTCCGAAAGGCAGGCGATTCAGATCCGGATGCAGATGGTGTTTCAGGATGCGTCGGCTTCGCTCAATCCGAGAATGCGGGTGGGAGCGGCGATCAGCGAAGCGCCCCTAGCGCATGGACTGATCAAGCGCCAGGATCGCGAGGACTGGCTCGCGCAATTGATGCGGCGAGTCGGGCTCGATCCGAGCCTTGCCGAACGTTACCCGCACCAGTTCTCCGGCGGGCAGCGCGCTCGTTTGGGTATCGCCCGGGCGTTGGCCGTGCAACCCGAATTCATCGTTTGCGACGAGGCCGTCGCCGCGCTCGACGTATCGATTCAGGCGCAGATTATCAACCTCTTCATGCAACTGCGCGCGGATCTCGGGCTGACGTACCTCTTCATCAGCCACGACCTCGGTGTCGTCCGCCATATCAGCGACCGCGTCGTTGTCATGTACCTCGGCCGAATTGTCGAAGTCGCTTCGGCAGCCGACATCTTTGAACGCCGACATCACCCCTACACGCGGGCCTTGATTGCCGAATTGCCTTCACTTTCGCAACGGCATCGCGTGTATCAACCGGTTCAAGGAGAGCCGCCCTCCCCGATCCATCCACCCAAGGGCTGCCACTTCCATCCGCGTTGTCCCTTTGCCAGGGCCGAATGCATCACGGAACGGCCGGCGCTGAGGGAAATTGCGCCCGGGCACTGGTCGGCCTGCGTCCTTGAACCGTGACAGCCACCTTGTACGTTCCGGACCAACGATGCGATTCCTGACGTTCCTCCTAGCGTTGGCTCTGCATCTTCCGGCGTGGGCAGCGCAAGAAGGGCTGAATGCAGGCGTTCGCCTGTTCGAGTTCAATGACCCGGTGTCCGGGCGACCCGCGCGCGCCGCGGTTTTCTTCCCGACGCATGACGCCGCGCAGGACATGAACGTTGGGCCGCTTGAAATCAGGGCAAAGAAGGATGCAGCGCTCGAGCCGGGCCGTCACCCGCTGCTCCTGCTCTCGCACGGCAGCAGCGGCAGCCTGTTCGGTCATCACGACATCGCGACGTTCCTCGCTCGACACGGCTATCTCGTCGCGGCGATCGAGCATCCCGGCGACAACTTCCGCGATGAATCCGGATTGGGCAGCGACCGCGTCCTTGTCGGGCGCAACTTGCAATTGATCGCGTTGCTCGATGCACTGCTTGGGCATTCGTCCTATGGAGCGCGTATCGACGCCGACCGCATCGGTGTCGCGGGTTTTTCCGCCGGGGGCTACACGGCGCTCCTGATGATCGGAGCGAAACCGGATTTCTCGCAGTTGAAGCCTTACTGCGCAAGGAACCCGCAAAGCGTCCTGTGCTCCGGCGGCGGGAAGGTGAACATCTCGTCACCGCCCTTGATTCCGCGTCCCGATATACGCGTTCGAGCCGCGTTTGTCATGAACCCGGTCGCCGCCTACTTCAGCGCCAAAGAGTTATCGTCCATTTCGCGCCCCGTGGCGATCTGGGCATCCGAAGCCGATGCGATTCTTCCGGTGGGCGAGAACGCACGCTGGCTCAGAGACCACCTACCGGTCCCGGCCAAATATGAGGAAATCCCGAAAGCGGGCCATTTCGTTTTCCTTGCCCCATGCAACGCCGCAATGGAAATCTCGTCGCCCGCTCTGTGCATCGATCCGCCAGGCGTGGACCGGGCCGCCGTGCATGACGCGCTGAGACACGCGATGGTCGACTTCTTTGACAAGCACCTTGTAACGAACCCATAGCGGCACTTCGCTGCGGGGAGGTTCCCCCCGTCGAGAGGCAAGAGGTTCCTTGCCTCAAGTCGGTTGAGGATGATTGAACACTTGCCGAAGGTACGCGAGAAACGTCTCGTCCTCGCACAGCGTCTTGCCCGGCGAATCGGAGAGCTTGGCGACAGGTTGTCCGCCGCACGCGGTGATCTTCATGACGATATTGAGCGCCTTGTGCGGCGTATCGTTAGAGAGATTGGTGCCGATGCCGAAACTGGTGTGGATACGCCCGCGGAAATGACGGTACAGCGTCAACGCGCGCGGAATGTCGAGCGCATCGGAGAAAACCAGGCGCTTGGTCGCCGGATCGATGCGCAGCGCTTGATAGTGCCTGATCGCCTTCTCGCCCCACTCGATCGGATCGCCCGAATCGTGGCGTAGTCCGTCGAAGAGCTTGGCGAAATAGAGGTCGAAATCGCGCAGAAAAGCATCCATGCCGACCACGTCGGTCAGGGCTACGCCGAGGTCTCCCCGATATTCTTGTACCCATCCTTCCAGCGCGGCTTTCTGGAAATCCCGCAACCGGAAACCGAACCCTTGGTAGGCCTGGAGATATTCATGGGCCATCGTGCCGATCGGCGTGAGGCCAAGCTTTTTTGCCAGGTAGACGTTGGATGTGCCTCGAAAGTGGTCCGGCGCCGCTTCGGCAAACCGGCTCACCATCTCCTCATGCCAGGTGCCCGAGTAGCGACGGCGCAGCCCGAAATCGAAGAGCGTGAAATGAAAACCTTCGGCGATCGGCAGCTCCGCAATGCCCGCCAGCAGGCCCGCGATCTTCGCTTCAAGGCGTTCGCGCGCGGCATCAAGCACGCCTTCGGTCGGTAATCGCCTGAAGTACAGTTCATTGACGATATAGAGAATGAAGACCTCAAAGCCCATCACATGCACCAAGGGGCCGCGCGCGATGATTTCGAGGGTTTCGCCAACCGTCCGCACCTCGACGAATCGCTCTTGGAAACGAAACACCGAGAGAAAATCGACGAAGTCGCTTTTGATGAAACGCAGGCTGGAGAGGTAATCAAGTTCGTCCTGCGTAAAGTGCAGGCTGCATAGCCGGCCAAGTTCGCGCTCAACCTCGTCTTTCAGTTCCGCGAGCGGGTACGCCGGCGTATTGCGGCAAACGAAGCGATATTCAGCCGACGCCCCGGGATTGCTGTGCAGGAGTGCCTGCCACATCGTGAACTTGTAAAGGTCGTTCTCCAGCAGGCTGCGCACGACCGGGGCCACACTCTTCATGTCCAAAGCTCGCTAATGAGTCACCGGACGAATTATGCGGTATTCCCTTCAACACGTCGTTGAACGACTCGCACCGAACGATCGGAAAACCAGGCTCTGTAGGCGCGAACTTTGCTCATCATCGTTCGGGACACCAACAAAGGAGAAGAGAATGCCCGTGCGCGCACGTTTCGATTTCGAAAAAGCTAGGCACCGCTACCTGAGCTCTGCCTTCGACTGCTATGCGGCGGAGTTTGAGACCGTGTTACCGCATCTGGAAGCACAGTTGGAGTTCGGGCGCCGCGTCGTCGCCGTCTTCCTCTCGCCGGACGGCGAGTATTTGCGTCGCGAGTACGCTCATCTTGTCGATGAGGAGGAAGGCTGCAAGGCTGTTGTTCTCGCCGCCGCCCGGCTAGCTGGTCGTGAAGTGTTCGAGTTCTATTCGGAAAGCGACGAGTGGGACCGGTTTGACTTCTTTGAAGAAGACGGCTGGGATGTCGCCGGCTGGCTGGCATCCGGCCGCCATTCCGGCAGTCTTTGGCTCCATTAGCGCTCGCATCAAAAGGGGCCTGTACGGCGTGATCATTCCGCCCCGTAGGCGTATCCACCGTGCGTGGGCCCGACTGCCGCTATGCGCTACGCAAACAAAGGTATCCGGACTAGCCCAGCGAGGTGATCGCCTCTGTGAAAACCAGGTGCAAAAATCATCCGCCGCAGAATCTGGGACGCCCCCTTCCTGCTGCCAGAGATAACCACCTCCTCTCTCGCGACGACCGGTGACCTGAACTCCTGCAGAGCAAGAAAACTCAAAGACCCTCGTAATCTGTTATCAAATAATCCGAATAGACGGACAAGACGGAGGAGCCCGGAATGGCCATGCGACTCGCCGATTTCATCTTGCGCGACATGGAGAGGATCGTGGCGCAATGGGAAGCCTTTGCTCGCACGCAGTTGCCTGCGGCAGCGAAGATGGAAGTGCTCGCGCTGCGTGACCATGCCGAGGAGATTCTCCAAGCCATCGCCAAGGATCTGGGAAAACCGCAAACCCGCGAGGAACAAGCCCAGAAATCAAAAGGCCTCGCGCCAAAGATCGAAAATGCGCCCGAAACAGCGGCGCAAACACATGCCCTGCTAAGAGCGCACAGCGGCTTCGACGTCCGGCAGCTCGCGGCGGAGTATCGAGCGCTGCGAGCTAGCGTGCTTCAGTTGTGGATAGACGACTGCGGGGCCAATCCACCCCATCTCGACGACGTGATTCGGTTCAATGAGGCCATCGACCAGGCGCTCGCCGAATCGCTCGACTACTTCACGGCACAGGTCGAACAGTCACGTAATCTGTTTCTCGGCATGCTGGGGCACGACCTGCGCAGTCCGTTGCAGAGCATTCAGATGACGGCCACCTATCTGGCCGCGCTCAATGCCGGCGAGAAGGTCTCCGCGGCCGCCCAGCGCCTCATCAGCAGCGGTGCGCGCATGCACGCGCTGCTCGATGACCTACTCGACTTCAACCGGACGCAACTCGGCTTGGGCATTCCCGTGACGCAAGCCCTGGTGGACCTCGCCGGCCTATGTGCTGAGGAGCTGACCGAAATCCGTTCCGCTTACCCCGATCATCCGATCGAGCTGCGCATAGCCGGCGATGTGCAGGGGCACTGGGATGGGCGGCGCCTGCGTCAGTCGCTGAACAATCTCGTCGTCAACGCCGTCAAGTATGGGAAATCCGGCGCCCCAGTGCAGGTCGTCGTGATCGGAGAGGCCGATCAGGTGCGTATCGAGGTCTGGAATACGGGCGATACGATCGACCCAGTAATGCTCGATAGTCTTTTTGAGCCGCTGAGACGCGGCGTGCGGGATGAGAATGATCACAGCAGCCTCGGCCTGGGGCTCTATATCGCTCGCGAGATCACCAAGGCACATGGCGGCAACATCGAAGCCCGCTCGGACGATGGGGAAACGGTCTTCCGGGTGCACCTGCCACGCAATCAGCGCGCCGATGATGAGCAGAACGACTGACGAGCCCCGCTTCATCGATCTCCGCGGCATTTCCGACTTAGCGCTCACCAGAAGCTCGATGTGTATTCGCTGCCGCTCCTGAACGGCAACCGTGCGCATCTTCCTCCCGGGCACCGCCCCGGCGCCGTAAGCCCGCCACCGTAAGTCCTTCACCCTCCCGACCTTGACAACACCTCAGCCCACTGTTTGAACAAGGCATACGGCTTGCTCAATTCAGCGGACTGGCGCCGTCGTGCCATCACCCACTGAAAGGACATTCATGTTTGCCCATAACAAACGCCTTCAATACACCGTTCGTGTCAGCCAGACCAACCCGGGCCTCGCGAACCTCATGCTGGAGCAATTCGGCGGGCCGCAAGGCGAACTCGCTGCCGCGTGCCGCTACTTCACGCAGGCGCTCGGCGAGGACGATCCGGGCCGCAAGGACATGCTGATGGACATCGCTACCGAAGAACTCAGCCATCTGGAAGTGATCGGCACGATCGTCGGCATGCTCAACAAGGGTGCCAAAGGCGTGCTGGCGGAAGGCAATCTGACAGAGGCCGAGATGTATCGCCAGATTTCGGGCGCCGGTAACGATTCGCACGTGACGCAAGTACTTTACGGAGGCGGACCGGCGCTCGTGAACTCTGCCGGTGTCCCATGGACCGCTGCCTATATCGACACGATCGGCGAACCGACCGCCGACCTGCGCTCCAATATCGCGGCGGAAGCGCGTGCGAAAATCGTCTATGAGCGCTTGATCAATCTGACCGATGACCCGGGCGTCAAGGAAGCGCTGGGTTTTCTGATGACACGCGAGATCGCGCACCAAAAATCGTTCGAAAAGGCGTTGTACGCCATCGCCGGTAACTTTCCACCGGGCAAGCTGCCGGGCGTTCCAGCCTTCTCCAGCGTGTACTTCAACATGTCGCAAGGCGAAGGCGATACGCGCGGTCCCTGGAACAGCGATGAGAACTTCAGTTACGTATCGGAGCGTGACGAACAGGCGGCGGCCGATGGAGAGGATGGAAGCGCGAGCGTGATCCTCAAAAAAGAGGAATCAAAGCCGCTGAAACAGATGGCCGACCGTACGCTCTCGGACCCGAGCACCAATCCGGTGACCGGTGCGGACCTGGGCATGATGGCCGAGACGACAGCGGACAGCGCCCTGTCTAGCCCGGAAGCCGGCTCCGCCCCGGCAAGCGGAAAGAAGAAGACGAGATGACACGCCGGACGGAGCTGTCTGGGCCACGGCTCCGTCACCTTTGCTCAATCAAGCGCCGACCTTGTGCACTGCCTGAGATGAAGGTTCTTGCCGCAACCGAGAAGCAATAACGTCAACTTCGTTTTCGGACACACGAGCGTGCGGAAGCACGCCGCTCCAACTGCTCAGCAAATCCGTGGCAGTTGTTCGCCCACCAGCATATCGACCACGCGGTCACCACCAAATGTCGTATGCAGGATCACGCCGGCGGATCGGGCTTCCGTCACTTCGCCGATGATTGCCGAGTGCTTCCCGGCCGGCTGGCTCCGCATGGCGGCGAGGACAGACTCCGCCCGGTCGGCCGGCACGATGGCCACAAGCTTGCCCTCGTTGGCGAGGTAGAGCGGATCGAGGCCGAGGATTTCGCACGCGCCTTTCACTTCCTCGCGAATGGGCAGCGACGATTCGCGGATGCGGATCCCAACATTCGAGCTTTCGGCGAACTCGTTGAGCACGGTCGCCAGCCCTCCCCGCGTGGCATCGCGCAGGCAGTGGATATCGGGACACGCGGCCACCATCGAAGCGACGAGCGTCCCGAGCGGTTGGCAATCGCTGCGCACGCCGCATTCGACGCCCAATTCGTTGCGCGCGATGAGAATCGCCGTTCCATGGTCGCCCAGGTAGCCGTTCACGATCACCACGTCTCCCGGCCGGGCGCGCCGGGCCGAAATGTTTACCCCTTCCGGAACGACCCCGATGCCCGCCGTGTTGATGAACAGCTTGTCGGCCGCCCCGCGGCCCACCACTTTGGTATCGCCGGTAACCACCGTGACACAGGCCTCAAGCGCGGTCGCCTTCATGCTGGCGACCGCACGCCGCAGCACCTCGGTCGGCAATCCTTCCTCGATCACCATGCCGCACGACAGGAACAACGGCACGGCGCCGCTCATCGCGAGATCGTTCACGGTACCGGCAACGGCCAGCGTGCCGATGTCGCCCCCCGGGAAAAAGAGCGGATCGACAACGAAAGTATCCGTAGTAAATGCCAAACGGTTGCCAAGGCGTGCGAAATCGGCAAGCGGGAAGACCGCCTGATCCTCCATCGCCGCAAGAATAGGGTTCTCGAAGGCACCGACGAAGACATCCTCGATGAGATCGCGCATGGCCTTGCCGCCGCTGCCATGCGATAGGTTGATGTGCGAATCGCGCAGCGACCGGCGGGGGCGCCCGGTGCTGGCCGGCGCCAGCGTTTTCTCTAAGCTGTTCATGCGGCAATCTCCGTGACGTTGCTCTGGGGACGTTTGGCAAGCCCGCTGGTATCGATGCGCCCATACCGGTAGTACGCAGCGCACGCCCCCTCTGTCGAAACCATGAGTGCTCCCAGCGGTGTCTCCGGCGAGCACTGCGTGCCGAAAACTCGGCACTGCGCCGGCTTGATCAGTCCTTTGAGCACATCGCCGCACTGGCAGGATTTTGGATCGGCCACCCGCAGGTTGGGCAGTTTGAACTTGCGCTCGGCGTCATACGCGGCGTAAGCGTCGCGTAACCTCACCCCCGAATAATCGATCGATCCGAGGCCCCGCCATTCGAAGAACTCGCGTACCTCGAACACTTCATGCACCGCCTTCTGCGCCAGCGGATTACCGTCGCGCGGCACGATACGACCATACTGGTTCTCGACCTCCGCGCGTCCCTCAGCGATCTGCTTGAGAACCATCCACACCGACTGCAGCACGTCGAGGGGTTCGAACCCGGAAATCACGATCGGCTTTGAAAAATCGCTCGCGATGAACTCGTACGGGCGTGTGCCGATCACCATGCTGACGTGGCCCGGCCCCAGAAACCCGTCCAGGTTCAGGTCAGGCGCATCAAGGATCGCGCGCAGCGTCGGGATGATCGTGATGTGATTGCAGAACAACGAGAAATTAGGGATACCTTCCGCCTTCGCCTGCAACACCGTCATGGCCGTGCTCGGCATCGTGGTCTCGAAGCCGAGGCCAAAGAACACGACTTCGCGGTACGGGTTCTGCCGGGCGATTTGCAGCGCGTCGAGCGGCGAGTAAACCATGCGTACGTCGGCTCCGCCGGCCTTTGCCTTGAGCAAGCTTTTCTTCGATCCAGGCACGCGCATCGCGTCGCCGAAAGTCGTGAAGATCACATTCGGCAGCTCGGCGAGTGCCACGCAGTCGTCCACCCGACCCATCGGCAACACGCAAACCGGGCAGCCGGGGCCGTGCACGAACTCAATCTCTTCAGGTAAGAATTGCGTGATGCCGTACCGGAAAATCGAATGCGTGTGTCCGCCGCACACTTCCATGATCTGCAATGGCCGTTCGCGCGTTCTTCCGATGCGGGAGGCCAGCGCACGAATCTCCTGTGAGAGCGCCTTGGCCTGCTCGGGATTACGGAATTCATCGACGTATTTCATGTTGCCTCCCGCTCAAGCCACCGCTTGCCGCACGTTATCGAGTTCACTTTCGTATTCGCCCATCTCACGCAGCAAGGCGAGCGTCGCCGCGGCTTCGGCCTCGTCGATGCGCACCATGGCGAAACCCACGTGCACCAGCGTCCATTCGCCCACGCACGATTCGACCGAATGGTCCTTATTGACGATGAACGCGATATTGATTGTCCGCTTCACGCCGCCGACGTCGACGACCGCGAGCTTCGCGTCCTTATCCGCGATCGCCGCGATTTGTCCGGGAATTCCCAAGCACATAGACTTCTCCAATCAATCCATTTGAACGGCCAAGACCCTGGCCGCCGCGATGGCCGCCTGGCCGAGAGCGATTCCGCCGTCATGGGCCGGCACCTGCCGATGCGTCATCACGTCGAATCCGGCGCTCCGTAGCCGTGTAAGCACCTGTTCGAGCAAAACGCGATTCTGAAAAACACCGCCGGAAAGGGCGGCGGTCGTAATCGGTCCCCCCATCGGTCCGCCGTTTGGGCGTCGCTGCACCAGATCCTCCGCGATGCGGGCAAGAGCGATGGCGAGCCCCTTATGGAAACGGGCGGCGACAAGCGGCACCGGTGTCGCAAGGCGCAAATCATCGAGCAACGCCATCCACATCGGCGCGGGGTCAATGCGCAAGAGGCCGTCCGCCGTCTGCGCATAGCCGAAGGAATAGGCGTACATATCCTCCTCGGCGAGCGCGTTCCGGTCGACAAGCGCTTCGAACTCGACGGCCGCTTGCCCTTCGTACAGCGCCTCTTCGCAGCACACACCGGCCGCGGCGGCAACGGCGTCGAACAGCCGGCCGCATGAACTGGCGCGCGGACTATTGATGCCGCGGGCGATCATGCCGTCGAGCATCACCGTGGGTTTGGAAGCAAGAAAGCGCCACAGGTCGAGGGTGCCATAACCTTCTTCCAGCCGCTTGCGGCCGACAGCCGCCATCAAATGCGCATAAGTGTTGCGCCACGGTTCCCGGATCGCGCGCGCACCGCCCGGCATCGCCACGGGTTGCAGGCTAGCCAAGCGCCGGTACTGGCAATAATCGGCAAGGACGATTTCGCCACCCCACAACAGACCGTCGTCGCCATATCCCAGGCCATCGAGGCAGATGCCGAGAACCGGGGAAGCGGTGAGTTCGACGCCGTTCTCTGCCATGCAGGCGGCGATATGCGCATGATGATGCTGGACCTCGACGCACGGAATTCCTTCTTCGGTCGCCATCTCAAGACCGAGTTTGCGCGACAGATATTCGGGGTGCCGGTCCACGGCCACGATGCGCGGCTCGTGCTCGAACAGCCGCCGATAATCGGCTAATGCCGCGAGGTAGTCGGCATGGCAACGTGCGTCGGCCAGATCCCCGATGTGATGCGACAGCACCGCCTCGCCCTCGCACAAAAGGCAAAACGTGTTCTTCAATTCGCCGCCCAGGGCGAGAATCGGCACGGCCGTCGAGAACCCCTCCGGCAATCGGATCGGGGCCGGTGCATAACCGCGTGCCCGACGCAGCAGACGGGCTTCGCCGGCCATCACCCGTACCACGGAATCATCGACGCGGCGCGCGATGCCCCGGTTGTGCATCAGAAAATGGTCGGCGATGGCGCCCAGCCGTTCGCGCGCGTCGTCGTTGTCGATACCCTGCGGCTCGTCGCTGAGGTTGCCGCTGGTGAGTATCACCGGCCCTTTCAATTGCCGCAGCAGAAGATGATGCAGCGGCGTGTTTGGCAGCATGAATCCCAAGGTGCTTACGCCGGGCGCGACACCGTCGGCAATCTCGGTGCGTCCGTGGCGTTCGAGAATTACGATCGGCGCGGCGGGGCTGAGCAAGAGCGCGCTTTCCGCCTCGTCGACCTTGCAATAACGACGGATCATCTCGATGTCGCGCGCCATCAGCGCGAAGGGCTTGCGCTCGCGTTGCTTGCGGCGGCGCAGCTTGTCGACGGCAGCGGCGTCCGCCGCGTCACACGCGAGCTGGAAGCCGCCGAGGCCCTTGATGGCAACGATGTCGCCAGCTTCGATCGCCGCGCAAGCGGCTTCAATGGGGTGATCGGATTCTGCCGACTCGTTTCCATTGGCCTTTTCAAGCCAGAGCCTCGGGCCGCATACCGGGCAGGCGATCGGCTGAGCATGGAAGCGGCGGTCGGCGGGAGCCGCGTACTCAGCTGCGCATTGCCGGCAAAGCTGGAAATCCCGCATCGTCGTCGACTGCCGATCGTACGGGATGGCTTCGATGATCGACAGGCGTGGGCCGCAATGTGTACAGTTGGTGAACGCATAGCCATGACGGCGCGTCGTCGGGTCCGTGATTTCCGCCAAGCACTCCGGGCACGTTGCGGCATCGGCCACGACTTGGGTGCGTACCGCGCTGCCGGCACTCTCCACGATGCTGAATGCGTCTGCGCCAAAAGAGCCGTTTTCCGTCGCCGGTGACGAGTCGAGGACGCGTTCGCGGTCGATCGCTACGATGCGCGACAAGGGCGGCGCCTTGCGCGGCAACTCGCGAGCGAACATATCGATGTCGTTCGCATTTCCGCGTACGTAGATCGTGACGCCCTGCCCGTCATTGCCCACCCACCCGCGAAGGCCGTAGTCATTCGCCAATCGCCACACCATCGGCCGAAAGCCCACACCCTGCACGGCGCCGCGAACGCGGATGCGCTCGGCCGATGCGGCGTTGGGTACGTTGTGGCCCGCGCTCACGATCGAGGCTCCGTTTCCCCACTGACAGGGGGCAAACAAGGAGGGTTGAACAACGATTGCGTGGTCCACGGAGCGTTGCCCCCTCCTCCCAACCTTCCCTTGTCAGGGGAGTAGTTGTCCCATCTCAAGAGCCTGTGGGCAACTTCACCAACCGAACCGGTCATGCCGGAACGAAGCGGGCTTAGCGATTTCCCCGTTCCTCTCTCTCCGCCCTCTTCGGGTGCTCGCCTGCCAGGTGAGAAGTCTGAGCCCCGACATTCGTGAGTTTGTTCTCCCTTGATCTCTCCGACCATTGCCGCGCGGTAAGCGCGATACGAATCACGCAGCAGTTCAACCGGGTGGCGCGCTTCCCTTGAAAGAACCTGCTCGAACTGGATTCGGCAACTGAGGCAGTCCGTTACCAAACATTCGGGCGCGGCGGCGCGGATTTTTTCCGTCAAGCGCTGGCCGATGCGCAGCGAAGTCACGTGAAAATCCTGCTTGAATCCCATCAGGCCGCCCTGCCCGCAGCAATCAAATCCATCACCCACACGGGCGACTTCCAGGCCGGGTATCAAGCCAAGCAGATCCTTCCATGGCTGTCCGATACCCTGCTGCCGCTGATGGCAAGGGGCGAAGTAGCTGGCGCTGCTCCCGATGGCCCCGAACTGGAGTGCGAGCTCTCTCGCTTGGTGGAGCATCGACAGGTATTCGCCGAGATCGTACGTGTGATTGGCAACGCGCAAGCGCGCGAGCCCGCTCAGCGCCGAAAAGTAACCTTGATCCTGAAACACCTGCCGCGGTACAAGGCCCAGCAGCCAGGGCTGCCGCCCGTGCCCGGCACGCCGTGACACGTTCCCGGTGAACGCCGCGTCCCGCTCGCTCAAGCGTTGGCTGACCAACCCCATGTCGCCCCCCGCCTCGTCGATCATCTTGGCGACCAGCGATCGGTAATCCTCGGAATACTCGGCGCCGTCGCGGAGGAGTGATTTCAGCAAGTAGCCGCACGTCGGGCACGAACAGACGATGTCGAATCCTTCCTCGACGCAGCGCGCGAGTTCTTCGACGTTGAAACGTACGCGGTCGAAAGTGAAGGACCGGTCGCCTTCGAGCAACGCCGGCATTCCGCAGCACTTTTGTTCGGGTAGATGAACGGCGACTCCGTTACGTTCAAGGACTTCAACCGTCGCCTTGGCCACTTCCGGAAAAAAGTAGCGCGCTGTACAGCCGACAAAATAGGCGATCTTGCGTGAAGCCGTGCGCGGCTTGCCGTGCAGGCCACGGGCGCGAGCCCAAGTGGAGAAACCGTCGATCGGAAAACGCGGCACCTTTCTTTCAGGGTGAATCCTGACGATGCGCCGTACCGTACGCGCGATCGAGTTTGCCCCGGTCAGTGCATTGGCAAGGTGGGGAACCGCCTCGCCGATCTGTCCAAGGCGTTGCACGTTTTCCAGGAGGCGCACCCCCGACGCCAGCCCGTCGCGGTTTACGAACGCATCCCGCGCCTCGTTGATCCACGCCTGTACCGGAGCGCACGGGCAGATGCCGCATGCGTTGCACAGACCGATCAACGCCTTCAGCTCGACCTCCGAAATCGCCTCGCCTCCAGCGGCTTCGCGGTCGGCCAGACGGTACAGCTCGGGCATGAAAAGGCACGACGCGTCGTCCATCAACTCGCGGCAGTGACCACAACTCGAACAACGGCTGAGAACCCGCCGTGCGCGCGCTTCGGGATCGTCCGGCGACATTGCGCTGCTCATCCCGATGGCGAACCCGCGCTCAGGCGGCCTTCAGCTCGCGTCGATGCTCCGCCACGGCGTCGACGAGCCACTCGACCCATCGGTCGATGCCATCGCCGTTCTTCGCCGATACCTCGATGACCGGCAGGTCGCCGCGAATCGCCGCGATGTTGGCGCGCGCACGGCTCACGTCAAACTCGTCGATGTACGGCAAGAGATCGGTCTTGGTGATCAGCGCCTGATCGGCGATGCGGAACATGATCGGGTACTTGGAGGGCTTGTCGTCGCCTTCAGTGACCGACAGCAGAAGCACGTTGTAGTGCTGCCCGATGTCGAACGTCGCCGGGCAAACGAGGTTGCCGACGTTCTCGATGAACACGATGTCGAGCCCTTCCAGCCGGATGTCGTGGAGCGCATCGTGCACCATATGCGCGTCTAGGTGGCACGCCATGCCGGTGGTGATCTGGACGGCGTGGACGCCATGGCGACGGATGCGCTCGGCGTCGTTCTCGGTTTCCAGGTCGCCCTCGATGACCGCGATGCGCAGGCCCGCGGGCAGCGCCTGAATCGTGCGTTCGAGCAGGCCCGTCTTGCCGCTGCCGGGCCCGGACATCATGTTGATGGCCAACACGCCGTGCTCGTCGAAATGCGCCCGGTTGTGATCGGCCTGCACGTCGTTCTCGTGCAGCAGGTTTTCCAGCACGTCTATCGTATGCGTGCCATCGTGTTCCAAAAGGTGCCGGTTGGCGTCGGTCACATTGCAGCCGCAGCTATCGCACATGTCGTTTCCTCGGTTGGCGGCTTGCCGCCGCGTTTGACTCAATCGCCCTAGCCGCCCATCCGCCACATCGGCTGGCCCTGCTGGGGCTTGTAACCTTCGTTGAATTGGTGACCTTCCGGTTTGCACCCCACCGCCGCAAATATCGCGGCTTCCAGAGCCTGGTCGCCTTCCGGAGAGCGCAAGGCGGCACGCAAGTCGTAGTCGCCCTGCCGCGCCATGCACGGCACCAGCTTGCCAGTGCACGTAATGCGGACGCGGTTACACGAGGAGCAGAAGCCGTGGCTCATCGGTGTGATGAAGCCGATCAACCGCCCGGTCTCGGCGATCCGCCAATAGCGGCACGGACCACCGCTTTTGTGCTTCGCCGGAGTCAACGTCCAGCGCGTAGCGAGACGCTCGCGCACCGGGTCGAGCGGCAGATACAAGCCTTCGGTACGCTCGCCGAACGGCATTAGCTCGATCAAAGCGAGATCGCAGCCCTGCTCCCCGCACCAGCGGATCAAGCGGTCGTATTCCGCCTCGTTCACCCCGGCCATCGCCACGGCGTTGATGCGTACCGCAAGCCCGGCTGAGCGCGCCGCCTCGATGCCGTTGAGCACATCGGCAATACCATCGCGCCGAGTAAGCCGGCGAAAGACTTCATCGTCAAGCGTATCGAGCGAAACATTCACTCGGCCGATCCCCGCCGACGCCAAACCGGTGGCGTACTTTGCCAGTAAAGTGCCGTTGGTCGTCAGCGTCAGTTCGTCCAATTCGCCCGACGCCACGCGGGCGCCCAGCCGCTCGACCAGCAGCATCACCCCCGGGCGCACCAGAGGCTCGCCGCCCGTCAGCCGGATCTTGCGCACGCCGAAACGGATAAACGCCGCGCCTAAACGCTCCATTTCTTCAAGGGTAAGGATGTCGGCTTTCGGCAGAAACTTGACGTCGGTACGCATGCAATACGAACAGCGCAGGTTGCACCGATCGGTGACCGAGAGCCGAAGGTAGGTGATCGCACGGCCGAAGCCATCCGTCAGCCCCGCAGCCGCTTTGGCCGCCGTACCAGCGGAAAGTGAAATCTCGTCCATCGTCCGACCCCATGCTCGCGCTCGCCACGGTAAGCGCCTTCGTCTCAGTTGGCCGCAGTATTCGGGGTCGGGCCGGGCACGCGCAACGGATTGGGCGCACTCAGAAAAGCGGCTGTGTCATTTCGGGACAGGCAAAAAACGTCCAGCCCCCCTCCCTGGTGGAGCGTTTGAAGATCAGCCTGCAGGGAGTGAGCCGCCGTCGAATTCCGGTAAGGGCTGGGGATGCAGATGAACGGCGAGCCACATCGCTCCGTCACTCGTGCGCTCAACCGTGTGCGGCGTGCCGGCCGGCAGGAACAGATAGTCGCCGGCCTTCAGCGAAACCGACCTTCCATCAACCTGTAGCGCCGCCTCGCCTTGCACGAGCAGCACCCACTCATCCTGGGATTGCACGTATTCCTGGGGAGTGATGAGCGAAGAACTGATGATCCGCTCGATCACGAGATTCTTGTGGCGAAGGAGCTCGTCGAAGCGCTCGCCTTCAGCGGGCGGGTTGGCGTTGGTGAAGAGGTTGCTGGAGTACATGGGTCGGATTAAGGCACGTCAAATCGAACCGGTGGAATGATCGGTTAGGCATTAGGGTTTGGAAGACGTGAGAATACCGTTCGCCCTTTTTGCAATTTCTAGCAGGGTACGGTGAGTGGCTTCCAAGTCCTCACTGGGCAAATCGCCGTAAAGAGACTGAGTAACGTCCTTGACCTTACCGCTGAGTTCGACAAAGAGAGCGGAGCCTTTGTCTGTGTGCGAAAGAGTCCCGCTCTCACTCGCTTTGAGCAGGCCAGCCTGTAAGAGTGTGTCTATTTCCAAGCGCACCTCATCAATGCTTGAGACCACATGACCACTGATCTGGCGTTGCGCAATTTGATCAACGGTTAGTGGCGAAGCATTGGTAAATACAAGGGAAATCCAAGCTGGAAATGAAAGCCCTACGTCTTGAAGATGCCGCTCGAGCAGCGCCCGCATGGAACGCTCTGCTGAGCCAACTGACTGTGTGAGCGGGGGAAGTTGCATGGCGGTATCCTCTCTAGAAAAGTGCTACGAATGACGCCCTGCGTTTGAATTCAACGGCGATGAGCGGTTCCATCGCGCAACGCCCGCTGGAATGACGGGTCGGATCTATGCAGCAACACTAGTTGCGCTCACGAAATCAGTCTAAGAGCCACATCCCAAAGACGCTCCGCATTCTCTGCATTGAGGGCGTAGGGGGCGACACCGCCACTGAAGTCTGTCGGGCGCTTCGAGACAGGATGGGATTCGTTGCAGTCTTCGAAATAGAGGCCGCCTACCCCCTCAACAAGCGGGGAAGCCGCAAGAAGAACCGAGGTTGCGGCCCCTTGTTCCGGGGTCTTGCGGCGCTCAACAGGGGTCTTCAATCCACCCGTATGCTTTTGTAAACCAGTGGCTATCGCGCCCGGATTTACGGCATTGGAGAAGATGCCATCGCTGGACCAATGCCGCGTGACGGCCACCGCCAGTAGCGCGTTGGCGGTCTTGGATTGGCCGTACGCGCCAAACGGCGTGTACGGAATGAAATCGAAATTCAAGTCGTCAAAGTTGACGGGTGAGAAGAGATGGCCGCTGGAACTCAGCGAAACGACACGCGCCCCGTTAGCCGCAGCAAGTGCTTTGTGCAACCAATAAGTCAGTGCGAAATGGCCCAGAAAGTTGGTGCCGAACTGCATCTCAAACCCTTGAGAGGTTTTCTCCAACTCGGGGACGGCCATGATCCCGGCGTTGTTAACAAGAATATGCAGTGGGTTCTCCCACCCTGCGGCGAAGGCACTTACCGAGCGCAAATCAGCAAGGTCCAAGCTCCTAACGAGGATATTCCGATTGCCGGTTGCGTGGCGCAAATTCTCAGCCACGGCGATGGCCGATTCCGGCCGCCGCACGGCAAGGGTGACGGCTGCGCCAGCCTGTGCAAGTGCGCGAGCGGTCTCGATGCCAATACCGGCCGCGCCACCGGTGACGATAGCGTGCTTCCCGGTCAAGTCGATGCCGTCGATGACCTCCGAAGCCGTAGAGTGAAATCCGAATGGTGTTTTGAGTCTAGTCACAACGGCTCCTTCCTATTAGATCCAACGTTTGAGCTCTAGGGCCGCAGGAGCCCGCAAGGCAGATACCGCCACGCGGAACTTGCCGACAGTCCCTGGCAAGGTTGGGTTAACGCGTTGGGTTGCTACCCTCAATGAGAGCGGCCATGTCATTAGCCTCCGACGCTCCGCTGGCGCGAAGACCATGAATGACTCCGGCTCGGTTCTCCGCGGACTGGTTTTGGCTTGTCTTCCACTTGCCTGACAGGCGTGTGACGACGATCTCGATGCCGACGATCGCCCCAAGGAGTTTCTCAACATAGTCCGAAGGTGCATCTTCGATATGCCACGGCTCGGGTAAAGCGCTCTCGTTATGGGCCACCAGCGCCTCAAGGTGTGCGCGAAGCCAAGCGGGGTCATCGACCACACGGAGTGTGCCGTAGGCGTGGGCAACCGCATAGTTCCAAGTGGGCACAACCCTCCCCGTTTCTGCTTTGGTGGGGTACCACGAAGGCGTAACGTAAGCGTCGGGGCCATGGAAGATAGCCAGTGCCTCCACATCGTTGGCGATGTCCTTCCAGATCGGGTTGGCGCGGGCCACATGGCCGCGCAACGTTCCGAAAGGACTCGGTTCCGGAGACAGGTGCAACGGAATGTGATTGGCATTGAGCCCGTTCGACGCAAGCGTAACCAGCGTGGCGAGCGGACGGGCGCGAATGAGCTGATGCAAGGCATCGACTCTTGGCTCAGCAAAGTGCTTCGGGATATACATGGCTATGGTTCAAACGCTGCAGGTAACCGGCTGCCGGTGCGCCGTATGCAGGCGGGTGTTAGGAAGTGCAGCTTGCTGGCAGTTCGTACTGCCCGAGAGCTTAGGTGTAAAAGTCATGCCAGAGTGCTGACCACGAACGAAACGAAAATGAACAAAACAAGGAGTAGCCATGGTGCAAATCGAGTGAATCCTGAGTCGCTCGCAAATCGTGAGAACCGCACAGCGATAGCCGCGAAGGCGCCGCTGAGAACGAGCAGTGCGAAGCCCGCGAGTCTTGCTGCAGCGCCGTGCAACGCGACGGGACCAAAAAAGAACTGGCCAAACTCCGGGCCAGCCAGAGGCTCCAGGTATCCTGAAACCAAGGCGCCAACTCCCCACCAAAGCGTCATCAGTGAGAACGGTGAAACGACGAGAACCAGAAGCGTCGTATGCAGCCATGTCGGGAGCGAATCGTCGGAAGGGAAAATCGATGGACGCATGGAGATGGCTAGCGTTTCAGATACCCGGCAAACGCAGCTTGCCGGGCAGTCGGTTGATCGATTGGCGAAGCTGCTGAGGGCCTCTGTTGCTCATGAATTGCGACTAATCAGGACGCCAGACATATATCGAGATTCGTTATGAAAATTGAGAACTATTTGTTTTTCGCTTTCATTACAGCCAATCAATAGCTTGATCTCTGAATCGCGTTTCATGACGTCAATGGTGCAGATTACGGCATCGCAAAAACATGAATCCAATGATCCTTTCCAAATGTCGATTCCATTTCCGTCTCCACTCGATGTCCCATGAAGATATCCATAATCGAGAGGGTAGATGATGCTATTGAAACGGGGGTGTATCGATCCTTTAGGGCGATCAATTATCACTTGGGAGGTTTGAATCAGAGAGTCAACCTTTTCCCAGAAAGAATTCTGCATGTATGCCTCTAAAACAGCGTGCAGCCCAACGGTTAAGCTGAGCGAAGGTTAGGCCGCACTGCGTCGCGCCAGCCAGCGACGAAGTTCCCAACCAAGTTCAATTGGCGAGTCAACGGTGGCGAATGCATCTTCGAACGAATGCTGCTCAGTAAGTTCGGAGCGCAGGACGATGCAATCGATGCCAGCAGCGGTTGCCGCGCGCAACCCTCGAGGCGAGTCTTCGACCGCGATACAGTCTCTGGGCTCGACGGATAGCCGGTTCATAGCGACTTGGTAGGGCTCGGGGTCCGGCTTCTCTCGTGCGTAGTCTCCCGCGGCAACCACAAGCTCAAAGTGCCTAAGGAGGTTTGTGCGACCGTGAATCTGATCAAAGTGCTCGCGCGCGGAGCTTGTGACGACCGCCATGCGGCAAGAGCCGACGAACTCTTCGAGAACACTCTCAATGCCCGGGTTGATCAGGTTTGGCGATTCACGCAGGAGAGATGCGTAGAGGCGATTGCGCTGAGCTCGCCCTTCGGCGATGCGCTGATCGTCCCAACCCCTGTCTCGCAAGAGATGCCACAAGCCCGCGTTGTTGCACAGAAAGTGTTCGAAGTAGAGGCTGACATCCAAGTCGATGCCGAGGTCCGCGAAGTAGGTTCGGTTCGCCTCATAGAAGAGGCGCTCGCTGTCTACCAGAACTCCGTCGTTGTCCCAGAGGATGGCGCAGTGCATTTCGGTTGTGCGGGTTAACGTTCGTCGTCACGTGCGTGCGTCTTCGCTCGTCGCGTGCATGGGGTTGTTAGCGATTGGTCTTTTGTATCCATTGCTTTAATGGATCTACCCACTCCGGCAATGGACGAAAGAAGGCTGCGTGCCCCTTGCCTGTTGAGATCGCAATCTCTTCAAACGAGGTGAGCCTACTTCGCGTTGCGATCTTCTCGCACGACAGCACCGAATCCTTGGCGTCATAGATGGACATGAAATTTCCGCTCAGCGTTAGAGGTGGATCACGGTCTATGTCCCCATTGCTGCACGCGCCCATGATTGCCGTATTCAATTCAAGGTCGACGAGGCGACCAGAAGCGTATGCCGTCAGCTGGCCGCCTCGAGAAAATCCGACGAGAGTGATTCGACTCGGCTTGACTCCTGCGGCCACCAAGCGTCGAACCCATGACTCGAGAGTCGCTACGTACGAGCGGATTTCGGTGTTCTTAGGTCGCTGGGGTGCGATGAGATTGAAATCCCCATTCATGAACAGCGCCTGCTTAATCGCGGGGAAGTCGTAAATGCCGCGCGTCGGATGGACAGGCGTCGGATCGCTACCCTCTACAATTAGCCCGTACGAATAAATGACGTATCGATCGCTGGCTCGTATTTCGTTGGGAAAACTGTCAAATACCTCAACAGCCATGCCATCGAGAGGGATAAGGGCAAGAAGAACAACCGCGAACTTCAAGGTTCCTAACACGAACATCTCCGATTGCTAACATCCGAGGTGAGAGGCGGCCGACCGAAACGTTGGGCGCCATATCAGACGCTACCTTCTCGTTCGACGACCAGAATACGGGCTTCACCGCGAGGGTGTGCAACATGCTCACACCCGACCTCTGCGAAGAAAACGTCACCGGTCTCTAACGTCACTACTTGCTCTACCCCTGAGGCTCGGTAGTGCATGTCGACAGTACCATCAAGGACAGCGAATACTTCCTCGCCGTCGTTGGTGTGCCATTTGTACGGCTGATCCGTCCAGTGGAGGCGTACCGTGGTACCTGCCATGTTGGCGACGTTTTCTGCGCCCCACGGTCGACTTGCCTTGAATTTCTTGCTTCGGAATACCTTCACAGCGAAATATCTCCTTACGTCGAACAACCATTACCGACAGTGAAAGCATCAGAGCAAACATTCTCAATCGGTGGAACAACATACTCCGCACTAAGTGGCCTAGTCAGCATAACGCAACACCATTCCATGACGCCCAACGTCTGAATTCACCGGCCTTGCGCGGCTTTATTCGCAAGGTCCGTGTTGACCGAAGGGTTAGGCGGCAGATGTGCCACTTGGCCCCTCCGCCTTTTCTGCTGCAACGAAAGTCACGAAATACTCCAACAAGGAAATGGCTTTCTGGCTATTTAGCTTGCTCGGATAGTCTGTAGAGATGCCGTGCAGAATCTCATGCCGATTGGGAGAGTTGGGCCAGTTGCGTCTCGTGTCGTTGCTTGCGGTAAAGCCGTTTGCTTCCCTTAGCGGA
Organism: Propionivibrio soli; assembly: GCF_025770765.1. Classification (GTDB taxonomy): domain Bacteria; phylum Pseudomonadota; class Gammaproteobacteria; order Burkholderiales; family Rhodocyclaceae; genus Propionivibrio; species Propionivibrio soli. Next base: position 67,004 of record NZ_JANZKY010000015.1, on the reverse strand, counting down.
AGGAAAATGACCTCAGAGAAAGCACCGTCGATTAGCGCGTCTGTCACTTCTTTTGTTCTTGGAATTCCACCTTTCGTGGCGAACAACTTCCTTCCCAGAGTCTCGATGCACATGCCTTCGACCTGTATCAAGAGCGCAGGAATGGACAGTTCATATATGCCGGTTCTGTGTGCGTTAAAGGCGGCGGCCAATATGGCTTGGCGCTTCGGGAAGTGCTGCACTGCGGTTGCATAGATACGATCAATTTCGTTCTCGATCCATTGCGCCAACATGGCGTCCACTTCTTCCGGGGTAGAAGAGCCTGATAAGTGTTGAAAGTGGCGCAGCTCGGACATGCCCATTTCACCGGAAATAAACCAACCACGTTCTGCCAAGGAGCGAACCATGGGGCGCAATTCATCCGGGAGCTTTCGTATGCCCTCTGCAAGAGCAACGACCGATGGTAGTACGTTGGCTGAGAAGGCTTGCATAACGCGCGCCACACTTTCACCAATTGACCGCAACGCCTCGACCCAAGGCAACGGAGAAGGTGATTCAGAAGGGACCATGTTCTGCCGCCTAACGTCGAAGGTAAGGGGCGCTGCGCGGAGCTTTATCGCGCAGCGCCCAGCGACCGCAGGGAGCGGCCTTGACCGAATTGTTAGCCGTTACGCTCCGCATTGGGGAAACGATAGCGAGTAAACAATAGCCGTAGTACCAAGGCAATAGAGCGCGCGGTATAGCCATTGATTGACTCGCTCAGAGAATTGCACCCCGGAAAAAGACTGAACTTCCCAGCCGCGAACAAATAGTGTGCCCCAAAGGAGAAGGCCCGCTCCTACGATCTGGAGCCAAACAACGGTTTCGGACGTGGCACATCGGCCTAGCAGATGCATCAAATGCCCGGTGGCATACCCGAGAACCGAAAACCCCAACACAAGAGCAAGCGATTTGAAAAATGCGGCCCGAATGACATATACGCGGTGGCGTGGCTCAGAATAGCCGGTGTAGTTGTTTCGCGTTTCCTGATCTGCACGCTCGATCTCGATGAATCGACGCGGCGATACGAGCAGAAGCAAACAGAGCTTAAGCGCTGCAAAGAACGAGAGTGGTGTTGGGCGGGTATCGGCCATGGAACGGCTAACGTGAAAGTGAGTGACGCCAAGCCGATAGGCGAAGCGTCCGCTCCACTGCAAGGTTAGCGCTCATGTTTTCGGGCCTGGCTGGCAAGTTCTGGGTGTTTCTTGGTAAGGGTCCATCCCTTCAGATACTCGAACAATGCATCCGTTGCCGCAAGAAAACCATCTGCCAGTTCAATCCAAAGGTCTTCGGGAATGTCTCTGTCGTCAGCACCAATTCTCGCTGAGAACTTCCCGTTCCCCTCCCAATCTTGGAACACCGTGAAAATGTGCTTTTGTGAGAGATGTATGAATCCCGACGTTGAATCGTAGACTCTCGGCATCCAACTGTACTTCTTCCCAAGAAGGTCCACGAGGTGCTTGTCGGTCATGAACTTTCCATTCCGGTCCTTTAGCTTCCGAATAGGGGTTCCATGGAGAACTTGGCTCGCAAATTCGTGTGGCTCCTTGACGATGAAAGCCGCAAAGAACCTCATGCAACTATCGAGTTGAAGTCGTAACAGCGAAGCTGCACAGACATAGTTCTTATCTCGCACCAACGACGCGAAGCCGGCGCATTGCGCCATTGATCTCTTGATCGCTGCGGCGGCAAGCATGTCGAGCGAGTACATCGTTCCGCCATCGGCCTTGAGCATCTCCATAGCCAAAGCGAGATGAGCGTCCTTAAGGCTCTCGATGTGTGCAATGCGCTGCTCTAGCTCGGGGCTCATGAGCGCTAACGTTTGACGTGAGGGGCGGCCGGAGCCGCGAAGCGGCGGAGGGTATTTGCAAGCGCAGCTTGCAAACCGTCCCTCTCGACGGAGTTGTTAGGCAACACCTGCGCCACTTAGCCTGCACCTTCGGCTGTTTCGATGATCAGGCTTGAAATCCCTCCGGGGGGGAGATCAGGCTGCTCTGCTGGTGGTGACATGTTGTCGCTACCGTCGCCCTGTGAGGTTGGCGTCGCTCCGAAGTAGCGGTCGAGAATGGAAACTCTGGATGCCGAAAATGGGAAAGGAAACTGCAGATGAGGCGCGTAGGCAAGCATTACACCAGAGCCGACAAGATTGCCGGTGATGCGCGGCGTAGGCCCACGCTTGATATTGGCGCGCCTGTACGTACGCTTCCCCGTCGTCTCAAGTAACTCTTGAATCGTGCGAGACCAATCATCTTTGGGTTTTCCGAGTTGAAATGGCCTGCCGTCCTTATTTAAGAGTATGTCGCCAAGCAGACGCGCTAACGAGCGATCAGCGGTAAGCATCGGCGTTGCTGGACTTGCCGCCCAAGGACATTGATCAGTCCACGTAATCTGCTCTGGATATGAGGGGCCATCATGTATCAGTGCGTAGCGAGAGCCTTTCCCCTTCTCCTTGATATTGCGAAGCCCAGGAGCAAGACCACCCGTAACAAACTCGAACGACGGCCAAGTACTGAAGAGTTGCAGCTGAGGATCTGATGCGGAAAGTCTGTGCGTAGAGTCAGTCGACATCTTGGCCTGAAGAAGAATGGCTCTAGCCGATACGCGGGTGCCCTTTGTATGTTGGTGTACGACGAGTAGATCGGCGAGTTCAACCTGATTACGAGGAACGCCAAACGAGACCTGAGGATGTCCGTGACAGAACACACCAGCGAGCTTTAGGGTAATTCCCTTTGGACGCAGGAGTGGCTCCCAGCGGTCCAATAGCAGGGGAATGCCATTCGTTACGAGTGTGGCGACGTAGTCTTCCTCTCTGATTTTGCCCTTGGCGAGGTGGTCGGCAAGTTGGTGTGAATGCCAAATTGCAGAATTTGCGCCAGAGTAAAGGCTCTCGCGTTCATGCAGCGCGAAGAGAGTCGCGAGAGACATACGGTGCGTCCTGTGTTGCCTAACGTGGAAGTGAGGGGCAGCCGGAGTGCGAAGCACGGAGGGAACCAACAAGCGCAGCTTGTTGGCTGTCCCGCTCGACTGTAGGGTTAGCCGTCTCGCTCATTCTAGGCACAGCAGCTCCGCCTGAAGAACAGCCAGTAAAGCGCGCTCTTCGATCTCGATCTCTTCGAATTCACGACAGACAACCTCCAGCATCACATCTTTGAAGCAAGCGATAAAGTGTTTGCGGTCAGCAAACATTAAATCCTGATGCCTGGGATGAATCCGGTTGGCAACCATGAGTTCATGAATCCAAGGCGAGTTCTCGACTTGATACAGGCCATACAAGCCCAAACCGAATTTTGCGAGAGGATGACTGCCTCGCGCTTCATCATTGGGACTACCGTACTTGAATGTGCTGAACCGGAACTTCAGTGCACTGACAGAAGAGCCATCTTTGGCGAGCACAAGGTAGAGCTCGTGCTGGGATGACAACACGAAGTTCTCGTATTGAAACGAATACTCTTTTTTCAGCGTAACTTCGCGGACAACTGGTTGATTCATGTTTAAGACGGCTAACGTTTGAATTGAGCGGCCTGCGCGGCTTCTCTCGCAGGTCCGCTCGAATGAAAGGTTATGCATCTGACACCAGCCTAGCGGGCGACAGTTGAAAAGTTTCTGTGTCAATTTTCATTGATGCGTCAACGCACGAGTTTTGGTCGCACCAATAGTTATGGTAGTTGGCTGCCCAGAGATACTTTGCCCAAACAGGCGGGCGAGACCTAAGTAGCGCTAGTTTCTCTTCAATCCTTGCCTTATGAGAAGAAAGTTCCTTTTCGTAGAAGTGGCCGTTTTCGGGAATGAGAGTGTCGAGATAGTTAACGAAGTATTGTCCGTCGCTATCACGGAGAAGGTCTCGATTTTGAGGCGCATGAGAACCTCTGCCGTAGTACTCAAGATGCCGATTCACTGCAGTTTGAGCGGATGGCGCAAGAACAATTCTCGGATCGCGGGCCAACGTTGTTTCGGCTTCGTAGGCTTCTATCAATCCTCCACCGAAAACTGCAATGTCGTCCATATATAGATCGCCAATTGCTATAGCACCTCGCACAAAGAATCCTTCCATCGTCATGAGCATTTGGAAGTACGACAGGTCGTTGAAGACGCTACCAAGTTCGATTTCGCCATCATCATGTATTGGATGACCAATGACGATGTTGTCAGTAAAGGCCCGAAACGCAGAAAAGTCCTTATCGCGGAGCCTTCGCAATGTGTCTTCGGATTGGTTCGGATCGACATGTTCTCTCGATCGCTTTAGGGTCCTATGAAGGCGATCAAGTATGTCTTGGCTTTCCTTGCGTGACTTCGCAGACTTCACGAGATCCGTATAGCCCAAAATGTCGATGAAGCCGACAACTGATCGCCTCAGTTTCGGAGTTCCATTGGCGTCGATATATGGGTTACGAGATTCGGTCAACTACAGACTCCTAAGATGCATAACAGTTATTCAGACGCCAAAGCGTCCGGGTTATTGTTAATAATACGGACACGTTGGAGACGCGTCTAACGTATTGAATACAAAAGAGACCGACCGGTTCCGGTCTCCTTATCAACCAACAATCATACGGACAGAGCAAACGTCCGCCTTATTCGACGATCGCTTCTGGTTGCTTCCTGACTTCGTCGAATGGTGAAGTTAACACCCGTTCCGGCCAATAAGTCGACGTCTTCGATCACGGAACAGTAGCCAACGAGCTATTTACCCAGCTTTCGTATCCTGCCCCTGGGCATTTCGGCGTGTTGTCCCAGCGCCGCGATGCAAGACCGAAATCAGCCGGTGAACCGCTTCTCCCTCTCTAGCCGAGCAAGGAATCCATTCGCCAGTTCTTCCGCTTTCCGATCGGTGTTTCCGATCAACGTTCCGAAGGCCTCCAGGAGGTCGGCACCGAGTGCCGCTCCAAGGCGGATGTGTCTAGCCACGAGAAAGTCGTTGAGGGATGTCGATTTGCTTCCATCCTGAACGTCGAATCAGTAGCCGACGAGAACTGCCCTCCGGCATCCCTACAGACATCGAAGGAGGATTCACATGTCGCTTCCATCCCCTATTATCACGGCCTTCGAACACTCACCCGACAAAGGCAAAGGGCTCGCACGCGATATGCGCGTTCGCTGGGCGCTTGAAGAAGTCGGGCAATCGTACGAGGTTCGACTTGTTTCGTTTCGCGCGATGAAGGAGCCCGAACATCTGGCGCTTCATCCTTTCGGTCAGATTCCGACCTATGAGGAAGGGAATCTCGCTCTGTTCGAGACGGGAGCGATCGTGCTCCATATCGCCGAACGCCATGCAGGTCTATTTCCGGACGAAGCCAATGCCCGGGCACGCGCGATTATGTGGATGTTTGCCGCGCTCAATACCGTGGAACCGCCGATCCTTGACCGCGAGACTACGCGGCTCCTAGAGAGTGAAAAGCCATGGTATGAAGAGCGCCTTCGCTTCACGGAGAATCGAGTACGCAGTCGCCTGAGCCAACTCTCCGCTCGGCTCGGAAATGCCGAGTGGCTTGAAGGCGTGTTCAGCGCAGGCGACCTCCTGATGGTGTCCGTGCTTCTCAGGCTCAAATCGTCGGGCATGCTTGACGAATATGCGAACCTGGCCGCTTACGTAGCCAGTGGCGAGGCACGCCCGGCCTACCAGCGGGCGTTCGCCGCCCAATTGGCGGTCTTCATGGGCCAGTCGCCGGCGAGCTAAGGGCCGGCCTAACTTTGCAGGGAACATCGTCAGCCTCGAAGCTCTCGATATAGAGCTCTTGCCCTTGAATGACATCAATGTCTTTTCCGGCGCAGTGCGGGCACTCGAAGTGATAGCGCCGAATCCTGTCAGAAACAACTCTGTTGAGGCTCGGACGGATACCTCCCGGGAGAAGAAGGCAGGTCGGCTTTCCACTCCCATCGGCTGCTCAAATCTCCGATATAGGTCACCCAAGGCCGCTCACCAGAAAATCCGTCGAACCGCATCGGACCGTCTCTAGTGCTCAACGATGTTTGTGCGGTGTAGAGCTGCTTGCCTGATTTGTCGTACAGTTTCGCCGTTCCCTCGGCGTAAAGAGAGTCGGTGAACAGTGCATGAAACGGACTCTGCAAGCGAACAACATAGTATTCACGGTTCGGGCTGTAGCACCGCTCTTGAGAGGGCGCGCCGCCCGTGTACGTGATCCAGTCGCATTCAAAGACGACATACCAAACCATCAGAAGAAAGCCCACCACCCCGAGGAGAGCGCTAAGTTTGAACATGCTGCATCCCTGGGGCTTCGTATCCACTGGGCTAGAAGCAGTGCTTTTCCGGAATAGAAAAACTATCTCCGGGAGAACTGGGGAGGGAAAACACCCAACCGCCCCGGGGCTCCGAGTCGTCCGCGTTACCAGTGAAAAAAACGGAATACTCTTTTCCTCGCGATGTCGACACATCGCCCCAGTTCGGCCCGGCCTGGAAACCGAGTAACGTCTGGCCTGCATGAAGGAGATTGCCCGACTTGTCGTATAGCTTCGCGGTGCCAAAGGCAGGTTCAAAGGCAATCGGCATCAAAGCGCGAATAAGAGACTGATATCGGACGACGTAGTACTCGTGGTTAGGACTGTAGCAACGCTCTTGTGCCACTGGCCCGCCATCGGTGTAGGCCATCCAATCCGATCCAAAGACAACATACCAAGTTGCCAGAAGAACGAGGGCGCCCACAGGGAGAATCTTGCGTTTTGAGAGCCTGTACCGTCCGTGCTGCCTCATACCCGTTCTCGCTAGAAACAGTGTTTCTCCGGGATAGAGAAGTCCTCTCCGGGTGTCGAAGGCAGAGTAAATAGCCAGTTGTTCAAATCCCCCATGAACCACACTGAGTACTTCTCGCCATCTGCCGTTGGCCCGCCACCCCATAAAGGCCCGGCTTGAAAATCCAGGAAAGTCTTGCCCGAATAGAGCAATCTTCCCGATTTGTCGTATAGCTTGGCTGTACCAAAAGCAGGTTCAAAAGCAATCGGCATCAGGGAACGGATAAGCGAATGGGATCGAACGACATAGTACTCATGGTTGGGGCTGTAGCACCGTTCTTGCGCTGTTGTGCCTCCATCGGTGTAGGTCACCCAGTCCCACTGAAATACGACGTACCAGAGCAGGAGCAGGGAAACTGCCACACCGGCTAAAGCTTTGTGTCTAGAGAACCACATAGGCGGTACCTGGCTGCAGCCATTTCACGTCCGAAAAAACGAAGAAATCGCCGCCTGTACCGTGCTTTTCTTGCCATCTCCGGAAATCTCGATTCTTCACTGGTACAAACCCTTTGTACTTGATGTGATTGGCCATCCAGCCAATCGGCGCATTTGCCTGATTTGCTCGGTACTCGGCCGTTTCAGCCTTACTCAGCAATCGATCACGGCTCCAGATCCCGAGTCCAGCGGCGGCGTCGGTGAACCAATCCGAATTGAAATCATAGGTATCGCGTACATAGACGCCGAGTTTTTCGATCTCAAAAATGTCTTTACTGAGTTGCGATGAGTAGCGAGTTCTTCCCACCACCGCAACTTTAAGTGTCGCCTTGAAAATCGCACCGTATAGGTCGTCGAAAGTATCCGAATACTCGCCAAACGTGGCTCGATTTACCTGAGCTGACATATCGAGTTCTTTGGCGGACATCAATCCCTGCCCAATCGCTACAGTGGCTCCTGGCTTCCATCCCGCACCCCGCAGTCTCCTGTCTCTCAGTGTCTCTATTGCTTTTTGGCTATCCCATTCCTTACAGAATTTGTCGAAGACCTGCTTCGCACGCGGAAACCCCAGCACCCAGTCCATCTTGATGATTTGGTCGTCGATCTGGCTGGCTGGCAACGTCCTGTAATCGACGCCCTGGCCGCTTCGCAGGTTTTCCGGCATGACGTAGGCGGGACTGTTCGAGAACCAGCGTCGCATCATCTTGGCCGAGACCTTCCACCCCATCTTGTCCATGGCACCGGGAATTTCATCGAGATGGAGGACATCTACTTTGACTTCCTTGCCCTCCGTAATCCGCGTCGGACTTGTCGTCGATGTCGCGATAGGAGTTGGGCTTGCAGCAGTCGCTTGTTGGCTCATCGCAGTCCGATTTCCTTTTGCATGGCGTACAGGAGCTTGACGGGTATCGGCGATTCCGAATAAGCCTTCGCCGTAGCGCCATCCTCGTAAGTGTCGTCATGGTGTTCACCGAAACTCGTGGCCATGCCATAGGCAAAGCCGCTAATCGGGTTTCCGGTAGCGATATCGCGAAGGACGAAATGTTCGTCGTAGCTTCCGCCCTCCTTTGACTTGGCGAGGGTCCCCACCCCCGATACGCCAATGCCGGCATCGGTCTCTCCCGCCGCCTCGTAGGAACGCCCCACATTGGGCAGGGTTGAAATCAGCGAGCAACCGCAACTGCATTTGTGTCCCTCAAGCGCCACGTTCTTGCCGTTTATGGTCCAGGAAGGGTCGCCTTCCACGATGGTGACGACGCCATGCCCTCGGATAGGGCACGTAGCCGTATCGCCTCTCCCCGCGACCTCTTTACCGAACATCACGTAACCCACCGTTGCACTGACCACGGTGCCGCCATGCGTTGTCGGATCACCCAGTCGAATCACACGTTTTCCAGACAAAGCGACGTCCTTTCTTGTGATTTACTTCGATGTCATTGGGTGATTATGCCATCAACAACAATGGCGATTGGCGTGGAAGTCGACAAACGGCTAGCCGCGAGCTCAGGTGTGATCAGAGTTAAACAGTTCTGAAGTGACGGTGAAAGGCGAACAGACGACCGGTCGAATAGGCGTTTTGTCCGGAGCGGTAAGCGTGCAAGCTTGTCTGCGCAATCGGCTTTTCTCTTGAGACAGATCTTGCTGCTTTAAGCCATCCTATTCCGAAGGGGCCGCGGTTACGCGGAACGATCCGGGTTTTCGTCCGCTGCGCCGCTATCGTTCGCCTCGAAGCTCTCGATATAAAGCTCTTGCCCCTGAATTACGTCGATGTCTTTTCCAGCGCAATGCGGGCACTCGAAGTGATAGCGCGGAATGACAAACTCGGTGGCGCACGTTCGGCAGCGCCCGCGCACGTCGACCACGTCGATGATCAATTGCGCGCCGTCCGCGACAGTGCCCTCGGCGAACATCTCGAAGCATGAACAAAGCTGTTGCGGTTCGACGGCGCGCAGGCGGCCGACCTTCACGCGCACACTTTTTACGTGCCGTACGCCGTGTTGCGCGGCGTGCCGCTCAATGATCCGCATCAGGCCGGCAACGATCGCCGTTTCATGCATCGACTATTTCTCCTCTGGTGGGTAAGGCGTCGCGCGGCGCTATCCGCCGCCCTGATCCATCACCGTTCCCACAGGCGTATTTGTACCAGCGCAGGAGATCATCCGGAGGGGCTTTCCAGGGCAAAGAAGGCCGCTGTCACGAATTGACACAGCGATTTTTTTGTTCGCGCAGTTTTCATTGCGACTGAATTTTGCAGCTCCGATACTGCGCACACCGAAAACAAAACGGCGCGGTTATCACTTGTCTGCCGCGCCGGACGAGACCTTAGGAAGGGATTCACTCCATGCTCATCTCGACAAGCGCCGACCCCGCGACCATGGCCTGGCTAGGCGCGATCATTCTCCTGCTTGGAGAAACAGCCGCGCTGTTCTCGCTCCGCAACTTGCCGCGTCTGATCGTGATTTCGACGGTCGCCGAGGCGGGGTACGTGCTCCTCGGTATCGGCCTGGGAGGAGACGCCGGAAGCACCGGTGCGCTGATGCATCTCGGTTATCAGATCGTGATGCGCGGGCTGGTGGTGCTCTCGGCGTGGTGGCTGATCCGCCGGACCGGATCGTCATCTCTCGACGATCTGGAAGGCAGCGGCCACCGTATGCCGGTGGCGGCCACGTTGTTTGGGTTCGGCATGTTCTCCGTGATGGGGCTGTCGCCGTTCAAGGGATCCTTCAGCAAGTTCATCATTCTCTATGCCGCCATCGAGCAAGGACAGTGGCTACTGGCCGCCTGCGGAACGTTGGCGAGCATCATCGCCGCCGTTTACTACATCGCCGTCATCCAGCGCGTGTGCTTGACGCCGCCGGCGACCGAGCGCGTCTTGAAGCCTGCTCCTGGGGTTTTGCCGCTCCCGATCGCACTGCTCACCGCGCTGACGGTGGGCATGAGCGTCTGGCCGGAACCTTTCGTTCACCTCGCGGCCGCGATGGCCGGCATCTCCGATCTGGCAGCAATTCCGCAGTTTGAATCGCCATGGTCTGCGTTGGTCCTTGTGCCTTATATAGGCGCCTTCTGCCTTTACGCGCTCGGACGTTACTCGGTGCGCGCCCGCGACGCAGCGGCGTTGGCTCTTGCCGCCGTGAGCCTCGTGATGACGCTGCAGGAACCGGGGCTCGACGCCGTTTCTCGGTTCTTTGCCGTTATCTTCGTCGGCATCGCCTTCCTCGTCGTTCTGTATTCCCATGGCTACATGCGGCATGCCGAACAGACCAACCGCTACACGTTCTTCGTATTCCTCCTGATCGGTTCGCTGCTCGGGCTCGCTACGGCGCACGAGTTCGGCAACTTCTACGTCTTCTGGGAATTGATGACGTGGAGTTCCTACCTGCTCGTTGTGCATGAGCAGACGCCGAAGGCCCTCAAGGCCGGCATGGTGTACTTCCTCATGTGCGCGGCCGGTGCCTACGTGATGCACTTCGGCATTCTGCTGGTCCACGCGCAGGTCGGTACATTCGAGTTCGCCGCCGTGGCCGAGCGCATCGGCCAAGTGACCCCGGCGGTCGGATTCCTTGCGGCGCTTTGTTTCTTCGTCGGGTTCGCCGTCAAGGCCGGCCTCTTCCCGATGCACTCCTGGCTGCCACTCGCACACCCGGAAGCGCCGTCTTCGATTTCGGCGCCGCTGTCGGGCATCCTCACCAAAGCCGGTGTCTTCGGCGTGGTGAAAGTCCTCTACGTGGTATTCGGTGGCGCGGCCTTGGCGAAGTTCTCCGCGGGGTCGGTGGACCTCGGCACGGTATTGCTGATCCTCGGCGGTGCTACCTTCGTTCTTGGCGAAGTCATGGCGCTGTTGCAGACCGAGATCAAGCGCATGCTCGCGTATTCGACCCTGGCGCAGATCGGCGAGATCGTCGCCATCCTCGGTCTTGGCACGTCGCTGGCGACTTCGGCAGCGCTGCTGCATGCGAGCAACCACGCGATCATGAAGACGCTGTTGTTCTTCGCGGCCGGCGCCTTCATCCTGCAAAGCGGAAAGCGCCAGATCGCGGATCTCGCGGGGTTGGGCAAGGTGATGCCGTTCAGCGCCGGTTGCTATGCGCTGGCGACGGTTTCGATCATGGGCCTGCCGCCCTTTGCAGGTTTCACGAGCAAGTTCCTGATGATCACGGCAGCAGCCGCGGCGGGACGGATCGACGTTGCCGCCCTGCTCCTGATCGGCAGTATCGTGGCCGCGTTCTACTACCTGCGCGTGGTCCGCGTACTCTTCTTCCAGCCTTATCGTGGGCCGGCGGTCAGCGAAGCGCCGGCATCCATGCTCCTGGCGTTGGCCATCCTCAGCGCGGCCATCATTCTTGGCGGTATCGACCCGCGCCTCCAACTCGACGCCGTGCGCGCTGTCAGCGATCTGGTGGCCGGACGGTCCGGCTCGATGCCGGTGATGCTCCCGCCGCTGATGTTCGACTGGCCGGTAGCCACCGCGGTGGCGACGGTAGGTGCGGTGGCCGTTTGGCTGCTCGGCAAGGTAGCGCCGAAAGCCGCGGCACGGCTGGCGATCTTCGTTCCCCTGGCAGCATTTCTCACCGTGTTGGGACAACCCGAGCGTTACGACGCGCTGTCGTTTGCCTTCGCCCTGCTCGTAGCCGGCGTCGGTACGCTGAACCTCGCGTATGCCACCGGCTACATGGCCCACGGCCATGCGCAGGCACGGTTCTACGCCGCCTTCTCGCTGCTCATCGCGGGCCTGGTCGGCATGGCGGGCAGCCACGATCTCTTCAATTTCTTCGCGTTCTGGGAATTGATGAGCAGCTGGGCGCTTTACGTGGCGCTGGTTCATGAAGAGACCGGCGATGCGCGGCGCGAGGCAATGAAGTATTTCATGTTCAATACTGCCGGAGCATCGTTCATGTTCCTCGGTATCGCCATGCTCGGTACCGCGAGCGGCAGTTTCGAGTTCGCCGTCGTCGCGCAGGCGGCTCGCGGCATGAGCACGAGCTGGCTGGGATTGGCGCTGACGCTAGTGTTCATCGGCATGCTGATGAAAGCGGCCATGCTGCCCGCCCGCATCGACTATCAGATGCACCCGGCCACCGCACCGACGCCGGTTTCGGGCTACATCTCGTCGGTGCTGCTCAAGAGCGGTCCGTATGGCGTCATCAAGCTGTTCGCCCTGTTTGGCGGGGCGACGGCATTGAACCGCCTGGGCATGGTGGGCGATATGCCGACGCTGGTGTACGCCGTCGCACTCATCGGAGGCATTACCGTGCTTTACGCCGGGGCGATGGCGGTGTTGCAGACCGGGATCAAGCGCCTGCTGATCTACAGCACCGTGTGCCAGCTCGGTTACATCACCATGGCGCTCGGGCTCGGAACGACGCTCGGGGTTGCGGGCGGCCTGATGCATTTCGCCAACCACATGATGCTCAAAGACCTCCTCTTCCTCTGCGCGGGCTGCATCATGGTCGCCAGCCATGCGCGCACACTGGATGAACTGGGCGGCCTCGGCCGCAAGATGCCGATCACCTTCGGGATTTTTCTGTTTGCCGGGCTTTCGCTGGCCGGCATACCGCCGCTCAACGGATTTTCGTCGAAGTGGCTCATCTACCAAGCAGCGTTCGGTTCCGGGCACTACGTTCTCGGCATCTTTGCGCTGATCGCCAGTTTGTTCACGCTGGCCGCGATCCTCAAGTTCGCACACGCGGCTTTCATGGGGTCGCCTGGGGCTGCCGCCGAGCACGCGCAGGAAGCGCCGCTGGTGATGCTGGTACCGATGATCGTGTTGACGGCCGGATGCGTTGCGGTGGGGTTCATGCCCGGGCTCTTGCTCGTGCCGATCGCCATGATCCAGCAACACCTCGGCTTGCCAGTGATCGCCGCCACGTGGGGCGGAGCGCTGCCCGGCACCGGCGGCTGGCATCCCGGATTCCTGTCGGGGATTCTGCTCGTTCTCGGCGTGGCCGCGTCGTATTACCTGCGCCTCGGTCGCGGCAACGCGGCGGTGATCCGTTCGCCGATCCACCTGTGCGGCGTCGCCGACATCCCGAGCGGCGCGGCACACGTTGGCGCCTCGAACCTGTTCGAATCGCCCGAGGCAACCATGCGCGGTCTCCTGCACGCCGCGCACGACACCGGGTACGACGACGATGTCGATCAGATCGACAACACGGAAACCCACGCCGCCCTACCGGCGCACGCCCTCCCACCGCAAACCAAGGCCGCCTGACGGAGAAAAATCATGACCGAATCGTTCTACGCCATCTTCGCCATGTTGGTGTTTCCGGGCGGCCTGTTCGCACTGGCTCTCGGTTTGGCGCTCAAGGGGCTCGACCGCCGTCTGGCCGCGCGCCTGCAGCGACGCGTCGGCCCGCCGCTGGCACAACCGTTATACGACCTCGTCAAGCTCGCGAAAAAACGCACGATGGTCCCGAACATCGCCAGCGAGCCGGTGTTCCTCGGCGCACCGTTGATCGGCGCCGTCTCCATGGCGCTGGCCGCCGCGCTGGTGCCGATCCCCGGGTTCTACACACCCAACCCGGCGTTCGGCGATCTGCTGGTCGTGCTCTATCTGCTGACCGTTCCGGCCGTCGCCTTGATGGTCGCCGGCTCGGCGTCGGGCTCTCCTTTCGGTGCCATCGGTTTCTCGCGCGAGATGGCGATGATGCTGGCTTACGAAGGGCCGCTGGTACTTGTGGTCGCCGCGGTCGCGCTGCGCACGGGGCTCGGTCAGGGCGGATGGGTAAGCTTTTCGCTCACCGAGATCGTTGCCTATCAGCGCACACACGGCGCCTTCCTGCTCGACCCGGTGATGTGGCCAGCCCTGCTCGCCTTCCTGGCTTTCTATCCGGCCAACCTGGGCATTATCCCGTTCGATATTCCGGAAGCCGAAACCGAAGTGCTCGAAGGCCCGCTGCTCGAATACTCGGGGCCGGCGCTTGGTTTGTTCAAGGTCATGTCGGCCCTCAAGGCGGTCGTCGTGCTCGGGCTTGGCATCGCTCTCTTTTTCCCCTATGCGCCGGACGGCGCCGCGGGGCTGCTCGTTCACCTTGCCAAGCTCGTTCTGCTCATGCTGATCGGCGTCTCGGTTGTGCGCGTCTCGTGCGGCCGGATGCGCATCGACCAGGCCTTCCGCTTCTTCCTCAAGTGGCCACTGGCCTTCTCGGTGCTGTCGCTCGCGGTCGTCGCTCTTGCCTAACCGGAAACATGCCATGTCCCTCAAACAGTTCATTTCCGATCAGAGCCGCCGCATGGCGGCCCGCTCGCCCTGGATTTACCGCATCAACGCCGGCTCGTGCAACGGTTGCGACGTCGAATGCGCGACCACGGCGCTCATTCCTCGCTACGACGTCGAACGGCTCGGCTGCCAGTACTGCGGCAGCCCGCGCCACGCCGACATCGTGCTGGTTACCGGGCCGCTTACGGCACGCGTCAAGGACAGCGTGCTGCGCGTCTTTGACGAAGTCCCCGATCCCAAAGTAACGGTCGCGGTGGGCGTCTGCCCGATATCAGGCGGCATCTTCAGGGACGGTTATGCGGTCCTCGCTCCGCTCTCCAAGTACATCCCGGTCGACGTCAACGTCCCCGGCTGCGCCCCCAGGCCGCAAGCGATCATCGAGGGCATCGCGCAGGCCATCGAGATCTGGCGCCAGCGCCTTTGATCCCTTCAGGAACCGCCATGAACTTCATAAAAACGCTGATTCAGAATCTGGTGAGCGGGCCATCGACGGTGAGCTATCCGTTCGGTCCGGCGTGGACGCCGGACAATTTTCGCGGCCGCATTGATTTCAAGCTCGCTTCATGCACGGCGTGCCGCGCCTGCGAGCAGGTATGTGCACCTGGCGCGATACGCTTCGACAAGACGCCGGAAGGCCTGCGCTTCATGATGTGGCACAACACCTGCGTTTTCTGCGGACTGTGCGAACACTATTGCCCGACCGATGCCATCCGTCAGACGACCGACTGGCATATGGCGCATCCGGTGAAAGACGAGTTCGGGATGGCAATCCGCGAAACGATCGTCTATGTGAACTGTACGGGATGCAACGCCAAGACACTCTCGAGCGCACCCAACCCCGTGGGCGTGGAACCGCCGTTCACCCCCGAGGAAATCGAACAGCAACGCAATCTGTGTCCGGCCTGCCGCAAGAAGGCGTTGGCTGAACGAGGAGCCGTGTCATGAGCAAACTATTCGAAGGTCTCGAAGCGCCCCTGAACGAAGCCGCGCCGGCGGGCATTCAATACACACGGCGGACCGATGCCAAGGGCGTGGGCAGCGCGTGGGCCCGGCTTGCCAGCAAGGACGATCTGCTGCGGGCCGCGACGCTTCTGAAGCAAAGGGGTGCGCGCGTGTCGACGATCACCATCCTGCAGCCGAAAGCGCCGCCCGCTCCGCCCCCCAAGGAAGGCGAGACACCCGTGGTGCCCACGTTCTTCGGCGGCGTGCCGAACGACGGCAAGAGTTTCGAAATCAACTATCACTTCGACGTCGATGGCGACACGCTCACGGTCGTCGTCTATGTGCCATTCGGCGGTGAAGTCGCCTCGTTGACGCCGCTGTACAGGGCGGCCGACTGGCCCGAACGCGAGATGATGGAGCTGTACTCGATCGTCGTTTCCAACCACCCGGACCCTCGCCGCCTGTTCATCGACCCGGCGATCGACGGCGCCGTCCTCGAACGCCTGATCCCCTTCTCGGCATTGGTCAACAGCGCCACCACCAAAGGGCTTTGGGAAAAGATCCTGGCCCAGACAGGGAGCAACGCATGAGCACCTTCACCATCCCGGTCGGACCGCTGCACGTCGCACTCGAGGAGCCGATGTATTTCCGCTTCGACGTGCAGGGCGAAACGGTAGCCAACGTCGACATCCACGCCGGCCACGTACATCGCGGCATCGAATATCTGGTGACCAAGCGCAACATCTTCCAGAACATCGTGCTGACGGAGCGCATCTGCTCGCTGTGCTCGAACAGCCACCCGCAAGCGTATGCGATGGCGGTCGAGCAGATCGCCGGACTCACGGTGCCGCCACGTGCCGAGTACCTGCGCGTCATTGCTGACGAGATCAAGCGCGTTGCCTCCAACCTCTTCAACGTCAGCGTCCTCGCCCATCTGGTCGGCTTCGAGTCGCTCTTCATGCACGTCATGGAAATCCGCGAGATGATGCAGGACGTCAAGGAATCGGTGTTCGGCAACCGCATGGACATCGGCGCGAACATCATCGGGGGCGTCCGCTACGACATCACGCCGGAAAACGCCGAGTACCTCAAAGCGCAACTCGACAAGGTCGAGCCCGCGATCGCGGAGGTCACCAAGATCTACCGCACGAACGGTTCGATTCTAGGGCGCACGCGGGGGATCGGCGTTCTCTCGCGCGAAGACGCGATCAACTGCTCGGTGGTCGGCCCCGTGGCGCGTGCCTCGGGAATCGAATACGACGTCCGCCTCAAGGCGCCCTACTCGGCCTACCCCAACCTGCAGGTCCCTGTGCATACCTTGAAAGACGGCGATGTCTGGTCGCGAGCCATGATCCGCCTGGCGGAAGCCGCGACGGCGATCGGCATCATCCGCCAATGCCTCGTCCAATTGCCCGACGGGCCGACGGCCTGTACGAGCGAACGTCCGGCGATTCCACCGGGCGAAGCCATCGCGAAATGCGAAGCGCCACGTGGCGAACTGATCTACTACGTGCGCATCACCGATTCGCCGCGTCCGGAACGCGTCAAGTGGCGGGTGCCGAGCTTCATGAACTGGGACGCGCTGCGCTTCATGCTCAAGGACGCGAAGATCGCGGATATCGCGATCATCGTGAACAGCATCGACCCATGCATTTCGTGCACCGAGCGCTAGCGTTCAGGGACGGCTCTCCAAGCGGACCGCTCAGGCGGCCGGAGACTTGGCTCGGCGAGTCATCCCTGTTTCCGATCAGACTCTCCGAAATCGGATTTTCACCCGGGGGCCGAAGCATTCTCTCGGGTATCGATCTCGATATCGGCAGCGAAGGCATCACCAGCATCATCGGCCCGAACGGCGCCGGCAAGACGGTACTGCTGCGTGTTCTCGCCGGGCTGCAAGCGACCGACAACGGATCGATCGACTGGAACGGCCGAGAATCTCCGGCCACCGGCATCGCGATGGTCTTCCAGTGCCCGATCATGCTGCGCAGTTCCGTCTTCCATAATGCGTCGTTGGGGCTCATGCCGCTTGGCCTGCCCCGTGTCGAGTTTCGCCGGCGCACGACGCACGTACTCGAACGCGTGGGCCTCGCGCATCGCAGCGAAGACAGCGCCCGCCTGCTCTCCGGCGGCGAGCGGCAACGGCTCGCGCTAGCCCGCGCGTGGGCGACGCGCCCGCGCCTCTTGCTGCTCGACGAACCGACCGCGGCGCTCGACCCCTCGGCCACCGAAGCCGTCGAATCGATCGTCCGCGAGATACGCACCGATGGGACCCGCATCCTGATGACGACCCACAATCTCGGTCAGGCCATGCGCATTTCGGACGATGTGGTCTTTCTAGCCGGCGGACGCGTCGTTGAACGCGCGCCGGCCGCCCGGTTCTTTTCGCACCCGCAATCCAACGAAGCCCGGTTATTCATTCAGGGAGAACTGCCATGGCGTATCGCTTTCGACAACTGATCGTATTTCTTTGCCTGACGCTGACGGCTGGCCTCGCTGCCGCCGAGGAATTCATCGTCCTCGCGTCTACGACGTCCACCGAGCAATCAGGCTTGTTCGGCTTCATCCTGCCGCGCTTCGAAGCGCAGACGGGCATCAAAGTGAAAGTCGTCGCGTTGGGTACCGGGCAAGCGCTGGATACAGGCCGGCGGGGCGATGCCGACGTGGTGCTGGTCCATGATCGACCGGCGGAAGACAAGTTCATGGCGGAAGGCTGGGGCGTTGACCGTCGGGACGTGATGTACAACGACTTCATCATCGTCGGACCGAAGGCGGACCCGTCCAAAGTGAAGCAGACTCAGGACGTCGTCGAAGCATTCCGGCGCTTGGCGGCCGCCACGGCGCCGTTCATCTCGCGCGGTGACAAGAGCGGAACCCACTCCGCGGAACTCCGCTTCTGGAAAGACGCCGGGGTCGATCCCAAGGCCTGGTCGGGCTACAAGGAAGCGGGCGCCGGCATGGGCCCGACCTTGAACATGAGCGCGGCCGTCGGCGGCTATACGCTGGCTGACCGCGGCACCTGGCTGTCGTTCAAGAACCGCCAGGACCTCGAAATCGTTCTCGCCGGCGACAAGCGCCTGTTCAATCCTTACGGCGTCATGCTCGTGAATCCGGCGAAACATCCGCACGTCAAGCAGCAAGCAGGAATGAAGTTCATCGAGTGGATCACGTCGCGCGAAGGCCAGGACGTGATTGCCGCCTACAAGATCAACGGCGAACAGCTCTTCTTCCCGGATGCGCAGAAAGGCGGCTGAGGACGCGGTAGCCTTCTACATCTGGCAAGGGATATACAGGGCCTCCGTACGGTTGCCCCCTTCCCATCCTCCCCTTGTCATAGGAGAAGAGTCTTCCCTCGACGTAGAAGGCACAAAGCGCGAGAGAACACCATCGACTGCAGAGACTCCGTTTCCCCCTGACAAGGGGAACAAGGGGGTTAAGAGCAGCCGCGCTGATTCTTCGCGCGCCGCTCGGCGCTTCTTGAAATCGTGCTCCTAGCCCTCGTCCTGAGGAGTGGCCCTATTTCACGCGATGTCCAGGCTCGTATCCGTCCCCACGCCACCCGTCTCGTTCTACTCGGTGATCGTCAGATAAACCAGCGTCTGGTTAAGCAGTTGGTAGGCGATTTCTCCGAAGGTCACGGGTCCGACGATATGGCCCGTGCGCTTGCCTTCCAGGTTCGAGTAAAGGAAATTGAGGATGCAGTTGCACGAGAAAACCACGCCGTCTTCGATTGACGGTAGCGCCCGCTCGAACCCGCGAACGTAATCGGCCACCGGCGCCGCAAATCGGTAGGTCACGCCGGCAAACACCGGGGCGTAGAAGTCGACTCGCCCGGCCGCCGCGTCGACCTGCTTGATGCTGACGTTGATCATTGCGCCGCAATAGTCAGCGACCAACGGGAGGCGGGTATCGATTCCCGAGGCCGTCATGTATTGCGCCAGATTGGCGCTCTTCCCGCCAATTTTGCATTGCTGCGCCGAAAATCCTGTTCCTTCGAACGTGATCGATTCTCCGTCCCCAGGCTGGAACAAGTTCACGATATCGATGTTGGCAATTTTCTCGGGCGGTAATGGAACATGCACGACGACCGCCTGCTCCGTCGAGAACTCGCCCGTCGGTCCCAGCACCGTCTTTGGCGCGGCTTGCGGTAGGTCGTCCAGATGCACGCCGGCGATCCAGCCGATCAACGGCTTGATGTACATGTCCTCGTAGTTCGGGGCATTCTCGGCAAAGGTGCTATGGCATGCGCTGAACGCCGGCACGATCATCAAGGTGTAGCCGTATTCAGGGGCGTTGCGGCATAGGTGGGGAAGCGCGTCTACGTCGTAGAAACGCAGCGTCGGCGCTTCATCGAACACAGGCATTTCATCGATGAAGACCTCCGTACGCGACACGGCACCGCCCGCCTCCGTCATGAAATAGGGAATGGTGCCGCCGATCCAGTTGCCTTTGGGCAGTTCCTTCAGCGCGGCTTCGTCGCCGGCGATGCTCAGGTACCTGCCGTCGTTGATCAGTTCGGCGGCTCTGGCGATAGAAACAAGTCCGGAAATCGTTTTCATGGCCGTTCTTCCTGTTTTAGTGTGCGTTGGCCATCAGGCGAGCTTTTCCAGTTGGGCGAGTTCGTGGCCGAGGGTTTTCTCGTATCGGACGAAGAAGCGCTGCAATTCGTAGCATTTCAAGGTACGAACTTCATTATCCGCGATGACGCGCATCTGCTCGCGCATCTTCGTGAGCAAAAGTTTCAGGCTGAGCAGCCGGATGTCGATATTCACCCTGCCCTCAAGCAAGGCCATCCATACGCGCGAGTCCGGTTCCGGGACGCCCGAATCGGCGTCGGCAGAGTGTTTCGCCTCGGGTGGCAACGAAGAAATTCCGGTTTTTCCGCTGTCGAGCGCATGCTTGAATTTCCACAAATCACCCACCGGAATATCGAGGATGGAGCAAATGCTCTGCAGTTTGATGCCGTCCCGGATCATGCTCACGATGGACCGTGACAGGAGATGGGTAAAGGGCTGCCCCGCCTCGCCTCGCCACGGTTGCGTGGCCGACTCGGGCGTTGCCTCGGCGTGCACCAGGCACCGCGAACCGCAGAGATTGAGATGGCGCCACACATGCGTCTGGTCTTCGCGCACGGTGGCGGTCTTTGCGCCAAACAACCAGCTGCTCTTTCCGGACTGCAGTCCCACCCAAACGTCGATCTGCTTTCGCCCCAGGTCGCGCCTGACGTCCACGACCTGCCACGGGGCCTCGATCTCCAGTGACTGCTGGAGCAGTTCTTCAACTTTCATGATGACGCGAGCCTCCTTGTGTAATGGTTATCAACGCGTCGGCGCGGGCTATCTGACTGTGGATGAGAGCCCCCTAGCCTCCTCCGATCGCGGGGAAAGCGGATAGCGTGTCGCCGTCCTTGAGACGAAAAGTCTCCCGCTCGGGCCGCAGAACATGGCGTCCGTTGACGAAAAGGATATGAGTGAGGTTCATCGGCACCCCGAGCGCGCCAAGCGCATCCGGAACCGTCGCGGTATCGGGCAATTCGAGCATGACCTGCCCCCCGGCGCTGTCGGCTGGAAGGTATTCCTGCAATGTAGCGAAGAGCTTGAGTTTGACCTTCATGCGCATCGTCCGCGGGGATGACGAAGGGATCGCGGAATGCCCACGAAGCCCGGTATGGCAATCTCACCAAGCCGGGATTCGTGGGCGGTGTTCCGTATCACGTTAGCGCCGATCAGAAGTTCCAGAATGTATCCAGTTCCTCGGGTGTGAAGTCCCAGATGGCGTTGTGCGGCGCGATCGTCTCTTTGCTGAAGAACTCCGGCAGACGGTCGTGCTCTTTCGACAATCCGGCCTCGAGATTGAACTTGTGTTCAAGCTTAAGCACGGCCTTGCCAAGTGCGGTCACGTCGTCGCCCGTGAGGTTGATGCCGAACCGGGCGTTGATCATGTCGATCAACGACGTCAGGCATTCCGGGATATCCAGCGCCGGGAACGCGATAAACAGGCACATGCCGGTCGAATCGATGGCCGCCGTGGCGATCTGCAGGTTGCGCGCGAGTTCGATCTGACCCGTCTTCGACAACGGATCAACGTGACCGCCGACGTTCAGGATGTTTGTCGCAATTGCATAGCCCGAGGTGTGATCAGCGCCCATCGTCGCCATCGCATAGGTGACGCCGATGCCCTTGACGGCGCGCGGGTCATAGGCCGGGATGCCCTGATTCTTGACAACCGGAACGCGCGTGACGCCGTAGATGCGCCCGACCTGGCCAGCGCCACCGCCGAGAACACGGCCGAGCGGCGTTCCCTTGCCGATCTCTTCACGCAGCAGGCGAACCATTTCCTTACCGTCGCCGAACTTCAGCACGCCGGCTTCCATGGCGACGCCGAACATGACGGCTGTTTCGATACTGTCGCAGCCGATGTCGTCCATGATGTGATCGGCTTCAGCGATATCGTCGAGATCTTCGATGCAGCAGTTGGCGCCCAACCCCCAGATCGTCTCGTACTCAAACCCGGAGGTGACGTACTTGCCGTTCTTGTCGTTGTAGACCTGCGAGCACTGGATCTGGCAGCCAGCGTGGCAACCGTGCGTCGGCGTGCCGCCGCGAGCGACGATCGTCTCGTACATCGTCTCGCCCGAGATTTTGTCGTGCGCCGCAAACTGGCCGCTGGTGAAGTTTCGCGTCGGCAGGCCACCGGCTTCGTTGAGGATGTTGACCAGAACATTGGTGCCGTACTTCGGCAGGCCCTGCCCGCTGACCGGATGATCGAGCAGCGTCTTGGCGAATACCCGCGCGGCTTCCTTGAACTTGACGGCCTCCTTGGGCATCACCGGTGGTGTTCCCGTATCGTCGATCGAAATGAATTTGAGTTTCTTCGACCCCATGACCGCACCGAGGCCGCCACGGCCCAGGCTGCGAATGCGCGACTCCGGATCGGCCACAGAGATGTTGGCCGAAAGCATCTTCATTTCGCCGACCGGGCCGATGGTGATCACGCCGACCGGGAGACCGAAGCGCGCCTGCACCGTATTCACCAGGCAGTAATTGCCTTTACCGACCGTTTCGGTCTCCTCCTGGATGGTGAGGGCGTTCTTCGTCACGTGCACGCTGTACCACTTGTCTTCCTTTGGCACGCCTTCCACGATCAATGCCTTGATGCCTAGTTTGGCCAGCATCTTCGCCGCGGTGCCGCCGGCGTTCGATTCCTTGATACCGCCGGTCAAAGGACTCTTCGCTCCGGCCGACAACCGGCCCGAATTCGCCGCTGCCGTGCCTGAAAGCAAGCCTGGGGCGAACACCAGCTTGTTGCTCGGCCCCAGCGCATGACACGTGGGCGGCACTTCGGTGGCGACGATGGTCGAGGTCAAGGCTCGCCCTCCCAGCCCGACCCATTCCTCGGGAACCGGCTCGATGCGGCTGCTCAGATCCGCCATGTTGATGCGTACGATCTTGTCCATAACGTTCTCCGAATTGGTAGCGGCGGCTCGTCATAAACCGCTGCGGGGATTCGATTTCGCTTGAATCAGGCCGGGACGCAGGCGTCGGTGTTGCACAGCTGAGCGCACATCGGGCTGTCGTACGTGCCTTGGCATTCCTGACATTTGTTCGGGTCGATGGTGAACAGCTTCTCGACGTGGCTGATCGCCCGGTTGGGGCATTCGGATTCGCAAGCACCGCAGGCGTTGCAGAGTTCAGGAACAATCTTGTAAGCCATTGACATTCTCCTTGCTGGTTATCGCATCGTCGCGCTAGGCGCTCCGCTGTGTTTTTGAGATGGAAAAACTGCTCACTCAGGACGCTGGAGAGCGGTTTGAATTGCTCCCTTGTGTCTTGCACGCAGTATTCGATTCGGTCAGTCGCGGTTCAAGCGAACCCGCCGATTTGTCCATGCGCTGTCACCTTTCGTGACAGTTTTTTTGGTGACTTCCGGAGCCCGAAAGGCAGGGTGTGTCAGGGTGCGCGGGCTCCCGGACAGGGTTGCGGACGGCAGGATTCTCGGCTTGCGGGAGACGAGGAAAGCGTCTGACGGCGGCAAAGCGCGCAGATGCCGCCGTTCGCTCGGTCGGAGCGACAGTCTGGGCAACGGCCGTGGTACTCAGCCGTACTTGCGCATCGCCCAGCGGCGCAGGCCATACGCGCCGGCATTGAGCAGCAATACGACGGACAGCAGGACGATGCCCAGCGCCAGCGACAAGGGCAGATCGCCTTTGGCCGTTTCGAGTGCGATCGCCGTCGTCATTACGCGCGTGTAACCCTCGATATTGCCGCCGACGATCATCACGGCGCCGACTTCGGATAACGACCTGCCCATGCCGGCAAGCACCGCAACCGACAGGGAAAACCGGCAGTCGTAAAGAAGCGCGACCACGGTGTGTCGCAACCGGAAGCGCATCGAGCGGAATTCGTGCGTGTACTCGCGCCACGCGTCTTCAATGATCTGCCGGGTCAGGGCTGCCATGAGTGGCACCACCAGGATGGTCTGGGCAATGATCATCGCGGCCGGAGAGTAAAGCAGCCCCAGACTTCCGAAGGGACCTGAGCGCGACAGGAAAAGATAGGCGATGACGCCGACCACCACCGACGGGAGCGCCATCATCCCGTTGAGGAAAACCGTCACGAAGCCGCGGCCCGGAAACTGGGCGACGGCCACCAGAGCCCCGAGCGGCAGGCCAATCAAGGTCGAAAGAAGTGTGGTCGCCACCGTCACGCGGAACGAGAGCCAGACGACAGCGACCACCTGCCGGTCGAAGGTGGCGAGCAACGATAGGGCGTCGGTCAATGTGTCGAGCATAGCTAGATGCTAACCCACCCCGTTCGTCATCGGCGGCGATGAGACGGAGGAGCCCGGGTCTCCATGCGAGCCTTCATGTCGATGCACATGCCCGTGTCCGTGCGCGTGGATGTGCGCCGTCCCGTCGGCATGGGAATGCCAATGCGCGTGAATGAGGCGCGTGCGGCGCAGCAATGCTTCGTTGGCGAGAATTTCCGCCGGCGTACCGGCACCAGCCACGCGCCCCCGGTCGAGAACGTACGCGTAATCCGCAATATCGGGAAGCACATCGAGGTCGTGCGTTGCGATGATGAGAGTACGTCCAGTATTCCTGCTCGCCGCCAGGAAACGGATCATTTCGCTTTGGCTTTCCGGGTCCAGTGCAGCAGTGGGCTCGTCAAGAAGCAGGACTTCAGGATCGACGATCATCACCGACGCGAGCGCCACGCGTTTTTTCTCGCCTCCGGAGAGGCGGTGCGGCGAGCGATTCTTCAGGTGGCCGAGCGAAAAGCGCTCAGCGATTTCCTCGATCCGTTGCAGGATCTCAGCCCGTGACCAACCCAGTTGCAACGGGCCGAAAGCCAGTTCATCAAAAACCGTCGGGTTGAAAAGCTGTACCTCGGGATTCTGGAAAACGAACCCCACGCGCCGCCGAAACGAATAGTGCGTTCTCTCGTCGGACAGAGACGCTTCGTCGAGCGCCTCGCCAAACGCCCGTAGGCTTCCTCCGTTGGCGAAACTCAAGCCATCGAGCAGACGCAGCAGCGTGGATTTTCCCGAGCCGTTGGCTCCGAGCAGAGCAATGCGTTCGCCGCGCCGAATGCTGAGGTTGACGCCATCGAGTGCCGGGACGCTTTGGTAGGCATAGGAAACGTCGGTGAGTTCGAAAACCGGCTCGTTCATCGCCCAACCCCGATACTGGCAATGAGCGCGACGACGACCACGAAGCAGGCCGCGAGCCAGTCGCGCCGCCGCATATGGAAATCGTCAAGCAGGCGCACGTCGCCCCGGTAGCCGCGGGACACCATCGCGAGATGGACTTCGCACGCCAGAAAGAACGACCGCTCGAACAATGCACCTGCCGCCGAGGTTGCCATATGCCGTCGGCCAGGGGCACCCAGAGGTCCCAGAATGCGACTGCGGCGGGCTTCGACGAGCTCCATGGCCGTCTGCAAAAGCAGGAAGATATAGCGCTGCGCCATACCGAGCACGGCGACGAGAACGGCGGGAACGCCGAGGCAGCGCATGGCCTTCAGCACATGGGGCCACGGTGTGGTGGCGAGCAGCGACATGGAGAAGGTACTCGACGCTGCCGCTCGCCCGAACAGAAAAGCTGCACTGCGCAGCCCCGGCTCGGTAATCGACCAACCGATCATCGGGAGCCGGCCGGCGATGCCTCCAGGCACGAGGAAAAGCGCTGGAAGCGCCATCACCGCGGCAACGAGCAGAATGCCGACCCATAGGCGCCGGAGAACCGGCATCGTGTATAGGCGCGAAACCAGCGCGAGAACGAACGCCATGACGAGAAGCGAGGCGAGCGCGCTCGAAGAGTGTGTCTGCACGCCAGCAACGATCAGCACCAGCATGCTGACGAGCTTTACGCGCGCATCGAGCCCTTGCAACAGCCCCTGCCGCGCGTTCAGCGCCTCGGCCTCCTCTGCCAATTGAGCCGCTGTGGCCAATCCCTGCAGTAGTCGCCCCACAAACACGGCGCCGCGATCGCCGCGGTAACTATTCGACTGTTGTATAGGTCTCACACCACACCGGCTTGTCGGTTACAGACGCTCGATCGGGCGCGCTGCCGTAACGGCCCGCAGCAAGCGAGCGATCAAATACCACGCCGTGAGGGTCAACCCGACACCGACGATCGCCGAAAGTACGTAACCAAGCGAGAGGTTGTGCAAAAAGGACGGTGCATAATCCGCCCACGGAGCCGTCCAGGCTTCGGACAAACGCCGCAGACCCGCGGGGACGGCATCCGGGAGCGCCGTACCGTCCGACACACGCAGTATCTCCAGGCGCGAAGCGTCATCGATGAAATCCTGCACACTCCATTCTCCCCAAGCGGTTCCCTCGGCGAGCAGGCCGAGCGGCGTTGCCGCAACCACCGCGCCCAACCCGTACCAAAGCCTGGCGATCGGCTTCGTGCCGCAAGCCGGGGCTGATACCTCAACCATGGCTGCACATGTCAGTGCGTCCGATTGCGTTCGCAGAAGATAAGCAAACAGGCCGGCTGTCAGCACCAATTCGGCGAGGCCGGCGACCGCCAAATGCCCGATCATCATGGCCGGCACCGCGACCGAGAGCCCATACGGTGCGTACAGCGGAGTCCCGGCCGCGTCATGGAAGAAGATTGGCTGGATGCCGAACTCGACGGCCGTAAGCAATGCCGACACGTTGAGCGCCAGGTAACCTGCAAGACCGGCCGCGAAGAGGCGCCTCGCCTCTCCAGCTCTCGTTTTGCCGGCAATCGACGCGAACGTCCACGAGGCGACGAACGAACCGGCAACCGCCATGTTCAGACAATTGGCGGCAAAGGTCGTGATTCCGCCATCGCCAAAGAACAGCGCTTGTATCAAGAGGGCAATCGAGATGGCAACCATCGCCGCCCATTTGCCGAGGACGATCGATGCGATCGCCACTCCGACGGCGTGCCCGCTCGTTCCACCGGGCAATGGCAGGTTGAACATCATGACGACGAAGCTGAACGCCGAAAAAACGGCCAGCAGGGGCACCATGCGCGTATGCAAGACGCGCTTCAGACGCCGGAGCGCGACAACCCAGAATGGCATGACTGCCGCATAGGTTGCGACACAGGTGATCGGGCTCAGGTAACCGTCAGGAATATGCATGAAAAGGCTCTCCGCAGCACTTCGCTCATGGTCGTTGCTCTTGTTTTGCGTTCCCTGACGGAAGGTATCCGACGGATGACGGTGCATTCAAGTCGCCAGCCACGTCTGTCCATCAAAGTGTCACGTTTTGCGACACTTGCGGTAAACGCGGTCTCCGGATCTATCCGTAGGCGGTTCCGCCTGCAATAATCGTTTTACTGACAAAGCGCCCTGCCCCGCGCTGCAGCGCTGTTGAGTCTTCAACTCATTGACGGCGAAATCGATATGACCAATCCAAACTCGCTCACCGTGGCGGAAGCTCGCCGCCTGCTCTGCGAACACCTCGCCCCCGTTTCCGGCTGGGAGGTGATGCCGATCAGGCGCGCCCTCGACCGGGTTCTCTATCGCGACATCATCGCCCCGTTTGACGTGCCGGCGCATACCAACTCGGCAATGGACGGCTACGCCGTTCGCGCCGCCGATCTGTCGGCAGATCAGGAGGTGCGGTTGACCGTGGTGGGCCGGGCATTAGCTGGCAACCCCTTCTCCGGCACGGTCGGTGCAACGCAGGCGGTTCGCATCATGACCGGTGCGGTTCTCCCGCATGGAGCGGACACCGTGGTCGTTCAGGAACGCGTACGCCTAGCGGACGACGGCGGTTCGGTCCTTGTGCCACCCGGACAGCAGGCGGGCCAGAACGTCCGGCGAGCCGGCGAGGACCTGGCTTGCGGAAAGCCCGCATTGAAGGCTGGCCAGCGGCTCGGCCCGAGCCAGCTCGGTTTGATTGCCTCGCTCGGCATCGGAGAGGTGGCCGTGCGCCGACGCTTGCGAGTAGCTTTCTTTTCGACCGGCGACGAGATCGCCTCGCTCAATCGCCCACTCGGCCCCGGCGAGGTCTATGACAGCAACCGCTACACGATCTTCGGCATGCTGACGCGCCTGGGTGTTGAGTTGATCGACATGGGCGTCGTGCGCGACGACCCGCAGGCCCTCGAATCGGCGCTGAGGGACGCCTCCCTGCAGGCCGACGTGATCCTCACCAGCGGCGGCGTCTCCGTCGGGGAAGCCGACTACGTGCGAGAACTCATGGCGCGTCTGGGCGATGTGCGTTTCTGGAAACTCGACATCAAGCCGGGTCGGCCGATGGCTTCCGGACGCATTGGCAACGCCTGGCTATTCGGCTTGCCCGGGAACCCGGTCGCGGTCATGGTCACGTTCTACCAGATCGTCGTCGACGCGCTTCTGCGCTTGATGGGATGCGATCCGTTGCCGGAGCAGCCGCTGTTCAGGGTGGCGTGCGTCTCGGATATCGACAAATCGCCGCGGCGGCGGGAGTTTCCTCGCGGCATACTCTTTACGGAAAACGGCGAGTGGAAAGTCCGGCTCGCCGGTAATCAGGGTTCGGGCATCCTCAGTTCGATGTCGAACGCCAACTGCTTCATCGTGCTTCCGGAAAGCGGGAAGGACGTAAAGTCCGGCGACTTCGTCGAGGTACAACCCTTCGAAGGCATCATGTGATGGCGTCAGCGGCCGGCAACCCGTTCCAGAGCGCGGGCGGAGTGTCCAACGGCTGGCGCTGGTCGTCCGTTCTCGCGCGTAGTCTCCACCTGCTCGCGGTCGTGGCGTTCGGCGCCCTGCTGCTCGGTGCAACCAACGTCCCCTTGCAAGAATATGTCGGCCTTCTTGTGCTGGCTTCGGGCGTGCTTCTCTGGGCCATCGACCTCCGGCTCCACCCGGCTCACCTCGTCGAGGGCGTCGGGGTAAGCATGTTGTTCAAGCTGGCGCTGCTCGTCGGAATGCTCGTCGTGCCGTCACTGCGTGAGCCGCTGTTCTGGATTGTCGTCGCCTGGTCGGCGGTCTTCTCGCATGCCCCGGGGAGCTTCCGCAACGCGCGTTTGATCAGAACATCGCCATCGAAGGGCTAACTGTCCCAAAACGGGACACCTCGCGCGTACTCCTTTCCGCCCTTAAAAAGGGGCGGTGTCACGAAACGTGACAGCATAAAAACGCTGTTTCGCCACTTTCTCTTGTTCCTCGTCTATCCCGCGCGAATACTCCGTCGTCACACGAGCAGCAGAAATCGGTAATCAAGATTTTCAGGCCTCGTCGAGTGAGTACGCGTCTCCAAGCCGTGTGTCTGCCCTCGGCCCGCCTCGCCTGATTAGTGATTTCAGGAGCGCGGCCCGTGGGGAACTCAACCGGAAAACAGGAGAACACCATGGCTTACAAAATCATCCCAGAACTCTGCAACGCCTGCGGCGCATGTGAATCCGAGTGCCCAAACCGGGCGATCAGCCACGTCGAGAAACTGTTCACCATCGACCCGAATAAATGCCAGGAGTGCCAGGGCAGTTACGACAGCCCGATGTGCGCGCAGCTCTGCAATACCGACGCCTGCGTTCCCGCCTGAAAAGCCCATTCATTCACGGGAGGAAATGCCGTGGACGTGTATGAAGAAATCATCTTGATGCGGCAACAGGGACGAAGTTGCGCCCTGGCGTCTATCATCAATACGGTCGGCTCGATCCCGGCGTCGTCCTCGGCGAAGATGCTGGTGCGCGACGATGGCAGCATCGTGGGTACGATCGGCGGTGGTGCCGGGGAGCTGGAAGTCATCCAGATCGCCCGCGAGGTGATCGAGCGGGAAAAACCGCAGACGGTCAGTTTCAACCTCACGCAGCGCCCGGGCGTGGACGCCGGTATGGTGTGCGGCGGAAGTCTCGATGTCTTCGTGGAACCCATCGTGCCGGCGCCGACCCTCTACATGTTCGGTGCCGGCCATTGCGGGCTCGCCACCTATCGTGTGGCCCTGGCCGCCGGGTTCGACGTCGTGGTCATCGACGAGCGCGAGGCGTTTGCCAACCGGGAACGCTTCCCTGAAGCGAAGTGGATCATCGTCGCCGATTTCGACGTGGCCGTGATGCAGTTGGCGCCGACATCGACGTCGTACATCGTCTCGCTGACCCCTGGCCACCTGAGCGACATGCGGGTACTGCGCTGGGCGCTTGGAACGTCCGCACGCTACATCGGCATGATGGGATCGCGCCGCAAGGTGACGGGAATCTTCAAGGAGCTGCAAAAGGAAGGCGTTCCGCCCGACGCGTTCACTCGTGTGCACGCGCCGATCGGATTGGATATCGGCGCCGACAATCCCGAGGAAATAGCGGTGTCGATCGTCGCCGAGTTGATCGCCAGCCGCCGCCGTTGCGATGCCGCCCTGACGCATCGCGGCTTGCGCCCCGAGAAAGAAGAAGTGTTGGAGCAGAAGAGCGCTTAGGTCGGTAGCGAAATGCGCCCAGCCTTGTTCCTTGTTGCCATAGCTTCACGCGGAGTCATTGCCGTGTCCTGCGCGGCGCTGAAAAAGCTGGCTGCACTTTGTTGCCACATTTGAGTAAAGCGGGCGAAGGAACTCGGTCGCCGGATTTTTCACGCGTTTTCAATCGAACAGAACAACCAAGGAGGAAGTCGTGAAAAGAATCATCATCAATGTAAACGGCGTGGATCGCCCGCTGATCGTCGATCCAGCCAAGAAGCTCGCCGACGTGTTGCGCGACCAGTTGCTCATGACCGGATGCAAGGTCTGCTGCGACAACGGCCAGTGCGGCACCTGTACGGTGTTGATCGACGACAAGCCGATCAAGGCGTGCATGGTTCCCGTGTCCAAATATGGCAATGGCGAGAAAATCGTCACCATCGAAGGCATCGGGACTCCCGAAAAATTGCATCCGCTGCAAGTGACCTGGATGCATCACGGCGGCGCTCAGTGCGGCGTATGCACGCCCGGTTTCATCATGTCGGCCAAATCGCTGCTCGACAAGAACACGAGTCCGACGCGCGAAGAAGTGCGCACCTGGTTCAACCGCAACCGCAATGCCTGCAGGTGCACAGGCTACAAGCCCCTCACCGATGCGGTGATGGATGCGGCGGCGATCATGCGCGGCGAGAAGACCCCCGAGGAATTCGCGCAGAAGATTCCCGACAACGGTTCGATCCTGGGTTCCAAGTATCACCGTCCATCGGCGCTCGCCAAAGTCACCGGCACCTGGGATTTCGGCGCCGACGTCGTCCAACACATGCCGCCCGACACGCTGCACCTGGCGCTCGTACAGGCCAAGGTGTCGCACGCCAACATCAAAGGGATCGATTCCTCTGAAGCCGAAAAGATGCCCGGCGTGATCAAAGTCATCACCTGGAAGGACATCAAGGGCAAGAACGCGATCACCGGGCTGATCACCTTCCCGACCAACAAGGGCGACGGCTGGGATCGCCCGATCCTGTGCAAGGACAAGATCTTCCAGTTCGGCGACGCAATCGCCGTCGTGGCCGCCGAAACCGTCGAGCAGGCCCGCGCGGCCGCCGAAAAGGTGAAGGTCGACGTGGAAATCCTGCCGGCGTACATGGACGGCTGGGCCGCCCAGGAACCGGACGCTATCGAGATTCACCCGGGCGTGCCGAACGTTTACTACGAACAGGGCGTGATCAAGGGCGAGGACACCGCACCGATCATGGCCAAAGCCGCTGCCGTCGTCGAAGCCGAAACGCTGTGCAGCCGCCAGCCGCACCTGCATTTGGAACCGGACTGCGGTTGTGCCTACATCGACGATGACGGCGTACTGACGATCCAGTCGAAGTCGATCGGTCTGCACCTGCACCACGCGATGATCTGCCCCGGCCTCGGCGTACCGCCCGAGAAGCTGCGCCTGGTACAGAACGCCACCGGCGGCACTTTCGGCTACAAGTTCAGCCCGACGATCGAGGCTATCCTCGGCGCGGCTTGCCTCGCCGTGCAACGCCCAGTCTCGCTGGTCTATACGCAGTACCAGAACATCACCTACACCGGCAAACGTTCCCCCGGCAACGTCAAGACACGTCTCGCCGCCGACGCCGAGGGCCGCCTGCTGGCGATGGAAACCGACTGGTGGATCGACCACGGCCCGTATTCCGAATTCGGCGACCTGCTGACGACGCGTCAGGCGCAATTCACTGGTGCCGGGTACGACATCCGCAACATCCGCGGCAAGGGCAAGACCGTGTGCACCAATCACGCCTGGGGCTCAGCCTTCCGCGCCTACGGTTCGCCGCAAGCCTTCCTGTCCTCGGAAATCGCAATGGACATGCTGGCCGAGAAGCTGGGCATGGACCCGCTGGAACTGCGCTACAAGAACGCCTACCGGCCCGGCGCAACGACACCGACCGGCCAAGTACCCGAGGTTTTCGTGGTCGATAAGCTGCTCAACCTGATCCGGCCGAAATGGGAAGAAGCCAAGGCGCGTTGCAAGGCGTTCAACGTCCCCGGAAAGAAACGCGGCGTCGGCATTTCGATCGGCATCTATGGTTGCGGGCTGGATGGCCCGGATAGTGCCGGCGCGGCGGCAGAACTCACGGCGACCGGCGTCACGATCTACGATGCCTGGCAGGATCACGGACAAGGCTCCGATCTCGGCACGCTCACGTTTGCGCATGAAACCTTGAAGCCGCTCGACCTCAAGCCGGAGCAGATCAAGCTGGTGATGAATACCACCGACTGCCCGAACAGCGGTCCAGCCGGCGGCAGCCGCTCAAACGTCTTCGTCGGCAACGCCATCAAGCTGAGCTGCGAGATGCTGCTCAACGCCATGAAGAAACCGGACGGCACCTACCGCACCTACAAGGATATGGTCGCCGAGAACATTCCGCTGCGCTACGACGGCAAATGGGTGGTTCAGGGATGCAATGAAATCGATCCGGTCACGGGCCAGGGCAATCCGTTCCCGATCTACATGTACGAGGTGTTCGTACCGGAAGTCGAGGTCGATCTGGAAACCGGCAAGGTGACGGTCGTGAAGTTCACCACGGCGGCCGACGTCGGCACAATCATCAACCGCGCGACGGTCGACGGCCAGATCTACGGTGGCCTCGCCCAAGGTATCGGCCTCGCGCTGACCGAGGACTTCGACGACCTCAAGAAGCACACCAACCTGCTCGACTGCGGCCTGCCCTACCCGCGCGACATTCCCGATGACATGGAAATTATGTATCTGGAAACGCCGCGTCCGCAGGGCCCGTACGGTGCCGCTGGCGTCGGTGAGGCACCGCTGACCGCTCCGCACCCAGCCATTCTCAACGCCATCTACAACGCCTGCGGCGTGCGCATCCTCAAGGTGCCGGCGCTGCCGGAGTTGGTCAAGAAAGGGCTGGATCTCAAGGCGGCCGGCAAGCCGGCGATCATTCCGGCACGGAGTTGAGGCCGGGCTGCGGACGCCGCTTCACCGGCGTCCGCGGTCGTCGAATATCGAAAGAGCAGCCGGCGATGGCGGGTACCGCGAAGACGATCAAAAAAGCCGACGGACCTTCTTTTAGGACGGAGAAGGTTCGGAGGCGATCTTTGCGGCGCCCGCCATGGTCGCCGCCTAAACTGAATTGTTTGTTTGAACAACTGGAATGGTGATGGACGGCCAGCAAGTCAGAATCTGGGAATCGCGCTGCATCGAGGAATCGCCACCGGCATGCGCCGCCGCGTGCCCGGTGCACGTTGACGCGCGCGGCTTGGCCGAATTGCTGGCCAAGGGGGACTTCAAGGCCGCGCAAGCGTTGTTCTGCCGCTTCATCCCCTTCCCCAACATCATCGGCCATCTCTGCGATCATCCGTGCGAATCGGTCTGCCGGCGCGCCGAGGCCGGCGAAGCCATTCGCATCCACGCACTCGAGCGCGCTGTGGTGAGCAGCAGTCTCGCGGCATCGCCGTTCCGTCGTGGTCGGGCGACGGAACGGAAGCGCGTTGCGGTCGTTGGCGCCGGGCTCTCCGGCCTGACCGCAGCGGCCGACCTCATCGTCAAGGGGCATGAAGTCGCCGTCTTCGAAAGCGGACTGCAACTCTTCGCCCGCCTGCGCGGCGATCCGCGGCTGCCCTCCGCCGCGATCGACGCCGACTTGGCGCGCTTCGACAACACCGGCATCGTCTTCCACTGCGGCGAACGGCCAGATATCACCGCGCTCGCCAAGGAGTTCGATGCGGTCTATCTGGGATTGGGTGCCCAGGCCGTACCGGATCTGGCCGTTCTGGTCGATCTCACGCCCGACGGCCGCATCGCCGTCGATGCGCTCACCTACGCCAGCCGACATCCGAAAATCTTTGCCGGCGGCAGCCATCGCTACGGCAGCACACCCCACACGTACTCACCGATCACCTCGCTCCAAGACGGCCGTTGCGCCGCGTTGTCGATCGACCGCCTGCTGCAAGGTGCGTCGCTGACCGCCAATCGCGAGGGCCAGGGAAGCCAGTCGACGCGGCTTCACGTCAATCTCGCTCGACATGCGCCCTCTGCGGCGATCGTTCCGGCGGACCCCGACAACGGCTATACCCCGGCGGAAGCGCAGGCCGAGGCAACGCGTTGCTTCCCCTGCCACTGCCGCGAGTGCGTGCGGTCCTGCCCCTACCTCGAGCACTATGGCGGCTATCCGAAGCGCTACATCCGCGAGATCTACAACAACGAAACGATCGTCATGGGCGCCCGCAAAGCGAACCGCATGATCGATTCCTGCATGCTGTGCGGTCTATGCGCCGAGGTTTGCCCGGAGAAACTCAGCATGGGCGACGTATGCCTGTCGGCTCGCGAAGGCATGGTCGGCAAGGGCAAGATGCCCGTTTCCCATCACGATTTCGCATTGCGCGACCTGGCTTACAGCCGCAGCGACGCGTTCACGCTGACCCGGCACCAACCCGGATTCAAGCAAAGCGCGGTGGTCTTCTATCCCGGCTGCCAATTGGCCGCCTCGTCGCCCGAGCAGGTGGAGCGCGTCTATGCGCATCTGTGCGCCACGATCGACGATGGCGTCGGGCTTATGCTGGGCTGCTGCGGGGCGCCAGCGCACTGGGCCGGCCGCGCAGACCTATTTGCCGAGACCCACGCCGAGTTCTCAGCCGCATGGCAGAGCCTCGGCCGGCCGCTTGTGCTCACTGCCTGTTCGAGCTGCTACCGGATGATCGCCGATCATCTGCCGGAGGTTCCGGTCGAGTCGCTGTGGCCCGTTCTAGCGCGGGGGAAATTGCCGGGAGAAGCAACGGCGGCTCAGAACAGTCGCATGGCGTTGGCCATCCACGACCCCTGCACCACACGGCACGAACCGGCGATTCAGGATGCCGTGCGCCACTTGCTGGACCGTTGCGGCACAAAGACCACCGAGCTGGACGGCCCGCAACTCACCTCCTGTTGCGGCTTCGGCGGTCTTGCGCAGTTCGCCAACCGCGAGATCGCCGACAAGGCGCTTGACCGGCGCATCGGCCAAAGCAATTCCGATTACCTGACCTACTGCGCCATGTGCCGCGACAACTTCGCCCGACGCGACAAACGGGCGGTGCATGTTCTGGATCTGCTTTTTCCGGACGGCGACGACCCGGCCGCGCGCCCGGACCCGGGATTCTCGCGGCGCCAGGAGAATCGTGGCCGGCTGAAGCGAAGTCTGCTGCGCGAGTTATGGAATGAAGCCATGGAAGAGCCAACCGACGCTATACGACTCGTCATCTCGCCCCAAGTACAAGCCGACCTCGAGCGGAAACTGATTCTCACCGACGATCTCCGCCAGGTTCTTCGCCACGCCGAGCGTACGGGGCAACGTCTGCTGAACGGCAAGACCGGGCGTTTCGTTGCCAGCCACCGGCCACTGCGCATCACCTACTGGGTCGAATACGCAATCGACGCCGACAGCGGTTGCTACGTCATTCACGGCGCTTATAGCCACCGCATGGACGTGGAGGCTGCTTCATGAATACGAACGCCCCCGTCGAAACTGAACTCCTGTGCGCAGCCTGCCGCCAACCTCTGGTTCTCGGTAAGGTCAAGGCAAGCTACCTCGGTAGTTCGTTCGAGGTCGACCTGCCGCGTTGCCCCGGCTGCGGATTCGTTTACGTCTCCGAAGCGCTGGCGCAAGGCAAGATGCTGCAGGTCGAACAAGCGCTTGAAGACAAATGAAGAGTTCATGCACGCTCGAACATCCGTACCAAAGCGGCTGCCATGATGCCGGTAAGCCCCTGCGCCCGGGCGGCGACGAACTCACGCGACATGCTTTACTCTGTGCCGGCTTCCGCGCTGGCGAACGCGTACTCGATCTCGGCTGCGGCGTAGGTGTTGCCACGCAACAGTTACGCGACTTGGGTTGCTGCGCTCTCGGACTCGATCTCGCCGTGTCGCGGCTGGCTCGGGCACGGCGCACCATGCCGGAACTCGCGATGGTCGCCGGCGATGCGCATCGCCTGCCATTCGCCGACGGATCGCTCGACGGCGTGCTCGCCGAATGCGCTCTCTCCCTGATCGGCTACACGACGGCGGCGCTCGGTGAATGTCGACGCGTTCTGCGCCCCGGCGGTCGTATCGCGGTCACCGACCTGTTCGCGCGTGCGGACGGCGCCTCGCCATCTCCGCTGCCGGGATGCCTCGGCGGCATGATGTGCCGCGAGGCCATCTTGACCGCATTTACCGAGGCTGGCTTCGTCGTACAGCGCTGGGAAGACCATTCCGACCGGCTCAGAACGTTTGTCGCGCAACTCATCTTCTCCGGACAAGGAGCCGAGGCATTGTGGAATGGCGATGGCCCGGCCTACGCCGAGGCATTGCGGGCTCGCCGCCCGGGTTACTTCCTTCTCGTCGCCACCCGCGACGCAAGAACACACTGAGAACCGGATGACATGAACAACGACGATTTCCGCGTCGCCGAACTCACCCTCAAAGGCTATAAATGCAGCCACATCCTGGTACAGATCGGGCTCGACGCGCTGGGCAAGGATAACCCCGAGTTGCTTCGCGCGATGTCCGGGCTAGCTACCGGTTTGGGGTGCGGCCTGACCTGCGGAGCATTGACCGGCGGTTGCTGCCTGATCGGGATGTATGCCGGCATGGACGGGGCACGCCAGGGTGAGCATGAGAAATTGCCGCGCATGCTTGAGGAATACGTCGACTGGTTCCGCGAGGATTGCGAGCAGCGCTTCGGGGGTTCCGACTGCGCGCAAATTACCGGCGCCAATCCCATGCAGCGAGCCGAACGCTGTCCCGGGCTGATACTAGAATGCGTACACAAGGCGCGCGAGGTGCTCGAAGCGAACGGCTTCGATCTCGACGGGAAAAGCGGGGAGGAGCAGTCATGGAGCAACCGATAAACAACAATTCGTCTCCGGTGTTGGCTGCACTGATCCTGGCGGCGGGGTATTCGAGCCGCATGGGCCGGTTCAAGCCACTGCTGCCGATCGCCGGAACATCAGTCATTGCGCACGTCGTGGCGATGCTCCGGGCGGCGGGCATCGATCGCATCGGTGTCGTTACCGGCCACTGCGCGGAACAGATCGAGCCGGTCGTCGTCAGTATCGGCGCCACCGTCGTGCGCAATCCCGACTACCAGCAAGGCATGTACTCGAGCATTCAGGCTGGCATCGGTTCGCTTCTGCCAACCGTCGATGCCTGCTTTCTTTTGCCGGTGGATATCCCGCTCGTGCGTCCGGAGTCGGTCGCCGCGCTCGCCGAAGCCTTCGCGCAACGCCGGGCTCCGATTACGTATCCGCGCTTCAGCGGACAGCGCGGCCACCCTCCTCTCGTATCGAGCGCCCTGTTCGCCGAAATACTTGCCGGCAAGGGCGAAGGCGGCCTACGCGAACTGTTGAGGAAGCATCAAGCCGACTCAGCCGATGTCGACGTCCTCGATGAAGGCGTGATGCTCGACATGGACACGCCGGAAGACTACGCCCAACTCGTTGGCCTGGCCGAACGCCGCCATTTGCCGACGCCAGCCGAGTGCGAAGCGATTCTATCCACGCGGCCGATCGCCGAGCCACTGCGCCGTCACGGCCGGGCGGTAGCGGCCATTGCCCGCACGATCGCCACGCGCCTGTCCGAACGCGGGGTGCGCATCGACCGGCAGCTCGTCATCGCCGCCAGCCTTTTGCACGACATTGCGAAGGGCGAGCCGGGACACGCCGAATTGGGAGCCTCTATCATCGCCTCGTTGGGCTATCCTGCGGTCGCGGAAATCATCCGTCAGCATATGGCCATGACCTTCGACGGCACGACGCCGAACGAGGCGGCCGTCGTATTCCTGGCCGACAAACTAGTGCGCACGGACCGCCGGGTGTCGCTCGAGGAGCGCTACAAGCCTTCGTTCGAACGCTTCCGCGATCAGCCAGAGTCCTTGCAAGGAGCAAGGCGTCGTTACGAGACCGCTTGCGAAATCTATCGCGTCATCGAACGCCGCGCACGCGCGCCGATGTCCGCCATCCTCGCGGACTGCGGCATACCTGCCGAGGCATAGTCGTGTCGCTCCTTGCCGTTACCGAAAGCATCTGCCCGGTCTGCCTGCGACGGATCGACGCCAGACGTGTGGCGGAAGGCGATGAGGTTTTCCTCATCAAGCACTGCCCGGAGCATGGCGAGTTCAAGACGATTATCTGGCGCGGCTTGACCACCTACCAGCGATGGCTAGAGCGAGGCAGCCGAACCGCCACGCCACCGGTTGCCGAGACGACCGTCCGCCAGGGCTGCCCCTACGACTGCGGTTTGTGCCCCGATCACCGTCAGCAAAGCTGCTGCGTGCTGCTCGAAGTGACGCAGCGCTGCAACCTGCGCTGCCCTGTCTGCTTTGCAGACGCCGGAAGCGCTGATCGCAACGACGATCCGTCGCTCGAAGAAATCGAAACGTGGGCCGAGGGCCTGCGAGCACACGGCAGCCCGATCAATATCCAGCTCTCCGGCGGCGAGCCGACGGTGCGCGACGATCTGCCGACGATCATCGAACGCATCCGGTCGCGCGGTTTCGGGTTCGTGCAGATCAATACCAACGGCATTCGCCTTGCCAAAGAGACGGGCTACGCGCGAACGCTGGCCGGCGCCGGCCTCGATTGCGCCTTCCTGCAATTCGACGGCGTCAATGACGCAACGTATGAGAGAGTGCGCGGCGCGCGGCTGCTTGAGATCAAGCGACAAGCGATCCAGAACTGTGCCGAAGCCGGGCTCGCCATCGTGCTGGTGCCGACGCTGGTTCCGAACGTGAATATCGGCGAGATCGGCACCATTATCGACTTCGCTTTGGCACACGTGCCTGCGGTGCGCGCGGTGCATTTCCAGCCGATCAGCTACTTCGGCCGCTATCCGACGTCGCCCGTTGATGCGCAACGCATCACACTGCCGGAAGTGATGACCGAGATTGAGCGCCAAACCAGCGGCCGGATCCGCGTCGAGGATTTCGGTCCCGGTACCTCGGAACACGCGTTGTGTTCCTTCGTCGGCAAGTTCGAGATCGACGGCGCGGGCCGCTTGCACTCGGCGCGGCGTACGGCGTGTTGCAGCACCGCGCAGGCGCAAGACCGGGAAACGAACGCCGGGTGCGGATGCGGCAAGCCT
Source organism: Propionivibrio soli (assembly GCF_025770765.1). Taxonomy (GTDB): domain Bacteria; phylum Pseudomonadota; class Gammaproteobacteria; order Burkholderiales; family Rhodocyclaceae; genus Propionivibrio; species Propionivibrio soli. Next base: position 27,693 of record NZ_JANZKY010000015.1, on the reverse strand, counting down.
TCTGACGATGCGTCTCCTTCGCGCCGCGTCGTGGCGCAACGCTGGGCGGCAACCACACGGCAGCCGGATAACCGGATGCCCGTCGCGGGCGCCGACGTGTCAAGTTTCGACGCCTTTCTGGCCGCACGCGGTCACACGTTCAGCATCTCGGGCATGGCCTTTCAGGACGCCTGGACGCTCGACCTCGAGCGGCTGCGGGAGTGCTTCATCCATGTCGTCTCCGCGGACCGCCGTGTGATCCCGTTCTGCGCCCACAACCTCACGTCGATGTCCGGCGAGTCGCTGTACCGCGCGTCCGCGCTGGCCGAGGCTTGAAACCATGCAGGAAAACCCGCTCGACGCCTGGACAGCGCGCGCGATCGGCAGCGAGTTGCCGCTGACGCGGGCCGCCTTGGATGTCTATCAGCGGCTTTGGCTGCGCGAGACGGTGGACTGGGCGAAACGCGCCAGCCCCTTCTACCGGCGCCGGCTAGAAGACATCGATGCGGCGGAATTGAAGGCTCTGGGCGACCTGCCCCGGCTGCCACTGACCACCGCCGACGACCTGCGCCGCAACGATCCGCCACTGCTTTGCGTTTCCCAAAACGCGATCAGCCATGTCGTCACGCTCGACAGTTCGGGCACCAGCGGAGCGCCCAAGCGCCTGTTCTTCATGTCTGAAGAGCTGGAAGCGACGCTCGATTTCTTCACCCATGGCATGCAGTTGCCGGCACGACCTGGCGACCGGGTGCTGATTCTGTTTCCTGGCGGCCGACAAGGAAGCGTCGGCGATCTGCTCGCGCGGGCTCTTGCTCGCCTGGGTGCAATGCCGATTCTGCACGGCTGGCCCGAAGATCCGGAGGCCGCCGCAGCTGTCCTGCGCAAAGAGCGCCCCGATGTCGTCGCCGGCACACCGGTGGCGGTGCTTGCCATCGCGTGCCACGCGGCAGCCAAGGGCTCGCCGACAAGCGTCCGCAGCGTGCTCCTGAGCGCCGATCACGCCGCCGAAAGCCTGCGCCGCCGGCTCGCCGACCTCTGGGGCTGCGAGGTATTCGAACACTACGGCATGACGGAGATGGGGTTGGGCGGCGGCGTCGATTGCTCCGCGCATGCCGGCTACCACGTGCGGGAGAGCGAACTGCTCGTCGAGGTTGTCGATCCGGCGAGCGGCGAGGCCGTACCGCTCGGCGAACCGGGCGAAGTGGTCGTCACCACCTTGCGCCGGCGCGGCATGCCGCTGATTCGTTACCGTACCGGCGATCTCTCGCGCCTGCTCCCCGACCCCTGCCCTTGCGGTTCGCCGCTGCGCCGCCTGCAGCGCATCGCACGCCGGGTATCCGGCGGCGTGGACCTGGGCACTACGGGCCACCTGACAATCGGCATGCTCGATGAAACCGTTTTCGCCGTTCCGGGCGTCGCCGATTTTCATGCTGTTTTCCGAGCCGGCGTTCCGCCCTGGCTCGATCTCGACGTGAGTTGCACCGTGCCGACCAGCAACGGCGGCATGGCCATCGCATCAGCGGTGCGCGTCGCCGTTGAGGCCATCCCCACCTTGAAGGCCGCCGGTGTGCGCGTAACTGCCGCGACTTCGGCCGAGACGACGCTTCTACATCGCGGCAAGCGTCGCCTCCTTATCGAGGCGGAACGATGACCTCGCTTTACCTGCTGCGCCATGGCGCCTTGTCTGCCGACAGCCATGCCCGCTTCATCGGGCAGACCGACCTGCCGCTGTCGCCGGAAGGCTTTCGTCAAGCCAGGAGGCTTGGCGAAGCGCTGCGCGATTGTGGCATCGAGACGATCTATTGCAGCGATCTGCTGCGTTCCCGACAGACAGCCGGGTTGATCGGCGAGGAGACCGGCGCCTCGATCGAGGCGCGGCCTGCCTTGCGCGAGATTGCGCTCGGGGAGTGGGAGGGACTGACGCGGCGCGAAGTCGCTTCGCGCTTCCCTGCGCAATACGCATCACGCGGCGCCGATCTTGAGCATTACCGCGTCCCAGGTGGAGAAAGTTTTTCGGACGTCCGGGGCCGTGTCCTCTCCGTCTGGAATGCGATGCTCCACAGCGGCCACCGCAGTATCGCGGTCGTCGGCCATGCCGGCGTCAATCGCTTGTTGCTCGCCGACCTGCTCGGCATGCCCGTCGAGAACATCTTTCGCATCGGCCAGGACTACGGTTGCGTGAACGTCGTTGAATGCAACGGCGAACAAATCAAGGTACGCCTCATCAACGGCCGCACGGCCGACCTTCGCCACGATGGCGCGCAGGATCAATAGAACACGAAAGGGGATTTCATCATGATCGTCAGAAAACTCAAACCGAACGTGTACTCGATTTCAGCCATCGACTGGAACCGCAAGCTGTTCGACGAACTGGTGCCGCTGCCAGAGGGAACGAGCTACAACGCGTATGTGGTGAAGGGCAGCGAGAAAACGGCACTCATCGACACGGTGCACCCGACGATGAGCGGCGAGTTCATTCGCGCGCTGAAAAGCCTCGGCCTCGAACGGCTCGACTACATCGTCTCGAACCATGCTGAACCCGACCACTCCGGATCGATCCCGGCGGTGCTGGCCGAGTACCCGGACGCCAAGGTACTCGCCAACGTCAAATGCCGAAGCCTGCTCAAGGCAAGCTTCGATCTACCGCCGGAATCTCTGGTTCTGCTCCAGGACAACCAGACGCTCTCTATGGGAGACAAGTCGCTGCACTTCATGTGGGTGCCCTGGGTGCATTGGCCGGATACGACGTTCACCTATCTGCGGGAGGACCGCATTCTCTTCTCGTGCGACTTCCTCGGCGCCCATCTCGCGACATCAGACCTCTACGCTGACGACGAGGCTCGGGTCGAACGGGCGGCCCTCACGTACTACGCGGAAATCATGATGACGTACCGTCCGAACGTGATCAAAGCGCTCAAGCGCCTCGAAAGTCTCGATATCGCGATGATCGGCGCCAGCCACGGTCCGGTGTACGCGCGCCCTGAGTTCATCCTCTCGCTGTACCGGCGCTGGGCGGGCGACGACACCCGACCGCTGGTCGTCATTCCTTACCTCTCGATGTACGAGAGCACGGCAAAGATGGTCGCCTATCTGGTCGACCGGCTGATGGAGAAAGGGTTGGCGGTTCAGCCTTACAACGTCGTCGACCTCGACACCGGTCGCCTCGCGTCGTCATTGGTCGAGGCTTCGACGATCGTCTTCGCTTCGCCGACCGTGCTTGAAGGTCCGCATCCGGCGATGGCATCCGCGGCTTACCTGATCAACGCCTTGCGTCCGAAAACGAAGTTCGCCGCGATCATCGGGTCGTATGGCTGGGGTACGACCATGCCCGAAACACTCACGCCGCTGCTGCCCAACCTCAAGGTTGAATGGTTCCCGCCGGTGAATATCGCCGGCGTACCCAAGGCCGACAGCTACGCCGCGCTTGACGCTTTGGCTGCCGCGATCCTCACCGCGAACTCGGTCGAGCCGCTCCCGGCTTGAACCCGATCAGCGGTTCTTGAAGCCGAGAAGAAATCGATGCGGGCCCGGCACGCCGGGCGGTACGAGCGCAACACGGTCGCCGGGATGAACCTCGGCGCAGTCCGCCGCCACCGCCTTGCGGTTGATGAACATCACCTCGACGTCATTACGCGGAATGTCGAGCCGGTCGAGCAAGGCACCTCCGGCCATCGCCTCTTGGATAGGGTAAGACACAGGATTCGTCCACCCGCGAGCGCGGAAGAGTTCGGCGAGCCCCATGAAGGCATGGAGTTCTATGGCTTGGGCGCTTCCGATACTTTCCGGTGCCTCCGCACACCGGGTATCGGAAACCCCGCTATCGTTTGACGGCATGCGGCGGACGGAAAACGTTGCACTGCGCCGGATCGGCTTGCAGATAATCGCCGCCGATCAGGTCGATGCAATACGGAATCGCCGGGAAAACGGCGTTCAGGCAATCATCGATCGCCGAAGGCTTGCCCGGCAGATTGACGATAAAGCTCTTGCCGCGGATGCCGGCCATTTGCCGGGAAAGGATAGCCGTCGGCACGACCTTGAGTGAGGCCGCGCGCATCAACTCGCCAAAACCCGGCATCATCTTCTGGCAGACCGCCTCCGTCGCTTCCGGCGTCACGTCGCGCGCTGCGGGGCCAGTACCGCCGGTCGTGATGACCAGGCAGCACTCTTCGTTGTCGGTGAGCTCGACAAGCGTTGCTTCGATCAGTGCCTGTTCGTCCGGGATGATGCGAACCACCGGCTCCCAAGCGCCGATCAGTACGCGGTCGAGCCAAGCCCGGATGGCCGGTCCCCCCTTGTCTTCGTAGTCGCCGCGGCTGGCTCGGTCGGAGACCGTCACCATGCCGATTCGTGCACTGCTCACGATCGCCCTCCTCAATGGCTCTTGTTCGCTGCCTTACTCGTTGAATCCCATGCTCTCCTGCAACACGGCGCCGTCGAGCAACTGCACGGTGACGTAATCGCCCGCGGCAAGGCCCTTGCAGTCGGCAGGGACGATCATGAAGCCTTCCGCACGCGCCATGGACAGCAAGACCATGCTGCTCTGGCTGCCTGTCGGTGTGGCGACGAACTCGAGCGCCTCCTGCGACAGCACGACGCGCACAAACTCGGTACGCCCGGGATGTGCTCTGAACGGCTGTGCCAACCGAGCTTTCACCGTACGCCGATAGACGCGCGTCTGGCCCATCAGGCGACGCAGGGCGGGGAGAACGAACTGTTCGCAGCAGACCATGCTCGACACCGGATACCCGGGCAGCCCGAAGAAGTACGTTGCCTCGCGCTGACCGAACGCGAAGGGGTGGCCGGGCCGCGTCGCCACACGCCAGAACTTGATCTGCACACCAAGCTTCTCAACGCAGGGACGCACCAAATCGCGGGCGCCTTCGGAGCTGCCGCCGGAGACCAACAGGACGTCGCATTCGAGGCCGTGCTTGAGCAGCGCCTCCAGAGCAACCGGATCGTCGCGCGCAATGCCGAGCATGACGGGCTCGATGCCGAGGCTCTGTACCTGCGCCATCACCGCATAGGTGTTCGAATCGGGAATCTTGGTCGGATCGACGGGCTCGTCCAGGCCTTCCAGCTCATCGCCGGTCGAAAGAATGGCCACCGTGGGACGGCGATAGACCGAGAACCGGCGCGCCTTGACGGTGGCCAACACGCCGACGACGCCCGGGAAAATCGGCGTTCCAGCCGTGAGCACCACGTCGCCCAAATGCATGCTCTCGCCACGTGGACGAACGAAGTTTCCGGCGTCGGCGGTCACGCCGATCCGCACGCGCCCCTCCTCTACCGCTTCGGTGTCCTCGACCTTGATCACGGCATCGGCACCCCGAGGCATGGGCGCTCCGGTCATGATGCGCGCGCATTGACCCGCCTGGACGGCGAGCCGCGGCATCTCACCGGCGTTGATCTCTTCGATTATCTCGAGCGTTTTGGGCGCCGTTCCCACGTCAACGGCACGCACGGCAAAGCCGTCCATCGCCGAAACGGCGAAGGGCGGCAAGTCGCGATTGGCGGTGAGTTGCTCTGCGAGCACGCGTCCGAGCGATTGCTCGAGCGACACGCTTTCGACGCCGAGCGGCTTGATGCACTCGCCGATAATCCGTTGCGCCTCGCTGGCTTTCACGTTCTCCATGATCCGGCTCCGCTTATTTCTTGTCGTTCGCCATTTCGCTATCAAGGATGCGGCACGACCCAGGAGTCGCCTTCCGGGGTGATCTCCTTCTTCCAGATCGGTACCCGTTCTTTCAGTTCGTCGATGATCCAGCGGCAGGCGTCGAGAGCGGCTGCACGGTGTTCGGCCCCCGTCACGATGAGGACGATGTTCTCTCCGCTCGTCACCGTGCCGACCCGGTGGACGATGCGGGCACCCATCAGACCAAATCGGGCGATAGCTTCGTCACGCAACGCGCTCAACTCGGAGAGCGCCATGCGGTCGTAAGCATCGAAATCGATCTCGGAGACTTCCCTTCCCTCGGAGAAATCGCGCGCACAGCCGAGGAACAGGCCGATGCCGCCGATGCGTTTCGACGTTGCACGTAACGCCTCGATCTCATCGTCCGTGGAAAAATCCTCGTACTGAATTCGTACGGCTTTATGCACGCTAGCCTCCCGAGAACTTTGCCATGAAGGCGACTTCGCTGCCGTCGTCAAGCGTGCGCCCAAGGTCGCGCACGTGCGCGCCATCGACGGCAGTAAAACACGCGATATCGAAGGCTTCCGGATACCGTTGGGCCAGTTCCCCGCGCAGGTCCTTCACGCTCCATCCTTGGCGATGCTCCAATTGCAGCACGGCTGCACCCACACGGTCGGCGACCGGGCCGAAAAACAACACGTTGATCATTTCAAGTCTCCACGTCTCCAGTGGCCGCTCTTGCCGCCACGTTTTTCTTCGAGTTGCACACATTCGATCCGCATGCCGCGATCGATCGCCTTGCACATGTCGTAGATCGTCAGCAGAGCCACGTTCGCCCCGCACAACGCCTCCATCTCGACGCCCGTCTGGCCGACGCACGTCGCGGTAACTGCAGCCTTGATTCCGACGCACCCGCCAGCATCCGGCTCCGTCACTTCGCTGAACGCCACATCCACCCCGGACAACGAAAGCGAGTGGCACATCGGAATCATCTCCGGCGTACGCTTGGCCGCCATGACGGCCGCGACGTCCGCCACGGTCAACACATCGCCTTTGGCGACCCGTCCCGCCCGGATGCGTTCGAGCGTGGCCGGCCGCATGCGCAACACGCCGCTGGCTATCGCCGTGCGCTGAGTGCTCGTTTTCTCCGAAACATCCACCATCCGGGCTCGCCCGGTGTCGGAAAAATGCGTCAAGTCGTCCACGGAGTAATACCTATTCCTTTCCTACCACTAGGCACGACGAAGATTTGACCGAACAGGACTCCGCCGGCGATCTCGCCCTGTCGACAAGGCTTGGATGCGCTCCGCATACCTTGCACGACGCGTCCTTGCTCACGTCGCTGATCATCACGTTCATGTCCAGCGCATTGACGAAAAACAGCCGGTTGCTCAAGCCGCGCTCGATGCCGGCCAGGAGCTTGATGGCTTCGGCCGCCTGCATGGCGCCGATGATGCCGACCAAGGGGGCGAACACGCCGGTGGTCGCGCACCGCAGCTCCGGTGCTTCGCTTTCTTCGGAAAACAGACAGTTGTAGCAAGGCGCATCCGGACGGCGAAAATCGAAAACCGACAACTGCCCGTGCATCATGATCGCCGCGCCCGACACCAGGGGTGTGCGTTTGGCGACACATGCCCGATTGACCGCATAGCGCGTGGCGAAATTGTCGCTGCAGTCGAGCACGACGTCGGCATCCGCGACGAGTTCGAGCAAACGCTCGTCGTCAACACGTTCTGCCAAGGTGACGTACTTGATTTCGGGATTGACGTCTTCCAGCGTTTCCTTGGCGGACTCGACCTTCAGCCGGCCGACCGCACGCGTGCGATGGATGATCTGGCGTTGCAGGTTGCTGAAATCGACGACATCCGGATCGCACAAGGTGATCCTCCCCACCCCGCTGGAGGCAAGGTAGAGTGCGGCCGGCGATCCCAAGCCTCCGACTCCAACGATCAACGCGCGGCTGCTGAGCAGTTTCGCCTGCCCTTCGATGCCAATCTCATTCAGCAGGATGTGCCGGCTGTACCGCATGAGTTGCTGATCGTTCATCTCCATATCCCTGAGTTGGCTCCATACGCCTGGATTCCTGGATAGGCGTTCGCTGATCGCGTGGCTTCGGTGGTTTCGCCTTCCAGTGTCTGTTTTACCGCACACCCGAACGGCGCACGAGTTCTCCAAGGCCTATACGCACCTCCGTGTCACGAAATGACACATCGCGATTTCCGCAGTGGGTACTGGCGGGGAGCGAACGTCGATGCGGCGGTGTGCCCGATCAGGGATCCGCGACCCTAGCTCTTGGCATTCATGCGGCGGTACAGCGTATTGCGACTGATACCCAACCTTCGTGCCGCCTCCGACATGTTGCCGTGACTCAAAGCGACGGCGCGAGCGATCGTCGCCTGGGACAATTCGCGCAGATTCTCAGTGGTCTCGCCCGCTGGGGCTTGTACCTGCGGGACGGGCCAGCGCAACTCTTCAGCCAGATCGTCCGGCAGATGCTCCCAACCGATACGTGTCTGCCCTTCTTCGAGCAAGGCGCACGCAGCACGCAGGGCGTTGCTCAGTTGGCGCAGGTTGCCCGGCCACGGGTATTCGGCAAATGCCGTGGCAACGGCGGGCTCAAGGCTCACTCCACCATCCGGCGCCAGGTCTTCCAGGATGCGCGCCACGATCGACGGGAAGTCCTTTCGTTGTCTCAATGGAATCAACTGGAGCGTCAGCCCGTTGATGCGATAGTAGAGATCGGCGTCGAACCGCCCGGCTTCGATTTCTGCTTTCAGATTCGCGTTCGTGGCTGAGATCAAGACGATATCGACGGGTTCGGACTCGCCACCCAGCGGCGTGATGCGCCTCTCCTGAATCACTTTCAGCAGCCGAGCCTGCAGAGCTTTTGGCAGGCACTCGATCTCGTCGAGGAAGAGCGTTCCGTTATGCGCTTCGCGTATTCGCCCCAGAGCCCCCTCCCTACACAGAGTGGGCGCGAAGCCGAAAAGCTCGGCCTCGATCAGGCTGTCCTGGAGTGCCGCCAGATTGACCGAAATGAATGGCCCGTCCTGGCGCGGTCCGGAGGCGTGAAACGCGCGGGCGAAGCTCTCCTTGCCGACGCCGGGTTCGCCTTGCAGGAGCAGAGAAATCGGCTTGCCGATCAGCTTGTGCGCCTTCTCGATCGCTGTCGAAATGCGATCGTCGCCGGTATCCAGCGCGGAAAGCGCGGTTTTCGGACGGGCGGCCGGCGGCGTCGGTAGAGCGACCGAAACGCCGGAAGGACGCGTCATCAGGGCCGGCTCGACGCGCACGAAAAAACGTGAGCCATCCGAACGCGCGACGAGCATCGGTTCGCCGGGGCGGCGACGGTTCCAGTCGAGGAGGTCGGTGAGACGGAGCCTGAAGAGGCGTTCGAACATCGTTATCTTGAGATCGGCGGGCTGCAGCCCGAGCATCCCGAGCGCCGCCTGGTTGGCGCCGACCAGCCAGCCATCGTCGGAAAACGCGGCGATCCCCTCGGCGAACGTGCCGATTCCTTCGGCCATCGGATGGAAGCGAACGCGCAGGCTGCGGGCATGGTGGGCATCGAATAAGCGGTTTTCCACCATCTGCGCAGCGGCGCGCACCAGCCCGAAGGTGTGCGGATGATGCTGTCGTTCGTCGCCGGAAATATCCAGGATGCCGAGCAAGCGCCCATCAGGCGCGGAGAGCGGAACGGCGGCGCATGAAAGGAAACCGTTGCGTTCGAGAAAGTGTTCGCCTCCGTGAACGACGAGCGGCCGCGCTTCGGCCAGAGCGGTCCCGATCGCATTCGTTCCCCGATGGCGTTCGTTCCATGAAGCACCCGGCATCAGCGCGACGCGCTCGGCACGCGTCAGGAAATCGGCATCACCCAACGCCTGGAGCAAAACCCCCTTGTCGTCCGCCAGGATCACCATGCTGCCTGAGTCACGCGTCTGCGCATGCAGGTACTCCATGACCGGCTGAGCATGCGCGATCAGGTCGCGCTGACGTTCTGTAGCGCGTGCCAGTTCGGTCGCCGTCAGCCGGCATGAATCCGGCAGGCGCCCGTCGGGAGCGAGCCCCGCTTCGACACTGCGTCGCCATGAGCGGGCCAGCAGCGCACTGACGAGATAACCGAGCGGAACTTCCCCGCGCTGCAGCATCAGGTCGCGCGCGCGCCGCAGACTGGCGCGATCAGGCTTGCTTGGTGTAGCCATCTTCCCGCTCCCGAGATGGAACAGCTTGTCTTTCTTATTGGGCGCTAGCGGCACCCTCCCCATGTAGGCACGTATTCGTCGCCTCTATTTCTGGCATCGTATTGTATTGATAGACCAATGCTCGAATCCTGCAACTATGTTGCGCCCGAAAAGAGTGTCACGAAATGGGACACTTCGAAAAATCGCAGGGCGGATGCCTGAAGCGATGCCAAATCGCCCCGCAAGTGCCGCTTTTTCCCAAGACCGACCGGGCCCCACTCACACGCACGGCGGATTGAGGCGTGTGAATCCCTCCTGCCGGTAATACGGGAAATGCGGATAAGGTGGCGTGACTTGACTGGCCGCATCGAGTCGCGCCATATGTTCGGCGCCCAATTGCCATCCCACGGAGCCGAGGTTTTGGCGGAGTTGGGACTCGTTGCGAGCGCCGATGATCACGCTCGACACCGTGGGTCGTTGGAGCAGCCAGTTGATCGCGACCTGCGGCACCGTCTTGTCGATTTCCCTCGCAATCTCGTCCAGCACGTCGATGACGGCGTACATGCGTGCATCGTCGATGGGCGGGCCGAAATCGGCCGTCGCATGCAGGCGGCTCCCTTCAGGGAGCGGCTGGCCACGTCGAATCTTGCCGGTCAGGCGCCCCCAACCCAGAGGGCTCCAAACGAGCGCGCCGACGCCTTGGTCTTTGGCCAGCGGCATGAGGTCCCACTCGTAATCGCGTCCCACCAAGGAGTAGTACACCTGGTGCGCCACATAGCGCGGCCAGCCATGACGGTCGGCGATGGCCAACGATTTCATGAGTTGCCAGCCGGAGAAATTCGACACGCCGACATAGCGCAGCTTCCCTGCCCGAACCAGCCTATCCAACGTGGACAGCACTTCCTCGATCGGCGTCCCCGCATCGAAGGCATGTAATTGCAGCAGGTCGATATAGTCGGTGTTCAGGCGGCGCAGAGCGTCCTCGACCGCGCGGACAAGCCGGGAGCGCGATGAACCTGCGTCGTTGGCGCCCTCACCCATTGGCAGCGTGGTCTTGGTCGAAATCAGCACCCGGTCGCGCCGACCTTTGATGGCCGCACCAAGTACCTCTTCGGACGCTCCCGCCGAATAGACGTCGGCTGTGTCGAAAAGGCTGACGCCAGCTTCAAGGCAAATGTCGACCAACCGGCGCGCTTCCTCTTCGTCGGTATGACCCCATGCGCCAAATAGCGGCCCCGAGCCGCCAAACGTACCGGCACCAAAACTCAGTACCGGGACCTTCAACCCCGATGCGCCCAAACGTCTGTATTCCATTGAAATTCTCCTTTGGTTGATTGTGAGCGCGGCACATTCACGGCGCTGACTTGGCCGCGGTTAGCAAGAGGAGGGAGAACCATGCCGCCAAGGAACGCCCTCGCGAGTAGATACGAGGTGCCAAACCGCGCAGGCGCCTTGCGTCACGCGCGCTGACGAAACCAATGATGCGATCGAAAGTCGCAGTGACATAGACGGCTTTTCGGAAAGCCATCTGTGAATTAGATTCATGAAGGTCTTCAGCCTTTGCAACCGTTCGTACAGCCCACCAGCCTTTGCCAGGAGATGCGCATGGCCCGATCCGGAGTAAATCGTTCCGAAGAAATGTCGGTCTTCGTCCAGGCGGTGGAGCAAGGCGGCTTCTCGGCGGCAGCTCGCCTGCGCGGCATGACGCCGTCGGCCGTCAGCAAACTCGTTTCCCGGCTGGAAATGCGGCTCAACGTGCGCTTGTTCAATCGGTCATCGCGCGGGCTCAAGCTCACCTCGGAGGGGTGCGATTTCTACGCGCGCGCCGCGCGGATTCTGGCCGATATCGATGAGGCGGAACGAAGCGCTTCCTTGGGTGAGCAACCGACGGGGCAGATTCGCATCAACACCAGTGCCTCGTTCGGCGTCCACGTTCTCTCGCCGTTGCTTCCCGAGTTTCTCGAGCGTTATCCGGGCATCACGCTCGACCTCACGTACACCGACGCCGTCGTCGATCTACTCGAGGCTCGGGCGGACGTGGCGGTCCGCGCGGGCCCCTTGAAGAGTTCCCGTCTCGTGGCGCGCAAGCTCGGTTCGACGCGTAAGCTTATCGTCGGCTCGCCCGACTATTTGACGCGCGCCGGGACGCCCCACACGATGAAGGAATTGGAACGGCACCCCCGCCTGGGTTTCGGCTACGCGCGTGCGCAAAACGATTGGCCTCTCGTGACGGACGGGAAAGCTGTTACCGTCCCAGTGCAGGGTCGAATCACCGCCAGCGACGGCGAATCGTTACGGCAGTTGGCCTTGTGCGGCGTCGGTCTTGCCCGGCTGGCGGCCTTCACTATCCATGACGACCTGCGCGCGGGCCGGCTCGTGGCGGTGATGGAAGATTTCAACCCGGACGATCGCGAGGAGTTCCACGCGATCTTTCTTGGGCGCGACCTCATGCCTGCGCGCATTCGCGTGTTGCTCGATTTCCTTGTTGAACGGGTATCACTGACGTAAGAACTGAGACAAACACGACTGAGGGCGAACGGCGGCGATTGCCTGCTTCGACTGATGGCTTCCGCGAGGAAGCGCACCGTCGCGGGCGCCCGGTTCCGCTCAGCGGTCCGTTGAGCCCGCGCATTCTGGCTACTCTCGCCAGCTACTTCAAGGTCGCCTGCAAGGTGATCTCACTGACGCTCGCCAGCGCTTTCGAAAGCGGGCAGTCGCGCTTCGCGGCGGCGGCAAGCTCCTGGAAGGCCGCTTCGTCGATCCCCGGAATGCTCGCCTCCATCGTCAAGGCAATGCGGTCGATGACGAAGCCTTCGCCCTGCTTCGATAAACGTACCTTGGCGGTCGTATCGACCGACGTCGTCGCCCAGCCCGCCTTATCGCATGCAAACGAAAAGGCCATCGTGAAACATGCTGCGTGAGCGGCGCCGAGAATTTCCTCAGGATTGGTGCCGCGTCGATCGTCCTCAAAGCGGCTGGCAAAACCGTAGGGGTATTGTTTCAACGCCCCGGTTTCGGTGCTGATTGTCCCCTGGCCTTTCTTGCCTTGGCCTTCCCAATGAACGGTAGCGGTCTTTTCGGTCATCGTCGATCTCCTGTCTTGCGGTAATGGGCACTTGGCTTGCCAAGCAGCGAGGAATGCGACCCGTCATTTCTCCCGGGCCGAATCGCCAAGCGGCAAAGACCATGCCATGCCGTGCCCTCCGCAAGCGGCATCTCAGATGTATCGCCGACTCTTTCGTTACGACTGCGTCGCGGACACGGCCGCACGCAGTGCCATCAGATAGGCATCGACGCCGATACCGCAGATCTGCCCTCTGACGATTTCCGCGAAGCACGAGTGGTGCCGAAACGCCTCGCGCGCGTGGATGTTCGACATATGCACTTCGATCACGGGGCAGGTCAGAATCGCCAGTGCGTCCCGAATGCCATAGCTGTAGTGTGTCCAGGCTCCGGCGTTGATCAGCACCGCATCGACACCGTCAAAATATCCCTTGTGAATACGCTCGACCATCTCGCCTTCGTGATTGGTCTGAAAGCTCTCAACCTCGGTACCTAATTCCTTGCCGAGCGCGACGAGCTTCTCGTCGATTTGCGCGAGCGTAATCGTGCCGTATTGCTTGGGGTCACGCTTGCCGAACATGTTGTGGTTGATGCCATGCAACATGAGGACCTTCATGATTGTTTTCTCCACAGGTAGTTAGAAATACTGTCATTCGCCATGTCCGCGACTCGTCTCTTCATCGAAGCGGAACGGTCAAGGTTCGGATCATCGTCGCCGTCTCGGGCCGGACACCACGCCACCATTCGAAAGACTCCGCGGCCTGTTCAACGAGCATACCGACTCCGTCCGCGAGCTGCGCGGCTCCGGCATCCTGCGCACGCTTGAGGAAAGGTGTCAGGCCTTTACCATAGGCGAGTTCGTAGGCGACGCCGCCTGACGCAAACACACCAACAGGCACGGGCGGCAATTCACCGCGCAGACTGGCCGACGTGGCGTTGACCACGAGGTCAAACGGCTCCGCCGCCTCTGCGAGTTCCGAGTACGAACACCACGAGAAGTCTCCTTCGGCATACGGCTTGAACTGTTCGAACAACGCCTGAGCTTTGCTTACCGTTCGATTGACCAGCACCAGTTTCGCCGGTCTCTCGTTGAGGAAAGGCAGCATGGCGCCGCGCGCCGCACCGCCGGCTCCCAGGAGCAGAACGCGCCGGCCGCGCATCGTGAAGGCAAGGTTGCTTACGATGTCGCGAGTGAGCCCGACGCCGTCGAAATTCTGAGCAAAAATCCGGCCGCCTTCGAATTTGAGGGCGTTGGCTGCTCCGGCGAGACGCGCCTGTTCGGAGAGATCCGTCGCGTAATCGAAGGCCTCAAGCTTGAACGGCGCGGTGACGTTCATGCCCCGCCCTCCGTCTCGCCTGAAGGTCTCGACATTCTCGGCAAAGTGGCCGATTTCTCCCTCGATGGCGAGGTAATCGATGTCCTGCCCGGTCTGCCGGGCGAAGGTCGCATGGATCAGGGGCGACTTGGTGTGTCCGATCGGATTGCCAATTACCGCATACTTGTCAGTCATGGCTTTCTCAGCCCGCGACGGCTTCGGTAACCGCGGCTTCCGAGTACAACACGCCCGCCTTGACCATCGCCTCGATCTCCTCGGGCGAGTAACCCAACTTGGCAGCAACCTGGCGGTTGTGCTGACCAAGCAACGGCGCAGGTGTCCGGACAGTCGTGTCGCATTCGGAGAAATGAAACGGCAGGTTACCCAACCGGATCTTTCCAAGGACCGGATGCTCCTGCTCCACGATCATGCCGCGCGCCTGAATTTGAGGATCCGCCAGCACCTCGTCGATGTTTTGCACTTTGGCGCAGGGCACGTCGATCCCATCGAGAAGAGACAAGCAGTCCGATACCGCAAGTTCTTGCACCCAAGCGCGAACAATCCCGAGGATTTCGGTGCGATGAGCGTTGCGCCCGGACTGCGAGTGGAAACGCGTATCGGCGGCCAGAGCCTCACCGCCGATCAGGCGGGCAAGGCGTTTCCATGCGTCGTCGACTTGGGCCGCGATCACGACATAACCGTCTTTCGCCGTAAACACCCCGTAGAGCGTCGAGTTGGGCAAATCGTGTCCGGCCTGCTTCGGGATGTCCTTGCCGCCCGAAAGCGTGTAGCACTGAATCGCGTATTCGTGCATCGACACCAAGCAGTCATACAACGCCAAGTCGATATGCTGCCCGCGGCCCGACTTGACGCGGCCAAGGAGCGCTGCGCAAATCGCCCCAACCGCATTCGCACCGGTGTACATATCGCCAAGGGCGATACGCAGCAAAGGTGGCGCTTCGCCGGGTGAGCCGACCATGGCCATGATGCCGCTCTTGGCTTCAGCGATCAAACCGAAACCTGGGCGTGGCGCATCAGGTCCGGTGTGGCCGTAGGCCGATACCGAGCAATAGACAAGGCCGGGATTCGTCTTGGAGAGTTCCTGGTAACCAAGCCCGAGTTTCTTGAGCGCGCCGGGCCGATAGTTCTCGACGAACACATCGGCCGAATCGACGAGTTTCTTCACCAGTTCGAGCCCACGCGGGTCTTTGATGTTGACGCACAGGCCCTCCTTGCCCATGTTCTGCTGCAAGTAGTATCCGCTCTGGCCGTTGATCAAGTAGGCATGCGTGCGGCCGGCATCGCCTTCGGTCGGCCGTTCGACCTTGATGACCTCGGCGCCAAGCGCCGCGAGGCAACGCGAGACGAACGGGCCGGCAAGGAAGTGGCTGTAGTCGACGACGCGGATGCCGGCTAGGGGAAGTGACTGGGTGGTCATGTTCGATCTTTCATTATTAATCTTTGGGCTTGCATGGGACCATGACGCGGTGTTCGCCCTTCTGGACAACCTCGCCGCGCTGGTTGATCAATTCGACGGGAACAACGACGATCCCCCATCCGGGTCGGCTCTTTGATTCGCGCACGCTGGCCACCTGAAACTCGATGTGACAGGTATCGCCGATCTTGATCGGCAAGACGAAGCTCCATTCCCAGCCCAGCGACATGCCCGGCTGAAAGCAATAGGCGCTTTGCGTCTTTAGCCCGTCGGCGACCGACAGACCGAACAGCCCGTGCGCAACCCGCGTGCCGAAGGGGGTTTTCTTGGCGTATTCCTCGTCGACATGCACTGGCGTGAAATCGCCAGTCAGCTCGGCATACGCATTGATGCGCTCCTCGGTAAACGTGTAAGACGGACTGATGCCCTTGTCGCCTACCTTGATCTCATCGAAATACAGTTCTTTCCTGACCATGCTCGTTTCCTCTGCACCCGTTTAGTCTTTCTTCATGCGCGCGGTTCGACAGCCAGCGCCTCAGCCACGGCATTGCCGTGCGCTTGCATCAACTCAAGTTCGAGGCCGTCCGGCAGAGCGAGCCAATTGCGCCCCATGGGCAGTTCTTTAACCCCCCAACTACGCGCCTCGGCAAGCGCAGCTTCGAGATCCTCGACCATGATGCCGAGGTGGGCCATGCGACCTTCAGGCCCGCTGAAACTTGGATCGGCATTGAACTGCAGGCCCCCGATCGTCCAGGCTTTCTCCGGAGCTCCATCTGGCCCCATCGCTTCGCGCACCGTCATGCCCAACACCTCGCGAAAGAATCGAATGTGCCAGCCGATGTCCTTGACCTTGATCGCGACGTGCTCGACGTAGGCTCTCTTGCTGTAGGCCATGCCCACTCCTTACCGCTTTCCGAAACTGGACTGGAAGTTCTCGATGCCCTTGACGAGCGCAACGAGCGTTTTGTTGACCGGCGTAGCAATGTCGGAGCGATCGCCCCAGCGCACGACCGATCCGTTGATGAAATCGACTTCAGTGACTTCGCCTTTTTCAAGGCTTTGCAGCATCGACGTCTTGAACTCGGCCGGCAGACCTTCGGCGGCCAGATCCCAGAAATACCGGGGTTCTTCCGAAACCAATCGGATGTGGTTGGCCCGTGCTACGGCAATGCCCTCAGCAACGGCAGCAAGCGCCGCCTCCTCGATTTCCTTGACCTTGTACAGCCAGCCATAGGGAAGCCGTGTAATCGCACAAAGCGCCCCGGTGGCGACGTTCACCAACAGCTTGTCCCACATCGTCCCGTAGATGTTCGTGCTCGCCGTCGCCAGGAGGCCGGCCTTGTTGAACTCGTCGACCACGGTCTGGAGCCGCGGCGTCAGACGGCCGTCGAGTTCGCCGATGTAGGTCTGCTTTCCCAGGTAACCGGAGGCAATATGCCCGGGCGCCAGAAAGACGCCACCGACATAGGTCTTGGCGGCCAAGACCTTCTCGCGTCCGGCAACTTCCGCCAGGATGTCCTCATGCCCGAGGCCGTTCTGGATAGACATCACCATCGTGTGGCTCGCCAGCAAAGGGCGCGCTGATTCGATCGCGGCGCGCGTTGCCGCCGATTTCACCAGCACGATGATGAGGTCGACCGGAGCCAAGCCATCGCACGAGTTAAAAGCCGCGACACGGACCGTTTCCTCGCTGTCGCCGAAGCTCATTTTCAGGCCGTTGGCGTTAATCGCGTCGACGTGAGCCTGAAAGCGATCGACCAAGATAACGTCAGAACCACCACGAGCCAACAGGCCGCCGATCGAACAACCGAGCGCGCCGGCACCAAGCATGCATATCTTCATATTGAGAGCCTGTTTTTCGTTTCATTTGTTTGGCGACACAGGGACTCTATGCGGCCAACGCATTGCGGTATAGGCAATGGATGTAATCATCGAGATTGCGTTTTTAAATGGCCAAGAGGGCAGCAAAAAAAAGTCCGCGGCAAATGTCGCGGACTTTCCTGGCTCAGGGAATGCGAGGCGGATTTACTTTTTGCGATTCTTTTCCAGCTCAGACTGAAGCTCTCTGACGAGTTCGGGTCCTACGTTCGCCGCAAACTTGTCGATCACCGGCTGGATTCTCGTGCGTATTTTGGCGATCTCTTCCGGCGGCAGGACAGTCACCGTCATCGTCTTTTTCAGATTGTTCAGTGATTGATCCGCCAAGTTGCGCGCGTTCTGACGTTGCCAGGTGGTGGCTTCAACCAACGTCGAGGTCAGGAGCGCCTGTTCGTCTTTGCTCAGCGCATCCCATTTCTTCTTGCTCGCAAGCACAGACTGCGGGTTGTAGATGTGATTGCTGATGGTCAGGAATTTTTGGACTTCATAGAATTTGCTCGTTTCAACAACCGAAAACGGGTTCTCGTGGCCATCGATGATTTTTTGCTCCATCGCGGTGTAAACCTCGGTGATCGGCATCGGGACGGCATTTGCGCCCAAGGCATTGAACGTATCGATATAGAGCGGGGATTGGATCACACGCATCTTCAGGCCGGCCAGATCCTCGAGCTTGCTGATGGCTCGCTTGCTGTTCGTCATGTTGCGGAAGCCGAGCTCAAAGTAGGCGAGGTTATACAGCCCCTTTGCCGGTGTAAGACCAGCCAGTTTCTTGCCGAAGGCACCGTCGAGAATGGGGTCCGCTTCCTTCCCGTTCTCGAACATGAATGGAAAATCGAAGATGGCGAACTCTTTGATCTGCGATTGGAGAATTCCCGAGTTCATCACCGTGAAATCAATCGTCCCGCCTTGAACGGCGGATAGTACTTGCACATCGCCACCAAGAACGCCTGCAGGGAAAACCTTGAGCGTTAATTTGCCGCCACTTTTTTCTTTGATCAGTTCGGCCCACTTCTCCGCTCCCATGACCCCAGGATGTCCTGGCGCCCCGGCGCAGGCGAGACGGAATGTGTGGTCGTTGATTTGGGCTTGCACTCCCGAAACCATCACCGTACCGAGTAGCGCTATGGCAGCGCAGGCAATGCATTTTGGTGCTTTCACGTTTGCCTCCTTGAAGAGATTTCGCCCCGTTACGGCGGAGCGCACCGAGTTGATCTACGCCAACCTTCTTGTTGCGATTTGAAAGGCTGTTGCTTTTCGAAACAGCCGGTTTATTGCGCGAGCTTCCTTCTCACCGATGAAACTCGGCCTGCCGATGCGGAGAGAAGCACCGGCAGGTCCTTGAAACCAGGCGCCGCGCGCCTGCAATACGCAATACAGTTTGTTGCCAGCGTTCCGAACCGTGTGCAGGACGACAGACCTCGCCCTTCCGCGATTTCCTTTACGAACGGAGCGGTATTCCAAGCAATCGATTGGAACGTGAAAAGACTCTAGTCAGCAAGGCATATGAGGTCTATGCAATAATCGAAATCTCTCCGATTGCGTAGTGCAATTATGAAAAAAGAAGAGATTGCCGACCCTTTGCTCGACGCCAACCTTCTCCAACTCTTCGAGTTGATCTACGACACGCGTAGCGTCACGCGCGCAGCCGAGCGCCTCGGCTTAGCGCAACCGACGGTGAGCATCTGGCTGGGCAAGCTGCGCAAACACGTGGGCGACCCGCTCTTCGTGCGCGCACCGTCCGGGATGCTTCCCACCCCTGAAGCAGATGCCCTTATCGGGACAGTACGACAGACCCTGGAGCTGCTGCGTGGCTTGGCTCAGCGGCAAACCAGGTTTGATGCGGCGACGAGCCAGCGTCGCTTCCGCATCTGCATGACAGACGCGAGCCACGTCACCCTGCTTCCGCAACTCCTTATCCACGTCAGGAGCGTGGCCCCCGGAGTACGCCTTGGTGCGGAACGTATCGACGACAGAACAGGGCAGCGGCTCGAATCCGGAGAAGCCGACCTTGCCCTCGGGCTGATTCCGGGGCTGGACGCCGGTTTCTATCAGCAAAGCCTCTACAACCAGGATTGGGTTTGCCTGGCGAACGCTCGGCATCCCCGTCTCGGCGAAAGCCTTACGCAAGAGGACTATCAACGGGAAGGACACATTACGATCGTTTCGGGCACGGGTCATCAATTGCTCGACGCCAGCCTTGACCGGCTTCACCTGGAGCATAGGGTCGTGCTCGAACTGCCCGGCTTTCTCGGACTCTCTGCCATTGTCGCAACGACCGATCTGCTAGCCACTCTGCCTCGGCATATTGGCGAAACATTGGCCGCCCGGGGGGATTTACGAGTTTTCGCTTGCCCCGTTCCGATCCCGGGATTCACAGTCAAGCAATACTGGCATTCACGCTATCACCGAGATCCTGGAAACCAATGGCTGCGTGGAGTGTGCACGGAACTCTTCATGCGTCAAAGCGACGACGGTTATTCGATTGTGCGAGGGCCCGAACAGCATTGACAAACCCGGGTGCGGAAAGCGAGCACCTTGGCTGTCATGTAGACGAATGCTGGCGCCCTTTTGGAGCCCTTCTCGATTTCCTTTCCTGCTGGTGGGCATCCGGCTTGCCAAGCTGCGGACGGGCACAACTCCTTATCTAGGTTGGGCCAGTGACGAGGGGAAAACGAGGCGAAACGTAGTCGGTGACAGTGCCCGCGTGCTGGAAACCGGACTTCCCGCCTCATTGAGGCGCAGAGGCTGACGATGACGGCACGACGTACGTGGTTGTTTGTGTGGCTTTGCCTCCTTTCAACTCTAGCGACACTCGCCCTCACGGCCTGCGGCGAGATGGCGACCTTACCCGTTGCAGCCGGCACCGGACCGACGCCGGCGCTGCCGGAGCCGAACAGGACGCTCGTCCCCACCGTGAGCATCGCCCCCGCTCAGGGTTGGCCGGGCGGCATGAAACCGCACGCCGCCTCTGGCACGCAGGTCGTCGCATTTGCGTCCGGGCTGGATCATCCGCGCTGGATTTACGTGCTTCCGAACGGCGACGTGCTGGTTGCCGAAACCAATGCGCCACCCAAGCCCGAGGACAACAAGGGCATCAAAGGCTGGGTGATGGGGCTGATGATGAAGCGCGCGGGCGCTGGCGTTCCGAGTGCCAACCGCATCACCTTGTTGCGCGACAGCGATGGCGACGGCGTGGCGGACATCCGTTCCGTCTTTCTGGAAGGACTGAATTCGCCTTTCGGCATGGTGCTGGTGGGTAACGATTTCTACGTCGCCAATTCCGACGCCATCGTTCGTTTTCCTTACACGTCGGGCGCTTTGCGCATCACGACGCATGGGACGAAGGTCACCGACCTGCCCGCCGGCCCGATCAATCATCACTGGACCAAGAACATCATCGCCAGTCGGGATGGAAGTAAGCTCTACGTGACGGTCGGTTCGAACAGCAACGTCGGAGAACGGGGCATCGAGGCGGAAGCCGAACGGGCGGCGATCTGGGAGGTCGATCTGCACAGCGGCGCACACCGGTTGTTGGCGACCGGGTTGCGTAATCCCAACGGCCTAGCCTGGAAGCCCGACTGCGACGATCTGTGGACCGTGGTGAACGAGCGCGACGAACTTGGAAGCGATCTGGTGCCCGATTATCTGACGTCCGTACGGGAAGGCGGATTCTACGGCTGGCCCTATAGTTACTTCGGCGCACACCTCGATGAACGCATGAAACCGCCGCGACCGGACCTTGCGAACAGAGCGATTGTGCCGGATTATGCGCTCGGGCCGCACACGGCGTCGCTGGGGCTCGCCTCCTCGGCCGGCACGACATTGCCTGACGTTTTTGCCGAAGGCATGTTCATCGGTCAACACGGGTCGTGGAACCGGCGGCCGCACAGCGGCTACAAGGTGATCTTCGTTCCGTTTGCCAAGTGCAAACCGTCCGGCGAACCGCTCGACGTTCTCACCGGTTTCCTTAGCGAAGACGGAGAAGCCTACGGACGTCCAGTGGGCGTCGCGCTTGACCGCCAAGGTGCGCTGCTCGTCGCCGATGACGTAGGCAATATTATTTGGCGTGTGAGCCGGGCGCAATAGACCAGTCGCTCGGTCACGACGAGTCCGTAAGGCTACGATTCAAAGATACTTTCCTGGCCATGGGACCTCAACCACGCCCTGTCTGAACATCGCTCCCAATAAGGCCGAAACCGAGGAGACCGGTTTTCCACAGAATCTGTGGAAAACCCACGGGAAAACCCGCCTGAAACTGAGCCCCCCCAAGGGCTCACGACCCATGCTCAAAAACCGGGCGACAAATCATCGTTCGCATGCCTCGGCATGAAACCCGGAACGGTCGGAAACGCGTCCGGGAACCTGATGACGTCTTCAAGGTCGGCTACACGGTGACAAATCCAAAGTCAGCCGAGAGCGAGGCGTAATGAACCAGTCCTGGATGCAAGAAACCGTTGTCTTTCTGGTGGCCGCGGTCATCGCCGTTCCTCTTTTCAAGCGGTTGGGCCTCGGCGCAGTGATCGGTTACCTCACGGCCGGCATCCTGATCGGACCCTGGACGTCGGGGCTCATCCGCGACGTCGAAAAGATTCTGCACGTCGCCGAGCTCGGCGTCGTGCTGCTGCTATTCGTCATCGGCCTCGAACTTCAACCTTCACGGTTGTGGGCCTTGCGTCGCCCAGTATTCGGCCTCGGTGGAGCGCAGCTCCTGGTGACCGGCCTCGCGCTCGGCGGTGCGGCCATGGCGTTTGGCCTCTCGGCCCCCGTCGCGCTGGTGGTCGGTTTGTCGTTGTCCTTGTCATCGACGGCCCTCGCTCTGCAGATGCTCGCCGAGAAAAAGCAGCTCACCAGCCAGCACGGCCGCGCCTCGTTCGCCGTCCTGCTCTTTCAGGATCTGGCCGCGATTCCGCTCCTGGCCGTCCTGCCCCTTCTCGGCGGTAGCGCCGGCCAAGGCTGGCATTGGCTCGGCGCGCTAAAGGCCGTTGTCATCGTCGTTCTGGTGATCGTCATCGGGCGCTGGCTGCTGCGTCCCTATTTGCGCATTGCCGCCTCGGCAAAGAGTCATGAGGTCTTTGTCGCGGCGGCGCTGCTCGTTGTCGTCGGCACGGCGCTGTTCATGCAACTGGCGGGTCTGTCGATGGCGCTGGGGGCCTTTCTGGCCGGCGTCCTGCTTGCGGATTCGGAGTACCGGCATGAGCTCGAAGCCGACATCGACCCCTTCAAAGGGTTGCTGCTTGGACTATTTTTCATGGCCGTCGGCATGTCGGTCGACCTCAGTCTGGTCACGAAACAGCCGCTTGTCATCGTCACGCTGACGATCGGTTTGGTCGTAATCAAGGCGCTCATACTGTACGCGCTGGCCCGCTTCAATGAGCACAGCCATGGGTCGGCGGTCAATTTCGCGCTGTTCGTCTCGCAGGGCGGCGAGTTCGCCTTCGTCCTCTTCGGGGTTGCCGCGGGTGCAGGCCTTCTCGACAAGTCGACCAGCGACACCTTGGTGGTTGTTGTTTCTCTTTCGATGGTGGTCACGCCCCTCCTGGCGACGTTGAACGAGAAATGGCTTGGGATTGGCCAGGGCAGCGCGGAAGAGCGTGCCTTCGATACTGTGGACGTCGACGAGCACCGGGTGATCATCGCCGGCTTCGGCCGCTTCGGGCAGATGATCGCCCGCACGCTGCGCATGAAGAAAATCCCCTTCACGGCACTCGAGGCGAGTTTCGAGCAGGTGGATTTCGTGCGCAAGTTCGGCAACAAGATTTACTTTGGCGACGCGTCGCGGCTCGACATGCTGCGCGCGGCACGTGCCGATCTAGCTGAAGTCTTCGTGCTCGCCATCGACGACGTTGAAGCGTCGGTCAGAACCGCCGCGATGGTGCGCAAGCACTACCCGCACCTCAAGATCTACGCGCGGGCCCGCAATCGCGTTCATGCCTATCAATTGATGGACGTCGGCGTCGACAAGCTGATCCGCGAGACCTTCCTGTCAAGCCTCGAGCTGGCTCGGGATGTCCTGATCGCGCTCGGCTACCCTGCCGCTGAAGCGCGCAAGGCCGTGCAAGTGTTCCGAGAGCATGACGAGAAACTGCTTGCCGAGCAGCACAAGATTCACGAGGATGAAGCCAAGCTCATGGCAGCATCGAAGCAAGGCGCCGAAGAGCTCGAACGACTCTTCGGCGAGGACGTCAGCGCGGCGAGGTAGGAACACTCGGTGAAACACGCGGATGAGTATCCACCATGGATGCCTTCGCTTCGCCGAAACTTCGACTCATTCCCTCTTCAGCGGACACGAACTGATCCCGATCAGCGAGTAAAGCGGACACAGTCCGAACAGGCCGGTCGCCAGAGGAACCAAGCCAACCCATGCCCATACCGGGCCACCCGCAAGCGCCCACACGATGAGCGCCAGACCTGCCACGATTCTCAGCCCCTTATCGATGCCGCCGACATTTGTTTTCATGATTCGCACTCCACCGGGTTGATGACGGAACCCAGTGTATTTTTCGCGACGCCGGCTGTCTGTAACCTGGGTCACACAGCGGTGAGTTTTTGCAGGCCTTCGCGATCGACGATCGTCACCTGTTCTCGTCCCAGTAAAACCAAGCCCTGTGCCTCGAACCCCTTGAGCAGTCGGCTGACAATTTCGCGCACGCTGCCCAGTTCGTCGGCCAACAGTTGATGAGAAACGCGCAGGACGTCGTCGTCCCGGGCGATGAGCAGTTTCGCCAAGCGCTCGTCGAGGTGCGCAAAGGCCACCTCCTCGACGAGTTGCATCAGTTCACTGATACGGTCGGCAAAAAGATGAAACACAAAATCGCGAAACGGCGCGTGTTCCTCCATCAACTGCCAGAACGCGGGCTCGGGAAGCGCCGCCATGACGACATCGGTTTCGGCAATGCCGCGTGCATTGTAGGGAGAATGGCCGAGCAGGCAGCTCGATGTGATGAGGCACGAAGCGCCGGGCCCGAGACGGTACAGCAGGAGCTCGCGTCCGCTCGCCGCTTGCTTGACGACCTTGACGCGACCTTCGATGAGCAGCGGGAAGCCATGACAAGGCTGACGTTCGACGAACAGTTCGGCGCCCGCCGGCAGACGATACGGACCCTGCGCCGGAAAAATCTGCTCACTCAAACTTGCAGGCAGATCGGCCAGCGCCGGGTAAAGCGCGAAAATGGTTGCGACGTCGACGGTTCCTGTCACGGGACGCTTCATTCGATCATTGAGAACGGTCAGACCGAACCGGTGTTGTTTCCAGTCGGTAAATCACGACCGCCGCTGGCCGTCGGAACGCGCGATCAATTGCCCAAGCTCGATGGCCGTCTTTACGCCCATTTTTTCGAAGACGCTCGCACGCCGGACTTCGACGGTACGCACGCTGATATTCAGTTCATCGGCGATTTGCTTGTTGATCTTGCCGGCCAGCACGAGCTCCATCACCTGGCGCTCGCGTGGCGACAAACGCTTCAGACGGACCTCGATTGAAACGGCGCTTTCTTCGGCATCGCGCCGTGCCGCGTCCACCCGCAGGGCTTCTTCGATACGCTCGACGAGTTCCGTGTCATTGCAGGGTTTCTCGATGAAGTGGAAGGCTCCGTTCTTCAAGGTGGAAACAGCCATCGGCACGTCGCCGTGCCCGGTGAGAAAAATCACGGGCAGGCGGCAACCCAGTTCCAGCAAACGGTCGAAGAGCTCGATACCGCTCATCTCTTCCATGCGGATATCGAGCACGATGCAACCGGCGAGCGATGGATTCCAGGCTTCGAGAAAGGCTTCGGCCGACGGATAAGTCTGGCTTTCGATACCGCGCGATTCGAGCAGACAGGCGAGCGAATCGCGTACGGCTTCGTCGTCATCGACGATGTAAGTCTGTGGCGTCATGGTGTGGCTATCGGTAGCGTGACACATGCAATGGTACCGCCTTCCGGGTTGTCCTCGACCCAAAGCCGCCCTTGGTGAAACTCGACAATCGAGCGGCAGATGTTGAGCCCCATGCCCATCCCCTCAGCTTTCGTCGTGAAGAACGGGGTGAAGAGCTTCGACTGGACCTCGGGAGGAATGCCTTCGCCAAAGTCGATGACCCGAATCAGCATCTGGCCTTCGACTTCACTCAACGCGACATGCAGCCGGCGGCGTTCCGAAGGCGCATTGCGCATGGCTTCCAGCCCGTTGCGCATCAGATTCAGCATCACCTGTTCAAGCATGGCGCGATCGGCCATCAGCGGCGGGCAATGCTCAGGAAATTCATGCGTGATGCGGATGCGTGCGAGTTTTGCCGTTGCCTCGATGAACCCGATGCTGTCGTCAACGATCAGCGCCAGGTCGCAAGGCGCGAGCTTCGGTTCGCTCTTGCGCACGAAGTCGTGCACGCGACCAACAATGCGTCCGGCGCGTTGCACCTGCACAGCAAGCTTGGCGACGATGCCCTTGAGGTCCTCGACGGTGAATCGGCCCGTTTCCAGCTTGTTCCGGCAGCTGGCGTTGTAGTTCGCAATGGCCGCCAAGGGCTGGTTCAGCTCGTGGGCGAGCGACGAAGCGAGTTCACCCATCGTGATCAGGCGCGAGGTGAACTGCAGCCGCTCCTGCTGTGAGCGCCAGAGATCCTCGACCTTCTTCCGTGCCGTGACGTCGACGATCGAAGCCATCCAGCCGGTATGCTTGCCGTCGGCGTCGATCAGCGGAGCCTCGTAAACCAGGGCGTCGAACGGCGTTCCGTCCTTGCGCACGAAGCGGAATTCCACGCCCTCACGCGGCATTTGCCAGTCGATCGCATGGTCGTGGAAGGCTTGTGCTCGGTCGATCTCCTCCGTCGGCCAGTAAGGCATGGGTGGCCGGGCGTTCATCAGTTCCTCGATGCTGTAGCCCGTCATCTGGCAAAACGCCGGGTTGGCGTAGATGATCCTGCCTTCCAGGTTGCGGGCGCGCATGCCGACTGTCAGCGAATTCTCCATGGCGTTGCGGAAGGCGTGTTCCGAGCGCAGTGCGTACTCCGCGGCGAGCCGACGGCGGATGTGCCCGCGCAAGGCCAGCAGGCTCAACAGAACGGCCGCGGCAAGAAGGATGATCAACGCCGCGATCATCGTCTGCGCCATGTTGGTCGAATTGCGGTACGCCGACACCTGGAACACCAGACCGAACCCCGGCGGATCGAACGGCACCGAGTAGCTGATCTTGGTCATGGCCGCGCTGATTTTCGACTTGCTTGCCAGGGTATTGCCGCTGGCATCCTGGATCGTTACCTGGTATTTCTCGGCGAACCACCAAGGGACCATCGTCTTGAGCAGCGTATTCAGCGAATAGACGCCTATCAACGATCCGCGATACCGTCCGTTGGCAAAGATCGGGGAATAGACCTCGACTTGTGTTACGTCAGCGGCGCTGTAAGCCTCGGTATAAACCGTCTTCCCAAGCTTGCTGGCCATGGCGATCGAACGCGCTTGAACCTCGTTGCCCAGCCCATCGACACCGAGACGCGGCAACGTTTGCGTCGGCAAGGATGCGACGACTTGCTGCGCAGCGTCGACCCATATCAGCTGCTGAATATCCGGGCTGTTATTGAGGAGGTATTTGCCATTCAGTTCGAACACCGATCGTCCGTCGTGCTCGTTGGCCAGATTGGTTGCCAGTTGGCGCAGCTGTTCCGCGTTTCCTTCGAGATGGAAGCTGATGCTCTGTTCGAGCCAAAGCACGTCGGCAATCAGTGTCGAGCGCTGTTCTTCGGCTTCGTTCTGCCGTAGCAGCCAGAACAGAACGATGAGCAGCACCAGGAGCAGACCGACCGCCGACTTGAGGGCGGTCAGATACCAGTTCGACCACCGCTGCGGCGGCATCTGCGCGGGTAGGTACCTCGTTTCGGCGCTGGATCTCATGCGGTCAAGGCCGCCTCATCGTCATGGCGAACGTCAACGATAGCAACAAAAGGCGGCGCAATGCATTCCGCGTACCTCCACCACCGCAAGTACCCCCCGCAAATCCCATAAGCGACCGTGCGGCGGCCATCCTTCGCAGAAAAGGAAAGCCGCCGCACCGCACGGGTTGGCCGTGCCATCCCGTTAATCGCTATATCACCCCTCGCCTACCCGCCGGCACCCATGAGGGCGAGGACGACGCCGCCGGCGACGACGCTGGCGACTTGGCCGGCGGCGTTGGCACCCATGGCGTGCATGAGCAGGAAGTTTTCGAAGTCTTCTTCCTGGGCCACGCGCTGCACCACGC
>NZ_JANZKY010000014.1 GCF_025770765.1 Propionivibrio soli | reverse complement strand
ATCGCGTGCCCCACCTTCCCCGTCACCGTCGCCAGCGCACTCCCCGTCGCCAACGCCCCCAGCGCCAGCCCCACCACCACCCGCTTCAGCATCCTTCCACTCATGTCTAACTCTCCTCGATTGAAAACAACTACCACAAAAAGCCCGCGTTACCTCATGGGTACCGCGTTGCTGTTATTCGGTGGCGGTAGATTCTCCTGAACCTCGGTCTCTCCACCGAACGAAAAGTCCGTACTCTCTGGTTTGTTCCTGGCACGCCCCGCCGTGCGGGTCACCATGGCGCGCGACGCTTGCTCTGCGTAGTCCACGTTCTTGCGCCGGATGGCGTCAAACAACTCTCCGTGTTCCTTGACCGTCAGTTCCATATGAGGCGGGTTGTCGAGGAACGTGTAATCAAAAATTGCCCGTTGCAGGGCGCTCAGCGCATCGCTCAACTGTTGGATGACGAGGTTGTGCGTTGCCAGAAGGATTGCGCGGTGAAAGGCGATATCCGCCTCATGAAAAGCATGCGGGTCCGCGCGACTTGCTTCCATATCGTGATAGCTGGCTTCGATCGCCACCAAATCGACAGCGGTGGCTCGTTCCGCCGCCCAACGCGAGATCGTCGGTTCAATAAGGCTGCGCACTTCAAGCAGCGAGGAAATCAGCTCCGGGTTGGCTCCCTGTTCGAGCGCCCACTCGAGCACGTCCGCATCCAGGTAATTCCATTGCTCGCGCGGCATGACGAAAAGTCCGCGATGCCGTTGCGCGTCAATCAATCGCTTCGTGGAAAGAACCTTGATGACCTCACGCATGACGTTGCGCGAGACGGCAAAACGGGCGCACAGATCCGCCTCTGAGGGAAGCGCCGCACCCGGCGCGAACGCACCCTGCGTGATCTGCTTCCCGAACAACTGTGTCAGTCGATCTGTTTTGGTCATTTTTACCCTCCCGGCTTGCCTGCCGGCTGCGGAACAGTTCAACCAGTCGGTTGCCGTTCTCTTGTTGCGCGACACTTTGGCACCGCTATGGGGCAATGTCAACAAGATTGTAGTACAACTATAAAAAACTGTAATACAAACAGAATCGGCCGGATGAACAAAGAAAAAAGCCGGCGAGAACGCCGGCTTTTTGATGAAGCAACTAAAGAGAACTTTTTAGTTTTCGATACGCATTGCGTAAAAGCTGCGATACACAAAGATCAGATTCAGTGCCAGGAAGACCGCCGCCAAAGCCCAAGAGAGCCCTTGCTGTCCCTGCGCCACCAACCCAACGGCCATCTCGACAGCAAGCAGGCCGAACAGCGTCGTGAACTTGATGATCGGATTCATGGCGACGGAACTCGTATCCTTGAACGGGTCCCCGACCGTATCGCCAACGACGGACGCGGCATGAAGCTCCGTACCCTTGGCGCGCAGCTCGGTCTCGACGATCTTCTTGGCGTTGTCCCAGGCGCCGCCGGCGTTAGCCATGAAAACCGCCTGGTACAGGCCGACGATGGCCAACGAGATCAGGTAACCGATGAAGAAGAACGGCTCAATGAACGCGCAAGCCAGTGTGCCGAAGAACACAGCCATGAAGATGTTGAACATCCCCTTCTGGGCGTATTGCGTGCAAATGGCCACCACGCGCTTGCTGTCACCTACGTTCGCCTTGGTCGACCCTTCGTCGAGCTTCATGTTGTTCTTGATGAACTCGACGGCCCGGTAAGCGCCCGTGGAAACCGCCTGCGTCGATGCGCCCGAGAACCAGAAGATCGTCGCACCGCCGGTGATCAGGCCCAGCAGGAATGGCGGGTGCAGCATCGACAAGTGACTGACGTTATCGGTGAGCCCGTTGGTCAGCAGCATGATGATGGAGAACACCATCGTCGCCGCGCCGACCACCGCCGTACCGATCAACACCGGCTTGGCCGTCGCCTTGAAGGTATTACCGCAGCCGTCGTTCTCTTCGAGCAATTCCTTAGCCTTCTCGAAATTCAAGGTGATGCCGAAGGAATCCTTGACCTCGCGCTCGATATTCGGCAATTGCTCAATCGTCGACAACTCGTAAACCGATTGGGCGTTGTCGGTCACCGGGCCGTAACTGTCGACCGCGATCGTCACCGGTCCCATGCCGAGGAAGCCGAAGGCCACCAGACCGAACGAGAAGACCGCCGCCATGATCCCCGCCTTGGCTGGATCCGGGTTGATAACGTGCGCCAGATCGCCTTGCGAAACGATGTAGGCTCCAGCCATCAGGCCGGTAATAACCAGGCCCATCCAGAATGCCGAGAAGTTACCGGCCGTCAGCCCTGCGAGGATGTTGAGGCTCGCACCGCCCTCGCGGGAGGCCGTCACGACTTCGCGAACATGCCGCGAGTTCGTCGACGTAAACACCTTCACCACTTCCGGAATGATGGCACCAGCCAGCGTCCCGAACGTAATGATCAGCGACAGCTGCCACCACAGATTGGCGTATACCGCGCCGCCGATCGTGATGTTGCCGATGAGCATTTTGGACACGACGAAGGTGGCAACCAGCGAGATGATCGACGTCACCCACACCAACGAGGTCAGGGGCGCTTCGAAGTTGAAATGCTCCGAGTGTCCGAATTTGCCCTTCATCACCATTTCGTTGCCGATGTACGAGATACCGGACGCAACGATCATCATGACGCGCATGACGAAGATCCAGACAAGCAGCTGGACCTGAACCGCTGGCTCAGGCACGGCAAGCAGGATGAAGCTGACAAGCGCAACGCCCGTAACACCGTAAGTCTCGAAACCGTCGGCCGTCGGGCCAACCGAGTCGCCGGCGTTGTCGCCGGTACAGTCGGCGATTACGCCGGGGTTGCGGGGATCGTCTTCCTTGACCTTGAAAACGATCTTCATCAGGTCAGAACCGATATCGGCGATCTTCGTAAAGATACCGCCCGCGATACGCAGCGCCGCGGCTCCGAGCGATTCGCCGATGGCGAAACCGATGAAGCACTTCCCGGCCAGTTCAGGCGAGATGAAGAGGAGGATGCCGAGCATGATCAACAGTTCGGTGGAGATCAACATCATCCCGACCGAAATGCCGGACTTCATCGGGATCGAATAGACCGGGAACGGCTTGCCTTCGAGCGAGGCAAACGCCGTACGGCTGTTAGCCAGCGTATTGATGCGGATACCGAACCAAGCGACGCCGAACGATCCGGCGATACCAATCAAGGAGAACGCCAAGATCAGCGCGACTTCCGCAGCCACCATGTGCTGAACCCAGCCGAAGTAGGCCACGATGATGACGCCGATAAAAATCTCCAGTAGCAGGATGAACTTCGCCTGCGTGAGCATGTAGGTCTTGCATGTCTCATAAATCAGTTCGCTGACTTCAGCCATCGAGCGATGCACAGGCATCGACTTGATCTGGCTGTAGACGATGCCTCCGAAAGCTAGGCCGAGAAGGCAGACGATCAAGCCGTAAGCGAGCAATTGCCAGCCGCTCATACCACCGAGGAAGCTGGCGATGGCGGCATCGCGCAGATTCGGCAGCACGAGGTTAGCCTCCGAACTGGCAAAGGCAGAAGGCGCGGAACCGAGCAGCACGGAGGCCAAAAAGAGCGTGGCCGCACCCGCACTACCCGGCCGACGCGCGGATAATGAGCATGCAAGTTTCATGGACGTTCCCTTATAGAGTGAAAAAAGACGGTACTCGTTATATCGTTTTTTATTGAGTCATCCCCGGCTTGAGACGCCGATGTCATTTTTGTCGCACATGAAGCACATCAATGATACCGCGAGCGCGGCTGGACCGGAACTATCTGCCTGCACAGCGGAGCCTAGCGGTAGAGCAAAAAAAAAAGCCGTTCCAGCGAGAACTGGAACGGCTGAACGCAGGAGTGTCCTTTCCTGGTTAGCGCGACGCAAGGCAACGCGTTCACATAGCTTGCCGAGGCAATAATCGCGCTGAGGTACCTACCTGTTTAGCGCTGGACGCGTGCCGATCCGCCCTTGGCAAAACTCCTTACTTCTTCGACCGTCGCCATCGTTACATCGCCTGGATAAGTCGTAAGCAGGGCACCGTGGGCCCAACCTAGTCGCAACGCATCTTCCGGCGACTCGTTGGTAAGCAGACCATAAAAAAATCCGGCGGCAAATCCGTCGCCCCCGCCGATTCGGTCATACACGTCGAGCTCGGCCGTGGGAGCGGCATACGTTTTTCCATTGACCCACGCTACGGCGCTCCAGCTGTGCCGGTTGGTTGAATGGACGTCACGCAATGTCGTAGCGACGACCTTGATCTGCGGGTGCCGCTCGATGACTGAGTCGATCATGCCGAAAAACGCACTCGGGTCGAGTTTCGACTTTGCGGCAACCTCCGGCCCGGGGATGCCGAGGCTCTTCTGCAGGTCCTCCTCGTTACCGACGAGCACATCCACATGCTTGAGAATGCGGTCGAGAACCTGGACAGCGCGCTTCTCGCCGCCTGCGACATTCCACAGCTTGGCGCGGTAATTGAGGTCGAACGACACCACAGCACCGGCCGCTTTCGCCGCTTGCATACCCTCGAGAATCACGTCGGAGGTCGTCTCTGAGAGCGCGGCAAATATCCCGCCGCTGTGGAACCAGCGCACACCGCCGGCAAAGATGGTCTTCCAGTCGAAATCGCCCGCCTTGAGCATCGCACCGGCTTCGTTGGCACGGTTGTAGAACACGACGGGAGGACGGACACCCTGCCCGCGATCGCTGTAAACGGTCGCCATATTCGGCCCATTAACGCCGTTGTGCTTGAAGTGCTTGTAAAAAGGTTTGACGCCCATGGCACGAACGCTGTTGGCGATGAGCTCGCCGACCGGATAATCCACCATCGCGGTAACGATGCCGGTCTTCATCCCGAAGCAATCCGCGAGGTTAGCCGCACAATTGAATTCGCCACCGCTCACGTGAATCTTGCATTCGGCTGCCTTGCGAAACGGCACGGTGCCGGTGTCGAGTCGATGTATCAAAGCGCCGACAGAAACAAAATCCAGCGCCCCACTTTGCAGAATCTTCAATCCAGTGCTCATGTTTCCCTCTTTCGTTATATGAAGCTCCGGCTTGCCTTGGCGTACCAGAGCAAATCGCGACTCAAATCCGTGGCATTTCCGCTCGCGTTACTACCATTTTTTGGTCAGCGTCTCACCAAAATGGGATAGTGTCAACGAGATTGTAGTACAATTGTTCATTGGCTGTATTACAAGCACAACACGTGCAGATTTATAACTCGCTTGGCTGCTTTCGCGGCGTGTCGTTTTCCCACGGACCCCTCATGAACATTCCCAGCAAGGCCCCGATCAATCCAGAGTTCGCCCGCCTCCTCGTCATCGAACGCTTCAATCCCTATCGGGAGTGCATCCAAGGGCTTTCCAACGAACCTGTCACAGTGCAAGCGCTGTTGAAGCGCGCCGACGCGTTGTTGCAAGGCGAGCTGGACTTTGCCGGCTTGGGCGATTATTCCCAGCATGCGATCGTCGAGCGGCTAGCTGCGAACCGTCCTCGCATCTGCATCATTCAAGGCTCGGCGGACCATCCCGCGCACCTCTTCGATTACGAACATGCACTGCGCGCCGCGGCAAGAATCTGGCAGAACGGCGGTGTGCCCTTCACATTCGGGATTCCGGTCATCTGCGACGGCACGGCACAGAGCAATATCGGGCAAAGCTATTCGCTCGCTTCGCGCAATCACACAGCGATGGCGATCAATATCAACTTCGAAGGCCACAGCTACCACGCCGCCTACGTCATTTCCGGCTGCGACAAGACGCCGACCGGCATCCTCTCGGGCCTTGCCGCCACCGACCGGGCCCGACGCCATCCAGAACGCGGAACAGCGCCCGTATGGGCCGTTTTCGTACCCGCTCATGTCATGCGCGGCGGTACGATCCCGCCGGAGACGCGCCGGAAGCTGCGCGAAATCCAGGAGGCGGCCCGCGCGGCCGGCGACACACAACTCGCCGACGATATCGAGGAAAATTGCCGCTACATTCTGCAGTGCTCGTCGGGCGAAGCTTTCCTCGGTCATCTGGACCGTGCCGTCGAGCACAGGCTGATCGAGCAAGCGGCCGCTGAGACGATACTCAACGAACTCGCTGCCGCGACATGCGACGACAAGGGCGGCATTTGCGCCTTCAACGGCAGCGGTAACTCGTCGCGTACGCTCGTCTCCGCGCTCGGCTTCGTGCCACCTGAGTCGGAGTTGCTCGTGGACGAAGCACCGACCGCTGTTGTGGCACGCAATGTCGACCAACTTTTCCGCCTCATCAACAAACCCGAGTACTCGGTGTGTGAAATTCTCGGGCGCAATTACGCGAACGCCATCCGGGTACACAACGCGACGGGCAGCTCAAGCAACCTCATGCTGCACATGCCGGCTGTCATGCGCTACGCCGGTTTTGATGTCTCGTTGTTCGACTACGAACGGATCCGCGATGCGCATGCAGTACCCGACGTCTTCGCTCATAGCTTGACCGAGAATCGCGATACGTTCGTGCTCGCGCAGCAGGCGCAGGCTGGGTTGCATCACGGCATCGCCAGCCTCTACAAAGTGCTCGGTGATCTGGAGGTGCCAATGGACTGGGACGCGCCGACAGTCGCCGGCAAGACTTGGCGGGAAAGGATCGCGGCACTCGACTACGCCGTTTCTCCAAAGTTGCCGCAGGAGAAATCCGTCATCCGCATTAAGCCCATTCGCGATATTTCGGGCACCGACATCATGCGCGGCAATTTCTTCTCGTCGTGCACCCTGAAAGTGGCCGGGATGGCAACGGACATGTATCGACGTTTCGATGGACGCGTGTTTCTCGTTCGGTATTACGAGAACGAAGCCGAGTGCAACGAGGAACTCCGCTCGACGGGGCTGGCGGAAACGCTCGCCCGCATGCCGGAGCTGACGCCGCAATTGCTTGCCGCGTTCGCGCGCGTCAATGGCGGACGTACAGACGGCAAAGCGGACGATGCCTTGTCGATGATCAACGACGGCACGCTGGCCTTCGCTTTCGTGATCGCCGGGCAAGGGCCGAAAGCGTTCGGCATGCCGGAAATGTTCGCTCCGAGCCAAAGCCTGCGTCACCATGGTCTCATCGAGAAGTCATCGATTCTGATGACCGACGGACGCTACTCAGGGGTCACCAAGGGTGCCTGCATCGGTCACACCGTCCCCGAGGCCTATGCCGGCGGCGGCATTGGCGCCCTCATGAATGGCGACGTGTTGTGGGCGCGGTTGAGCGAGAAGCGCCTCGATCTGCTCGACATGGACTTCTTCCTCGCCGGCAAACGTGTTCCCCGCCCGGGCGCACCGATCGCCGAACGCCACGAACTTGTCGCCGCCCGCCGCGCGCGCATCGAGCAGCGGCAGCTTCAGATTGCCGCCTGCAACATTCTCGACAACTACTCCGATGCCGAATACGGCGTGGTTCCGATGGCTGTTCATCGGCGCGCCACGCTGCGCTGGTCGACCAGGTAAGGTAGAGAAACCACCGGGGCAACTCGCCCCGGCGGAGCTTCGCAAGTCAGACGTGAAGCGGCGGCTCGTCCATCAGTGCGATCTGCTCCCGCAGCTCAAGGATGCGATCTTGCCAATAGCGCGGCGTATCGAACCACGGGAATGCGGCCGGGAACGCCGGGTCGTCCCAGCGCCGCGCCAGCCAGCCTGCATAGTGAATGAGACGCAGCGTACGCAGTGCTTCCACGAGCAGCAACTCGCGGCGGTCGAATTCGCGAAAGTCCTCGTAACCTGAAAGCACCTCGCTCAATTGTCGCGATTGCTCCTCGCGGCTTCCCGAAAGCAGCATCCACAAATCCTGAATTGCGGGACCCATGCGCGCATCGTCGAAGTCGACGAAACACGGTCCGCCGCCCTCAAGCCATAACACGTTGCCCACGTGACAGTCGCCGTGCAAACGCAAAGCGGCGTACTCGCCGGCGCGACTGAAACACTGGCGTACGCCGTCCAGCGCCTGGTCAACAACGCCGAAGTAAACGTCTTCAAGGTCGGGCGGCAAGAACCGGCCGCACCTCAGGAGGTCTCTCGGCTCCTCGCCAAATGTACGGATGTCCAGCCTTGGTCGAGCCAAAAATGGTCGTGTGGCGCCGACGAGGTGAATGCGTGCGATGAATCGCCCCATCCACGCCAGCGTGCCGCCGCTGTCGAATTCAGGCGCTCGCCCACCTTGCCGCGGGAAAACGGCAAAACGCAGATCGCCGAACGTGTGGAGCGTTTTCCCCGCGATGGCTTTCGGGGCTACGACCGGCAGCTCGCGCTCAGCAAGCTCGGCGGTAAAACAATGTTCCTCGAGGATGGCCGCGTCCGACCAGCGGCCCGCCCGGTAGAACTTAGCGACGAGCGGCGCGCCCTCTTCCATGAATACTTGGTAGACGCGATTCTCGTAGCTGTTAAGCGCGAGAAGCCGCCCGTCCGGACGGAGGCCGACGCTTTCCAACGCGTCGAGCATCGAATCCGGAGTCAGCGTGGCAAATGGAGTGGCGTCCGGGTTGTTTGCTGAGCGACTGGAAGAGTTCATGCGGCCGGGCCAAGTAAGACACGTTGAAAAAGCAGCCGCAGACGAGCCGGCGGCCAAAGGATTCCCCTGTGTAGTGTACTGTAGTCCCAGCGCTTCGACGCACCGAGCATCGGGGCCGTCGCGAACACGCCAGATCCGCTCCTTGGTGGCACGCCCGGCTTTCCCCCTCTTGCCCAAGACGCTAAGATTCCATCCTTGTTTTCAGCACGTAGTGCATGCGATGTCGAACAATACCATCCAGGTCAGCGAACAAGCGGGCGTCCGCTATCTGCATTTCAGCGTCGATTGGATCCAGGGCGCCATGCGCGTCGCCCGCCCGAACGCCCTCGAGCTTTCCTACACACGCGAGATGATGGCCGGCCTGCTGCTGCGTGATTCTCCGTGGCCACGGAAAGCGCTTCTCATCGGGCTTGGCGCGGGATCGCTGGCAAAGTTCATCTACCACAACTATCCAGCAACGCGGATCACCGCGATCGAAATCGATCCGCAGGTTGAAATCGTCGCCCGCCTGCATTTCAAGCTGCCGTCAGACGCGACGCGCTTGAATGTGATCATCGGGGATGGTGCCGAATACATGCTGCAGGATGGCGAGAAGTTCGACGCCATCCTCGTCGATGGTTTCGACAAGGACGGCCGTGCAGGCGTCCTCGATACGCATCCCTTCTACCAGGCGTGCCGTGCCCGGCTCAGTGACGATGGCCTGCTCGCCGTCAATCTGCTCGGGCGAAGCCGGGGATTTCAGGAAAGCGCGGAGCGCATCGCGTCCGCCTTCGACGGCCGCTCGCTGGTATTCCCGTCATGCAACAGCGGGAACTCCATTGCCTTCGCAACAGGAGGCAATCCGGTCGACATTTCGATTGAGGACTTGCGAGTGCGCGCCGAACAATTGCGTCAGGACACCGGCCTCAACCTTCTGCCGACGCTGCCTGGGCTTAAATCGGCGGGAAAGCTCGTAAAGAATCGCTTGGTCATCTGACCGATCGGCACTCAGTTCTTTGTCAGGGTGGCGATGTGCCTAGCCATTGCCAGGATGACCGATTCGGTTTCTCCAATCGGTCCGGCAAGGTCGAACTTCGTATGCGGATGCAGCGCCCGCAACTCGTCGAGCAGCTTCGGTACATCGCGTTTCAAGTGCCCGCCCTGTGCGATGAACATCGGTACCACCACAATCCGTTCGAAGCCCTCATCGATCAAGTCCGTCGCGCACTCGCGCAATGTCGTCGGCATGAGTTCGAGAAAGGCGATCTCGATGCGTTGCTCCGGTTCAACCCCTCGGACCGCTTCGCGTACCCTCGATAGAGGAGCGGCCCACCCGGGATCTCTGGCCCCATGCGCGAAGAGAATCAATGCCGTTCGGGTTTTGATCTCGGTCATCGGCTCACATACAAAAGCAACAGTAGGTTCAATACGAAGGAAACGGCGGCAACCACCCGCCACGTACGGACTGGGTCGCGAAGGGCGATTGGAGTCCGCGGCTGACGCTCGACCGGGTGCCGGGCGCCGCGCTCTAGCGCCAAAAGAAACTCCTCGGCCGTCTCAAAACGCCACGCTGGATTCTTCGACACGGCTTTGAGCAAAATGTTTTCGAGCCAGCCGGGAATTTCCGGACGGTAACGCGTAGGTGCGATGGGTTCGCCGAACTTCGGGTGCTGGAACGGCTCGATCTCGCCGTAAGGATACTTGCGCGTGAGCACGTGGTAGAGAGTCACGCCGGCGGCATAGAGGTCATGTGCTGTCGAGGATGGCGCACCGGAGAGGAGCTCCGGCGCCATGTAGCTTGGCGTTCCGGGAACCCCCGTAACCACGCTTTTTCCTCCGTCCTCCTCGGAACGACTCACGGCCACGCCAAGGTCAAGGATGCGCAGAAGCCCATCCTGCCCCACCAGAATGTTCGCTGGTTTGATATCGCGGTGCGCAATGTCGAGGCGATGGAGGACCGCAAGACCCCGCAAAAGAGCGATCCCGTGCTGGACGACGTCGCCGACGCCGAAGTGCATCCCGGCGTCAAGAAGAACTTGGAGTGTCGCCCCCTTATGCCATGTCTGCAAATAGTAGAGGGCGCTGCGCCGCTCGGCAGGCACCACCTGGGCGAAGTATGGCGAAACGACACGCCGCGCGCGCCACTCTTCCATCAGCAACGCCCTGATTTCGTCGACATCGTCGGCAAGTTCCGGCCTCAAGGTCTTCATTACCAGCCGCTGTCCCGAGTCGACGTCGGTCACGCGGTAAAGCCGCGTCGTCCGGGAGTCATGAAGAATCTCGTCGACGCACCAGCCATCGAAAACTTGTCCCGGTCGCAATAACGGGGGAACCGGCAAACGGGCGGCACCTTCGAGCGAATCGCGGAAATGGATCTCCGGCAACGACTCCACACGCAAAATGAGGGCGGTCGCGTTGTCATGACCGCCAGTCGCCAGCGCGAGGCTGGCCAGGGCAGCGGCCGCCGTCTGGGGGTCGGGTTGCGCGAGCAGCACTTCCCGTAAGCGTTCCTCGCCGAGCGGCCCCCACACGCCATCGGAACACAGGAGAAACGTATCGCTTGGCGCCAGTTCACCGTCGGAGAAATCGAACTCGATGCGCCGATCCATGCCGATGGCACGCGCAAGGACGTTCTGTAACTCCGGCAGATCCCATGTGTGGTCGTGAGTAAGCCGGGTAAGCGCTCCGTCACGCAACAGATACAAGCGTGTGTCCCCGATATGGACGCAAACATACCTCCGGCCGCGCAGCACGAGCCCTGTAAGTGTCGTCGCCATGCCAGCGAGCGCTGAATCACGCCCGCCTTCGGCGATGATCCATTGGTTCAGCGCGGCGAGGACCTTGTCGAGAGAACGCGGGATGCTCCAGGTATCCGGAGTCGCGTAATAATCCGCCAGAAGCCCGCGTACCGCATATTCGGCAGCCTCCCGCCCTCCGCTGTGGCCACCGACACCGTCGGCAATGGCGGCGATCAGTCCCTTGTTCTCAAGGTCCGCTCCCTCCGGTGTAACCGCCCCGCAGAAATCTTCATTGCCTTCGCGAGGACCGGTAAGCGATGAATGCCCGAGAGTGACGGTAAGTGGCATGACCGACGCGCGATTGGATGAAAACCCGAGTTAAGCACGAGGCATGCGCGGAAAACAACCGCCGCGTCTCCCGAGGTCAGATTTTCGCCGTCGTCAGGTGGGCGGCGCCCCAAGTGGTTCGCCAACGGTATTTGACGCTGCTCAACCCGATCAGGGCGAGTACCGCCAGGCCGGCAAAGATCAGGAACCCCAGACGATAGCTTCCGGTCATTTCCTTGGCATAGCCGAGAGAAGACGCCAAGTAGAAACCACCTATACCACCCGCCATGCCGACGAGTCCGGTCATAACGCCAATCTCCTTGCGGAAGCGTTGCGGCACAAGCTGAAACACCGCGCCGTTACCCATCCCCAGGGCGAGCATCGCACACACGAAACCCACGAGGGCCATCCACGCATGAGGCAAGCCCGAACTCACCATGGCGAGGAACGCCGCCGCAATCACGTACATTGCCGAGAGGCTTTTGATGCCGCCGATGCGGTCAGCGACATTGCCGCCAAGCGGGCGCACCATCGAACCCGCCATGACGCACGCCGCCGTAAAGAAGCCTGCCATCTGCGCATCAAGCCCATACTGCGTGTTGAAGTAGATGGTCAGCGACGAGGCGAGGCCGACGAAACCGCCGAAAGTAACCGAGTAGAAGAACATGAACCACCAGGCATCCTTGTCCCGCAACACCTTCAGGTACTCGGCGAGCGATTTAGGTGCTGGGCATTCCGGCGCGTCTTTCGCCATCGCCATATAAAGGACGAAGACGACGACCAGCGGGACCAACGCGAGGCCAAACACGTTTATCCAACCAAACGCAGCGGCCAAACTCGGCGCCACGAGCGCGGCGATCGCCGTACCCGAGTTGCCAGCCCCTGCGATCCCAAGCGCGGTTCCTTGGTGTTCAGGCGGATACCAGCGCGAAGCGAGCGGCAGAGCGGCGGCGAATGAAGCGCCAGCGACGCCAAGGAAGATTCCGAGAATAAGCGTCTGCTCGTACGAATGAATTCCGAACAGCCAGGCTACAGCGAGGCTGAGAATGACGACAATCTGCCCGATGGCGCCAGCCGTCTTCGGCTTCAGGTGATCGACGAGAACACCCATGACGAGTCGAAGTACCGCCCCGGAAAGCACCGGCGTAGCGACCATCAGCCCCTTTTGCGCGTGAGTGAGCCCGAGGTCCTTGGCGATCTGCACGCCCAGAGGCCCAAGCATGACCCAGATCATGAACGCCAGGTCGAAATACAGGAAAGCGGCGAGCAAGGTCGGTCGGTGACCGGCTCTCCAGAACGATTTGTCAGCGGCCATGATTCCTCCGGATCGAGATCAGATTTCGAGAAAAACCGCCCCACCCTCGACCTTCGAGGAATAGCGGCGAGCACAGCCAACATCCGGAGCGACAGCCTCACCCGAATCCAGGTGCAACCTCCACCCATGCAGCGGGCATGTGACCTGCGTTCCGTGCACCAGTCCCTGCGACAACGGGCCACCCTTGTGCGGGCAGGCGTCGCGCAAGGCGAACACTTCATCGGTCGAAGTGCGGAAAACCGCGATGTCCCCGGCCGCCGATTTGACGACGCGCGATCCGAGCCGCGGAACATCCTCGACCCGGCAAATCATTTTCCATTCAGCCATTTGATCTCCTGTAGGGTCGCACTAGACGGACAACGGTTCGTATTCCTGCCGTTCGACGCCGGCGATCCGCTCCTTCCAAGGATCCTTTGCATCCTTGAGTGCATCGAGCAGGCGCCCATGCAGCGCCTTCCGGTTCTCCTCGTCTTCGACGACCTTGCTCTTCGCGTAATCGAGTCCGACGCGAGCAAGGTAGTGACAGGTACGCTCAAGGTAGAAACCTTCTTCACGATAAAGCTGCAGGAAGGCTCCCGTGTACTCCATGACCTCCTCGTCGTTCTTCACCTTGGCGAAGAATTGCGCCACCTCCGTCTTGATGCCCCCATTGCCGCCGACATAGATTTCATAACCGGAATCGACGCCGAT
Organism: Propionivibrio soli; assembly: GCF_025770765.1. Taxonomy (GTDB): domain Bacteria; phylum Pseudomonadota; class Gammaproteobacteria; order Burkholderiales; family Rhodocyclaceae; genus Propionivibrio; species Propionivibrio soli. Next base: position 168,237 of record NZ_JANZKY010000014.1, on the reverse strand, counting down.
GACGCCGACATCCTTGATCCCGGCTTCCGCGCAATTGCGCGGGCATCCCGAGACGGCGAGTTTGACCTTGTGCGGCGCGTACATGTCGAAAAGCATCTTTTCGAGCTTGACGCCCATGCTCATCGCGAGTTGCGTTCCGAAACGGCAGTGCTCCAGTCCGACGCAGGTCTTCACGGTCCGGATCGATTTGCCGTAGGCGTGGCCGGAAGGCATGTCCAGATCCCGCCAGACGTCGATGAGGTCTTTCTTCTTGATGCCGAGGAGATCGATGCGCTGCCCGCCGGTAACCTTGATCGTCGGCACCTGGTATTTCTCGGCAACGTCGGCAATTCGCCGCAGTTCGTCGGGCGTCGTCAGCCCGCCCCACATCCGGGGAACGACGGAATAGGTCCCGTCTTTCTGGATGTTGGCATGCGCGCGCTCGTTGATCAGGCGCGAGCGCGGGTCGTCCTTGGCTTCCTTTGGCCAAGTGGAGATCAGGTAGTAGTTGAGGGCCGGTCTGCATTTATCACAGCCGTCAGGCGTCTTCCACTCCATGAAATGCATGATGTCGGCGATGCGTACCAGACGATGCTCGCGGATCGTGTCGCGGACTTCCTGGTGCGAGTGGTCCGTACACGCGCAGACGGGTTTCTTGTTCGACGCGGCCGGCGTATAGGCGCCACCGATCGTCGCCGACAAGATCTGTTCGCAGAGCCCCGTGCACGATCCGCACGAAGACGAGGCCTTGGTATATTTTCGGATTCCATCGAGCGTGAAAAGCCCGTGCTCCTTGATCGCCTTGACGATGGTTCCCTTGCTCACGCCGTTGCAACCACAGACCTCCGCGCCGTCGGCCATCGCCGCCGCCTTGCTGTGGCCTTGGTGACCGACGTCACCGACGTGCGCCTGACCGAACAGGAGGTGATCACGGATCTCGTGGATGTCCTGGCCATCACGCAGGAGCTGGAAGTACCACGGGCCATCGGCAGTATCGCCGTATAACACGCCGCCGACGAGCTTGTTGTCTTTGATCACCAGCTTTTTGTACACGCCGCCCGCCGCGTCGTTGAGAACGATTTCCTCGGTGTCCGATCCGCCCGTAAAGTTGCCAGCGGAGAACAGGTCGATGCCGGTCACCTTGAGCTTGGTTGACGTTACCGATCCTGCATAGCGTCCGATGCCGAAGTTGGCGAGATGGTTGGCTGCGACCTTACCCTGCTCGAACAAAGGCGCGACGAGGCCGTATACCGTGCCGCGGTGCGCGACGCATTCACCCACGGCATAGACTTTCGGGTCGTAGGTCTGCATCGTGTCATTCACGACGATGCCCCGGTTGCAGTAGATACCGGCCGCTTCAGCCAAGGCGGTATTGGGCCGAATCCCCACCGCCATGACGACGAGGTCGGCCGCTATTTGCATGCCATCCTTGAAACGGACGGCCGCGACTCGCCCGCTTTCGCCGGCGATCAACATCTCAGTCTGTTTCTGCAGGAGGAACTTGAGCCCGCGGTCCTCAAGCGACTTCTGCAGCATCTTGCCCGCCGTCTCGTCCAACTGGCGTTCAAGGAGCCATGGCGCAACATGAACGACGGTCACGTCCATACCGCGCAACCTGAGGCCGTTCGCTGCTTCGAGCCCAAGCAATCCTCCCCCGATCACGACAGCGTGTCGGTAACGCTTCGCCGTCTCGATCATCTCGTCAGTATCTTTGATGTCCCGGTACGAGATGACGCCCGGAAGATCATTCCCGGGGATGGGCAAAATGAACGGGTTCGAGCCGGTCGCCAGTAGCAGTCTGTCGTAAGGCGCTTCAGTACCGTCCGTCGCGATCACGCGGCGCTGCACCCGGTCGATACGTGTGACAGCATTGCCCAAATGGAGCCGGATGCCATTACCCTCATACCAGTCATGGTCGTTGAGGATAATGTCCCGGATCGTCATTTCTCCGGCCAGAACCGGAGAGAGAAGTATGCGGTTGTAATTCGGATGCGGTTCAGCACCGAACACAGTGACGTCATAAAGGTTGGGGGCGATCTTCAGCAACTCTTCGAGTGTGCGCACACCCGCCATTCCGTTACCGACCATCACCAGCCTGGGTTTGCTCATGTCCATGACTCCGCAAGAGAACATCGTGTCCGATGCCTTTGCGCAATCACTGTGCCAGGAGCTTTAGGGCATTGATTCGTTAAGAGGTTTTGGAGAACACAGAGTGAATATCAAGCAAATCGGCGCACCATGCGGGGGCATCGTGCGCCGACCGAAAGCAGCAATGGTGCATCAAGGCGCGGTAAAAAACGCTAATTTATTGATTATCCACACATATAAAATGGTTTTTGCCGCAACCAATCATTGGTGAAAAATAACAACAGCATGATGGCTCACCACGGGCAGTGACGCCTCCCCTTAACCTCCGAACACTTTTCGACGCCGAACCACGCCAATTGCTGCCATACCGAGAACACCCAGCATGAGAGTACCAGGCTCGGGTACGGTGGTGGATAACGTCGCCTTTCCTCCATCGGTTACGACAAAGTAATAGGGCGAATTAGCGTACGGAGTACCATCGCATCCTGGGCCAATGAAGCCCGCGGCCTTGCAGACAATCTCGGAGACGACGGTCGGGGACGGGGAGAAATCGATCATGTTGTCGATATCGACCGCAAAACTCAGATCGCCCGACTGGCTGAGATCTTCCCCGCCGGTCGAGAAGAAATAACCGGGAAGAATGCTGCCGGCAACCGCCGCGCCGTTCATGTGTGCGGTTCCACTCGCTGAGCCAAACCCGGATGTAATCAGGAAGGACGCAATAAGCGTCCCGTCGTTCGCTCCAAACATGACGCCTGGGTTCGAACTCGCCGAACCGAAATTGAATATGGAGTCGGAGTAAAGGCTGAACAATCCCGACGTGAATGCAAGCGCTCCGGTCAGAGCGTTAAGCGTACCCGATACGGAATACGTCAGAGTAACGTCGCGTACACCGATCGGTGACACGCCATCCGGCTGCGTCAACTGATAGGCGCCCAGTTCCGTGAAGCTGAGAATCGCCGGAGTGGCTGGGTTGAACTGGCTCATCGCGAACCCTGATCCATGGACGCTGATCGCCGAAGTTGCCGGTACTGCACCGGACAGGCCTGTGCCTCCCGCGTTAAAACTCACGATGGCTGCATGCGCAACCGAAAAGCCGATCGAACTGGCGAGCATTAGCCCTGCGAATAGAGAACGTCGCGCTACTTTGCCCAAAAGAGGCATCGGTTCCATCTGTTTTCTCCCGAGTACGAATACCGATCACTTGCTGTTGGTATTCTGATTGTGACCACGGCCTCGGAGATGGTAGCTGGCTGCCAATTGCCGATGCCGCCCGACTAAACTATCCTCATACTATATACATTTCAATCCAATATATGTGAACTATTTATGTCAAAGGAAAGTTAAAAATACATCATTCATGCTCATAAAGACAAAATACAGCCAATATTTTTTGTACATATCAACACAGAAAGTCTGTATACATAACATCAATTGTAATTCACGCAGCAAGACCTAGGGCCGATAAACGACCCTAGGCGCAACCTAACGTGATGAAAGGCAAACAAAAAACCCGGCTTGCGGCCGGGTCTGAGAAGTGGCAACAGGTCGCGGATCAGTACGTGAGAAGAGCGAAGCCGGCGATACCTGCATCTTTCAAACGGGCGGAACCGCCGAGAGCCGGAAGATCGATGATCACCGCGGTCTCGACGATCTTTGCGCCGAGACGTTGCATCAGCTTGGCGGCCGCGAGGATAGTGCCGCCGGTCGCGATGAGATCATCGACGACGAGCACGTGATCGCCCGGATCGGCGGCGTCCGTATGCACCTCGACGGTGGACTGCCCGTATTCAAGCGAATACGACTCACACACCGTATCGAAGGGCAGCTTCCCCGCCTTGCGCACGGGGATGAAACCGCAGCGCAGCCGGTAAGCCAGGGCGGCGCCCACGATGAATCCGCGCGCATCTATTCCCGCGACGGCATCGATGTGAGCCGTCGCGTAGCGTCCGGCAAAAGCCTCAATCAACTCGGCGAAGGCCTCGCCGTCACGCAGAAGAGGCGTGATGTCACGAAACTGGACACCGGGTTCGGGCCAATCGGGGACAGTGCGTATGCGGTCGTAGAAGTACCCGGTGTCCATTGGCGTTACAGGAAAGCAAACTTGAAGACGAAAATCACGGCGATGACGGCAACCATTGGCGACAGGTCACGGGTGCGACCGGCAATCAGTTTGGTCGCCGCGTAGGTAATGAAACCAAAGGCAATGCCGTGGGCAATCGAGAAGGTGAACGGCATGCTTATCGCGGTGACGACAGCGGGAGCCGCTTCGGTCAGATCATCCCAGTCGATTTCGGAAAGGCCACGGATCATGAGCACCGCCACGTAGCAAAGGGCGGGTGCCGTCGCGAAAGCCGGCACCGTTCCGGCGAGCGGCGCAAAAACCAGCGCCGCCAGGAACAACGCAGCAACGACCACGGCCGTTAGCCCGGTACGTCCCCCGACCGAGGTTCCGGCGGCGGATTCGATATACGCCGTGGTCGACGACGTTCCAAGCAGCGAGCCCGCAACGATCGCACCCGAGTCCGCAAGCAGCGCTTTTTTCAAGCGCGGCAATTTGCCGTCTGCATCCAACAGACCTGCCCGGTGGCAAACGCCGATCAAGGTACCCGAGGCATCGAACAACTCGACCATGAAGAAGGTAAGCACGACGGTCAACAAGCCGGCGTTCAAGGCGGCGCCAATATCCATCTGCAGGAACGTCGGAGCAATCGAAGGGGGCGGTGCAATGACGCCGCCAAACGGGGTCAGACCGGCAAGCACGGAAATAACGGTCACGGAGAGGATGCCGATAATGATGGCACCTGGCACTTTTCTTTGTTCGAGCGCAACGATGAGGATGAAACCGGCCACCGCAAGCAGGGTACCGGGGCTATGCAGGTCGCCGAGCGTCAGCAATGTGGCCGGATTCCCGGCGATGATTCCAGCGTTCTTCAGCCCAATGAGCGCAAGAAAGAGCCCGATACCGGCGGAAATGGCAAATTTCAGCGACCGCGGTATCGCATTAACAATGGCTTCCCGCACCCGGAACAGGCTGACAATGATGAACAAGACGCCGGAAATAAAGACCGCGCCCAAGGCAGCTTGCCACGTAAATCCCATTCCCTTCACGACGGCAAATGCGAAGTAGGCGTTCAATCCCATTCCAGGGGCCAACGCGATCGGATAATTGGCGTAGAACCCCATGATCGCGGAGCCGAGCGCCGCTGCCACGCACGTGGCAACAAACACGGAGTCCTTTGGCATGCCCGCTGCCGAAAGGATGTCCGGATTGACGAAAATAATGTAAGCCATGGTGAGGAAGGTCGTGATTCCTGCCATGACTTCGGTGCGCACGGTTGTTCCGTGCTCTGATAGTTTGAAATAACGTTCAAGCATGGTTTTCCCCACCCGGAAAAAGTGGGGATTTTAGCCCGGGAAAGCACGACACGGTTACCGAAAAATGAAACGTCGGCACGAAATCTCTGTGATCTGTGTCGCACTTCACACACAGGCCGGTCAGTGGGGGACGTACGTTAGAATCGGCTGATGTTCAGGCCAGCACTGACGCCTAAGTAGACCTCGCGAAGGAACATTCCGAGCGAGCCGATCATCGAGCACATGGCAAGGATGAAGAGAACGGCGACCGCTTTCGACAGGTCGACCGCGATGAGCGCGCCAATGAACGCGCCCGCCACCACGAGGCAAACCAACAACGCAGCCAATACCGCAAACAGGATCCCGAAATAGACGAGGTGGATGCGCCTGACCAATCCGCGCAATTCCTGCTTGAGCTCATCACGCGGCGCCTTCCCTCCGTTCAGCAAACGATCCTCGAGGAGGCGTCTGCGATCAACGATGCGCCCTAAACGCGCGTTCATCGCATTGATCATCGTGGCGATCGCAGTGAGCAGGAAGACGGGCGCCACCGCCAGCTGAATGACGCGCGAAATGTCCGAGATGTGGGATTCCAGCATGCCGCGCCCGACGGCTACGACTCCCGTTCCGCCACCAAAGCTGCGGAATCGCGTCGCCTCTCGACCAGCACCTTGTCGACCCGGTTCTTGTCCATGTCGATGACTTCGAAGCGGTATCCAGGTGTCTCGAAACTATCGGTCACCGAAGGAATCCGCCCGAGAACGTACATCATCAGGCCGCCGAGCGTATTGAACGCATTGTCGTCCTCACCCGGCAGGTCCTCGTCAATATCGGCCACCGATTTGAGGCGTTCGATGCTCACACCGCCGTCTACCAGCCAGGACCCATCGGCACGTTCGGCGATGTCCAGTTCCTCGGTCGTATCCGATGAGGGCAGATCACCGACGATCGACGTCAGCACGTCGGTCAACGTGACAAGCCCCTGCAATTCCCCATATTCGTCTACGATCAAGGCACACTGCTGGTGATGCTTGCGGAAGCTTTCAAGGAGGTGCGTGGTCGTCACGCCTTCCGGCACGTAGAGTGGCGGCCGAAGGTATTGGAGGACATCAAGTTTTTCGCCGGCCAAGGCCGCTTTGAGCAGGTCCGCTGTGCGCAGAATTCCGACAATGTGGTCAAGGCCGTCACGGCACACGACGATCCGCGTGAAGGGGCTCTCTGCGAGGCAGGTGCGAATTTCCTCGTCAGGGCTATCAAGATCGAGAACGTAAATGTCGTTGCGGTGCGTCATGATGGCGCCGATGCGCTGCTCGTCGAGGCGCAGCACGTTCGACACGATCGCCTGTTCGCTTTCGTGGAAAACACCGGCTTCGGCGCCCTGCTCCATGAGGACGTTGATTTCGTCGTCGGTCACCGGCGGCTCTTCCCGACGGCGGGCACCGATAAGCTGCAGAACGAGGCTGGAGGAACTGGAGAGCAACCAGACGAGCGGCCGCGTCACGCGCGCCAGCATATTCATCGGTGTCGCGATCAGCGAGGCGATAGTCTCGGGAGCCAGGAGGCCCAGCCGTTTCGGCACAAGCTCGCCCACGACCACCGAAAAATAGGTCAGGGCCACCACGACGACTGTCAACGCCAGGCCGCGAGCGTACGGCGCCAACAAGGCCACGCCCGACAGCCATTGGGTTAGAGGATCGGCCAAGGCATTCTCACCGATCGCACCGCTCAAGATACCAACCGTCGTAATCCCCACTTGAACGGTTGAAAGAAAAGCGGAGGGCTCGTTGTTCAGCGCCAATGCCGATTCGGCCCCCGGGCTTCCATCATCGGCAAGCTTCTGCAAACGCGCACGCCGCGAAGACACCACGGCGATCTCCGACATCGCGAGGACACCGTTCAGCAGGATCAGAAGAACGAGGAGGACGATATCCATCAAGCGTCAGACGCGTCAGTGAATGGCATGAGGTTAGTCCGAATCCCCGTCGCCATAACGTTCACGCAGATGCACGGGTTGAGCCCGCTTCTTGCGCATGCGCAGATTGAGCATCTCGACAGCGAGCGAAAACGCCATTGCAAAGTAGATGTAACCCTTCGGCACGTGATGTCCGAGCCCGTCCGCCACCAAGGCCACACCCACGACAAGCAGGAACGACAAGGCCAACATCTTGACCGTCGGATGTTCCGACACGAACAGTCCGATGCTTCTGGCAAAGACCATCATCAGCCCCACCGAAGCAATAACGGCGGCGATCATGATCACTACGGTGTCAACCATCCCGACAGCGGTAATGATCGAATCGAGCGAGAAAACGAGGTCGATAACAATGATCTGAAAGATGATCGCCGAAAACGTAGCCTTGACCTTCGTCTCGCGGTGCTCCTCTTCGCCTTCAAGCAGTTGATGGATCTCTTGCGTACTCTTCCAGAGAAGGAACAAACCGCCGCCGATCAATACCAGATCACGCGGCGAGAACGGCTTGCCAAGAATCGAGAACAAAGGGTTGGTGGCACCGACGATGTACGACAGCAGAAGGAGCAAGCCAATACGCATGAACATCGCGAAGAACAGGCCGAGCTTACGTGCCGTTTCCCTGTTCTGCGGCGGCAGTCGGTCGACAAGAATCGAAATGAAGATGATGTTGTCGATGCCGAGCACCAATTCCAGGGCCGTCAACGTGAAAAAGGCGACCCACGATTCGGGATTGGCCAATAAGGTCAGAATATCCACTCAATACACCTCAGATGAGAACCGTTCGCTATGTAATCGCACGGATTATAGCGGAGGCGAGATTAATCACCGAAGCCCGGACGGGGTAGCTTATGCGAGCGCAAGGCCAAAGCCATCGACGGCGACGATAGCTTTGGCCTGGTTGAAGTCATCAGCATAGCCGGTAGCGTACAGAGCGCACGCCAACTGGTTGGCGATGGGCGGCGGCACGGCAACCGCTCCGGCCAGGACGCGGCGGATCCAGTCCGCCGTCGTTTTCGCGTCACTGGCATCCGGTAGATGAGGCAGAGTCTTCAAGCTATCGTGCTCGGCCTCGAATAGCAGCTCGCATTCGCCGTCATGCAGGTACTCGATACGGGGACGGCGCTTGGGATTAGCGAAAGGCTCCCCTTCGGTTGCACGCGACAACAGTGTACGCGTTCCCACGCTTCGCAGAACTTCCCGCATGTTATCGATGTACTCGGGATGAGTAGCCGCTGTTATGAGGAGACTTTCGCCTTTGAACGGATCGATCATCTTGACCAGGCTGTGTGCGCTGTTTCTGAGTCCCAGCCGGCTACGCAACGCCAACTGCACGCTCAATCCGGAGGAAATGACAGACAACGGCACATAAACGAGGCCGGTGTCGTCGAGCATCTGTTGGGCCTGGGCAAGGCCGTTGGCCGGCATGACGCCGAGTTCCCTGAATATCTGTGCGGTGGTCACACGACCGAAACCTTCAATGAGTCCGTGCACGAGGACCGGAATATGGAACCGCCGCAACAGCAGTGCCAGCAACGGTGTGAGATTGGGCCCTTTGCGAGCGCCGTTATAGGAGGGCAGCACGACGGGCCGCGTCGATCCCGCGGGGCGCTTCAAACCAAACAGGCGCTCATTCGTGGCGGCAAGGAAACCGCGCATCTCGTCGACCGATTCGCCCTTCATGCGCAAGGCGATGGCCACGGCGCCCAGTTCGAGATCGGGAACACCGCCATCGAGCATTGCGCCATAGAGAAGCTGCGCCTCCTCGTACGGCATGTCGGTCGCCCCCTCGCTGCCGCGTGCAATCTCCCGGATTAACTGTGCGAAATTCATTTATCTTCGAATCCTCAGGCGGCCAATCCCGTTGGTTCCGCTCTCGTGAGCAACCGTTTCACCTCCGGCACGCAGGAACCGCAAAAGGTTCCGCATTTCAGATTCTCCTGCACTCTCCCCAAATCGGCACCGGCTTCCGCTTCGCTCCTGATCTGCCTTTCCGTGACGTCAGCGCACTTGCAGACGACTCGGCTGCGCTCGGGCAAGCGACTCGGCGGACTGCCAATAGGTGCCATAGCCCAGCGAATCATCGCCGCATCAAGCGTACCGTCGGCCATTACATCCTTCAGCCAGGATTGGGCCAGCGTCTCGCCTGCCAGGCGAACGCCAATCAGCCTTCCATCTGGCGCCAAGGCACGTTTGCTGATCTTTCGCTGGTTGTCGAAATAGACGATGGCGGCCGCCTCGTCGTCGAGGCCGAAGAGAGCGTCAATTTCCCTCAAGCGCTCATCACTCAACGCGTCTTCTGCCGCCGCGCGAAAGACCACGAGCGGTTCTCCCCGGCCATAAAGCCCGATCGAGGCATAGGCGAAACGCGGCAGAACGCAACGCGCACGCTCAAGCAGCGACAGAGCTGTCGCACAGCCTTCCCCGGCTTTGCGTAACACGACGAGTTGCCACGGCAGGTTAGCTTTCTCGATCGTCACTGCGGCGTGTTTCAGTTCGGGCTGAAACGAATAGGGATCAGCGGCAGGATTAGTGAGCGCGTTCACGCCGGGATTACTCATGAACTGAGTGCCCCAGTGCATCGGCATCCATGCCCGGCCAGGGAGCAGCCCCTTGCTTGGCTTGACGCGAGCGACAATACTGCCCCGTGCGCTCAAAACGCTGATCAGATCGCCTCCCCGTAATCCGCGTTCCCGCATATCGGACACATGCATCGAAACGACGGGCTCATCGTCCGCATTGAACAAACGCGCCACCGTGCCCGTTCGACTCATGCCGTGCCATTGGTCACGCAAGCGTCCGGAGATCAAACTCAAAGGATAGGCGTTGCCCGGTTCTTCCGCTGTGCCACGGTGCTCGACGCGGACAAAGCGGGCGCGGCCATTTGCCGTCTGAAACACGCCGTCCTCGTACAAACGCAACGCGGGTCTCTGTTGTCTTTCGCGGAACGGCCACTGCTGCGGGCCAATCGTATCGAGCAGATCGTAGCTGAGACCAGTAATGTCGAGGTCCCGACCGCGTGTGAGTTGTCGATGCTCGTTGAAAATGCTCTCCGGGGTTGCGTATGGAAACAGGCGGGTCGCGTCACGGCCATTCTCCAAGCGCTTGCCAAGACGGAGCGCGAAGTCGGCCGCAACAGCCCAGTCCGGCCTCGCCTCTCCCGGCGCACCGATCGCCGCCGCGATGTGCGTGATGCGCCGCTCCGAATTGGTCACCGTCCCTTCCTTTTCTCCCCAGGTGGTTGCAGGCAGCATCAGGTCGGCAAAGGCCGCCGTATCTGTGTTGGCATAAGCTTCCTGTAAAACGACGAATTCCGCTGCGGAGAGCGCCGCGCGTACGTCTGTTTGATCTGGGAGCGATTGGGCGGGGTTGGTGCAGGCGATCCACACGGCTTTGATCTCACCTCGCTTCAAAGCGGCGAACAACTCGACCGCCGTCTTGCCCGGTTTTTCAGGAACGGAAGGAACACCCCAAAAGCGCGCCACTTCCTCGCGGTGAGTCGGATTGGCGAGATCGCGATGCGCCGAAAGGAGATTGGCGAGACCGCCCACTTCGCGGCCGCCCATCGCATTCGGCTGCCCAGTCAGCGAGAACGGCCCGGCTCCAGGCTTCCCGATCTGCCCCGTCGCCAGATGTAGATGAATCAGCGCCGCGTTGTTGTGAGTGCCATGCACTGACTGGTTCAATCCTTGGCAGTAAAGGGAGAGTGCGCCTGCGGCGCTGCCAAACCACCGGGCCGCTTCGATGATGTCCGCTTCGGCTAACGCGCACATTCGCGCGGCCATGTCAGGTGGATAAGCAGCGACGATCTTTTCTAGTTCATCAAAGCCTTCCGTGTGCGCGTCGATGTACGCCCGATTGATCCTGTTCTCGGCGATCAAAACGTGCAGCATCGCGTTGTACAGGGCGATGTCTGAGCCGGGCTTGAGCGCCAAATGCAAATCTGCCATCTCCGCCGTTTCGCTGCGTCGGGGATCGACGACGATGATTCGGAGTCTGGGATTGGCGGCTTTCGCATCCTCGATGCGGCGAAAAACGATGGGATGCGCGATTGCCGGATTGGCCCCCGCGATCAGCAGACACTCGCTCAACCCGATGTCGTCATAGCAACATGGCGGCGCGTCGGCGCCGAGCGTCTGTTTATACCCAGCGACCGCCGACGACATACAGAGCCGTGAGTTGGTGTCGATGTTGTTCGTGCTTATCAGGCCCTTGGCGAGTTTGTTGAAGACGTAGTAATCCTCAGTGAGCAACTGGCCAGAAACATAGAAAGCGACACTATCCGGGCCGTGAGCACGGACGATTTCGGCGAAACGCTCAGCCGCATGATCGAGCGCCGTATCCCAACTTACTCGCTGACGACCCTCGCCGCGGGTTTTCCTCAGCTCCGGATAAAGCAGGCGATACTCATGCCCCGTGGTCAGATGCAGCGATGCGCCTTTGCTACACAATCGCCCATGATTTGCCGGATGCTCCGGGTCGCCCCGTACGCCGACAATACGGTCGCCCTCACTCTCGATCAATAACCCGCAGCCGACGCCGCAATAACAACAAGCCGACTTTGTGAGTTTCACCATGCCGTATCGCTCCTCCCGCGTATCGAGCAACAGGTATGCCATACACAAGAATCATGGCGTTATTGAGACCGCAGGGGCGAAGAGTCGGCCAAGGTGCCTCAAGATGGTGCAAGCGTCCCTTCTGTACGCCTCACTGCCGGGCATTCGGGACGTACCTCCTCACCGGATATCTCCGATGTACGGGAAATGCCCCCTACGGTAGGAAGGGCATAACTCGCTGGTCGCGGGAGCTTTGAACTCCGACACCAGACGGGATCGAACGCGAGGGAACCGGCAGTGCTAGATCTTCTCGACGAACAGAAAGGGGGCTTACTTGATGCGTTGCAGCTTGGGCCGTCCGCCGGAGGGCGGAGGTTCGGGCTTTTCGTCGTCTTCGGAGTCGGAGACAAGGTCTACTGCGCCGGACTCCTCGGCATTTTCCGCGTCAGCTTCAAACGCCATTCCGGCGCCGTTTTCCTTCGCGTAGATTGCGACCACCCGACCGACCGGAACGGACAAGTCTCGCGCCACGCCGCCGAATCGTGCCTGGAAAGTGATGAGGTCGTTAGCAATCTTCAGGTGCCCCGTCGCCTCGTACCCGATGTTCAAGACAATTTGCCCGTCGCGGACAAACTCGCGCGGCACACGGGTACGCTCGTCAACGGCCACCGCAATATACGGGGTAAAACCATTGTCCGAACACCATTCATGGATCGCTCGTAGAAGGTAGGGCTTGGTCGACGGGAGGTCCATGGTTTTCGGTTTACTTACTGTAGGTAAGAGAAATCGGTCGGGACGCGAGCGAGCAGCTGAGCAAAGAGATTGTGCGCCGCGTCCCGAGAAAACGCTATCGGCGCATTGCCTTTTCAGACGGGGTCAACGCATCGATGAAGCCCTGGCGGCTGAAGATCCGTTCCGCATACTTCATCAGCGGCGCCGCAGATTTCGGAAGCTCGATGCCGTAATGGTCAAGACGCCACAGCAAGGGCGCGATCGCGACGTCGAGCATCGAGAAATCCTCGCCGAGCATGTGTTTCTGCTTGACGAAGATCGGTGACATTTCCGTGAGGCGATCGCGGATCACTTGCCGCGCCTTGTCGGCCGTCTTGAGGTTCTTTTCCAGCGCCTCGATATGCGAGAAGACTTCGCGCTCCATCGTGACGAGAAGCTGACGAGCCCGTGCGCGCATGATCGGATCCGGCGGCATGAGTTGCGGATGCGGGAAACGCTCGTCGATGTACTCGTTGATGATGTTCGGCTCGTACAGGATGAGATCGCGCTCGACGAGGACAGGCACCCGCCCGTAGGGATTGACCATCGCGATGTCCTCGGGCTTGGCGAAGAGATCGACGTCAATCACCTGGAAATCCATGCCCTTCTCGTACAGAACGATGCGGCAGCGTTGGCTGAACGGGCATGTGGTGCCCGAATAGAGATTCATCATGATCAAACCCTCAAAAAAACGAACCGGCATCGTGACGGCGAAGACGCATTTCGCGCTTCTGCCGGCGATGCCGCGGCTCAGAAACCGACGATTGCTAAAACAGTTTAATTCTTCTTGACGTCCTTCCAGAACTCCTTCTTCAAAGCATAAGAGACGGCGAAGAGAACAAGCAGGAATGCGAGCACCCCGTATCCGAGCGTTCTGCGGAAGCCGGCGGCCGGCTCGCCCGCCCACACCAGAAACCCGACCAAGTCCGCCACTTGCTTGTCGTAATCGGTGGTTGAAAGTTCGCCTGGCGTCGCGAGTTGCAGATGGTTGCTCTCGTGATCCAGAACCTGTTCGCCTTGCAACTGCCAGAGCGCGTGTGGCATACCGACATTGGGAAAAATCGTGTTGTTCCAACCGGTCGGCCGCTGCGGGTCGCGATAGAAGGAGCGCAAATACGTGTACAGCCAGTCGGCTCCGCTGCCGTCACCGGAAGCACGCGCCCGAGCAACGAGCGACAGATCCGGAGGCGCAGCTCCGAACCACTGCTTCTGATCCGTAGACCGCGCGGCAACCCGCATGGGCTCTCCCACCTTATCGGCGGTGAACATCAGGTTGTCGCGGATCTGCTCTTCCGTGAGCCCGAGTTCCGTCATACGGTTGTAGCGAACGAAGCTGGCGCCGTGACAGTTCAGGCAGTAATTGACGAACAACCGGGCACCGTTCTGCAAAGCCGCCTTATCACCTTGTACGTCCGGTGCGCGATCAAGATGAAGTGCGGCTCCGGCGGCAGAGGCGAGTGTCGGCGCCACCAAAAGGGCTAGCAGCAGTCTTTTCACGACATTCGCTCTCATTTGTAGACCACCCTTTCCGGCACCGGCTTGCACTTGTCGATCTTCGTATACCAAGGCATCAGGAAAAAGAAAGCGAAGTAAACGAGGCTGAAGAACTGTGCGACCAATCCGCCTATCGCCGATGGCGGCTGGGTACCGAGATAACCAAGGGTCAGGAAAGCGATAACGAAAGCCGTCAAGAAACCCTTGTAGATCGGACCGCGATAACGGATCGAACGCACTGGACTACGATCCAGCCAGGGCAGAAAACCGATGATCAGCACCGAGGTGCCCATGGCAACTACGCCCCAGAACTTGGCGTCGATAGCCCACATACCGACGATGATGGCCACCGCGGCGAGCGTAATGATCACCTGCTTGACGTCGGACGTACCGCGGACAAGCCACAGCCACAACCCGGCAACACAGACCTGCAGGACAATGACGAAGTCGGAGGTTACCGAGCGCAAAATCGAATACGACGGCGTGAAGTACCACACCGGTGCGATATGCGGCGGCGTCTTGAGCGGATCCGCGGGGAAGAAGTTGTTGTACTCGAGGAAATAACCCCCGCCCTCTGGCGCGAAGAAAACGATCCCGAAAAAAACCATCAGGAAGACGACAACGCCGACAATGTCTTTTACCGTGTAGTACGGATGGAAAGGGATGCCGTCGAGCGGTATCCCCTTGTCGTCCACCTTGTCCTTGATCTCGATGCCGTCGGGATTGCTCGATCCCACTTCGTGCAGCGCCATGATATGCGCAACGACCAGGCCGACGAGGGCGAATGGAATGGCGATGACGTGGAATGAGAAGAAACGGTTCAATGTCGCATCACCGATCACGTAGTCGCCACGAATCCAGATCGACAGAGGCTCACCGATCAGCGGAATCGCAGAGAATAGGTTGACGATGACCTGCGCACCCCAGAACGACATCTGGCCCCAAGGCAAGAGGTAACCCATGAATGCTTCAGCCATCAGGACAAGGTAGATGAGCGTCCCAAAGATCCAGATGAGTTCCCGTGGCTTGCGGTACGACCCATACATCATGCCGCGGAACATGTGCAGATAGACGACGATGAAAAACGCCGACGCCCCTGTCGAGTGCATGTAGCGGATGATCCAGCCGAAGTTCACGTCCCGCATGATGTACTCGACGCTGGCAAACGCGACCGGAACACCGGCGGCGTTCAAGGACGCATCCGGCTTGTAGAACATGACCAGGAAAATCCCGGTAATGAGCTGAATGGCCAGTACGACAATGGCCAGAGAGCCGAAGTAGTACCAGAAGTTGAAGTTCTTCGGCGCGTAGTACTCGGCAAGATGGTCCCGCCATAGGGACATAGCCGGGAAACGCGCGTCAACCCATTCGAGGGCGTTTCCGGCGAGCGATCCGTCCGACTTGAATTTATCGTGATTGGTCTTGGCACCCATCGTTAAGCCCCCCGTGTTTCTTCGCCGATCAAGATACGCGTCTCCGAAAGATACGTATGCGGCGGTACGACGAGGTTGGTCGGCGCGGGCTTGTTCTTGTAGACACGCCCCGCGAAGTCGAACGTGGAACCGTGGCAGGGACAGAGAAACCCGCCTGGCCAGTCTTGCGTCATCCCCTCCTCCGCACCCTTCTTGAACTTGGCGGAGGGAGAGCATCCAAGGTGAGTACAAATACCGATCGCAACAAGTAGGTTGGGCTTGATCGACCGCGTCGCGTTCTTGCAGGAGTTTGGTTGCTGATCCGCCTCGGATTTCGGGTCGGCGACCGCGCCTTCGACTTTCGAAAGCGTATCCAGCATTTCTTGAGTTCGGTTGAAAATCCAGACCGGCTTGCCACGCCACTCCACGGTGATCAGTTGTCCCGGTGCGAGATTCGTCACGTCAACTTCGACCGGAGCACCCGCCGCCTTGGCTCGTTCGGACGGCAGCATGCTGGAGAGGAACGGAATGGCCATCGTGGCCACCCCGGCTCCGCCGACAGCGGCCGTCGCCAGGATCAACCGTCTACGACCGCAATCCATTTTGCCTGCTGTGCTCATCGGACCGATCCTCGGAACGAAATGACCGATAGTGGAAAAATAAGCGCAAGATTATACACGGAATCCCCCTGATGTCAGAACGGACAATGCCAACTACTTGTTAAGCAAGCGATTTTCGTTCTCGGACCGCTTGTGCAAGCGTTCCTGAATCGACATATTCGAGTTCGCCACCCACCGGTACGCCGCGCGCGATTCTCGATACGCGCAGGCCTCGGTTCTTGAGCATTTCGGTCAAGTAATGCGCCGTAACTTCGCCTTCGTTGGTGAAGTTAGTCGCCAGAATGACTTCCTCCACTTGCCCATCCGTGGCCCGCGCTAGGAGCTGTTCGAGTTGCAATTCGCGCGGACCAACACCGTCAAGCGGCGAAACCCGACCCATCAAAACGAAGTACAGACCCGAGTAAGCATGGGTTTGTTCCATCATGTTCATGTCGACTGGGGTTTCGACGACGCAAAGCATGCTGGGATCACGCTTCGATGAACGGCAGCGGTCGCAAATGTCGTTTTCCGTGAAGGTATTGCAGCGCTGGCAGTGCTTTAATGCCCCCAGCGCCAAATGCAGTGCGTCGGCCAGACGTTTTGCGCCGGGACGATCGCTCTGCATCAGGTGATAAGCCATGCGTTGAGCTGATTTCGGGCCGACGCCCGGCAGGCAACGCAATGCCTCGATCAGGGATTCGAGGCTGGATGGCGTCGACATCAGAAAGGAAGCTTCATTCCTGCCGGGAGATTCAGCCCCGCGGTAAATCCGGCCATGCGTTCTTGCGTGACAGTCTCGGCACGGTGCATCGCATCATTAACTGCCGCTGCGATCAGGTCCTCAAGCATTTCCTTGTCATCCATGACCGAGGGATCGATCGTCACGCGCCGAACGTCATGGGCACATGTCATTAGAACTTTCACCATCCCGGCGCCGGATTGGCCTTCAACCTCAACTTGAGCCAACTGCTCCTGCGCCTTCTTCATGTTTTCCTGCATTTGCTGGGCTTGTTTCATCAAGCCGGCAATACCGCCTTTCATCATCGCTTTGTCCTCGAAATTGGGTTAAAGGGGTTTAATGGAAGAATCGATCAACTTGGCATCGAAGGTGTCGATGACGCCGCGGACGAAATCGTCTTGCTCGACCGCCTCGATTGCCTGACTCTGGCGCTCTTGGCGCTTTCGCTGCGCGGCGGCCGCCGGGGTATCCCCACCGGTCTCCTCCACGTTGATTGCCAAATGTACCGCTCGGCCGAAATAGTCACCGAGTGCCTGTTGCAGCTTGTCCTGAGCCGCCTTCATCGCGAGATGCCGATGCGCCGGAGCAAGCGAGAGTACGACTCGTCCCGCATTCGACTCGGCGAGCACGCAATGCTGTCCAAGTTCACGCGCCATGCCTCCGATCTTCAGCGCTGAAAGGATTTCATGCCAGTCTGTGTCCCGGTCGCCCCCCCTGTCGGACTGCTTCCCAGTAAGACCTTGACCGGCTTGCGATTCGTCCGGCGTGGGCAATGAGATGACTTGAGGTTCGGCTCCCGGCATTTCTGGAGTTTCAGCACACCCCTCGTCCGCCGGCGCTGTAGCCACGGTCACTGCTCGTGCGGATACCGCCGGTTTTGTGGCCGGTGCCGGATTGCTGTTCCCCTTTGCCGCCGGTCGTTTCAATTCACCGCTACTGTTCGGCGACTCCGGGCGGAAGGCATACAGGCGAAGCAAGGTCATTACGAAGCCTGCCAGATCGTCCGGAGCCAGCGGCAACTCCTTGCGCCCGTGCACGGCGATCTGATAAGCGAGTTGGACGAATTCAGGGTCGAAATCGGCAGCCAGTCGCTCCACTCGCGCCCGGTCCGGCAAGTCGTCGGCAATTGCTTGCGGCGCGAGTTGCATGACCTGAACACGCGTGAGCAGACTCGCCATCTCCTGTAATGCCGCGTCGAACGATAAGCTGCGCGTCGACATGTCGTCCGCTATTTGCAGCATGCGTGCCGCATTGCTCGCCAGCAGAGCGTCAAAGACGTCGAAAAGGTAGTCGAGATCGACCGTACCGAGCATGGCCCGAACCTGCGCCTCGTCAACGCGGCCGGCGCCGTGCGCGATGGCTTGGTCGAGCAGCGACAATGCGTCGCGCATGCTGCCCGAAGCCGAACGCGCGAGTAGATTCAGAGAAGCGGCATCCGCCGGGATCGATTCGACCTCAAGAATATGCTTCAGATGCCCGGCGATCAGCGGCGGCGTCATCTGCTTGAGGTTGAACTGCAGACAACGCGACAAAACGGTTACCGGAATCTTTTGTGGGTCGGTAGTAGCCAGAACGAACTTCACATGCTCGGGCGGCTCCTCCAGCGTCTTCAGCATCGCGTTGAATGCCGAATTCGAAAGCATGTGAACTTCGTCGATGACATAAACCTTGAAACGGCCGCGCGTCGGGGCATAGACCGCGTTCTCGAGCAGCTGCCGCATCTCGTCGACCTTGGTATTGGTCGCCGCGTCCACTTCAAGCAAGTCGACGAAACGCCCGGCGTCGATCTCAGTACACGCAGAACAAACACCACAAGGCTTCGCAGTGATTCCCGTTTCGCAGTTAAACGATTTTGCGAGGATTCGCGCGAGCGTCGTTTTGCCGACTCCACGCGTGCCGGTAAAGAGATAGGCGTGGTGCAGCCGTTGCTCGCTCAACGCGTGCGTCAAGGCTCGCACCACATGCTCCTGGCCAACCAGGCTTTCGAATGTTCTCGGGCGCCATTTGCGCGCCAGGACTTGATAACTCATGGGCCGATTTTACTCTGAATCGGTCTCGCGGCTGACAGCTGCCTCCGTACCCGCTGACAAACACCGCACCGCGGCGCCTCTCCTGTCAGCCTTCAGCGCGCGATGCCCGCCGGCGCTCATGTTCCGTCAGGAAGCGCTTGCGAATACGGATCGTTTTCGGCGTGATCTCGACCAGCTCGTCGTCATCGATGAATTCGACAGCTGACTCGAGCGTGAGTTGTACCGGCGGCGTAAGCCGTACGGCCTCGTCCGTGCCCGAGGCGCGAATGTTGGTCAACTGTTTGCCCTTGATCGGATTGACCACAAGGTCGTTCTCACGCGAATGGATGCCAATGACCATACCTTCGTACAAGCGATCGCCAGGCACGACGAACATGCGACCACGGTCTTGGAGCTTCCATAATGCATAGGCGACCGCTTCTCCATGCTCGGCGGAAACGAGCACCCCGTTACGGCGTCCGGGGATGTCGCCCTTGACCGGCGCATAGTCGTCGAACACATGGCTCATCAAGCCAGTGCCGCGCGTGAGGTTCATGAATTCGCCCTGGAAGCCGATCAGGCCGCGCGCGGGAACCCGGTATTCCAGTCGCACGCGCCCCCGCCCATCCGACGCCATGTCGACAAGATCACCCTTGCGGTAGCCAAGCGCCTCCATGACACCGCCCTGATGGGTTTCCTCGACGTCGAGAGTCAGCATTTCATAAGGCTCGCACTGCTCGCCGTTGATGGTCTTGAAGATCACCTTCGGCCGCCCTACCGCAAGCTCATAGCCCTCTCTCCGCATTGTCTCAAGAAGAATCGTCAGGTGCAGTTCTCCACGCCCGGAGACAAGAAAGGAGTCGGTGTCGGCGGTATCCTCAACCCTCAATGCCATGTTGACCAGAAGCTCCTTCTGCAGACGCTCGCGAATCTGGCGGCTCGTCACGAACTTTCCTTCGGTGCCGGCATACGGCGAGTTGTTGACCATGAACGTCATGTTCAGCGTCGGCTCGTCGATCTTGAGCATCGGCAACGCTTCCGGCGCGTTCGGATCGGTGATCGTGCAACCGATCGACAGTTCGTCGATGCCGGTAATCAGCACGATGTCACCGGCGACGGCTTCGTCCATCGGCGTACGCTCGATCCCACGGAACCCGAACACCTGATTCACCTTCGCGTTCTTCGGCACGCCATGCTCGAAATTGCCGTCGGCATCCGGCTGCCCGTACATCACCGTCACCTGCTGCGCGGGCTTGAGCCGGCCGCGCTGTATACGACCGATGCCAATGCGGCCGACGTACGACGAATAGTCGAGCGCAGCAATCTGCAACTGCAGGGTGCCTTCGATATCGTCGGCTTCCGGCGGCGGGACATATTTCAGGATGGCCTCGAACATCGGGCGCATGTCGGTACCCGGTTGCTTGAGGTCCGTCGTCGCATAACCGTTGATTGCGGACGCATAGACGACCGGGAAGTCGAGTTGCTCATCGGTCGCGCCCAGCTTGTCGAACAGGTCGAAGGTATGGTCGACCACCCAGTCCGGCCGGGAGCCATCACGGTCGATCTTGTTAACGACCACGATGGGCTTCAGGCCGAGTGCAAGCGCCTTTTTTGTGACGAAGCGCGTCTGCGGCATCGGCCCTTCGACGGCGTCGACAAGCAGGAGCACCCCATCGACCATTCCCAGCACACGTTCGACTTCCCCACCGAAGTCCGCGTGCCCCGGCGTATCGACGATGTTGATGTGTACGCCTTCATAGTCGACCGCCAGGTTTTTCGCGAGGATCGTGATGCCCCGCTCTTTCTCCAGATCATTGGAGTCCATGACCCGCTCGGCGACGTGCTGGTGGGCCGCGAACGTCCCGGCTTGCTGGAGCAGCTTGTCGACCAGCGTGGTCTTGCCGTGGTCGACGTGGGCGATGATGGCGATGTTGCGTACGGGACGGGACATGAAGGGGTAACTCGTTGAAAAGGGCGGCAATTCTACCACAGCGCGGGGGCTTCCCACTGGCTCAGGCAGTCAAAGACGCAAAATGATCAAAAGGAGTATGCCAATATCTTTGGCTCTCAGAGCCAATTGATTCCTGTCTTGAGGCATCCTATTTCTTACACGCTGGCTTCGACAGAGCCATCGGAGCCAACGCTCGAGGGTAACATCTCCCGAGCTAGGCAAACTCTGCGGTTCGGCTCACGCAATCAATCAGCGACCGCGTGTTCCGCGAACTGCTGGCCCGCGCTTCGCCACGGCATCCTCCCTCCCTGCAGGGGGGCGCGGCCGTCCCGAGACAAACGAGGTACCGCGTCGCAGCCCGGTTCCGGTTCCCGCCGGTTGGAAGATGGGCACCAGATGCTTCTTTCCGTTGCCGATCAGGTCGGCCCTCCCCATCCGCTTCAAGGCGTCGCGCAAAAGCGGCCAATTCTCAGGATCGTGATAGCGCAGGAAAGCCTTATGCAACTTGCGCTGACGCCCGGAACGCACAGTTTCGACAAGCGGCGAGTCCCGCCCGACTTTCTTCAGCGGACTACGTTCGCTGTGATACATCGCCGTCGCAATGGCCATCGGCGTTGGCAAGAAGGTCTGCACCTGATCGAGCCGAAAATCGTTGCGTTTGAGCCAGAGTGCCAGCGCCAACATATCTTCGTCGCTCGTCCCGGGATGGGCAGCGATGAAGTACGGGATCAGGTACTGCTCCTTGCCAGCCTCCTTCGAGAACTTGTCGAAGAGCTGTTTGAACTTGTCGTACGTGCCAATGCCCGGCTTCATCATGTGTGCCAACGGGCCGGCCTCGGTATGCTCGGGTGCAATCTTCAGATAGCCGCCGACATGATGCGTCACGAGTTCCTTGACGTACTCGGGCGACCGTACGGCCAGGTCGTAGCGCAGTCCGGATCCAATCAGAATTCGCTTCACACCCTTGATCGCGCGCGCCTTGCGGTACAACTGGATCAGCGGCGCGTGATCGGTATTCAGATTCTCGCAGACGTCGGGAAACACACAGGAAAGCCGGCGGCACGCCGTCTCGATGCGCTTATCCTTGCATGCCATGCGGTACATGTTTGCCGTCGGGCCGCCCAGGTCGGAAATGACGCCGGTGAAACCCGGCGTCTTGTCCCTGATGTCCTCGATTTCCTGCAGGATCGACGCCTCGGATCGGCTCTGGATGATTCTTCCCTCGTGCTCGGTGATCGAGCAGAACGTGCACCCGCCGAAGCAACCGCGCATGATGTTGATCGAAAACCGAATCATCTCGTACGCGGGAATTCGAGCATCGCCGTAGGCCGGATGCGGCCGGCGCTGGTACGGCAATCCGAAAACGCCGTCCATCTCCGCCATGGAGAGAGGGATCGGGGGCGGATTGAGCCAAACGTCCCGTTCGCTATGGGCCTGCACCATCGCTCGCGCGTTGCCGGGATTCGACTCGATATGGAAGGTCCGCGAGGCGTGGGCATACAGCACCGGGTCGTCCTTGACGCTCTCATACGACGGCAGACGCACGACGGTCCGCGTGCGATCGAGTTTGACGGCCCGTGAGGGTTGAAAACGTATCGGTTGCACCCCGGGCTCATCGGCCGGACGATCGGCCTGAGCGGCCGCTTCTTCCGCATACGGGTTCGCGTGACGTATTAGGGGCCCCGGCGTATCCACTTCGGTCGAATCGACTTCGGCCCATTCAGGGGCCGGGCGCCAACCGCGAGGCGCCATGAACGCCGTACCGCGAAGATCGCGAATCTGTTCGATCGGTTCGCCGCCGGCTAACCGATGCGCCAGGGCAACCACCGCACGTTCGGCATTGCCGAAGATGAGGAGATCCGCTTTCGAATCCGGCAGCACAGAGCGGCGCACTTTGTCGGACCAGTAGTCATAGTGAGCGATGCGGCGAAGGCTGGCTTCGATCGACCCGATCACTATGTTGGCATCCGGAAAGGCTTCGCGACAGCGTTGGGCGTAAACGACCACGGCCCGGTCGGGGCGCCGGTTCGGTTCGGCATTCGGGGTATAGGCGTCATCAGAACGGATCTTTCGGTCAGATGTGTAGCGATTGACCATCGAATCCATGTTCCCGGCCGTCACGCCGAAAAAAAGATTCGGCTGTCCCAGAGCACGGAATGCCTCCGCCGAATGCCAGTCGGGCTGCGCAATGATGCCTACGCGAAAGCCCTGTGCCTCGAGCACCCGTCCGATCAACGCCATGCCGAAACTTGGGTGGTCAATGTAAGCATCGCCCGAGACGAGGATGATGTCGCACGAATCCCAACCCAACGCATCCATTTCCGCGCGCGACATGGGCAGAAACGGCGCCGCGCCGAATCGTTTCGCCCAGTACTTCCGGTACGAAAAAAGCGTCTTGGATGCGTCAGGAGCAACGGTAATGGGTGCGGACATAGGGGGCGGATTTTACAGGCAATGCCATTGCGGGTCAGGAAAACGAAGCGTCGCCCGTTCCCGGGCTGCAATGGTCTTCGAAAAAACGGCAATGCAAAGGTTCCATCGACCTTACGAGTAGCCCCATTGCCGGCCAGCTCACTTGAACTACACTGCCGGGATGGACAACCTACCAGGCACGGACTCCCCGGGAATCGGCCAGATCAAACCGATCGAACTCGACGTGGTGATCGAGATTCCGCGCGGTAGCTTTCTGAAGCGAGGCTCGAATGGGAACATCGACTTCGTTTCGCCCCTTCCATGCCCTTACAACTACGGTTCGGTCCCCGAGTACGTGGGGCTCGACGGAGACCTGCTCGATGCTCTCCTGCTCGGCCCTCGCCTCTCCCTTGGCTCGCATCACCGAGTTATGGCGTGGGGCGCGGTAACATTCACCGATCGCGGCATGAAGGACGACAAGCTCGTCTGCTCGACGTATCCGCCCAGCTCGCAGCAGAGGGAGCAAGTGCTTCGCTTTTTCCGCTTTTACGCCGTTTGTAAAGGATTGCTCAATATTTGGCGGCGGCGCCCGGGCCGCAACGCGTGCGAGGGATGGTGCGACGCCGCCGAGGCGGTTGCGCGCGCTCGACCACGCGGGGCTTCGTGGTCTGGATCGCGCATCGGTTTTTAGCTGGCCATGTACTTTAGTACGAAACCTGCTATCCGGTCTTCGCCATTCTCCACCGAGCAATCATTCAGGACGCCGCTTCGCCGACAAGACGGTAGCAGGGGTTGTACTGCTTGCCCGGCAGTTTCATCCGCCCCTGCGCGACGAAGGAGGACAACAAGTCGTCCATCGGCGCCATGATGGCCGCCTCGCCACTGATCTCGAAACGGCCATGGGCTTCGATCGCGCGAATTCCATCCGCCTTCAGGTTCCCAGCAACGACGCCTGAAAAAGCCCGACGCAAATTTGCCGCCAATGCATGCACCGGCTGGTTCTTGTGCAGGGTGAGGCGACGCATGTTCTCGTGGGTCGGCACGAATGGTTGCTGGAACTCCTTACCGATGCGAAGAAGCCAGTTGAAGTTGTAGGCATCCTGGTGACTCTTGCGGAAATCACGGACAAGTTGCAAGCCGGCCTTCATTTCGTGAGCCACGCCCTCCGGATCACCGGTGATGATCTTGTAGCGCCGTTGCGCCTCCGGACCCAGCGTCAGGCCAATGAACTCGTCGATCCGGTTGAAGTAGTCACGGGCACTCGCCGGTCCCGTAAATACCAGCGGGAACGGTAGCTCGGCATTCGCCGGGTCGAGCAGAATGCCGAGAAGGTACAAGATTTCCTCTGCTGTCCCCACGCCCCCCGGGAAAACCACGATACCGTGCCCTGTCCGCACAAAAGCTTCGAGCCGTTTCTCGATGTCCGGAAAAATGACGAGTTCGGTCACGATCGGGTTCGGGGCTTCCGCAGCAATAATCCCCGGTTCTGTGAATCCGAGATAACGACCCCGCGTACGCTGCTTGGCATGCCCAATCGCCGCGCCTTTCATCGGCCCCTTCATTGCCCCCGGCCCACAACCGGTACAGATGTCCATATCACGCAAGCCGAGTTGGTAACCGACCCACTTCGTATATTCGTACTCCTCGCGGCTCACCGAGTGCCCCCCCCAGCACACGACAACGTTTGGGTTGGTTATTGGCGGCAACACCCCGGCATGGCGCAATATGTGGAAAACGATATCCGTCAGCCCGTCCGACGTCGACTGATCGAAACGCGCATTGCCCTGGATTTCGTCACCGACGTAGATAACGTCACGCAGCACAGCAAACAGATGTTCCCGGATACCGGTAATCATCTTGCCGTCCACGAAGGCGCTGGCCGGCGCGCCGGTGATCTCGAGCTTGATTCCGCGGTCGCGCAAGATCAAGCGAATGTCGAACGATTTGTAGCGCTCCAGGAGTTCCTTGCCATCATCAAGCTCGTTACCGCAGTTGAGTACGGCCAATGCGCAATTGCGGAACAATTCATGCAAGCCGCCATGGCTGCTGTCCAAAAGCTTTGCCGCCTCGGAGCGCGAAAGTACTTCGAGTCGTCCGGTCGGCGATACTTGTGCATCGACTTGAACGTATTCCATATGGGTTCGTTATTTCTATTTCATTCGTGGAAGGAAAGAGACATTAACAGAAGGCTTTCCAACACATGCCGCGCGAACGATTCTCGACAGCCATGTTCCTCAACGCCACCTCTTTCTCCAATGCTGGAAGCCGAGAGCAAACCGCTTGTTATTCCCAAAAGGAAAAGCCCCGCAGGCCAAAGACCTGCAGGGCTTTTGTCTGGGGCGATGTACCGGAATCGAACCGGTGACCCACGGAATCACAATCCGTTGCTCTACCAACTGAGCTAACATCGCCGTTGTTCTGGCGCGCCCGGCGAGACTCGAACTCACAACCCCCGGCTTAGAAGGCCGGTGCTCTATCCGGTTGAGCTACGGGCGCGAGTCGCGAAACTTTTGGGGACGAGCTTCCCGCCGGTACCGCCTCTTGTTGCGTCTTTGTTGCTGGTCGGGGCGGTGGGATTCGAACTCACGACCCTCTGCTCCCAAAGCAGATGCGCTACCAGGCTGCGCTACGCCCCGAGGAAGCGCGCATTCTACAGGCCACCCTACCGCTGGTCAATCTTATGCTAAGCATTTTTGTTGCACACATCGCACGTTCACCGGAGTTCATTGTCTGATTCGACCGTGCTCTTCTTGGGCATGGGTGTTGGGATCGGTATTGAAAGCCCCCCACTTGTCCTCTGGAGAATAAAGGGTACGATGGATGTGGCGCCACACAAGAAAGCCACTTCGTAAAGCTTGCACCCCCCCTCTATTTCTGATATTAAGTCGCCTCTTTGCAAAAACGAAGGATGGTTCAGAACATGCCTGAAGAATTATTGCCCAAACACTTCACGCCCTATGTCGCAAAAAAGGGCGAGGAATATATGAGCGCCAGACAGTTGGCCCATTTCCGTTCCATCCTCGAAACGCTGAAAGCGGAGCTGATGCACGACATCGAGCGGACCGTACACACGATGCAGGATGAGGCAACGGTATTTGCCGACCCAAACGATCGCGCGAGCCAGGAGACCGATATTGCTATCGAACTCCGTAATCGCGACCGTGAGCGCAAACTGATCAAGAAGATCGAAGAAACCATCGCCCACATCGACAGCGGCGACTATGGCTACTGCAGCAGTTGCGGCGTAGAAATCGGCATCAAACGACTCGAAGCTCGACCGACGGCAACGTTGTGTATCGATTGCAAGACGCTCGAGGAAGTGCGCGAAAGACAGGTAGCAAAGTAAAAAGCGCCTGAGAAGGCCGGACGACTGACTTCTTACTAGCTAACCGGGAAATAAAAAAAAGGACGCCGAGGCGTCCTTTTTTGTTGACACTAAATGAATCAGGCCTTGGGTTCGGCCGGCGCAGGCGGAACGCCACCTTCTTCGACGGTCAAGGCTTTCATCGAAAGACGCACGCGACCCTTTTCGTCCGCCTCCAATACCTTCACGCGCACCTTTTGGCCTTCCTTAAGGTAGTCGGCCACCGCATTGACGCGTTCGTTGGCGATCTGCGAGATATGCAGGAGACCGTCACGCCCCGGCAGAATGCTGACGATAGCTCCGAAGTCGAGAAGCTTGAGGACAGTTCCTTCGTAGATTTTTCCGACTTCGACGTCGGCCGTGATCGCCTCGATGCGCGAACGCGCAGCGTTCGCGGCATCTCCATTGACCGAGGCGATCGTAATCGTTCCGTCTTCTTGGATATCGATCGTCGTTCCCGTTTCCTCGGTGATGGCCCGAATTACCGCGCCGCCCTTGCCGATCACATCACGGATCTTTTCCGGGTTGATCTTCATGGTGTAGAGACGGGGCGCGTAGGTGGACACCTCCTGGCGCGGGCTCGCGATTGCGCCTTGCATCTGACGCAGGATATGCAAGCGTGCCTCCTTCGCCTGAGCCAACGCCACCTGCATGATTTCCTTGGTGATGCCCTGGATTTTGATATCCATCTGCAGCGCGGTAACGCCCGTATCGGTCCCTGCGACCTTGAAGTCCATATCGCCCAGGTGGTCCTCGTCGCCGAGGATGTCGGTAAGCACCGCAAAACGGTTGCCTTCCTTGATCAGGCCCATCGCGATACCGGCCACATGCGCCTTCAGTGGCACACCCGCGTCCATCAGAGCGAGTGTGGAGCCGCAGACGGAGGCCATCGAACTGGAACCGTTCGACTCCGTGATTTCGGAAACGACCCGCATGGTGTAGGAGAAATCCTCCGCCTTCGGCAACGCCGCGATCATGGCACGTTTCGCCAGCCGACCATGGCCGATCTCACGGCGCTTCGGGGTACCGACGCGCCCGCATTCGCCGGTCGCGTAGGGCGGGAAGTTGTAATGGAGCATGAAGCGCTCGCGATACTCGCCCGCGAGGGAATCGATGATTTGCTCATCGCGGCCAGTGCCGAGCGTGGCGACAACCAAGGCCTGCGTCTCACCACGGGTGAAAAGCGCTGAACCATGAGTGCGTGGCAGAACGCCAGTACGGATGGAAATCGGGCGTACCGTACGCGTATCGCGACCATCGATACGCGGTTCCCCCGCAAGAATGCGGCCACGAACAATGCGCGATTCGATTTCGAAGAACAGGTTGCCGATCGTTGCTGCATCGGGCGCATTCTCGCCAGCAGTCAAGGTTTCGATCGCCTTTGCGGAAATCTCGTTGATGCGTTGCGTGCGTTGCTGTTTGCTGGTGATGCGGAATGCTTCCTGCAGGTCAGCCTCGACGAGCGCATTGAGCTTAACCACAAGTTCCTCATTCTTGGGCGCCGGAGCCCAGTCCCATTCCGGCTTACCCGCCTCTTCCACGAGCTCGTTGATCGCATTGATGACGACCTGCATTTGCTCGTGGCCGTAAACAACGGCACCCAGCATGACGTCTTCCGGCAGGATGTCGGCTTCCGACTCAACCATCAGCACGGCGGATTGCGTACCAGCAACGACAAGGTCAAGTTGGCTCGTCTTCAATTGGGTCAACGTCGGGTTCAACACGTATTGACCGCCAAGATAGCCGACGCGCGCCGCGCCGATGGGGCCGTCGAAAGGAATGCCGGAAACCGCCATCGCCGCCGACGCGCCGATCATCGCGGGAATGTCGGGATCGACTTCCGGATTCAGCGACACGACCATGGCGACGACCTGCACTTCGTTATAGAAGCCTTCCGGGAATAGCGGGCGCAACGGACGGTCGATCAGACGCGAAGTCAGCGTCTCTTTTTCGCTCGGGCGGCCCTCACGCTTGAAGAAACCTCCCGGGATACGACCTGCTGCATAGGTCTTCTCGATGTAGTCGACGGTCAGCGGGAAAAAGTCCTGTCCGGGCTTGATCGACTTGTTGCCGACTACGGTGACCAAAACGACGGTGTCATCCATCGACACCATGACGGCAGCACCGGCCTGACGGGCAATCTCACCGGTTTCCAACGTAACCTGATGAGCCCCGTAGGTGAAAGTCTTCTTGGCGATCGTAAACATTATTACCTCTCTCAATAATTCAACGTACGTACCCACTGCACCGGCACGCCACTAAAACCCGCCAAATCGGCGAAATACGACAAAAGCTGCAAAAACGACAACAGCGGCTCAACCCACAAGGGGCTGGCCGCTGTCACAGATCAAACCGGATGCTTTCCCAACCGCACAGCGGTTCGGCTGGCGGGTTTACTTACGCAGGCCGAGACGTTGAATCAACGCGCGGTAAGACTCGACGTTCGTTTGCTTCAGATAATCGAGCAACTTGCGACGGCGACTGACCATGCGCAGCAAACCGCGTCGTGAATGGTGGTCCTTGACGTGTTCCTTGAAGTGGCCCGTCAAGTCGTTGATACGTGCCGTGAGCAGTGCAACCTGAACTTCGGAAGAGCCCGAGTCACCCGGTTTACGCTGATAATCGGCCATGATTTGCGCTTTCTGCGCAACGGTAATCGCCATGTCAAACTCTCTTTCTTAAGAAAGGTGCAGCCCCAGTTTGATAGAGCAAACACCACGTTGATAACAGATTAATCGCTTGGCGAAGCGAGCGGCGGATTATAGCCGTTACGGGCTTCCCCAGCAACCGGACAACGAAGTCCCGTCACGCACAGACCAGCCGGCGCGGCTTTACGTTCCCGGAATCGTCCACTTCGCCGAGCCCGAGAAACCGCCCTTCTCCATATACGCGGCGCAATCCGGCCCCCCTGCTGAGTTCCTCTGCAATCGACACAGAGTTTCCATGCCCGAAACGAATGCTTGCCACTGGATCGAGGCCAACCTCTGGCAGGCTTTGCAGCAACGCATCGGGGGGAAGAAGTGACGCTACTCGTTCTTCGTCCGTCATTTCGGAAAGACGGTCGAGCGAAACCGCATCGCCGATGACAAGCGGTCCCACTACGGTTCGCCGAAGCGCTGTCAGGTGAGCACCGCAGCCAAGCGCTTCCCCGATATCCATCGCCAGCGAACGGATGTAGGTCCCTTTACTGCATGCGACGCGCAGGCGACACCTACTGTCGCCAATGTCGAGCAGCGCAAGTTCGTGAATCGTCACACTTCGCGCTTCGCGCTCGATCTCCACCCCCTGCCGTGCCAGCTCATAAAGGGGGCGACCTGCGTACTTGAGCGCGGAGTACATCGGCGGAACCTGCATGATCGGACCTCGAAACCCCTCAAGGACGCGCTCCAGGTCCGAAGGAGAGAAATTCACCGGACGCTGTTCGGCCACAGAACCGTCAGCATCTCCTGAGTCCGTCGTCACGCCGAACCTTAAGTCCGCTTCGTAACACTTGTCGGCGCTCAGCAGATCAGCGGAGAACTTGGTTGCCTCGCCAAAACAGAGAGGCAGCAGGCCAGTCGCCAAAGGATCAAGCGTTCCCGTGTGGCCCGCCTTTGCCGCAGAGAACAGGCGGCGCGCAACCTGCAACGCGGCATTTGATGTCATGCCGCTCGCCTTGTCGAGCAACAATACGCCATCGACGCGCCGCCAAGCACGTTTTCCCACTTGCGATCCCGCCAAGGTTAACTTTCCAAGGAATCGTCAGTCTTCTTTGAGATAGCGACGGCTTGATCGATCAGTCTGGACAAGTCGGCACCGCGTTCAAGCGACTGATCGAAAACGAAATGCAATTGCGGAGTCGTGTGAATGCGTACGCGCTTGCCCAGCTCTCGCCGCAAGAAGCCGGCTGCCTTTTCGAGCCCTTCCATGACTTCCGGCACGTGCTCGCTGCCAGCCAACGTACTGAAAAAGACTTTCGCGTGGGCATAGTCCGCCGTCACTTCGACATCGGTAATACTCACCATGCCGACGCGTGGGTCCTTGAGCTCGGTGCGAATCAACTCCGCCAGCTCCCGGCGGATCTGCTCGGAAACACGCTCCTTGCGCGAGTAGGATTTGTTCGTCACTGAAGGTGGCCTCAAAAAGACAGATACCGGAGGCGTTACGGGCCACTGAGGACAACATACCTCAGCGACGTTCGCTCATCGCCTAGCGAAGACGCAGACCTCGGGGATTAACCCCGAGGTTTGGTGAGATTACAGCGTTCGGGCAACCTCGGTTACGTCGTAGACCTCGAGTTGATCGCCTTCTTCATACGCAGTGTAGTTCTTCAGCGACAAGCCGCATTCGAAACCGGCACGGACTTCCCGGACGTCGTCCTTGAAACGTTTGAGGGATTCCAGTTCGCCGTCCCATATAACCACGTTGTCCCGCAACAGCCGTGCCCGCGACGTACGCTTGACCACGCCATCCACGACATAGCATCCGGCGATGGTACCGATCTTGGTGGCCCGGAATACCTGCCGAATCTCGACCATGCCGGTAATCTCCTCGCGTTTCTCAGGAGCCAGCATTCCAGAGAGAGCCGCCTTTACGTCGTCTACCGCATCGTAAATGATGTTGTAGTAACGGATATCGACACCCACGCTCTCGGCTGCCTTGCGCGCTCCGGCGTCGGCCCGCGCATTGAAACCGATGATGACCGCTTTTGACGCTTGCGCAAGGTGCACGTCGGATTCGCTGATCCCGCCGACCCCGGCGTGGATCACGTTTACCTTGACCTCATCGGTCGACAGTTTTTGCAGCGACTGCACCAGCGCTTCCTGAGAACCCTGAACGTCGGCCTTGATGATCAGGGCCAAGGTCTTGACCTCAGCTTCCGACATCTGATCGAGTATGTTCTCCAAATTCGCGGCCTGCTTGCTCGCGAGCTTCACGTCACGGAACTTGCCCTGCCTGAACAATGCGATTTCACGGGCCTTGCGTTCGTCTCCAAGAACCACCGCATCCTGACCAGCCGCCGGGACATCGGAAAGGCCGAGCACCTCGACCGGAATCGACGGCCCTGCCTCCTTGATCGACTTGCCGTTTTCGTCGAGCATCGCGCGGATACGCCCGAACACCTGTCCTGCAAGAAGGACATCGCCCTGACGCAGGGTACCGGCCTGAACCAGCATCGTGGCCACAGGACCGCGCCCTTTGTCGAGCCGCGCCTCGATGATCAAACCGCGCGCCGGCGAGTCCTTCGGTGCTGTTAGTTCCAGAACCTCGGCCTGCAACAACACGTTCTCAAGCAGCTCGTCGATACCCGCGCCGGTTTTCGCCGAAACCGAGATGAAGGGTGCGTCGCCGCCATACTCTTCGGGGATGACGTTTTCCGCCACCAGTTCTTGTTTAACGCGCTCGGGATTGGCTTCCGGCTTGTCGATCTTGTTGACCGCGACGACGATCGGCACGCCGGCTGCTTTTGCGTGGTGAATTGCTTCACGCGTCTGCGGCATGACGCCGTCGTCGGCGGCGACCACGAGAATAACGAGGTCGGTGGCTTTCGCTCCCCGCGCACGCATCGCTGTAAACGCCTCGTGGCCCGGTGTGTCGAGGAAGGTCACCATGCCGCGAGCCGTTTCGACGTGATAAGCGCCGATGTGCTGCGTGATACCGCCCGCTTCACCGGAGGCCACGCGGGTGCGCCGAATGTAGTCGAGCAATGACGTCTTGCCGTGGTCGACGTGGCCCATAACCGTCACGACCGGCGCTCTCGGCTCCTGCGGTGCGTCCTTGTGTTCGTTCTCAGTCAGGAAGGCGTCCGGGTCATCCAGCTTGGCGGCAAACGCCTTGTGCCCCATCTCCTCGACGACAATCATCGCCGTTTCTTGGTCAAGGACCTGGTTAATCGTCACCATCGAACCCATTTTCATGAGGGTCTTGATGACTTCGGTCGCTTTCACTGCCATCTTGTGCGCAAGATCCGAGACCGAGATCGTCTCGGGCACATGGACTTCGTGCACGACGGCTTCGGTTGGCGCTTGGAAGGCATGCGCTTCCTCGGCTTCCGCGCCACGCGAACCACGCTTGCCATGCTTGCCGTCACGCCAACCAGTCGTCGTCGGAGCCCCGCGAGTCTTCAAGCCTTGTCGCTTGCTCGTTCCTTCGCTCTTCCACTGACCTTTCTTGTCAGGCGATTTCTTTTCAGCCGAACCGGGTTTGGATGTCGGCTTGTGCAGCGTTTTGTCCTCACTCGGTTTGTCGCTGGCCGTCTGCGCTGCGGCTTGTTTCGCGGCTTCGGCTGCGCGTGCGGCGACAGCCTTTTCCTCGGCTTCTTGCTTGAGCCGCGCGAGATCGGCAATCCGTTGCTGCTTTTCACGGAATTCTGCTTCCTGGCGGGCACGCAACTCGGCATGCCGGCGTTCCTCTTCCGCACGCAGCCGTTGCTGTTCTTCCCCGATGATCGCCAAACGCGAAACAACTTTCTTCGT
This sequence comes from Propionivibrio soli, assembly GCF_025770765.1. Classification (GTDB taxonomy): domain Bacteria; phylum Pseudomonadota; class Gammaproteobacteria; order Burkholderiales; family Rhodocyclaceae; genus Propionivibrio; species Propionivibrio soli. Next base: position 135,082 of record NZ_JANZKY010000014.1, on the reverse strand, counting down.
CGGAGCAGCGGGCTTCGCCTCGGATGCAACCGGCGCTTCAGCCCCGGCTGTTGCCGTTTCAACCTCGTGCTTGGTCGGCTTTGCCTTCGTCTTCGCCTTGGCCGGAGCAACAGGCACTTCCACCGCTTCGACGATGGGCTCGATTTTCGGCTCACTCGGAACTTCGACGATGGGCTCCGCCTTGGCCTCCACGACTACCGGTTCCGGAGCAGTTTGAACTTCTTCAACCACGGGAGGAGGTGGGGGCGTCTCAATAACAGGAACCGCGACCGCTTCCGCGACGGGTGACTGCGGTTCGGGTCGAGCTTCGAGCGGATCGCGCTTGACGAGAACCCGCTTCTTGCGCACCTCAACCTGCACCGTTCGCGACTTGCCGTGTGAATCCTGCGCGCGAATTTCCGTCGTCTGACGCCGTGTCAGGGTAATCTTCGTGCGTGCGTCGGCCTCGCCGTGCGAGCGACGCAGATAGTCGAGGAGACGCGACTTGTCCTGCTCGGTGAGCAGGTCATCCGGCCGCTTCTTTTCAACCCCCGCTTTCTGCAACTGCTCGAGCAGCGCCGCCGCCGGCATTTTTAAGTCGGTGGCAAATTGGGCAACACTCGTTTGCGCCATGTGAAATTTCCTCTAGTCTGCTTACTCGAACCAATGCGCGCGCGCGGCAGTAATAACTTGCTTCGCGCGCTCGGTGTCGATCCCCGTCATCTCGGTCAGCTCGTCAACCGCAAGGTCGGCAAGGTCATCGCGTGTTTTAATGCCGCTTGCCGCCAACTTGCCAGCAAGGGACTTATCCATCCCTTCCAAAGCCAGCATGTCTTCGTCCACTTCCCCGATCTGCTCTTCGGTAACGATAGCCTCGGTGAGAAGGACGTTGCGTGCCCGCTCACGAAGTTCCTGTACGGTAGCTTCGTCGAAAGCCTCGATTTCGAGCATCTCGTGCAATGGCACGTACGCAACTTCTTCAAGTGTCGAGAAACCTTCGCTGATCAGGATATTGGCAACTTCCTCGTCGACGTCGAGCTTTTCCATGAAGAGCACGCGAATCGCCGCTGACTCCGCTTCCACCCGCGTCTGCGACTCTTCCTCGGTCATCAGGTTGATCGTCCAACCAGTCATTTCCGACGCCAGGCGAACGTTTTGCCCACCGCGGCCGATGGCGATCGCGAGGTTGTCTTCATCAACCACCACGTCCATGCTGTGGCGATCCTCATCAACGACGACCGAAAGAACTTCCGCCGGTGCCAGCGCTCCGACGACGAACTGAGCCGGATCTGCGGACCACAAGACGATATCGACGCGCTCGCCGGCCAGTTCGTTGGTCACAGCCGTCACCCGCATGCCGCGCATGCCGACACAAGTACCGATCGGGTCAATGCGCTGGTCATTGGACTTCACTGCGATCTTCGCACGCATCCCCGGATCGCGCGCGGCGGCCTTGATCTCAAGCAGGCCATCGTCGACTTCCGGCACCTCCATCTCGAACAACTTGATGATGAACTCGGGCGCGGTACGCGAAAGGATGAGTTGAGGGCCACGCGCCTGACGATCAACGCGAAGCAGGTAGGCCTTGACGCGATCCCCGACACGCAGGTTCTCACGCGGGATCATCTGGTCGCGCGGCAGAACGGCCTCAATCTTCCCTGCCTCGATAATGGCGTTGCCTCGCTCCATCCGCTTGATGGTGCCGGTAACGAGATGCTCTTTGCGGTCCAGAAAATCGTTCAGGATTTGATCGCGCTCTGCGTCGCGAATTTTTTGCAGAATGACCTGCTTCGCCGCTTGGGCGCCAATCCGGCCGAAATCGATTGGTTCGAGGGCCTCTTCAAGATAGTCTCCGACCTCGACTTCGGGCTCCTGCTTCCTTGCATCGGATAGCGGAATATGCTGGGCTTCGTTAATGAAATCCTCGTCGGCAACAACCTCCCAACGGCGAAAAGACTCAAAGTCGCCTGTATCACGGTTGACGACGACGCGGACGTCCGCCTCGTCGTCAATGCGCTTCTTGGTCGCCGATGCGAGCGCCAACTCGAGCGCGCTAAAGACGATGTCCTTGCTCACGTTTTTCTCGCGCGCCAACACGTCCACCAGCAGCAAAATTTCGCGGCTCATCTCTCACTATCCCCTATTCAGCCCGCTCGTCTCTAATCGAATTTGGGAACCAATCTGGCTTTGTCGACATTCGCCAGATCCAGTTCCACCTCGCCCGTATCGACTGTCAGGCGCACCTTGCCGTCCAGAACGCCGTTCAGGACACCGTTAAAATTACGCCGACCGTTTATCGGCAACCGCAATCGCACGTTTATTTGCGAACCGACGAAACGCTCGAAATCCGCTACTTTTTTCAGCACTCGGTCAAGGCCAGGCGACGAAATTTCAAGGCGATCGTAATCGACGTTTTCGACTGCCAATACCCGTGTCAGCTGATTGCTGACTAAGGCGCAATCTTCGACGTCAACACCACCCGGCTTCTCCGGCTTGTCGATAAAGACGCGCAGAATCCGACCGCGAGGACTCTGCTCGATATCCACGAGTTCGTACCCCAGTCCGGTTACCGTCTTGCCAAGAAGTTCGTGCAAATCCATAGCCACAAATGAAAAATGGGCGAAACGCCCATCTCCGAAAATACTGGCCCCAACAGGGGCGAGCGGATAAAACCGTTGGATTATAACGAAAATCCGGCACCGGGTAAATCGAATAATGGAGTCATCGTGGTCATCCGCCGCGCCTTCGTGAATCCTCATCCCGCCATTTCGTCGAGAAAGCTTGCGAGTTTGGGAGTGCGCTGATTTAATGACTAACCGTTCAGTAACTAACGTCTGTACATGGCCACAGGACAACGCCATCGCAAAAAAGAAGCGCGCCCAGCAGAACTCATTACGGCCGCGCTCGCCCTGTTCCACGCGAACGGTTTCGCTGCCACCCGAATAGAACAAATCGCGCAGGCGGCTGGCGTAACGAAAGGCACCGTTTACCTCTACTTCCCGAGCAAGGAGGCGCTCTTCAAGGCTGCGATACGGGAAACCATCATCCCGAATCTCGATCGCATCGAGGAGACCGCCAAGAGCGAGCCGACTGCACGAGCGCAATTACGGAAAGCAATCACTCTTTGGGCAGAGGCCATGCTCGGGTGCCCGGGCAGCCTACCTAAGCTGGTAATTGCAGAAGCCGGCAATTTCCCGGATCTCGCCGAGTTTTTCCGCAACGAAGTCAGCGGACGCATCCGTGAAATGCTGATTAGCTTTGTTCAGGCGGGCGTGGCTCGTGGTGAACTGCGCGCATGCGATCCGGTAACCGTCGTCCGGGCGCTAACCGCGCCGATTCTGTTCGCCAACGTGTGGCGCCACACTTTTCCCGACCAGGCCGCTCAGTACGCAGAAACCGCCTCGCTGGTCCCTCCCCTGCTCGACATCGTGTTCAACGGAATCGCTCTCCATCCCGAAGAAATCCATGACTAACCCACCCCAACCCGCGCGAAAGCAAACAAAGGCCCGCGCTCTTTTTGCAATCCTGCTTGTAGTTATCGTCGCCGTCATTGCCTACCGGTGGTGGTGGGGCCGATCACATGTGGCGACCGACAACGCCCAGTTGGAGGGCCATATCGTCCCGATCGCTGCCCGGGTGGGCGGATATGTCCTGAAGGTTCCAGTGACGGACAATCAGACCGTCAAGCGTGACGCCGTTCTCGTTGAAATCGATCCGCGCGACTATGCGGCGAAAGCAGCCCTTGCCGAGGCGGAGTACCAACAAGCACTCTCCGCCGCCGGCAAGACAGGACAACCGGGAATTGCCCTCGCACAAATAGGGGCCGCCCAGGCCAGTGCGGCCGCCGCCGCCGCGCAGATTCACGCTATCGAAGCACAGATCACGGAAGCGCGCGCCAACGTTGACAAGGCACGCCGCGACCTCGTTCGCGTACGCGAACTCGCCAACCAGAAGATGTATAGCGCCGCGGCGCTCGATGCGTCGGAGACGGCGGTCAAAACAGCCGAGGCCCATGTGCGTGCGCTGGAGGCACAACTTGGAACGACGAGGGAATCGGCCTCAGCGGCAGGGCAACAAGTAAATGTCTCGTCCGCCGGGTTACAAGCCGCGCAGGCGAAGGTGGCGGCGGCCGAGGCCAACCTACAGTTGGCACGGAATCAGTTGGTTGACGCCCGTGTCGCTGCCCCAGTTGACGGCGTGGTAAGCAAGAAAGCAGTCGAGCCGGGCCAGATGATCCAGGCCGGACAGACCCTCATGTACCTGGTGCCGACCCACGATCTTTGGGTGACGGCCAATCTCAAGGAAACGGAAGTAAGACAGGTGGCCCCGGGGCAAACGGTGGAAATCGAAGTGGACGCCTACGCCGATACGAAGCTCAAGGGGCGGGTCGACTCGTTCAGCCCTGCGACCGGGGCGCGCTTTACGCTCCTGCCGCCCGACAATTCGACCGGCAATTTCACCAAGGTCGTGCAACGCGTCCCTGTAAAGATCGCGCTCGACGCCCTACCCGCCGAACATCCCTTGCGTCCGGGCATGTCGGTCAACGTGACTATCTCGACGCGCTGACGACTCACAGGGCGCCTGATTCATGAGAACGTTTTCTCCCGGCCTCTGCCGTTCTACGACGCCCGAAGAGACTTACGCCAACCGTTTCATCATCGCGATGACGGTTACGCTGGCATGCGTCCTCGAACTCGTCGACACAAGTATCGTCAACGTGGCCGTCCCGCACATGATGGGATCGCTCGGTGCGTCACTCGATGAGATTACGTGGGTATCGATCGGTTACGTCGTCGCCAACGTAATTGTCCTGCCGATTTCGGGTTTCCTTTCGCATCTTTTCGGGCGCCGCAATTACCTCCTGTTGTCGATCCTGCTGTTTACGCTGGCCTCGTTCGCCTGCGGCAGTTCCGGATCGCTGGCGCAACTCGTTTTCTGGCGCATTGTTCAGGGACTTGGGGGGGGCGGACTCATCGCGACTGCGCAGGCGACGATCTTCGAAGCCTTCCCGCGCAAGGAGGTGGCGACGGGCATGTCGATCTTCGGCATGGGGATCATGACCGGCCCGATGCTCGGCCCGACGCTCGGCGGCTGGCTGACCGACGAGTATTCGTGGCCATGGATCTTCTATATCAACCTGCCGCTCGGCGTGCTGGCGCTGGCTATGACCGTCGTTTATGTCCCGGACTCCAAGTTCCGGCGCCATATCGAGAAGATTGACTACCTCGGTCTGCTGATGATGGCCGTCGGAATCGGTTGCCTACAGCTCTTTCTCGAACGCGGTGAACGGCTCGATTGGTTCGAATCGGTAGAAATAACGGCTTACGCCGTGACGTGCTTCGTGGCGCTCGGTCTTTTCGTCATTCGGCAACTCGAAAGCCGGCACGCACTCGTCGATCTCCACCTGTGCCGCGACGTGCAGTATTCCGCCGGACTGGTCATGACTTTCCTGCTCGGCGCTTCGCTCTATTCGACGGTCTTCATCTTCCCCGTCTATGTGCAAACGCTGATGGGATACACCGCGTGGCAGACCGGTATTCTGATTCTCCCCTCGGCGCTCGCTTCCGGGCTCGTCATGCCGGTGGCGGCCCGTCTCATGGCCAAAGGGGTTCCGGCACGGCTCATCGTCGTCGCCGGCATCATGCTTTTCATGTACGCCATGTGGGGCCACTACCAATTCACCACGGAATCGGGCACGGCGGACTTCCTGCCGCCGTTGATCCTGCGCGGAATGGGCCTCGGCATGATCTTCATGCCGCTCAACACACTGACGTTGGCGAACATCGCACCGCAAGCGCGCGCCGACGCTTCGGGACTCTACAACCTCACACGGCAACTTGGCGGGAGCGTCGGTATCGCGGCGTCGGCCACGATGTTAACGTCGCTGACACGAATCCGTTTCTCGACCCTTGGTGAACATGTCGCCGGAAATAGTGGATTGGCGCTCGAACGCCTCGCCGTCTTCAAGGCGAGGCTTCTTAGCCTCGGCTCGCCAGAAGCCATCGCCGATCTGAAGTCGAAGGCGCTGCTCAGTCAGCAGATATCCAAGCAGGCGCAGATGCTTTCATTCGATCAGCTCTTTCTTGCCTTTGGCATCGGTATGCTACTTGCCCTGCCCTTGCTCCTGCTCATGAATGCCAAGGCGCTCGGGCCACCGGCCGACGCACACTAAAGGCTGGAAAAAAGCGATGACGTTACGGATTGCGGCGACGCGCCGTGGTAGCCCTCGCCGGTCCTGCCGGCCGCTCCCGCACCACCTTGGAGCGCATAGCCGTCGGTGCCTCAACCCCAAACTCGGTGAGCAACTTGCGCACCTCCGTCTCGCCAAGTTCAAGCACCTGACCACGCTTGAGATTGGGCGGCAACACGAAAGGACCATAGCGGACACGCATCAACCGGCTTACGGTGACGCCGACCGCTTCGAACATTCGCCTGACTTCCCGGTTACGTCCTTCGAAGAGTGAGACGCGATACCAGCGATTGGCGCCATCGCCGCCGGCCTCCATGAAAGTCGCAAACTGGGCGATGCCGTCGTCGAGTTCGACGCCATCGAGTAAGCGCTGGCGAGCCTCGTCAGGCAATTCGCCCAGCACGCGAACGGCATACTCCCGGACGAGGTTGTACCGTGGGTGCATGAGCCGATTCGCGAGTTCGCCCGACGTGGTGAAAAGCAGCAAGCCGCTGGTATTGAAATCGAGACGTCCGATGGCCACCCAACGTGCGCCGGCGAGGCGCGGCAGCGACGTGAAGACGGTCGGCCGGCGGTCCGGGTCGTCGCGTGAAACGATCTCGCCCTCGGGCTTGTGGTAGATGATGACGCGCGGCAAGCGGTTCGCAAAGCGAAGATTGACAAGCTTTCCGTTGACCTTCACCCGGTCCCCAGGATTGGCCGATTGCCCAACCTGCGCCGTTTCCCCGTTCACGCTGACGCGACCGGCGGCGATCAATTCCTCCATCTCTCGCCGCGAACCAAAGCCGCTCTGTGCGAGCAGCTTGTGAAGGCGCTCGGGTTTCGCAGGCGCTTCCTGATGCCGCATGCGCTTCGAATGTGGTTGCGTGCGTTCCGAAGGCCCGCGTCGAACTCTCGGCTCAGTGGAGGTTGCGCGATCTTCCTCCGCATCGGGTATCCCGCGCGCGTGGCTTGGCGGCGCGTTCCGGCGCGCAGGCGCCGGTGTTCCTGTCGGAGGGCGGAAAGGCGTCTTACGCGGTTTGGTCGGCATCGGAAAAATCCAGTGATTGGTTGATCATCTCAAGGGGCGGCAACTCGGTCACACTGCGCAGACCGAGGTCATCGAGGAACTTCTTTGTCGTCGCCAGCAGTGCCGGTCGACCCGGCGTATCGCGATGGCCGACGACGTCGACCCAGCCGCGTTCCTCGAGAACCTTGATGATCTGTGAGGCGACGGTCACGCCGCGAATCTCTTCGATATCCCCGCGCGTAACCGGCTGGCGGTAAGCGATGATGGCCAGCGTTTCGAGTACCGCGCGCGAGTATTTGGGCGGCTTCTCCGGATTGAGCCGATCGATGTACGGCAGGTATTCGGCGCGCGTACGGAAACGCCACCCGCTCGCCACCTGAATGAGTTCGAGCGGGCGTTCAGCCCATTCGGCACGAAGTTCGTCGAGCAGGACACGCACGACGTCGGCGCCGATCTCCTCGATGAAGACCTTCCTCAGCTCGGACACTGACAAGGGTTGGGAAGCGCTGAGCAATACGGCTTCGAGGACGCGTTTCGTCTCGGCGGGATTATTCAGCACGCCGGCCACCGACACCTGCTGCGACGTTTCTGGGCGAGCGACATCGTCCGCACCGGCGGTTTCCTCGGTGATGCGCTCGGCGATAGGCGACGTTTCGGCCGTCTCAGTCACCTCAGGAATCTCGACCGTCGGCATCGCAACAGGGTCATTCGCTTGACTCGGATTCGGTGTGTCGTTCGGTTCGTCCATCGGTCAACCTCACATAAATCGGAGCGAAGGGTTCGGTTTGCGTCATCTCCAGCAAGCGTTCGCGAGCAAGTTCGAGCATCGCCAGGAAGTGCACGACGACGACCGGGGCTCCGAGCGTCGGATCGAAGATGTCAGCGAACTCGACAAAGCCGTCCGTATCGCGGAGAAACCGCAGGATCTGGCCCATATGCTCGCGTACCGACAGCTCTTCGCGCTGGATCGTATGACGCGTGTGGAGCTTCGCCTGGCGCACGATCGCCGACCATGCCTCGCGCAAGTCGTCAGGTGAGACGTCAGGCAAGCGTTGCAAGAGTGATTTCTCGACCCAGACCTCGACCCAGTCGAAGTCGCGTTCGGCCTGCGGGATTTCATCGAGTTTGTGTGCCGCCAGCTTCATCTGCTCGTACTCAATCAGGCGTCGGACGAGTTCGGCGCGCGGATCTTCCGCTTCCTCGCCTTCGCTGACTCGTGTCTTCGGCAGCAGCATGCGCGATTTGATCTCGATCAGCATCGCCGCCATGACGAGGTAATCGGCCGCCAGCTCGAGGTTCTGCGAGCGCATCGCCTCCACATAGGTCAGGTACTGCTCGGTAAGCGGCGCCATCGGAATGTCGAGGACGTTGATGTTCGCTTTGCGGATCAGGTAAAGAAGCAGGTCGAGCGGGCCTTCAAAAGCGTCGAGCATCACCGCCATGGCGTCGGGCGGAATATAAAGGTCGAGCGGCATCTGAACCATCGGCTCGCCGTAAATGCGCGCAAAGGGTTCCACGGGTACCTCGGCCACAGGTTCGGCCTGTTCCCCATCCGCTTGATCGACGATGTCTACTTCTTCGCTCATTGAATGTCCGCTACGCCAGCGTTCAGCGGTAACTCAAACCCATCACCTCACGTACGTCGCGCATCGTTTCTTGCGCCAGCGTGCGCGCCTTCGCACTACCGTCGGCGATGATGTCCTTCACCAGCCCCGGGTTGTCGAGATATGTCTGGGCGCGCTCGCGCATCGGCGCTTGTTCGCGCAGGATGCCGTCGATCACGGGCTGCTTGCATTCCAGGCAACCGATGCCTGCACTGCGGCAGCCCTGCTGGACCCACGCCTTGCACGGCTCGTCTGAATAGACTTCGTGCAACTGCCACACCGGGCACTTCTCGGGGTTGCCGGGATCGGTACGCTTGACACGCGCCGGGTCGGTCGGCATGCGGCGGATTTTCTGCACGACCGATGCCTCGTCCTCGCGGAGCGTGATCGTGTTGTTGTAAGACTTGGACATCTTCTGGCCGTCGAGCCCCGGCATTTTCGACGCTTCCGTCAGCAGCGCGCCAGGTTCGACCAGAATCATCTTGCCCGTCCCTTCAACATAGCCAAGGAGGCGCTCACGGTCTTCCAGAAGCAACGACGGCGTCTCGTCGAGCAACGCCTTCGCACGCTCGATAGCGCCCGCATCGCCTTCTTGCTGGAAGCGCTTGCGGAAGTGCTCAAACGAACGGGCGTTCTTGCTTCCCAACTTCTTGACCGCTTCCTTCGCCTTGTCCTCGAAACCGGGCTCACGGCCGTACATGTGATTGAAACGGCGCGCCAGTTCGCGCGTGAACTCGACGTGCGGCACCTGGTCTTCGCCGACCGGTACCTTGTCGGCACGGTAAATCAGGATGTCCGAACTCATCAGCAGCGGATAGCCGAGGAAGCCGTAGGTCGACAAGTCCTTGGTGGACAGCTTTTGCTGCTGATCCTTATAGGTCGGGACGCGTTCGAGCCAGCCGAGCGGGGTCATCATCGAGAGCAGGAGATGCAGTTCGGCGTGCTCGATTACTTGGGATTGAACGAACAGCGTAGCCTTCGTCGGATCAACCCCGGCAGCCAGCCAGTCAATGACCATCTCCCACGCCGCCTTTTCGATTCCCCGAGGATCGTCATAACTCGTCGTCAGCGCATGCCAGTCGGCGACGAAAAACAGGCACGGATATTCGTGCTGGAGCTTGACCCAGTTTTTCAGGACGCCGTGATAGTGGCCCAGGTGCAAGCTGCCAGTCGGCCGCATGCCGGAAAGAACTCGTTCTGCGTACATAATTGTCAGTTTAGCTGGAAGAGAAGAATGATCAGGTGCCGGAACAAGGCCACGAAGGGACCCATGACGTCGCCAAGGATACCGGTAAACATCAGGACAAGAAGGACCGGGAAGCCCCAACGCTCGAGCGCGGCAAAACGTACGGCCGCTGGATAAGGAAGCAGGCTGACGGCGATCCGGCCACCGTCAAGCGGGGGCAACGGCAGCAGGTTGAGAACCATCAGCACGAGGTTCACGTTGAGTCCGATCCGGCTCATCTCCGCGAGCGGCACCGTAAACACGTGCGGCGAAATCGCGAGATTGAACTTGAACATCGCCGCCCAGCCGATCGCCATCAAGAGATTGGTCGCCGGTCCGGCCGCCGCCACCCACAACATATCTCGCTTGGGATGGCGCAGTTGTCCAAAGTTGACCGGCACGGGCTTGGCCCACCCGAAGAGCATCGCACTTCCCGCAGCCATGTAACTCATCGCCAGAATCACCCCGGGCACCAGTAGGGTACCAATGGGATCAATATGCCGCGCCGGGTTCAGGCTGATTCGGCCGGCGAGCCAGGCAGTCGGATCGCCGAAGTGGCGCGCCGCATAGCCGTGCGCGGCCTCATGCAGCGTGATCGCGAAAATCACGGGCAACGCCGCAATGGCGATGGTCTGGATCAGGACGGCGTCCACGGGAACAACTATTCCAAGCCGAACGGTTCAAGGTCACCCCGCCCGCGCCGTATCAACTCGGGCGGCAGGTGGGTCAAGTCAATCACCGTGGTCGGCTCGGTCCCGCATTGGCCGGCATCGAGGATCAAATCGATCTGGTCGTCGAGCCGGTCCTGAATTTCCCACCCCTCCGTCAGCGGATTCTCATCGCCAGGCAGCAGCAGGGTCGAGGTCAGCAGGGGCTCACCAAGCTCTTCGAGCAGGGCAAGGGCGACCGTACTGGCGGGAACGCGCAAGCCGATCGTCTTCCGCTTCGGATGCAATACCCGTCGCGGCAGCTCCTTAGTTCCCTCAAGAATGAAGGTGTAGCTACCGGGAGTCGTCGCCTTGAGCAATCGATACTGGGCGTTGTCGACCCGGGCAAATTGTGCGATCTGCGAGAGATCCCGGCACATCAGGGTCAGGTGGTGCCGGTCATCGACGCCGCGGATACGGCGTATGCGCTCGACCGCGCCCTTGTCGCCCAGGCAGCAGCCCAAGGCATAGCACGAATCAGTCGGAATCGCGACGACACCGCTCTCGCGCAGAACCTCGGTCACCTGGCTCAGGACGCGAGGTTGCGGATCCTGCGGATGGATCGAAACATACCGGGCCATTTCAGAAGGCTTTCCATACCGGTACGAGGTCGGAGGGCAAAGGGGCCAGGGCGCCGAGTTCCATATAGCTTTCGCCGGGACCGTGGTAATCCGACCCGCACGAAGCCATGAAGCTGAACTCGCGCGCGATGCGGGAAAACACCGCGACGTTTTCCGCTGAGTGGCTTCCGGAGACGACCTCGATCGCCCGACCGCCGACGCTCTTGAACTCGTCGAGAAACCGGCGCATTTCGGATTTGGTGAGTTTGTAGCGCCCGGGGTGCGCGACGGATGCGACGCCACCGGCTCCGGTAATCCAGTTCACGGATTCTTCCAGCGTCGCCCAGCGGTGATCCACGTAACCCGGTTTTCCGGGAACGATGTACGATTCGAAGACGCTGCGCACATCCTCGCATACGCCGATTTCCACGAGATAACGCGCAAAGTGCGAGCGACTGATCAAGTTTGGATTTTCGGCGTAACGCATCGCACCCTCGAAACAGCCCGGGATGCCAACTTTCTCGAGCTCGGCCGCCATCCGCTGTGCGCGGTTTACGCGTCCGGAGCGAATCGACGCCAAGCCGGCGTTCAGAGCCGCGTCCTCGGCGTCGAAGTTGAAACCGAGAACGTGAATCTGCAAACCGCCCCACTCGATCGACACCTCGACTCCCGTTACAAACCCGGCCCCCGCTTCGTTGACCACGGACCGCGCCGCCGATAGGCCGCCGAGATCGTCGTGATCGGTCAGAGAGAACAACTCGACGCCGTTTTGGAGGGCGCGGCGCGCCACCTCGGCTGCGGGAAGCAGTCCGTCGGACGCCGTGGAGTGGCAGTGAAGATCAACCTTGAACACTAGGGAATTGGCCTTGCGGAGGAACTTAAGCGCGCGATGATAGCACAGCGCTTTAACCCCCCCTTGCGGCCGGCCGTCGAGCAGACGTTCGCTCAGGCCCAGCCAGATATCCCAAACGGCAACTGAATGTTGTAAAGTGGCCTGACCAAAAACGAGCCCAAAAACCGAAGGCTCGCCATAACTATTTATTTCGATCTTGGGAGGAGCCATGAAGCGAATCATGCAGCGTTCTTTGGGTGTTTTGTCGATATTCCTCGCACTACTCGGGGCCACCGGTCCGACAGCTTGCGCCCGTGAACTCATAGCGGCGGAGGTCCACCCGCAAGGCCATATCATCGTCAAGTCCGAAGAACTTCTCGCCAGCCGCCTGGACGAACTGACGCTCGGTGCATTGAAGATCACCATCAAGCATAGCGGGCAACTCGGCAATGAGAATCAGTACTGGGACAAGGTACGCGGCGGCTCGCTCGATATCGCGCGCGTCAATCTCGGTGTACTCGTAAACGACGTTCCCGCCGCCAAACTGCTGAGCCTGCCGTATCTTTTCCGTACCCGCGATCATATGTGGCGGGTGCTCGCGGGTGATTTCGGCAAGCGGGTTGCCGCGGAGGTGGAGAAAACTGGCGCTGTGGTTCTTGCTTATTACGACAGTGGTACCCGCTCTTTTTACACAACAAAGAAGCCTTTGCGAGTGCGCGCGGATTTTGAGGGACAACGCATCCGAATCCAGAACTCGCCGGTGTACAAGGACCTCATTACTCTCCTCGGTGGCACACCCGTCGTGATCGGTTACGACAAGGTGATCGACGCGTTCAAGAATGGCGAAATCGACGGTGCCGAGAACAATCTCCCGTCGTACGTGTCGAGCGAGCATCACAAATACGCGCGCTATTACGTTTTCGACGAACATTCGTCGGTGCCGGAAGTGCTTCTGATGTCGAAGAAGGCGTGGGATACGCTGAGTGCCGATCAGAAGAAGGCGGTCATGCAAGCGTCCGAAGAGTCGTCCACCCACATGAAGCGACTATGGGCCGAAGCCGAAGCCCAAGCGCTCGCCAAGGCCAAGAAGGAAGGCGCCGTAGTCATCGACAAAGGCGACCTCGGAATGGCGGGAATCGAAGCATACGCGCTGAAACTGTACTCGAAGTACGCAGCTGATCCACGCGATTTGGAAACGGTACTGACTATCCTGCAATCGAAGTAAGCCATATCCAAGCCTAATCCTCCCGGCTTGTCGCCGTTCGCAGAAATGCCCCAACACCTCTCCGCGAAAACGCCAAGCCGGTTGTTACCGACCGGAGGCGTATCGGCTTCCGGTACCCTTCGTTTTTCCTGCCCCTCCCGTTCCCCCTCGGTGCGATTGTTGTAAAGTGGGCGCGTTAGCTGTGGAAGGAGGAGCCACGGCCAAACGACGCATGGGTCGAAATCAAAAACGGGAGGTTTCATGAATCGAAGAGTTCGCAGTTCACTAAGTATCGCCCTGCTCCTCGCGATGGCGGTATTGCAATCCGGGACGGCAACCGCCCGGGATCTGGTCTTGGCGGAAGCACATCCGCCTACGCACCCGATCGTCAAATCCGAAGAACTGTTGGTGCGTCGCGTGGCGGAACTGACCAACGGCGAGATCAATATCCAACTCAAGCACAGCGGTCAACTCGGCAACGAAGACGCGGCATGGAAAAACATCCGCGCCGCTTCGCTCGACATGACACGCATCAACTTCGCAACCCTGGTTAACGAAGTTCCTGCGGCAAAGCTTCTCGGCCTGCCTTATCTGTTCCGTTCCCGCGACCACATGTGGCATGTGCTGAGTGGCGATTTCGGCAAACGTCTTGAGAATGAAATCGCCAAGACGGGAGCGGTACTACTGACCTACTACGACAGCGGCACGCGCTCCTTTTACACAACGAAGAAGCCGATACGCGTACGGTCGGACTTCGACGGGCAAAAAATCCGCGTTCAGGGCTCCCCCGTGTACAAGGACATGATCACGCTGCTCGGCGGTACGCCGGTCGTGCTCCCCTACGACAAGGTGCTCGATGCGTTGCGCACCGGCGAGATTGACGGTGCGGAGAACAATATTCCGTCGTACGTCTCGGCGGAGCACTACAAGTACGCGCGTTACTACAGTTTCGACGAGCACTCGTCGGTGCCCGAAGTCTTGCTCATCTCGAAGAAATCCTGGGACAGCTTGAACCCCGAGCAGCAGAAAGCCATGATGACAGCTGCGGCCGAATCCAACGTCCTGATGAAGAAATTGTGGGCGGAAGCTGAAGCGCGGGACCTCGCCAAGGCGAAGAAGGAAGGCGCGGTGATCATTGAAAAGAACGATCTGGGCATGAGCGGCATCGAAGCCTATGCCCTCAAGCTCTATTCGAAGTACGTCACCGACCCGACCGACCTCAAAACAGTCCTGACCATCCTGCAATCGAAGTAGTCGATCACCGGCTTTAGTCAGTGATCGCGTCGTCGAGACTTTGCTTCGACGACGCTTTCTGTTCCCACGCCATCGCAGGAAATCAGCCTGAATTTGCCTCATTGCACGCCACAAGGGGGCCTCCCGGCGTTGCGCGAGCGTCCCCGCGCGACAGCCCTCCGAGAAAGCACTCGGCCTGCAATTCCCTCCATGTGGCGAGCCATTCCACCGCATGGATGTCGGCGGTACACTCCCAAGTTTTGTACTCCCTCCATCAGCGAAAGGCAGCATCACCCATGGCACTCATCATCACGGAAAAGAGAGACTCCACCGGAATCATCACCCTCGATCACGCCGATAAGCGCAACGCGTTGAGCGAGGCGTTAATCCAGGAAATCATCGCCGCCCTTGATGGATTCCGGGCTCTCGACATCCGCGCCGTCATCCTGCGCGCTCAACCTGGAGTCAAGGTTTGGTCGGCTGGTCACGATGTTAACGAACTCCCCGACGGCGGACGCGATCCGCTGGGCTGGAACGATCCACTGCGTATTCTCATCCGCGCCATCCAGGAGTACCCCACTCCCATTATCGGGCTCGTCGAGGGCAGTGTCTGGGGCGGTGCCTGTGAAGTGGCGATGGCCTGCGACATTCTGGTAGCCACGCCGGAGTCGACGTTCGCCATCACACCGGCCAAACTCGGCGTTCCCTACAACCTCGGCGGCCTGATGACGCTCGTGAATATGATCCCACTGCCGATCGTCAAGGAAATGCTGTTTACGGCGCAGCCGATTCCCTCCGAGCAGGCATTCAATCTGGGCATCATCAACTATATGAAGCCGGCAGACGAGATTGAAACTTTCGTCGTCGACATGGCGACGCGGATCGGCAAGAACTCGCCGCTCAGCATCTCCGTCATGAAAGATGCGCTGCGCCTGCTATCCAGTGCGCATGCCGTGACGCCCGACCTGTTCGAGCGCATTCAGGGCATGCGTCGCATCGTCTATGACAGCGCTGATTATCGCGAAGGCATCCGGGCCTTCCGCGAAAAACGCAAGCCCGATTTCTCTGGAAAATAGGCACCACTCGCCTTGAGAGAGCATGGGGCGACACAAGCTTGCCGCCCTGCCCCGCGTCGCGCTATAGTTTGGCCCGCGAACGGGAGAGAGCGGAGTTGTGGAACTAGCAACAGCGAATCCCCGCCGCCGAAGGCGCAATCCACCCGGAAACGCTCAGGCAAAAGGACCGTTCGTGCATTGAACTCTGGAGAGCGGCGCCGAAACTCGAGCGCCCACCGATGGGGCAACGCGGCGGCAGCAACAACCGCTCGCGGCAATCTCTCAGGTATCAGGACAGGGGGGTGAATTCGTTTACGAATTCGCCCTTTTTTTGCGCCCTTTTTTGCTTTCGAACCGGTCAGTAACCACTATTCAAGGGATTGACATGACGCAGAAAACCGTCCTGAACGAGATGCACCGCCGCCTTGGTGCCAAGATGGTCGACTTCGGCGGCTGGGACATGCCGCTGCATTACGGATCACAAATCGAGGAACATCACGCCGTGCGCCGCGACTGCGGAATGTTCGACGTCTCACACATGTGTGCGCTGGATGTTGCAGGCCCCGACGCAAAAACGTTCTTGCTCCGCCTGATCGCCAATAACGTCGGCCGTCTACAAACGCCTGGCAAGGCGTTATACAGTGCGATGCTCAATCCGTCGGGTGGCGTCGTCGACGACCTGATCGTTTACTTCGTTGAAGACGGTCAATACCGAGTTGTGATCAATGCCGGAACCGCCGAGAAAGACATCGCCTGGATGAATGCTCGCCTGGCGGAGTGGAATCTTGCCGCGACATGTCTTCCAAGGCGCGATTTGGCGATCATCGCAGTGCAGGGTCCCAACGCGAAAAGCCGTGTCTGGCAGGTACTCCCCGAGACGCGAGCGGCCAGCGAGGCGCTTCCTCCCTTCCATTCCATAAGCGTTGGCGACTATTTTGTTGCCACCACCGGTTATACGGGCGAAGACGGCCTTGAGATCACTTTGCCGGCCAGCAAAGCACAAGCCTTTTGGCAGGCACTGCTGGACGCCGGTGTTCCTCCGATCGGCCTCGGTGCACGCGACACGCTGCGACTTGAAGCCGGTATGAACCTCTACGGTCAGGACATGGATGAGAATGTCTCGCCGCTCGATGCGGGCCTTACGTGGACCGTCGACCTTTCGTCCGACCGAGACTTTGTCGGCAAAGCCGCCCTGCTCGCGCAGCCTCAACGGTACGACTTTCTCGGCCTTGTATTGCTCGATCGCGGTGTCCTGCGGGCACATCAATCGGTGACCAGCGAGCATGGCGATGGCGAAATCACCAGCGGGACCTTCTCGCCCACGCTACAAACATCAATCGCTCTCGCCCGGCTTCCGCTTGGTACAGCGATTGGCGAAACCGTCCATGTCGCTGTGCGAGACAAGCAGCTCGCGGCGCGGGTAACCAAGCCGCGTTTCGTGCGCAACGGTCGTGGCTTGATTTAGGCGCAGCAAGCCGCAAACAAGGAACAATAAGTAAATGGCGTTCGCTTTCCGCCACCTGTAAGGGTCGGAGCGTATCGCGCCAACGATTTCATCCCCGGGCAGCAGACAACTCCAAGGAGCCACCATGAACGTTCCCAGCAACCTCAAATACACGCAGAGCCACGAATGGGTCCGCAGCGAGCCAGACGGCTCGATCACCGTGGGCATCACCGAGCACGCACAGGATCTCCTGGGCGATCTGGTCTTCATCGATCTTCCCGAGGTTGGCAAGACCCTCGCCGCCGGTCAGGAAGCCGCGGTGGTTGAGTCAGTGAAAGCGGCCGCCGATGTTTACGCTCCTGTCGCCGGAACGGTTACCGAAATCAATCCTGCGCTCGCCGACGCGCCGGAATCGGTGAACGCCGACGCTTACGCCGCGTGGCTCTTCCGCATGAAGCCGGCAAACGCCAACGACGTGGACGGGCTCCTCGACGCGACCAGCTACACCGCTGTCGCCAGCGAGTAACCGCGCTTTCACTCCCTCGCGGCGGGTCGCCATGCGTTGCCCGCCGCAGTTTTTCAGCCCGAGCCGGACAAAACGAATGCCATCGACCTTATCGACCCGTTCCCTCAACGCCCTCGAAAAACGTGACGAATTTATCGCCCGCCATATCGGCTCGTCGCCGGATGACGTTGACCGTATGCTGCAAGCGATCGGCGCGTCATCGCTGGACGCTTTGATCAACGAAACGGTGCCAGCGGCGATTCGCTTACCTCAGCCACTCCCGTTGCCCGGGCCGCGTCCGGAAGCGGAAGCGCTCGCGGCCCTGAGAGCGATCGCGAGCAAGAACCGCGTCCAAAAGTCGCTCATCGGAATGGGCTATTCGGATACCTACACGCCGAACGTGATCCTGCGCAACGTGTTGGAGAACCCCGGCTGGTATACCGCCTACACACCCTATCAGGCAGAAATCGCCCAGGGCCGGCTGGAGGCGCTGCTCAACTATCAACAGATGGTGATCGACCTTACCGGGCTCGAACTCGCCAATGCATCGCTGCTCGACGAAGCGACGGCGGCCGGCGAAGCGATGACGATGGCGCGCCGCGTGAGCAAGTCGAAATCGAACGCCTTCTTTGTCGACGCCGCGTGCTTCCCGCAAACGATCGACGTGCTCAAGACGCGCGCCGGATACTTCGGCTACGAACTGGTTTTTGGAACACCGCAGGAAGCGGCAGACGCCGACGTGTTTGGAGCCATCCTGCAATACCCGAACGATACCGGGGAAATCGCCGATCTCTCCGAACCGATCGCCGCCATCAGGGCGCGCGGTGGCGTTGTTGCTGTTGCCTCGGATCTCATGGCCCTCGTGTTGCTCAAGTCGCCAGGGGAAATGGGTGCCGATATCGCGTTCGGGTCATCGCAACGCTTCGGCATTCCACTCGGCTTCGGTGGACCGCACGCGGCCTTCTTTGCCACGCGCGACGAGCACAAGCGTTCGGTGGCCGGGCGCATTATCGGCGTGTCGGTCGATGCCCGGGGCAACAAGGCCCTGCGCATGGCGCTGCAGACGCGCGAGCAGCACATCCGGCGCGAGAAGGCCAACTCGAATATCTGTACTTCGCAAGTGCTGCTCGCGAACATGGCCGGCATGTATGCCGTGTACCACGGTCCGGAAGGGTTACGCGCTATTGCCGAACGCATTCATCGTCTGACGGCGATATTCGGCGAAGCGGTTAGGCGCGCCGGCGTAACAGTCCTGAATACTCGTGTATTCGATACGTTGCGCATCGAGCTTGGTCCAAAGGCCGTCTCCGTGTACAACGCGGCGCTGGCCAGCGGCTTCAATCTGCGTAACGTTGGCAACGGCGTCCTCGGCATCGCATTCAATGAAAAAACCACGCGCGAAGACGTCGGCGAACTGATCAAGCTGATCGCGGGCATCGCAGTGGACATCGACGGGCTCGATGCTCAGTTGCAGGCGAACGACCCGTTCTTGCCGGCGACGTTGCGGCGCTCCGATGCCGTTCTGACCCACCCGGTGTTCAACAGCCACCACACCGAGCACGAGATGCTGCGCTATTTGAAGCGCCTGCAGGACAAGGATCTCGCACTCGACCGATCAATGATCTCGCTCGGCTCGTGCACGATGAAACTCAATGCAACGAGCGAAATGATTCCGATCAGCTGGCCCGAGTTTTCCGGCCTGCATCCTTTCGCTCCCCTCGACCAGGCGAAGGGCTACGTCGAGATGATCCGCGGCCTCGAAGACTGGTTGAAGACGATCACCGGATTCGACGCCGTGAGCCTACAACCCAATTCGGGAGCGCAGGGTGAATACGCGGGCATCGTGGCGATCCGCCGATATCACGCCAGTCGCGGTGAAACGCACCGTAATGTGTGCCTGATCCCCCGTTCGGCGCATGGAACCAACCCAGCTTCGGCACAGATGGCCGGACTGCAAATTGTCATCGTCGGATGTGATGACAGCGGCAACGTGGACGTGGCGGATCTGAAGGCGAAAGCCGAGCAGCATGCCGCCAATCTCGCCTGCCTTATGCTTACCTATCCCTCGACGCATGGCGTTTTCGAGGAAGCGGTACGCGAAATCTGCGCGATCGTCCATCAGCACGGCGGACAGGTCTACATGGACGGTGCCAACCTTAATGCGCAGGTAGGGCTGACGTCGCCCGGGTTGATCGGCGCCGACGTGAGCCACATGAATCTGCATAAGACGTTCGCCATCCCCCACGGCGGTGGCGGGCCCGGCATGGGGCCGATTGGCGTCAAAGCGCACCTCGCCCCTTTCCTTCCCGACCATGCAGTGCAGTCGACGGGCGAACCTGACCGGTCAAATCGTGGCCAGGGTGCCGTTTCCGCCGCCCCTTGGGGTTCGGCGTCGATCCTGCCGATTTCCTGGATGTACATTGCCATGCTCGGCGGTCAAGGGCTGACGCGCGCAACGGAGGTGGCGATTCTCAACGCCAATTACGTCGCCGCCCGACTGAAGGACCATTATCCGGTTCTTTATACCGGCACGAAGGGGCGCGTCGCCCACGAATGCATCCTCGATATCCGCCCGATCAAGGCAGCGACAGGCATCGCCGAAATCGACATCGCCAAGCGTTTGATAGACTACGGATTCCACGCGCCGACTGTCAGTTTCCCGGTTGCCGGAACGATCATGGTCGAGCCTACGGAATCCGAATCGAAAGCCGAACTCGACCGCTTCGTCGCGGCGATGGTGTCTATTCGGAACGAGATCGCCAAGATAGAACAGGGCATCTGGCCGGCCGACAACAATCCGCTGAAGAACGCGCCCCACACACAGGCGGATATCGTCGATGCCGCTTGGGACCGTCCTTACACCCGGCACGAAGCCGTCTTCCCGTTGCCTTGGGTTGCCGCCCACAAGTTCTGGCCGACCGTCAATCGGATCGACGACGTCTATGGGGATCGCAACCTGTTCTGTGCCTGCGTACCGCCGGAGGATTACGAAACACAGTAAGGGAATCCACGCGGGCCGCGCGGCCCGCGCGTTACCGGCGACATTCCTCCGGGGTTCCCTGTCTCAAGAAGGCGAGCGCGACGGCACGTCTGAATAGCGGTCGCGATAAACGAGTACCGGTATCCTTGCGTGCGAAAGTACCTTCTGCGTTTCGCTTCCGATCAGGATGGCGGACACGCCTCTGTGCCCGTGCGACGCCATGAAAATCAAGTCGCATTTGTGGTCGGACGCCGCCTGCAGGATGCTGTCGGCCGGAAAGTCGCTGGTCACCGTGATGCCGCGAAAAGGTACGCCCAGCGCTTTCGCCTCTTTCTCGATGACCCCGAGATTCTTTTGTGCCGCCTTGGCAATGAGCGCCGCGTGCTCATCCGGGCTCTTGTAGCCAACAGGCAGAAGGCCCTTGTAAATGATCGGCGTCGGCGTCGGAGCGACGAAAATCCCGATTACGCTGCCTCCCGTCACATTTGCCAGCTTAACCCCCGCCTTGATCGCGCGTGCCGAGAGTTCTGATCCGTCGGTAGGAATGAGAATGTTCTTGTACATGGCGACGCCTCCGTCATGAGCCTCGGTTGATCTATTTGACGAACGGGAACACCCAAATGAGCATGCCTAAAACATAGCAGACACTTGCCGAAACGAGAACAAACGGCACGCTCCAAGACAGAAACTCACGCAACGAAATCTTGCGCCGTTCTTCGCTTTGGCAAATGTTCAGCGCCGCGTACAGTGCAGGAGCTCCTGCTACGGTGAGGTTGCTCCCCAGTGTTCCCGACCAGAGCAGCATCCACCAGAGCGGCCAGCGCGCGACGGCGGCTTCGTCAAGGTCTTTGATGGTTTCAAGGAACGTCAAAATGTAAGCGTCATGTTCGACAATGCCGACGATGGGAATCGTTATCCAATAAAGCAGCGAGGCTCCCGCCGCATAGTTGTCCACGAAGATCGGGCGAATGATGTGCGCCAGCGCTCCGAGAAGTTTGACCTTCTCCAGGCTACCGACCAAGGCGAAGAGCGCGATATAGAAGAAGACAGCGCGCCAATCGAGTTCCGAGAGAATTTCTTCGAAAGGAGGCGCCTTGGCCCGCTCGCCCAAGAGTTCGAGGACCAGGACAAGGGTAACTGCGCCAGTCATTGCAATGAAGCCGAGCTGAAAACCGAGCGTCTGACGAAAAGCCATCGCCAGGACGGTCAATAGAAAGCCGGCGACGACAACGCCCGCAAACAGCCTGTTCGGAATGCGAGCCTCCACGCCGACCGTTGTCAGATCGACGATCCGCGCATGATGCGATCGGAAGCCATACAGGTACATGGCACCGAGCGTGACGGCAAAGGTAACGCAAAGAATGGGAAAGGACGACGGCCGTCCGGAATGGAAGAAGAAGTCGCCGAACTCCGCCCCGGAAACGCTATGCAACATCTGGGGCGGCAGGTCGCCGAGCAGCATGGCCGACCCCATGAAGTTTGCAGCGAACCCGATCATGAGCACCAGCGGCGTCACCGGCAACTTGACCGCCCGAGCGAGTGGAAGCGCTACCGGCGCCATCATCAAGATGACGACCACGTTGTCCACAAACATGGAGATCAGGCCCGCGAGCGTGGCCAGAATTATCACGAGCACTCCCGGCCGTCCGCCGGAGAGTTTTAGTGCGCCTACGGCAAGCCAACTCGGAATCCCGGTCTTGCCGAAATACGAGGCGATCACCCAGACGCTCACCAGAATGGCCATGACGTTCCAGTCGACCAGAGCGAACGCCTCGGACTCGGTCAATACGCCGACCCATACCATGGCCGCCACGCCGATCAAGGCAGCCACCGTGCTGTCGAAAACATTCATGATTACGACGATGATCGTCGCGGCGAAGATACCCAAGGCGATCCAGGCGAGTGGCTCCATTTCTCCTCCCTTTGGCGCGAAGCCTTATTGATTGTTCGGGTTCTTGTCGTGCTTCCTCAGCGTAGCGTCCCTTGCCCCGGACGGTCATCAAGTGGCCCCGTCAAAATGCGCGAAGCGGGCCTTCAAAGGTCCCGCTCCGAGCATCGACGACGGATTACCGTTCCTTCTATTTCACTGAACTTGCTGAATCCCGGCAACGACCCAGCCGCGGCTGCCGTCCGTGGGCTTGGACAGGTGCCAGACCTCGGCGAACGGCATCGCCGCTCCGCCTTCCGTTTCGCGGATCATGCCGTTGAAGCGCACGCTCGCGATATGGCGCGCTCCCTCCGTAACCACTTCCAGCAACTCGGCCTCCAGAGTTACTACGTCCGTCTTCTGCGCGGTTGCGCCCCGCTCGTCCATCTGCATCTTGATTTCGGCAAAGAGTTCAGGGGATACGAACTCGCAGATATCGTCGAGGTTTTTTGCATCGTTTGCCGTCTGCAACCTCACGAAGTTGAGCTTCGCCACTCTCACAAACCCTTCACTGTCGAAGTCAGCGGGAACTGCCGCTCCCGGCACAGGGCTGGGTCCAGTAGACGCTGGCGGCAGAGGGGCAACGTCTGGCGACGGCGTACGCGCATACGTATCCGATCCGCCTGGGTAGGTGGCATGTCGGGCCGCCGTTGCGCGCCCCCGCGTCAACACCCTGAAGAGCACAATCCCGCCCACCACGAGCAAGGCGATCATCAGAAAGTTGGCCATCGCCGGGCCCATGCCGAAATGCGAAAGCAAGGCACCGAGACCAAGGCCGGCGGCGAGCCCTGCGAGCGGACCCATCCAGTTACGCTTCGGTGCACCAGCGGGAGCCGCACCTTGTTGCGGATTTGCCGGAGCCGGTGCCGCCTGGGCGGGGCTAGCCGGACGCGGCGTAACAGCCTGCCGCTGCATGCCGAACGACTTGCCTCCGCCGAGGCGGGCAGCCTCGGCGTCACCAATGCTCAAACCGAGCGCCAGGACCGAGAGAAAGACAGCCACGAACGTGCTTTTCATCAGCATCTCCATCAACACTGAAACATCCATGCAAGGCCGATGACTATACGGGCACCATCCGGTGGCGCCCGTCGCTTTATCGCCTTGCCCAAAACGGTCAGGCAGAACGTGCCACCTGCCTTCCGTTGCCTTCGCCAAATAGCGAACGCGTACATCGTAGAAGGCGCTAAAACATCCAACAAGTCGAATAAAATGATTTAATACATCGTAAATTTCGACTATTTATCAAAGCCTGCCGGGCTGACCAAACAGTTCCTTCATCTTGTCGGAAAAACCATGCCTGCCCTGAACTTCAAGCATCTGCGTTACTTCTGGATGGTGGCCAAGACGGGCAGCATTGCCCGCGCAGCCGATCAACTCCACCTCACGCCGCAATCAATCAGCGGCCAACTCAGCGAATTCGCCGAATCCTTGGGTACCGAGTTATTCCGGCGCAGCGGCCGTAATCTTGAACTGACGGATGCCGGTCGACGGGTGCTTGGTTACGCCGAACGGATTTTCGCGATCGGCGACCAGTTGCTCGATGTGCTCCATGACAACAAAGCGAACCGGATTTCTCCGTTCCGAGTGGGGATTGCCGATGCCGTTTCTAAATCGGTGGCTTATCGGCTTGTCGAACCGGCGCTGAAACTTGAAGATCCGGTACGCCTGATCTGTCGCGAAGGACGACTCTCTTCGCTGCTCGCCGAGCTTTCCGTGCACCGACTCGACATGATCATCGCCGACAGACCAATGCCGGGGAACCTGAACGTACGCGGCTATAGCCACCTCCTCGGCGAGAGCGGCCTCTCCGTGTTTGGCGCACCCGAACTGGCACGACAATACGGAAACGATTTCCCAGCGGCGCTCGATACAGCCCCCTTCCTACTGCCTGGCGAGGACGCGGCCATTCGCCCCAAGTTGATCCAATGGCTGGAGGGCAAAGGATTGCGGCCGCGCATCGTCGGCGAATTCGATGACAGCGCGCTTACCAAGGCTTTCGGGCAAGCGGGCGCGGGCCTGTTCGTTGCCCCGACGGCTATCGTCGATCACATTTGCGAGCAGTATCAAGTCGCCGAAGTCGGGCGGCTCGACTCGGTCATCGAGCAGGTTTATGCCATTACGACCGAGCGCCGTTTGACGTACCCGGCCATCGTCGCAATTAGCAAGACCGCTCGCGAAGACATCTTCGGTGCCGCAGGGAAAGACGCTCCGGCCGCGGTTCCTGTCTCCCCTGACAAGCGCCGGGCGACAATGCGCAAGAGGCGACCAAAGCAACGTGCTGCAACCTGAAGGGTCAGGAAGACATCAAACACAGTTACCTCTCTTCCATCAAAGGCAGGAGGTGCCATGGAATCTGCGACGTACCGCCTAAAGGACTTCTCGGCCCGCCGTCTGGACGGCCAGCTTCAATCGTTAGCCGACTTTGCCGGCCAAGTGCTATTGATTGTCAACACGGCCAGCCGATGTGGCTTTACGCCCCAGTACGCCGGCCTTGAATCACTCTATCGCGGCTACAAGGACCGGGGATTTGCGATTCTCGGTTTCCCATGCAATCAGTTTCGGCACCAGGAGCCCGGGACCGACGAAGAAATCGGCGCTTTCTGTGCAACGAACTACGAAGTCAGTTTCCCGATGTTCGCGAAGATTGAGGTCAACGGAGCGCAGACTCATCCGCTCTATCGGCATCTGAAAACTTCAGCGCCCGGACTCTTGGGCAGCAAGGCGATCAAGTGGAACTTCACCAAGTTTCTCGTCGACCGCAATGGCGTCGTTTGTCGTCGTTATGCCCCTATGAAGGCACCGCAGACCATTGCCCGGGACATAGAGACGTTACTGTAGCGCCGCAAATACGTTCGGTTTTCCGAACGCGATTGAACCGCGAACTCTCGGATATCCGAACACATCCACGAGCCGTCATGGAAAAAGAAAATGAAAACAGCCGACTAATGATCTGCCGAACTGGCACGTTACCTGCAGTCACAGGCTGTCTTCTTTGGGATCATCCGGCACTTTGCCTGCTGTCTCCCAAGGGTGATGCGGTATAGACCCGGGAGTAATCGCCGGAGAAGGGGCGAAGTCAGCCTTTCCGCGCCGGCACGGCAGCGTTATCCTCCGACCTATGTCTGAGGTGGCCGCCGGGTTATGGAGTCGATGGGGGCCGAAAGAGCCAGCGCGGCTAATTGCTTTATGTTTGCTTATTTGGCGAAGGGAAAGGGAAAGGTATGAAACAGCACACAAAAATATTATTAGGTTTCGTCTTGGGCGTAATTCTTGGCCTAATCGCGTATTACAACCTGCCGCAGGCTGAATTCGCGTTCATGAAGAGGGTGACCGAAGTATTGACCTTCCTCGGCGCGACGTTCCTGCGCATTATTTTCATGGTCGTCGTTCCGCTGATTCTTTCGGCGCTAATGCTCGGCACCATGGAACTTAGCCAAGGCGCCGGCGGCTTCGGTAAGGTAGGTGGACGTTGTCTTATGTTCACGGTCATCTTGAGTGGTATCGCGGCCTGTATCGCTCTCTTGACCACGAACATTCTCAAGCCGGGTGCAGGACTTGTCTTTGACAAGGCGGCGCTGGCTGCGAACCAAGGGGTTCTGAGCATCGCGAAAAATGCCGCGGCGGCGCAAGACAAGCCTTGGTTCCAGTACATCGTGGACCTGCTGCCGCAAAACCCGATCGACTCTGCAGCGCGCGCATTCTCCGGTGAAATCATCGCCATGATGGTCTTCGCGCTGTTCTTCGGCTGGGCGCTCAGCACCGTCATCAAGGATGAAGAGCACCCGCTGCCGAAGGTTCTCGACGCAATCTTCCAAGCGACGATGAAGATCATCGAGGTGGCCATGAAACTGGCTCCTTACGCTATCTTCGGTATTGTCTTCAATACGTCGTATCGGATGGGCGCCGGTTTCCTCGGCAACGTCGCCTACTTCGCTTTCGTCGTTATCCTCGGTCTGCTCCTGCAGTTCTTCGTCGTCTACAGCATCTTCTTGGCGACGATCGGCAAGACGAACCCGCTGCCTTTCTTCAAGCAGTGCCGTGAGGTCTATCTCTATGCCTTCTCGACGGCATCGTCAAACGCCACCCTGCCGATCGCTCTCAAGTGCGCGACCGACGTGCTGAAGATTCCGCCCCGGATTGCCCGGTTCGTGATCACCGTTGGTGCGTCCGCCAACCAGAACGGCTCCGGTCTGTATGAAGGCGTCGTAGTGTTGTTCATGGCCCAGGTTTTCGGTATCGACCTGACCGTAGGACAACAGATTCAAGTTGTTCTGATGTCCATGCTGGCTGGCGTTGGCACAGCGGGTATCCCCGGTGGCTCGCTGCCATTGATCGTCGTTTTGATGATCAACGTTGGTGTCCCGGCCGAAGGCATTGGCCTGATCCTCGGTGTTGACCGCTTCCTCGACATGTGCCGGACGACGCTCAACGTCGCGGGCGACCTCGTGATCGCGAAGCTCGTTACCGAGTCGGTCGACCACGTAACGTTGGCCGCGATGCACGACACGCCGGAATCTGGCCGCGCCTGACACATCGGCATTGCCTCGTAAGTAGCGCGTGTACATACTGCCTCGGGTTCCGACCCGGGGCAGTTTGTCTTTAGCTTCATGAAAATGGCTCGGGCGCGAAGAAAAACGAACGCGTCGTCCCTGCCACGGATTCAGATCTTCAAGATCGACACACTATACGCATGCGTATTCGCCGGCCGCTCCGATTCGCTTTGCTCTCGCTCGGCTTGTTAAGTCTGGTCGCTGCGGCGTCGTTCATTACTTACCGAATCAGTCAGCAAATCGGCATCACCGAACTCCAGGCGATGGGGCGCCACCGCCTCGATCTTTATGCGACAAGCCTGGAACGCGAGATCGACAAGTACGCGTATTTCCCGTCGACCCTCGGCCTTGAGAAAGGCGTCCTCGCTCTTCTGGACGACAAGGGCCATCGCAACGTAACCACCGACGTCAACAACTATCTCGAACAGTTGAACGACCGCGCCGGAACGCTCGCCATCTACGTCATGGACAATCTTGGCAGGGTGATCGCGTCGAGCAACTGGCGCCGTGCCGACAGCTATGTCGGCGAAGATCTTTCCTTCCGCCCCTACTTCCGAGACGCGGTCGAATCGGGGAATGGTCGGTTCTTTGGCATCGGTACGACGCGGAGCGAACCCGGATACTATCTTTCGTCCGCCCTGCGGGACGATCGTCGCACCCTCGGTGTTGCTGTCGTCAAGGTCAGCCTCGATCAATTGGAAAAATCGTGGTCCACGGTCGAAGCTCCCGTTCTCGTTGGCGACGAAAACGGCGTGGTGATCCTGAGCTCCGTTCCCGACTGGAAGTTCACGACGCTTCGCCCCCTGGATGAGCGAACTAGAAAGGCTTTTGACCGCACTTTGCAGTACAACCAGCGTGCGTTGCAGCCGCTGGGCGTGCGCGAAATCGCCACGCTCGACTACGGCGCGCGCATCGTGCGTATGGCCAGAGAAAAGCAGGAAATGGTGTCCGTCTACCCGGTCGCCGGTCAGTTTCTTGCGCAGTCTCAGCCGTTGCCAGGCACACCGTGGACGCTCACGGTTTTTTCACAGCTCGAGCAAGTTAACGATATTTCCGTGATCCGCACCATCGTCGCTGCGGTCACGACCACCTTGATGTGCATTGTCGGCGTCATGATCAATCAGCGTCGGCGCCATCTCGAGGACCGCCTGGCGGCGCGCGAAGCCTTGCAAAAAGCCAACGACGAACTCGAGCGAAAGGTCCAAGAACGTACAGCCGACTTGTCTGCCGCCAACGAGCAGCTGCAGGACGAAGTGGCGGAACGCACGCGCGCCGAACGCACCTTGCGTGCGGCACAGGACGAACTCGTACAGGCGGGGAAGCTAGCCGTCATCGGTCAGCTCTCCGCCGGTATCGCGCACGAACTCAATCAACCGTTGGCCGCCTTGCGGACGCTCTCCGGCAACGCCATCCGTTTTCTGGAACGCCGTGACGAAACGACCGCGCGTCACAATCTGGAGCGCATCGGGCAACTCGTCGACCGCATGGGGGTAATAACAGGACAGCTAAAGGCGTTCGCCCATAAGTCCAGTGGGCGGCCAAGCCCGGTTGACGTTCAACAGGCCGTGTCGCACGCAACGGCGCTTCTCGAGCAGAGATTGCGTACGGAAAACGCAGAGATCGAAGTGGATTTTCCCGAACAGCCACTCTACGCCCTCTGCAATGCGATCCGGTTGGAGCAAGTGATAGTCAACTTAATCGGCAACGCCCTCGACGCGATGGCCGGGCAGACCCAGCCGCGCGTCGAAATAGCCGCGGGAAGATCGAAGACGATGATCCGCCTGAGCGTCCGCGATCATGGTAACGGGCTTACGGCCGACGTCGAATCGCGCCTGTTCGAACCCTTCTTCACGACCAAGGAAGCCGGAGTTGGCTTGGGGCTCGGCCTTGCCATCTCCGCCGGCATAATCAACGACTTCGGTGGTACCCTCGTGGGCGGCAATGATCCTCAAGGCGGTGCCGTTTTCACCCTCGAGATCCCCATTGCGGCCGACTCCAATTCATCTTCCAAGCCATGACAGACGCCTTGAAAGCACTCATCATCGAAGACGATCCCGACGTTCGCCTCGGATGCGAACAGGCGCTGCAGCTTGAAGGTATTGCCACCGAAAGCGTGGCCAGCGCGGAGGAGGCAAAACGCCGGCTGGCCAAGGGCTTCCGAGGTGTCATCGTGAGCGACATCCGGCTGCCACGGATGGACGGTATGGCGTTCTTGCGCGAAACGCTTGCCGTGGATCCCGAACTGCCCGTGGTGCTCATCACCGGGCACGGTGATATCTCGATGGCGGTTCAGGCGATGAAGGATGGCGCCTATGATTTCATTCAAAAGCCGTTCTCGCCTGAGTACCTTGTAGAAGTCGTACGGCGTGCGCTTGAAAAACGTCGCCTCGTTCTCGAAGTCCGGGATTTGCGCCAGCGACTCGAAGGCCGGGACCAGATCGAAGCGCGCCTTATCGGTAACGCGCCAACGATGGTGAGTGTACGTTCATTGATTGCAGGACTCGGGGATAGCGCGGCCGATGTCCTGGTCCAGGGCGAAACGGGCACGGGCAAGGAACTCGTCGCGCGCTGTCTGCACGAAGCCAGCCGGCGGCGAAAAGGCAATTTCGTCGCCATCAATTGTGGCGGTCTCCCCGAAACGCTGTTCGAAAGCGAAATTTTCGGGCATGAAGCGGGGGCCTACACCGGTGCCGGAAAGCGCCGTATCGGGAAGATCGAGCATGCCAACGGCGGCACGCTTTTCCTCGATGAAATCGAGACGATGCCGATCGCAATGCAGATCAAGCTGCTGCGCGTTTTGCAAGAACGCAGCCTCGAACGCCTTGGCTCGAACACCTCCATTCCGATCGACTGCCGCATTGTTGCAGCAACGAAAGAGGACCTGCGTGCCCTCGCCGAGCAGGGGCGGTTCCGCGCCGACCTCTATTACCGGCTCAGCGTCGCGACGATCATGTTGCCGCCGCTGCGCGAGCGTCGCGAGGACATTCCCCTGCTTTTCGAGCACTTCCTTCTCCAAGCAGCGGCCCGCCACGGCCGCCCTGCCCCGGCGAGCGACCCCGCCTGCGTTCATCAACTGGTGGGCTATCACTGGCCGGGCAATGTGCGCGAATTGCGCAATGTGGCGGATCGCCGCGTCCTCGGCATTGAGAACGGAGCGCCGCCGTTTGGCAGCGGCGTGGACGAAAGCCCTCGCCCGCTGGCCGAGAGCGTCGAAGCCTTCGAGCGCGCGTTGATCGTGGACGCCCTGCGCCGGCACAACGGCAATCTCTCACGCAGTGCCGAAGCGCTGAGCATCCCGAAAACCACACTACACGACAAGATCCGCAAACATCGTCTCGCCGAATTTGGCGCTGGTTGAGGCGGCTTCCCATCCTCGATCGTCGCACCAATCAAGGAATGAACGGCAGATCGATCTCGTCGCTGCGCACAACGCCGGCGGTCATGGCTCGGCACAAAGAGACGAACTCGCGCATCCCCGCGGTATGAAACTTGCGCTTGTGCCAGAGGAATTGAAACTGACGCCGAAGGTCAAGCTCCGGCGTCTCGATTGGCACCAGACTGCCGCGGCGAAAGGCCTCGCGTAGAGCAAGGCGCGAGATGCACCCAACGCCAAGACCAAGCTCAACAGCACGTTTTATCGCCTCGGTGTGTTCGAGCTCAAGCCGGATCATAGGAATCCGATCGTGCCTTCGCATCGCCTCCTCCAGCGTTTCCCGGGTTCCCGATCCGGCTTCTCGGACAATCCAGGGTTGCGCCAACAACTCATTGAGCTTGACCACGCGTCGGGCGGCAAGGAGATAGGTCGGCGCGCAGAAGACGACCAGTTCGTCGGCTACCCAAGGTTCGGCGACAAGGTCGGGGTGCCGACAGCGGCCTTCAATGAGACCGAGATCGAGTTCGAACCGGGCGACTTGATCGACAATCGTCGCCGTATTGTGAACCTTTAGCTGCGCCGAGCCTTCCGGATGGCGTTTGAGGTAGTCGGCAACGATCAATGTTGCCAAGTAGTTGCCGATCGTCAGTGTGGCGCCGATGCGCAGCTTGCCAAAGCCGGCGCGTTTCTCAAGCACCGTCTCGATGGCCTGCGCTCGCTCCACCAGCTCGTCCGCCTGCGGGAGCAGCGCTTGCCCCAATTCATTCAGACGCAGCGATTTGCCGACGCGATCGAAAAGTTGCGTTTCGTAGAGCCGCTCCAGTTCTGCAAGAGCTGTGCTCGTTGCCGATTGCGAAAGGGAAAGCGCCCTTGCCGCTTTGGAGACACTCTCGTGCGAAGCGACGGCCGCGAAGACCGCCATTTGTCGAAGGGTGAAACGCATATCTACGCTCCAGATATGAGTTATCCAGACAATCCATTTTACAGATATAACGCCACACCATAGCATCAAGTCTGTTCTTCATTGTCCAAAGTCTTGCCATGAGTACCTTGTCTACCGAACGCGTCCTGTCCGTCCATCATTGGGACGACAATTTGTTCAGCTTCCGTACAACACGCGACCCGTCGCTGCGCTTCATCAACGGCCAGTTCGTAATGCTTGGTCTGGAGCAGCACGGAGGCCGACCGCTGACGCGCGCTTACAGTATCGCCAGCGCGAACCATGACGAGTTCCTGGAGTTCTTCAGTATCAAAGTTCCCAACGGCCCGCTCACTTCAAAGCTCCAGCATCTTTCGGTTGGTGACTCCATCGTCGTTAGTCGCAAGCCGACAGGGACTTTGGTGTTGCGCGACCTGAAACCCGGCAAGCACCTCTACCTGCTGGCCACCGGCACGGGCCTCGCCCCCTTCCTGAGTCTGATTCAAGACCCAGAGAGTTACGAGCGGTTCGAGAAAGTCGTGCTGGTACACGGCGTTCGTCACATTAGCGAACTCGCCTACCGGGACTTCATCACGCGCGAACTGCCGAACCACGAGTTTTTCGCCGATTTCGTGCGCGAGAAGCTCATCTACTTCCCGACCGTGACGCGCGAGCCATTTGAAAATCAGGGGCGCATCACGCACCTGATCGAAAGTGGCGAACTGTTCGCCAAGATCGGCCTGCCGCCGCTGAACCCGCTGGATGACCGCGTCATGATCTGTGGCAGCCCGGCGATGATCAAGGACTGCTGCACCTTGCTCGACGCCAGAGGATTCGAAATCTCGCCGCATATCGGCGCGATGGGTGACTACGTGATCGAACGCGCCTTCGTGGAGAAGTAAGGTCCGACCGGCGGCGTCCTGTCCGGCTGACCGCACCGCCCGCTAGGGTTACAATGGCGCCCCTGCTTGAGAAGGAGGTCACCATGAGCCGTAGCGGAACAACGTCCCTGGTTTTGACGGCGATCGGCGATGATCGCCCCGGCCTCGTCGAACGGCTGGCCACCGCCATCAGTCAGAACGACGGCAATTGGCTGGACGCGTCGATGTCGCATCTGGCTGGCAAGTTTGCCGGCATCGTGTGCGTGAGCGTCGCGGATGAGCGCTTGGATGCGTTAAAGAAGGCGCTGGCCGAAGTCCCCGGTTTGCGCATCACGGCAGAAGTCTCCGAGCTCGCCGTGCCGTCGGAGAAGATCGAGAGCGGCCGACGGCTCAAGCTTTCTTTAGTCGGACACGATCGTATCGGCATCGTACGCGAGGTGTCCCAGGTCCTCGCCCGGCACGCGGTGAATGTCGAGGAACTGAATACGCATACGGCCAGTGCGCCGATGTCTGCCGAGATTCTCTTCCATGCGACGGCGGAATTGACCGCCGCACCGGCACTCGACGCACGCGCGCTGACGCGCGACCTGGAGCAGATTTCGAACGACCTCATGGTCGACATTACGCTCGACGAAACCATCCGCCCCTGAGCGGCCGCATCAACCCTCCCTTTCCAGACGAAGAAAAATGGCCCAGTACGTCATGAGCATGCTCCGCGTGAGCAAGATCGTTCCCCCGAAGCGGCAGATCATCAAGGACATCTCCCTCTCCTTCTTCCCGGGCGCCAAGATCGGCCTGCTGGGTCTCAACGGCTCCGGCAAGTCGACGGTCCTGCGCATCATGGCCAACGAGGACAAGGAATACGACGGCGAAGTGCAACACCTCGCTGGCGTCAAGATCGGCTATTTGCCACAGGAACCGCAACTCGATCCCGAAAAAACGGTCCGTCAGGAAGTCGAAAGCGGCATGGGTGAAGTAATGGAGGCCCAGGCCAAGCTCGAGGCTGTCTATGCCGCGTACGCCGAACCCGATGCCGACTTCGACAAGCTGGCGGAGGAACAGGCCCGTCTTGAGGCGATCATCGCTACCGCCGGCGCCGACACCGAGAACCAGATGGAGATCGCGGCCGACGCCCTGCGGCTGCCGGCATGGGACGCGGTCATCGGCAAACTCTCTGGCGGCGAGAAACGCCGTGTCGCGCTATGCAAGCTGCTGCTCTCGCGTCCCGATATGCTATTGCTCGACGAACCGACCAACCACCTTGACGCCGAATCGGTCGAATGGCTGGAGCAATACCTCGTGCGTTTCCCCGGTACGGTCGTCGCCGTCACGCA
This sequence comes from Propionivibrio soli, assembly GCF_025770765.1. Taxonomy (GTDB): domain Bacteria; phylum Pseudomonadota; class Gammaproteobacteria; order Burkholderiales; family Rhodocyclaceae; genus Propionivibrio; species Propionivibrio soli. Next base: position 101,571 of record NZ_JANZKY010000014.1, on the reverse strand, counting down.
CGATCGCTACTTCCTCGACAACGCGGCCGAATGGATTCTCGAACTCGATCGCGGCCACGGCATTCCGTGGAAGGGGAACTACTCGTCCTGGCTGGAGCAGAAAGAGGCACGTCTCGAGCAGGAACAGAAACAACTCGACGCGCACATGAAGGCGATGAAGCAGGAACTGGAGTGGGTGCGTTCCAACCCCAAGGCGCGCCAAGCCAAGAGCAAGGCACGCATCGCGCGCTTCGAGGAGATGTCGAGCTACGAGTACCAGGCGCGCAACGAGACGCAGGAAATCTTCATCCCGGTCGCCGAGCGCTTGGGCGACAAGGTCATCGAATTCAAGAACGTTTCCAAGGGCTTCGGCGACCGCATGCTGATCGACAACCTGTCGTTCAACATACCCGCCGGCGCGATCGTGGGCATCATTGGGCCGAACGGCGCCGGTAAGTCGACGCTGTTCCGGATGATCACCGGCGCCGAGCAGCCCGATAGCGGCAATATCGACATTGGCCCAACAGTGAAAATGGCTTACGTCGATCAAAGCCGCGAAAACCTCTCCGATACCAAGACCGTTTTCGACGAACTGTCGGAAGGCCGCGACATTATCCAGATCGGCAAATTCGAAATGCCGAGCCGGGCCTACATCGGGCGATTCAACTTCAAGGGGGGCGACCAGCAAAAGATTGTCGGCAAACTCTCCGGCGGGGAACGCGGGCGCCTGCACCTGGCCAAGACGCTGATGACTGGCGGCAACCTATTGCTGCTCGACGAACCGTCCAACGACCTCGACGTCGAGACCTTGCGCGCGCTCGAAGACGCACTCCTCGAGTTCGCCGGGTGCGCGATGATCATCTCGCACGACCGCTGGTTCCTCGATCGTATCTGCACGCATATCCTGGCTTGCGAGGGCGAATCGCAATGGACTTTCTTCGCAGGCAACTACCATGAGTACGAGGAAGACAAGGTGAAGCGGCTCGGCGAGGAAGGTGCCAAGCCGAAGCGCATCCGCTACAAGCCGATCACGCGCTGACGGTTGGTGTTGGCCGTCGGCATTAGCATTCAGCTATAACGCCGAGCGGCCCGGGAGCCAGCTAGGATTCGGGGTGTCTCACCCCCCGACCGCGCTGCCCCTGCAGTGATGAAGCGCCGAACCATATATCAGCATCAGCCGTGTAGGGAAAAGCAAGAGAAAGAGGGCGGGAATCTCGCCCGCTACGCCTGATACGCGGCGATGGCCTCGTACCCTGCGTACCGTTACCCCAAAAGAAAAAGACCCGCTGAGAAGGAGGCGGGTCTTTTTTGTTCCCCGATCCCCAGCACACGGCTGGAAACCGGCGGACGCTTTGTGGTTGCCGCCGCTTGTCGGTGGCGACAACCCGAAAACCGGGGGTCAGTGTTCCGAGCGGAGACTGGCGGCGAAGGCGGCTTCGACGCTCTCTGGGAAGTCAAACTGACTAAACGCGCGATGGATCTCGGCGTGGTTGGCGCCTTCGTGATCCTTGAAGCGGATGCCGAGCGGACGGCCATTGGAAGCAAGGGTTGAAAAAGCAAAGCGCCAACGTTGAGCTTCGGCTAGGCGCTCGCGAAGTTCCCGTTCGTTGCTGATGGCGACGCCCGCCTGTTTCAGCGAATCCAGGAACTCATCAAACGACTCGTTACTCAGACTGCCCATATTCGACTCCATTCGATTCGGTGGATGCCCACCATGAGCCTAATAACGCCGTCCCTTGAAACCGGTTGACAGCTTTTTACAGTCGGTTCGATAGACCCTTCCTCACACCACGGACGGAAGAAAATGAAGCTTTTCCGTCAATGAGTTACAATCCACGCCCGCCTCCAGTCAACTTCCATGAGCGAACGAAAAACCAGCCTTGAACTCCTTGCTCCAGCCAAGAACGCGGAGTTCGGGATGGAAGCGATCCTTCACGGCGCTGATGCCGTGTATATCGGCGGCCCCTCATTCGGCGCGCGGGCAAACGCCGGGAACAGCGTGGCGGATATCGGGCGCCTGGCGGATTTCGCGCACCGCTTCAACGCCAGGGTGTTGGTGGCCATCAACACGATCCTTAAGGATGAGGAGCTCGAAACGGCCCGCCGCTTGATCTGGCAGTGTTACGAGGCCGGCGCCGACGCCCTGATCGTGCAGGACATGGGCTTACTTGAGCTTGACCTGCCGCCGATTCAACTTCACGCGAGCACGCAATGCGACATCCGGACGCCGCTGAAAGCGCAGTTTCTCGAAAGCGTCGGCTTTTCGCAGATGGTCCTCGCCCGCGAGCTAACCCTCGACCAAATCCGATCTATCGCCGAACAGACGAGCGCAACGCTCGAGTTTTTCGTACATGGTGCGCTGTGCGTCAGCTACAGCGGGCAATGCTATCTGAGCCACGCCACCACGGGGCGCAGTGCGAATCGGGGCGATTGCTCGCAAGCGTGCCGTCTTCCCTACTCGCTTTCCGATGGTGAAGGCCGGGTTCTGGCTGCAGAGAAGCATTTGTTGTCGCTCAAGGACAACGATCAGACGGACAACCTGCGCGCTTTGATCGATGCCGGCATCCGGTCCTTCAAGATCGAAGGACGGCTCAAGGATCTGTCCTACGTGAAGAACGTTACGGCTCACTACCGGCAGCAACTCGACGCCTTGCTCGCTGCTGACGACTCGCTGGCGAGGACATCGGCGGGGCGCAGCCATTTCTTCTTCGAACCGCAACCAGAAAAGACCTTCAACCGCGGTCGTACCGACTACTTCGTTCGCCAGCGCCATGCCGACATCGGCGCCTTCGATACGCCGAAGTTCTCGGGCGAACGCATCGGGACAGTCCTGCGCCTCGGTCGAACCGAGTTCGATGTGGATAGCCGAGTGCCGATCAATAACGGCGATGGCCTGGCGTATTTCAATCCGGAGGGAGAACTCACCGGCCTGCGCGTCAATACTGCGGCACCGATCACTGGCGGGTACCGGTTATCGCCCTCGCTTGTCGACGGCTGCTTGCCTGCGGGAATTGCGGTTGGGGCGGCGATTTTCCGCAATCACGACCAGGAGTTCATACGGCAGCTCGAACGCAAATCGGCCGAGCGCCGTATCGGCGTGCGCCTGACGTTCACCGAAACAGCTAACGGCTTCGCGTTGCACATTGAGGATGAAAACGGCGTGGGCACCTCCGTAAACGAGCCGCTTCAGAAACAGCCGGCGCAAAACGCCGAGCGCGCGGTTGCCGCACTTCGCGATGGTCTTGGCAAGCTGGGCAATACGATCTACGCCGCAAACGCCGTCGAGATCGAAATGAGCACGCCGTGGTTCCTGCCTGCCTCTACCATCAATGCGCTACGTCGTCGGGCGATCGACGCACTCGATGAAGCGCGCCGTACCGCGTACCGGCGGCCGGAAAGGGCTTCAGCCCAAGAATCACCGAGGCCGTATCCTGACGATGCCCTGAGCTACCTTGGGAATGTCTATAACGAGAAGGCACGGACCTTCTATGAGAAGCACGGGGTGAAGATAATCGAACCCGCGTTCGAGTGCGGCCAGGAAAAGGGAGAAGTCTCGCTGATGGTCACCAAGCACTGCGTGCGCTTCAGTCTTTCGCTGTGCCCAAAACAGGTGAAAGGAATCCGACCTGACCCGCTGGTGCTGATCAACGGCAACGAAAAACTGACGCTGCGTTTCGACTGCAAGCCCTGCGAGATGCACGTTGTGGGCCGCTTGAGGAAAGACCGGACGTTAGCACTCCGCAGCGAGCCCGCCTCGGGCGACGAACCGTCAAAGAGTCGCTAACCATTCAAACACTGTGGCCAGCTAGCCGCAGGCCCTCAATCAAGAGCGTCATCGACCCGCCGGCCGCGCAACCTGTGGCGACGCCTGGAATTCGCGTTGAAAACGCTCGAGATTGTCCGCTGTACCGCAGACGAAAAGCGTGTCGTCGCCGGCCACTTCAAAATCCTTCTCGAACTCCACGAGTACATCTCCGTTGCGCTCGACGGCGATGATCTTGGCGCCGGTACGCTCGAGCACCTCATGCCGCCACGGGTGCCAGCCGGTGATCTGCCCGGGGTTCATGCGGCTGAACTTGATGCGGTTTTCGACCGGTACCGCCTGTTCGTCCAGCAGGTGATAAGCCAGTATCTGGCCGGCAACCTGCCCTTGTGAAATCGCAAAGTCGGCGCCTGCACGGTACAGCCGTTCGGTATTGTGGGCGCGATTCACACGCACGATAAGCGGGATTTCGGGCGCGTAGTCGCGCACGACAGCGGTCGCGAAGACTGCCTCGCTGTCTTGCGCCAGAGCGAGGATCACCGCGCTCGCTTCGCGCACTTTTGCTTTTTCCAACGTCGCGAGCTCCAGGACGTTACCGACGATGTGAACACCCGGAGCCGGAAGACGGTCAATCACCGTGCAAGGCTCCTCCGCATCGTTCAGCATCTGCACCACCTTGGCGCCGACCGTCCCGAAACCGGCAACAACGATCGGGCCGGTGCGCCGGATCGGCATCGCCATGCGTTCGATCTTCTCCAAATTTGCCGGAGCGCCGACGACGACGAGGATCGCTCCGGGTTCAAGCATCGTGTCGAATCCTTCAGCCGTGGCGAACCGACCGCCGTGCCATTGCCCGATGACGGAGACTCCATGCTGCTGCCGCAAATGCAGGTCGCCCAGACGCTGGCCGGCAAGAACGCTGCCGGCGCGAATACGGAATTCGGCCATACCGATCTTGGCGCCAAGCAGATGCAGCCCTTCCACCGGCAAGCTGATCCGCGCGCTCGCACGGGACGCCAATGCCCCGCCCAGCACGTGAGCCGGCGTAAACACCTCGGTAGCGCCGATCTGCACCATCGGTGCCCGATAGAGCGGTTCGTCGGCCAGCGCGTACACCGGGCCGGTAAAGCCGTGTTCGCGAACGATGAGCGTGCACGTTGCGTTGGCGTGATCGCCGGCATTCATGATCACGGCGCGTGCCTTTACGGCCCGCTGCAGTACGGCCGGATCGTCGCCCAAGTTGCCGAAGACGACGTTGTAGCCGCGATCGCGCAAGTGGCGCGCCGTCTGCAAGTCTTCCTCGAAGATCACGAACGGGCTCTTGCGTCGCTTGAATTCCTCAAGCAGTGATTCAATCGCCGGACCATAACGATAGAACAGCACTTTGCCTTCCATCGGCGGCAGGATGTGCTGCAACCTGACCTCGAACTGCTCCTCGAAGAACGGCAATACAAAAACGGGGAAGACCAGGAATACGAGGAACTGGCCGAGGAACTGACCGAGAATCACGAACAGCGCGACGACCGGATGCCGCCAATGGCTGTCGTTGCCATACCCCGTCGTCGTCAGCGTTTCCGATGCCCACTGCAGGCTCTCAAGGAACGTTCGGGGGGAGCCCTCCAATTGATCCATCCCCACCATGTAGATCGTGCCGAGGACGAAAACCGCCGCTGGAAGCAGGGCGAGCAGCGCCAGTAGCCGCTTTGTAGAGCGCTTGAGTCGGATCGGCATGCACCCCTCGATCGAATCGTTGTTGTTGATATCGGTGATCACAGCGCAGGCGTGTAGAGACGGACGCATCGGCTGTCGTTCGCGGGTGATTCTATCCGAACCGCATCGCCACCGTGAGACCGCCACGCCTTGCTCGCCCCGCCATCAGCATCCCTGTCCAAAAAATCGGTTATCAAGTCGATCAAAATTGATGATTTGCTGGCCCTCAAACGACTCTCTAGATTCCCTCCTGCAGTGAGCGGCCGCCATTTCCGATGGCCCTCAGCCTATACGGCTGTCCGCACGAATGGCGTCTTACAACCACATAACCAAGGGAAATAGCCATGCGTTCAACGAAACTCGTCTCGCTCTGTTCCGTTGCCGTGTTGCTGGGCGGCTTCTCGCTCGGCGCCAGCGCGGAACAGAAACTCTTTGTCTACACGTCGATGAAGGAATCGATGATCGGCGGCCTGAAGACCGCGTTCCAGAAGAAGCATCCCGACGTCAAGGTCGACTTCCAATCGGCCGGCGCCGGCAAGCTGATGGCCAAAATCGCCGCCGAGCGCGAGTCCGGCAAGATTCTCGCCGACGTACTCTGGACCAGCGAAGTACCCGACTTCTACCAGTTGAAGGATCAGGACGTGCTGATGAAGTACACGCCGACCGAAATGAAGTCGCTGATCAACCCGCTGCCCGATTACGACGGTTCGTTCACCGCCGTCCGCCTGGGTACGCTGGGCATCGCCTACAACACACGCCACATCAAGGAAGCGCCCAAGTCGTGGGACGACCTCAAGAAGCCGGCCTTCAAGGGCGCCTTCGGCATCGCCAACCCCGCCCTCTCGGGCACGGCGTACATGAGCGTCGCCGTCCTCTCCAAGACCTTCGGCTGGGCCTACTTCGAGGCCCTGCGCGCGAACGGCGCCAAGATGGGCAAGGGATCGGGCCAAGTGGTTGACGACACGGCCTCAGGCGACCTCGTCGGCAGCCTCGCCGTCGACTACATCACGCTCGACAAGGTCGACAAGGGCGCGACGCTGGCACTCGTCTTCCCACCCGAAATGCTCGTCATCCCGAGTCCGATCGCGATCTTCAAGAACACGCCGAACGCCGACGCAGCTAAGAAGTTCGTCGACTTCGTGCTCTCCAAGGAAGGCCAGACGATCATCGCCGAAGAAGGCACGCTGCCAGTGCGTTCCGACGTGAAGGCGCCGGATCGCTACAAGCTGCCGACCGCTGACGAAGCCATGAAGCGCGCGATGAAAATCGACTACAAGGCGATCATGGCCGAGAAGGAAGCGACCATCAAGAAGTTCACCGACATCATGCAGAAGTAAGGCTGGAACCCGGATCATGGCCAACATAGAAATCAGAAACGTCAGCAAGGGCTACGGAGGGAGGGCGGTTCTGTCCAACCTCTCGCTCGAGCTGAACGACGGGGAGTGCTTCACCCTGCTCGGCCCTTCGGGCTGCGGCAAGACGGTGCTCACGCGCCTGATCGCCGGCTTCGAGGCGCCCGATGCGGGCACCATCCTGATCGGCGGCAACATCGTTGCCGATGCCGCGACGGGCGACTCGCTGCCCACCGACAAGCGCGGCCTCGGTATGGTCTTCCAGGACTATGCCGTCTGGCCACACATGACGGTCTTCGACAACATCGCCTACCCGCTGAAGATTGCGGGTATTGATGCCGAGGCGTTGAAGCGGCGCACTCTCGAATCGATCGAAATGGTCGGTTTGAAGAACCTCGAGGAGCGCCTGCCCTCGCAGCTCTCTGGCGGTCAGCAGCAGCGTGTGGCGCTCGCCCGAGCCCTTGTCCATGAACCGGGTATCCTCCTTCTCGACGAACCCCTGAACAACCTGGATGCCAATCTCCGCGAGGAGATGCGTTTCGAGATCAAGGCGCTGCAGCAAAAGCTCGGCGTCACGATCCTCTATGTAACGCATGACCAGGAAATTGCCCTTGGCATCGCCGATCGCATCGCGATCATGGATGCCGATGGCAGAATCCGACAGATCGGCACGCCTGAGGAGGTCTACGAGAAATCGGTCGACGATTACGTCTTCCGGTTTCTCGGCATCGCAAATTTGCTGCCGGTACGGCGACGTAACGATGACCTGTTCCTCGGCGACACTGGCGAAGCATGGACCGGAGAAACGCCTGCCACGACCGGCGATCGATTCACCGCTGGCTTCCGTCCGAGCGATGTCATCCTTGCCCGCGAGGGCGAGGGCCTGCCCGGCATCATCCGCCGCGCCAGCTTCCTCGGTGCCCAGATCGATTACCTGATCGACATCGCCGGCACGCTGATCCGCGCCACGCTGCCAAGCCACGAGGGCGTTGCGCGCGATCTGATGTTTGTCGAGAACGACCCCTGCCGCATTCATCTGGCGTCGGTGCAGTGGTTCCCCGGCGACATCGTCGTTACGAACAGGGTATAGCCATCATGCAAAATAAAAGAACTGGATTCGGCACCCCGGAACTGCTGTTTGCCCTCTCGGTGGGGATACTGCTCGTCGTGGTCGCCTTCCCGATGCTGCTCATCTTCTTCAATGCGTTCTGGGTCGATGGCCACTTCAACGTCGCCGACGTGGTCAAGGTATTGCAGCGCAAAGAGACCTATCAGGCGCTGCTCAATTCGCTGTTCCTCTCGGGCGGTGTCACTGTCACCGGGACGATCGTCGGTACCTTCTTCGCCTGGCTGGTGACACGCACCGACCTGCCGTTCAAGAAAACGATGAAGCTCTTGTTTCTCGTTCCTTTCATGCTTCCGGCCTTCATCGGCGCCTTGGCGTGGAAGATGCTGCTCTCGCCGCGCGCCGGGTACATCAACCGCTTCTTCATGGACGTGCTGGGTTTCGACAACCCGATCTTCGACATCTACACCTATGCCGGCATCATTCTTGTCGAAACGATGTATCTGTTCCCGTTCGTGTTCATCCAGGTGAGCGGCGCCCTCGAACGGATGGACCCGACGCTCGAAGAATCGGCGCGCATCTCCGGCGCTGACCTCTTCACCATCACGCGCAAGATCACCATCCCGCTGGTGCTGCCGTCCATCCTCTCCGGCGCGCTGCTGATCATGCTCTACTCGATGGCGCACTTCGGCACAGTGGCCGTGCTCGGTGTCGAGACGGGGATCTACAACATCCCGGTCCTGATCTACGAGAAAATTCACCAGAGCGCGGGTAGCTTCGATTCGATCCGCACCGCCACGGTTTTGGCAACGGTTCTCGTCATTACGGCGGCGCTGATCATGTGGACGCAGAACCGCGTGCTGGCCAAAGGCAAGTATCAGATCATCGCCGGCAAGAGCTTCCGCCCGACGGAACTCAAACTGCGCGGTCTGCGTATTCCGCTGTTCGCTTTCTGCGTCCTCTACATCGCCTTCACGATCATCCTGCCGACCGCCACGATCTTCCTCGTCGGCGGGCTCAAGACATACGGTCTGCCGTTCGACATGGAGAATCTCACGTGGGCCAACTACCACCACATCCTGTTCGAGTGGGATCTGACGCGTGATTCGATCTGGAACAGCATCACGCTCGGCCTCGCCTCGGCGCTGATTACGATGTTCGCCGGCGTCATCGTTTCCTACGTGATCGTGAAGATGAAGGTCAAGGGCAAAGGCATCCTGGAATTTCTTGGCATGTTGCCCTTCTCCGTGCCCGGCTCGGTGATCGCGCTCGGCGTCATCCTGGCGTGGAGCGGCAAGTTCGGCATCAGCATCTACAACACGGTGTGGATCATCCTGGTCGCTTACATCGCCCGCTACATGGCGTTCTCGCTGAAGGCCAACTCCGCGGCGCTGGAGCAGGTACATGACTCGCTCGTCGAGGCCGCTCGCGCTTCAGGAGCAACGATGGCACAGGCACTCAAGGACGTCGTCATTCCCCTGGTGCGCCCCGGCATGGTCGCCGCGTTCTTCCTGATCTTCCTGCCGGCGCTACGCGAACTGACCGTTTCGGTACTTCTCTACGGTCCGACGACACGCACGATCGGCGTCGCGATCTACACGCTGAACGAGGACGGGGAAACGGTCTATTCGGCAGCGCTCGCGGGCATCGCACTCATCATCATCGTCGTCGGCGAAGTCCTGATCAAACGGCTCGTCACCAGCAAGAACGGCGCTTAGGAAAAACAACATGGCTTACATCGAACTGAATCAGGTAACCAAGCGGTTCGGCAGCGTCGTCGCGGTCGACCGGATGAATCTCCAGATCAACCAAGGAGAGTGCGTTGCGATGCTCGGGCCGTCGGGCTGCGGCAAGACGACCACGCTGCGCATGGTGGCAGGATTTGAAGATCTCGACGACGGCGAGATCCGTGTCGGCGAACGCATCATCTCGTCGAAAGCAAAGCGCTACTACCTGCCGCCCGAACAACGGAATTTCGGCATGGTTTTCCAGGCGTTCGCCGTCTGGCCGCACCTCTCGGTCTACGAGAACGTCGCCTTCCCGCTCCGCATCCGCAAACTGCCAAGAGAGGAAATCCACGCGCGCACCGAGGAGGCGCTCAAACACACAAACCTGTACAAGGTGGCGCAGGATAGCCCGGAAGGACTCTCGGGCGGCGGCAAGCAGCGTGTGGCCTTGGCGCGGGCGCTGGCCATCCGGCCGGACGTGATGCTGCTCGACGAGCCGCTGTCCAGTCTCGACCCGCATTTCCGCGAGGAAATGCGTTTCGAGATCAAGGATCTGCAACGCCGCTTCGGCTTCTCGATCCTTTACGTGACGCACGATCAGTCGGAAGCGATGGCGTTGTCGGACCGCATCCTCGTGATGCAGTCGGGGATCGTGCAGCAAGTGGGTACGCCGCTCGAAGTCTACGCGTCGCCGGTGAACCGCTTCGTGTTCGAGTTCATCGGTCTCTCTTGCTTCATCGAGACCAGGCTCGATCAGAACGGCATGCGCATCGGGGACACGCCGTACGCGTGGCCGGAGAACATCGCGCCGCCGGTCGAACTCGTTCTTGCCGGGAAAGGGTTGCTGGCCGCGCGGCCGACCGAAATCGACTTTGTGGCCGACGGCGGCATTCGCGGTACCGTCATGCGCAAGGTGTATCTCGGCGAAACCATCGATTACCGCGTGCTCGTGGACGGCACTGAGGTGCGGGTGCAGAAAACTCGCCGCACGCCCGGCCCGGCAATCGGCGACAATTGTGGACTGCGCTTCAGCCGGCCGCACTGGTATCCGGTCGGGTAGCGCGGAAGGGGAAAACCGCGACCTGTGAAGGTCGCGGTCGGAACGGCCGCCGGCCGAACCGGGGTTAGGGTTAGCAAAGGCAAGACGTTCCGGAAAGAGAGCGGTCGGCCCGATGAATCGCTTGGTCATGCTATTACGCGCGCTGCCTGCCATCGCCGCCATCACCATGGCGGCGATGGCGGCGCCTACGCACGCCGCGAGCGTCGTTCTGGTTGCCTCTTCGTTTCCCAAGGAAATCCTGAGTGCCTACAAACGGGCCTTCGATCGCAGTTCGTCCGAATACCGGGTCGAGTTCGTTAACTTCCCCGGAACCAACATCGTTTCTTATCTTCAGGACCGGCCGCCGGGCTCGCGCCCCGACGTCTTCTGGTCTTCTTCGCCGGATGGCTTTCGCGCATTGCTGCGCCACGGTCTGCTGCAACCCGCCGAGGACGCGCGGAACCCAGACATTCCAACGCACCTGGGACGCATCGAGGTCAACGAGGCCAGCAACCACTATCTCGGTCAAGCGATCTCGGGCTACGGCATCATGTGGAATTCCCGCTATCTCGCTGCTCGCGGCATCCCAGCGCCGCACAGTTGGGAGGACCTCGCGAAGCCCGAGTATCACGGACACATCGTGATGTCGTCGCCCTCACGCTCGTCGACGACGCACCTCATCGTCGAATCGATTCTGCAGGGCTTCGGCTGGGACGAGGGGTGGTCGCTGATTCTCAAGGTCGCCGGTAATTGCGCGACCATCACCGAGCGCAGTTTCGACGTGCCAAACAGTATCGCGCGTGGCCGCTTCGGCCTGGGACCGGTCGTCGATTTCCTTGCCTTCTCGGGTAAGTACTCGGGCTTTCCGGTCGATTTTTCCTATGCGCGGCCAAGCGTCATTACACCGGTGAGCATCGGCCTTATCAACGGCGCGCGCAACGAGACCGGGGGCCGCGCTTTCATGCGGTTTACGTTATCCGAGGAAGGCCAGCGCCTGCTACTGCGCCCCGAAATCAGCCGGCTGCCCGTTCTACCGTCGGTGTATGCCGCCAATGATCGCCCGGCGGAATACCCCCAGCTTGCCGAAGTCACGGCCAGCTATCTGCCGACATACGCGCCCGACGTGTCGGAATCCCGCTACCGGATGGTTGGGGCCATCTTTGATCAACTGGTTACGTTTCGGCATCGCGACCTTGCGGCGATCAGCAAAGACATCCACGACATCGAGCGTACGTTACGCGCCCGCCCGAACCAGAACGCGCGGCGGGCCGTCGTGGCCGCGCGCAATCTTGTTTTCCAGGCCCCGATGGCTGAAGACGACGAACTGCTGACCCGGAAAGCGTTGCGAACGCGCGCCAACAACGCTGCAATTTCAGTACGCGAAGCGGAGTGGGCTCGCCGCACAGACAAGAATATGGCGGAAGCCCGCGCTCTACTCACGGCGGCGAAGAAACTCGCCCAGGGCGAGCAATGAGGACCGGCCGCCGCAATGTCGAGGTCGGCGCGCCATGAAAAGCTACGCGATCCGATCCTCGGTGGTAAAGCGCACCTTCGCTGTCCTGCTCGCCGCTTACCTCCTGGTCTTCCTCGTACTGCCCATCGTCAAGCTCGTCATCGCCGCCATCACTGATGAAACCGGGCAGTTGATACGGGGACCGCTCGACGTCTTTTTCAATCACCCGCTGTACCTGGAAAGCCTCTTCAACAGCATCGTCGTTTCCGCGGGAGCCGCTTTACTCGCTGCAATAGCGGCAATGCCCATCGCCTTCGTTCTTTGGCGCGCGCGGACACGACCGCCGCTCCTCGTTGAACTGTTCGGCTTCCTGCCGCTGTTCGTTCCACCGTTCATGCTCTCGCTGTCGCTGCAATCCCTGCTCGGCCGCGGTAGCGGCTTGGGCCAATGGTTGCAATCGTGGGGCGACATGGATCCGGGTCTGTGGGGGCTACCGAGCGTCGCCGTGATCGAGGCGATCCACTACTTCCCGTTGGTTCTGATGCTCTTGATCATGAGCACGGCAGCGTACAGCGAGCAAGCCCACGCGACAGCGAGCGTGGGCGTCGACTGGCGACGGCTGGCGATTCGCGTCTTCCTTCCGCTTGGTCTTCCCGGACTCGGATTCGGCATGGCGATCACGTTTCTGAAGACGCTCGACGACCTCGCGACGCCGCTTTCGCTCGGCTTGACCAATCTGCTCGCGCCACAAGCGTTCTTCCGTGTATCGACCTACGGCGCCCAAGACCCATTGTCCTCGTTGATGGCCATCGCGATGATCCTCATCTCCGCGCTGGCTTGGCTGGCTTCCGTGGTTCTTGTCCGCCAGGGGTTGGCCGACTGGGAGAGGCCGCTGAATTCTCCACTGCCGCGGATACGTGGGCGGCTCGGGACCGGCGGCCTTTGCCTCGGGGCGATCGGTGCGTTCTACCTCGTTTGCTACAGTGGCGTGATCCTCACCTCGATCGCCCGTATCTGGAGCTACACGGCGCTGCCCGAATCGTACTCGTTCGCTCACTATGCGTCGGCGCTGGAGTCGGAAACGCAGGCCTTCGCCAACACGTTCTTCTACTGCGGCTTTGCAGCCGTTCTCGACGTTGCGATCGGGCTCGCGCTGGCATACGCGATCGATCACGCCCCGGATCGTTGGCGCCGCCTTCTCACGTGGAGTATTGCCAGCCTGCTCAGTGTCCCAGCGATCGCGCTTGCCATCGCTTACCTACAGTTCTTTCAAGGTCTACGGCTGCCCCTGTTTGACGAACCGCTCGATGCGACCGGATTTTTGCTGCCACTCGCCTTCTCGGTGCGTGGTCTCCCGTTCGCCATTCGAGCCTGTCACCTTGTACTACGCAACGTACCGGCCTCGTACATCGAGGCGGCACAGTTCTCGGGGCGTTCCCGTTGGACCGTAGCACGGCGAATTGTCTTGCCGATGATGGCTTTGGGCTTGATCGTCGCCTTTCTGATCTGTTTTGGCGTCTCCGCCGTCGACCTTTCCTCGGCCATGCTCCTGGTACCGAGCGAGACCGAGGCGCCGATCAGCTACAGCATCTATCTGCACATGCAAAGCACGACCGGACGCGGGACCGGTTCGGCCCTCGCCGTGCTCGTGATCGCTTTCGTCGCCATCGCCATGACAGGTGTCGTGGCCTTGCTCCGCGCCCGCCGTGCCGCCGCTCCACCCATTCGCCGGATCGTATTTCCGGGGACTCAGACCCACTGAGTACGCCGCCATGAACAGTCTCAGGATCGACGTCGACAACATCGTTTTCTCGTATGGGGTCGCCCCCCTTCTGCGCCAGGTTAGCTTTTCCGTCGAAGCCGGCGAATTGTTCGCCGTGCTCGGTCCATCGGGTTCTGGCAAAACAACGCTGCTGCGCGTGATTGCCGGTCTCGCGCAGCCGTCATCGGGTTGCATCCGTACCGGTGGCGCAGCCGTCGATACGGCCCTTTCTCCCGGGCGTAACGTGGGGATGGTGTTCCAGAGCCTTTCGTTGTGGCCGCACATGACCGTCTTCGAAAACGTCGCCTTCGGAATTACCGGGCCAAGCAGTGAGCGCGAAACCGAGCAGCGCGTCACGAACCTGCTCGACATGCTCGATATCGCCGATACGCGGGACGCGCGCCCGGACTGCCTTTCCGGTGGGCAACGCCAACGCGTGGCCTTGGCGCGGGCACTGGTCTCCGAACCTCGCCTCTTGTTGCTCGACGATCCCTTTGCCAACGTCGAACACGAATTGCGCGTGCAAATGCGCCACGATCTACGGGTCGTCCAGCGTCGTCTTGGCATCACGACCATTCTCGTAACGCATGATTTGGAAGACGCGCTGAGCATCGCCGACCGCGTGGCGGTGGTGGTCCACGGCGTGATCGAACAGATCGGTTCGCCGGCGTCGATCTACGATTTTCCGAGTTCGCCGGCGGTGGCCCGCTTCGTTGGCGTCGAGAACTTCATTCCTGGCGTTGTCGCGCACGTCGAGAACCAAACGGTCGAGTTTTCCTCACCCGACATCGGCAAACTCCGTTGGAGCGTGGCGCGCGACCGGCCAGCGGAAGGGCCCTCGCTACTTAGCATTCGTCCGCACGCCTTGCACATCCACCCGGTCGACACGTTCCGCGATGGTCGCTACTCCTGGTTCGAGGGCGAAATCGTGACGAGCGAGTTCCTGGGCGAGGTTGTGCGCTACCAAGTCGCGGTCGGCGGCATCTTGGTCAGCGTCAAGCAACTGCATTTCCTCGGAACACCTCCGACGCCCTCCGGTACGCCAGTGCTCGTCGGCTTCGATCCTACGCACGCCCGCGTCTTCCCCGGCTGATCGACGCACCATGGATATCCTCAAGATCCGCTCGTTCATCATGGTCGCCCGGCTGGGGCACCTGACGCGCGCCGCCGACAAGCTCTGTCTGACGCAGCCTGCCGTGACGGCGCACATCAAGGCGATCGAGCAGGAACTCGGGATCACCCTCTTCAACCGCGCCCCGGGCAAGATCACGCTCACGCGGCAAGGGGAACTCCTGCTTGCCGAGGCCGAACACGTGCTCGCCGTTTTCGAGGGGTTCGCGAGCAAAGCCAAGCAGATCAAGGGCGAGGTGTCGGGTAACGTGCAAATCGCCACCGTCGACGACTCCGACTTTCTGCGCCTCGGCGAATTGTTGTACGGACTGCGTACTTCGCTGCCGCTATTGCAGATAAAGACCCGCCTCGTGCTGGCCGATGACGTCGTGGACGGCGTCCTGAACGATTCTTTCGATGCCGGTTTTCACATCGGCACCATCGACCACCCTGACATCAACGCCTTACCGTTGCGTACGGTGGCTTACCTCGCGGTCGGTCCAGCGGCCTACGCGGAACGACTTGCGCGCGCGGGCTGGAGAGACGTGGCGGAGCTGCCTTGGGTGGCCGCGCCAGAGCGGTCGCACGTCGCCCGCTTTCAGCGTCAGCTGTTCGTTCAGCAGGGCGTGCGCCCCAACGAGGTCGTGGAATGCGACCAGTTGTCGGCGATGCTCGACCTCGTGCGCTCCGGCCTCGGCATGGCCCTGTTGCGCGAAGACGTGGCGTTGAGCGCCGTCGAGAAGGGGGAAGTCAGCCTGTGGCCGCATGGGCGCATCGAGGGCAAGCTGTCGTTCATCTACAAGACGACGGGCGAACACTTGCCCTCGCTTGTCGGCATGCTGTCCGTGTTGCGCGAACACTGGAATATCTAGCAGCCGCCACCAGAAGACTTTCTCCCGCAGCGCCGCCTTGCGGCGGCCCGTCATGAGGCTACCGGCTTCGTCCTGCGATTTCCGATCAGTAATGGGGCGGAATCTCGTCGCGCAGGCTACGCGGCTCGGCGGGCCCGGAAGCGGCGGCCTGGACTTGCGCGTACAAGAGACGCATTTGATCCTGCAGCAAGTCGATCTGCTCTTGTTGCCGGAACACCGTCCGGTTGAGTTCCTCGACCATGTCGTCGAGCAAGCTGACCTTGATTTCGAGTTCGGTCACGCGGTCGTTCATAGCTAACCTTTTTTTGCTTCGATACGGTATTCGCCCCGACAACGCACGGGAGGGGCGTTTGCCGTCACACGCTATAATCCCAACGTAATCTCGGAAAGGACAGCCCCATGCCGCTCGTTCCCTGCCGCGCCTGCGGTCATCAGGTCGATACCACAGCACTTGCCTGCCCGCAGTGCGGCGCGACCGATCCCGGCAAGAAGATCAGCCGGCAACAGCGCAATGCGATTTTCTTCGCCGTTCAACTTGTGTTCTGGCTTGCGCTGCTTGGACTGGGCGGCTGGTACGTATGGAACACCGCCATTCCATTGGCTCGTCAGTATATCGTCAAGCCGCAACCAGAACCTCCGCCCGCGCAACGCCCCTGAGCATCATCTGCCAGCGTTATCGTCACAGTTCGGCGTCGTCAGCCGCCGAACCTGGGTTTTGGATCACCGTGCCCTCTTCCGCATCCCGCCGGCCGGTTTTCCGGCTACCGGTTTTCTGACCGCTAGTCTGTAAGGCACTCTTCGCCTCATCGGCCGCCAACATCGCTCGGCGGCTTTCCGGCGTTTCGAGGCTGATGCGGCCGAGTTTGCCGTCGCGATAATCCTGCAGGAAAGCCGCCGATGCCTTTTCGAAATCCGGTGCGCCGCCTTTCATGATCAAGGCACGACGGCGGGCGACGGCCTCTACGACACCAACAGCATCGAGCCCCTCGACAGCAATTCCGTAACGAGCGGCGACCAAACCGGGATACCGAACGAGCAGCAACCCGGCGAGGAATACGGCCACCTCTTCGTCGATGATGGCATTGCGGCCGATCGCGTGGCTCGCCGCAAGCATCAGGCCATCGCTCTCATGTTCGATCTTCGGCCACATGAGGCCCGGGGTATCGACGATCGATTGTCGGATGCTCAGTTGATGGACCTGCTGTGATTTGGTGACGGCCGGCTCATCGCCGACCTTCGCTATCCGGCGCCTGACGAGCGCGTTCATCAGGGTCGACTTGCCGACGTTCGGGATGCCCATGATCATCATGCGCAAGGGCTTGGTATTGTCATTGCGATGCGGCGCAAGCGCCTGACACCAGCCGGGAATGCGAGCAACCTCGCTCTGGTTTTTGCTCGACAACGCGACCGCCTTCACCCCCGGCTGCCGGTTGTAATAAGCAATCCATTCCCGAGTAACTTCCGGATCGGCAAGATCGGCCTTGTTCAATACCTTGAGGCAGGAACGCTGCCTGTGCAGGCGCAGCTCGTGCACCATCGGATTCGTACTCGCTTCCGGTAAGCGCGCATCAACCACCTCGATCACCACATCGGTGGTCGCCATGGTTTCGGCCGCCTTCTTGCGCGCCGAGGTCATATGACCGGGGTACCACTGAATTGCCATGAATGCCTTTTGACCGCCAGATTCGAGGAGAGAACTTATGAAGCGCACCCGGGTTGCCTACGGCTGCTGTACCGTTCCTGGCCGCCCGAGTGGCGAGGCGCGATTATCCCATGGTTCGACCCGACTGCCCCGTACGTCTAAAATGCCGGCATTCCACCAACCGGCCTTCCATACCGTGTCCATTCCCGATATCCGCCCGGGGCAGTCGATCGAACTGCTCAAGGAGCTTCACATTCTGACGCGCGACGGCAAGCTCAACCAGGACAGCCGCCGCAAGCTCAAGCAAGTCAATCACCTGCTCCACTTCATCGAACCCCTGCTTGCATCGGTGAGCTCAGATGGCGCGGTGAATAGCGGCGGCATAACCTTAGCCGACCACGGCGCTGGCAAATCCTATCTCGGGTTTCTGCTCTACGACTTATTCTTTACCGCGCTGGATACGGGGACGATCTTCGGCATCGAGACACGCCGCGAACTGGTCGAGAAGTCCGAAGAGCTGGCCTGCCGCCTCGGCTTCGACCGCATGCGCTTCCTCAACCTTTCGGTCGAGGAATCGATCGATTCACCCGCTCTGCCGGCGCATATTGATATCGTGACGGCGCTCCATGCCTGCGACACCGCGACCGACGATGCGATCCGTTTTGCCTTGCACAAGGACGCACGCTTCATTGTCCTCGTCCCATGCTGCCAGGCGGAAGTTGCCGGCGTGCTGCGCAAGAACAAGAACAATTCGTTTGGAAAAACGCCGCTTTCCGAGTTGTGGCGGCATCCGATCCATACGCGCGAATTCGGCAGCGTCGTCACCAACGCCCTGCGCTGCTTGATGCTCGAAGCCCACGGCTACCAGGTGACGGTGACCGAACTCGTCGGCTGGGAACACTCGATGAAGAACGAACTGATCATCGCCACACGGACGGGTGAAACCCGCGGAAACGCCCGAGCCCGCCTCGAAGCGATTCTCGACGAACTCAACCTCAATGAACTGCGCGCGCGCTTCGGCTGTTGAACGGGCGATAAAGAAAACTGGGTAGAAAAGGGAGGCAACGGGCTATGGAGAACTTCATCATCCGCCTCGTCGCATTGCTGTGCGGGGCCGGTAGCGCGGCGCTTTTCTGGGTTTTCGGCGTTTTCGTCGTGGTGCCGTGGCGGCAGGAGCGCTTGTTGGACCTCACCCGGAACGAAGTGCAGGCGATCGGCGTGCCGCTGGTCACCGGGATTGCCGTCGCCTGGGTTACCCTGCACCTTCTGGCGCTCGGCGACCGCCAACGCCATCCGCGCGGCTACGCCATCATGGCGGGGCTGTTCTTGATCGCGCTTCTCGCTGCCGCGATTGGCGGCATCTTGTGGACGACTGCACGGCTCGTGTGAGCCTTGGTTTCAATCTCTTTCGCTGGCGCTACGCCGTCGTGTTGATGCGCCTTCCGACGACTTGACCTTCGACGTTCACTGTCGGCCGGTTGGCTTCCGGCTGCGTACGCGTCTGAGCACTTGCGTCGGGCTGCGTCGTCGGCTCGACACGGCGTTCCGGAGCCGCCGCTGCCGTCTGCTGCGTCGGCGCGCTTTGCTGTGTTTGCTGAGTCTGCTGGGCCTGCTCTTCGCGCAGGGCACGTTGGCGCGCCTGCGCCTCCTGCATACCTGATGTCAAAGCGCTCGTGACGCTGGCCGATACGGATCCGATTTCCATGCTGCACCTCCCAAACCACCCTCTTGTTCGTTCATGGTAGTCCAATCCTCGGTGTCACGCTAATTGTTTCGACGGACGGCTCGGTTTTCCCGCACCACTTTGGCAGGGGCAAAGTATGGCTAGCCAACATTTCGACCACGAGAAAGCGAAACGACGTCTCGTTGATCTACTTTCTGCCACATTGCCTTCTCTCGAGCGCTCGGATAGCGTGGACGCCCAGTCGGTCTTCAATCGTTGTTCTGCAGCCGCGAACACTCGGGCATCGATCAAAGGGGGAAGAAATGGCATTCCGCGATACCAGGGCTTACCTGTTGTCATTCCTTGCACTAGCGTTTGTCGCCGCGGCGACGAGCACCACCGCCGCTGACATGCCCAAGCGCAAGCCGGGTCTGTGGGAAATCGATACGCGCATGGCCGGGGCACCGGCAATGGGACCGATGCAGCAGTGTATCGACCAGAACACGGACGATCTCACGCAGCAACAGGCAAGCAAGCAAAAGCCAGACTGCAGCGTGATGGACATCAAGCCGTCGGGTAACCGCGTGACGATCCACTCGGTGTGCAAGATGGAGGGCTCGACGGCGACGACCGATGGCGTCTTCGAAGGCGCTTTCGACTCGAACTACAAGGGAACGATCAAGACGAAGTTCAATCCGCCGCTGCATGGGACGAGCGAGTCGAGCATCACGCAGGACGCCCGCTGGCTTGGCCCATGCAAGGCCGGACAAAAACCGGGCGACGTGATCATGCCGAACATGGGCAGCGTCAACATCAACGAGATGATGAAGGATCCGAAGATCCAGGAAATGATGAAACGCCAGCAGTAAGCCACCCGTAGCCGGGCGCCACGCCGACTGGTCACCAACCGATCAGGTTCGCGCCCGATCGATCTCGCGGCGCAATGAACGGGTCGCGGCCGCTATGTCCGTCTGACCGCAAATCGCCGAGATCACCGCAATCCCCTGTGCCCCGGCCGCGAAGAGCGGCGCGCAGTTGCTGTTCGAAATGCCGCCGATGGCTACTACGGGCAAGCGTGCCGCTCGCACCAGTTCGGCAAAGAGCGCCAGGCCGGTTGCAGGCGCGGCATCGGCCTTCGAGCCCGTCGGATAGACGGGACCGATGCCGAGGTAGTCGATCCCGTCGTCCGACACAGTCTCCAGCTCCGCAGCGTCGGAAACAGAAAGCCCCACGATCGCCTC
Organism: Propionivibrio soli; assembly: GCF_025770765.1. Lineage (GTDB taxonomy): Bacteria > Pseudomonadota > Gammaproteobacteria > Burkholderiales > Rhodocyclaceae > Propionivibrio > Propionivibrio soli. The sequence continues at coordinate 81,192 of NZ_JANZKY010000014.1, read as the reverse complement.
AGGGCCAAGCAGGCGTCGCACTTCAGCCACCGGCAGGTCTGCCTGTCCGACATGCACCCCGGCTCCCACCGCCAGCGCGACGTCGACCTGATCATTGATGATCAGCGGGACGCCCAAAGGTGCAAGTGCCTGCTTGAGCACGCGGGCGGTCTCGAACCATTGCCGTTTCTTCCAATCCGGCGCGCGCAACTGCACAGCCGTCGCGCCATTCTCGGCGGCAATGAGGGCGGTGTGCACCATGCCGTCCGGCCCGCCGCAGAGTCCTGGATCGAGAACGAGATAGAGCGAGAGATCGACAGGGCTCATGCCGCCTCTTCGAGGAGGCTGGCAGGCTCGAGCAGATAGAGCGCGTCGAGAAAGGCCGCCTTGAACGATCCCGGGCCATGGCTGATTGCGGCGGCACGCTGTCCGCACAACGCGGCAACGGCGCACGCGGCGGCCACGGCATCGAGCCGGTTTGGTGCTTGCGCCGTGAAGGCGGCTACGAGGGCAGAAAGCGCGCAGCCGGTACCCACGACTCGCGTCATTATCGGGTCTCCCCACGGCGTAGCCCATGTCCGTTTGCCGTCGGTGATGAAGTCTGTCGCGCCGGTGACCGCCACGATCGCTCCGGTGGCTTGCGCCAACTGCTGTGCGGCGGCGACCGCCGCCTCCGATCCCGCGGTGCTGTCGACACCGCGTCCGCTGCCCGCGAAACCGGCCAGCGCAAGAATCTCCGACGCATTGCCTCGAATCGCGGCTGGTGCGTCGGCCAGCAACTCCTTGCATGCCTGCGAGCGATAAGCAAGAACGCCGACTGCCACGGGGTCGAGCGTCCACGGCACAGCGGCCCGGCGCGCCGCGGCTACGGCTTGGCGCATCGCTGCCAGCCGAGCAGGATACAGCGTGCCGACGTTGATCAGGAGCGCGCCTGAAATGGCCGCAAAAGCCCCAACCTCCTCCTCGGCAACGATCATCGCTGGGGCAGCGCCCGCCGCGAGCAACACGTTGGCCGTGATTTCCTGTACGACCTCGTTGGTCAGCACGTGCACGAGCGGGCAGTTCGCCCGCACGCGCGCCAGTTCGTCGGCGACGATTTGGAGCGGAAGCGTTTCAGCCATGGTCTGCGAGATTCCGAAAAAAATGCCAAGTATATCGCCGGGGCTCGAGGCGGCTCTTCCCCTTGGATCACTGTTCTCCACACAGCCGCAGCGGTTCGACGCGGACGCTCTCCCCCTCGCCCGTGACCAGGATTTCCCCATCCTGGATCGTGCATTGCAGACGCATGGTGCGGGTGGATAGCACAGCGAGCGCGGCGGCCTCCTCCGCTGAGAGTCTGAGTACCGTCAGATTGGGGAGCTTTTCCAGGGCGGCGCGATTCTGCTCCCACCACACCTCGGCGGCTCGCCCACCATACGAGAAAACGACCACTTTCGTGGAACGGCCCGAAGCCTTGCGCAGCCAGCGCTCGTCCGGCTGACCAACGGTGATCCACAATTCGACGGCGCCGGTGAGGTCCTTACGCCACAGGTCCGGCTCGTCGTCGGTCGACAGCCCTCGCCCGAATTCCAGCGCGTCGTCGGCATAGCGCATGAACGCGAGCAGGCGAACCATCATGCGTTGATCGTTTTCCGACGGGTGCCGGGCGAGCGTTAACGCGAAGTCCTTATAGACGTGCCGATCCATATCGGCGACCGAAAGATCGACCTTGAAAATCGTGGATTTGAGTGCCATGCGAGCGCTAAATGACGAGGGGAAACTGCCAACAGGCGTCGTAACATTTCTTAACACCTGTGTCGGCGCCCATCGTCTGGGAGTAAACGAAGGCCGCTATACTAGCGGAAAACCGGCCGCTCCCTGGAAAACACGTCGAACAGGTCGCCATCTCGTCCCCATGCCCCAGCGTAGTCCCCTCCGCTTTCTGCAGATTCTCGCCGCCACGGCGTTTGCCGTCGGCAGCCCCTTCGCTGAAGCATTTTCGCTTCCAAACGCACAGGATCCTTTCGATACCGCGCTGATCGAACCGCCGCGCCCGACCCTCGCTGCTCCGGCGGCACCTGGCTTCGTACCTTGTCAGGAACCAACGGCGACCACAGTTTTCGGCGTCGTGGAGGTTGTCGACCTGGCGCTGTGCCGCAATCCGCAAACGCATGAAGCCTGGGCCAATGCACGCGCCGATGCGGCGAGTGTGGGGATTGCGCAATCGGCCTATCTGCCCACGGTGGACGGAAAGATCACCACGACGCGTTCGCGTGGCAATTCGGTGACCACGCAGCAAGACACGGCTTCGCTCACGTTGTCGTGGCTGATCTACGATTTCGGCGCGCGTTCGGCCAACCTTGAAAACGCACGGCAACTGCTCAGCGCCGCGTCCTCGACGCTCGACGCGACGGTGCAGACCGTGTTTCTCAATGCGCTGCAGTATTACTACAACGCGCAGGCCGCGCGTGCCGCCGTCACGGCGGCCTTGGAGTCTGAACGTGCGAGCCGCGAAAGCCTGACGGCAGCCGAAGTACGCTACCAAGTAGGGACAGGAACCCCGGCTGACCGCTTGCAGGCACAGACGGCCTGGTCGCAGGCGACACTCGACCGCATTCGCGCCGAAGGAACGTTGCGCAACGCGCTCGGCCAACTGGCGACCGTCATGGGACTTGATGCGGGACGGCCGCTGCAACTCGTCGACATCCCGCAGACGGCACCGGACGCATCGTTCGAACGCGACGTCGATGCGCTCATCGAGCAGGCCCGCACGTTGCGTCCTGATCTCAAGTCCGCCGAAGCGCAAGTGCGCGCGGCTCAGGCTAACGTCGATTACGCCCGCGCCGCGGGCCTGCCGACGCTCTCGCTTGGTACCGGCCCGGCTTGGCAACGCGTGCGCAGCGGCGGCGACAGCGTCAACAGTCACGACAACGCCATCGGTCTGACGCTCACCTTGCCGCTGTTCTCGGGTTTTGAAACCACCTATCGCGTCCGTTCAGCGCAGGCAAATGCCGAGGCCGTCAGTGCGCAGCGTGACGCCGTCCGCCTGCAAGTAGCCCTCGACGTGTGGACGGCCTATCAGAACCTGACAACGGCGACGCAGTCGATCCGCACCACGGACACGCTGCTTGCCAGCGCCGAGCAATCCGAACGCGTGGCGTTTGGCCGCTACCGCGCCGGCGTCGGCAGCATCCTCGACGTACTCAACGCGCAGAGTGCCCTCGCCGCCGCGCGCCAGCAACACATCCAAGCACGCCTCGACTGGAACGTTTCCCGCGCTGCGCTCGCCAAAGCCATCGGCGCACTTGACGGCCGTCTGCTCGATCCCGCCGCGAAAAAACCGCTGCCATGAAAAAGTCGCTCAAAGTCTCGCTCATCGCCCTCGTCGCCCTGGCCGGTCTCGGCGCCGGCGCTTATTGGTACCGGGTGCACACGACCCTGTCGCCCGAACAGCGCTATCGCGTGCAAACGATCGAACGCGGCGAACTGGTACAAAGCGTCTCCGCGAACGGCACCCTGAATCCGGTCGTGCTGGTGAACGTCGGCACGCAGGTGTCAGGCACCGTGACCCGGCTCTACGTCGATTTCAACGACAAGGTCGAGAAGGGACAGCCGCTGCTCGAACTCGACCGCTCGCTGTTCGCTGCTCAGGCGCGGCAGTCGGAGGCAAACATCGGCAATATCTCCGCGACGCTCGACCTTGCCCGCGCGAATGAGGCGCGCATGAAGACGCTGTTCGAGCAGGAGTACGTGTCCCGCCAGGAATTCGATCAGGCCGTGCAGGCGAGGCGTTCAGCCGAGGCGCAACTGCGCCAGGCACGCGCAGCCGCCGACAAGGACCAGGTCAATCTGAACTACACGGTCATCCGCTCGCCGGTTTCCGGCATCGTCGTCGACCGCGTCGTCGATCTCGGCCAGACTGTGGCGGCAAGTTATCAGACGCCGACGCTGATCAAGATCGCGCAGGACCTCTCCGAGATGCGCATCGATTCGAGCTTCGCCGAAGCGGACATCGGAAAGATCAAGGAAGGACAGAGGGTGCGGTTCACCGTCGACGCGTTCCCCGACCGCAGCTTCACCGGCGAAGTGCAGCAGATACGGCTGAATCCGACGACCCTGCAGAACGTGGTCACCTACAACGTGCGCGTGTCGTTGCAGAATCCGGATCACACGCTGCTCCCGGGCATGACGGCGTATGTGACGATCGGCGTCGCGCGCCGTGACGACGCGCTGCTCGTGCCGAACGCCGCCTTGCGCTTCAAGCCGGCCGACGAAGAAAAGGCCGAGGAAAAACCAGCCGCCGAGCCGCCCGCCCGCGGAAACGGCAATGGGCAGCGCCGCGGTGGTACGGAAGGCGGCGGCCGTGGCAAGAAGCGCGACGGCAGTTCCGCAAAGGTGTATGTCGTGGACGGCAAGACGATCCGCCCGGTCACTATCCAGATCGGCATCACCGACAACCGCAACACCGAAGTCCTCGGCGGCGACCTAAAGCCAGGCGACGTGGTCGTCGTCGGCGACAACCCAGTTGCTGCCACCAAACCAAGCAGCCTGGGAACGAGGTTGTTCTGATGTACGAGCCGTCGCCGGTCGGTCGCTCGGCGCCTGCCGACGCCGTCATCCACGTCGAAGGGTTGACCAAGACGTACGTCACCGCCGCCGGCCCCTTTCCAGCACTCAAAGGCGTCGATCTCTCCATCTCGCACGGCGAGTATGTCGCGATCATGGGGCCGTCCGGGTCGGGCAAATCCACCTTCATGAACCTGCTCGGCTGTCTCGACACACCGACGGCCGGCGACTACTACCTGGTCGGCCGCAACGTCGCTCACATGGCGAACGATGAGCTCGCGACGCTGCGCAACCGCACGATCGGTTTCGTGTTCCAGGGTTTCAACCTGTTGCCACGCATGAGCCTGCAGGACAACGTCGCGCTGCCGCTCGTGTATTCGCACCTTGACCGCGAGACGCGCCGCCGCCGCGCGCGCGAGATGTTGGCCAAGGTGGGCCTGGATAGCTACGCGGACTCGTTTCCGGCACGCATTTCCGGGGGGCAGCAGCAACGTGTCGCCATCGCTCGCGCCCTGATCAATTCGCCGAGCCTGATTCTCGCGGACGAGCCCACGGGCAATCTCGACAGCCACACGAGCGAGGAGATCATGGCTTTGTTCGGGCAGCTCAACGATGAAGGCATTACTGTCGTGCTGGTCACGCACGAGCACGACATTGCCGATCACGCCAAGCGGCAGGTGCGCTTCCTCGACGGACTCATCGTCAGCGATGCCCTGACTCCCGTACGTGCGGAAGCGGCCGGATCGACGACCGCCACGGCTCCCGTCACGGCCGGACAGGGAGCGCCCGCATGCTGAGGGCGATGCTCGGCGAAGCCTGGCACGCCATGGGCTCGAACAAGATGCGCACGGCGCTGACCATGCTCGGCATGGTCATCGGCGTCGGTTCGGTCGTGCTCATGATGGCGATCGGCCAGGGTGCGCAGTATGCGGTGGCGCAGACGATCAGCACGATGGGAAGCAACCTCTACGTGATCATCGCCGGCACGACGCAGGCCTCCGGGGTGCGGTCGGGCGGCGGCTTTGGTTTCACCCTGCGTGTCGCCGACGCCGAGGCGATCGCCGAGCTCGAAGACGTCACCTACGTCGCGCCGATGCAACAGGGCACGCAGCAACTGGTCTACGGTTCGAAAAACTGGAGTGCAACCGTCGTCGGCACGACGCCCGAATACCTGGATGCGCGCTCCTGGACGCTGGCGAGCGGCTACGTCTTCGGCGAATCGGACCTACGCTCGGCGACCCGGGTCGCACTGCTCGGCAAGACCGTCATCGAGAACCTTTTCGAGCCCGGCGAAGCCCCCCTCGGCAAGACGATCCGCGTGCGCAACACGCCGTTCACCGTGATCGGCACCTTGAACCCCAAAGGTCAGAACCTCGACGGTCGCGATCAGGACGACACGATCATCATTCCGCTCTCTACGTCGCAACGCAAAGTGTTCGGCGTTCCCTTCGCCGGCTCGGTGCGTTCGATCATCGTGCAAGCGGCATCTGCGGAGGCCATGCCGTCGGTCGAGAAATCGGTCACGGCTCTGCTGCGACAACGCCACCGCCTGCGTGACGACGCCGAGAACGACTTCTACATCCGCAATCTCGCCGCCGCTGCCGATTCCGCCGCCGAGACGACGCGCGTCATGTCGATGCTGCTCGGTGCGATCGCCTCGGTATCGCTGCTCGTGGGCGGGATCGGCATCATGAACATCATGCTCGTCTCGGTCACCGAACGGACGCGGGAAATCGGCGTCAGGCGCGCGATCGGCGCGCGTCAGAAGGATATCCTCGCGCAGTTCCTGCTCGAAGCCATCATGATCTCCGTGACCGGTTGTCTGATCGGACTGGTCCTCGGCGTCGGCGGCGCGCTCCTCACCAACGCCATCACCGACATGGTGATCGTCATCTCCGGCGGCTCGGTTCTCGTGGCTTTCGGCGTGGCAGCGGCGGTGGGGGTATTCTTCGGTTTTTATCCTGCCCGCAAGGCCGCGGCGCTTGACCCGATCGAAGCGCTGCGCTACCAGTAACCTATTCTCTCCAGTCTTCTCACTGCCTGCCCACATGCCCGCTTACGCCCTCGCCTCCTGGGTTCCCGAACTCGATCCGGAAAGCTGGATCGCCCCCAATGCCGCCGTGATCGGAAAAGTGCAGATGGCCCGCAATACTTCGGTATGGTGGAACGTCACCGTGCGCGGCGACCGCGATTGGATCCGCATCGGCGAGGAAAGCAACGTCCAGGACGGCTCCGTGCTGCACACCGACCAAGGCATCCCGCTTGTCATCGGCCGCGAAGTGACCATCGGCCACCTCGTAACCCTGCATGGCTGTACCATCGGCGACCGGTCGCTGATCGGCATGGGCGCCGTAATCCTCAACGGTGCGTCGATTGGAGCGGATTCGCTCGTCGGCGCGCACACGCTCATTCCCGAAGGCAAGACGTTTCCCGAGCGTTCGTTGATCGTTGGCGCACCGGGCAAACTCGTGCGCCAGCTCAGCGACGAGGAAGTCGCCCGCCTCCCCGGCAGCGCCGGGCGTTACGTCGCCAACTGGCAGCGGTACCAGCGCGACCTGAGGGAACTGAAACCTATTTGATCCGCTCGGAAAGGGCTCGGCTTATTCATCCACCTAACACGCGATGATCGGTCGCTACTCGCGCTTTGGCATGCAGCGAGACTCAGAACAACTTAGCCCGGCTCGCCCCACCCGCCCCAGTTGATATGCGATGGCGACGGTGCCCTCAAATCCACGGGGTAGCGGCAAAGCCCCGGATAAAGCCGACTCCATAGAACAGCGACAGCGACAAGAGCGGTAATCCCGACCAGGACGGGCTGAAACAGGGCCGACCAGGTCGCGTGAACGTGGATCATCAGGATGGGATTGGCGCCGGCGGGTGGGTGCATCGTGCGCGTGAGCAGCATGAATGCGAGCGCGAGCGCTTGTGCCAGGGCGTAAACCCAAATGGCCTCGCCAAAGAACTGATAGCAGGCTATGCCGATCAGCGCCCCGCCGAGGTGGCCGCCGAACAGGGCGCGAGGTTGTGCGGCAGGAGCACGCGTAAAACCGAACAGGAAGACCGCGGTACCGCCCAGCGAAGCCAGGAGAAACGGTGTGACGGAGGGGCCGGAAATAACCAGAGCGGCGCTGGTTCCCACGGCGATGCCGAGCAGGCACCAGAGCAGACGAAGCGAGGAGCGGCGATGCATGGCACTAACGGACGCGAAATCCAAAGTGCCATTGTCGCGCGGCCTGGCACTGGTTAAGCAAGACCCTGGATTTGAAAGGGTTTTATTGATCACCCCGCATGGTACAGTTGGTGAGGCGAGCCGGCGCCACGGCTCGGTACGGCCCGCGCCCTCGGCAGCGGAGTAACGAGACAGCCGGGCAGTCTACGAGTCTCCTCCCTACCGCACAGCCAGTTCCGGAATCGACACCAGCGAATACCCCGCCTTGATCAGCCCTTCACGGACGACTTGAGCCGTCGCTACGGCGTCGGCGTTGTCCCCATGTACGCAAATGCTCTGCGGGTTGACGGGGATGCGTTTGCCGGTGATCGAGATCAGCGCCTGCTCTTCAACCATGCGCATCACGTGCTGCAGGCTGGCTTCCGCGCCGTGGATCATCGCACCTGGCTGACTGCGCGGGACGAGGTTGCCGTCGTCGAGGTAGGCGCGGTCGGCAAAGATTTCTTCGACGACCGGCAGACCTTGCTCGCGTCCGGCGGCGATCAGTTCCGAAGCGGCAGGAGCAAGCAGGATGAGCGATGGGTCGAGTCGACGGACGGCACGCGCGACGGCATCGGCCACCTTGCGCTCGGCGCAAGCGACGTTGCTCAGTGCCCCATGCGGCTTGACGTGCGTCACCCGCACGCCTTGTGCTCGCGCGCAGGCGTCGAGCGCGCCGATCTGGTAGATGAGCATGGCTTCAAGTTCGCCCAGCGGCATGTCCATACGCCTCCGGCCGAAGCCCTGCAGATCCGGATAGCCGGGATGCGCCCCGATGCTGACACCGTTTTCCTTCGCCAAGCCGGCCGTCTGCAACATGACAGACGGGTCGCCGGCATGGAAACCGCACGCCACGTTAGCCGAATTGACGATGCGCAACATCGCCGCATCGCTCCCCATCTTCCACGGCCCGAAACTCTCGCCAAGATCGGAATTCAGATTCAACATTGCCATTTCCCGCGCTCCTCGACTAGTCCAACGTCATTCCGCATCCAACGCATCCTGGTCGCGCCCACCGGCGACAGGCGAATCACACCAGAATCTCGTCATCGTCATCTTTCCAGCAACCTGATCCGTCGCCATACACCGCATCGAAATTGATGCCTCCGAAAACGATCTGCGAGGCCCATGTTCGCCACGCGCGCTCCTGCTCCTCAAGCGCTATACGCGCCTGAGTCACATCCGTCGCCGCGAAACGAACGGTTTGCCCCGGCTCCAACTGACCGAGTCGCGGCCGGTCGGCGCAAATCACCGTGGCGATCTTCGGATAACCGCCGACGGTTTGACAGTCAGCCAACAGAATGATTGGCTGACCCTCTCCCGGAACCTGGATCGCGCCAGGCGTCACACCGTCCGAAACGATGTCGGCGGCCGACGACGTCACATGGGCAAGTTTTTCACCCTGCAAGCGCATGCCCATGCGGTCGAGTTGTGGGGTCACCTGGTATTCGGAAGCCATGAAAGTTGCTACGGCTTCCGTCGCGAAATGGTCGATCTGCGGGCCAAGGACAACACGGATCGGGCTGTCCGCATGCCGCCACGGCGGCGCCTGCCGTTCCTCGTCGGCGTCGCTGGACGCTGCCGCGCACGGCAGCACATCTCCGGCCGCGATCAAGCGGCCTTCGATCCCACCGATCTTCGCGCGCTGGTAGGTCGAGCGGCTACCCAGTTGAGGCGTAACAGCAATGCCTCCCGAAACGGCCAGGTAGCTCGTTCCTCCTTTGACGGCGCCGATCTCAAGCACGTCCGAACAACCGAGAGTCGCGCTACGCCACGCGGAGAGCTCTTCCGCGGCGCCAGTGGCTCGCCGTATCGTTGCCGTGACATTGCCGGCAAGCGCCACCCGGACGGGACCTCGTCTGACGGCCAGTACCGGGCCGGTGACGCGCATCTCAATACATGCCGCATCATCCGTATTGCCGACCAAGGCGTTGGCGCAACGCGCGAACAACCGGTCGAGGAATCCAGAAACGGCCACGCCCATATGGCGGTATCCGTAACGCCCCGTATCCTGAATGCCGTTGGCGAACCCGGGCTTGATGATTTCAATCAGACCGGTCGTCACACGCTCTCCGATCCGAGCAGAAACTGCTGGCGATCGAGCGTTCCCGCGCGCCCGGCTGCTTCTAGTTCGATGAATTCAGACCGTGCGATCGCCTGCCAGAAAACACGGTCGCCCGACGCGAGCAGAGCCGGCGAGGCGGCCTCCCGAGCCGAGAACATGGGCACCGGCGTGCGGCCAAGAAGTCGCCAACCGCCAGGGCTTTCCCATGGATAGACGGCGCACATCTCGCCCGCCACGGCAAGCGAGCGCTCCGGCACAGCTTTGCGCGGCGACGACAAGCGCGGCATGTGCAGCGCTGGAGGCAGGCCGCCCATGTAGGGGAAACCGGGCATGAAGCCGATCATGTACACCTGGAATTCGGTGGTCGTCATCATTTGGACCACATCGGCTGTCGTCATCCCTTTGGACGCCGCCAAGTCGGCCAAATCTGGCGCGAATTCGTCGTCAAAGCATACGGGCAAGCCCCAGCGTCGCCCGTGCGCGGGCTTAACCCCGGATGCGGCAGCGAGCGCGCACAAAGCCTCACCCAGCCGAATCGCATCGGTGCGCAGGGGGTCATAGTGGATCGTCAGCGAGCGAAAGGTCGGTACGACGTCGACGATGCCGTCGAACTCCCGACCACAGGCCTCCCCTCCCCGCGAGATCAAACGTGCTTGCTCCAACGCCTCGGCAAGACCGAGCACGCGAGCGTGGATTGCGGGATCGATGGTGCTGCCGAACTCCACCGTCCACGCCGCATCGCCGAGCGGCAGAAGGCGGACGTCGGAGGCGCTAGTGAGATTGGCCGACATATTCAAATCATCCCGACATATGCTGCGGCAGCCAACTTGTGAGCCCGGGGAAGAAGTACATCAGCAGCACAGCGACGACCATCAGCAGAAACAACGGAAACGCCTGCTTGGCAAGCCACGCAATATCGCGATTGGTCATTCCCTGCAGTACGAACAGGTTGAAGCCCACCGGTGGCGTGATCTGCGCCATCTCGACCACGAGCACGATATAGATCCCAAACCAGATGAGATCGATCCCGGCGCGCTCGATCGTCGGCAGAAGAACGCCCATGGTGAGCACCACCATGGAAATACCGTCGAGAAAACATCCGAGGACGATGAAGAACACCATCAGCGCCAGCAGCAAGGCAAGCGGCGATAGGTTCAGGCCGATGATCCACTCCGCCAGATGCCGCGGCAACCCGATGTAGCCCATCGATAGCGTAAGAAACGCGGCCCCCGCAAGGATGAGAGCAATCATGCAGTAGAGCCGCGTGCCCCCGATCAGGCTGTCGCGAAAATTCGCCCACGTCAGTTCACCCTGCACGGCCGCGATGATCATCGAACCAACGACGCCGAGTGCCGCCGCTTCGGTGGCCGTAGCAATGCCGGTGTAGATAGAGCCAAGGACAGCGGCAATAAGCGTAACCACAGGAATCAGATGTCGAGACTCATAGATCTTTTGCCAGAAGGTCATGCGCTTGTCGGCCGGGGGAATCTGTTCAGGATGCCGGAGCGCCCAAAAGATGGTGTATCCCATGAAGAGGCCAGCAAGCACCAGCCCTGGGATGACGCCAGCTATGAACAGCTTCGCAATCGAGACATTCGCCATCACCCCGTAGACGATCATGATGATCGACGGCGGAATCAGTAGGCCGAGCGTACCCGCACCGGCCAGCGTCCCGATTGAAATCGAGTCGGGATAACCGCGCTTCTTGAGTTCGGGCAGACTCATCTTGCCGATGGTGGCGCAGGTCGCCGCCGACGATCCCGAGACCGCGGCGAATATCGTGCATCCGATGATGTTCGCATGCAGCAGCCGCCCGGGGATCTTATCGAGCCACGGTGCCAGCCCCTTGAACATATCCTCGGAGAGCTTGGTACGGAACAATATCTCGCCCATCCAGATGAACAGAGGCAAAGCCGTGAGCGTCCACGACGACGACGAGCCCCAGATCGTGATCACCATGGCGTCTCCGACTGGACGCGTGGTAAACAATTCCATCCCGATCCAAGCCGCCCCCGTCAGTGCCAAGCCGATCCACACACCGCTGCCGAGAATGGCGAACAGGGCGACGATAAGGAATGCTGTGATATAGAGATCCATGTCGCTCGCTTCCTATTCGATATGAGCCGGTTCCCCCTCGGCGGAGGTGCCGACGGGCGTCTTGCCGGAGATCAGATCGACCAGATCAACGACAAAGGCTAGAACGAAAACCACCGTGCCGACCGCCATGCCGAGCTGTGGTATCCAGAGCGGCGTCGCATCCAGACCTGTGGAGATGTCGTTGAAGGCGAAGGATTGCGAAACGAGCCTGACGGAAAACCAGGCGAGGTTCCCTGCGATCGCGATAGCCACGACATGGCAAAAGATATCCAGCCAGCGGTGCGCTTGTGGCGAGAGCCGATTGATGAGCAGGGTTACCCTGATGTGCTCGCCGCGGCGCAGAGTGGTCGCGAGAGCCAAGAATGCCGAAGCGGCCATGCAGTACCCGGCATAGGCATCGGCGCCATGGAGTTCGAACACGGGCATGAGCCGCCCCAGGATACTGGAAAGCACGGTCAGTAGGGTACCGATCATGAACAGACCGGCCAAGAAACCTGTAAAGTCGAACAGGCGGTTGAGCAAGGATCGCATCCTGCCGTCCCTCAAAAAAACGGGCGGCTCAGAGCCGCCCCATGATTGGTTATCGAGACGAAAACATACCGGAAAGCGTTCGACCGCAGGTCGTTTGGCGGACGCTGTACGCGATCTGCATGTCTTCCTGTCCGTCGTCTAGCTATTTGCGGAAGGCGTCGATGATCGCCTGCCCCTCGGCACCGGTCTGCGTCGTCCAATCGGCGATCATCGTCAGGCCAATCTTTTTGAAGTCCGAGCGCAGTTGTTCGGAACCCGCTTCGACCTTCATTCCGTTCTTGGTCAATTGCTCCTTGTACCAATTGTTTTTCTCGGCGCTCGTCTTCCAGCCACGCGCTTCCGCCGCGGCGGCCGCGTTCAAAACGGCGTCCTGAGTCGGCTTGTCGAGCCGATCAAAAGCCTTCTGGGAAACGATGACCAGGTTCTTCGGCAGCCAAGCGGCAACATCGTAGTAATACTTCACCTGTTCCCAGACCTTGCTGTCATAACCCGTGGCGCCGGAAGTCATGAACGCGGTGACAGCCCCCGTGGCGAGTGCCTGCGTAAGTTCAGCCGCCTGGATGGTGACCGGCTGGGCACCGACAAGTTGCGCGATGCGGCTGGTGTTCGGGTTATAGGCGCGCCACTTGACGCCCTTGAGGTCGGCGGCCGAGTTGATCGGCTTGGCACTGAAAATACCTTGTGGCGGCCACGGCACGACGTAGAGTACCTTGATGCCTTGCTTCGCCAAACGCGCCTCAGTTGCCGCCTTCGACACTTTCCACAACTTCTCGGCTTCCGGATAACCCGTCGCCAGGAAGGGGATCGAATCGATCGCGAACATCGGGTCTTCGTTGGAGAAGCCCGAAATGATGATCTCGCCGATGTCAGCCTGTCCGCCTTGAACGGCACGCTTGATCTCGTTGGCCTTGAAAAGCGAGCCGTTATCGTGGACCGTGATTTTGAGCTTGCCGCCCGTGGCTTTATCGACGTCGGCTGCAAACTGCACGATGTTCTCGGTATGGAAGTTGTTGCCCGGGTAGCCGGTCGGCATATCCCATTTCTGTTGGGCTTGAGCGGCGGATCCGCAAAGCAGGGCCGTCGTGGCGACGCTGACGGCGACGAGCGTCTTCAACATAGAGTTCTCCATTTTCAGAGGTGAACGGAGCCGGTCAGTTCGCAACCAACCGGCGCGAAGAGTGAAAACCGGGAGACGACGACTACGGACTGGTTGCTGTCGAACGACAGCGGTGCCCATCCCCGACGATGGCCGGGCTACGTTAATAATTCGTCGACGTATTGTCAACGTTTAACCCGTATAGTACTTTCGCATAGACGTCGGAAACGACCGGAGGTCTTATGGAAAAAGCGTCGAAAAGCGCGCCACGGAAAGACGGCAAGCAACGCATCGTCTCGTCGGCGCATCTCGTCTCCCCCAAGTCGCCGGAACTTTCCGAGTTCGAATTCGGCTTGATCATCGCCACTCACGCCTTCAATCGATGGATGATCCGTTGCATGAGTGCCGCCGGTGCCAAAGACATGACGCCGGTCGACGTACTCGTCATGCACCACATCAACCACCGCGGGACCGAGAAGCGGCTGGCCGACATCTGCTTCGTCCTCAACATCGAGGACACGCATGTCGTCTCATACTCCGCCAAGAAATTGATCGGTATGAAGCTCGTTGCCAGCGCGAAGCGGGGGAAGGAAGTTTATCTACGTGCGACAGAAGCGGGTGCCGCGCTCTGCGAGCGGTATCGGGAGGTCAGAGAAGCCTGCCTGTTGCCTGGGTTTTCGGGGCACGAGGACGAGAACCGGCGCTTCGGCGAAATCGCCCAGCTTCTACGCACCGTGTCGGGCCGCTACGATCAGGCGGCCCGCGCCGCGTCGTCGTATTAGCTGCACAGGAGACGATCAGCGGAGCTACGGTTAGCTCCGCATGCGAAACCCCCGGCCCTTGCATGAAAGCGGCCAGGCGGCAAACAGATATCAGCGACCGCGCATGACGACGGCCGGCCGCACTTCGCTGAGGATTTTCTGCATGCCTTTGCGGCTGGCAAGGTTCAGGATGATCGGTGAACGCGCGTTCGCGTCGATGCGCCCACCCTGCGCGTCATCGCGATAAACGATGACAGCGACCACCGCTTGCGACGGGTCTTTCAGGTCGATCAGCGCGCAATCCTCGTCGGACAGTTCGATTTCATACTGCAGGTCGAGTTGTTCCGGCGTGACGACGGGGAACATAATGTCTTCGTCATCAACCGACTGCAGCCAGAAGACGGTAGGCTTGCCTTCCTCGTGGAACAGCTTGAAGCGCTTGCACACCTCAAAACCCGCCAGCCCTTTCGGGAAAGTCAGCAGGGTCTCCGGGTCCACATTAACGTTCTTCAGACCCAAACGCTCGATATCGATTTTCATCACGCCTCCCAATTGTTCCGGCCGATTCCGGCGGAATCTTCATTTAACCCGATTCGAATAGTCGCTGCAACACGCGACGCCGGTCAGCCATTTACCATGAGATCGGAGCATATCGTCGGTTACCTCTGAAAATAAAGGCGCTCAGTGCATGAGCCTTTGGTGCATCTTTGAGCGCCACGTCAAGACTTGAGTTTTCGGCACCGATTGCTCATAGTTGGCGGTTTTTCCGGAAAAAAGAAGCGCCGATGGCCTCATCTGCAGAACTCCGCATCACCCAGAAGATTGCCGAAGAAATCGGCTGTACCTTGCATCAGGTCGTCGCGGCCGTCGGCCTGCTCGACGAGGGCGCGACCGTTCCGTTTGTTGCCCGCTACCGCAAGGAAGTGACGGGCGGACTGGACGACACGCAATTGCGCACGTTGGACGAGCGGCTGACCTATTTGCGCGAACTGGAGGAACGCCGCGCCGCGATCCTCGCTTCGATCGACGAACAGGGAAAACTAACCCCCGAATTGGCCGCTCAGATCGATGCGGCCGAGACAAAACAGAGCCTCGAAGACCTTTATCTTCCGTATAAGCCCAAACGGCGCACCAAGGCGCAGATCGCGCGCGAAGCCGGTCTCGCTCCGCTCGCCGAGGCTTTGCTGGCCGATCCCACGCTGACACCCGAGGTGGAAGCCGAGAAGTACCTCAACGCGGACGCCGGCTTCGCCGACGTAAAGGCGGTGCTCGATGGCGCACGCCAGATCCTGATGGAGCAGTTTTCCGAAGACGCCACGCTGCTCGGCAAGCTGCGCGAATACCTCGACGAGCACGGAGTCGTCAAATCGACGGTGGTCGAAGGCAAGGAAACCGAGGGCGCGAAGTTCCGCGACTACTTCGATTATTCGGAACCGGTGGCCAACGTACCATCGCACCGCGCGCTCGCCCTCTTCCGCGGCCGCAACGAGGGGGCGCTGCAGGTGGCACTGGTCCTCGACAGCGAACTCGACGAAGCCAACAAGCCAGCCGGGCCAAACCCCTGCGAAGCCCGCATCGCCAAGCATTTCGGTATCGCCGACCAAGGCCGCCCGGCCGACAAATGGCTCGTGGATACCGTACGGTGGACATGGCGCGTCAAGGTGTTCATGCATCTGGAGCTGGACCTGATGAATGCTTTGCGCGAGCGCGCCGAGGAAGAAGCCATCCGCGTCTTCGGCACCAACTTGCACGATCTCCTGCTCGCCGCTCCGGCAGGTCAACGGGCGACGATGGGCATCGACCCTGGCATCCGCACCGGCTGCAAGATCGCCGTCGTCGACGCGACGGGAAAGGTGCTCGATACCGCCACCGTCTATCCGCACGAACCTCGCCGCGATTGGGACGGCGCCCTGCATACACTCGCCGCACTAGCCAAAAAGCATAACGTTGACCTCATCAGTATCGGCAATGGCACCGCTTCGCGCGAAACAGACAAGCTGGCAGCAGACCTGATCAGGCTGGTGCCCGAATTGCACATGACCAAAGTTGTGGTCTCCGAAGCCGGTGCCTCGGTTTACTCCGCGTCCGAGTATGCCGCCCGTGAATTCCCCGAGCTCGATGTCAGCCTGCGAGGCGCCGTGTCGATCGCGCGTCGGCTCCAGGACCCACTCGCCGAACTCGTGAAAATCGAGCCGAAGTCCATCGGCGTCGGCCAATACCAGCACGACGTCAGCCAAACCAAGCTGGCCCGCGCGCTCGACGGCGTCGTCGAGGATTGCGTGAACGCCGTCGGCGTTGACGTCAACACGGCATCCATACCGCTTCTCACGCGCGTATCCGGCCTCAACAGCACGCTCGCCAACAACATTGTCTCGTACCGCGACAAGAACGGCGCCTTCAGCGACCGCAAGCAACTGCTGCAAGTGCCGCGCATGGGCGAGAAAACCTTTGAGCAGGCGGCCGGCTTCTTGCGCATCACGAACGGCGAAAACCCGCTCGACGCCTCGGCTGTGCACCCGGAGGCATATCCGCTCGTCGAACGCATCCTCGCCGACATCAAGAAAGGAATCAAAGACGTCATCGGCGACTCGCGCCTCGTCAAATCCCTGCAGCCGGCCAAATACACGGATGAGAAGTTCGGCCTGCCGACCGTGCAGGACATTCTCAAGGAACTCGAAAAACCCGGCCGCGACCCACGTCCCGAGTTCAAGACCGCCGTCTTCAAGGACGGCGTCGAGGAAGTCAAGGATCTGCAGTCCGGCATGATCCTCGAAGGCGTAGTCACCAACGTCGCCAACTTCGGTGCTTTCGTCGACATCGGCGTGCATCAGGATGGACTCGTGCACATCTCCGCGCTCTCCAACAAGTTTGTGAAGGACCCGCGCGAAGTGGTGAAGGCCGGCGATGTCGTCAAGGTCAAGGTGCTCGAAGTCGATCTGCCACGTCAGCGCATCGCTCTGACGATGCGCTTGACCGACGAGCCAGCCCCTAGCGGCGTCAAGAAAGGTGGCGTACCGATGAGCAACAAGGCCAAACAACAGCAGGCCCGTCAGCCCGAACCTGCTGGAGCGATGGCCGCCGCGTTCGCGAAACTAAGGCGTTGAGGCTTTGCTTGGATAAGGGCGGACGAAGAGACGAACCTCTTGGCCCCTTGGGCGTGGGCGAATAACAGCGATAATCCCGCATGATCATCTTCAACTGCTCGCAAGCTTTCGCCGAGTTCATCGAGCCGAGGAAGACCGGCTCCGCGCCACTGGTGGGCGAAGCGCCCTCGCCGCGCCCTTCCGAAGACGGGCCACACTTGATCGATGTCGACGGGCAGCCGCCACGCGAGGTAAAGCAGTGGCAAGCCCATCTTGCGCTTATTCAGGGCAAGCCGTGCGCCATTGTTGTGGACATCGACTCCAGCTACGCCATGTTTTTCCCCGGCTTGAAGGCAGGCGATCCGGAAGGTTTTTTGGACGCTTTTGCTACACGGCTCGTTAATGAAATGGTCTTCGCGGCTCAAACGGCCGGCATGATGGCCGATTTCGACGCGATGCTCGGCACTTTCCAGGAGAAACACGCCCGATTCCAGTTCGTCCTGCGCATGGAACACAGTACACTCGAGCACCTGGACGACACAGCTAGGAATTTCGAGAATGAAATCGTGCTTGCCGATCTGGCTTCAGAAACGCATGAGGAATGCGCTGTGATCGACGCCCGAATCAATCACGCCATCCGTGGACTGAAAACCGAGCCAGACCAGTTGCTTCCCGAAGAAGAAATGCTTTGTTCATGGCTGAGGGACTTCGGCGGCCTGACGGCGGATGGTGAAAGCGCGCTCCGGAAACAATTGCGCGCAAAGAAGCTCCGTGTCACCGCGGAGCCCGGGCGAGCATAGAATTCTCCCTAGGAACTCGAACGGCAACGCGAAACGACGCATTGTGCGGCTCGTTTGTGTTCCCGAGAAGTCGGCGCGACGCTATTCCGCCACCCCGCTTGAATTGAGCGAAGAAAACAATGATCAGAATATTCGGCATCAAGAACTGCGACACAATGAAGAAGGCCTTCTCCTGGCTGGACGCTCAAGGTGTCGCCTATGAATTTATCGATTACAAGAAGGCCGGTGTCGTCGGCGCACATCTTGCCGACTGGAATCGGCGAGCCGGATGGCGAACGCTGTTGAATACGCGCGGCCTCATGTGGCGTAAGCTGAGCGAAGACGAGCGGGCCGACGTCGACGAAGCGAAGGCACTGACCCTGATGAGTCAATATCCGGCGTTGATCAAACGCCCCGTTCTCGACACCGGACCGAGTCTGTTGGTCGGCTTCACACCGGAGAGCTACGCTCAGGCAATTTCGAAGGAAAATAACTGATGGAAAATGCCGTCCAGCGCTTTCTGCTCGACGACCTCGATATCCGCGGCGCCGTGGTGCGTCTTGGCTCGATTTGGCAGCAACTGCTAACGAATCGCGATTATCCGGGCCCGGTCATCATTCTTCTCGGCGAAATGACGGCGACGGCTCTGCTGCTCACCGATAATCTCAAACAAGCCGGGCGGGTTACCGTACAGCTGCGCGGTGATGGGCCGGTGTCGTTGCTGGTAATCGACTGTAATGACGCGCTGAACACCCGCTGCATGGCGCAACACGCCGATGAGGTGCCGGATGCGCCGCCACTTGCACTTCTTGGGCAAGGACAACTGCTGCTCTCGCTCGAATTTCCCTCGATGCGCCAGCCCTACCAGAGCGTCGTACCGATGGTCGGCAACAACATCGCCGAAGTTTTCGAGCACTACCTGATGCAATCCGAGCAAATCACCACGCGCTTTTTCCTCGCCGCCACGGAGAGTGGAATCGCCGGTCTGTTCCTGCAGAAAATGCCGTCGACCGACCAGCGCGATCCCGACGGCTGGCGACGTATCGAAACGTTGGCCGCGACCGCAAAGCCCGAAGAATTGATCGGCCTGTCGCCGGAGTCGCTGCTGGCGCGCATCTTCCACGAGGAAGCGGTGCGCGTGTTCAACCCGCGTGCGGTGACGAACAATTGCCCCGAAGACCGCGAGAAGATCGGCAACATGCTGCGTACCCTCGGACGCGAGGAAATCTACGGTGTGCTCGACGAACGCGGCGCGATCGTCATCCGCGACGATCTGGCGAACCGCGAATACCGCTTCGATCGCGCAGCGATCGATGAACTCTTTCGTGACATGCCGGAAACCCCGCCGACGGTGCACTAAGCCAAGACGGCAAGGAGCCGCCTTAGCAATCTCAGCGATCTAGCGCCAGGGTTTCTTGCGCGCCGCAAAGCGGCGTAGCTCCTCGTTCAGCGAGGAAATGAGCAGATCGGTACGGCCGGCGATCCAGCCCTGCGTCAGCGGGTCCGGTTCGCCTTTGGGATGGATATCGCGAATCAGGCGAGAGGCCGTCGCCTGATCGTTGAGCCGTCCCAGTTGATCCTGGATAGCCGCCAACGCCGTCTGGTACGCAACGAGGCGCTTGCCCGACATCAACGGTGAGAAAAACTCCACGGCATAGCGCAGCTTCTTGAACTCGATGCGCAGTTTGTGCCATCGCTCGGCGTTCATCTTCCCCGACCCATTGGTGAAGCGATCGATCGCCGCAACTCGCTTCTCTAGGCGCTTCGCGACAAACTTGCGCAGGCTGCCGCTCACCGCCTTCCGGTGCGCCGCGATGGTCGGAGGTTCGCCTCGCAGAAGCGCCGCCGAGAACGCCAGCAGCAGCCGGCTGTATTCGTTCTGCCCAAGGGCGACACCAGCCACCTTTCGTGCCTTCGCCTTGGCGGCTTCGCTCCGTTCGCGCAAGATGCGCAGATCGGGATCCCCGGGGAATGCCTCCTCAAGGGGAGCCAGCGTCTCGCTGAGAAACACGTCCCAATCCCGGGCGTCGCCCAGGCTCTTTGCCAAATCCCGCCAGCGCGAGCTGTAGACCTCGATGAAAGCCTCGGTAAGCACGGGCGAGAAGAGCCGGAAGGCGGAACGCAGGCGGCGAATCGCGACGCGTGCCTGATGCACGTACTCAGGGTCTTCGCCGGCCACCGCGCCGGCTTCGTTGCGCTGCAGTTGCAGCACACTTGCCAACGCAATGGACCGGAACGCGTCGTCCGGTGACATGCCCTTGCGCACCGGCGAAGCGAACGCTTTCGCCGGCGGCGAGGCCGCACCGAGAGCCAACGCGTAACCGCGCTCGGCCTTGCTGCTAACCTCGGGATGCAACCGCATGTCGGCCGCGAGTTCCATCGCGATGTCGAAGAGCACGTCGGACGACGTTCCCTCCACCAATTCCAGCTCCAGTTCGCAGATCATCTCGCGTTTGGTGCCGGTTGCGCTCGCACTAGATGCCGACGAGCCCGCGCCGATTCGGCCGCGGTCAAACGCAATCTCGACGGCCGCCTCGCCTCGTCGCAACAACCACGAGGTGCGTGTGAAGTCGGTCGTAAATAGGGGCTGCAAGGTCGCCCGGCACGACTCCAGCAAGTCGCGCAAGTCAGGATCAGTCACGATACCGAAGTCGAAAACCCCGGGCTCGGTCGGCGCCTCCCACTCGTTGCGCTGCGCCAAGCCCCCGGCGCCCGAGTCGCCGCCCTTGACCGTCATCAACCATGTGGAACGGCCCTTTCGACGCAGCCGCAAGGCGATTCGATGCGCCGCGAGATCGAGGTCCGGCGTGTCGTAGTAGGTATTGAATAGGCGGCACCGATGAGCAACAACGCCTTGCAACAGCGGATGCGACGCGAGGAGAGCCGCTTGCGAAGACGGCAGACGCAGCTTTAGTTCGGTTTCCACAGGCATGTCGTTGTCTTTCTTCCCTGTCGGGCACCGCCCTATCCTTGGCGAAGCGGAGCTTCCTGAAAACAGAAAGGCCAATGAATGGATGGCGGCGACTCAAACGTGCGATTCAGTGTCCTTATCGTGCCACAAGCGCTTAGCATTTGGCACATATCCAATACGCGCCGAACCCTCGCCGTTTTTCTAGCCGGCCTCAACCGCACGCAAAACCGCAAGCGCGTCGCACGTCGCCGCCACGTCGTGAACGCGCAGAATAGTCGCTCCCCGCTGCGTGGCGATGAGCGCTGCGGCCACGCTGGCACTTGCACGGTCTTCGACAGGACGTCCCGTGATTGCGCCGAGCATCGACTTGCGCGAGAGACCGGCGAGGATCGGCAGACCGCTCGCCGAAAGCGCGTCGAGGTGCTGGAGAAGTTGAACGTTATGTTGAACCGTCTTTCCGAACCCGAAACCTGGATCCAATACCAGCCGATCTCGCGCAATCCCGGCGGCGAGTAAAGCTCCTATGCGTTCTTCCAGAAAACCGCCCACTTCCGTGATCACGTCGGCATACTGTGGGCTCTGTTGCATCGTGAGCGGTTCGCCCTGCATGTGCATGAGGCACACTGCACAGTCACTGTCGGCCACCGCCTCAATAGCTCCGGGGCGACGCAGCGCAAAGATATCGTTGATCATCGCCGCGCCGTGCGCAATGGCTGCTCGCATCACCTCCGGCTTGTAGGTGTCGACGGAAATCGGTACCCCGCAATCGCGCAACGCGTCGAGCACGGGGAGGAGGCGTTTGAGTTCATCGTCCAGCGATGTTGGAATAGCTCCGGGCCGCGATGATTCGGCCCCGAGGTCGAGCAGATCCGCTCCGGCCTCAATCTGACACCGCGCGTGGGCGATGGCCGCACTCATGTCGGTCGCCAACCCGTCGCCTGAGAACGAATCAGGCGTCAGATTCACGATGCCCATAACGAAGGGCCGGTCGAGTATCAGTTCGAATTTCCCACAGCGCAGCTTACCCATTCGCACTCCAGAGCAGGACGCAAAAAAACCGGGGGCTTTGGGAGCCCCCGGTTGGTCATTTTCGCTCGCCGATCAGGCCGGCGCGGTAGCGCTCGGTGCGGCATCCGGCGGGGGAGTACCTTCCGAACTCGATCCCTTGATCGTCATCTGTTTCGGCGGCCGCGGCGGACGACCAGCCATGATGTCGTCGATCTGGTCGGCGTCGATCGTCTCCAGTTCGAGCAGAGCGGCCGTCATGGCTTCCACTTTGTCGCGGTTGTCTTCGAGCAGCTTCCGCGCCAACGCGTATTGCTCGTCGATGATGCGACGGATCTCCAGGTCGACCTTTTGCATCGTCGACTCGGACATGTTCTTGTGCGTCGTAACCGAGCGGCCGAGGAAGACTTCGCCTTCGTTCTCGCCGTAGACCATCGGACCGAGCACGTCCGACATCCCGTAACGGGTCACCATGTCGCGCGCCATCTGGGTCGCACGCTCAAAGTCGTTCGAAGCGCCGGTCGTCATCTGGTTCATGAACAATTCTTCGGCAATCCGGCCACCGAACAGCACCGCGATCCGGCTCAAGAGATAGGTACGGTCATACGCGTAGCGGTCTTCCTCCGGCAATTGCATGGTGAGGCCCAACGCACGGCCGCGCGGAATGATCGTCACCTTGTGTACCGGGTCGGACTTCGGTACCAGCTTGGCCACCACGGCATGGCCCGACTCGTGATAAGCGGTATTGCGCTTCTCTTCCTCGTTCATGACCATGCTACGGCGCTCGGCACCCATGAGGATCTTGTCTTTCGCCTTCTCGAAGTCATCCATGTCCACGAGCCGCTTGTTGGAACGCGCTGCGAACAGCGCCGCCTCGTTGACCAGATTTGCAAGATCCGCACCCGACATGCCCGGCGTACCGCGCGCGAGGATATCGGCCTTGACGTCGGGAGACAGTGGCACCTTGCGCATGTGAACCATGAGAATCTGCTCGCGGCCCCGGATATCGGGCAGCGGTACGACAACCTGGCGGTCGAAACGGCCCGGGCGCATTAACGCCGGGTCGAGGACGTCCGGACGGTTCGTCGCGGCGATCACGATAACGCCGACGCTTGCCTCGAAGCCGTCCATCTCGACGAGCATCTGGTTCAACGTCTGTTCGCGTTCATCGTTCCCACCACCGAGGCCAGCGCCACGCTGACGACCGACCGCGTCGAGTTCGTCAATGAAGATGATGCATGGCGCGTGTTTCTTGGCGTTCTCGAACATGTCGCGAACACGGGCTGCACCTACGCCCACGAACATTTCGACGAAGTCGGAACCGGAGATCGAGAAGAACGGAACCTTGGCCTCACCGGCGATGGCTTTGGCAAGCAACGTCTTACCTGTCCCGGGGTTGCCGACCAGCAACACGCCCTTGGGGATTCGGCCACCGAGTTTCTGGAATTTCGACGGATCTTTGAGAAACTCGACGAGTTCGGAGACTTCTTCCTTCGCCTCATCGCAACCCGCGACATCTGCGAAGGTAATGTTGTTGGTCGATTCGTCGAGCAAGCGTGCCTTGCTCTTGCCGAATGAGAAGGCGCCGCCACGCCCACCGCCCTGCATCTGGCGCATGAAGAAGACCCACACGCCGATCAGCAAAAGCATCGGGAACCAACTGACGAAGATGTTCATCAGGAACGACTGCTCTTCTTCCGGCTTCGCCTCGACCTTGACGCCATGCTTCAGGAGGTCGGAGACCATCCAGAGGTCAGGAGGAGCGTAGGTCGTCAACTTGCGTCCGTCACTGGTGGTCGCTTTGAGCACCCGACCTTCGATCACAACCTTGGAAATGGAACCACGCCCGACTTCCTCCATGAATTCGGAGTATTCCATCGAGGCTTGCGTAACCTGGCGGGAATTGAACTGGTTGAAGACGGTCATCAACACGAGGCCGATGACGAGCCAGACCGCCAGATTCTTGAACATGTTATTCAATGCTGTACCTCTTCATTGTTGCTCCCGAACTATCGGCGGGAGAGTATCAACCGCGCAAAATCTGCAACAGCGTCATTCTAAACCTTTATTCGGCAAACCATGCGCCCAGGGGGCAGGTCGCAACGCCACCTCTAGCCTACTTCCTTCAGCCCTCTTCCCAGCAAATACACTTCGGAACTTCGGTCGCGGGACGCATCCGGCTTGCGCGTCGACACATCCCGGAAAACGCTCCGCAACGTCCGCACAAACTCTTCGTATCCATATCCTTGAAAGACTTTGACCAGGAAAGCCCCCTCCGGTTTCAGCCACTCCCGCGCGAATTCCAACCCAAGTTCCGCGAGATGCATTACACGCGCCTGGTCCGAAACCGGTATACCCGAAATATTGGGGGCCATATCCGAAAGAACAAGGCCCGCTTTGCGACCACCGAGCACATTTTCGAGCCGGCGCAGTACCTCTTCGTCTCTGAAGTCACCCTGGAAGAACTCAACACCGTGCAAGGGTTCCATTTCGAGAAGATCGAGCGCGATGACACGGCCGTTCCCGCCCAGACGCTTGGCGGCTACCTGGGACCAACCGCCCGGGGTCGAGCCGAGGTCAACAACGACCTCCCCTGGGCGAATCAAATGGTCCCGATCATCGATTTCCATCAGTTTGAAAGCCGCCCGCGACCGGTATCCTTCTGCCTTCGCACGCTGTACGTAAGCGTCAGTCACGTGTTCATGCAGCCAGGCTTTGCTCGTCTTGGTTCGTTTCATGGCGTCAAACCGGTAGAATGCGCGCTTCGAAAGGCCGTTTTGAAAGACCCATCCGCATGATCCAGATCACATCCGAGCAACGCCGCTCCTTGCGCGCCCGAGCCCACGGCCTCAATCCCGTCGTAGCCGTCAGCCAGAACGGGCTTTCCGATTCGGTTCTGCGCGAGATCGATATCAGCCTCAAAAGCCATGAATTGATAAAGATTCGGGTGTTCGAAGACGACCGCAACGTCCGCGAAGAGTATCTTTCCCAAATCTGCGAAAAGTTGCGGGCAGCCCCGGTGCAACACATCGGAAAACTGCTCGTTGTCTGGCGTCCAAGCGAAGAAGAGGACGGGAAAGCGGCGAAAGCGCATCGTCCACCGCATTCCGCGCGCACCGGCCCACGGCGCACGAAACGAAGTTTCCAGGGCGATATATGAGCCATCGTCTTCCTGGCCGATCCGGCTCGTTTCATTTCGATGCCGGTCGCGCCAGCGTCGCCACAACTATCCCGAGCAGGCTCTGCAGCAGGTAGAGGACGCTGGAAAGACCGTGCCAAAAGACGAACCGGGCGCGTAGCGGACTCTGCATCACATCCAGCGGGAAGGCTTGCAGTTTGAGCTGTGCCATCAACGGCTGAATACCGAACAGCATGGCGACCGTCAGAACCAGCATGGCA
The DNA here is from genome assembly GCF_025770765.1 of Propionivibrio soli. GTDB lineage: Bacteria > Pseudomonadota > Gammaproteobacteria > Burkholderiales > Rhodocyclaceae > Propionivibrio > Propionivibrio soli. The sequence goes on along the minus strand of NZ_JANZKY010000014.1, from coordinate 55,733 downwards.
AATACGCACCAGGAGAACACCCGGTTTTTTTCTTCCCTCAGCCTGCTGTAGAGAAGAACGTAAACGCCGCAGCCGAGACCGATCCAGCCGACGAATGTAAACATCTTCCCCGCGACAAGGCCAGCCAGTTGCTTATCGTCGAGCGTCGCGAACAGGATCGGCGCAACGATATAGCCGATCGACCACACGCCGCCCACCCAGAGCGTGAGGGCGGCGAAATACACATACTCGGCAAGGCTTCCGGCAACTCGCCGCATGGTGAGGTTACTCGTAACGCACGTCGAGCACTTCGTATTCGCGGATACCGCCGGGCGCCTGCACCTGGGCGATATCGCCGGCAAACTTGCCGATCAGTGCACGTGCGATCGGCGAATTGACCGAGATCTTCCCACCCTTGATGTCGGCTTCATCCTCACCGACGATTTGGTACGTTACCTGAGCGCCACTTTCCTGGTCCTCAAGATCGAGGGTGGCGCCGAACACGGCTCGACCATCGGCATCGAGCAGCTTGGGGTCAATGATCTGCGCATTGGAGAGCTTGCCCTCGATCTCCTGGATCCGCCCCTCGACGAATGCCTGACGCTCTTTGGCCGCGTCGTACTCCGCGTTCTCCGATAAGTCGCCGTACGAACGCGCTTCCGCGATCGCGGCAATGACGTTCGGCCGGTCGACGGCTTTCAAGTGCTGCAGTTCGACACGGAGGCGCTCGGCGCCTTGAATGGTCAGCGGTACTTTGCTCATGTGATTTACTCGCTTGTTTTTCTACCAAAGCAAAAACCGCCGGCCTGCGCGGAGCAGGTTGACCGGCGGCTTTGGAAGTTTCTAGTTAAGTTGTGCGTGCAGACTCTGGATGGGATAAACGACGAGTTCGCCGCGGTTCTTGATGCCGACGGCCGCAGCCTCGGCACCCCATACGGTGGTATACATCGTCACCCTGGCGGCAAGGCCCGAAGTTCGAATCGAACGCGAATCGCTGATCGCTTTGCGTTTCTCATCGACCGTGTTGATGATCAGCGAAATCTCGTTGTTCTTGATCATATCCACAACGTGCGGACGACCTTCGGTCACCTTATTGACCACTGAAACCGGAATTCCTTCCGCCGCGATCGTCGCCGCTGTGCCGCGTGTCGCGACGATAGTGAACCCGGCTTCGTGCAGATCCCTCGCGATCTCGGCCACCTTCGGCTTGTCCGACTCCTTCACACTGATAAAGACCCGACCCGACGTCGGCAGTTTCACACCGGCACCCGCCTGGCTCTTCACGAATGCTTCTTCAAAGGAGCGGCCAACGCCCATCACTTCGCCCGTCGACTTCATCTCCGGACCGAGAATGGTATCGACGCCGGGAAACTTGTTGAACGGGAAAACCGCTTCCTTCACCGAGAAGTATGGCGGAACCACTTCCTCCCGCACCCCTTGGCTGACCAGCGAGCGCCCCGCCATGCAACGCGCTGCTACTTTCGCTAACTGAATGCCCGTGGCTTTCGACACGAAGGGCACCGTTCGCGAAGCACGCGGATTCACCTCCAAAACATATACCACATCGTTCTGGATCGCGAACTGGACGTTCATGAGGCCGCAGACATTTAGCCCCTTGGCCATCAACTTGGTCTGCCGGCGCAATTCGTCCTGCATCGCCGCCGTCAGGGAATACGGCGGCAACGAACATGCCGAGTCGCCCGAATGGACGCCCGCCTGCTCGATATGCTCCATGACGCCACCGATGATGACCTCGTCGCCGTCGGACAGCGCATCGACATCGACCTCAACCGCGTCGTTCAAAAAGCGGTCGAGCAGCACCGGCGAGTCGTTCGAAACTTTCACCGCCTCGCGCATGTAGCGCTCGAGGTCGCGGGGCTCATGGACGATTTCCATCGCCCGGCCGCCCAACACGTAGGATGGCCGTACGACGAGCGGGTAACCGATTTCGTTGGCAAGACGCAACGCATCCTCTTCGGTCCGCGCTGTCCGGTTTGGCGGTTGCCTGAGGCCGAGATCGTTGAGCAGTTGTTGAAAGCGCTCACGATCTTCCGCCGCATCGATCATATCCGGACTGGTCCCGATGATCGGCACGCCATTGGCTTCGAGGTCACGCGCGAGTTTGAGCGGCGTCTGCCCACCGAACTGTACGATGACGCCCACCGGTTTCTCGACGGCGACGATTTCGAGCACGTCTTCCAGCGTCAGCGGTTCGAAGTACAGACGATCTGAGGTGTCGTAGTCAGTCGACACGGTCTCAGGGTTACAGTTCACCATGATCGTCTCGTAGCCGTCTTCGCGCAGGGCCAGCGCCGCATGCACGCAGCAGTAGTCGAACTCGATGCCCTGGCCGATCCGGTTCGGTCCGCCGCCGAGGACCATGATCTTCTTGCGATCGCTCGGCGCCGCTTCGCACTCTTCCTCGTAGGTCGAGTACATGTAGGCGGTGTTGGTCGCGAATTCCGCGGCGCAGGTATCGACTCGTTTGTATACCGGGCGGATACCCAATGCATGGCGGCGCTCGCGCACGGCCTTGTCAGTCGTCTTCAGCAGCTTGCCGAGACGACGGTCCGAGAAGCCCTTGCGCTTGAGTTCGCGCAGCGTCGGCGCGTCGATTTCGTCGATCGACATGTCGTCGAGCGTCATTTCGATACGCACGATGTCTTCGATCTGCGCCAAAAACCACGGGTCGATATGCGTCAGCCCATGCACTTCGTCGAGCGTAAAACCGTTCTCGAACGCGTCGCCAACGTACCATATACGCTCCGGCCCCGGCTCGCCGAGTTCCTTCTCCAGTTCTTCGCGGTCGGTCGTGCGCTGGTTCATTCCGTCGACGCCGACTTCTAAGCCGCGCAACGCTTTCTGGAACGACTCCTGGAAAGTGCGGCCGATCGCCATCACCTCGCCGACCGACTTCATCTGCGTCGTCAGGCGCGGATTGGCGGCGGGGAATTTCTCGAAGGCGAACCGTGGAACCTTAGTCACCACGTAGTCGATCGACGGCTCGAACGACGCTGGCGTCTTGCCGCCGGTAATCTCGTTGGCCAGTTCGTCTAGGGTGTAGCCGACGGCGAGTTTGGCAGCCACCTTGGCGATCGGGAAACCGGTCGCCTTCGAGGCCAAGGCCGACGAGCGCGACACGCGCGGATTCATCTCGATGACAATCATGCGGCCGTCGAGCGGATTGATCGCGAACTGCACGTTCGATCCACCCGTATCGACACCGATCTCGCGCAGCACGGCAATCGATGCGTCGCGCATGATCTGGTATTCCTTGTCAGTCAGAGTCTGCGCCGGCGCCACGGTGATCGAATCGCCCGTATGTACGCCCATCGGGTCGAGGTTTTCGATCGAGCAGATGATGATGCAGTTGTCCTTCCTGTCGCGGACAACTTCCATCTCGAACTCTTTCCAGCCGATCAGCGACTCTTCGATCAGCAACTCGTGCGTTGGTGAGGCTTCCAGTCCGCGCTTGCAGATTTCGACGAACTCTTCCTGGTTATAGGCGATACCACCGCCCGAGCCGCCCATGGTGAACGACGGCCGGATGATGACCGGAAAGCCGAGCGCCGCCTGTACCTGCTGCGCCTCTTCCATGCTGTGCGCCATGGCGGACTTGGCCGACCCGAGGCCGATCCTCGTCATCGCCTCCTTGAACTTCTCACGGTCCTCGGCCTTGTCGATCGCTTCCTTGCTGGCGCCTATCATCTCGACGCCATACTTCTCAAGCACACCGTTATGCGCGAGATCGAGCGCGCAGTTGAGCGCGGTCTGACCGCCCATCGTCGGCAGCAGCGCGTCGGGGCGTTCCTTCTCGATGATTTTCTCGACGACTTTCCAGGTGATCGGCTCGATGTAGGTAACGTCGGCCATCTCCGGGTCGGTCATGATCGTCGCCGGATTGGAGTTCACCAGAATGACGCGGAAGCCTTCTTCACGCAGCGCCTTGCAGGCCTGCGCACCGGAATAGTCGAACTCGCACGCCTGCCCGATGACGATCGGGCCGGCGCCGATGATGAGAATGCTTTTGAGGTCTGTACGCTTGGGCATGAGTTACTTTCCCCTGGCCTTCGTGTCTTGCATCAGCTGAATGAAACGGTCGAACAGATAGGCGACGTCGTGCGGTCCTGGGCTCGCTTCCGGGTGCCCCTGGAAGCAAAACGCCGGCACATCCGTCCTGGCCAGGCCCTGCAGCGACCCGTCGAATAGTGAAACGTGCGTTGCCCGCAGATTTGCCGGCAGCGAATCGGGATCGACGGCAAACCCATGGTTCTGGCTCGTGATCAGCACTTGGCCGGTATCGAGATCCTTCACCGGATGATTGGCGCCGTGGTGACCGAACTTCATCTTGATCGTGCGTGCACCGGACGCCAGCGCCAGCAACTGATGCCCGAGGCAGATCCCGTAAGTCGGAATGCCGCGCGCAAGAAATTCGCGGATCGCCTCGATTGCGTAGTCGCAGGGCTCCGGATCGCCGGGGCCGTTGGACAGGAAAATCCCGTCCGGGTTGTATTTAAGCGCTTCGGCAGCCGGCATCTGGGCCGGAACGACGGTTACCTTGCATCCGCGCGAGGCAAGCATGCGCAGAATGTTGCGCTTGATTCCGTAATCGTAGGCCACGACGTTGAAACGCGGCGCCGGTGCATGGCCGTAGCCGTCTAGCGTCCATTCCGCCTCGGTCCAGTCGTAGGGTTCCGCAACGCTGACGACTTTCGCCAAATCCATGCCGGCCAACCCTGGAAAAGCTCTTGCTTGCCCAATCGCATCCGCGTCGTCCACCGTACCCGCCATGATGCAGCCCGCCTGCGCACCTTTCTCGCGCAAGACTCGGGTGAGTTTGCGGGTGTCGATGCCGGCGATTGCCACGACGCCATGCTTGGTGAGGTAGTCCGAAAGGGTGTCCTGCTTGCGCCAGTTTTCGGCGCGCAACGGTAAATCTCGGATGACGAGCCCCGCTGCAAAGTTAGCTCGCGATTCGAAATCCTCGTTGTTGCAGCCGACATTGCCGATGTGCGGATAGGTCAGCGTGACGATCTGGCGGCAGTACGAAGGATCTGTGAGGATTTCCTGGTAGCCGGTCATCGCCGTGTTGAACACCACCTCGCCGCTTGTGGCACCGAGAGCGCCAATGGCGTAGCCGCGGAAAATGGTACCGTCGGCAAGAGCAAGGATTGCGGGCGGAAAAGAGGGTAACAACGACACGAAAGGCTCCTATTCCGTAGCTTATATACGCAAAAGCGGGACGGGCGCTCAGCCCTCCCGCTTGAAAAACTTCCAAACCTTCTAATCATACCGGAAGGCTGGCCTCTCGGCAACGCGCTCGTTCCTCGACGGCTCTTTTCGCGCCCCGTTTTTCATACCGGCTCAGGATAGAAAGGGTACGCTTCGCCGCCTCGTGAATCTTCTCAACGAAGAGGGCTCGGATGACGGTTGCGGACGAGTAACTTATCTTCGCATTTGAGGCACTAACGGCATTTTCGTTCCTGCGTCGCCGAACGGTTCAGAGCGATCAAAGGAAGACTAGATATCGGGCCCGGCCCCCCTTTGTTTCCGCCAATAAGGGGAAAGAAAGAATGGGGAGAACGGCGCTAGCGCTTGTTAATAGCCGGCACTACTACTCGCAAAACCAACTGAGGGACTATGCCAACTACCTGCCAGCCGGCCTAGTGCGCAGGTTATCGAAGCTGCCTCACCTCAGGCCGAGAACGTCCTGCATATCGAATAGACCACTCTTCTTCCCTGCGAGGAAACGCGCTGCCCGCAGGCTTCCCAGTGCATATGGCATCCGGCTACCTGCCTTGTGGCTGATTTCAACCCGTTCGCCAGTTCCGCAATACATTACGGTGTGATCACCGATGATGTCGCCGCCGCGCACCGTGGCAAAACCAATTGTGGAAGGATCGCGCACGCCGGTTACGCCTTCACGGCCATAGACGGCGCACGACTTCAGGTCGCGACCGAGGGCCTGGGCAATCACCTCGCCCATGCGCAACGCCGTTCCCGACGGCGCGTCCACCTTCATTTTGTGGTGCGCCTCGACAATTTCGATGTCGTAGCCCTCGGAAAGGATGCGCGACGCAGCGTCGAGCAGCTTGAAAACCACGTTCATGCCGACGCTCATGTTCGGCGCAAATACGATCGGAATATCTTTCGCCGCCTCGGCAATCGCTTGCTTGCCCGCATCCTCCATGCCGGTGGTGCCGATCACCATCGCCACCTTGTGCTTCCGACAAAGGGCGAGGTGCTGCAGGGTGCCTTCGGGCCGGGTGAAATCGATTACGCAGTCCGCTTGGCGGAAGGCCTTTTCTACGTCGTCGGTGACCAGAACCCCGCACGGCGCGCCGACGAGTTCGCCGGCGTCTTTGCCGATTGCCGCCGACCCGGGCTGGTCGACTGCGGCCACGAGAGCCACGCCAGAATCCTTCAGCGCCGACTCAATAATCATTCGCCCCATGCGCCCGCCGGCGCCGACAACGGCAATCTTCACAGCCATCAGAACCCCACTTTTTCCATCATGCGGCCAAAGAAACCTTTTTCTTCGGGCGCCGGGGCGACAACGTCTTCGCCGACTGACCCAAGGTCGATCTCTCGCGTCTTGGTTTCCTGCGCCGCTGCTAAATCGGTCGCCTGCGCGGCCGTCACGTCACCCGTAACCCTGACCAACTTGTTATCCGCATCGAAAAAGGTTGAGAACTTCCTCATCTCAACCGCCCCCGTGCTTCCCTTCTGCAAGCGATACACGTAGTCCCAACGGTTGCCGTGGAACATGTCCATCAGCACAGGCGTTCCGAGAATGAAGCGGACTTGGTCCTTCGTCAGCCCCGGACGGAGCTGGGCAACCATGTCTTGGGTGAGGACGTTCCCTTGCTGGACGTCAATTTTGTATTCGTTAACGATGCGCGGCACCGAAGAGCAGCCGAACGTCGCGGCCGACAAGAAAACCATGCAGGCGAATCGAGAAAAGCTCATTCTTGTGTAGCATCCGGCGATTGGAATGAAACTTTAAGGCAAAAAACAACCCAAGCCTCAAAGCCGCGTTAAGCGGTATATCATAACCGAAAAAGCGGTACCCCTTACGCCACCGATCAAGCGAAGCCAATGAGCAAATCCACCGACTTGAAAAGCATGGGCCTGAAGGCCACATTTCCACGCCTGAAAATCCTTGAGCTTTTTGAGCACGCCGAAGTCCGCCACCTGACTGCTGACGACGTCCATCGCTTGCTGCTTAGCGAAAACAAGGATATCGGGTTAGCAACGGTGTATCGCGTACTCACCCAGTTCGAACAGGCTGGGCTGCTTGAACGCCACCATTTCGATTCGGGAAAATCGGTTTTCGAAATCAAGGAAAGCCAGCATCACGACCACCTCGTGTGCATCAATTGCGGGCGGGTCGAGGAATTCATTGATGAAGAAATCGAACGCCGGCAGAAACGGATCGCCAAGGAACGCGGTTTCGCCATTCAAGAGCACGCGCTCTACCTGTACGCCGAATGCACCAAGAAGGAATGCCCCCATCGGGAGGCAGCCGCTGCCGTGCCGGCCGCCGCCCCGGCCGAGTAATCAGGCAAATAGATTGACACGCGCACCAAGCGCTTCCGACGCCCCTGCGCCTTGTTGACGATACGAGCTGATCGCAGCTCGACCCTCGGTGTCGCCACCTGGCGCCGCTGAAGAACCGGACCGCGCCGAAAAGGATTCCTGCCGCTGCATCGCAATCTCTGCCCGGGCCTCCGCCTCCATGCGCGACGCCTCCGCAGCGACGCTTCGATCTTGTGAGGACGGATCGGCAGGGGCCAACGCCGCGGCCCGGATGCGTTGCGCCTTCGACACCGTTTCCTCGGGAGTCCTTCCTGCCGCCGTGCTAATCGATACCTCGCCGCCAACGGCATAGCGCTGGTTGTCTGGCCCCGTGGCGTAGGTGTAGCTGACGCCACCGCGGACCAGTCCAGCCCCTGCCGCCACGTGGGCCAACTCGTGTGCCCGCACTTTCCGGTCGAGTTGTTTGAGCTGCTTGATTTGCTCAAGCTCCGCTGACGTCAGTTCGCCTGACGTAACGCCGGAAAGCGCAGCCGAGCCTGCTTGGCCGTCGGTTGTCGATGTGGTTTGGGTGTCCGTCGCTTTTGCTGGCGTCCCGCGCGACGCAGGCATCCCGCCGTTGCCGTAAGAGGCCGCTGCTGAAACCCAAGAGCCGCCGACACTCCCGATCATAGCGCTACGCCTCGCTACCACCTTTCATAAAAATAGTCGAAGGGTGGCGACAAATCCAGGTTTCTGCCGAAAAAACAATCAGGTAACTACTGCGAAGCCTTTCCTTACGCTCCAGTAGCCACTGCAGGTAACGCGCAGCCGTCCCACCTATCATCGTCACAGTCCCCCGGTAACTTCAGAAGCTGATCTTTGGTATCCGGTTCGACGGTGTCTTGACATCCAAAACACAAGCATCTGATTTGACAAGCACACATGGGACATCGCAAAGACCGAAAAGTCAATTTTCCGGATCTGCCAAAAACCTCACACAAAGAAGGGGTTAAATCGTCAATACTCCGTGCCCATCAATAATAGTTGCAAGATCAGACTGCACCTATGTACCATTTTCTGTTTTTCAAACCATAACAAATTAGTTTTTTAGCTTTAAATGCTCAAAAAGAACAATCAAATCCGATCGGTATTCCGCAAAAAACGCAATACATCATTTATCTCGACATCAACCGTTCGGCGCTCAATTCAGCCAGCAGCAGTCGCCGTCTTCGTCCTCATGGGAGTGCCGTGTGGAGTTATGGCGCAGACACTGAACGAACGGGCAGCGCAGGAAACACTGCGCCAGCAGGAAAGGGAGCGGGCATTGCGCGAAAGCCAGGAACCGGGGAAGGACGTCCGGCTACCGCGCGCCTCAGAGACATTGCCAGATCGTCTGCCTGACCGGGAGACCCCCTGCTTTCCAATCAGCGAAATCACCTTCTTGGGCGAGTCCGACGGATTCGAATGGGCGTTGGCCGCCGCCGACCCCGCCGATGATCCGGCAACGGGCCGTTGCCTCGGCAGCCAAGGGATCAACCTGATCATGGCCCGCATTCAGAACGCGATCGTTGCCCGCGGTTTCGTAACGACCCGGGTCGTCGCCGAGCCCCAAGATCTCACGTCTGGAAAGCTCGCCCTTCGAATCATTCCCGGGCGCGTTCGTGCCATACGTTTCAGCGAAGCGAGCGACTCGCGATCCAACGCCTGGAACGCTTTTCCGATCAAGCCGGGGGACCTCCTCAATCTACGCGACATCGAGCAGGCCCTGGAGAATTTCAAGCGCGTACCGACGGCGGAAGCCGACTTCGAAATCGTGCCGACCGAAGAACTCGGGCAGAGCGACATCGTCGTTACATGGAAACAACGTTTCCCGCTGCGCCTGACACTTTCCGTCAACGACGGCGGCTCAGACGACACGGGGAAATACCTCGCCAACGCAACCGTTTCTGCCGACCATCTGCTCACGCTCAACGACCTTTTCTACGTCAGCCTCAATCAGGATATCGGTGGCGGCAAGGAAGGCGACCGCGGCACCCGCGGGCATACCGTGCACTACTCGGTGCCGTGGGGTTACTGGCTGCTCGGAGTCACGCAAAGCTCGAACCGGTACCATCAGACGGTGGCCGGCATCAATCAGGACTACCTCTACAGCGGTACGAGCGAGAATCTGGAAGCCAAGCTGTCGCGGATCGTCTATCGCGACAGTGCGCACAAAACAACAGCTTCGCTCCGCACCTATCTCACGCAATCCAAGAATTTCATCGACGACACCGAGGTCGAGGTTCAACGCCGTCGTATGGCGGGTTGGGAAGCCGGGCTGGCGCACCGCGCCTTCATCGGCGAAGCAACGCTCGACGGCTCGGTCGCCTATCGACAGGGAACCGGCGCCTTCGCCGCCCTTCACGCGCCCGAAGAAGCTTTCGGTGAAGGAACCGCGCGGCCGCGCCTCGTAACCGCCGACGCCAGTCTCGCCATCCCGTTCAAGCTCGGCGAACAGCGTGTCCGCTACAACGTGGACTGGCGTGCGCAGTGGAACCGCACTCCGCTCGTTCCGCAGGATCGGTTCTCGATCGGCGGGCGCTACACCGTGCGCGGCTTCGACGGCGAAACGGTGCTGATGGCCGAACGCGGCTTCCTTGTCCGCAACGACCTTTCGTTTCCCCTCGGCGAAACAGGACAAGAGCTGTATCTCGGGCTCGATCACGGCCGCGTCGCCGGTCAGTCGGCGGACCAACTCGTCGGACGCAGCCTCACCGGCGCCGTGCTCGGTCTGCGCGGCAACTACAAGGCGTTCAGTTACGACGTCTTTGTCGGCGGACCGATCGACAAGCCGGAGAACTTCACGGCCAACCATCGTACGGCCGGATTCAACCTCACCCTGTCGTTCTAGCAACGCGATGCCTCACGACGAACTACATAGCAACCGCGTAGCCATGTTCCGAGGCCACGCAATTACGTAAGCCCTGGACTGCGAACAACACGAAATCCACTTCGTTTCACCGGAAGCAAGAAAATGAACAAAAATCTCTACCGCATCGTATTCAACAAGAAACGCGGCCAACTGATGGCCGTGGCGGAAAGCGCCGTCGGCGACGGCAAAACGGCCGGAACGTCGGATGGAACGCTCGGCGCCTCCGCACAAGCGATATGGGCCACCGTTCGGCCGCTTTCCCTGGCGTTGTTCGTGGCCTTCGGGCTCGCCGCTCTGCTGGCGGACCCTGCGGGCGCGCAAACGGTCGCCTATCGCAATGCCCCGGCAACACAGCGACCGACTATTCTTGGTGCCGCCAATGGCGTGCCGGTGGTGAACATCCAGACCCCCAGCGCCGCCGGGGTCTCGCACAACCTCTACGAACGCTTCGACGTCCAACAACAGGGCCTGATCCTCAACAACTCGCGTACCAACGCGGCCACCCGCCTTGGCGGATGGATTCAAGGCAATCCGTGGCTGGCCCGAGGAACGGCCAGCGTAATCCTCAACGAAGTCGTATCGAGCAACCCGAGCCTGCTCGCCGGCTACATCGAAGTCGCCGGGAACCGCGCCCAGGTGATCGTCGCCAACCCGGCCGGCATCACATGCAGCGGCTGCGGCTTCCTCAATGCCAGCCGCGCGACGCTGACGACCGGGACGCCGATCATCGGCGGCGGCGCGCTTGAGGGTTATCGCGTCGAAGGCGGTACGGTGCGCGTCGAGGGAACGGGCCTCGACGCCACCCGCGCCGACTATACCGACATCATCGCCCGCGCCGTGGAAGTCAATGCCGGTCTCTGGGCGCAGAACCTTCGCGTGACGGCGGGCGCCAACCGGATCGACGCAGCGAACACCTCCGTCACGCCAATTGCCGCTGGAAGCCCTACCCCCGCCTATGCAATCGACGTGGCCCAGCTCGGCGGTATGTATGCCAACAAGATCGTCCTCGTCGGCACCGAATCCGGTGTCGGCGTGAAAAACGCCGGCGCGATCGCCGCCTCAGCCGGCGAGGTACTCGTCACCGCCGACGGACGGCTTGTCAACGGCGGCACCATTACCGCTCAAAACCTGCAAGTGGACACCCACGCACAGGCGCTCGACAACACGCGGGGCCGCATCGCATCCGCCGATGCGCTAAGCATTGCCAGCGGGACGCTGACCAACGATGCCGGCCTGATCCAGGCCGGTGGCGCGCTGTACATCGACACCCATGGCCAAACACTCGTCAATACGCAATCTGGCACCACTCTCGGCATTGTCGGGCAAGACAGCGTGACTCTGGCGACCGGCGGCCTTGAAAACAGTAGTGGCTTCGTCGGTGCCAAAGGCAACATCACAGCCACCAGCGGCACGATCAACAATGCCTCAGGTCAGATTGCTAGCGAGGCCGCGATCGCGCTTTCGGCTACGTCGCTCGACAACCAAGGTGGACAGGTTCAGGCCTTGGGCACGCTCGCGGTAAACAGTGGCAGCGGCTCAGTAAAGAACAGTACCGGCCTGCTGCGCTCGGGCAGCACGCTGGAGGTCGTAGCCGGCCGCATCCTCAACGCCCAAACACAGGGCGTGAATCAAGGCATCGAAGGCCGGAACGTCGCTATCTCCGCCACGCAGGTCGACAACAACACGGGCGCACTGCGTGCGGACGAGACCCTTACGCTGATCGGCCATGGCGTAGTCGACAACACACTGGGAACGATGTCCTCCGGCAAGACGCTCACCATCGCAGACAGCATTCTTGCCAACAAGGGTCAGTACATCACCAATACTGACGGCACCCTGATCGCCGGCCAGTCGCTCACCATTGACAGCAAGGGACTTACCGGCGACGGTAAGGTACTTAGCCGGGGAGACCTCTCGGCAAAACTCATCAGCGACTATACCCACACCAACGAATTTACCGCCAATGGCGCAGCCAGCCTGACAACGGCCGGCACCCTTACCAACCGGGCCACACTGTCGGCCGGAACGACGCTTACACTTACAGCCGCCACTGTGAACAACGAAGTCTCAGGCCAGATCCTGGCCGGCACGGAGACGACAACTGGAGTAGTTCCAGGCGCCGTTTACCTCAATGCCACAGACACGCACACACTGACCAACCGTGGTCTGATCAATGGCGGTAATACTTTCATCGACGGTTCAACCGTCAACAATCTCGGCACCGGACGCATCTATGGCGACCACGTCGCCATCGCCGCCAGCACGTTGAACAACACGGCTGAAACCATCGCTGGAGAAACACACGCGCCAGTCATCGCCGCACGCGATCGTCTCGACATCGGCGCCACCACAATTGACAACCGAGAACACGCCTATCTCTTCAGCGGCAAGGACATCGGTATCGGCGGCGCTCTGGATGCCGCGCATCAAGCCACCGGACAGGCCACGACTCTTAACAATGCTAGCGCCACCATCGAAGCACTGGGGAATATCGCGCTTAGCGCCGGAACATTGAACAATACCAACGAGCACTTAACCACCAAGTCGACCGTGACAAGCACGGAGCATCGAAACGACTACCAATCAAAGAGCAGTTCCAATCAATACAACGAAAGCCAGGTCACGTTTAGCTCCCGCAACGGCGGCGTTCTGTCCCTACTGAACACTCCGGAAGGACAGACAAGCTTCTACTACCACTACGACTACACGCGCACCACTAGCGAAACGCAAATCGACGCGACCGATCCGGCCAAGCTGCTCTCCGGTGGCACGATGCAGATCAAGGCTGGGACCGTGCTTAACGACGCCAGCCAGATCATCGCCGGCGACGCACTGAACGCCAGCATCGACAGCCTCACCAACACCGAAGTGGCAGGCACCCGCACCATCAGCGATTCGGGTTCCATGTACTACCTCTGGGAGAAAGTGAAATCCGGGTCTAACAACAACTACACCATAACCGATAATTGGGGGACTTACGCTCCTGCGGCGACCGTGCAGAGTCTGGTCCTCAGACCGACGGTCTATAAGCAGAACACGACCCACGACGGAAGCGGGACGCGGGTCGGCGAACTCAGAACCAACAGCGTCGGGCAGGCGGTTGCCGGGGCTACGGTCGCCACCGTTGCCGTCGATACCACACTGTCCAGCAACAGTCTGTTTCGCGCTCCCAGTCGCCCGGATCGCGGCTACCTGATCGAAACCGATCCGAGCTTTGCCAATTTCCGCCAATGGCTCTCCAGCGACTACATGTTGAAGGCGCTGTCGATGGACCCGGCCACCACACAAAAGCGTCTTGGTGACGGTTTCTATGAACAACGCCTGGTGACCGAGCAGGTCGCCCAACTGACCGGACGGCGCTTCCTCACAACCTATGCCAACGACGAGGCTCAGTACCGCGCGCTGATGGCCGCCGGGGTGACAGTAGCCAAGGCCTGGAATCTCGTCCCTGGCATTGCCCTCACCGAAGCGCAGATGGCGCAGCTGACCAGCGACATCGTGTGGCTGGTTGAAAAAGACGTCAAGTTGGCCGACGGCACGGTCCAAAAGGCGCTCGTACCACAGCTCTATGTGCGCGTGCAGGACGGCGACGTGCAACCTTCAGGAGCACTTATCGCCGCCGAAACAATCAATCTTGACCTTACCGGCGACCTCGCCAACAGCGGCACCATTGCCGGCCGCAGTGTCGTTAGCCTGACCGCCGAGAACATCCGGAACCTTGGTGGCCGCCTCAGCGGTCAGTCGGTGTATGCCGCGGCACGTACCGATCTGACTAATCTCGGCGGTACGATTGAAGCAAAAGATGCGCTGCAGGTCAGCGCCGGGCGCGACCTCACGCTCAGCAGCACGACCCGCACGCAGACGAATGCGCAGGGTGAGCGCACGAACATCGACAGGGTAGCTGGACTCTATGTGTCGGGAGAGAATGGCACCCTGGTCGCCTCCGCCGGCCGCGACCTTGCGCTGCTCGGCGCTGTGGTCGCGAACAACGGTGCGACCACCGTGGGAGGAAAGGGCGGCACCGCCTTGGTCGCCGGCCACGATTTGACGCTCGGTACCGTTACGGAAAGCCGCCGTCAGGCCAATGCGCGAAATGGCAGCAATTACCTGAGGACGACGCAGAGCCAAGAGACCGGTACCGTTATCCAGGCCACAAGCGATCTCACCCTCGTCTCCGGGCACGACCTCTCTGCCACGGCCGCCAACGTAACGACCGAAAAAGGAATGCTTGCCGTCCAAGCGGGCAACAACTTGCAGATCGACGCTGGGCAAGCCACGGAGACGCTCGACGAACGGCACAAGACCAAGTCCAAAGGCTTCCTTTCCAGCAAAACGAAGGTCACCAACGACACCCTCGACGCGAGCACGGCGCTGGCCTCCACTTTCAGCGGGAACACCACCACGCTGTCCGCTGGCCAGGACATCCGGATTCGGGGCAGCAACGTCACAGCAACGGAGGATCTCGCAGTCGCCGCGGGTCGCGACGTGGTGCTCGATACGGCGCAGGACACGCGCCACGAGACGCACCTCGTGACGAAGAAGAAATCCGGTTTGTCCGCTTCCTACGGCGGGATCTCCTACGGCAAGAGTTCGCTCAAACAGAATGCGGACGGCACGAGCGTCACCCAGGTCGTGAGTACCCTCTCCGGCGAAAACGTCGACGTCACCAGCGGCCGCGACACGGTTCTCAAGGCCGCCAACGTCCTCGCAGACAAAGACCTCACCCTCCTCGCCGGGCGCAACGTCGATATCGTCGCCGCCGCGGATACACAGGCCATCGAGACGCAGCGCAAGAGTTCGAGCCGCAGCATCGGCCTCACTCCCGATACGTTCGGCAAGCTCACCATCTTCGGCACGATGGCGGCGAGCGAGGACACCGACGGCCAGTCCGCCGCGGCACGCACGGCCCTCCTCTCGGCCAATGCCGGCAACCTCACCGTGCGCGCCGGCCTCGACAGTCAATACAAGGGCACGGGCCAGGGGAACGTCGTCACCCAGGGCGCTGACCTCCTCGCCGGCCAGACGATCGCCCTCTCGGGCAACGCGGTCGATCTGCAGGCGGCGGCCGACACGAACGCCACGCACAGCGTGGCCAAGAGCAAGAGCGTTACGCTCGGCGCTTCACTCGCCGGCCCGATCGGGGAGAAGATCAACGCCATCGGGGACGCGGTGAAAGCGGCGCACGATTCCGACAACGACCGCCTCCAGGGCGCCTTCGCCCTGAAGGCGGGCTACGACGCCTACAAGCTCTCGCAGATGGACACGATCCCGGGAGCAAACCCGACGAGCGTCGCGGGGGCCACCAAGGACTTCGGCACCGCGGGCGGCGCGAGCGCGAGTTCGGGGTTCGGCGTGCAGGTGGCGATCGGCACGAGCAAGAGCAAGGCCGAGACGACGACGCACGATACCCGGGTCACCGGCACCAATCTGCAGGCGCAGACGATCGACATCGCGGCCACGGAGTCCGACCTCGCGATGGCCGCGGCCAAGCTGCAGGCGCGGAACATCACGCTCGCCGCGGCGCGCGATGTACTCCTCACCGCGGCGGCGAACACGAGCGATCTCGCGAGTACCAACAAGGGCAGCAATGCAGGCTTTGGGGTGACCTTCGCCTTCGGCGGCCAACAGAACGGTTTCTCGATCCAGGTGAGTGCGAGCCAGTCGAAGGGCAAGGCAAACGGGACGGAGACGACCTGGGACAACACGCAGGTGACGGCCGCCGAGACGTTGAAGGTGACGAGCGGCCGCGATTCGACGCTCCGAGGCGCGCAAGTCGCGGGCGATACGGTGCTCTTCGACGTGGGGCGGGATCTCCTGGTAGAGACCTTGCAGGACAGCAGCGTCTATTACAGCAAGCAGTCGAGTTCGGGCTTCAGTCTCTCGTTGTGCATTCCGCCGATCTGCGCCGGCACCTACGTCACCGGCAGCGTGAGCGCGAGCAGTCAGAAGATCAAGCACGATTACCTCTCGGCCGTGGGCCAGAGCGGCATCGCCGCCGGGGCCGGCGGCTTCGACATTACGGTCAAGGGCGACACGGACCTCGTCGGGGCGGCGATCACGAGTACGGCCGACGTTGGCAACAGCACGGAGAAGAACAAGCTCACGACCGCGAGCCTCACGAGTCGGGATCTCGATAATCATCAAGTCACGAAGGCGAGCGCGAGCAGCATGAGTGTGGCCTTCAATACCGACGGCTCCGCCCTCGGCACGCTCGGGAGCAATGCGGCAAGCAATCTGATGGGCAATCTGAACGGCAACGCGGCGCTGCCGAAGAATCAGAAGGAGTCAAGCCAGACGCAAAGCGTGATCAGCCCGGCCCACGTCACGATCACGGGCTCGGGCGACACGGCGAAGGACGCGCGGAGCCAGGCCACCGCCGACGAACTCACGGCCCGCGATCCAAAGACGGCCAACCAGCGCCTGACCAATACCCTCACCTTGCAACAGGCGCAGGTCCTCGAGGACAAGATCGCGAAGCAGAAGCAGAACCAGCAGGCGGCGCAGATCGTCGGCAGCGTCCTCGCCAATGCGGTCGGGGATTATGCGCAGAAACAGGGTTGGGCCGAGGGTTCGCCGCAGAAGCTGGCGCTGCACGGCCTCGTCGGCTTGATCGAAGCCAAGATTGGCGGCGGCAATGTGGCCGCCGGTGTCCTCGGAGCCGTCGGCCAGGAAGCCTTGGCGCCATTGATCTCGGAGTACCTCAAGCAGAACGGATTCGATTATACGAAGATCGACATCACGGATCCGAACCTGAGCGAGGCGGAACGACAGGCGCGCCTGGAGGAATACAACCGGCTCAGGTCCGATTACTACGGCTTGATGCAGCTCGGCACGACGCTGGCTGGAACAGCGATTGGGGCGGTAGCGGGTGGGACACAGGGCGCGGCGACGGGAGCAACGTCGGCCTATGTCGGGGTGACGAATAATTACCTGAAGCACGACGAAGCCATACGCATGGCCGCCTTGAAGGAGAAGAAACTCAAGGGTCAGTGCGACACCACGTGCCAACAGGATATTGCTGCACTCGAAAAAATCGACAAAGAACGCAACGCCCAGCTTGACGCTTGCCAAGGCATTTCCAGTCAGGCCTGCAACAACGCTCGGCAAGAGGTTCGGAACGCGGCGGCCGAGTATCTACGCAAGGGAACGCTCGCCCTGAGCAGCAGTTTAGGGTACATCACGCTGGAAAACGTCTACGGCAGCGAAAAGGACGAGACGCTTAGGTATGCGAAAGGCACGCTGGATGGCAAAGCCAACGGGATGGCCAGCGGCCTCGCAGGTGCCGCCGTCGACATGGTGGTTGATACCGCGAAGGCACTCTACGGTCTTGCGGTCAACCTCGGAGGAGCAGCAATCGGCGATGCGCAAGCACGGGAGACATTGCAGGCCGGTGCTGGTGCTGCCTGGGACTACGTGAAGAACCCCGACAACTGGCCGTATCTGTTAGGCGTCATGACGCCAGAGCAGCGCGAGAAACTCGCACAAGCCTATGAGAAGGGCGACGGTTACGCCGTCGGCCAGATCATGGGCAAACAGACGCTGGACCTAGTCGCCAACCTTCCCTCGGGCGGTGCCGCGGGAACGATCAAGATCGTTAAGGCGGGCGATAAGATCGAGGATGCAGCTTCGATCTTGGCGAAGGCAGAAAAGGGAGCACGTGCTCTCGCCGATCCTGTCTATAAAACGACCAAAGAAGCTAAGGTGGCCGCTGAGGCACTAGGCTTCAAGAAGATCAACGAGACGGTTCACGATGGGCAAGCAGTTTTCAAGCGTGGAAATGATTTCATCACTAGGGACTTGGACGGACACAATGGCGGCGCATGGAAAATGGCAGATTCTGTGAAGAATCTCGGCAGCAAGGAAACGAGAGCTGGAACCTATGATGTTAATTTAAACCGCATTGGAGACTGACATGAGGAACGAACCGACCGTACAACCGAATTGGGTTTCACACGGCAAGACCGTTCGACAACTGATCAAGGAGTTGCAGTCCTTCGAGAACCAAGATTTGGTTGTGGAGATCTCGATTGATGGAGGGGATACTCACAAGCCAATCAGCCTCGTAAAGAAAGCTGGTCCGCTTTGCCTATTGGTGAATAGTGAAATTTGACGCCGGAAAGCCATGGAAAACTGCTTACATAAAGGGCTCGATGCTGGCAACTCCGTGAGCGTGAAGATCGACGTTGGTTATCCGGCTGGAGGCGGGGTGAGGCCGAATGAGTTCAAGGTACTTGCAATAGTGGATGGAAAGGTTATTCCGTATAGATTTACTCAGTGAGGAATCATGCAATTTGACGACGTTGAAAGTGCATACAGGGCGCTTGCACAATACGTATTGGCATTTATCGAAAAGCGCACTTGGGATTCTGCAGGTTGCAAAATTAGTACGTTGGCAACCATGGCTAAAGGATCCCAATGGCTCGTATGTAATGGAATCAAGGATGAGCACGGTGGTTTTAGCGAAGATCACACTGCGCTCTGGGAAGGTTTGGACGCAGCCCTTTCCCTTCGCGACGATCTCCTGAAAACCACCGGTCAACGCATCTGGGGTTTGACATTCACGCTGTTCCCGAGCGGCAGATTCAAGATCGAGTACGACTACGACAAGCCGGAAGGATATGAAGAGAGCGATGAGTTGATCTCAGGCACGGAAATCAACCAATCACTCCGCGAGTTGGGAATGACCGATAGTGGCGAAGACAAAAAGTAGCCGATCGAAAAAAACAGTAAACAACACCACACTCGTGTTGCTCTCCGAAGAATTCTACGGATTCGTCCAATACCTCGCCCACGCATCAGGGCTTCCACAACCGATTCTTGTCGTGATGGCGTTTGCTGTCGGCATCGGGTGGATTTGTTGGCGTACTCGATCCTCGCATATTCGTGAGTGCAGAATGGCGCAGCTCACCACGGACATCGTCTGGCCACCGATAAACGGTCACCCTGGCCGCTTCTGGCGCTCGATCCACCCAAATTAATTTTTACTAAGGAACACTCATGCAGGAACTGATTCTGGTATTTCTATTCACGACTGGGCAGGTTCAATACACTTCGTTCGGTCAGGAAACCATTGCCGTTACTACGCTGGAAGACAGCGTAGCTAACGCAGCGAAGTTCACGGAGCGAATCAAGGAGCTGTCGGGCCGCTCTGGGGTCAAGGTGTGCGCGGTGGTTCCGGATTACGACTACACCAGCCCCTTGCACAAACCACTCTATGACTTGCTGACCGAAAAGGGCGACAGGATGCCGGGCATCTGGGAGCAGCAGCAAGGCGTGCAAAAGGTGCTGCGCAAGCCCGCTTCAGCAACGCCCTCCATCGACGATGCGAGCAAGTACTGCAAGCTGGTGGCGCGAGTCGCTTTCCAATAAACGATGCTTCCATGGAGCAAGAGATTGACATCCGCAACGATTCGCAAACTCATGGCGCTGGTGTTCATGCTGGGCGCGAGCAGCACCATGGCCAAGCTGGCGACACTGGTTGACCCCGACATCCGATTTGATGACGGACCACCTGCAACGGCCAAACAGATTCATGATTACATCATCGCCGGCGCCGATCGATATACCGGCGAAGTAGTCTACAAGCTGGAATCGGACAGTAACAACGAAATCCGCCTGCAGCTGGTGCAGGCGCGCAAGCATACGTTTCGGGTGGCCATTCCCTACGATGCGGGCGGCTTCCAGATCAAATACCTGAGCAGCACCTCTGGGCTGCAATATCGTGAGTCGGACGGTGAACGGCAGATCCATCCCAACTACATCAAGTGGATCAACGGACTGGTCAAGGAAATCAAAATGGCGCATAGCCTGGGGCTCGATGTTCGAGGCGAACCGACCGACCCAAAGACAGCAGCGTATGTGACCATCGCCGGCCCAGGCAGCGCACGCTTTGCCGTGGCCTACGGTGACGGCCCTTACGAATCGCCGCAATTCAGCGGTTACGTGCCGATCAAGCCATTGAGTATCTATGGCAACTCGGTGCTCCATATGCACAATGCGATCGTGAGTTGCGGCCCGATTTGCGTGGGGTTCGATCCCGAGGGGGGCCGTACCTATCAAGTTCGTTGGGTTGAGGAGGGCCCTTTGGGTAACGGCGGCGTTTGCAGAATGGAGGTTTACGATGTCAGCGACGGCACCGAGCAATTCGTCTTGCCCCGTTCCGCCCCCTGTCCGGAAAACAAAAATTTGCTCCAGCGCTTGCTGGATTGATCACTATTCGAAATCGTCGACACACGATGAAAAACTACCCATGGATTTTTCTGCTGGCCCTGAGCTTCAATTCGCATGCCGGCCCGTTCACGGTGCTTGAATTGCCGATCAGCTTTCAAGCCGAACCGAAGGAAAACGTCAGTCACGGCCAGGAGTGCAAGGTCGACCAGATGCTCGCAGATCGTTTGAGCACGGCCCTCTATACCAATCCGCCTACCGGCGACTTGCAGCAGCCACCGCCCGAGATGACGGCGCCGCTTGGCGATGCAAAGCTGAAAGTGAAGATCACCGAGGCCTTGAAGGTGGAGGGCTTTGCGATGACAGGCCATCGCTATGTTGGTATCGAGGCGACGCTTACCGAGACGGGTTATCCTCTGCGCCAGACGAAGTTCATGCGGGTGTGCTGGGTCGCGGGGATGAAGGCGTTCAGCAAGTGCGATATTTTTGAGCAGTGTGCGGACAGTGTTTCGTTGGTGCTATTGCGCTGGGTCAAGAACTCAAGATATCAGCCCGAGCCGGGGCCCGCGCTCAAGGATATTGGCAAGGTTGATGGCTCGCCCGATACGCCGAGTGAGGCGGAGAAATAAGAGTCTGCCGATGCATCGGCATAGGGGCCGCTATTGTTAGCTGCCCCTGCCACACCACCCGGCATGCGGTCCGCAGCGGGCGGTAGCGTGTGGAGCCCGCGCTGCTACTCGTCCGAAAAAAAGGACTTCTGAAGCGGGCGGCTAAAATTGCGCGCGACTAGAGCGCAGCCCTTTTGCGTAGCCCTTTGATTTAGGCCACCGAAAAATCGAGCATCTCCCGCGCATGCTGTCGGGTAATGGCGGTGATCTCGACACCACCCAGCATGCGCGCCACTTCTTCGATGCGGCCGGCGTTGTCGAGCGGCACGACGTCACTGCGGATCTGGTTGCCCTTGCCGCTCTTCACGACGCGCCATTGCCAATTGGCCCGCGCTGCAACTTGAGGCAGATGCGTCACGCAGAGCACTTGGCGTTCCGTGCCGAGTTCGCGCAGCAAGCGCCCAACGACCTCGGCAACGCCGCCGCCAATACCGACGTCCACCTCGTCGAAGATAAGGGTGGGAACACTCGCCGCCTGGCTGGTCACTACCTGGATGGCAAGGCTGATACGCGAGAGTTCGCCGCCGGATGCCACCTTGGCAAGTGGACGCGCCTCGGTGCCGGCAAGGCCCGCGATGCGGAATTCGATGCGTTCGAGCCCCGACGCGGCGCCGTCGTCGAGCGGCAGCAGGGTCACCTCGAAACGTCCTCCGCCGAGCGCGAGCTGCTGCATGACGCGACTGACTTCATTGCCGAGCGACGCGGCGGCCTTGGCCCGCCCTTTGGAAAGCCGCTTGGCGAGCGCTTCGTATGCCGCCCGCGTTTCGGCGGCGCGGGCTTCGAGCGCCGCGATGTCGGCCGCCTGCCCCAGCGCGGCCAAACGTTCCTGCCACCGGGCCAGCAGTTCCGGCAATTCGTCGGGCCGCGAACGGAATTTTCGCGCGCATGCGTGAACGGCTTCGATGCGTCGCTCGACCTCCCCTAGCCGTTCGGGGTCGAGTTCGACGCGGTCGGCATACCGGCGCAGCGACGACACCGCTTCCGCCAGTTCGGCCTGCGCCGACTGCAACACGGCACTCACTTCGGTGAGGCCTTCGTCGTACTCGACGAGATGGTCGAGGCGGCTGACGGCGTTATCGACGAGCGCCACGCAGGCGGCGTCGGACTCGGCTAGCAAATCGAGCGCGTAACGTGCGCCTTCGACGAGGCTCGCCGCATGCGCGAGCCGCTTGTGCTCGGCGTCGAGCCCCGCCCATTCGTCGGCGGAGAAAGCGAGCGCTTCCAGTTCTTTGACCTGCCACTCCAACTGGTCGCGTTCTTGCATCAAAGCTTCGGCACCACCCCGAGCCGTTTCGAGCAAGGTCACGGCCTCGCGCCAGGAACGCCACGCCCCAGCGACCTTGCCTGCCAGTTCATCCAGGCCACCATGCGAATCGAGCAAAGCGCGCTGAGCATCCCCGCGCAATAGCGATTGATGCGCATGCTGGCCATGGATGTCGACGACGAACTCGGCGACTTCGCGCAGTTGCTGCAGCGTCACCGGCGAACCGTTGAGGTAGGCCCGCGAACGCCCGGATGTGTCAATCACCCGGCGCAGGAGGAGCCCTTCGTCGGCGTCCAGGTCTTGCTCGCGCAACCAGTCGCGGGCGCTTGGCGCATCGTCCAGATCGAACTCGGCGCTGACTTCGGCACGCTCACCGCCGGCGCGCACAAGCCCCGCGTCGGCGCGTTCGCCGAGTGCAAAGGCCAGGGCATCAACAAGGATGGACTTGCCGGCGCCGGTTTCGCCGGTGAGGGTGCCAAAGCCGGGCTCGAAATCGAGTTCGAGCCGGTCGACGAGAACGAAATCGCGAACGGTCAGACGACGCAACATAGGGAAAACGGGCTCTCGCGGCGTTAGTGAATTCTTGGCTGCTCGCTCCAGTGCAGTTTTTGGCGCAGCATCGCGAAATAGCTGTATCCGGGCGGGTGGAGGAAGCAGATGGAGTATTCGGAGCGCCGGATGCGTACGATGTCGTCCGGCTTCAAGTCGTACGTAACCTGGCCATCAAAGTGCACGCGCGAGTCCGTGGCGTGGATGATGCGGACTTCGATCTCGTTGCGGTCACCGACGAGGATCGGGCGATTGGTCAGTGAGTGCGGGCACAACGGCACGAGCGCAACGCCGGTAACCTGTGGATGAAGGATCGGGCCATTGGCCGAGAGCGAATACGCCGTCGAACCGGTCGGCGTCGAGGCGATTAGGCCGTCCGAGCGCAGGTTGTAGATGAACTCGCCGTCGATGAATAGCGCAAATTCGATGAGCCGGCCGATGGCGCCCTTGTCCACCACCACCTCGTTGAGCGCCAGATTCGCTCCCACCCGATGCCCGTCGCGAATCACCTCGGCACCCAGCAGCATGCGGCTTTCGGGAGTGAACCGGCCTTCGAGCAAGGCGTCCATACAGGTGAGCATTTCGTTGCGCGCGATATCGGTCATGAAACCGAGTCGGCCCTGGTTGACGCCGACGAGAGGCACCCGGTAGCTCGCCAGGTGGCGAGCGGCGTTGAGCATCGTTCCGTCGCCGCCGATCACGATGGCCAGGTCGGCCCGGGCGCCGATCGCCGCGAAATCCCCCTGTTCCCATTGACGCATATCGTCCGGCAAGCCGGAGTTGCTCACCGTCGCTTCCTCGATGATCACCGTGATTCCGCGTCCGGACAAATTATCGGCAAGCAGACAAAGCGATTCGGCGATCTCGCGGCTCTGATATTTGCCAATCAGCGCGATCGTTCGCGGGGGCACCACGCGGAGGCCTGAAGCGCCGGTCGGGTTATCGTTCATGGGCCGAATTAAACCACAAATCGCCGCCAACCGTTCCCGGAGGCCGTACCCAGGCGCGGAAAGGCGAATACCCTCTTGATCTTTGGCAGACCGCACCTACTTCATGGTTAAACGACGATTCTTTTTGTAGAATCAACCCCATGCTAGACGAGCGCGCCAAAACCCTGCTGAAAACCCTGATCGAGCGTTACATCGCAGACGGACAGCCGGTCGGATCACGCGCACTCTCCAAGTACTCCGGGCTCGACTTGTCGGCCGCGACGGTACGCAACGTGATGGCCGACCTGGAGGATATCGGCTTCATTGCGAGTCCCCATACGTCTGCCGGACGCATCCCGACGCCGCGTGGCTACCGCTTTTTTGTCGATAGTCTGTTGACAATGCAACCGCTCGATTCCGAGAAGATTCACGCCATCGAAGGCCAGTTGCACCCCTCGCAGCCGCAGCAGCTCATCAATAGCGCATCACGCCTGCTTTCCGGGCTCACCCAGTTTGCCGGCATCGTTGTCGCGCCCCGGCGAAAGACGCCACGGATACGGCAGGTCGAATTCGTCAGCCTTTCGGACAAACGCATCCTGCTCATCCTGGTGACAATGGATGGCGATGTGCAGAACCGGATTCTTTTCACGCAACGGGTTTATTCGCCGTCCGAACTCGTTTCCGCGGCGAACTACCTCAACATGCACTTTTCCGGGCAGGATTTCGAGCATATTCGAGACCACGTCAAGGAAGACCTGCAACGCCTGCGCGGCGACCTGCAAGACCTGATGGCGGCGGCCTTGGCCGCAGGCGACGAGGCGATGCACCAGACCGACAACGACTACGTGATTTCGGGGCAGCGGAATCTGCTGGAATTCGAAGAGCTCTCGTCGAACATGAAGCGCCTGCGCGAGTTGTTCGATCTTTTCGAACAGCGCACCGCGCTCATGCAATTGCTCGACATCTCGCACCGTGCCGACGGCATCCAACTTTTCATCGGGGGCGAATCAGGCATCGCGCCACTCGACGAATGCAGCGTGATCACTGCGCCCTACGAGGTCGACGGTCAGATCGTCGGCTCGGTGGGCGTCATCGGCCCGACACGCATGGCCTACGAGCGGGTGATCCCGATCGTCGACATCACCGCCAAGCTGCTTTCCTCCGCGCTCACCTACCAGGCCAATTCCTGATGGCCCGCTGCCAGCCGGAGCCGCCGTTTCGCCACGGCACGGCGGCGAAAACCGCGATCTTGCTGATCAATCTCGGCACCCCGGAAGCGCCGACGGCACCCGCCGTACGTTGCTATCTCAAGGAATTTCTGTCCGACCCGCGTGTGGTGGAGATTCCTCGATTTGTCTGGTGGCCGATCCTGAACGGCATCATCCTCAATGTACGGCCGAAAAAATCGGCCGAGAAGTACGCAAAGATCTGGACACCGGACGGTTCACCGCTGAAGGTGCATAGCGAACGGCAGTCGAAACTGCTGCGCGGTTTTCTCGGCACCCGCGGGCATGACGTAACCGTCGCCTACGCCATGCGCTACGGCGAACCGTCGATCCCCGCCGTCCTCTCACGCCTCAAAGCCGAGGGTTGCACGCGCATCCTGCTCCTTCCTCTGTATCCGCAATATTCGTCGAGCACGACGGCCACCGCGTTTGACGCCGCCTTCGCCTGGGCGGCCACGCAGCGCAACCAGCCGGAACTGCGGACGGTGCGCAGCTTCGCCGACGACAAGGGATACATCGAAGCGCTCGCCGAAGGCATCCGCTCCTATTGGGGCGCAGAAGGCCGGCCAAACTCGTCTTACCGGCTGATCATGAGCTTTCACGGTGTACCGCGTTCGACGTTGGACAAGGGCGATCCATACCATTGCGAATGCCAAAAGACCGGCCGCCTGCTCGCTGAAGCGCTTCGTCTTGGCCCGAACGAGTATCAAATCTGTTTTCAATCGCGCTTCGGCCGCGCTGAATGGCTTCAGCCCTATACCGCCCCCACCCTGCAGGCTCTGGCCAAGGAGGGAGTACGGCGCGTGGACGTAGTCTGCCCCGGTTTCGTCGCCGATTGTCTCGAAACGCTCGAGGAGATCGCGCTGGAAGGCAAAAGCGCCTTCCTCGGTGCCGGGGGCAAGGATTTTCGCTACATCCCCTGCCTGAATGAGCGGGAAACCTGGATTCACGCGCTCGCCGCCCTCGCCGAAAAACACCTCGCCGGCTGGCCGACGCAAATGCCTGCCAATGCGAGCGAACTCGCCGCCAGCGCGCAACGTGCCAAGGCGCTTGGCGCCACCTCGTAAACCGCTCGCTGCGCTAAGTCGCGGCCGTATCGCCCCTCAAGTGATCGCCGTCCGGGCCGTTAATTTGCGTTAACGGTACGCAAGGAGACGATCATGAGAATCGCGAGTTCAGCGTTGCAGCTCGAATCGACCCATTTCAAGCAGGAACGGCACGAGCTGCAGGAATCGATGCGTTCGTGGGTCGGCGATCGTCGCCCGGCGGTCGAAAACAGCGCGCGCAGCAACCCCTTGCCCGCTGTTCAACTGCCCGAAGTCCAGCTTTCGGATGCGGGCAAAGCCGCGCAGAAAAATGAAGCCAACGCCGTTCAGGACAGCGCCGATGCCGTTGAAAAGGACCCGAAGCTCCAGCTCGTCAAGGCGCTTGTCTATATGCTGACCGGCCGCGAGGTGAAAATCCTCGATCTGAGCGAGCTTGAGGCGGCAATGAATGAAGCCGCTGCGGTGCCTGCCGGAGTACCAGCCCAAACCCCCGCTCAACCGGCCAACGCCGGCTGGGGCTTCGAGTACGATCGCCACGAAGTTTACGCGGAGAGCGAACAGACGACCTTCTCGGCCGCTGGGGTTGTGAAGACAAGTGACGGACAGGAGATTTCGTTCTCCGTGGGACTCTCGATGAGCCGTAGCTATTACGAGGAATCGAACGTCCGTATCCGCGCCGGCGACGCTCGCCAGACGAAAGATCCGCTGGTTCTGAACTTCTCCGGAACAGCGGCGCAGCTGACCAGCCAGCGGTTCAGTTTCGATCTCGACGCCAACGGCACGGCCGACGAAATCAACTTCGTGACGGGCGGGAGCGGTTTCCTCGCTTTCGACCGCAATGGCGACGGCACGATCAACGACGGCTCCGAGTTGTTCGGCGCCTTGAGCGGCGACGGGTTCTCGGAACTGGCGCAGTACGACAGCGACCACAACGGCTGGATCGACGAGAACGACGCGGCCTACAACAACCTGAAGGTGTGGGCCAAGGATGCCGCAGGAGCCGACGTGCTCACGGGTCTCAAGCAAGCGAACGTTGGCGCCATCGCCCTCGCCCGTGTCGAGACACCGTTTGATGTCAAAACCAGCGCGAACGAACTCCAGGGGCAGATCAAGTCAAGCGGCGTTTTTCTGCGCGACGACGGCGTCGCGGGAACGGTGCAGCAAGTCGATCTGACAGTGTAAGCAGCTGTCGGCTACGGCCGGCCGGTAACGGCTTACGGCGGAGCGAGCTCCAGGTCGCACATACCGCCGCTGCCACGAACGGCGGGCGGCCCGAGCTTGGCTAAGGCCTTGTTGGCGGCACGCAACCGCGACAGCGCGGTGGCCGTCAGCACCTTGTTAAACCGCTCGCGCAACTCATCCGACCCGAGGTCCAGCGCGGCGCTATTGATCTCCAGGAACAGGGTCGGCTCAAGCGTAACCACGGAACACGACCGCGTAGAATCGGTCGGGTGCAGAAACGCCATCTCACCGACGACTTCGCCTGAGCCGAGGCGGCAAAGCGACTTGCCTTCCATCGACACTTCCACGAAGCCCTTCACGATGATCCCGAACACGCGGTTCTTGTCGCCTTCGCGGATCAGCATGACTTTGTCCGCTACCTCGCGCCAGACACTGATGCGCAGGATTTCCCAGAGCTCGATGTCCTCGAACCCTCGGAAGAATTCCAGCGCCCGCAGGCGCTCGAAATGCGAGGTATCCTGAGCGGCGGCGTTTTCGTCGAACATCTGATAACGCACCGTGGACAGGTCTTTGGCAAACTCTGCGCCATTCCTGTAACGGCTGTAGAGGTCCTTTTCCAGCGCCTTCTTGATGATCGGATCAAGCCCGGCCGGCAAATTGGGATTCAAGGCGCAGACCGACGGGATCTCCATATTGACGATCTTGTATACAAGCGCGGCCTGGCTGCTGGCGCGAAACGGCAAGCGCCCCGTCAATAGCTGAAAAAGCAGGACACCCAGCGAGTACAGGTCCGTCTTTTGATTCAGAGGGTAATTCTTGATCTGCTCTGGGGACATGTACGCCGGCGACCCCACTCCCATCACGAACGTGGAGTCCTTGTTGAGATTCAGCGCGAGGCCGAAGTCCGTGATCTTTGGATTGTCCTCGGCGTCGATCAGGATATTGGCCGGCTTGATGTCCCGATGCACGACACCCTGCCGGAAGGCATGATCGAGTGCCAGGCAACACTTGAAGACAATACCGATGACGCGGTGCATCGGCAGCAGGCGATTGATCGCACAGTACTGCTCGAGCGCCGTCCCGTCTACGTATTCCATCACCAGATACGCCCGGTCGTCCTCGATCGCCGCGTCGTACACCTTGACGATGTTCGGGTGGTCGAGCCGTCGGCCGATCGAGTCCTCGGTCTGGAAGAGCTTGCGCAGCCGCCGGGACATTGCCGCGTTCTCGCCGCTGAAGCGAATCAGCTTCACCGCCACTTCGCGGTTGGTATCGGGGTCGCGCGCCAAGTAGACGACTGCGGTCGCCCCCTTGCCCAGCGTACGAATCACTTCGTATTTCCCGATTTTTTCCGTCATGCCGAAGTCGCGGTTTTGTCGTCTGAGGCGGAATCGTAGCAGCAGAAAGGCTCCGCTTCACGCTTTTCGCCAGCATTCTGACCATTTTCCAGCCTGCTGCTAACCAAAGCGGAAAAATGGCCCTTGAAATCGACCAAGTTGCCCCAAGGTAGGCCGAGTTTTCCGGGAGATCATTGATATGCAAGAGCAAGACAAGACACCTGAACAACCCATCGAGTTGATTCAGAACGACGGCACGAACGAAACATCGTCCCCCTCGCAAGACGATCCGGCGCCGACCGAAAGCACCCCGAGCCTTGAGGAATTGTTGCGCAAGGCCGAGCTCAACGCCGAAGAGCACCACGACGCTTGGTTGCGCGCCAAGGCGGAAACGGAGAACGTACGCCGCCGCGCACAGGAAGATATCGCCAAGGCCTCCAAATTCGCCGTCGAACGTTTCGCCGGGGAACTCCTGGCGGTAAAGGACAGCTTGGAAGCGGCGCTGGCTGCCGAAACGCCAAGCATCGAGAGCCTGAAGTCCGGTACGGAGCTCACCCTGAAGCAGTTGGTCGCGGCTTTCGAGAAGGCCAAAGTGACCGAGCTGAACCCCGTCGGTGAGAAGTTCGACCCGCATTTCCACCAAGCGATCAGCATGGTGGAAAGCGAACAGGAGCCCAATACGGTCGTCACTGTCCTGCAAAAGGGTTACCTGATTGCCGATCGTGTGCTGCGTCCCGCGCTCGTGATGGTCGCCAAAGCGAAAGCTTGAAAAGGCTTCGACGAGCCCCACTTAGGACGCATCCCGACTGGTAACCGATTTTTACGGTATTTCACGAATTTCATAAAAGGACACTGACATGGGCAAGATCATTGGTATCGACCTGGGCACCACCAACTCCTGCGTGGCGGTCATGGAAGGCGGCAAGCCGAAGGTCATCGAGAACTCCGAAGGCGCACGCACGACGCCTTCCATCGTCGCTTACTCCGAAGAGGGCGAGATCCTCTGCGGGGCGCCGGCCAAACGCCAGGCCGTCACCAACCCGCACAACACGCTGTTCGCGGTAAAGCGTCTGATCGGCCGCCGCTTCGAGGAAAAGGAAGTCCAGAAGGACATCTCGCTGATGCCCTTCAAGATCATCAAGGCTGACAACGGCGACGCCTGGGTTGAAGTGCGCAACAACAAGATTGCGCCGCCGCAGGTTTCCGCCGAAGTGCTGCGCAAGATGAAGAAGACGGCCGAAGACTATCTGGGCGAGGAAGTGACCGAAGCGGTCATTACCGTACCGGCCTACTTCAACGACAGTCAGCGCCAGGCCACCAAGGACGCGGGCCGGATCGCCGGTCTGGAAGTAAAGCGCATCATCAACGAGCCGACGGCCGCGGCGCTCGCCTTCGGCATGGACAAGAAACAGGGGGACAAGAAGATTGCCGTCTATGACCTCGGTGGTGGCACGTTCGACATCTCGATCATCGAAATCGCCGAAATCGACGGCGAGCATCAGTTCGAAGTGCTGTCGACCAATGGCGACACCTTCCTCGGTGGCGAGGACTTCGATCAACGCCTGATCGACTACATCATCGAAGAGTTCAAGAAGGAATCGGGCGTCAACTTGAAGGCCGACGTGCTCGCCCTGCAGCGCCTGAAGGACGCGGCCGAAAAGGCCAAGATCGAACTGTCCTCCAGCCAACAAACCGAAATCAACCTGCCGTACATCACGGCGGACGCGTCGGGCCCGAAACACCTCGCGCTCAAGATCACGCGTGCCAAGTTTGAGTCGCTGGTTGATGAACTGATCGAACGCACGATCGAGCCGTGCCGCATCGCGCTCAAAGATGCCGGCGTCAAGGTAAGCGACATCGACGACGTGATTCTGGTCGGTGGTCAAAGCCGTATGCCGAAGGTGCAAGACAAGGTCAAGGAGTTCTTCGGCAAGGAGCCTCGCCGCGACGTGAACCCGGATGAAGCCGTGGCCGTGGGTGCTGCGATTCAGGGCGGCGTGCTGCAAGGCGAAGTCAAGGACGTCCTGCTGCTCGACGTCACCCCACTCTCGCTCGGCATTGAAACACTGGGCGGCGTGATGACCAAGTTGATCAAGAAGAACACGACGATCCCGACCAAGGCGTCGCAAGTCTTCTCGACGGCCGACGACAATCAGTCGGCTGTAACAATCCACGTGCTGCAAGGCGAGCGTGAAATGGCGTCGGGCAACAAGAGCCTCGGCCAGTTCAACCTTTCCGATATCCCGCCCGCTCCGCGCGGCATGCCCCAGATCGAAGTCACCTTCGACATCGACGCCAACGGCATTTTGCACGTTTCGGCCAAAGACAAGGCCACCGGCAAGGAGAACAAGATCCGCATCCAGGCCTCCAGCGGCTTGTCTGAGGATGAAGTGAAGCGCATGGTGCAGGACGCTGAGTTGCACGCCGAAGAGGACAAGAAGGCGCACGAACTCGCGGAAGCCCGCAACCAGTGCGACGGCATGATTCACATGGTCAAGAAGTCGATGACCGAGTACGGCAGCGAGTTGTCGGACGAAGAGAAAGGCAAGATCGAAGCAGCGATCAAGGAAGCCGAAGAAGCGATTCGTGGCAACGAAATCGACGCCATCAAAGCCAAGAGCGAAGCACTGGGCACAGCCGCCCAGAAGCTCGGCGAAAAGATGTACGCCAAGCAGCAGGCGCAAGCTGGCGGAGCCGATGCCGGTGCGGCGGGCGCAGGCGCGGGAGCCGCCGGCGCTGGCGAAGCGAAGAAGGACGATGGCGACGTCGTCGACGCGGAGTACACGGAAGTCAAAGACAAGAAGTAAGGCATCGGCCGTTCTGGGCGAGGGCGTATAATCGCGCCCTCGCCCCTTTCCCTTTAGTTCGAAAGCCCCATGGCAAAGCGCGACTATTACGAGGTTCTCGGCGTCAACCGTGACGCCTCGGAAGACGAAATCAAGAAGGCCTACCGCAAGCTGGCCATGAAGCATCACCCGGATCGCAATCCGGATAATCCCAAGGCCGAAGAGCACTTCAAGGAAGCCAAGGAAGCGTACGAGATTCTCTCGGACGACCAGAAACGGGCGGCGTACGACCAGTACGGCCATGCCGGCGTGGATCCGCAGAGCGGGATGGGCGGTGGTTTCGGCGGTTTCGGTGCCGGCGGCTTCTCCGACGCTTTTGGCGGCATCTTCGACGAAATCTTCGGCGGCGGCGCCTCGCGCGGCGGCCGGTCAAACGTCTATCGCGGCGCCGATCTGCGCTACAACCTTGAAATCACGCTCGAGCAGGCGGCCTTTGGGACGGAAACGAAGATCCGCATCCCGACGATGGAGGTCTGCGACTCGTGCAAAGGCTCTGGCGCCAAGGCCGGTACGCAGCCGAAGACCTGCCCGACCTGCCAGGGTAGCGGTCAAGTACGTTTGCAGCAGGGTTTCTTCTCGATCCAACAGACCTGCCCGAAGTGCCACGGAAGCGGCAAGTTCATCGCGGAGCCGTGCGGTAGTTGCCACGGCGCCGGCCGAGTCAAGCAGCACAAGACGTTGGCGGTCAAGATTCCTGCGGGCGTGGACGAAGGTGATCGCATCCGGCTTTCCGGAGAAGGCGAGCATGGAATCAACGGCGGACCGTCCGGCGACCTCTACGTGCAGATTCACCTGAAGCCGCACACTGTGTTCCAGCGGGAGCAGAATGACCTGCATTGCGAGATGCCGATCAGCTTTACGACGGCCGCGCTCGGTGGAGAGATCGATATCCCGACGCTCGATGGCGCCGCCAAGATCAAGATTCCGGCCGAGACCCAATCAGGGCGTGTCTTCCGGCTTCGCGGCAAGGGGATCAAGGGTGTGCGCAGCCACGCGCACGGCGACTTGCTCTGCCATGTCGTCGTCGAAACCCCCGTCCATCTCACCGAGCGTCAGAAGGAGCTGCTGCGCGAACTCGAGGAGAGCAGCAAGGAAAACGAAGCCGAGCACAACCCGCGCGCCAAGTCGTGGATGGACAAGGCGCGGGAGTTCTTTGCGGGTTGATGGAGATAAAGCTGGGGTCTCGCGATTCGGCTCATCAACGGCTTGACCGTAGATCCGATCTGGCGGACAACAAATAAAAAAGGCCGGCATTTAGCCGGCCTTTTTTATTATCCGAACCCTAGATATCAAAACCCGCAGAGGCCCTCACCGCAATTCACTTCCCGGCTGTCAGCTGCCTCTGGCGATACGCTCAAGCCGCACGATGTCCGCATCGTAGAAACGGCTGCCCGGCTCGCGGCGAACCAAGAGCTTCTCACGTACGAAGGCGGCGATGATGCGGCTCGCCGTCTCTAGTGCAATGCCCAGCATCAGGCCCAGTTCCTCACGCGTGAAGTTGTGAATCCGGCTGCTTTCGCCATCGCGCAAACGAAGAAGCAAGCGCGCCATGCGCACGCGCGCGCTCGTCCCCGCGCTCGCCATGTCGACCAGCCATTGCTCCGTTTCCTGCACGGCGCCCTGCAGTTGCTTCATCAGGTTCCATTGGAAACCGGGATACTGAAGGCACAGGTCTTCGACCGCCGGCAGCGGAATCCGGCACGAATGCACGGTACCGACCGTAAGCGCGGTGTGCGCGTATTTGCCCGAGAGGAGCGCCTCGAGCCCAGCCACATCGCCTGCCTTGAGAACACGCACGATCCGCGGCGTCCCGTCCCATGACGAAGAGAGCAATTTGACGGCACCGGTCCGCAAGACCCAAACCTGCTCAGGCTTGGTTCCCGGCTCATAGAGCACTTCACCGCCCTGAACGGCGGTGTTGTTCACATCGACGTGCAGGCAGCCGACAACATCCGGAGGCAGACCGGCGAAGAATGCATTTTCCCGGCCGTCACAGGCCAGACACTCCTCGCCGCCACGCCACGCCGTGCAAACACGAAGCTTTTCCATCACCGGAGTAGCCTAGGCCCGTCGCCAGTTGGTGCCCTGCGCGGTGTCTTCCAGAACAATCCCCGCAGCGAGTAGCGCACTACGGATGCGGTCGGCCTCGGCGAAGTTCTTCGCTTTCTTGGCGGCTACTCTTTCGGCGATCATTGCCTCAATCTTTTCCGGAGCGAACTCGCCTTCCGCCGAGCCTTCACTTGCACCGCCTGGGGTCGCTTGCAGGAAAGCCTGCGGGTCGCGCCTCAGGAGACCAAGAATCCCCGCCAACGCACGCAACTGACCGGCAAGTTTCGGGGACTTGCTACGGTTCACTTCAGCGGCAAGATCAAACAATACCGCGCACGCCTCGGGCGTATTGAAGTCGTCGTCCATCGCCAAGCGGAAGCGCCGCGCGTGGGCTTCTTCCCAATCGACCGTGCAGTCTTCGCCTTTCACCGCTTTCAGGGCGGTATAAAGCCGCACCAGCGATTGTCGGGCATCGTCCAAATGCACATCCGAGTAATTGAGCGGGCTGCGGTAATGCGCCCGCAGGATGAAGTAGCGCACAACTTCCGCGTCGTACTTCTTGAGCACTTCGCGGATGGAGAAGAAATTGCCCAACGATTTGGACATCTTCTCGTTATCGACGCGTACGAAACCGTTGTGCATCCAGTAATTCACGAAGCGGCAATCGTGCGCGCCTTCCGACTGTGCAATCTCGTTCTCGTGGTGCGGGAATTGCAGATCCTGCCCGCCTCCGTGGATATCGAACTGCTTGCCGAGAATGTCGGAACTCATCGCCGAGCACTCGATATGCCAGCCGGGACGGCCGTGTCCCCAAGGCGATTCCCAGAACGGCTCGCCTTCTTTTGCGTGTTTCCAGAGCACAAAGTCGAGCGGATCCTGTTTCGCAAGATCCACATTGACACGCTCACCGGCGCGCAGGTCGTCCAGTGACTTGCCAGAAAGCTTGCCGTAACTCGGAAACTTGCGTACGGAGAAGTTCACGTCGCCGTCGGTCGCCTTGTAGGCCAGACCCTTCGACTCGAGCTGGCCGATCAGCGAGAGCATCTGCGGCACGTACTGCGTGGCTCGCGGTTCGTACGTCGGCTTTTCAACGCCGAGCGCCGCAGCATCCTCGTCCATGAACCGGATGAAGCGTTCAGTCAGCTGACCGATCGTTTCACTGTTTTCCGCGGCACGCTTGATGATTTTGTCGTCGATGTCGGTAATGTTGCGAACATAGGTGACGTCATACCCGCTCGCCTTAAGCCAGCGCTGCACTACGTCGAACACGACAAGAACCCGGCCATGCCCGAGATGGCAGTAGTCGTACACGGTCATACCGCAGACGTACATGCGCACCTTGCCGGGTTCGATCGGGACAAAATCCTGCTTTTCCCTGGCCAGGGAGTTGTAGATTTTGAGCATATTCTTTACTTGACTCGGTGGCGCCCCGCGCAGATTCGCCAGCGTACGGGGCATCAGGAAAACTTTGGATTCGACGCGCTTCTTGCTAGAATCCGCAGGTTAAGTAACCAACTTCGCAGAAGTATACCATAACGATGCATTCGCTCCCCGAAACGCCTTCGCTGGCGCGCGTTTCAGCCATTCTGGTCGGTTTGCTTCTGAGCGCTTCAGTGACGTTCGCCAACGCACAGACGCTCCCCGACGTCCAACGCCTGATGAAGCAAGGCCAGATGCCGCAGGCGCTGGAAAAAGCCGACGCTTACATCGCGACGAAACCCAAGGATGCCCAAGGCCGCTTTCTCAAGGGGCTGATTCTCACAGAGATGGGCCGTACGGCGGACGCAATTGCCGTTTTCACCAAACTGACCGAAGACTTCCCGGAGCTTCCCGAGCCCTACAACAATCTTGCCGTTCTCTACGCGCAGCAAAAGCAATACGACAAGGCGCGCACAGCACTGGAGATGGCAATTCGCACGCACCCGAGCTATTCCATCGCTCACGAGAACCTGGGCGATGTGTATGCGAAGCTCGCAAGCCAAGCGTACGACAAGGCCCTGCAGCTCGACTCATCGAACCGCGCTACGCAAACCAAGCTCTCGATGATCAAGGAACTCATCAGCACGTCGGCGAAGCCCGGGACGAGCGGCAAAGCGGGATCGGGCATCAGCTCGGAGACGAAGGCTACGACTTCGCCTGTTGCGGCGCAGGAACCCAAGCCCGCCGAAAAGAATCCGGAACCAGCCGCTACGAAGGCGCCCGAAACGAAGGTCGCCGAAGCAAAGGCCCCTGAGCCAAAGGCGACGGAAACCAAGGCGCCCCCTGAAGCCAAGGCTCCGGAAACGAAGACTCCGGAACCCAAGGCGGTAGAAAAACCGGACGTTGCGCCGGCTGTCGAAGCGGAAGTGACAAAAGCATTGCAGGGTTGGGCTAACGCCTGGTCGCGCAAGGACGTGAAAGCGTACCTGAGCTACTACGCCAGCGATTTCCGCACGCCCGATGGCATGCCACGCAAGGCCTGGGAAGCCGAACGCGCAAAGCGCATCGACAAGCCCGGCAAGTTGCAAGTGGAAGTCAGCGATATCAAGGTCTCCGTTGCCGACGACAAGGCGACGGTGAAGTTTCGTCAGCAATACACGTCGTCTACGCTTAAGTCATCGGCCAGCAAGACCGTGGTTTTCGTAAAATCCGGGGGCAAATGGCTCATTCAGCAAGAACGCGTCGGCTAACGCTCCGGGCGGCTCAGGCGACGTTCGCCGTCGCCTTGGTTCTTCTTTGCCCCGCCAATCCGTCTGTCGTTGCCGGCCAGGGTTCCGGAGCGACGGTTTTTTCGGATTCCGGACTTGAACCACAGCTCTCGCGCATCTTCGACGAAATCGAGAAAAACCGGCTCGACAACGCACTCAGCCTGACCGAAGGCTTGCTCAAGCAATACCCGACTTTCCGCCTCGCGCATCTGATCAAGGGCGACATACTGCTTGCGCGCAGCATGCCGCTATCGACGTTCGGAAACGTAAGCAACGCTCCGCCCGATAAACTCGCGGACCTGCGCGATGAAGCCATCGCCCGGCTGAAGGCTTACCGCAATCGGTCGGCGGCGATGGAGTATGTTCCGCGGTACCTGATGCAGATGCCGCCCGATCAGAAATACGCGGTAGTCGTTGATACGCAAAAAGCTCGACTGTACCTTTACCAGAACGACACCGCTTCGGGCCGCCCGCGCTTCGTCGCCGACTACTACATCTCGCACGGAAAGCTCGGAGCGGACAAGACCCGCGAAGGCGACAAGAGAACGCCGACCGGGGTCTATCACGTCACGTCGAGCCTTTCGCCGAAGAAAGTCGGCGACTTCTACGGCAGTGGTGCGTTCCCGATCAACTACCCGAATGAATGGGACAAACGGCAGGGGCGCAACGGTCATGGCATTTGGCTGCATGGAACCCCGTCCGACACGTATTCGCGCCCTCCGAAAGCCTCGGATGGCTGTGTCGTGCTGTCCAATGCAGACCTTGAGGCTTTGGCGAAGAATCTGCAGATCGGACTGACGCCGGTGATCATCAGCAACTCGATCGAGTGGCTTTCGTTCGACGACTGGCAAAATGAGCGCCGCACGCTGAACAAGGCTATCGAGACTTGGCGCAGCGATTGGGAAAGCAAGGACATCGACCGGTACCTACGGCACTACTCGAAGAACTTCCGTTCCAGCGACCAGGATCTTGAGCAGTACGCGAAACAAAAGCGGCAGGTTAACGCGAGCAAGGATTGGATCAAGATCAAGCTGTCAAACCTGTCGATGTTCCGGGACCCCGGCAAGGACGAACTCGTGGTCGTTACGTTCGAGCAGGATTACCAAAGCAACAACCTCAACAACCAAATGAAGAAGCGCCAGTACTGGATTCGCGAGGACGGCGCATGGAAAATCATTTTCGAAGGAGCTGCTTGATGACGAAATACGCTTTGACGCTATCCGCCTTGGCATTCTCGATGGCCGTTCTTGCTGCGCCGACGATCGAGATGCAGACGAGCGCCGGAACGGTCGTCATCGATCTCGACTCGGAAAAGGCGCCGAAGACAGTCCAAAACTTCCTTCGTTACGCCAACGAAGGTTTCTACAACGGCACCACCTTCCACCGCGTGATCGACGGCTTCATGATTCAGGGCGGTGGGTTTACGCCGACAATGGAACAGAAAACAACGGGAAACCCGATTCCCAACGAGGCCAAGAACGGCCTCAAGAACTCGCGCGGAACGATCGCCATGGCACGTCGAGGCGATCCTGATTCAGCCACCTCGCAATTCTTCATCAATCTCGTCGACAACTCCGGGCAACTTGATTACCCCTTGAACGGCGGTGGGTACGCAGTGTTCGGGAAGGTTGTTCAGGGTATGGCCGTTGTCGACAAGATCGCGAAGATCCCCACCGGCAATCGCGGACCGCATCAGAATGTGCCGCTCGAACCCGTCACCATTCAATCAGTCAAAGTGCTTTCGGACAAGAAATAAGGAAACCTCATGATCAAGCTGCACACCAATTTCGGCGTCATTGCCCTCGAACTCGACGCCGAAAAGGCCCCGGAGACGGTCAAGAACTTCATCTCCTACGTGGAAGCCGGGCACTATGACAACACCGTCTTCCATCGCGTCATCCCAGGCTTCATGATCCAGGGCGGAGGTTTCGAACCGGGGATGAAACAGAAGCCCTGTGAGGCTCCGATCAAGAACGAAGCCGACAACGGACTGAAGAACGATGCCTACACCATCGCCATGGCCCGTACCGGCGATCCGCATTCGGCCACGGCGCAGTTCTTCATCAACGTCGTCGACAACGACTTCCTGAACTTCAAGTCGCCCAACGGCAATGGCTGGGGCTACTGCGTGTTCGGCAAAGTTGTCGAAGGTACGGAGGTGGTGGACAAGATCAAGAATGTGAAAACCGGAAACTCCGGTTTCCATCAAGACGTACCGAAGGAAGACGTCATCATCGAGCGCGCTGAAGTCTGCTAAGACTTCACAAACGGTGCAGGGACAGTGATCCATTTCATTTCGGACCTGCACCTTTCGGCGCAGGCGTCCGATGCCACACGCATCTTTCTCGATTATCTCGAACACGAAGCGCTGTCGGCCGACCAACTGTTCATCCTCGGCGATCTGTTCGAAGCATGGCCCGGCGACGATTACCTGGATGACCCGGAAGCAGCCTGCGAGCGGGCTGTCGCCGATGGACTGCGCTCGTTGGCCGGACGCGGCGTCCAGGTTTCGGTCATGCACGGCAACCGGGATTTCCTGCTTGGCACCCTCTTTGAAAAACGCAGCGGCGTTCGATTGGTCCCCGATCCTTTTGTCCTGTCGGCGGATGGATGGCAGTTCGTTCTCTCGCACGGAGACATTCTGTGCACCAACGACGCGGAATACGTGGCGTTTCGCGCGCAAGTCCGCGATTCCGCTTGGCGCGCCGCCTTTCTTTCCAAACCGCTCGCGGAGCGCAAGGCGATCGCCGTTGCAATGCGGCGGCAAAGTGAAGACAAGAAGCGGGAGAAAGACGCCTGCGTTATGGACGTCAACACTGCCGAAACGGAAGACTTTCTGCGCACCCGCGGCTATGCCACTCTGATCCACGGTCATACGCACCGACCGGCGACGCACGCTCACCTCGTCGACGGTATCCACGTCGAGCGCTGGGTACTGTCCGACTGGCACGAACATCGTGGTGAGGTGTTGAGGTGGGATGGCACCCGCCTAACCCGACAAGCGCTGATCGGCCCCACGTAACGGT
The DNA here is from genome assembly GCF_025770765.1 of Propionivibrio soli. Taxonomy (GTDB): domain Bacteria; phylum Pseudomonadota; class Gammaproteobacteria; order Burkholderiales; family Rhodocyclaceae; genus Propionivibrio; species Propionivibrio soli. The sequence goes on along the minus strand of NZ_JANZKY010000014.1, from coordinate 16,349 downwards.
CCTTGTTCCAAAGCGGGGTTTCGAACCCGTCATCCCACAAACGGGATACTGCTGGTGAACCCTCAACGTTTCCTGTCCGTCTTGTTGCTCGGAAGAAGTCCGAAGAGAACTCATACCGGCTGGCATTCGGCAACATGCGCCTTGCGCCGAAAGAGGTGCAACGGCGATGGTAGAATCTTCGATTCCGCCACAAGCGCTTTCGCATACCATGACCACACTCTTCGCCCCCACTCCCGCCACCGATCTCGCTTCGGAAATCGAGCGCAATATCGCCGCCGCCCTCGCCGAAGACGTAGGAGCTGGTGATCTCACAGCACAGCTGGTGTCGGGGAAACTCACTAAACGGGCCACGGTCATTTCGAGGGAGCAGGCCGTTTTATGCGGAACGGCTTGGTTCGATTGCTGTTTTCAATCGCTCGACCCAGCAATCACCATCCGCTGGCAAGCCAAGGACGGAGAGAGCATCGCTCCGAACCAAGAGTTGTGCTTCCTGGAAGGCCCAGCCCGTGCGCTGCTAACGGGGGAACGGACGGCGCTCAATTTTCTCCAGCTGCTTTCAGGAGTCGCGACCAAGGCACGCCAATACGTCGACGCCGTTGCTGGAACCCGCGCGCAAATCGTCGACACGCGTAAAACACTTCCGGGCCTACGTCTGGCGCAGAAATTCGCCGTCAAGTGCGGAGGGGGCGGCAATCACCGGCTCGGGCTGTACGATGCCATCCTCGTGAAGGAAAACCATATTCTGGCAGCCGGCAGCATTGCCGCCGCGATGGCTCAGGCGACATCGGTAGCCGAAGCCAGTGGGCGCTGTTCGTTCATCCAGGTCGAAGTCGAAACGCTCGACGAATTGCGCCAAGCCTTGGACGCCGGAGCCAAGATGGTCCTTCTCGACAACATGTCTTTGGACCAGATGCGCGAGGCCGTCCAGATTTCCGGTGGGCGCGCCATACTCGAAGCATCGGGCAACGTGAATTTGGAAACAGTACGCGGAATCGCCGAAACGGGCGTTGACCGGATATCGATCGGGAGCCTCACGAAAGACGTGCGCGCTCTCGATCTTTCGATGCGCTTCGAAGGATAGGACAAGGCACCTCATACTTTCCGCATACAGTCATGTGGAAAGTCGTGAGGACGCGAGAAATATCTCACATCGCGCTCACGCAACCGTCGCTATAATTTGTAATGAAAAACTAGGACGCGGGGAGCAGCTGGGCGACGCTCGGCTTGCGATGAGCAGATAAGGGGCGTTCCGATATGCTGTTTGCGCTGTTTTACGTGGTTGCGATCACGATACTAGTACTGCATTTCACTGGCTTCCTGGCCAGGAACAATCTGGAGTGGCTTGTTCTCGTACTTGCGGCGGCGGTATTCCCCGCCGTCATTTATCTCTAGATCGGATCGACCGCTGATCGATAGAACAAAGGGCGCTTTTAGCGCCCTTTGCGTTTCGAATGCTGCTTGCGGTCTCAACGAGCCAACTGTTCGACGATATAGCGTTTTACGGCTTCCGGATCGACGTCCATCACCTCGGCGCGCTGCGGCAAGCTCTCAAGCCCTTCCATCGAGCGCGGCCGCTCGGGTTTCCGCCCGAGCGCCTCGACGATCGCCTCCTCGAACTTTGCCGGAAGCGCCGTTTCGAGCGCCACCATTGGTATCCCGGGCCGGCGTTTTTCGAAGGCGACTTTCAGGCCGTCGGCTGTATGGGTGTCGACTGTCACGCCGTAAGTGTCGAAGACACGGCGGATAGTCTCCACGCGGTCGGCATGGCGGCTTGAGCCGGAAACGAAGCCGAACCTCGGAAGATCAACGAAATACGGTGTTTTCGAAAGATCGAAACCCTCGCCGGCGTCGATCCTGGACCACAAGTCGCGCACGACACTTGGCTCGCGCCCGACGAGATCAAAAACGAAACGTTCGAAGTTCGACGCCTTCGAAATGTCCATCGACGGACTGGAGGTGGTAAACGTCTGTTGCGGCGTACGCGGTCGATACACTCCTGTTCGGAAAAATTCGTCGAGCACGTCGTTCTCGTTCGTCGCCATCACGAGTTGCCCGATGGGCAATCCCATCATGCGGGCGACATGACCGGCGCAGATGTTGCCGAAATTCCCCGACGGCACCGCGAAATCGACCGGCTCGTCAGCAGACCGGGTGGCGGCCAGATACCCCTTGAAGTAGTAAACGACCTGCGCGGCCACGCGGGCCCAATTGATGGAGTTAACGGCCCCGATGCGATACTTAGCCTTGAATGCCGCATCGTTTGACACCGCCTTCACGATGTCCTGAGCGTCGTCGAACATCCCGCGCACGGCAATGTTGTAGATGTTCGGGTCGGGCAGCGAGTACATTTGCGCACGCTGGAACGGGCTCATCCGTCCATGCGGCGAAAGCATGAAAACCCGAATGCCGCGCTTGCCCCGCATTGCGTATTCGGCCGCCGAGCCTGTGTCCCCCGATGTCGCGCCGAGGATGTTGATCTCCTCACCTTCCCGGGCCAGCACATACTCGAACAGGTTTCCGAGCATCTGCATCGCCATATCCTTGAACGCCAGGGTCGGGCCGTTCGACAGTTCGAGGATCCCCAACCCCGGTTCGAGCCAGCGCAAGGGCGTAATCTCATTGGCGTCGTCACCGGGCCGTGCGTTGCAGTAAACCTCGGCGGTGTAAGTCTTCCGGGTTAGCGCTTTGAGGTCTGCCGGCGGGATATCGTCGATGAACTTTGATAGCACGGCGAACGCCAAGTCCGCGTAGGAAAGGTGGCGCCAGGCATCGAGTTCTGCCCGCGAGACCGTCGGATAGGCTTCCGGAAGATACAAGCCACCATCGGGAGCCAAGCCGCCCAGCAGGATTTCGCAAAAGGATTTGGTTTGCGATTTCGGCGAATCGCCGCGAGTCGAAATGTAGCGCATGGGCCTACGGAACGGATGCGTGAAAGGCCCCGAGTTTACCATGTGCGGAGGAACGCTCCGCCGACGCACTCAACGCATGACGACGCGATTCTTGCCAGCCTTCTTGGCTTCGTAGGTCGCGGCATCGGCACGCTGGATTGCCGATTCGAGCGATTCACCGGGCGCGTAGGCAACAACACCGGCACTGAAAGTCATCGTACACCCGGTGCCAAGGATCGTGTGCGCGGAAAAATCGCGTAAGAAACGCGCAACGACAGCCGCCGCATCCGGCAACTCAGCGCCGGCAAGCATGACGACAAACTCCTCCCCACCCAGGCGGCAAAGGACATCCGAAGGACGCATCGAGCGATGCAGCGACTCGACAAAATGAACGAGCGCCCGATCGCCGGCAAGGTGGCCGAATGTGTCGTTCAACTGCTTGAAATCATCGAGGTCGATGTACGCGATGCAAACGGGCTGTCCGGTACGGCGCGCTCGCGCCAGTTCCCGTTCGCTCGCCTGCGCAAAACCGCGTCGATTCAACGCGCCTGTCAGGGGATCGATGCACGCCGCATCGCGCGCTTTGGCCAGCTCCGCTTCAAGTTCGGCGATCCTCAACTCGGCGGCCAGCAGTTCGAACATTCCGGCTTCACGAACCACGGTTTCAGGTAATCCGACAACGGTGGCCGGGGCGGCCTGTGGCCGAGTTTCGCTCTGGCATGTTGGCGGCATCGACGACGCCGCGCGGCGGTGTAGTCGCCGGGACGCGAGCCGATTGGAGTGCATGGAGGATGGAAAGTCGTTGCGCCTCATTATTCTTCTCCGTTGTCCGTCACTTGGCGGGCAGGTGCAGTATTCTACGGAAAAGAGCGGAAAATCTTGAAGTTTTTTTTAAGAAGACGACATAAGCCGCTGATTAACCATAAGAAACTAAAGAACGCCCCTTAAGCTCCGGCATAGATCGGAGCTGTGAGGCTTGGCGGTGGCAGGCGTCGGCAGGCGACACGCCGGAGATACAAAGAGGGGGTGTCGGGCAAGACAAAGCCAGCCGGCGCCACACGCGAAGTACGCTCGGCGCCCCGCCGGCAAACTAACTCGAAACGAATCGCCCCCTACAGGAGTTCTTCGAGCCGCAGCCGCGTGATCTTGCCCTTGACGACGGCGAGCCCCTCGATCTTGGCGATCGCCGCATCGATATTCTTTTCGCGCGTACGGTGCGTGAGCATGATGATGTCGGTCTGTTCCTCGCCCTCGTCCGGTTCGCGCTGAATCATGGCATCGATCGATATCTGTTGATCGGCCAGGATACGCGTGATGTCGGCGAGAACGCCCGGCTTGTCCTCCACCCGCAGGCGCAGGTAATAACTCGTCACCACTTCGGATAGCGGGAGGACCGGCAGATCCATCACGGCGTCCGGCTGAAATGCGAGATGCGGAACGCGATGCCCGGGGTCGGCTGTGTGCATCCGGGTTACGTCTACGAGGTCGGCAATGATGGCAGAAGCCGTGGGCTCGGCGCCAGCGCCCTTGCCATAGTAAAGGGTTGCGCCAACGGCATCGCCCTTGACGAGTACGGCGTTCATCGCGCCCTCTACGTTGGCAATCAGCCGCTTCGCAGGAATCAATGTCGGATGCACCCGCAACTCGACCCCTTCGGGCGTCCGCTTCGTAATGCCGAGCAATTTGATGCGATACCCGAGTTGCTCTGCATACTTGATGTCGGCCGCTTCAAGTTTGGTGATTCCCTCGACGTGCGCCTTTTCAAAAGCTGTACGGGTGCCGAACGCGATCGCGCTCATGAGCGTGAGCTTGTGCGCAGCATCGATGCCCTCCACATCGAAGGCGGGGTCAGCCTCGGCATATCCGAGCCGCTGTGCCTCTTTGAGCACGACGTCAAACGGCAAACGCTTGTCGCGCATCTCGGAAAGAATGAAGTTCGTCGTTCCGTTGATGATCCCGGCGATCCATTCGATCCGGTTAGCCGTAAGCCCCTCACGCAAGGCCTTGATGATGGGAATCCCACCAGCGACGGCTGCCTCGAAGGCCACCATGACGCCTTTGTCTTGAGCGGCGGAGAAGATCTCGTTGCCGTGGGTCGCCAACAGCGCCTTGTTGGCTGTAACGACGTGCTTGCCGTTCTCGATGGCCTTGAGGACGAGATCCTTGGCAACCCCATAGCCGCCGATGAGTTCGACCACGATATCGATGTCGGGGTCGGAAACGACCGAAAAGGCATCGTCGGTCAGTTTGCATGTCCCTTCGGTGGCTTTCCGGGCGAGCTCCAGATTCTTGTCGGCGACGACTGAAATCCGGATCGGACGTCCGGCGCGACGCGTTATCTCCTCGGCATTGCGTTTGAGAACGGTGAAGGTGCCGCCACCGACGGTACCGATGCCAAGAAGCCCAACGTTGATCGCTTTCATTTCAGTACTTTCTTTAGACTAAACGAGGAAATATGAAGCCCTTCACGGAAATAGAAACGGTGCGCCCTTGCGCGCTGCACCCCGGAGTCGAGCGCGAGAACGTCGGCGCCCAGAGCGCGTGCACGGCCTTCTAGCCAGTCGAGCATCAGCTTTCCGGCACCTTGTGAACGCCGCGTTTCATCGCTGACCAGATCGTCGACATAGAGGCGACGCCCTTCGTAGGTGTTCTCGATCAAGCGCCACACGGCAACACACACTACGACCTCACCGTCGGCCACTACGGCGAGGTGGGCACCGTTCGCAAAAACCCGGGCAAGACGGCCTGCGTAATCTGCCGGCAGCTGCGGGCGCAGTTGCCGATGCACCGGTTCCGCGCGCGCCAGCCACTCCGGTTCGATCACACTCCCCGCATCGTCCGTAACGGCAATGGCGCGCAGGGTCATACGCTGAACCGTTTGCGATAGCCTTCGAGGAAGCGTGCCACGCGGCTGACCGCCTCGCGCAGGTCATCTTCGTGCGGCAGGAAAACCAGACGGAAGTGATCCGGGTTTGGCCAATTGAAGCCTGTGCCCTGCACCAGCAGAACACGTTCTTCACGCAGCAACTCGGCGATAAAGGCCTGGTCATCGGTGATCGGATAAAGCTTCGGATCGAGCCGCGGAAACATATACAGCGTTGCTTTCGGCTTGACACACGTCACACCCGGAATCGCCGTGATCAGCTCGTGCGCGAGGTCGCGTTGCTTCCGCATTCGTCCGCCCGGTGCAACCAGTTCGTTGATGCTCTGATGACCACCAAGCGCGGTTTGAATCCCGTATTGCCCCGGGACGTTGGCGCACAGCCGCATCGACGCCAGCATATCGAGCCCCTCGATGTAGTCGCGCGCATTCCGCAAATCGCCGGAGACCACCATCCACCCGGCGCGGTAGCCGCACGAGCGGTAATTTTTCGAGAGCCCGTTGAAGCTAATCGTCACCACGTCTTCCGACAGCGAGCCGACGGCGGTATGCGTACCGCCGTCGTAGATAATTTTGTCGTACACCTCATCCGCATAAATGATGAGATCGTGTTGACGCGCCAGCTCGATGATCTCGAGCAAAATGCTATCCGGGTACAAGGCGCCCGTTGGATTGTTCGGGTTGATGACGACGATCGCACGCGTGTTCGGGGTAATCTTGGCTCGCATGTCCTCGATATCGGGCAGCCAGCCACTGCCCTCGTCGCACAGGTAATGCCGCGGGGTACCGCCGGAGAGGCTGACGGCCGCGGTCCACAGCGGGTAATCGGGCGCCGGCACCAGAACTTCGTCGCCTGCATTGAGCAATGCGTTCATCGACATGACGATCAGTTCGGAAACGCCATTGCCGATATAGATGTCTTCGAGCGTCACGCCCTTGATGCCCTTCTGCTGCGTGTAATGCATGACGGCCTTGCGTGCGGCGAAGATTCCTTTCGAATCCGAATAGCCTGCGGCGTTGGGCAGGTTGCGAATCATATCGAGCTGTATTTCCTCGGGCGAATCGAAGCCGAAGGCGGCCAGATTACCGATGTTCAGCTTGATGATCTTTTGCCCCTCATCCTCCATTCTGCGCGCCTGTTCGAGGACCGGTCCCCGAATGTCATAACACACGTCAGCCAGCTTGTTCGATTTCCGAATGGTTTTCATCGCTTTCAACCTCGCGGTTGCCCGAAGGCAAACCGTCCTTTCCGCTCACAGTTCGCAGCCACCGGAAGCACGGAACTGCGCGCCTCCGAACCAAATCCTGCAACAAGATATAATCGTAACTTTACCGCATTTCGCGCCGCAAATTATGAAGCTGCAGGTTATCCAGGCCGAAAGCCGCAACGTTTTCACCGCGTATGGCGAAGGTTATGTCAGTGTCAACGCCATGCGCCACACCAGCAACCTTATCGTTCTACCCGACCGCGTGATCACCGATTGGACGTCGGCGACCTTTGAAACACTGGCCGAATCCGACATCGAAGCCCTTGCCGCGCTCGAGGTCGAGATCATCCTGCTCGGCACCGGTAACCAGCTCCGTTTTCCCGAGCCCCGACTCATGCGACCGCTTGCCAAGGTTCAGAAGGGCCTTGAGGTCATGGACGTTCAGGCAGCCTGCCGAACATTCAACGTGCTGGTCAGCGAAGGACGAAAGGCTGCGGCCGCCCTGCTCTTCGCCTGAGCGGCACCCCCCGGACGCGGTATAGGACTACTTCACCGGGTTCGCGGAATAGGTTTGTTGATAATCCGAAATACTAAAGAACAGAAACGAGACTTTCCTCGCCAATGAAACACATTGCGCTCAAGATCGACGTCGACACTTATCGCGGCACGCTTGTCGGCGTCCCCGCCCTAACCGAGCAATTGTCGAAACACGGAACGCCGGGAACCTTCTTCTTTTCGCTCGGCAAGGACTCCAGCGGCAAGGAAGCGCGGGGGTATTCATTAGCGCAATACTATGATCGCAGCACGCGCCTCTATGGCGTTCTCTTTCCGTCACCCGACATTGGTACGCGCTGCGCCGAGACTTTACGCAAAGTGGCGGAGGCCGGCTTTGAGACGGGGCTCCACGCCTGGAACCGCGCCCTTTGGGAACGCAACATCGAACGTGCCGACAACAGTTGGGTCGGGTGGCAATTCGGTGAAGGCTGCAAGCGATACGCCGAACTCTTCGGATCGCTTCCTACGGCGTACGCCGCCCCGGGATGGCGGACCAACCGTCACGCGTTGCGCCTGACGCAGCGGTTCGGCTTCGCGTACGCAAGCGATTGCCACGGCAGCCACCCCTTCATTCCGGTCATCGACGGGGAGATCGTCCTATGCCCGCAGATTCCGACGACGCTGCCGACCATCGACGAGATCTTGGCGCTGGAGCCTTCCTTCTCGGCTGACCAGGCGGCCGATCGGATACTGCAGCTATCGAGTGCAATTCCTGGGGACCACGTCTTCACCCTGCGTGCCGAACTCGAAGGAATGAAGTTCCCGAGCGTCTTTGCCCGGTTGCTCGCAGGTTGGGTGGAACGTGGCTACGAATTGACCGGGCTTGGAGCACTGGCGTCCCCTTTGACCCTCGACGACCTGCCGCGTCACGAAGTCACCTTTTCGGAGACGGCGGGAAGGCGCGGGTCAAGGATGATGCAAGGCCCCGAGTTCCTCGCGCAATAGCAATAAAAAAGGGCGGCTTTCGCCGCCCTTCGTCTTTCTGCCGAACCGCGGAACGATCGCCCCGCGGCCGGTAATATGGTTCGCGTCAGTCGCGATTACCGCTGAAGGCCATCAGCAGGTTGAGCAGGCTCACGAAGATGTTGTAGACGTCCAGGTAGACCGCCAGCGTCGCCGTGATGTAGTTCGTCTCACCGCCATGCACGATACGACTGATGTCGTACAGGATGTACAGCGAGAAGATCAGCACGGCGGCCGCCGAGATCGTCAGCGCAAGGGCCGGAATCTGGAAGAAGATGTTGGCCAGCGCTGCCAGCAGAATCACCACGACGCCGACAAACAGGAACTTGCCCAGCGAGCTGAAATCCCGCTTCGTCACGGTCGCGATACCGGCCAGCGTGAAGAAGATCGCGCCCGTGCCGCCTGCCGCCGTCGCGATCAGCGAAGCGCCGTTCGAGAAACCGAGCGCTACCTGCAAGATGCGCGAAAGCATGAGCCCCATGAAGAACGTGAAGCCAAGCAACAGGACGACGCCCATCGCGCTGTCCTTCGTCCGCTCGATACCCCACATGAAGCCGAACGCAATTGCCAGGAAGACTACGAACGACATCAGCGGGCTGCCGGCAAACAGCGAGAACCCGAGCTGAACGCCGAGCAACGCGCCAATGACCGTCGGCACCATGGACAGTGCGAGCAACATGTAGGTATTGCGCAAGACCTTGTTCTGCTGCTGCGCCACCTCGCGAGTGGCCTGACCTGTCATCTGATACTGAGGTTGCATCTATTCATCCTCCTAAAGGAACGGTTTTACTGCTTACGTAAGACTAAGCAAGCATGCCTCAAGTTGCAAGGCTGGAGGTAACGATTTGTAACCCCGTGGTATGATACGCGCCCACTGCCGAGGGTCGCCTCGGGAACGTCGGAAGCGTGGCAGAGTGGTCGATTGCACCGGTCTTGAAATTTGTTGTAAGTAGCGAGTCGGAGGTGTGGCAGAGTGGTCGATTGCACTGGTCTTGAAAACCAGCAAAGGGCAACCTTTCGTGAGTTCGAATCTCACCGCCTCCGCCAATAAATACAAGGGCTTAGCGCAGTTCTTCGCGGTGCAAAGCAAGTGAAGAAAAGCCCTGCAACTGACCACATGCAAGGGCAAACCCGGTGCCAATCAGGGCCGGGAACAAAACAGAGCGGTAAGCAGATAGTAAGTCTTATAGGGTCGATTCGGCTAGGCACTGATAACACAATGAGCAGCGCAAATTACGTTATTGGGATCGATAGACTTCGCGCGATTGCGGCCCTAAGCGTCCTCCTAGCACATGTTGTGGGTCCCTCATTGCCAGGGCTTGCAAAATACATTTTTACGGGTTACCCAGCTGTAGTTGCATTTTTTGTTATTTCTGGATTTTGCATTCACGCCCCGTATGTCAAATCAGAATTGCCTTGTCGTGCCTTTTGGTTGGCTCGCTTTATTCGAATATCCATCCCCGCTGCTATAGCTTGGCCACTGTCATATCAACTCGGCCTGACTGACTTTAATCCAGTGGACGGCTATATTCTTTGGAGTATCGTTTGCGAACTCTGGTACTACGCTCTTTACCCCGTCTTTCTTTTTCTGCATCGCAGATGGCTTCCATTCTCATTACAGTGGGCAGTAGCTTTTGTTGTGGCTTACGGATTCGCGCTTTGGCAGGGGTCTGATCAGTACGGAAGCGCCGCCATCTATGGCTGGAGTATGAACTGGATAATTGGTCTCCCCAGTTGGCTTATTGGTTGTGCTCTGGCGGAGCGCGGTAAGCACTCGGGTCCTGTTGTTCCACTTAGATTCTCGGTCGCCATTATTGCAAGCTTTTGCTATTGGGCCACAATGAACACCGCCGTAGGTTTCTATTTGACGGGAAACTTATTCGCCATCTTGTGTGCCGCTTGGATTAGCTCAGAAATCGCTGCCGCGAAACACGAACACTGGCTTGATCGAATCGGAAAATGGAGCTACTCCATCTATTTGTTTCATATTCTCGCCTGGATAATTGTGTTCAAATTATTAACCTTAAGCAAAATAATATCCGTGCCTTTCATTCTAATATCCGTGCCTTTCATCCTGCTTGGTTGCTATATATTTTATAGATTGATTGAGCAGCCCTCACATAAAATCGCACGCCAGTTATACCGCAAACTAGCTGCGAAAACACCGTAACTGCTTCCAAATTACTGCAGATAGCGCGGCTACAGGCCGCGCAGTACTCGCGCCAATACCCTTAGCACCCTATGCCCGATCAGCGCCTGTGCTGCCTGCTACGCCGCCCACAATCGTCAGTTCGTATAGGCGACGTTCGACTAATCCTCAATACGCTTGCCTTGATGATGTTCAAAGCGGCACACGCCGACGATTAGCCCGATTGCTGCCGATAATTTGTCATGGCAAAAACAAGCCCGTCGAAGTCATGCGACTAGGGCGGCTTGGCTGCGTCAGGTTTCTGAGGAATCACCCCGCAAGCTGCGGAGGTTAGGTTATCGAGGAACTCACTGCTATGCCTCGCCTCTGTCTGACAGTGGGGTTGGTTGGGGACTACCAGCTTTCTCGGCGCGTGCCGTCCTTGCACGGGCCACACAGGCGGATGCTCGCTACGTCACGACTAAAGAACTTCTTGCCGCAGCAGGAGCAGGGACGCCAGCCGACATACCGAATGACGCGGGGCGGGTCGTAATTCGGGTCAAGTACAGGCTCCCGCCTATCGTCGCACTGCGGCCAATAGGCCGGCTCAACATATCGCGCCCCTCTGTCATTGTTGAACCTCGCGGGGGCAATCTCGGCTTCGATCTGTTCCAGCGTGGGCAGGGCGACCACATACACCGTTCGCGGCTGGTTCAGCCCATGCAGGTCGTTCAATGCGATAAGCGCCTGCACGCGGGACTCGGCGTCCTTGCTCCTCGCCGGGTCTGCCATCTGATACAGGCAGGCATTGATCCCGTCGCGCATGTGTTCCTTGCGCTGCGTTTCGGTCGGTTCGATGCCTGAATAAATGGTGACGTAGTGAAACTCGCGCCCTCGCCAAGCGCCGTGCCGAATGATGGTGCGGTTTTCAGCAAGTCGCGCCAGCACCCGCTGCCAAGTAGCGGCGGCTGACTCGAAGGGCTGAGCGATAACCACATCCTCCCGCCCCTCGAAGATGATCGTATAGCGTGCCGCTGGCGCCCTGTGTTCGTCGTCGAATAAGAAATGGGAGCGGGCCTTGTGGTCGGTGTGCTTCGTGAGCATTGTTCGTTCTCCTTATGGGGCTTGCAGTGCGGGCGGGGCATACAGCCCGCTCACCGTGTCAGCGGCGAGGTACTGCACGTCCAACTTCTTGAAAATCGCTTGCAGGATGCCAATCTCGGTGGGCGTGAGCTTGGCCTGCACTTCGTCGCGCAGCTTGGGCGGTCGGCGCGGTCTGGACTGTCGGGGTTGTGCATCTTCTCCAGCAGGTAGCCGTAGAGGTGCATTTCATTCATGTCGAGCTTGCAGAGGTCGTAGGCGGGTTCCTGCTCGGTGATGGTCACTTCCTGCTGGAGCTTGGTTGCTGCATCTAGGCCAAGGAGCTTGGCGCGTCGTTCCATGACGCGAACCGCTGTGGCAATCGCCGCCAGCTTCGGCACTTTGTCCTCCAGTACCCGCGTCAGTACGTCGCCGGTTTCGGGGTTGCGTACTGACTGGCCGTTACTGTCCAGCATGGGGGCGCTTACCACACGGCCCGCGCTCACAAGCGGGTGGAAGGCCTTGTCGGTCTGCATGGCCTCAGACAGCAGAGCGTCACAGCGCCCTAGATCAAGGGCCAGCAGTTCTTCGGCAGGTTCGCGGGTATGCGCGGCAAGTGCATTGCTGATGACACGCGACACGCGTGGGCTTGCCTACGCCCATACGTTCGCCGATTTGTTCGAGCGTCAAACCCTCAAGGCGGAGGGAGACCATTTCAGCCCGTCGTTGTGCATCGCGGACGGCGCGTGCTGATGTGATGTTTCGGGAATCTTTGCCTGTTCGTGTCATTGGTAGTTCCAACGAGACAGGCACTTATGCGGGAGCGTTGCGCGGCCGCAGGTTACGCCGTTCTGTTCAGTTACATGATGCTGATGCGGTTCATCTCTTTGGCGACTCCACCGACGCGGAGACGGGATACGCCGAGCGATTCAACGAGGCGGCTAACGCGGCGGTCGTTCTCCACACTGCCCAACCCTTCCGGCGCTGCACCTGCCTGCGTGGCGTAATAGCGAGCTTCCTTCCAATCGGCAAAATCCGCTTCCAGTTCATCAACCAGCTTGGCAACCGAAGCGGCCAGCGGTTCAAGGTCAGCAAGGCGGGCAGTAGCGCGAGCCAGCACAGCGTCACAGGTAGCCTTGAGCTTCGCGGCAGCAGCGGCACGGGCCACTTCTTCGGCGCTGCCGATGCCCTGCTCAAGGCTGGCGCGGCGAAGCTCCAGACGCTGCATCAGGCGGCGCGTGCGCTCAAGTTCGATTTCCATCAGGTTGTCGGCTTTCGCGTCGTCGCCCTTGGCAGCAGCTTCGTGCCATTCCGGATGCAGTAGGTCATATCCGCCGTTGGCCTCGGTGTGCTTCTGGATAACGCTGGTGAGGGTTTCGCGCAGCTTGTTCATTTCAGGGGTGCTCATGGATTGCTCCTTGTGGTTGGTGAATCGGGTTACTTCTGGCGATGCTGGTTATTCGCGTCCAGCATGGCGTTGATGCGGGCCTTGTGGACCACACCAGCGGGCCCGCCGTTCGCCTGCACTTCGCGGGCGTCCAGATGGTCGTTGATGAGCTTGGTCTTGAACTGAGCAAGCTCGGCGGTTTCGCTGGCGGTCAGCCCTGCCGGTTTCTGCTTGGATTGGTCTTCACGGCCGATGCTCCTTGGTTGAGAAAGTGGGTTAATCCGTCTTGGCGGGTACATCTCGCCCCAAGACTCTGTCTGACCTGCTTCACTGCTTGGAGAAGGTCTTTGTTAAGGGTGAATTCGACGCGAGCGCCGCCCTCGTCTTTCAGTCGGTCGCGGAATGCTTACTGGTTCCGGGCGTTGCCAGTTGGCAAAGCGGGCCTCTTCTCGGCTGGTGTGTTGTGATGAAGGCAGCATATGGCAAATTACCGGTAAGCACCGCATCCAGTGGTGGATTCCATCAAACCTACTAGCGGTAGTGGTCTTCATCGTCTTTTTGACGTGCCTGAACAGGTGCCGAATTCTGCGGGTTGCGTGCAATAGGCTTACGCGCTGCTGCCCCTCGGCGACGAAGTGGAACAGTTCCAATCGCTTATGGGCGCTGTCCGTCAAATAGTGTATTTGCCGTTCCTTGGCTGCATGACAAATCGGTTGCCGGTTCTCGGAGACGCATCTTGTAATTGCTGCGTCATTAACAACATCACAAGGTCAATGCTGGCTAGGGTGTCGCGGTTGTAGGCGACCTCGCGCCACTGCTGGAGTGCTGACCACACCGCGCCAACCGTGCCGTCCGGTATGCGGGTCGTCTTGGCCTTGACCGGAGCCCGTTTCTTGTGAAGTACCTCAACGGGGTTGTCCTTGATGATCGCCGTACCCTCCGGCCTGCGGTATTCCCGAATCGCGTAGTTGAACAGGGCGCGAAGCACGCTGAAACCCTGATTGGCTTGAGCTGGTGCGGGTCCGGCGCCGCGCAGACCGTGATTCTTAATCTCGTTGAACCGCCTTGTGACCGCCTCGCGGGTGATGCTCGTCATGGGCTTCTTGAGCCATGCCTCAAAGGTTGTGGTCGCATGGCGCTCGATCTCGCCCTTGCTGCTCTCCTTGAGCGGGCGGTCGCGCTTTTAGACATCTGCTACGTCGCGCAACGTTACCGTCTCGGCTGCGCGCTCCTTGGCAACGGTGCGGGGGTCAATGCCCTGCCTCATGCTCCGCAGGTGGTCACGTGCAACCTCGCGGGCTTGGTCGACAGTGAATACACCATGCGCCCCGATTGCGATGCGTGCCTCCTTGCCATTGACCCGCCCTTGCACTATGTAGGTGCGCTTCCCGTCCTTGGTAACACGTAAGCCAAACCCTCGGTCTTGCTCGTCCCAATGCAGGTCATACCCGCTTGCGGGGGAGAGTGATTTTGTCGATGTGGGTCTTCGTGAGCTTTGCCATTTTTTCCTTCTCCTAGACGTTCGGTACGCAGACCGTAAGCAGTCCAGGTAAAGCTATGGCAAGATACCCACAAAATGTAAATCCGGCACAACTCACTGATTTCATGGAACTCGTAAAACTTACGCCAGAGGCGCACAGTGGCGTAAAATCAGCCTACGAGTTCTTGAAAACCGGCAAAGGGCAACCTTTCGTGAGTTCGAATCTCACCGCTTCCGCCAGAAGTGCCCCATCCATTAGCGCGCCTCAAAGCTCTATCGCTCCCTTCCTACTAGCTGGGCACGTGGCGTTCCAACGCGTCCTAGATCACGAAGTCGCTTCCCCCGAGCGTTTCGTTGCGCAGCGCTTCGGCGATTTTCTGTTCCGTCAGCCCGGGGATCAGTTTGTCGATCAGGGCATAGGCGAAACTGCGCAGGTAAGCGCCCCGACGGATCGCGAGGCGGGTCGTATTTGGGGCAAAGAGGCCGGGTACGTCGATACGCCGCAAGTCCTGATCCCGCTCGGGGTCGTACGCCATGGCGGCGACAATGCCGACCCCCAGTCCGATGCCGACATAGGTCTTGATCACATCCGCGTCGATCGCTGAAAGAACGATGTCGGGGACCAGCCCGGCGTCGACGAAGGCCCGGTCGATGTTCGCGCGCCCGGTAAACCCTTCGTGATAGGTGACAATCGGGTAATCCGCGATCTCGGCTAGACTGACTTCCCGACGTTCGGCGAGCGGGTGGCTGGCCGGTACGACCACGGCGTGGTGCCAGCTGTAATACGGGAATGAGACAAGTTCCGTGGCGTTGGCCAGCGACTCAGTCGCAATCGCAATATCGGCCTCACCAGCCACAACCAACTCAGCGATCTCCTTCGGGCTTCCCTGATGCAGCAGAAGATGCACTCTTGGATACTCGGACTTGAACGCTTTGATCACCTCTGGCAACGCGTATCGGGCCTGCGTATGCGTGGTCGCGATCACCAGGTTGCCGCTTTCGCGGCTTGAGAAATGGTCGGCGATGTGGCGGACGTTCTGCGCATCGAGCAGGATGCGCTCGACGACCGCCAGCAACTCCTTGCCCGGCTCGGTGAGGCCGAGCAGACGTTTTCCACGCCGCACGAAGATCTCGATTCCAAGTTCGTCTTCGAGATCCTTGATGTGCTTGGAGACCCCCGGCTGCGAGGTGAACAAGGTGTTTGCCACGGTGGTCAGGTTGAAGTCCTGGCGCACGGTTTCGCGCACGATTCTGAGCTGCTGGAAGTTCATTTTCTTTTTCTCCTTACGGCCGGTTCGTTACCCGATTTTCTCCCCTACTTCGCCGCCCCGTAGATCTGATCGAACGTGCCGCCGTCGGCGAAGTGCGTCTTCTGCGCCTTGTCCCAGCCGCCAAAGACTTCATCGATGGTGATCAGGTTCACCTTGGCGAACTGCTTGGCGTACTTGGCGGCGACCTTCTCGTCGCGCGGCCGGTAGTAGTGTTTGGCGGCGATCTCCTGCCCTTCCGGGGAGTATAGGTAGTTGAGGTACGCTTCGGCGACGGGGCGCGTGCCGCGCTTGTCGACGGTCTTGTCGACGACCGACACGGGCGGTTCGGCGAGGATGGAGAGCGACGGGGTGACGATCTCGAACTTTTCGGGGCCGAGTTCCTTCACCGCCAGGAAGGCTTCGTTCTCCCAGGCGAGCAGCACGTCGCCGATGCCGCGCTCGGTGAAGGTGGTGGTGGCGCCGCGGGCGCCGGAGTCGAGCACCTTGACGTTGCGGAACAGTTGGCCGA